>CAZYBO010000001.1:0-461258 GCA_964645205.1 uncultured Rickettsiales bacterium
CACAGGTGCTGCATGGCTGTCGTCAGCTCGTGTCGTGAGATGTTGGGTTAAGTCCCGCAACGAGCGCAACCCTCATTCTCTGTTGCTAACAGGTTAAGCTGAGCACTCTGAGAAAACTGCCGGTGATAAGCCGGAGGAAGGTGGGGATGACGTCAAGTCCTCATGGCCCTTACATCCTGGGCTACACACGTGTTACAATGGCGGTGACAATGAGTCGCGACCCCGCGAGGGATAGCCAATCTCAAAAAGCCGCCTCAGTTTGGATTGTACTCTGCAACTCGAGTACATGAAATTGGAATCGCTAGTAATCGTAGATCAGCACGCTACGGTGAATACGTTCCCGGGTCTTGTACACACCGCCCGTCACACCATGGGAGTTGGTTCTGCCTTAAGTCGCCCTCAAAAGCGCCCACGGCAGGGTCAATGACTGGGGTGAAGTCGTAACAAGGTAGCCGTAGGGGAACCTGCGGCTGGATTACCTCCTTTCTAAGGATTTTGTTTATTCGCATGTTTGGGATTATCCTGAACCTCTGACGTTAAACGAATCATCTTACATGATGCTCCGCCACCTGCGCCTAAATGCTAGTTTCACAACGAAAAGAAAAAAGCCTCCGCGAAAGCGGGGGCTTTTTTGTGTTCAGGTTAAAAAAAATTAAAGTAGAATCATCGGTAGAAATGGGATACCCCGCAAACAGGTGCCACAGATTTTTAGGGGATAAGATCATGCATGTTCGCCTTCGGTATCTGAGTGTTGCAACGGTTGTTATCCTCTTCCCGGCGATGGCGAGTGCCGCTGAAACGCCTGTAAAACCTGCTCCCGCCGCTGCACCTAAATCGGCACTTGCGGAAGAATTAGATAAATTCAGCATGACGAATTTCCCTGACGCCATGCCGGGATCGCTTTCTTATGCGATACTTCACGGCACCCCGTGGCTTAACGCGCGCTACCGTTATGAAGCGGTCGATCAGGACGGGATCACAGAGGAAGCGTATGCATCTACGCTGCGCACCAAAATCGGATATAAAACCGGCCTGTGGCAAGGATTCCAGCTAGCGGTGGAGGGAGAGAACGTCGTTGCGCTTGGGGTCGATCATTACAACAGCACCACCAACGGCAAAACCCAGTTCCCGATTGTCTCAGACCCAGAAGATACGACGTTGAATCAATTATATGTCAGCTATCAGGGATTGCCGAAAACCAATATCACGGTAGGCCGCCAGCTCATCAATCTTGATAACCAGCGTTTCGTCGGCACTGTCGACTGGCGCCAGAACGACCAGACGTTCGATGCTGCGAGCATCTCCAGCCAGTTCATCGATCATGCCAGCCTGTATTACGCGTATATCCGCAAAGTGAACCGTATCACCGGGCCAGACGCCACCAACGGCGCGTATGAAAGCAATTCGCATCTTATCAACGCTTCGTACGAATTCGCGCCGCAACTGAAGGTCACAGCGTATGATTACATGCTCGATTTCGACGACGCGCTTTCCTCATCCAACGTCACCTACGGTGTGCGGTTGACCGGAAAACATGAAGTAGGCGAGGGCGTAGCACTCATCTATGCGGCGGAGGCAGCCAACCAATCCGACTATGCCGGCAACACCGCCGATTACAGCGCAAATTATTATTTGGTCGAACCCGGCGTCACCTGGAGCGGCCTGACAGGAAAACTGGGCTATGAAATATTAGAAGGCGACGGCACCGCAAGCCATGCGTTCCAAACCCCGCTTGCCACGCTCCACGCGTTCAACGGCTGGGCGGATAAATTCCTCAGCACGCCCGCCAACGGCCTTGAAGACCGCTATGTGTCGATCGGCTACAAACTCCCGTTCGGCGATGCATGGCTCAAAGGCACGGACATGATGGTGGCGTATCACGATTTCCAATCCAACAACACCAGCGCCGATTACGGCACCGAATGGAACGCCTCGATCCAGCAAACGTTCTTCGGCCACTACACGCTCGGCGTGAAATACGACAATTACGACGCGGATACGCTCTTTACGGATACGCAGAAAGTGATTTTCACGTTTCAGGTGAAATTCTAGGCATCAAAAAACCCCGCTTACCTTTCGATAAGCGGGGAGTCGGTTACATTAACCTGATAGCGCTATCGGTTTTATGCCGTTTTTTTCAGCAGCGTGGTGTACGTGGTCAGTAACATGTACACACCCGATAAGCCCACCAGCACGTTGATGACATGGCTAAGCGCGCCAAACATCACACCGATCAGGTTGACCTGCGCCAGCGAAACCAAACCGATATTCACGGCGCCAACAATGACCAGCAAGAGTGCTATCTTGTGAAGCATATGCGTTATTCCTCCTCCCTATTAGCAGGCTAAAAGTACCCTTTTAACCTGTATGTATCATACCATAAATTGCTGCATTGCACAATAAATTGTATAAAATGCTGTATTATATCCATATATTATCGATTTAACCCTGATTAACAATCGAGTATACTCTCATGCTATGCCCGACCAAAATGACAAGCCCCGCCTGTTTACCCGCCGGAATTTTATCCTCACCAGCGCAGGGCTTGGCGCGTTCGTCGCAGGGGTTACCCACAAAGACAAAACCCCGCCACAGAGCCAACTTCCCGACGATCCTCTGCCGGATTCCGCGCCAGAGCCGCAGCAAACCTTCGGCAATCGCGTAGCTACTGGCGCACTGGTCGGCGGTGTTGGCGCAGGGGTAGTGGCGCATTTCGCCAGCCGTGACCGTGACGCGGAAGCCGAGCGCATGGCGCGCGAGGATCGCGAAGGGCGCGAATGGCAGGAACGCCGCCGTATCGAGAAAGAAAATCATGACCGTCACCGCGATGGGCCATAGACAGCGCTTGCGCTAAGTGCGCATTTGCGCGATAATCCCGCGAATTTTAAACCAAAAGCAGACAAATTTATGAGTGAAGTGCAAAACAGCGATAACGGCGAAAAAATAAACCGCCGCGGTTTCTTCAAGCGGCTCCTGCCATTAGCAGGCGCAGGAGCAGTTGTGGGTGGAACAACAGGTTTTCTGGTGAGCAAGGTCGAAGTGGCAAAAAGAAAAGCCGGGCAACCCTCCAGCTTCCCGATTCCTGAAACCATCTCGGACAACCAGGCAATAGCAAGGAATACTATAGCAGGCTCGGCGTTTGGCGTATTAATGTCCCCGGTTGCCAAAGGCATCATCGAAAGGGCGAAGGCACGCACTGCAGCAGAAGATGAATGGTATGAGAAGACCGTCGGACGCGATGACAAAAAATCCGAGCCGCCCTCTCGCTGATTGCCTGAGATTGCAAACCCTCCTATAATTTCCGCGCTTTAACCAGAGGCGGCCATGACATTGCCCTTTATCAAAATGAACGGTGCTGGAAATGATTTCGTCATTTTCGATGCGCGCACGCAGCCGCTCACGTTAGCGCCCGAAAGCCTGCGCGCGCTTGCCGACCGTAAAAATCCCGTTACTAAAGGCTGCGACCAGATCATCGTGATGGAACCGTCGCAAAAAGCGGACGTGTTCATGCGCATCTACAACGCCGACGGCAGCGAATCGTCCTCCTGCGGCAACGCCACGCGCTGTGTCGCTTCGCTGATGGAAAAATCACATCCTGTGATCCAGACCAAAGCCGGATTGCTCGAATGCCGTATCATCGACGCCAGCGATGTGTGCGTGAATATGGGCGAACCGAAACTCGAATGGCGCGATATTCCGCTATCGCAAGCCTGCGACACGAATGCGTTGCCGATCGAAGGCGCGCCGTCGGCAGTTAGCATGGGCAACCCGCATATGGTGTTTTCGGTACAAGATACCGCCACCGCGCCCGTCACTACTCTGGGGCCGCAACTCGAACACCACCCGCTTTTCCCCGAGCGCGCCAATGTCAGCTTCGCGCAGATCGTATCCGAGCATGAAATCAAACTACGCGTGTGGGAGCGCGGGGTAGGGGAGACGCTCGCCTGCGGTACCGCCGCCTGCGCCACCGTCGTCGCGCTGCACCGCCGTAAACTCACCGGCAACCATGCCGACGTGCATCTGCCCGGCGGCATTCTCAGCATCACATGGGACGAACAGGATAACTGCGTATGGATGACCGGCCCGGTGGAGCTGGAATTCAAAGGCGAGCTGGAATTATGACATCTCTCTTTATCGTCATCCCGGCCTGCGCCGGGATGACGGAGAAAAAAACATGACCGTCTCCGTCGTCAATTTCGGTTGCCGCCTCAACAGCTACGAAGGCGAGATCATCCGCACGCAGGCCGAAGCTGCCGGGCTTTCCAACGCCATCGTGTTCAACAGCTGCGCGGTGACCGCCGAAGCAGAGCGGCAGGTGCGCCAGGCCATCCGTAAAGCGCGCAAGGAAAACCCGGCTGCGAAGATCATCGTCACCGGCTGCTCGGCGCAGGTGCATCCCGAAATGTATACAGCCATGGGCGAGGTGGACAATGTCCTCGGCAATCAGGAAAAACTGGAAAAGAGCGGCTACCAGTTCGTGCGGGCGGGCGAGGAAAAAGCGCTCGTCAACGACATCATGTCGGTGAAGGAAACCGCGTCGCACATGGTCGCCTCGTTCGACGGACGCGCGCGCGCCTTCGTGCAAGTGCAAAACGGCTGCGATCATCGCTGCACTTTCTGCATCATCCCGTTCGGGCGCGGCAACAGCCGCTCGGTGCCGATCGGCGAAGTAGTATCGCAGGTGCGGATGCTGGTTGAGCAGGGGTTCAACGAAATTGTGCTCACCGGCGTCGATGTCAGCGACTATGGAAAAGATTTACCCGGCGCGCCCACGCTCGGCCAGATGATGAAGCGCCTGCTCGCGCTGGTTCCCGAACTTCCGCGCCTGCGCCTGTCGTCTATCGACGCGGTGGAAGTCGATGACGATCTCTTCCGCCTCATCGCCGAAGAGCCGCGCCTGATGCCGCATATCCATGTAAGTTTGCAGGCGGGCGACGACATGATCTTAAAACGCATGAAGCGCCGCCATTTGCGCGCCGACGCGCTCGATTTCTGCGCCCGCGTGCGCGCCGTGCGCCCTGACGTCGTATTCGGTGCCGACATCATCGCAGGCTTCCCCACCGAAACCGACGAGATGTTTCTAAACACACTCAACATCGTAGACGAAGCGCAACTCACCTACCTCCACGTGTTCCCATACTCCGCCCGCACCGGCACGCCCGCCGCCAAGATGCCGCAAGTGCCCAAGGACATCCGCAAGCAACGCGCCGCGCGCCTGCGTGCCGCCGGGGAAAAACAACTCGCCGCCTTCCTGCAATCGCAAATCGGAAAAACCGCCAGCATCATCGTGGAAAAACCCACGCTCGGCCGCACGGAGCATTTCGCGCATGTGGAACTCGACCAAGAATGCGAGCCGGGGCAGGTGATGGCGGTGAAAATTACAGGCAGCAATGACGCTGCGTTAACAGGACATATTACATGAGTGGCGGTAAATTCAATTTTCTCTCCCGGCTAAAAGTCGGCCTCTCCAAAAGCTCCACGAAAATCGGCTCCGGCATCACGGGCATCTTCACTAAGCGCAAGTTGGACGCGCAGACCATCGAGCAGCTCGAAGAGCTTCTGATCGAGGCGGATATCGGTGCGCGGTTGGCATCGGAAATGACGGCGACGCTCCTGCGCGAGCGGTTCGATAAGGAAATTTCTCCCGAAGAAGTGCGCCTGTTTTTGGCCGATGAGATCGCTAAGGTGCTGCAGCCGCATGCGAAGCTGCTCGTGCCCAGCCGCGAGCATAAGCCGACGGTAATGATGATGGTCGGCGTCAACGGCAACGGAAAAACCACTACCATCGGTAAGCTCGCCAGCCGCTATAGCGCAGGTGGTGCCAGCGTGATGCTCGCCGCGGCCGATACGTTCCGCGCCGCCGCTGTCGAGCAGTTGCAGGAGTGGGGCAGGCGCTCCGGCATTCCGGTAATCACCGGCGAGCACGAATCCGACCCCGCGAGCGTCGCTTATAAAGCCTACGCGCAGGCGAAAGCATCGGGCACGGATATATTGCTCATCGACACGGCGGGACGTTTGCAAAATAAGTCCAATCTGATGGATGAGTTGCAGAAGATGTGCAAGGTGCTCAAGAAAATCGATGAGTCCGCGCCGCATCATGTCGTGCTGGTATTAGATGCCACCACGGGGCAAAACGCACTATCTCAGGCGCAGGCGTTCAAGGAGATCGTGAACGTCACCGGCCTTATCGTCACCAAGCTCGACGGCACCGCCAAAGGCGGTGTGGTCGTCGCGCTCGCAAAGCAATTCGGGCTGCCCATCCACGCCATAGGCGTAGGCGAAGCGATCGAGGATCTCGATGCGTTCGATGCGGGGGATTTTGCGAAGAATTTAGTGGGGCTGCAGAATTAGCCGACCAGCTTTAGCAATGCTGGGCTCAGGCGATTGCCCTGCGCGGCAAGTGCGATACCGGCGTCGCGCTGCACGTTGAAGAGTGACAGCAACGTGGAAGCCTGCGCGAAATCCGTATCCTGAAGTTCAGAGCGTGCGGCTTCCTGATTTACCACCGCCGAATCTATATTGGCGGCGACGAAATCGATGGATTGCTGGAATGTGCCGACGCTTGCGCGCGCGCTTATAGTCTTGCCCAGCGCTTCACCGATAACGGCAAAAGCCTGCGCCGCACCATCTGCTGTTTGCAGGTTGAGTGACTGGCCGCTAAACAGGCTGGCGCTAGAGAGATTATCGATAGAAAGCGATTCGCCTTGATCGTTTGCTTCGTTGGAAGAAAGCAGGCTGCCAATCGAAAGTGTATTGTCGCCGCTAATGTCACCATTAAGCAGGCTTTTGCCGTTGAAGCCAGTGGTGCTTGCAAGGCGGTCTATTTCTTTGGTCAGTTCCTTGAACTGGTTATTGAGTTGTTCGCGGTTTTCGGCGTTAAGCGTGGGATTGCTCGCCTGTTGCGCCAACGATTTCAATTGTTCCAACGCGCCCTGAATCTGTTCGATGCCGCCGTCTGCAACCTGCGTAAGGCTGGAAGCCTGCGCGAGGTTGGAAGAAATTTGCTTAAGGCCTGATGTTTGCGATTGCAGTTGCGAAGCGATGGAGAGCGCCGCCACGTCGTCGGATGCTTGGTTGAGGCGGCTGCCGCTGACCAGCGTTTCGATCACGGAGCGCAGCTTGGACGTTGCGCGCGACACGTTCTGCTGTTGCTGCGTGCTACTGAATCCGGGAAGTGAGCTGATATCCATACATCCTCCTGAACGAACCAATTCGAACCTTGGCCGGGGAACTACCTGCCCCTTAAAAGTCGATTACCTTGACCTTACAGTCTAGAGTATATTCCTTACTATAGTGTTAATCAATTGTAATATATAGCTTGGATTGTATCAATCCTGATCTTTCTTGGGGTCGCCGAGCTTTTTAGCCATGCGCGGGTCTTTCATCAGCAACATGCCCAGATAGGTACAGAACCAGCACGCTACCACGAAGGCAAACACATCGCCGATGTTATTCATATGCACGATCGAAGCTACGAGAATCCCAAACGCGGGAACCGCTACCACCGCCACTGTCAGCGTAACCCACCACATGACGCTGCTGCACCCGAATTTGCCGCAACCTTTATTGTCAGAATTTGAATCACCCATGAGAATCTCCTGCTGATTGATACGCGTTGTGGAACCATTATAGCAAAATTATGCTTAGGATACTAGAGGTTGAGCTTTAATAAAGCGTTAACAACCCTGAAAAGAAAAGGCCGCTGCGGGTGCGGCGGCCTTTTCCTATGTTTTATATAGGGTTACCGTTTGTCCAGCGCAATAAAATTACGCGGGGTCGAACCGGTAAAGAGCTGGCGCGGGCGCCCGATCTTGGTTTTCGGGTCTTCCATCATTTCTTTCCACTGCGATACCCAGCCCACGGTACGGGCGACGGCGAACAGCACGGTGAACATTTTCGACGGGATACCCATCGCGCGGTAGATGATGCCCGAGTAGAAATCCACGTTCGGGTACAGCTTGCGTTCGATGAAATATTCGTCCGACAGTGCGATGCGTTCCAGCTCGACGGCGATTTTGAGCAACGGCTCATCGATTTTGCCGAGTTCCGCCAGTACTTCCTGACATGTTGCGTGCAGTACTTTCGCTCGCGGATCGTAATTCTTATACACGCGGTGGCCGAAGCCCATCAGCTTCACGCCGGAGGATTTATCCTTCACCTTTTTGATGAATTCCGGAATTTTATCGACGGTGCCGATTTCGCGCAGCATGTTGATTACCGCTTCGTTGGCGCCGCCATGTGCGGGGCCCCACAGTGATGCGATACCCGCGCCGATGCAGGCGAACGGGTTCGCGCCCGACGACCCGGCCATGCGCACGGTAGAGGTGGATGCGTTCTGTTCGTGGTCGGCATGCAGGATGAGCAGCTTGTCCATCGCCTTGATCAGCGTCGGGCTGACTTTGTATTTTTCGCACGGCGTGGCGAACAGCATGTGCAGGAAATTTTCCGAGAAGGTCATCTCGTTCTGCGGATAGATGAACGGCATGCCCACCGAATATTTATACGCCATCGCCGCCAGCGTCGGCATTTTGGCGATCAGGCGGTAGGCCGCGAGTTCGCGTTGTTCAGGCTCGTTGATGTCCAGCGAATCGTGATAGAAGGCCGACAGCGACGCCGCCGCGCCCACCATGATCGCCATTGGGTGCGAAGCGCGCGGGAAGGCGCGGAACAGGAAATGTGCCTGTTCATGCACCATCGTATGCATGGTGATCGTGCGGTCGAACGCCTGTTTTTCTTTTTTGTTCGGCAGCTCGCCGTTGAGCAGCAGGTGTGAGACTTCAAGGAAGTCACACTTATCCGCCAGCGCGTCGATGTCGTAGCCGCGGTAACGCAGGATGCCTAAATCGCCATCGATGAAGGTGATCTTGGATTCGCAGGAGGCGGTGGACATGAAGCCGGGATCGTAGGTGAACATGCCGGTTTCGCTATATAGCTTGCCGATGTCGATGACGCTCGGCCCCTCATTGCCGTTATAGATCGGCATGGTGACGGTTTTGTCGCCGACAGTCAGCGTAGCGGTCTTGGAAGAAGCCGTAGCGGACGGTATTTTTTCGACAGCAGCCATAGTGACGTACTCCTTAGGGTAAATGAACAATTACGCCAGTCACTATGGCAGTTATAGGTAAAGAATTTGCGTCTACAAAGTTAAGAATGCGTAAAAACGCAGGTTCAGAGGGCTATATGGCGGTGTTGCTGCGCAGTTTTCCATCGCGCGTTACCGAGACGCTCAGGGGCTTCTGAGAAACTTCGCTGCTGATCGCCGCGATGGTGTGTGCGAATTGATCGGTTTGCTGTACAAGTTTATCTAAATCGTCCATGTTGGGATAGTATAGGATAATTGTTACAGGATTATGACGTAGCTAATGCTCTCTTTCGTAAAGAAATTCCTGAAACTTGAAGCGGCATCCGGCATCATGCTCATGGGTGTTGCCCTCTGTGCGGTATTTGCGGCCAATTCGCCGTTTGCGGGAACGTACGAAGCATTTGTTCACTGGCCGCTGGGCGGCGTGCCGTTGTCGCACAGTATCAATGACGGGTTGATGAGTATTTTCTTTCTCGTCGTCGGAATGGAGATCAAGCGGGAAATAACGGGCGGTGAATTGTCCAGCCTTTCACAAGCATTAATGCCGTGCATAGCGGCGTTAGCCGGCGTGATGGTGCCGGCGCTTATCTATCTTTATTTTAACGGCAGCCTTGCCTCGGCGCGCGGTTGGGCGATTCCTTCGGCTACCGACATTGCTTTTTCGCTTGGCGTGCTGGCCTTATTCGGTAGCCGCGTGGCGCCCTCGCTTACAGTATTTCTTATGTCGGTGGCGGTGATCGATGATCTGGCGGCGGTGATTATCATAGCGTTGTTTTACACCGAACAGCTCTCTGCAGAGGCGTTGTTGGTTGCGGCGCTATGCATGGCGGCGCTGTTCGGATGCAACCGAGGCGGCGTCAAGCACGTCGCTGTCTATCTGTTGATCGGTGCGGCGCTTTGGGTTGCGGTGTTGAAGTCCGGCGTGCATCCGACCGTGGCTGGTGTGTTACTGGGTGCGTTTATCCCCGGGCGAACCGGCGAACGGCTGATCCATGCGCTGCATCCGTGGGTAGCGTTCGGTGTCGTGCCTTTGTTCGCGTTCGTCAACGCGGGCGTTCCGCTTTCGGGTATCGGCATGGACGGTTTACTCCAGCCCGTGCCGCTTGGCATCGCGCTTGGGCTCTTGTTTGGCAAGCCGATAGGCATTTTTGGCGCGTCATGGCTGATGGTGCGACTGCGCATCGCAAAACTTCCCGCGCAATCAGGCTGGCTGGAATTTCTTGCCGTCAGCATGCTTGCAGGCATAGGCTTCACCATGAGCCTGTTCATCGGCTTCCTTGCGTTTGGCGATAGCCAGCCGCTGGTTCGGCTTGGTGTGCTCACCGGTTCGTTGTTATCCGCAGTGGCTGGCGGTTTAGTGATGGCTCTTGCCATTGCCCGGAAAAAGGTGAAAATAAGCACGTAAAAAACAGGAATGCCATGTACCGTGTAACTGCCATAATGTTGATGTTTCTTGCGCTTTCCGGTTGTGGCGCTTCTCAGAAGAACGAGTGGGAAGATCTCGATTACTCGCCTGTCTACAAAAAGGCGCAGGGGCGCGAATTCGACCCGTCCTACACACCTGCAGGCGGGTGTGTGGATGACGATCTCGGTTGCCGTTAGGCGGTTATCTTTTCTTGTGTGGAGGCTGATTTTCAGGCGAGCCGATGATCTGCACCGGCGGTAAGGCCACGGCGGGTTTTACGGGTTCCTTCGTTTCCTTCGGCATCGGCGCGGGCATCTGAGGCAGGGCAGGTGCGCTCAGCACCGTGGGCGGTTTTTTAAACAGCGTATGCTCAAGGAAATCCCCCGGCGCGATCGACAGCCTTTCGCATGTGCCGCCTTTCAGAAACAAATAAGCCAGCACCGGGCTTGCGGGATAAATATCCTGTTCCAGTTCCGCCAGCGAAATGTTGGGAATGATCTGCGTGATTTTCCCCTCGCGATCCGCAAGCAATATATCCAGCTTCGCGTATTGCGACGATGCTCCGATAGGTGACAACGACTCTGTGGCGAACACCGCCATAACGCCTTTTTTGTCGGAAAGGCTGCTGAGGTTGAACCAGCCTTTCTGCTTGGTAAGCGTCGTCGCGTCGCGCACCTCCACATCCAGCGTTACTTCCGGATTTTCCTTCACCACGTCCTGCCAGGGGAGCGCAGGTGCAGGTGGTTCGGGCAGGTGCGTGCGCACGAGTGTGACGTTAGCACGGCTATAAAACATAGGGAGTTCGCGCGCGTAAAGCGGCGCGGCGGATAGCATCGCTACCAGAAAAAAACTAAGGACGCCGTTCGTTGAAATACGCATGCGTTACCGTGTCGCCTACTTGTATGTTATAGGTCTCCGCCGTACCTCCCGCCACTTCCAGCACTGCCCGCACTGGGCGATCCGCGCTGATAACGTCGAGCGATTCCGGCTTCGCGTGCCGTGCTATATAGACGATTTTACCTTGGCTGTCGATAAAGAGCATGTCGAGCGCGATCAGCGTGTTCTTCATCCACATGCGCACCGTTTTGTCCTGAGGGTAATAAAACAGCATGCCGGTGCCTTCCTCCAGCGAGACCCTGTGCATCAGTCCACGCTCCTGTTCTTCTTCGCTATCCGCCACTTCGATGGTAAGCGGGTAGGAGCCGTTTTTTGTCTGGATAGAGAGAAATTCAGTCTTGCGCGCCGAAAATAATGCAGCCCAAAGCCCCACGCTCACGGCCATCAGCAGCGCGATCGCCAGTAAAACCAATCTTTTGCCGTGTTTGTGACAGTTCTGTGACAATGTGTTAAAAACCATTAGGTTAGAGATGGAAGCCAGTGTATAATAGATTCCATGGGCTCGACACGTTTTTTTGACGGTAACCGCGAGAAAGGCAAGCGTAGCATTGCCAGCGAGTTAATTCGCATTGAAATCCAAAAAGGTGGCAAGTTCACACCTGCGGAGCGCTATAAGCGCATGCTCAAAGCCAGTCAAGACGAACGTAAAACCGGTTTGCCCGGCGGCGGTGAATCTTCGGTCACACGCTTTAAGCGTTTGCTGAACAGCAAGGTCGGCGAAGGTGACAAGGCGCTGAAGAAATCCGGTGGATTGCACGGCGGCTCAGGCGGTCGGCAATTGTCAAAGAATGCGATGAACGCCTTAAAAGAAGTGGCAGCAAAAAAAGCGGCGAAGGAAGCCAAGGCCTTGCGTAAAATGGTGTTGGTCACGCCGAAGATTTATCCTAATGGCCGTCTTGTAAGGAACGGCAAAATTTACGACATCGCCGACAACGTGGTAGCCAAGATCAACACCAAGAACGGTAAGATCACCACCAACAGCGGTTGGTCGGTAGGTAAATACAAGCCCAAATCCTTCATGACACATCAGAATATTCAGGATGCCATCAACAAGCACAGCCCGTATTTTATCAACCTGCGCAAGATGCAGGCAATGCAGCAGGGGCAAAATCCCAACGCAGGCGTATGGGCGAGGACGGATGATACGATCAGTCTCCATGGCCACACGCCGCCGCCCACGGTCACAACTTACGATGCCTATGGCAGTGACTTCACCGGCCCGAAACAAAATATTACCGTAACCGTACATGGTGCGAGCACTAACGTGTGGGGTACGTTCGCCGATAACGTATGGGGTACGTCAGCCGATAACGTCTGGGGTGGCGTTAGCAGCAACGTATGGGGCGGTATCAATTCCAGCGCCGGGTTATGGGGTGTCAAGGGGCAGCATGTCTGGGGCACCGGCAACGGAAAAAATTACCTGAGAGGAATCACCAAATTCCTGGTCGCATTCTTCGGCCTTAAAGATAAAGCGAGCCGCGACCGCAATGCTACACGCCTAGCCGCCTACCAATCGTCGCGCAGCGGCGGTAGCACCGCCCGCAGCGCGAGCGTAGCCCGTAGCGCACCTGTAGCGCCCACGCGCAGTCGCTAATTCCAGCCATTTTTCGGGTAAGGCACTACTAGAAACAGGTGATTTTCCACCGTATGCAGCAACCTGCGATAAACAATATCCAAAGCGTACAAGACGGAAATGGTAGAATTAATCCCGCGGTAACTGTCGGCGTTTTCTATCCGGGCGGACTTTGCGTTTTTGGGTGAATTCCTGCATGCGCTGGGCGATGTAATCGTTTACCACCGTACCCATGTCTTCTTCCACGCCGCGGTAATAGTGATCGGCACCACCGACGAGCTGGTATTTCACATTGCCGCCATGCTGACCGCCTAAGCGGGTTGCAAGTTTGCTCACTGCATCTTCCGACACCACATCGTCCTTGTCGCCCTGTGTGATCAGCCCGGCGGAGGGGCAGGGGGAGAGGAATGAGAAATCGTATAAATTGGCGGGCGGCGACACGGCGACGAAACCTTCGATCTCGGGTCTGCGCATGAGCAGTTGCAGGGAAATCCACGCGCCGAACGAAAATCCGGCGATCCAGCAGGTCGGTGCGTCGGGATTTTGCATCTGCAACCAGTCGAGCGCGGTGGCGGCATCGGTCAGTTCGCCTACGCCTTCGTCGTATTTACCTTGCGATTTGCCTACGCCGCGGAAGTTGAAGCGCAGCACGGAAAACCCGTTCTGGGCGAAGATATGGTAGAGGCGGTAGACGATCTTGTTGTTCATCGTGCCGCCATAGAGTGGGTGGGGGTGCAGGACGAGCACGATCGGCGCGCCTTTATGCTCGCTATGGTGGTAGCGCCCTTCGATACGGCCTTCAGAACCGCTGATAATGATTTCCGGCATGGTAAACGCTGCGTTTTCTTAGTTGATCGGCGAAGGTAGTTATATTAGGTTGCGTGCAACCGCATTAACGAAATGCATGTATATTGAATTTACCCCACCATGTTCAAGAGAATAGTGAATGATATTGATTCGGTCTTTGCACGCGACCCTGCGGCACGGTCGCGACTTGAGGTCATTTTATGCTATCCCGGCCTGCATGCAATTTTATTGCACAGGCTTTCCAACTGGTTATGGAGAAATGGGCTAAAACTTCCCGCGCGTATCCTTTCTTACGTCGCGCGATTTATCACCGGCATTGAAATCCACCCCGGTGCGACCATCGGCGAACGGTTCTTTATCGACCACGGCATGGGAGTCGTTATCGGTGAAACGGCTACCATCGGCAACGATGTTACCATCTATCACGACGTTACCCTCGGCGGCGTATCGCCCGGCGACGATGCCAAGGGCGCCAAACGCCACCCACAGATCGGCAACGGCGTTATTATAGGTGCGGGCGCGCAGCTTCTGGGCTGCATCTATGTGGGCGATAACGCTCGCATCGGCTCCAACGCGGTGGTGGTGAAGGATGTGAATGCGGGTGACAAAATGGTCGGCGTGCCCGCGCACCCGGTAAAAGCCGTGCCCGCCACGCCGCAGCCCGCGCATTTCGATGCTTACGGCACTCCCCAGAATTCTGATGATCCGATGGAAAAAATGATCGAGCAGCTCCAGCAGGAAATGGCCGTTATGAAAAAGCGGCTGGGCGAACTGGAAGCCGAGAACGGCGAACTGGCGAAAAGCGCCAGCAGTTGGGAGAATAAGTCGTGATACTCGGCACCAAGGCGCGCTACGCTGTGATGGCGATGGTCGAGCTTGCAGCGCGTGGCACGGATAGGCCTGTGGCGCTTGCGGAACTGGCGGAATCGCAGGAAATCACGGTTCCCTATCTCGAACAGATTTTCAGCAAGCTGCGTCACGGCGGGCTGGTGGAATCCGTGCGCGGGCCCAAAGGTGGGTATGTGCTGACCAAGCCCGCTTCCGACATGGCGATCGTGGAGATCGTCAGAGCCGTAGAGGAGGCGATCAAGATGACCCGGTGCGGCAGCCACGATGATAAAAAAGGGTGCATGGTATCCAGTTCCCGCTGCGCTACGCATGATTTGTGGGAAGGGCTGGAAAAGCAGATTGAAGGCTATTTAGGCTCGGTCACGCTGGCGGACGTATGTGAAAAAAAGATAGCCGCCGATGCCTGCGTATCTCGATTATAACGCCACCGCGCCTATCCGCCCCCAAGTTGCCGCCGCTATGCAAACCTTGCTGTCTGCGCCGGCCAATCCGTCATCCGTACATAGTTTCGGACGCGCGGCAAAAAAACAGCTTGAAGACGCGCGTGCACGCATAGCTGCTGCGATCAGCGTGTGGCCGGATGAAATCATCTTCACCGCCTCTGGCACGGAAGCAAACAATACTGCTCTTGCAAACGCTCGCGATGCGCTGGTATCAGCGGTGGAACACAGCTCTGTGCTCGTCGGACGTCAGGTCATTCCTGTCGATGCCAACGGTATCGTAAGCCTGTCTGCGCTTAGCACGATGCTTGAGAAACACAAACCGGCGCTGGTATCGGTTATGCTTGCCAATAACGAAACCGGCGTGATTCAGCCGGTGGCAGAGATCGCCGCGTTATGCAGGCAACATGCTACGCTTTTTCATTGCGACGCGGTGCAGGCTTTGGGCAAAATTCCGGTCGATTGCGGCGCGCTCGGCGCGGATATGCTTACGCTTTCCGCACACAAATGCGGCGGGCCGCTGGGGGCGGCAGCGCTGGTGGTGCGTCGGGGCGTGGCGTTTACGCCATTACTCTCTGGCGGCGGGCAGGAACTGCGCCGCAGGGCGGGTACGGAAAACGTCGCTGCCATCGTGGGATTCGCCAAGGCCGTGGAAGAAATCGACTTTGCGCACATGCGGGAATTACGCGCTTGGTTGGATGCGATGGAAGCACAATGTGGTACGATCTTCGGAAAATCCGCTCTGAGGCTACCCAACACGAGTTGCATTGCCATGCCGGGTATATCGAACGAAGTGCAGCTTATGGATTTCGATCTGCAGGGATTTGCGGTCAGCGCCGGTTCTGCATGCTCTTCCGGGCGTATCGAAGTATCACATGTGCTGACGGCAATGGGTGTCCCCAAAACCCTTGCCGGATGCGCTATCCGCGTGAGCGGGGGGTGGAATACGCAGGAAAGCGAAATAAAAGCATTTACGCAGGCATGGTGTGCCTTGCATAAGCGTTTGACACAACAGGAAAAACGGAGTAACTAAAAAACCCCGTCGGTAGTTGATTAAATTACTCGGTTACACTATATTACAGATATACACTAAAACGTTGAAAATTATGACAAGCGCTGCCAACGGCACCATACGCTTCCCGATTTATATGGATTACCAGGCCACCACGCCGGTCGATCCCCGCGTGCTTGCGAAAATGTTGCCCTATTTCACCGAAAAATTCGGCAACCCGCATTCGCGCAGCCATGCCTATGGCTGGGAAGCCGAAGCCGCGTGCGACCTCGCGCGCGAGCAAGTAGCCGCGCTTATTGGCGCTACGGAAAAAGAGATTGTGTTCACATCCGGCGCCACCGAGTCGAACAACATCGCCATCAAGGGCCTGGCGCGGTTTTACAAGGATAAGCGCAACCACATCATCACCCCCGTAACCGAGCATAAATGCGTGCTCGACGCCTGCCGCCATCTTGAGCAGGAAGGGTTTGAAGTCACTTACCTGCCGGTGCAGCCGAATGGTTTGATTGATCTGAATGCACTGCGCGCGGCGATGAAAGAAAATACGCTGCTGGTGTCGGTCATGGCCGTCAATAACGAAATCGGCGTGATCCAGCCGCTGGCGGAAATCGGCAAGCTCTGCCGCGAAAAAGGCGCCTATTTCCATTGCGACGCTGCGCAGGGCTTCGGCAAGATTCCGCTGGATGTCGAGGCGATGCATATCGACCTCATGAGCATCTCCGGCCATAAAATCTACGCTCCCAAAGGCATCGGTGCGCTGTATGTGCGCCGCCGTCCGCGCATCCGCCTGGAGCCGCTTTTTTCCGGCGGCGGGCAGGAACGCGGTTTCCGCTCCGGCACGTTGCCTACTCCGCTGGTAGTAGCGCTCGGCGAAGCGGCGGCGATTGCCAAAGCCGAAATGGGCAAGGATGCCGAGCATGTGCGCAGGCTGTCCGACAAATTCCTGCGTGAAATTTTAGACAGCGTGCCGCACGTTTACTTAAACGGCGACCGCCAGCAGCGCTGGCCGGGCAATATCAATATCAGCTTCGCCTATGTCGAAGGCGAATCCATGATTATGGCGCTGAAGGATTTAGCCGTATCCAGCGGCTCCGCCTGCACGTCGGCCTCGCTTGAGCCGTCGTATGTGCTGCGCGCGCTGGGGCTGAACGAGGAAATGGCGCACACCTCCATCCGTTTCGGCCTAGGCCGTTTCAGCACGGATGCGGAGGTGGATTACGCCATCGCGCTGATTAAAAACAGCATCGACAAGCTACGTGAAATGAGCCCATTATGGGAAATGGTGCAAGAAGGCGTCGATTTGAGTAAGATCGAATGGGCGGCGCACTGAGAATAGTTGGTAGCGGCCAGCGATCGGCGGTCAGTAAGAATTAAGGTTAGTTATGTTAAAGCGTGGATATAAAGATTTACAGGTCTGGCAGAGGGCTATGGATTTAGCCGATGCGGTGTATGCCTGTACGCGGAACTTTCCAAAAGAGGAGATGTATGGATTGACCTCGCAACTAAGACGTAGCGCGGTCTCAATACCGTCCAATCTTGCCGAGGGTTGTTCCCGCACTTCAACGCGCGAATTTATCCGGTTTGTTGAAATCGCATATGGCTCGCTTGCAGAAACGGAAACGCAATTGCTCATCGCTAACAGGCAAAAATTTCTTTCTCAGGATGCTTTGGACGAATTACTAAAACAAACGAGTGAAATAGGGCGTATGATGAATGGCCTGATCCAAAGCCTTGAACAGCGATTAAACGATGCGGCTACTGATCGCCGACCGCTGACCGCTGTCAACTCATAAACATAGGACACTGCAATGGCATACTCTGAAAAACTACTCGACCACTACGAAAACCCGCGCAATGTCGGGTCGATGGGCAAGGACGACCCGAGCGTCGGCACCGGCTTGGTCGGCGCGCCCGCGTGCGGCGACGTGATGAAGCTGCAAATCAAAGTCAACGCGCAGGGCATCATCGAGGACGCGAAGTTTAAAACGTTCGGCTGCGGTTCGGCGATTGCGTCGTCGTCGCTGGTTACCGAATGGGTGAAGGGCAAATCGCTCGATCAGGCGCAGACGATTAAAAACACGGAAATCGCGGAGCATCTCTCGCTGCCGCCGGTCAAAATCCATTGCTCCGTGCTGGCTGAAGACGCCATCAAAGCGGCGATTGAGGATTACCGCGCGAAGCATATCAGCAAGGACGCTGCGTAAGGACTAGCCATGGCCGCCCCGCTGCTCACCATCTCCGACAATGCACTGGCGCGTATCCATACGCTGCTGGATCAGCGTGGCAAGCCGTCCGCGGGCATCAAGGTCGGCATCCGCACGCGCGGCTGCTCGGGGCTTTCCTACACGATCGAATATGCCGACGAGCTGGGCAAGTTCGACGACGTGGTGGAGCGCGACGGCGTGAAAGTCATCATCGACCCCAAGGCGGTGATGTTCCTCATCGGCACGGAAATGGACTATGTGGAAGAAAAACTCAAAAGCGGGTTCATCTTCCGCAACCCGAACGAAAAAGGCCGCTGCGGGTGCGGTGAGAGCTTCCACGTTTAACCTGCAATGAACTATTTTGAGCTGCTGAACCTCCCGGCCGCCTTCACCCTCGACCTCGCGGCGCTTGAATCCGCCTATTTCCAGCAGCAGCGCCTCTATCATCCCGACCGTTTCACCGGCAAGCCGCCTGCGGAAAAACACGCCGCGCTGCAACGCTCGGTGGATATCAATAACGCCTACCACACGCTGAAGAATCCGCTGCCGCGCGCGCAATATCTGTTGCAATTACAGGGTATTTCGGTAGGAACGGACAAGGATACGGTCAAACCGTCGCAGGCGCTGCTCATCGAGATCATGGAACTGCGCGAGCGGCAGGATGAAATAAGCGGTTCGCTGGATGCGATGCATGACGATTCGGTGCAACGCATCGCGGAGGCTTACGCAAACAAACACTGGGACGCCATGGCGCAGGAAACGATGCGGCTGGGCTATATTACGAAAACGATGGAAGATAACCGGCGCAAAAAATGAACCTCCTGCAAATACACGAACCTGGCCAGACGCCGCTGCCGCATGAAGATTTCGCGGCGGTGGGCATTGATCTTGGCACCACCCATTCGGTGGTAGCGGTCGCGTCTGCCGAAGTCGCGCAGGTCATCCATGATGCTGACGGCCATGCATTGCTGCCCTCCATCGTTTATTACGGCGAAGGCGAAACCGAGGTGGGGCATGCCGCGAAAAAACGCTACGAGGCGGGCGAGCAGGGCGTTATCGCTTCGGTAAAACGCCTGATGGGGCGCGGCGCGGCAGATATACAGCCTCTACTCGGCACGATGCCGTATGACATCGTCGAAGGCGAAGGCATGGTGCGCATCCGTGCGGGTGGGCGCGAGATTACACCGGTGGAAGTCTCCGCCGAAATTTTAAAATCGTTGAAATCGATCGCCGAAAGCGCACTTGGAAAAGAAGTGCGACAGGCCGTCATTACTGTTCCTGCCTATTTCGACGACGCCGCGCGTGCAGCCACCAAGGACGCAGGCAAACTCGCCGGACTGGAAGTGCTGCGGCTGGTCAACGAGCCGACAGCGGCAGCGCTGGCCTACGGGCTGGATAAGGGCGCGGAAGGCATTTACGCCATATACGATTTAGGCGGCGGTACGTTCGATATTTCACTGCTGAAGCTGGAGCAGGGCGTGTTCCAGGTTTTGTCCACGGGCGGTGATACGCAACTCGGCGGCGACGATTTCGATCAGGCCATCGCCGCATGGGTGTTCAGCGAATTGCGGCTGGCGGGCAGCGAACTGGATGCCGGTGCAGTGGGTGCGCTGGTGTCGCTCTGCCGTGAAGCTAAGCACAAGCTGACGCAAAAAGATTCCACCACTATCAAGTACCGCGACAAGCAGGTGACGCTCACCACCCGCGTGTTCAACGACCTCATCGTGGATTATATCGACCGCACGATAGCCGTGTGCGAGCAAGCGCTGATTGATGCGAAATTGTCCATCGGCGACATCAAAGGCGTGGTGATGGTCGGTGGTTCCACGCGTGTGAAGCTGGTATTGGAAAAAGTGCAGGATTTTTTTGGCAAAGCCCCGCTCACCGATGTCGATCCCGATGAGGTGGTGGCCATTGGCGCGTCGCTGCAGGCCTATGCGCTTACTCATGGTTCCGATACGCTGCTGCTAGATGTGCTGCCGCTGTCACTGGGGCTGGAAACCATGGGCGGGCTTACCGAAAAAATTATCCTGCGCAACACGCCCATCCCCGTGTCGGCTACGCAGGAATTCACGACATGGCAGGACGGCCAGTCGGGAATGCGGATTCATGTGGTGCAGGGCGAGCGCGAACAGGTACAGCATAACCGTTCGCTGGCTAAATTTGAATTGCGAGGCATCCCCGCGCTACCGGCAGGCCTCGCCCGCGTGAAAATAACCTTCACCGTGGATGCCGATGGGGTGCTCACGGTGACTGCAGAAGAAGCGACTACGAAGATACAGCAGGCTATCCATGTCACCCCGTCCTACGGCATCGCGCCGGAGGAAATCGAAAATATGCTGCTGGAAAGCATGCAATTCGCCCAGAAAGACATCACCGAGCGCTTGCTGTTGGAATCGAGGGTGGAAGCCGAACGCGCGGTGGTCGAACTGGATTCAGTCCTCAAGCGCGACGGCGATCTGTTGAGCGAATCCGAGCGTGCCCGTATGGAAAAACAGATGCAGGTGGTGCGTAACGTTTGCGAAAGCGAAGATCGCGACTATATCGACGCGGAAACCCATGAACTTGGCCGCATGGCACAATCTTTCGCGGAAAGAAGGATGGACAGGGCGATTGCCTCTGCGCTAAAAGGAGCGCATGTGGATAAAGTGAGTACCCAAGGATAAACTATGCCTAAAATGACATTCGTATATACCGACGGCAAAGAACTGACCGTCGACGCCCCCAACGGGATTTCCGTGCTGGAAGTGGCGCACCGCAACGGCGTGCAGCTCGAAGGCGCGTGCGAAGGCTCGCTAGCCTGCTCCACCTGCCACGTTATCGTAGCCCCCGAATGGTTTGCCAAGCTCAAAGGCGCCACCGAAGACGAAGAGGATATGCTCGACCTCGCGTTCGGCCTCACCCACACGTCACGTCTCGGCTGCCAGATATTGCTGTCCGATGCGCTCGACGGCCTGCGCGTTACGCTACCCGCCGCTACCCGCAATATGATGGTGGATAAGAAATAAGACGGTTGAGAAACCAGCCGGAACCCTGTATCGTGGCCGTCCGTCCAACCATAGGGAGTGCCGGTTATGATCGATCTGGGAACGCGCAGGAACCTGCTTAAACCGATTGCGGGCATCGCCATCCTCTCGGCGGTATTGGTGATGATCCTGCTTACGGGCGCTTCGGTCATCAGCCAGGGCGCGGTCGAGCAGCGCCTGCAGCAATTCTCCTCATTCGTTTCGCAGCAGGCCGCTTCCAACGGCAAGCAGGGCAAATTCACTTACGGCGCGGTGGGCACCGAAGGCTGGGGCTACGACCGCCAGGTGGTCGTGGAGAATGTCAGCCTCGAAATTTCCGAAAAAGCGCTGCTCGATACCAGCAAATGGTCGCTCTCCACCACAAAGATGATCGTCGCGTCCGACCTCACCGGCGGGCTGCTCTTCCTGTTCCCCGAGCCGGTCAATGTGATCCGCAACAGCCAGGTCGAGGCGGTGTTGAGCTTCCCCACGCCGCTGGGTTACCATTTCGAGGAAATCACCGGCGCCCGCCCCGGCTATGCGCATACGCTGCAATTGCCGCGCGAGCTGGTATTCGCGCCGCCGGGAGCGGTGGGCGACACGCATGCGCAGGTGCGCACGCTGGTGAGCTACGATGCGAACCCGCTCTTCACCATCAGGGTGTTCCCGCAGGACAAGGCATTTGAAAACGAAACCCGCTTCACCAACATAAAAATCTCCGAAGGCGAGGGCACAAAGATTGCCATCGCCTCGGTATCCAGCCGCCAGAGCGAGGTGGTGGAGCAGAACGGGCAGGTGTCGGGCAATGCGGCGCTGTCGATGGTCGATATATTCAGCGGCGAGCAGGACACGTCGTCAAAGCCCTCTACCTTCGATCTTGAGTTCACCTACCATGGTGATGCGCCAGGTATGAACATGCATGTGCTGGCGCCGCAACTGGTAAATATGACGATGCAGATCAGCAAACTGAGCCTCTCTACCGACGATTACAGGGTCAAAGCCGCAGGCACGCTGGCAACGCTTGCCGACGACCCGCTACCGTCGGGTACGTTGGACGTGGAAATCAGCGACGTAGAAAAAATGATCGCTGCGATGCCGGAAATGGCTCGTCCCGGTATGCGCGCGGTTTTGCATAAAATAGTACCCGTTGCGCCGGAGCCGCCGTCGTCTGCGGTTTCGTTCGTGTTGCGCCGTGAAAAGAACGGTGTGTTTTATGTCGGCGGCATTACGTTTGAAGAGATGATGGCCTCGCTGTTTTCCAACATGCTGAGCCCTGCCGCTCCTCCGCCGCCTGCGGAAACGCCTGCTCAACCCGAACAACCGGCGGTCATCGACCATGGCCGCTAAGCAAGCGAAGCAGGCCGCTCTGCCTGAATGGGACTTAAGCGATTTTTACCCGGCGGTCGATGCGCCTGCTGTGGCTAAAGATTTTTCCAAACTGGAAAAACTCTGCGCTCAGTTCAAGAAAAAATATGACGGCAAGGTAGCTAAGATTTCCGCGGATGCGTTGGCAGGCGCGATCAGTGAATATGAAGAGATACAGGAATTGTCCGGCAAACTCGGCAGCTATGCCCAGCTTTGCTTTGCCAAGAACATGACCGATCCCCTGAATGCGCAGTTCTACCAGAACACGCAGGAAAAACTCACCACGCTTTCGTCGCAGATACTGTTTTTCATGCTGGCGCTGAACAAGCTGGAAGATAAAGACCTGAACGCGAAGCTCAAGACGCCCGCGCTGAAACATTACGCCGCATGGTTGCGCGACGTGCGCGCCTTCCGTCCGTACCAGCTTTCTGACGATTTGGAAAAACTGCTGCTAGAAAAGCAGGTGACCGGCCGTGCCGCATGGATACGCCTGTTCGACGAAACTATCGCCGGATTGAAATTTCCTTACGAAAAAAAGGAACTCACCGAGGCGCAGATTTTTGACCTGCTTTCATCGAAAGACGGTGCGGTGCGTAAGAAGGCTGCCGGCGTCATTGGCACGGTGTTCAAGGAAAAAGCGCCGCTCTTCGCGCTTATCACCAACACGCTCGCCAAGGATAAGGAAACCGAGGATAAATGGCGCGGTTACGCGCAACCGATTTCCTCGCGCAACCTGAGCAATTATATCGAGGACGAGGTGGTGGATGCGCTGCTTTCCGCCGTGCGCGCCAGCTACCCGAAACTCTCGCACCGCTACTACGCTATCAAGGCCAAATGGTTTGGCCAGAAATCGCTGGATTTCTGGGATCGCAACGCGCCGTTGCCCGGTGATGCCGACCGTCCCTATAGCTGGACGGAGGCGCGTGAACTGGTGTTGGATTCCTATGGGCGCTTCTCGCCTACTCTTGCCTCTGTAGGCAAACAGTTTTTCGACAAGCCGTGGATCGACGCTACCGTGCAACCCGGTAAATCGCCCGGCGCATTCGCGCATCCTACCGTGCCTTCGGTGCATCCATACCTGCTGGTAAACTATCAGGGCAAGTCGCGCGATGTGATGACGTTGGCGCATGAGCTTGGCCACGGTGTGCATCAGGTGTTATCCGCAAGGCAGGGCACGCTGATGTGCGATACGCCTTTGACGCTGGCGGAAACCGCATCTGTATTCGGCGAGCAGCTCACCTTCCGCGAAATGGTTCGTCGCGAAAAGGATGGCAAGCGCCGCCAACGTCTCATCGCCGCGAAGATCGAGGATATGCTCAACACCGTGGTGCGCCAGATTGCTTTCTGCGACTTTGAAAAGCGCGTGCATGATGAACGCAGGCAGGGCGAGTTGTCATGCGACCGTATCTGCCAGATATGGCTGGACGTGCAAAGCGAGAGCTTAGGGCCGTCGATCACGCTTTCGGGCGATTATCGTTATTTCTGGACGTATATCCCGCATTTCATTCACTCGCCGTTCTACGTGTATGCCTATGCGTTCGGTGATTGCCTCGTCAATTCGCTTTATGCCGTTTATGAAAAAGAATCCAAGCGTGGCAAAGGCAAAGAGTTCGAGAAAAAATATCTTTCCATGCTTGAAGCAGGCGGCACGCTGCGTCACAAGGAACTGCTCAAACCGTTCGGCCTCGATGCAGGCAAGCCGGATTTCTGGCAGCAGGGGCTGGATATTATCTCAGGCTTTATCGACGAGGTTGAGTAGACGGTAATCCGCGCCTGTGAAGATGAACGGCAGTGAATTTGCCTTGCGGTTTCAGCGAATCGCCCCTCAGTTGCGCATAGGCTTCGGTAAGCTCCTCACGCGCTTTCGCAAGGTCGGGCAGCGATCTGTCGATCTGCTGTTGGGTGGGCGCCATATCGGGGTGCGGCGAGATTTTTTTTGTCGGAGCATACTCCCAGCTATCTGCGTCCAGCAATTTTGCCAGCGACTCGCATGCGTTGTGGGGCAGGGGATACTTATCCTCAGCGCTTTTCAGCAATGTTTTGACCGCTTCAAATTTCTCGGCGTACATCGACAGGGATTTTGCAATCCCCGCAATGAAGTAGGTGTGTTTGGTGAAGTCGTGATTAGACAGCCCGTCATACGCGGCGTTCTCGATGGCTTCCATTCCTGCCACGGCGCGCCTCTCAAGTTCGTCACGCAGGTTCTGTAAATGCGAAACCGCCCGGTCGGACAATATTACCTTGTGCTTGTTCGGCATGTACGATCCAGAATAATGTTTAAAGTTGCGTCATCTTAACCTAATGAATCTTGATTTACTTCATGAAATTTTTATGACAATGGATGTGTGCCTGTATGGTAGACTGGACGCATATGCCTGATTTTGTGAAAAATATACGCAAATGCCCCCGCTGATAAGGCAGAGACGGCTATTATGCCTGCTTGCCGGGGTGCTGGCATTGCAGGCGGTCGGCTATTTTATCAAATATCTGACGGAAGTGGCCGGTGGTGCCACGTTCGGCGGTGATTTCATCAATTACTGGGATGCAGCGGTCAAACTGGCAGGCAATCAGTTTGCCGCTATTTACGATACGTCGAACTTTACCCGCGCCCTGTTGGTGGAAGGCAAACCGGAGGGGCAGATTTCCGGGTTCGTTTACCCTCCGCACCTGTTGCTCTTCCTCTGGCCGTTCGGGTTGCTAGGCTATAATCAGGCCGTTGCGCTATGGTCTGCGTTACCGCTTTTGCTGTTCTACACGTTGTTATGGCGCTGGCTGAAGCGCGATGTGCCGGAGGGCGATCGCGCCCTGTATGCGGTGATCGCCGCCTCGATGCTCCCTTTTATCATTAATAATCTATTCTGCGGGCAGATCGGTGCGTGGGTGACGGTAGCATTCCTCGCCGCTATATATCACTGGTCAAGCAGGCCGGTGCTGGCGGGCATATGGATCGGATTTTTGACCATCAAGCCGCAACTCGGGCTGCTGCTGCCGGTAGCCATGATCGCCGCCGGACAATGGCGCATGATGACCTCTGCCGCGCTGACGGCTGTTGCGCTGTTCCTGCTATCCGTGGCTGCATATGGCCTGCCGCTATGGGCGGATTACACGCATGCGCTCAGTATATTCAGTAAGTTCGTGAATGAAAAATTCGCGATTTTTTCGTGGCTGTCGGTGGGGCCGTATGTGGCGTTCCGCTCGGCTTCTGCCCCCGTCTGGCTGGCGGCGTCGCTGCAGGCGGCGATTTCACTGGTGATGGTGGCGATAGTGTGGCGCGCCTTCCGAACCCCTTCCCAACATTCCTACCGTTTCGCGCTGCTCGCCTGCGCCATGCTGCTTGCCACGCCTTACTCGCTCAGTTACGACACGTTGATTTTGTCGGTGGCAATTATCCCGTTTCTGATCGATAGCTGGCGCAACGGTTGGCGGGGATTATCGGAAATCCTCGTCTATGCGCTGCTGCTGATTATGCCCTGCTTCCACTTATGGATGATGCTGCCGCAGGTGCCGTTCGCCACCTGTGTGCTGCTGCTGTTTTTCGTAGTGCTTTATTCGCGGAAATTGCTGGTGCGTTGAGCTACCACGCCCTGCACGGAGAGAGAGTTTTTGACGCGTTCCAGTTCCATTTTTACTGCGTCGGCATAGGGTAGTTTAGGCGGACTGAACCCATTAAGCGCGGTAAGTATGTCGCGAATACCGTCCGCCGCCATTCCAGCCCTGTCCTCGCTGATTTTCCCCACGTCGTTTGCCGCGAGAAGGTAGATAGCGGCGTCGCTCAGGTTAAGAATCGCTTCAGTCTGCGCAACGCTTGCCTTGTAATTCTTTAGATCACGGTTGAAGTAAGGCATGTTTAGGCCGTAAGGACCGCTGGCCGGATCAATGCAATCCATCTTGAGTTTTTCCAGCGAATTAGTTTGCAAATGTCTTTTTACATTGATCGCTACGTCCCTGGAACTGTCCATGGCCGTGTATTTGCTATCAAGGTCATCGCGTATGCCTTGCACGAAATGGGTGAGCGCCGCTTGACCTGTATCGCTCAATTTGAAGGTGATGATTTTGGGTTCGGGCATGGCGTTTTTCTTCCTGAATGGCTAATTTTTATGAATTGATGTTAACATATTTTTTGCGCCGAAATATGAAACTTTTATGACATGTGTATAGCATTGATAAAAGAAGATATTTTTGTGAGTTATTCTATTGATTCCCCTGTGTGATCTGCTACAAAAACAACAGGCTTTTTTCATGATAAACACCGGGGTAATTTCGTGACCGACACCACTGCGCTGCCAACCCAAGATCTGCTTCCCGTTTCCATCGACGCGGAAATGAAGAAATCCTATCTCGATTACGCGATGAGCGTGATCGTATCGCGCGCCATTCCCGACGTGCGCGACGGGTTGAAACCGGTGCACCGCCGCATCCTGTTTGGCATGTTGGAATTGGGCTGCGAGGCCGGAAAACCCTACAAGAAATCCGCTCGTATCGTCGGTGACGTGATGGGTAAATACCACCCGCACGGCGACTCCGCGATTTACGACGCGTTGGTGCGCATGGCGCAACCGTTCTCCATGGAACTGCCGCTGATCGACGGGCAGGGAAATTTCGGTTCGATGGACGGAGACGCTGCGGCTGCCATGCGTTACACCGAATCGCGCCTCGCGAAATCTGCGCATGCGTTGCTCGATGACATCGATAAGAACACGGTGGATTATCAGGACAACTATGACGGCTCCGAAAAGGAACCCGTCGTTTTACCCGCATCTTTCCCCAACATTCTCGTCAACGGCGCTGGCGGTATTGCCGTCGGTATGGCCACCAACATCCCGCCGCACAATCTGGGCGAAGTGATCGATGCGTGCTGCATGGTGCTCGACAATGGCGAAGTCACTATCGAAGAACTCATGGAAGTATGCCCCGGCCCCGATTTCCCCACCGGCGGCATCATTTTAGGTCGCGCGGGTTGCCGTTCGGCGATGCTCACCGGGCGCGGCTCGGTCATCATGCGCGGGAAAACGGAAATCGAAGAAATCCGCCCCGGCCGCTTCGCGATTATCATCAGCGAAGTGCCGTATCAGGTGAATAAGGCGCGCATGGTCGAGCGCATCGCCGAACTGGTGCGCGAAAAGAAAATCGAGGGCATCTCCGACCTGCGCGATGAATCCGACAAGTCGGGCGTGCGCGTGGTGGTAGAAGTTAAAAAAGATGCGATGCCGGACGTGGTGCTCAGCCAGCTCTACAGCTTCACCCCGCTGCAGACCAGCTTCGGCGTGAACATGCTCGCGCTCGACAACGGCCGCCCGGAGTTGATGAACTTAAAGCACGTCCTCACTTCATTCATCGCGTTCCGCGAGGAAGTCATCACGCGCCGCACCATGTTCCTGCTCGGCAAGGCGCGCGACCGTGCGCACCTGTTGGTAGGTCTTGCGATTGCGGTTGCGAATATCGACGAAGTGATCGCCGTTATCAAAGCGGCTGCCGACCCGAACATCGCCCGCGAAGAACTCATGCGCCGCGATTGGCCGGCGGACGATGTGTTGTCACTGCTGCAACTCGTGGACGATTCCGGCAACCAACTCGCCAATGGCCGCATCAAATTCACGGAAGCACAGGCACGTGCGATCCTTGAATTGCGCTTGCAAAGACTCACCGGCCTTGAGCGTGATAAGATCGATCAGGAAATGAAAGCGCTCGCCGCCGAAATTTCTGAATATCTCTCCATCCTCGGCAACCGTGAGAAGCTCTACGGCATCCTGCGCACCGAGTTGCTCGCTGCGAAGGAAAAATTCGCCACGCCGCGCCGCACCATCATCGAACTCTCTGAATTTGAAGCCGACATTGAAGACCTGATCCAGAAAGAGGATATGGTCGTCACTGTCACCTCCGGCGGCTACATCAAGCGCACCGCGCTGTCGAGCTACCGTGCGCAAAGGCGCGGCGGCAAAGGTAAATCGGCGATGAACGTACGCGACGAGGACATCACCACCGAGTTGCTCGTGGTCAACACCCATACGCCCGTGCTGTTTTTCTCCAGCCTCGGTAAAGTGTACAAGCTGAAAGTCTACAAGCTCCCGCTCGGCGCCGCCAACACGCGCGGCAAGGCGCTGGTCAACATTTTCCCGCTGGCGCAGGGTGAGACGATCACCACCTTCATGCCGCTGCCGGAAGACGAAACGCAGTGGGATTCGATGAATATTTTCTTCGCTACCGGCAAAGGCAACGTGCGCCGTAACGATTTGTCGGACTTCCATGACATCCGCGCCAACGGCAAAATTGCGATTCGCCTTGACGAAGGCGACAAGCTGGTGGGTGTGCAGGTATGCGCGGAAACCGACCATGTGCTGCTCGCCTCGCGCGGAGGGAAGTGCATACGTTTCCCGGTCAGCGATGTGCGCGTGTTCAAGAGCCGCACGTCCGATGGCGTGCGTGGCATGAGGCTGGCGGACGGCGACGACGTGGTGTCGATGAGCATTGTAAACGGCATCGAAACCACGCTGGAAGAGCGCTACAGCTACCTGAAAAAAGCCGTCGCCAAGCGCCGCATCGCAGGCGAGGCAGGCGAAGAGGAAATCAATGTGAGCGGCGGGCACGATGGCGAGTTGAAGGAAATCGCGCTGTCCGACGAGCGTTTCGCGCAACTTGAGGCTGCCGAGCAGTTCATCCTTACCGTTACCGAAAACGGTTACGGCAAGCGCTCCTCGACCTTTGAGTACCGTATCACCGGCCGCGGCGGTTCGGGCATCGTCAACATCGTCACCTCCGAGCGCAACGGCAAAGTAGTGGCTAGCCAGCCCGTCGCACGCGACGGCGGCCAGATCATGCTGATGACCGACCGCGCCACCCTGATTCGTTGCCCGATCGACGACATCCGCATCGCAGGCCGCAACACGCAGGGCGTCACCATCCTGAAAACCGGCGCGGGCGAAAAAGTCGTCTCCGTAGTCGCCGTACCGGAAGGCGAGGCGGGTGTGGATGAAGGGGATATGGGCGACGTAGGCGAAACCGCCGAAGCCTGATCGTTACCTTGCGTGGGAATCTTGCCCCGGCGTTGATTGGTACATCGTCATCAATTCGTCGAGCCGCGTGGAAAAACTCTGCAGATCGGCGCGGAATTGCTTATCTGATTTATTGCCCTGCATGCGCAGCCAGTCGCAAATGCCCAGTATCGCGGGGATGCCGACCATGGCGGCCAGTAGCACTTTATCCCTTTCTATTTGATCCATCAGTTTTTTCATCTGCTCCTCGTTAATCTTGAGGGCTTCGGGTGTTGCGTTGGCAGAAAGCATGTCCCGGCGTTTTTCCTGAAGTTGGGTGATCTGCTTGGTCTTGACCTGCGGGCTTATTGCTAAAGTCGTGCCTAAATGCACATACAGACCAAGAATCGCTAAGCTCGGCAGCATACCCGACTTCATTATGGCATTGGCAAAGAAAGAGCTGTTTTCCGTCTGGAGGCGCTTTTTCGGGTCGTCGAGGGCGCTGCCTAACGGCATCTCATACGCCAGCCGTGCCTTATCGAGTAATTGTTTTTGTTCTGAGGTGAGCGCGGTGCGGAAATGGTTGATCGTCGCGTCGGATGCATGGCTTGCATGGGCATCGGCAGGAGTAAGTCCTGCTTCTTTCGCGCCCTTTTCCAGCGCCGCGAAGAAGGATTCCAACTGGCCGTTCTCACACAGGGCGACCAGGAGTTTATTGGCGGGGAGGCCATAGCCGTGCATACTGTTAATGGCTTCTTTGAAGGCATTTACACGCGCTGCATTAAAATCTCCGTTGGTGGGAATAGACATATGCGTTCCTTTACGTTATGGGTTGGAGACTATCGCTGCTGAGGCGTTAGTGTCAACAAATATTAATGTTAATTAACACTATGCGCACAGGCATCTATCCCGGCACTTTCGACCCCATTACCGTCGGCCATATGGACATCATCCGCCGTGCGCTGCGCGTGGTTGATAAACTCATCGTCGGCGTGGCGCTGGACACCGGAAAATCGCCGATTTTCGACCTTGAAGAGCGCGCGGCGCTGGTCGAAGCCGAGATGAAGGCGTTCGGCGAGGACGCGCGCAAAATTCAAGTGAAAACCTTCTCCGGCTTGCTGGTGAATTTCGCGCAGGAAAACCGGGCGACGCTGCTGATTCGCGGCCTTCGCGCCGTGTCCGATTTTGAATATGAATTCCAGATGGCCTGCATGAACAACCGCCTGAACGCCACGATGGAAACCGTGTTCCTCACCGCGTCGGAGGACACGCACTTCATCTCCTCGCGTTTCGTGAAGCAGATCGCGCGCTTAGGCGGCGATATTTCATCTTTCGTGTCGCCCAACGTGGCGAGCCACCTGAAGGCGCATTTCGGGAAGATCAACTAAGGGGAGTGGGGCGAGTGACGGGGTTCGAACCCGCGACCTTCGGAATCACAATCCGACGCTCTAACCAGCTGAGCTACACCCGCCACAAAAAGGGCAGGGACTAGGGATTAGGGATTGGGGAATGAAAAGTCAATAAATAAGCGGAAGGCCTATGAAAAAACTCACACAATTAGGTGCAAAAACCCGGCTTCCAGCCTCGCCGGACAAAGCCAAGCTCGATAAAATCCCCAACCCGCACAAGGGCGCGCTCTACTGTGTGCGCTTTTCCTGCCCGGAATTCACCTCGCTCTGCCCGGTGACGGAGCAGCCCGATTTCGCGCATCTGGTCATCGATTACATTCCCAAAGATCATCTGGTGGAAAGCAAGGCGCTGAAGCTGTTTTTAGGCTCGTTCCGTAACCACGGCGCGTTCCACGAAGATTGCACGGTGGCGATCGCCCTGCGCTTAGTACACGAGTTGAAACCTCACTGGCTGCGCATCGGCGGCTACTGGTACCCCCGCGGCGGCATCCCCATCGACGTATTTTACCAGACGGGTGATGCGCCCAAGGGCGTGTGGATTCCCGCACAGGATGTGCCGGGGTATCGGGGCAGGGGGTAAAATTGTCATCCTTCGCTACGCTCAGGATGACAAGGAGATGAAATTAAGCCGCCTGCTCGTCCGTAAAATTCAAATCCGGAATCCACGGCTGGCCGGGGATGACATCATGTCGGCCTACGGAAACATAATGGAACCCGTGCTGCTGCATATCCTGCCGCTTGTAGAGGTTGCGGAGATCGATTACCAGCGGGGCGGCCAGCAGGCTGCGCACCTGCTTCAACTCAAGGCGGCGGAATTCGTTCCATTCGGTGAGGATTACCAGCGCATCTGCGCCGTTCATGGCTTCGTAGGCGTCCTTGCACCAGTTGATGTCGCCTTTGAGCAGTTTGGCGGCTTCCTTCATACCCTGCGGATCGTAGGCGCGAATGGACGCTCCGGCGGCGAGCAGCGCGGGAACTACCACTAAGCTCGCGCTTTCGCGCATATCGTCGGTGCCGTTCTTAAAAGTGAGGCCAAGAATGGCGATGGTCTTGCCTTTGACGCTGCCACCGGCGGCGGCAAGGATTTTATCGACCATATGCCGTTTGCGCGCCTCATTGCTTTCAATGGTGGCTTCCATCAGCTTGCTGGGGCAACCGGCGTTGCGTGTCATCTGGCGCAGGGCGAGCGTGTCTTTGGGGAAGCACGACCCGCCGTAGCCGGGGCCGGGCTGAAGGAACTTGTCACCGATGCGGCTGTCCAGTCCGATACCCTTGGCGACGTCGCGGATATTTGCGCCGGTTTTTTCGCAGAGGTCGGCCACTTCGTTGATAAACGCGATACGCATGGCGAGCATGGCGTTGGCCGCGTATTTAATCATCTCCGCGCTTTCAAACGTGGTGAAGATGAGCTTTGCACCGTTGAGGCAGATCGGCTCATAGAGTTTGGCAAGCACGTCTTTCGCGCGGTTGGAATCGATGCCAACTACGATACGGTCGGGCGACATGAAATCTTCTACCGCCGAGCCTTCGCGTAAAAATTCCGGGTTGGAGGCGACATCGAAATCAGCGTCGGGATTCGCAGCCGACACGAGCTTTGCGACCGTGCGGTTGCTGCCCACCGGCACCGTGGATTTGGTGACGATCAGCGTGTAGCCGTCTAGATGTTTAGCCACTTCCTGCGCCACGATATGCAACTGCCGCACGTCGGGCATCCCGTCTGTTTCATTCGGCGGCGTGCCCACGGCGATAAACACCGCGTCGGCTTGCTTTACGGCCTGCGCGAGGTCGGTGGAGAACGAGAGCCTACCCGCCTTGCGGTTACTTTCCACGAGTTGCTCAAGGCCGGGTTCGTAGATGGGCATGATATGCTGCTGGAGCTTGGCGATCTTGTCGCCGTCCTTATCCACGCAGGTGACATGAAATCCGAATTCCGAGAAACACACCCCGGAAACCAGCCCCACATAGCCCGTGCCGATCACTGCGATTTTCATGGCTTATTTAAATCCCGCGCGCTCAAACACCTGCAGCAATTCCTGATGCATTTGCTTGCTGATTTCCCCGCGATCGAGCGCGTAGGCGACGTTGGCGGCCACGAAGCCGGTCAGCCCGCCGCAATCATAGCGTGTGCCTTCAAAACGATAGCCGTATACATCTTTTTTGCCGATCTGCGCGCTGATAGCGTCGGTAAGCTGGATTTCTCCGCCTGCGCCGGGTTTCTGGTTTTCCAGCGTGTCGAAAATATCCGGCTGCAAAATGTAGCGCCCGATGATGGAAAGCGTAGACGGCGCTTTTTCCGGCGCGGGTTTTTCCACGAGGCCTTTGGCTTTCACGAGGCGCTTATCCGAAGTCGCGGCATTCGCATCGATATCCACGATACCGTAGCTGGAGGTTTTTTCGCGCGGCACGTCCATCACGCCTAAAATGTTGCCGCCGGTTTTTTCGTATGCGCCCACCATCTGTTTCAGGCAGGGCGTTTTTGACAGCACCATATCGTCGGCAAGGATGACCGCGAACGGCTCGTTCCCGATCAGGTGGCGTGCGCACCACACGGCATGGCCGAGACCGCGCGGCTCCTGCTGGCGGGTGAAGATGACGTTGCCCGCTTCGGGCAGCCAGTCGCTGGTTTGTTCCAGCTCTTTTTGCTTGTTTTTGTTGGTGAGGATGTTCTGCAGTTCGTACACATGGTCGAAATGATCGGCGATCGCGTGCTTGTTGCGGCCGGTGATGAAAATGAACTGCTCGATGCCTGCTGCGCGCGCTTCCTCGAACGCGTAGTGGATCAGCGGCTTGTCCACCACGGGCAGCATTTCCTTCGGCATGGATTTGGTGGCAGGCAGGAAGCGCGTGCCGAGGCCGCCCACGGGGAAGATGACTTTGCGTACTTTTTTGACGGGTTCTTTGCTCATAGGGCAGGGAGATTAGGCGGAAACGGCAAAAAGTCAAAATATTTAGCGTGTTAAACCGGCTATTTTTGACGGTTTTACCACTATATTTGGCCTTGACAGGCGCTGGCCTGTGTATATGTTATCTGCCTCATATTTTAAAGGGACGCCCCATGGCCAAGAAGAATATCGTATTGATTAAGCTCGTTAGTTCAGCCGACACCGGCTTCTACTACGTTGCCAAGAAAAACCCCAAGACGCAGACTGCGAAACTCGCTTTCAAGAAATACGACCCCGTTGTGCGCAAGCACGTCGTGTTCAACGAAGCGAAAATTAAATAGCCATGCTGTTTAGCATCAGCGACGCGCAGGCGGCCACCGAAGCGGCAACCACTGCTCCCGATCCCACCGTGGAAGTGCCGGAGCAGCTTTCTGCCGGTAAAATGATGCAGGACAACCTGATGCTCCTCGGGTTGATCTTCTTCATCTTCTATTTCATGCTCATCCGTCCGCAGCAGAAGCGCCTCAAAGCGCATCGCGACATGATGAAGTCCCTCCAGAAGGGCAACAAGGTCATAACCGGTGGCGGCCTCATCGGGACCATCGTGAAATTTGAAGGTGACGACGTGGTGGTGCTAGAAGTGGCGCAGGGTGTGAAGCTCCGCGTAACGCGCTCCTCCATCGCTGAAATCAAGGATGGTTCCGGCGCGGTGGAAACAGCCAACGACAATTAAACGGTTCCGCCTTGCGCAAAGGCGCCGTGACGTTGTAAGTTCCTGCTGACCAAACCCTAGGATCCCGCATGCTCCATTTCTCCCGCTTGAAAATCGTACTGATCGTAGGTTCCTGCCTGCTTTTCGTACTGATGGCGATCCCGAGTTTCATGAGCGAATCCGCGCGCAAGCATATTCCGGGCTGGCTGCCCTACCGTGCGGTTCATCTCGGACTCGATCTGCAGGGCGGTTCACAGTTGCTTCTGGAAGTCGATTTCGCGGCATATATGCGCGAGCAGATCACCAACCTTGCCGATGAAATCCGCACTAAATTCCGCGCCGATAAGATCGGCTACCGTGGCCTGAGCGCGGCAGACGGAAAGGTGACTTTTACCCTGCGCGACGATGCTTCACCCGAGGCGGCGGAGAAAGCGCTGCGGGACATTAGCGGCGACATTGATATTGTGCGTGAAGGCAGCGTGTTTACTCTGTCGTTTGGCGATGCGTGGCAGAAAGCCAGCCGCCAGCAGATCATCGAGCAGTCGTTGGAAATTGTCAACCGCCGCATCAACGAGTCGGGCACCAAAGAACCGATTATCCAGCGTCAGGGCGATAAGCGCATTCTGCTGCAGGTTCCCGGCCTCGAAAATCCAGATCACCTGAAAAGCCTGCTCGGTCGCACGGCGAAGATGACCTTCCACCTGGTCGATAACTCCGTAAGTGCCGAAGATGTAGAACGCGGCATCGCCCCGCCCGGCACACGCATTATCTCCGGCGACGATAGCGATAAAAACCATGAAGGCAGGCCGTATAAATACGCCGTCTATTCACGTGTGATGTTGTCGGGCGATTCGCTGGTCGATGCGCGCTCGGCTTATGATAACAACACCGGCGAGCCGGTCGTATCCTTCCGCTTCAACACGTCTGGCGCACGCAAGTTCGGGGAGATTACTTCAGAGAACGTAGGTAAGCCGTTTGCCATCGTGCTTGATAATAAAGTCATCACCGCGCCGGTGATCCGCTCGGCCATTTTAGGCGGCAGCGGTATTATCAGCGGTAATTTTACCATCGAATCGGCGAACGACCTCTCGCTGCTCCTGCGCGCAGGCGCGCTGCCTGCGCCGCTTAAAATCATCGAAGAACGTTCCGTTGGGCCGAGCTTAGGCGCGGATTCCATCGCGGCGGGTACGAAAGCCTCCATCATCGGCATCGGGCTGGTTATTCTGTTCATGGTTATATTCTACGGCCTGTTCGGAATGTTCGCCAATATCGCCATGCTGGTCAACGCGTTTATGACGCTGTCGCTACTGGCCATGTTTGAAGCCACGCTGACCTTGCCGGGCATCGCGGGTATCGTGCTCACGGTGGGTATGGCGGTGGATGCTAACGTGCTTATTTACGAGCGCATGCGCGAAGAATTGCGCAACGGCAAATCGCCCTACGCTGCGATTGAAGATGGTTTCCGTCTCGCATTCGGCACGATTTTAGACAGCCACGTCACTACGCTGGTGGCAGCGCTTATTCTTTACCAATTTGGTACGGGCGCGATCAAAGGATTTGCGGTGACACTGGCGATCGGGATTATTTGCTCGCTCTACACCGCCGTGCTGGTCACGCGCCTGATGGTAGTTACCTGGCTGCACAAAAAACGCCCCAAGACGCTTTCATTTTGACATTGTTGTCATTCTAAGCGAGCGTAGCGAGTCGAAGAATCCAGGTACAGGAGCCAGATCCTTCGCATTCGCTCAGGATGACAAAAAATATGGACATATCCCCCCTCATCCCAAAGGGCTGGCAGCTTATCACCGGCTACGGCAGCAGCGGTTTTAAAATCAATAACGAATGGGTAGACGGCTCGCTGCTGGTATTCCCGGATCGTACCGAGCAGTGGAATGTAAAAGCAGCAGGCGACATCACGCTGGACTCGCTCTCCACCTTACTTTCCAGTGGCATCGAGTTGCTCCTCCTCGGTACGGGCGGCACTATGGCCGTGATTGATCCTGCCATCCGCACCGCGCTGAAAGCCGCCAACATCGCGCTGGAGGCCATGGATACCGGTGCAGCCTGCCGCACCTATAATATTTTATTATCCGAAGAGAGAAGGGTGGCCGCCGCGCTGGTGGCTATTTAATATACGCGGTCTTCCGGCGGAAACGACTCCACGATATGCGTTTTCGGGTCTTCATACGATAACCGCACGGGACGCGGGGCGAGGCGGGTGTTGCCGTGGTCGTCTACGAACGCGAGCGTGTGGACCAGCCAATTTTTATCGTCGCGCGTGGGGAAATCCTCGCGCCAGTGCGCACCACGGCTTTCTTCGCGAGCAAGGGCGGATGCGAGTGCGACGGTGGCCTGACGCAATAAATTATCCAGCTCGATGGCTTCCAGCAGGTCGTTATTCCAGATCAGCGAATGGTCGGCGACGTTCAACTCGTATTGCATCATGCCCCACAATTCACGCAGCTGTTTGCGGCCTTCGTCGAGCAGCGTATGGTTGCGGAAAATATTCGCGTGCGACTGCATGGTAGATTGCAGACGCTTGCGGATCGCCGCCGGACGCAAGCTCCCGCCCGCTTGCCGCAAATCGTCGAACCGTGCGAGCGATACTTCCAGCGCGTCGGACGGTAGGCGCTTATGCGCCGCCCCTGCCTTCACCGTATCGGCGGTATAATTCCCCGCCGCTTTTCCGAACACCACCAGCTCCAGCAGTGCATTGCAACCCAACCGGTTCGCACCGTGCACCGACATGCAGGCCGCTTCGCCCACCGCCATCAACCCGTGCACCACTTCTTCCTCGTCGCGCGAGGTGGCGTCGTGCAGGCGCGGGCGGATCACTTGCCCATGCACGTTGGTGGGGATGCCGCCCATCGTGTAATGCACCGCGGGCAGCACGGGGATCGGCTGCGTATGAATATCGATGCGGCCGAACGTGCGCGCGATGTCGCGGATGGCGGGAAGCTGCTTGTCGATCGTATCCGCCTTGATATGCGAGAGGTCGAGATACAGATGGTCTTTCCGCGCCCCGCAGCCGCGCCCGGCGAGAATCTCCTGCATCATCGCCCGCGATACCACGTCGCGCGAGGCAAGCTCCATCGCGTTGGCGGCATAATGCTCCATGAAGCGCTCGCCTTCGCCGTTGCGCAGCACCGCGCCTTCGCCGCGTGCGCCTTCGGTAATCAGGATGCCCGTGCCGTACAGCCCGGTGGGGTGGAACTGCACGAACTCCATATCCTGTAACGCTAACCCCGCACGCAGCGCCATGCCGCCGCCATCGCCGGTGCAGATGGTGGACGAGGTGGTGGACGCATAGGCCTGCCCGAATCCGCCGGTGGCAAGAATGACCGCATGTGCGCGAAACACATGCAGCTCGCCGGTTTCCAGCTGCCATGCAAGTGCGCCGCGGCAGATATTTTCATCGTCGAAAATCAAATCGAGCGCCATGTATTCGACGAAAAATTCCACATGCTGCCGCATGGCCTGCGCGTAGAGCGTGTGCAGCAGCGAATGCCCCGTGCGATCGGCCACCGCGCAGGCGCGGTATGCTGCGCCGCCCTTGCCGAAATCGGTCGCCTGCCCGCCATAGGCCCGCTGGTAGATGCGCCCGTTATGGTCGCGGGAGAAAGGCATGCCCATTTCTTCCAGCTCCAGTACTGTCTCCGCCGCCTGCGAGCACATGAAGGCGATGGCGTCCTGATCGCCCAGCCAGTCGGAGCCGCGTACCGTGTCGTACATATGCCAGCGCCAGTCATCGACCACGCGGTTGCCCAGCGCGGCGTTGATCCCGCCCTGTGCGGCTACCGTATGGCTGCGCGTGGGCGGCACTTTCGACAGGCACGCCACCGAAAGTCCCCGTGCGCTGGCCGCCACCGCCGCGCGCAGGCCTGCGCCACCTGCGCCGATGATGAGGAGGTCGTGATGGTGGGTGGTGGTCATAATGCTTAGTTGCTGGTCATTTACGATGGCCTGTTATACTAATGATTCCACCAAATACCAACGACTAACGCGCATGACCGACGACTACCTTTCCCTCATAAAAACCGCCCTTGCCGAGGATATAGGCTCCGGCGACATTACTTCCCGGCTTACGATTCCCGAATCGGCGCAGGGCGAAATGCGTTTCGTGGCGCGTGCCCCGATGGTGGCATGCGGGGCGTTTTTTGCTGCGGAGGTCTATCGGCAAATCACCACTTCCCCCTCTCCCCTTGTGGGAGAGGGCGGGGAGAGGGGTATGTCTCCACAATCTCATGCGCTGAAGGTTCCCCCTCTCCCCAACCCTCTCCCACAAGGGGAGAGGGAGTTAGATAAGTATGCTGTAACGGTCGAGCTTCTCGTAGCGGAAGGGGCATATGTTGCAACAGGAACAATACTTGCAACAGCCAAAGGCAATGCCCGTGCGCTACTAGCGGGCGAGCGCGTAGCGCTCAACCTGATGCAACGTGCCTGCGGGGTGGCGAGCCTCACCCGGCGTTATGTAGAAGCCGTGGCCGGGACGAAAGCGATTATCCTCGACACGCGCAAAACCATGCCCGGTATGCGCGCGCTCGACAAATACGCGGTCAAAACCGGCGGCGGGGAAAATCATCGCTTCGGGCTGTACGACATGGTGCTGATCAAGGATAATCATATCGCATTGTGCGGGGGCGTTACTGCGGCCGTGGCAAAAGCGCGGGCAGGGACGGATAGTAAAATCGTCGTCGAATGCGATACGCTCCTGCAAGTGGAAGAAGCGCTGGCCGCGAAGCCCGACCGCATCCTGCTGGACAATATGACGCTGGAGAATTTGCGTGCCGCGGTGAAATTATCCGCCGGGCGCATGAAGCTGGAAGCATCCGGCGGCGTGAATCTGGACACGGTGCGCGCCATCGCCGAAACCGGCGTGGATTATATTTCCGTCGGTGCGCTCACCCACTCCGCACCCGCCGCCGATATCGGCGGGGATGTGGTGATAGGTTGAGTTAGGCCGCCAGCTCCAACTGCCCATTCGTCTTGCGGCGTTCCAGTTCTTTTTCCAGAATACTGGCAGAAGCGGCGGAGACAATCACGTTGGCATCCTTCAGGATGGGCACGATCTTATCCAGTATATCCGTGCCGATCAGGGCGGGCGCAGGTTGCAGCGCTTGCGCGTCTACATTCACCCCGGCGGCGCGTGCCAGCGTGGTGATGTTGGCGGCCATCGCTTCGTTATGTTGCGCGGCCTGCAGTAAATCTTCCGCTGATGCGCGTGCGAGTTTAGCGGCGAGCGCCTTCGCTTCGTCGATAGCCAGCAGGGTGATACCGTCTTTTTCCGCTTCCGCTTTCAGGTTTTCGCGGATGGTTTGCGCGCGCTTGTCGCCGGATGCCGCGCCTTCGCCAAGGAAATCATACGCCAGCGACATTGCTGCTTGCGTGGTTTCTGCGAGTTGCTGGCGGGCTTTGCGTTCCACCGTGGCGACCTGCTCGGGTGCGCGTTCCTGCGACATCGCATGATGCAATTGCACCGATGTTAGCGTTTTCAGTGCAACGATGCGGTCGAGATCCGGTTGCTCCGCCTCAAACTCGCGCAGCGCGGTCAGCGGCTGCGTGGCCTTGGCAACGTTATGCGCCAGCGCGGTGATACGCACCGCGTTTTCTTCCGGCTTTGCTTCATAAGCAGCGAGCGTCGCATCATCGACAAAATGCTTTGCCAGCAATTTCACGCCGCGCGCGTTTTGCACACCCATCACGTCATGCACCAGATCGTCGGCCGCCGCCGGATCGCTGCCCGCCGCGCCGCTTTTGGCTACGATTTTGCCGATAGGAAGGTATTTATCTTCCTGCAGCAGCGCCTGATATTTCCGTGCCACATCTTTGATGACGTCGGGATGTTTGGCGTAATAATCACGCTCCATGCTGTACTTATCGCGTTTCGCTTCTTCTTTCCTGCGTAATTCGCTCCAGCGATCCGGGTTGTTTTCGTCGGCGGTGAGGGGGGTGCCGTCCTTGCCATCGAGATGTTGCAGTTTTTCCATGCTGGCGCGCACCAGTACATCGAGTTTCTTATCGAGCAGATCGTTGAATCCGCCGGTTTCCACCATGTTGGTATAACCCACCGCATTGAGCTTGCCGCGGAATTCCTGCTGTATCGCAGGCATGGCGCTTCCGATTACGCCCGGCTCCCGGCTGTAATCCGCACGTGCGGCATGGTTGAGGGCTTTGACGAGACCAAGCTCCGTCTGGGTGGCGTCGTCGGCGATGACGCCGCTGTTGCGCAACGCCTGTATGGTGCGCAACTCGCCGAAGAGGGAGAGGTCGATAACGGTAGGTTCAGTTTGATCGGACATGGCATACACTTTCTAAAAAATGGGTACTGCGCAGGGTCATCCCTGCGCGTGTCACCGCTTGCATAAGCCGCCTGCGGAACCACTCCGTTCCCAAAGGCATGCGTGACACTCGACAGCAGGTCTCCTGGCTCGCGGGTCGTAACCTCCGGCGCGTCTTCCCGGTTTTATCCAGTGACGGTGTATGGTGCCATCGGCTTGCCGCTTACAGTTGCGGGGGCAGCTCGGGTTTTTCACCCGATTCCCTATTAATCCCTTGCGGGAGCTATCGAGAGGGAGCGTACAAGGGAGTCTGGCGGCCTGTCAAGCCTAGAACCCGGTTTTGAATATGAGAGCGCACGTACGGTTGGAGCTGGTAGTGACATAAACGGTGTTGCTGCTGTAGCAGGCGCTACCCCCATCCACCTGTACCACGATTTTGCCCGTGCCCGGGAAGCTATCGTCGAACTTGCGGTCGAGTTGCTCGGCTTCATCGCCTCGCAGCACAGGCGCTTGTAGGTTATTGGTACCTACGGTGGAGCGGCCGCCGAGCCACAACACGTGGTTTGGTGCAATATCCCCGGCTACGTACAGGATGTTGCCCGCCGTGGGAATGGTGCCGACATTCGCGATGTCGCCTATTGTGATGCTGACCAGCCCCCATCCGCCGTTGGCAATACGCGAGGCGGGAATGTTGCTCCCGGGTACGCGATCCATGTTGCCGCCGCTGCCTGCTGCGCCCGTGAAGCTGCCATCCATGAGTTTTGCACGCGAAAGATGCTGCCATGCGGTAAACTGTTCAACATAAGTGCCGGAAGAATCCTGCCGCACGATGCGCCCGTCGCCGTTACCGTTAGCGGTGCTGCTCCACATGGCGGTGGCGTTCGACATGTCGCCTGGCAACGCGCCGTATTTGGTCTGAAAAATTTTGATGTTCTGGATAGCATTTTGCATTTCGGAGGTCGCCGCTCGCAATTGGGCGCTGCGCAGAATGTCCTTCCCCACAAGTATCCCCCCTATCAGCATGCCGATAATGCCGATGACGATCACCATTTCAAGGAGGGTAAAGCCGGAGCGTGTGCGCATAATTAAAGACCCGTCTGGAAAATAAGAGAGCAGGCAACCTTGCTGTTATTGGTACGGTACGCCATGGTCGTGCGCGTGGTGTTTATTGTGCAATCGGAGTTGCCATACATGTTGGGGCGCCAGGTGCGGATTTTGCCCATGCCTGGCCTCCCGTCATCAAGCTTGGTGTCTATTTCCAGCGCTTCCGATCCGGTGAGCAGCGCGCCTACGGTAGGTGCTGCATAGTGGTAAGCTCCAAGCATCATGACATGGCCGGTGAATTCTTGATCGCCCCACATGTAGCTGTTATCAGCGGCGTTATGAAAGTCGGATATTGTCCACCCGCCGTCCCTGACTTGCGAACCGGGAATATTCAATCCTACCGTGGTAAAAAATGATGTGTTAGATGCCGTTGCGCCGGTGTACTTTCCCTCGATCAGCCCGGCATTAGCCATGTGTTGCCACGCGAGGAAGATTTCAAAGACATAACTCACGCCATCGGCCGAAAGCCCGTTGAAAAGTCCTGAAGAAAGGCTGGCGTCATTAGCGGAGCCTATTCTGCCGTCACCGTTTCCGTTACACGTGGCGGGGGAATTGGTTGCTACAGCAACGTGAAGTTCTTTTCCGCTTGGCTCACAAGGCTGGCCTTGCGTAGTGCGTTCGCCCCACATGGCGATGGCGTTCGTCATGTCGCCGGGTATCGCATTATATTTGTCGCGGAATTCCACCATGGCCTTCAGGTAACGGTCATACTCCGAAATGGCAGCGCGCAACTGCGCGTTGGCGATCATGCCTTTGCCGACGAAAATACCTCCGGCAACCAAGGCAATGATTACCAGCACGATGGACATTTCCAGCAGGGTAAAGCCGCTATGCTTGCGTATGCGCATCAAAATCCCGTGATGAAAATCAGGTTGCATTGGCGTGACGTTACCAGCGTATTGTAAACAGGATTCATGGCGGCAGTGGCGCAGTTAGTGGCGCCGACATTTTTCTGTGCGAGTACTTCGCCGGTGTTGGCAATGCCGTCATCGATTTTTTCGTCAATGGAAAATGCTTCGGCGGGAAGTAATGCATAATCCGCAGGCTCAAAAATGCTGCTGCGGTAAAGGCGGTCATAGCGGATGACGTGGCCGTACTCAGCGGCAAAAGTATCTGTTCCGCTGCCGTCATCAGGGCCAAAATAGCGGATGAGGTACCCGTTTTTCCCTTTGTTTAGTTTGCTGGTAGGAGTATTCCACTCCGGCTGGTAGAACGTACCTGCTGCAAGTGCCGTAGGAGTGCTTGTGCCAATATACATGCCTTCAATCAGCCCCGCATTGGCAAGTTGTTGCCAGGCGCGCAGCGTTTCCCATCCGTCAACAAGCCCATAAAAGCCGTTAATAATCGGGGAAACTGCTATAAATCCATCGCCATTCCCGTTGCAAGTAGGAACCTTGGGTACAAAATTAGATGTGTCGACTACGCAATTGGTATCCGCGCCCCAAATAGTGGTGGCGCTGGAGAAATCACCTGGCAGTTCTTTGTATTTATCGCGGAAGGTGATCGTGGCTTTTTTATAACGATCAATGTCCGCGACGATGGATTGTAACTCGCTGCTCTTGATAAGCGCACTGCCAAGCATCACGCCGCCGAGAATCAGCCCGACCACGACCAGCACAATGGACATTTCCAGCAGGGTGAACCCGCTGCGGCATTTTGGGTTTTTTAGAGGCATAAGGCAGAATACTCCATGATTTCCAGCATAGTGCAGGGTGGTTAATAAAAGATTGCCGTGCTGCCGATTGTCATCAAACTTTCACAAAAATTGCGTAGCGCAGACCTTGTATTTTCCATAGAGTGAGATGTATTAATTAACCAATTATTAACTATTTAATAAAAAAGGAAAAACAATATGTTGACGCGTTTTCTGCTTACCACGACTGCGATCCTTACCGTCTCTGCGAACGCTGCCTATGCAGGCGGCACTGTGCGCGGGGTAGCACAGGACGGCAGCCCGCAGCCCGCGGCCATGCAGACGGGCAACCTCAACAGTGCGGACATCGAACAAACCAACGTGTTCGATGCCGTAGCCGAGCTGGGGCAGTACGGCAACAGCAACGGCGTGACCCTGCGGCAATCTTCCGTATCCAACAGCGGCATGGCGCTGTTCGGCACGGAAGCGAAAATCAGCGTCCTTCATATCGGTGACGGCAACAACGCAAATCTCGGCCAGTTCGCCCAGCACGACTCCAGCATTGTCGCAAGCCAGATCGGTGCTAACAATACTGTCAGCGCGCAGCAGGGCGTAAGCAGCGATACAGCGTCCGTAGGCCATGCTTACCAGTTCATCGTGAGTAAGCAGAATGGCGACGGTAACAGCGCCGATATATTCCAGACCGGCGGCAGCAACATTGCGCAGAGCGAACAGCACGACAGTGGAAATACCACCTCGATCTCCCAGACGAATATCGGGTTGGCGTGGGGTGCTAACAGCCCGAATTTCGCGGGCATCAACTTAAGCGGTGCGGGCAACTTTGCTTCGGTCACGCAAAACGGCAGCGGCAATGATGCAGGCATATCGGCAGCACAGGGCTTTCCTACGTTTCCGGGGAATTCTGTGAATAGCGGCAATAGATTCCTGATCGAGCAGAATGGCCACAGCAATACCGCCTTATTATTCCCGGGCGTCCGCTTCGGCTTGCGTGACAGCAGCTTCGTTTCCACGCAGAACGGCAATGATAACAGCATCAGCGGCATTTCCACCTTCCGTACGGAACCGGTTACGATGGATGGTGAGAGCAACAGCATCAATATTCAGGTCTACGGCGACCGCAATACGGTGCAGGCAGGTTCCAGCGGCATCAACAATGTAGGCACGGTCTCTATCACCGGCAGCGAAAACCATGCGTATAACGCGCAGGGCAATGAGCGCGACCCGGCGACCAATAGCACAGGCACGATCACCATCACCGGGCATCGCAACGATGCAGGAATCCTCCAGACGAGCAATATTTTCAATGCCCTCAATGAGGCGACCATTATGCAGTCTGGGGATGGAAACCGTGCATATATCACGCAGGACGGTGCGTCGGATACGTTTGGAAACCAGATCGGAAGCCATGTCGCCACCGTGTCGCAAACCGGCTCGGAGCATTATGCTGACGTGCAGGTGGGGGGTACTCGCTTCTATAGCGGCGATTCCAACGTGAACATCATACAGACGGCTGGTTGGCATAATCGTGCGCAAGTCGCGATGTTCGGCGGTCGCAACGACGCACAGGTCGCCCAGTTCGGCAACAGCAACCGCGCGAAGGTGCTTATCGGTGATAAGCCCGGCTTGCAGTCAACTTCGTCAGGCCTCGATAATCGCATGAGCGTCACTCAAACCGGCAATAACAACACGGGTGGAGTTGCGTTGGTAGGCGGTACACAGCCCGTTCCCGGTGGCACGTTAACTAAGAACCCTTATTCTAACGTCTTTGCGCTGGAACAGGTCGGCAACAATAACGTTGCTATAACCGATCCCGCCGTTACCGCTGGGAATCCTGATTTTGCCGAAGCGATCCTGATCGACGGCAATGAAAACGATCTTGCAGTCCGTCAATCGGGCAACGACAACGTGGCCGACATTCAGCTTGAAGGCGACCGTCATATTGGATTCCTGCATATGAACGGCAATGAAAACCGTGCAAAACTGTATCAGGAAGGCATAGGAAACAATGCTGGCATCGTTATCGATGGCGACTTGAACGAAGCCTCAATCATGCAATTGGGTATCGGCAACGAAGCGAGTATTCGTCAGCAGGGTAACTCCAACATCGCAGCCATCGAACAGTTCGGTGACGGTAATCGCGCTACCATAGAGCAAACCGGCCTCGGCAACAGCGTGAAGATCGTGCAAAAATAGCGGTTATCCGTACAACTTGCCTTCTGGTTATTTCCGTGTAGGGTAGGCGGGTAACCAGTGTGCGGGGGATGTTTGCCGATAGGAGTGTCGAATATAGAGGCCAGGTGCGCCGAAAAAGGCGTGCGGATGACCGGACAACGGCGAGTGATCGCCCGTGTCCTGTCGGAATCGCACGATCACCCGGATGTTGAGTTGCTCTACCAGCGCGCCGTAGTGATCGATCCGCATATCAGCATCGCCACCGTATACCGCACGGTTAAATTGTTTGAGGAAGCGGGTGTCACGCAGCGCCACGATTTCGGCGACGGGCGCGCGCGCTACGAGGAGGCCTCCGGCGATCACCACGACCACCTGATCGACCTGAAAAGCGGGAACGTTATCGAATTCACCAACAACGAAATCGAGCGTCTCCAGAAAGAAATTGCCCGCAAGCTCGGCTACAAGCTGGTAGACCACCGGCTTGAACTTTATGCCGTGCCGCTAGACGCGACCGCCAAACCCGGCAAAGCGTAATTTTCCAATGCAGGAAGTGCTTTCCTCACTCTACGACCTAGGCGACCTGCGCGCAGGTACGCTGGAGGTGCTGGTTGCCAGCAGCGCGCGCGATATTGAAGCGTCGCAGGATTTGCGCTACCGCGTATTTTTCGAGGAAATGGGAGCTGTAGCCACGCCGGAAATCGCCCGTACCCGGCGCGACCGCGATGAGTTCGACGCCGTGTGCGACCACCTGCTCGTCGTTGAGCACGGGGAAGGGGGGCAGCGCCGGATCGTCGGTACATACCGCCTGTTGCGCAGGCAGGCGATGAAAAAAATCGGGCGCTTCTACAGTCAGGGCGAATATGATATTTCCGCCATCATCGATTCACCCGGCGAAGTGCTGGAAGTGGGGCGCTCCTGCGTAGACCCGCTCTACCGCAACCGTGCGGTCATGCAACTTTTGTGGCGCGGTATCGGTGCATATGTGAAAAATTTCGATGTGTCGCTGATGTTCGGCTGCGCGAGTTTTCCCGGCACCGACCCCAAGGCGCATGCCGAAGCGCTGTCCTATCTCCATCATTATCACCCCACGCCGGAAATTCTGCGCCCCGTGGCGCTTCCGTCGCGCTACGTGGAAATGAACATGCTGTCGAAAGAAGCGATCAACGTAAAAAGAACATTTGCCTCGTTGCCCGCGCTCATTAAGGGGTATTTGCGCTTGAACGGCACCATCGGCGCGGGGGCGGTGATTGATCCCGAATACAACACCACCGATGTCAGCATCGTGGTTATCACCGACGGAGTGACCGGCAAATATTCCAAGCGCTACCGCGCGGTGGACAATTGAGCGCATGTTTCGCCCTGTAAAACTTCTTTTGCTGCTGCTTTGGCTTTTCGTGTGCCTTGTCATCGGCGTGGCGGCCAAGCGCATGGGCAAGCTGGCGTTCCGCGATCGCATGTCATGCCTGTGTCACAAGGGCATGCTCGGTATTATCGGGGTACGGTTGCATATACATGGCGAGGTGGCTGACGTAAGGCCATTGTTGCTGGTGGCGAATCATATTTCCTACCTCGACATTATCCTGCTGGGCAGCGTGTTCCCGCTGCGTTTCACGCCTAAGAGCGAAGTATCGAAATGGCCGGGCGTGAGCGCGCTGGCGCGTGCGAGCGACGCCATCTTCATCGACCGTAAACCGGAAAAAGTGCAGGAATCCGCGCAAGCCATACGCTCGGCGCTGCAAAGCGGGCAGGTGATCTGCCTGTTTCCCGAAGCGACCACGGGGGACGGCGTGCATCTCCGGCCGTTTAAATCCGGTATGTTCAGCCTCGCGGAAGAAGATGCGAACGGCCGCCTGCTGATGGTGCAGCCTGCCGCATTGTCCTATACACGCATTCGCCGTCTTCCCATCGATAGCGGCCAATGGCCAAGCATCGCATGGTATGGGGATATGGAGCTGGCACCGCATTTATGGACGTTGCTGGGGCTTGGGCGTATCGATGTGGAGTTGTCCTTCCTGCCTGCGGTTACCGTGCATGATGCAGGCGGCAGCCGCAAGGCGCTGGCAGCGCATTGCCACCAGGTGATCGCGCATAGGCTGGAAGAGGTGCGGCGCAGTACGCCTCAGGCGGTGGTGAAAAGCAAATGGCGGTTCGTTTCGTCGGCGTTCAGGTCGAAGTCGTAGCGCGCCTTGAGAATATCCCTGAGCAGCTCGTTCGGTTCCACCGATGCGTTGTCATAAAGCACTTTCCCGAAATCGGATACTTGCTCGAAGCCGCGGCGTTTGCGTAACAGCCGTCGTATATCGCTGAAATGGCACAACAGCACGCTATGGCGCGCATTGCCGCGCCGATCCTGGTAAAATACCACGTAAATCGGCCAGTCTCCGCACCGCAAGCAACGGTTGAGTAAATAAAGGCTTTTAAGCATAATACGCAGTATATCCGCGCTAATATTAATATTTAATTAATAGATGCGGCCTAGAATTAACCAGATAACTACCGAAAGGCTGGAACATGATTCCTCCATTCAATGCTGCGCTCTCAGGCCTTGCTGTGTCCAGCAGGCGTTTACAGGTCAGCGCTGAGAATATTTCCAACCAGTTCAGCACGCGCACGTTGGTCGACGGGCAGTCGCAAAATACGCCCTACGTACCCAAAGAAGTGGTGCAGACATCGCTGCCAACCGGTGGTGTGCGCGCCGAGGTGCGCGATAAAAATCCGGCGACTACCACCGTGTTCTCGCCTGACAGTCCCGATGCCAATGCCGACGGCACGCTTACGCTGCCGAACGTAAACCTTGAGGATGAGTTGGTGAATCAGAAGATTGCGTCCTACGACTACAAGGCCAATCTGAAAGTCATCAAGGTGCAGGACGACCTCGACAAGAGCCTGCTGGACATTTTTAGCTAATGAAATTCGCCTTGAGGCTCCGCGGCAAGCCGTGGCCTGCTGTGACGTATTCGCCATCGGCTTCCGCCATTTCCGGCTGGCGCATATGTTCACGGATACGATTGAGTGTGGCGCGGAGATCGTCATCCACCACAGGAGAGGCGGTTACGGTGGAAAAGCGGGACTGAGCGTTGCTGCGGCCCGCAGCAAGCGTTGCTTTCAGCGAATCCAGACGTTGTTGCGCGTGCGAGTCCAAAGCCATGTTGCGTTTATACCACAATGAAATCTTTTTTACAAAAGAAAAGCGATTTGCGATACCGGTCGGTATGTATCAATTGAGCACTCGATTTTAATAAGGACTTACGTTATGTTGCCACAAAAAATGGATGACTTCATGCCCGACCAGCTAAAACACCGCTATCACGAATTGCTCCAGGATTACTGGAATAAGCTGCGCGGGAGTCGTCCATTCCCCAAGGAAAGCGAAATCGATCCCGACCTGATCGAAGAATTGTGGCCAAGCTGTTTTCTTATCAGCATCGACGGCGTTACCGATCGGCTGGGTTATCGCTACAGCTATCTCGGTAAGGGGTTGATCGAAGCCTACGGCGACGATGCAAACCATCCCGACGTTGCGCTCAAGCTGATTGCCAGTTCCGGCGCGCCGATGGTGAAAAAATTCGATGAAGTCCGCCACCAGAAACGCCCGGTGATCGACGAATCGGAGTTCATGAATCTAAAGCACGTCAATATCAAATACCGCACAGCCATGTTGCCGCTGGGCACGCCGGACGGCAAAGTTACGCATATTCTTGGCTGCATGCGCTGGAAGCCCTACTGACCATGAAACACGAAGACATGCCGTTTGAGCAGCTGGAGCTTCCCCGCAAGGAGCTTTCCTGCCGTTTCGAGAGCCGTTACCGCGTCTACAAAACGGACGGCAGCATGGCCTATGTCGTAGCGGAAACGGCGCTGGAAGCACTGCAGGCCGGCGGCGGTGTCGACATCGTCACGCGCATTGAGCGCGACAGCATCGAGGCCAACAGTGTGCTTGAGGCCGACGCGTGGGTTAAGCAGGAAGAAGCGGCCGTTGACGAAAAACCGCCCGAGATTGCGACGTCTGAAGAAGCGCCTGCGGCTAAGGCGGAAGAACCTCCGCCCGCCAAAACGGAAGAACCCCCCGCAGCGGCTGCTGCGGAGGCTCCCTTGTCCAACGAAGAAGTAGAAAAGCTGGTAAGCGGCCAGTAACGCTATTTCACAACACGCAGGCTGCCGAAACTTCCGTCTTTTTCATCATCCGGCCCCGCTGCGAAATAGAGCGCGTTTGCATCGCCGAGGCTCTCACCATTACCGAACAATATGCCCCAGATTTTATCGATTTCGATAGGGATGCTATTGGCGTCGCGGATATAGTCCACGAATTCGCGTGTTTTAGGATCATAGGCGGCGATCAGCCCGCTGCCGAAATTGGAGACGAGCAAAGTCCCCGAGAGTTTGCCGAAATCGGCGGGCGCATAAGCAAGACCCCACGGCGCGGAGAGCTTGCCGCCGTCGTTCCACACATGTACCAGCTTGCCGTCCTGGTGGAACTCCGCCACGCGGCCATAACCCGGTTTTGAGGTATCTTCCTCGCCTACGAACAATTCGCCTTTTTTGCAGGTGCCTTTTTTGACTTCCTCATCCGGACAGGGCTGTGTTTTTGCATAGGCGACATATAAGTGATTGTGGCCTTCCGGCGTCGTCAGGAGCTGGATGTTGAACGGTGCGTATTCGCCGGGATCCACTTTGCCGTTCTTGTTGTCGTCGAACGGCTGGTCGAACACGATGTTCAGCGGCTGGAATTTGCCGTCGAATGCCATGATAGACGGGCTGTAGCCGAAGTCGGCGGCATAGAGCTTGTCATAGGTATGGTTGATGGCGAGGCCGAAGAATTGCGAGCCTTCCTTCGACTTATCGATAACCGTAATCGCGTTGCCCGTGCGGTCGAATGTGCCGTCGGCTTTCTTGCGTTCCGTCCATGCCGAAATAATGCCGCCGTCGCTGGCGAACAGGAATTTTGCAGGCGCAGTAACAGGTCCCGCGCCTTCTATGGTTTGCGTGATGACAAAATTTTCCGTGCTGTCGCTGAATACCACGCCGGTAGAGAAATTCTCATCGCCGCCTACGGGAAGTTTTACGATCTTGAGATTGTCCTGATGCAGTTTTTGCAGCTCAGGCTTCGTGGAGTTTTGGACGTCGCCCACATACTCATAGCTGGCGTCCTTCGCCGTCACCCAGAAATGCCCGCCAGCGCCCTTAGGCCGGATAGCGATGCCCCACGCGTTGATAAACGCAGGGTCGGTTGCCAGTGTCGGTTTATATGACGCCTTGTTCGCGACGAATACCGTCTGCACATAGCGGTTTGCAGGCTCGGACGCGAATGCCGGGTGGGAAGCACAGGCAGCAAGACCAGCAGCGAGCAGGGAAATTGAGCGAAATTTTTGCATAGGAATCCTTTCAGCAAACAGTCAGGCAGCCTGTATACTGATAATGATTCGCAATTTCAAGCAATTTGCTCTCAGCCCAGATTCTTCGCCGCAAAATCCCAGTTCACCAGCTTGTCCAGAAACGTGCTGATGTAATCCGGCCTGCGGTTCTGGAAATCGAGATAGTAGGCGTGTTCCCACACGTCGATGGTCAGCAGGGCTTTCTGGCCGTGCGCCATTGGTAAATCGGCGTTGCCGGTCTTGGTGACTTTCAGCGTATCGCCATCGAGCACCAGCCAAGCCCACCCGCTGCCGAACTGGGTGGTCGCGGCCTGTTTGAACGCTTCCTTGAACTGGTCAAGGCCGCCAAAATCCTTGTCGATCTTCTTCGCCAGTTCGCCGGTGGGCGCCCCGCCGCCGTTCGGCTTCATCGAATGCCAGTAAAACGTATGGTTCCATACCTGCGCGGCGTTGTTGAAGATGCCCGCCTTGGACGGGTCTTTGGCAGAAGCGGCGATCACTTCTTCCAGCGTGGCGTTTGCCAGCGGCGTATCTTTCACCAGATTATTCAGGTTGGTGACATAGGCCTGATGGTGCTTGGAATAATGGAACGACAGCGTGTGCGCGGTGATATGCGGCTCCAGCGCGTTGGGGGCGTAGGGAAGTTCGGGCAGGGTAAAAGTCATAAAATCCTCATTGGTTGTCGGGTTGGCTTCTGCCCTTGCCATAGCGCCGAACGCAGGCAGGACGCAGGTTGCAGCAAGGGCTTTGCAGAATTCTCGTTTTGTCAGTAACATAAAAATCCCATAGGGAAAACCCTATAGTGCTATTCGCATAAGGAAGCAATAATAGAGGATGACCGGCAACCTACTGTCCCTGAACGCCCAGAGCGTACGCACCCATGCGCGCGATAGCTTCCTGCGCACGCTATTCGTGCCGGAGCCTGCGCGGGAAATGCTGTATGCGTTCTACGCATTCGATCTGGAATTGCAGAAGATTCCCGACAATGTGAGCGAAGAAATCATCGCGCACATACGCTACGCATGGTGGGATGAATCGCTGGAAGCGTGCGATCCGCGCGGCCACCCGGTGTTGCAAGCGCTCATGCCGCTAGTGGCGGCGGGGCATGTATCGGTGCAATCGCTGTCTGGCCTGATCGATCTCTACCGCAATCATTATCCCCACCAGCCTGCAAACGATTCGCAGCGGGAGGAGATAGCCGCGGCGTTGTTGCGCTCCGTCCGCCCGCAGGCCGAAGCGCGCTGGCGCAGGGCAGGAGCCGCCATCGCAAGGCACCGCGCACGCCATGGTAAAGGCGCAAACGGCTGGCTGGCGCTGAAACTGCTTGTGTTGCGCTAAGCAGCGGAACAATGCTATATACGCGGACATGAAACGCATCTTCCTCGCATTCGGCTATTCGCTGCAGGGGCTTTTGGCCGCGTGGCGCGATGAACCGGCCTTCCGGCAGGAGCTGCTTATCGCGCTGATATTAGTTCCGCTGGCCTTGTGGCTTGCTCCAGACGGGCTGGCTCTGGCGCTTATGCTGGGCAGCGTAATGTTCGTGCTGGTTGTGGAACTGCTCAATACGGCCATAGAAGCCACGGTTAACCGTATAGGCGAGGAGCGGCACCCTCTGGCTAAAAAAGCCAAGGATGTGGCCAGCGCAGCCGTATTACTGGCGCTTGTCAACGTTGCGGTTATCTGGGCTGCGGTGCTGTTATAGCTTGCTTCCAGCCGCATTTAGGCTAGAAATACGCCCCTATGAAACAGGACTCTCCTAAGGTCGGATTCGTGAGCCTCGGCTGCGCCAAAGCGCTGGTCGATTCCGAGCGCATTCTCACGCAATTGCGCGTGGAAGGCTACGAATTCGCGCCCGATTATCAGGGTGCCGACGTGGTCATCGTCAATACCTGCGGATTTTTGGACAGCGCGCGCGACGAATCGCTCTCGGCCATCGGCGAAGCGCTCAGCGAAAACGGTAAGGTGATCGTTACCGGCTGTCTTGGCGCCCGCCCGGAAGTTATCCGCGAGCAATATCCCAACGTATTCGCCATCACCGGCCCCCAGCAATATGAATCGGTCATCAACGCTGTGCACCAGGCCATCCCGCCCAGCCACGACCCGCATCTGGATCTCGTGCCGCCGCAGGGCATTAAACTCACCCCGCGCCATTACGCGTATTTAAAAATCTCCGAAGGCTGCAACAACCGCTGTTCGTTCTGCATTATCCCCAAACTGCGCGGTGATTTAGTTAGCCGCCCGGCAGCAGACGTATTGCAGGAAGCCGAAAACCTCGTGAAATCCGGCGTGAAGGAACTCCTCGTCATCTCGCAGGACACCAGCGCCTACGGCATCGACACCAAATACGCCAAATCCAGTTGGAAGGGCAGGGATGTCCGCGCTAAATTCCTCGATCTTTGCACCGAGCTGGGCGAATTGGACGCGTGGATACGCCTGCATTACGTCTACCCCTATCCGCATGTGGACGATGTCATCGAACTGATGGCTACCGGCAAAATCCTGCCCTATCTCGATATTCCCTTCCAGCATGCCAGCCCGAGCGTGCTCAAGGCCATGCGCCGTCCCGCCAACCATGAAAAAATCATCGAGCGCATCACCTCGTGGCGCAAGCAGTGCCCCGACCTCACGCTGCGCTCCACCTTCATCGTCGGCTTCCCCGGCGAGACCGACGAGGATTTTGAATTTCTGCTCGACTGGCTGAAGGAAGCGCAGCTCGACCGCGTGGGCTGTTTCCGCTACGAAAACGTCGCCGAAGCCGATTCCGACGCGATCAAGGGCCACGTGCCCGAAGAAGTGAAGGAAGAACGCTGGAATCGCTTCATGGAAGCCCAGCAGGACATCAGCGCCGAGCGCCTCAAGCGCAAGATCGGCAAGACCCTGCCCGTGCTGATCGACGAAATCGGCGAGAATGGTATTGTTGGCCGCAGCCATGCCGACGCCCCGGAAATCGACGGCGTGGTGCACATCACCAGCAAAAAGCGCCATCTGCCGGGACATATCGTGCAGGTAAAAATCGACGATTCCGACGCCTACGATTTATACGGGCAGGTGGTATAGCGCCGTTGACATTGCGGACAGAAACGACATAGATTGTCCGCCCGGGTGAGGCTGGGTAGCAAAGTGGTAATGCTTCGGTTTGCAAAACCGACATGCGGGGGTTCGATTCCCCCCCCGGCCTCCATTCTTTACCCGATACCGGTAAGAAATTTTTGTGGTTTTTCTCCCATTACTTACCTATATTGCCTCATCGATTCACCTTCAAAAATGAGGATACAGTGAGAATTGCTGTCGTTGCGCTTCTGGGCGCTGCTCTCGTACCTGCTTCCATGACCATGGCGGCAAGCAACTACTATATTGAGCTGGGCAGCGAGGTGAGCGAAGAAGGCGCGGTGACGCAGTGGCAGGAGCTTTCTTCCCAATACCGCGATGTGCTGGGCGACCTGCAATTCAATCCCTCCACCGTAATCCAATCCGATAACAAGGTTGTCACCCGTATTCAGGCAGGCCCGGTTGAAAGCAAGGCGAAAGCGCAAAAGCTCTGCGCGCGTCTGTTTGAAGACGGCACGCCCTGTTTCGTCGTGGAAGGCGAACGCATGCCGCCGCGCCCGCAGGAGCCGGAACAGGAAGCCGAAGAAAACGTAACCACGCAGGATAGCGGCGGCGAAGAATTGCTGGCGTCTGCAAGCGAAGCGCCGCAGGAAGCAACGGCTGCAAATGAAAAACCAGCCGTTGAGGACGACAGCGATGAAGGCTTCATGCCGTGGCTGTTCGGCAGCAGCAGCGAAAAGCAGGCCGAAGCGCCCACGACCGCGACGGAAGCGAAAGTCGATGTAGCCGAAGCGATCCGCGTGCCGTTGACTGAAAAAGAAGAACCTACCGAAGAACCGAAAGTAGAGCCGGTGTTCGCCGCCGAGATGCCGCCGCAAGCTGCGCCGGAACCGAAGCCGGAACCCAAGCCGCAGTCGCTCCCGCCGCAACCCGTGCAGCGCGTTGCGCCGCCGAAGCCCGTGCAGGCGGCAGCGCCTGAACCTGTTGTGCAGCAAGAGCAAGCCGCCGAACCTGCCGCAGCAGCCGAGCAAGGTTGGCTCAGCGTGTCCGCTTTTGAAGATGAAGAAGGCGCAACCGCCCTGTGGCAGGATGCCCGTGCCGCGTCTCCCTCGCAGGCCGCCGGTCTTCGCGTGCGTATCGTCAAGCCGCTGATGAACCGTGGTGGCCGCCCGGTGGTGAAGTTGAGCGTAGGCCCGTTCCCCGCCGAAACTGACGCGCTGAATTTCTGCGCCACCGCGATCAAGCCGGTCAACGGCGCATTGAATTGCCGCTTTGAAACCAGTGAACCGCCCGCCAGCGCGCAAATGCGCGCGCCGCGCTACGAGCACAGCAATCTCTATGAAGCCCGCCGCCGCATGCTGCTCAACAACCGCGCCGCCCGCCGTGCCGAGCGTTATGTTCCCCATGCGGTCGCAGAAAAACAATACTGGGCGCAGGTCGTGACGGCCGCCACGCAGGTCGATGCGCTTCGCCAATGGGAGCGCCTGCGCGCCGCGCACCCCAACCTGCTCGACGGATTGCGCAGCAGCGTTTCCGCTTCGCTTGCAGGCCGTGCGAAATACTCCGTGCGGATCGGCCCCATCGGTAACCGCGCCGAGGCGGTCAGCCTGTGCGATAGCCTGAAAGAACAGGGAGTTAGCTGCTCAATTTTCTCCAACATGTAAACAACGCCCGCCCGCGAAAAAATGCAAATAATTGCTGGTATTCGCAGGCGGGTTTTGTTATACAGTCGCGTCCCGCCACAAACGGCGCGACATACCGGTATTCCGCGATAGCTCAGCGGTAGAGCTCTCGACTGTTAATCGAGTGGTCGCTGGTTCGAATCCAGCTCGCGGAGCCATTTCCCAGAGATTAGTATCTAGCGCTGCATCGGTTTCCCGGCACCGCTTTCTTTAGACGGCGCAAACCGCCCGGCTGCGACCGTGATACCCGCTTCCTTCGCGAACGCCTGTTGTTCGGCTGTGCGGCAGGCGGCGTCGAACATGCTGACTACGGAGCGTGAGTCGTAGCGTTGCAGGGCTTTGCGCTGGTGTTGACCACTTTTCTCGAAGGCAGGGTCGCGTTGCGGGCGGTAGGCTTCCTGCACCGCGCTGATGAATCCTGTATGTACCGCCTCGCGGAATTTTTCGGCAAGCGCCGTTTCTTCGCCTGCGGGAAGGGAGGCGCCTATCGTCACTTCGCGTTGCAGCGGCGAACCGTGGCGAAGGCCGGGCGTGTCCTGAAGGAACTGCGTGCCGTCCGCGCGCTGCACGCCGAGCGTAAATGCTCCGCCATCGCCCACTTCCGACGCGCGCACGGAAAGCTGGTGCACATAACCGAGTTCGTCCTTGATGCGGTCGAGCCGCGTCCAGTCCATGTTTTGCGTTTTGCCCAGATGCTCTTCGTTGAATTGCATCAGTCGGTGATTTTCGCCCAATTGCCAATGCGCTTTCGGATGTTCGACGGCATGGCGTTCCAATCCGGTTTTAAGATGCGAGGTCACTTCATCGATACGCCGCAACACCGTATCGGCATCCCGGATATGGGTGTTGACGCTGGTCTTGGCGATTTCCTTTCCGTCGAGGCGGATGGAAACAGGAACGCTCCAATAGGCGTTGGGCGTGCCTTCGAGCCTCGGATTTTCAACATGCAGCGTCGTTTTTTCGCCTTCGGGTCCGGCTATTTTCACGGCAATATCGTTCTGCACCGATGGATGGTCGCGCAGGTCGATGGATTGCGCCTGCTCCCATGCTTTCCCCTTCTGCATAACTACGTTCTGCAGCCACACGCGCACATCCTGTCCGGTCAGGTGGCGGCTGCCCTCGCGCATTTGTTCCAGATGGTCGAGGATCATGAGGCGGCGGCGGTTGGCTTCGTCGAAATCGCCGTCCTGCTGCACGCCCAGCGGAATCGCCACTTCGGTGCGCGATTCCTTGTCGGGAAATATCAGCTTCAGGGTAAATACCCCGCCGCGCTTGAAGATACGCCCCGCGAGCCCATCGGCTTCGGCGCGGTTGGGGTCGATCATGGGGGCGGCGTTAGGCAGGAAATCGTCGTCGGTGGCGACATAATGGCCTTCGTGCAGGCGGCGGTGTTCAATAACTTTCTGCGTGTTCAGTATATGGCTTTGCAGGCGTTTTTTAGTATCCAGCGCGCGTTCAAGGCTAGGTTCCCTCAGCAGCAGCGTATCGCTGCAGGTTTCGACGCGGCGATGGCCGTTCCCGTTTACCCAGCGCGAAAGATGCAACGTCACGGCATGACCCGGCTGCATGTCGAGGTTGCAACGGAACATGTTGAACGGCGGATTGTCCTGCAACCGTTCGCTCACGAAAGTTTCCGCGCGTTTGCGCAGGCTTTCCCACTCCGCGGCATTGCGATCGGCGGCGGGAGGAGGGGGCGCAAGGTGGACGGGCACGTCTTTGCCCGCATCCGCAAATGCCTGTCGCAGCGCTTTAGATGCAGTTTGCTGCAATTCTTCCTGCAGCATGGCTTGCGTCTGCGCGTCGGGAATATCTCTTTTTCGTTCCGGATAAAGCAACGCATATGCCGCCCGTGCATCGGCGATCAGCTCCGGTGTGCCGAGCGCGGCGATCATGAGCAATTGCGCCTGCGGCAGTTGCTTGCCAAGGCGCTTATGCCCTTCGCGGTTATTCTCGATCAGCTTATCGCGCAGTCCCGGCGTAGTAAGTTCCGGTGCGATTTTTTCTATCGGGTCGGAAATGGCGCTGAGTATCGCATCGCGGGTTTTGGTGCGCAGTGCTGCATCCATCTCCGGTAATGGCGCGCCCGTGCAGATATGATCGAGGATACGTAGCGTATTTCCATCGCGCTCTTTAAATAACAGGTCGCCCAGCTCCTGATGCGGCTGGAAATTGGCGTTGAGCGATTTGGTCATCGGTTCGAGCTGTGCCCATGCTTCCACCAGTTCTTTTTCCGGCGCAGGGTTTGTGCGCGTGGCGCGCGTCGCGATGCTTTGTAGGCGTGAGGGCAGGGCATAAGGAAGATGTTTGAGTAGCGCTTTTTCGCGCTCGCGTGTACGCTCTTCTTCCAGCGCGTGCAATGCTTCTGCTGATTGCGGTTTCACTGCCGCTGCGGGAGATGTTTCGTTATTCATGTGCCTTGGAGCAGCGGCTTCGATGGCCTCCAATGCGTTGACGATGACAGGAATTTCATGACCTACTTCACGCAGGTATCGTTCATTTTCAAATCCTTTACGTCTGCCCGCAGTTTGGATCGCGATAAACAATGCGTTGGAGAAGTAAACGGATACGGAGCCTGTTTCAAAACTATTAAAATCGCTTTTCCAGTTGGCGAACGTTCCTGCCTTATCCATCAGGGGTTTGCCATCTGCGAATTCTTGTAGGAAGTTTTGGTGTTTGGCCTTCCTTGGAATCGCTTTGTTTCTTGCCATCGCGTGAAATCTATCAAGGACATATGTTTCGAGTTCATCAGTCGAAGTGGGACGGCTAATATCCTGAAAGCGTCCGAAGCGTTCATTGATGGTGTTGACGATTTCTGAGACGAAGAGAGGCTCTTGTTTTTGTGCGTCTCTATACAAAGCTAGAAAATGATCGGCATTTTTATATGGCCTCAGGGTTTTGACATCTATCAGCCCCTTTTCATCTAAAGCCGCCAAAAGGTGAGCATACCGTTTTGCTCCCGACGTTAGATCCGGCGATTTCATCATCACCTGTGTCATGAAATGTGGTTTCAGTTTTACGAGCATCCCGATATGCGCAGATTCGCCTGCCATCAGGCACTGGTTCATCAGGCTCAGGCGAAAATAACGATCGAATTCGTCTGCGCTGAGATCAAATTTATCGAGGCATCGGTTGATGGCTTCAAAAACCTTGCGCTGCTCAGGCGCGCATCGGTCGGAGATAATAAAATGGCGCTGGGGGGCGCTGCTGTCGACCATACAAAATCCGCGTAAAATCTTTCAATTATGAAAGGTTAACAGATCGGCCGCGGCGCATACAGTGAAGGTTTTGTTACAGCGATATGACGAAAGTAAGAAAAAATAATCGTAGTCAATACAGCCACTTATTGGCTTGTATCCTTATGATCCATAAACCGTATGCGGTTGCTGGTGAAGAACACCGTGACGGTGACGACGCCGGTGGCGGTGCGCTGGCAGTCTATGTAGCCGTGGTGCAGGGCGACGAGGGCTTTTGAGAGTTCCAGGCTCAGGTCGCTGCGTTCGGTCATTTCCTCGCTGTGCCTGCCTACGATGGCCTGATAGGTGCTTGTGCGCATCAGCTCCTCTGCCATGGCGGATAGCTCGGAAGAGGATGCCTGTTTCTTTGCGTCGGTTGAAATCACGATGGCGAAGAATTGGCGATCCTTATTTTCATTGAGCAGCAGCGCTTCCAGCGACATCGTGCTTTCCGGCAGCATGTGCTGGATAGCGTAGAGCATGATGTTCATGATGATCTGCTGCAGGCGGAATTCATCGGCCACCAGCCTCGGCAGCGGCTCCTGCATTTTTACCTTTACCGTGAGCCGGTCGGCCTGCAGGCGATCGGCGAGGAAGCGCAGCGTCTTATTGACCACGGCTTGCACATCCACCGGTTTTTCGGTCAACTCCACATAATCCGTCTCCGCTTTCGACAGCATCAGCAAATCCTGAATCTGGTTGAGCAGCGTGTTGCCGGACTGGTAAATATCCGATGCATATTGGCGGTACTTGCGGTTCTCGATCGGGCCGTAGAGCTGGTCGCGCATTACCTGCGCGAAGCCAACGATATTGTTCAGCGGGTTGCGCATTTCTTGGCATACATAAGCGAGAAACTCGGTTTTGCTGCGCATGTTTAACTCAGCGCTGCCCTTGGCCTTGCGCAGTATGTGCGCCTTGTTACGCAGTTCGTCCTCCACGCGGCGGTTCTCGTCGATATATTCGCCGATGCGGTAAATCTGTTTTGAAAGTTCGCGTATTTCCTCCGGGCCTTCCACTACCGTCTGCATGCCGGTTTCGCCCTTGGCAACGCCCGTGGCCATGGCGGTTAGCTTCAGCACCGGTTTTATGATACGGTTACGCATGATCCACAGGAAAATCACCAGAAACGACGAAATGGCGAGGAACTGGATGATGCGCGACCATAGCATGCCGCGCAGCGTTTCCGTGCTGTAATGCGAATCGTAGCTGAGCAGGATGACATACGGGTAATCCTGCGACACGCGGTAATAGGAATAGGTATCCGTGCCGAAGAACAGGCTGCCCTGCGTGATGACGCCGGACTGGTTGTCGCTGAGTTTGGTGATGTCGCTGAGCTGCTGGTTGGGGAAGTTATGGCTTACGAAATCCTTGTCGTCAGAGACTTGCGTGAGCGTCAGCAACGTCTTGCTCATGATGGCGAAGCTGATGCCCTCACGCTTGACCAGCATGGTCAGCTTCTCGGTAAGCGAGTTGATGTCGATGCTTATCATGATGGTGCCGATCAGCTTGCCCGTGTAGTCCGTAAGCCCCATCGCCACGGGAACCACCCAGCGCCCCGACACGCGCCCCTCGATAGGGCGGCCGATATGCATTTTCCACGGCTCCGCGAAGGATTTCTTCACATAATCGCGGTCGGAGATGTTTACCGGCTCGTCGAGCACGCCCTTGTTACTGCTGACAACGACCTGCTGGTCGGTGCTGACCCATGAGAAGATGCTGTAGATATAGCCGCTATTGTCGAACGATTTAAGGATGCGTGCGAGCTTTACAAGATCGTTGTCATTGGCGACGATGATCTGACGCCCCAGCGCGGTGAGCATGTAATTCGCGCTCTGCATTTCGCTGGCGAGCGTGCGCTCGATGCGCTGCGATTCTTTTTCAAGATCGGTGATGATGCGTTCGGAATAGCTCGTGTAGGTAGTATAGGCCACTAGGCTCGACAGCAGCAGCAACACGAAAATAACCGCAGCCGAAAGCAGGGTGAAGTCGCGGAATAAGGAGGGCTGTCCCCAGTAACCTTTCATGGGTGGTTAACCTTTCATGGGCGGCTGCTCGCGGGTTGGCGTTGAACGCTGGCGGTTGCCGGTACGCTACACTAACCGCGAAATGCTCGCAACGTTTTAGGTGGAAGCGCGGCCAAGCTGCGCCGATGCGTCCTCGGCGTTCCTGCGTTGGGCGGCAAGCATGCCGGCATAGGAATCGCCGACCCGTGGCTGGATGGTGCGCTGCGGGCGCATCGCAGGCTCAGGAGACTTTGCAAGATCAGGCTGCGGTACGGTTACAGAGGTGACGTAGCCGTTGATCGGCGCGCAATGGCTGGGATCGTTCACCCGTTTCTTGGCGGCGAATTTGCTGGCGACTTCCAGCACCACGGATGAAATGACGCACAGGATGGTTTCCAGCCCGAGCAGGCGCGCGTAACGCTGGAAGGTTTCGTTGCTTTTCCATTTATCGCCCGTGATGGCATTTACGGCTTTTTGCGACACTTCCTTGGCGGTTTTGGTGCCGTCCACGCCCAATATCCATGTGCCGAACGCGAACGTGCTGCCGACGGCGAGCGCGCGGCCGATCAGCAGGCTGGGCCATGATTGTTTCGGTTCGCACGCGATGGCGCGTTCGACTTCTTCATCGCGCGCTTTCACTTCTTCTGCGGTAAGTTTTTTGCTGCCGAACGTATCGAGCATGTGGTTCGCTTTTTTCGACAACGACGCGCGGTTATCCGTCAGCCAGCGCATGGGCAGGATGAGCAGCGTGCCGCCGATCAGCAGCGAGAAGGTGAGCAGCGAATTGGCTGCGCGCTGATGCGGCAGATGCGTTTCCGATTTGCCAGTCCAGAAACCTTTAATGGTTTTTTCTTCAAAATTAAAAAATTTCTGCCACCTGTCCGTCCACCTGTCGTAGCGTTCTTTGTGGAACACTTTATTGATAAGTTTTTTGTCCTTTACGCCATGCTCGAATTCATCGGCGATATACAGCGAAAGCGCTTCGTTCACGCCCAGTCCGACGCCGGTATAAATCCCGCGTTCGACCAGTTGCTCTCCGCCGGTTTTTTTTCGGGTGGAGTGCAGGCCTTCATCGTCGACGATAATGATTTCTTTTTCGGGTTTCACGGCTTTTCCGGGTGCAAGAGCGGGTTGGCGGGTAAGCGACGCCATCTCCACACCGGAGGCGGGGGCAATAAAGTTATTTTCTATTTTTATATCAGTCATTTAACTCTTAAAAACACCTGCTATGGTGAAAAAACAAGCCGCTAACATCCCTTATTTATACCATATTGGCAACAAATCGTGTGTGAAGGTTTTGTGAAGAAAGCAGGTTTTCACATGGAAAGCGTGGTTTCCGGCTGGCCGGAGCGCTGGGTGAGCGCTTCCCGGAAGCCTGCCCCGGCTAGTTTTTTGGGCGCGCACCGCCCTGTAGCGCAAAGGGCTTTGGCGGCATATGCCTGTACAATTCCCTTACCGTCCGCATCGTCTAGAACAGACATGGTCGCTGCAATCTCCGGGGCGGGTTTTACGACAGGTTGTTTTTTCCGCTTTCCTTCGAGTGCGGCCATGCACTTATAGGAAATTTCGTGGAAAATGGAATAAAAGATCGTCAAGCCGAAATCGAAGCCGATGGTGCGATGCAGGAAGTCCCAGTCGTTCTGCGGTTGCTTTTTGATATTCGGATCGCCTTCGAGATGTTCCAGCGTTTCGTGCATCAGCATTTTATTCGGCTTGATGCCGAGTTTTTTCATCGCCCATTTGCTGACATTTCCCAGCGGATCGTACAAATATTTGATCAGCGGTTTGTTGGTCGCCGGAATGGAGGAAATCGTGATCAGCGGCGCGATAGCGATGAATCGTGAAATCATGCCGGTCTTGAAACCTTTTTTCGGTTCTTCGTCGATGGCGCGGTAAGCGGCTTCAAATTGCGGGTCGTTTTTGACCTTTTCCTCGCCGTAGATTTTCTCGTCGAGCCAACGGATCACGCCCTTCTTGACGTTCCGGTTTTCCATGACGGTCATGATAGGGATGATCGCGAAACCGCCTGCCATGATGCCCGCGAATTTCGTGCCCCACTTCGCACCTTCGGCGGTTGCCGCGTCTGTTTTAAGAAATGGCTTGAGAATGGCTTTGAACACGCCGGAAACAGGGTTGCCGAAATATTTTTCACCACTGGGTTTCCGTGCCGACCAATAGGCGAACGCGACGCCGACGCTGGAATTGAGCAACCAGTCTATGCCGCGATAGGTGATTTCGTTATGGATGCGCCGTCCTGCCGAGTGAAACGGCTTTGCGGCTTCGTTCGCAGGCGCAAGCGCCTGCTCCGCCTGCACTGGAGGTGTGGGCGTGAGGGCTGAATCCAAATATTCTTTTTTTACTTCAAGCATTTACAACAAATATCCATGGGTGGGAACACACTCCCACCTACGTACAGTATAGCATTATCCACTAGCCGTTTGTGTGAAAGTTTGATGACAAAAGCACACGAAAACCACGTAAATTAAGGAGTTTAAACCAATAAAAAGGGCGACCCGGAGGTCGCCCTTTTCAGTGTCGATAGCGGTGTAGCGGGGACTAGAAATCCATGTCGCCCATGCCACCCATACCGCCCATTCCACCCATGCCGCCTGCACCGCCGCCGGCTTTTTTCTCTTCCGGCAGGTCTGCGATGATGGCTTCCGTGGTGATGAGCAGGCTGGCGACCGATGCTGCATCCTGCAGCGCCGCGCGCACAACCTTGGTCGGGTCGATGATACCAGCCTTGATGAGGTCGCAATATTCAAGTTTCTGCGCATCGAAACCAAAATTGGTGTCGGTGCTTTCCAGCAACTTGCCTGCGACGACAGCGCCGTCGAGACCGGCATTTTCCACGATCTGGCGCAAAGGCGATTGCAGTGCGCGTTTGATGATGGACACACCGGCTTTCTGATCGTCGTTTTCGACTTTCAGTTTTTCCAGCGTGCGCGACGCGTACAGCAGGGTAGACCCGCCGCCCGGCACGATGCCTTCTTCAACTGCGGCGCGGGTAGCGTGCAGCGCATCGTCAACGCGATCCTTGCGTTCCTTCACTTCCACTTCCGTGGAGCCGCCGACTTTCAGGACAGCAACTCCGCCTGCGAGTTTAGCAAGGCGTTCCTGCAATTTTTCGCGGTCGTAATCGGAAGAGGTTTCTTCGACCTGCGCGCGGATCTGCGAGCAACGCGCTTCGATGTCCTTCTTCGCGCCGGCGCCGTCTACGATGGTGGTATCGTCTTTGGTGATAACCACTTTCTTCGCACGGCCGAGGCTCTTTACGGTAACGCTTTCCAGCTTGATGCCGAGGTCTTCGCTGATGACTTCGCCACCGGTGAGGATTGCGATGTCTTCGAGCATCGATTTACGGCGGTCGCCGAAGCCGGGAGCCTTAACGGAAGCCACTTTCAGGCCGCCGCGCAGCTTGTTGACCACGAGGGTGGCCAACGCTTCGCCTTCAACATCTTCTGCGATGATGAGGAGCGGGCGCTGCTGCTGTACGACTGCTTCAAGCAGCGGCAGCATCGGCTGGAGGCCGGAGAGCTTCTTTTCAAAAATCAGGATGTAGGGATTTTCGAGTTCTACGGTCATTTTCTCAGCGTTGGTGACGAAGTACGGCGAGAGGTAGCCGCGGTCGAACATCATGCCTTCTACGACATCAAGCTCAAATTCAATGCCTTTGGCTTCTTCCACCGTGATGACGCCTTCGCGACCCACGCGTTCCATGGCTTCTGCGATCTTTTCGCCCACTTCTCTGTCGCCGTTGGCAGAGATGGTGGCAACCTGCGCCCATTCAGCTTTGGAGCTGACTGGCTTGCTCTTCTTTTTGATCTCAGCAACGACCGCATCGACAGCGATGTCGATACCGCGCTTCAGATCCATCGGGTTCAGGCCGGCGGCAACAGCTTTGCTGCCTTCGGTGAAAATAGCCTGTGCGAGCACGGTAGCGGTCGTCGTGCCGTCACCTGCTTTGTCGGCGGTTTTGCTGGCGACTTCACGCAGCATCTGCGCGCCCATGTTCTGGAATTTATTCGGCAGGGTGATTTCCTTGGCTACCGAAACACCGTCCTTGGTGATGCGCGGTGCGCCATAGGGACGGTCGATAATGACGTTACGGCCACGGGGTCCGAGCGTCGCCTTCACTGCCTGTGCAAGTTTGTTCGCGCCGACGAGGATCTGCTCGCGGGCATCCGAACCGTATTTGAGTTCTTTAGATGACATAGTTTATCTCCTGAGTAATGATGATAGTGAAGAATGTATCTATCGTGGTAATCGTGGCGCGTGGTAATCGTGGTGTTTTGCCACGATCATCACGACCATCACGATCGCCACGACCTTAAGTTATGCGGCTTTCTTCGACGACTTACCTTCTTCAATGATCCCGATCACGTCGGATTCTTTGAGTACGAGGTATTCCTTGCCGTCCAGCTTCACTTCGTTGCCCGACCACTGGGTGAACAGTACGATGTCGCCAGCCTGCACATCCACGGGGATGCGCTTGCCGTTTTCGTCTTTCGCGCCGGGGCCGACTGCGAGCACTTTGCCCTGTTTCGGTTTTTCCTTGGCGTTGTCGGGGATGATAATCCCGCCGGCGGTTTTCTCAGCCTGTTCGATGCGTTCGACAACCAGGCGATCTGCTAACGGCTTAATATTCATGAATTTTCTCCATTATTGATGAGTCACAGTGAAAAGAGGTGCTTCGATATACAAAGTACCTTTGGCGTTCGTATATAAGCGACTTCCATGCGGTTTCAAGAGTGGGCGCATTTTTTTTGCATCGAAGCCGGGGCTGCTTTAATAGTATGGCGGCGCTTCCACCACAAGTAAAAAACGGGATATGCAGTTTACCCCACCCTCCCTCGATTGTCCGCTATGCCCACGTCTTGCGGCCTTTCATATGAAAAACCGCATGACGTATCCGGCGTACCATAACGCGCCGGTTCCCGCCTTCGGGACGTTGGACGCCCGGCTTCTGGTCGTCGGCCTTGCGCCCGGGCTTAAGGGGGCGAACCAGACCGGCCGCCCGTTCACCGGCGACTATGCAGGAATCGTACTATATAATGGTTTGCTGAAAGCCGGGTTTGCCAGAGGCAACTACGACGCCCGCCCCGATGACGGGCTGGAGCTGCTTGACTGCCGCATTACGAACGCCGTGCGCTGCGTCCCTCCGGAAAACAAGCCAGAGCCTGCTGAAATCACTTGCTGCAACCGTTTCCTCACACAGGAAATCGCCGCCATGCCGGGTTTGAAAACCATTCTTTCGCTCGGACTCGTCTCGCATAACGCGGTGCTGAAAGCCTTGGGCTATAAAGCCTCTCACGCCAAATTCATCCACGGCGCGGCGCATAAACTAAAAAACGGGATCACGCTGGTAGATAGCTACCATTGCTCCCGCTACAACATCAACACCGGCAGGCTCACGGTGGCGATGTTCGACGCGGTTATGCGCGACGTGCGCGCAACACTTGCTACCTCGTAACGCCCTTAGCCTTTTCAAGTACATCCTGCGCGCCGCCGATGGTTTCGTCGATAACGCCCGATGGCGCTTCCAGCGAGCAGGTTAGCGCGTTGGAGTTTTTCTTCAGGCGGCACCAGCCTTCGCGCCCGGTGCGTTTGCAGCCAATGCCCTCCAGAACGATTTTACCCACGCCCGTAATATAGGTTTCTTCATAATCGCGGCAGGTGGCTTTCGATTTGCTCACATACGATTCGCTCGCGGTGATCTTGCCCTTGGCGCTGTAGCTTTCCCACACGTAGGGCACTTGCGGGTTCGCCGTGCTCATCGCATAGTCGAAGATCGTTTCGCGGTAGGATTCATCGGCGCTGGAAGGCCTTGAAGAAGGATCGAAACGCACCACCGTTTCAGGAAAGACATAAGGTGAGGCGAAATACGCGATGGCGGCAAGTATCGCGCCCACCAGCAAATGCCTGAGCGTGCGCAGGTGCGGGAGCAAAAACATGACAAGCAGGATACATACGACGCACAACCAAAATAGTTTCATATTGCCTATGCTCCTTCGGCCAGTGATTTCAGCAGTTTTTCCACCTGTGCCAATAGTGCAGGCAGCGTACTTAGTGTTTCACGCGCATGGCGCGCGGCGTGGCGCAGCTTTCCAGCCGGGCTGAATTCCTCTTCCGCCCACGTTTCGATCATCGGCCGCGCCAGCTCCCACATATTCAGGTTCGGGTTGAGCATACGGCCTACACCTTCGGTTACCACCATCGTCTTTTGCAGTAGCAACAATTGCGGCTGCGTTTCCATCTCGAACTCGGCGGCGATCTTGAACATCTGTCCGAGCAGCTTACCCACCGAAATCTGGTCGAGCGGCCTTCCCATGATCGGCTTGGCCACCGCCATGCATGCCTGCGTAAACGCTTCCAGCGATTTGCCAGACGGCACATAGCCCGCCGTGAAATGCACCTGCGCGACATGGCGGTAATCCTCGGTGAGGAACCCGCGCAGTATCTCCGCTATATATAAGCGCGACTTCCAGTCCAGCCGTCCCATGATCCCGAAATCGACGGCTACTAAATCGCCGTTCTTATCCACGAACAGATTCCCAGGATGCAGGTCGGCATGGAAAAATCCGTCGCGGAACACTTGCGAAAACAGGCTCTGCGAGGCTTTTCCTAAAATCGCATCCGGCGAATGCCCGCTCTTGCGGATCGCATCCACATCATGCAACGGAATCCCGTCTACCCATTCCATCACCATCACCCGGCGCGACGTCATCGCCCAGTCGATTGCGGGCACGCGGAACCCTGTCGGGTGCTGCTTTATATTCTCTGCAAGCTCGGTCGCTGCCGCTGCTTCAAAACGTAAATCCAACTCGAAGAACACCGATTCCTTGAGTGTTTCTACCACCTGCAGCGGCTTGAGGCGTTTGGCGTCGTGCAGCCTGTGTTCAAGAATTTCCGCGATCCAGAATAATAAATCCATGTCGCGCGCGAACGCTTTTTCAATATCCGGCCGCAGGATTTTTACCGCCACGTCGCGTCCGTCTTTCGTCACCGCGCGGTGTACTTGCGCGATGGACGCCGCCGCAACCGGCACATCGTCGAAACGTCTAAACAGTTCGCTGACCGGCGCCTGCAATTCGTCCTCAATCGTGGCGCGCGCAATGGCGACAGGGAAGGGTGGCAGCGCATCGCGCAGGCGGGATAAATCATCCGCCATTTCATCGCCGATTAAATCCGAGCGTGTGGACATCACCTGCCCAAGTTTTATGAAGGCAGGGCTTAATCGCTCCATCGCGGACGCCAGCTTTTCCCCGCGCCGCTTGTTCGGCATGCGCCGCGCGAAACATTTTCCCAGCAGCACGGCAAACGGCGCGATCTTCAATTCCGTGAGTATGAATAAAGCATCCTCACGCGCCAGAATCAGCGCGATGCCGAGCAGCCGCTTGCTATTACGTATGCTGCGCATCATAAGCGGTATGCGCTGTGCAGGGCGACTACGCCCTGCGTAAGGTTTCGGTAATTCACAAGACCCAGCCCGGCTTCTTCGATCATGCGTGAAAACGCCGGTTGTTTCGGGAATTTGCGGATGCTTTCTACCAAATATTGATACGCGTCGCGGTTGCCCGTTACCATTTCGCCCACGCGCGGGATGACATTAAACGAATAGGCATCATACCATTTCTGCAGCAGCTCGCTGTTCATATGGCTAAATTCAAGGCAGAGAAAATGCCCGCCGGGTTTTAGCACGCGATGGGCTTCCTTCAGCGCCACATCTATATGAGTCACGTTGCGGATGCCGAACGCGATGGTATAGGCATCGAACGAGCTATCGGGAAAGGGAAGCACCTCGGCATTGCCGCAAATCCATTGCAGCCCTTCGGTGGCGTTGCGGTCGATGGCGCGGTTGCGTCCCTGTTCCAGCATCTGCGCGTTGATGTCGAACACGGTGACGTTGCAATCGGCGCGCTCGCGCATGCGAAACGCGATATCGCCGGTGCCTCCTGCCACATCGAGTATCCGCATCCCCGGCTTGGGATACAGTTTTGTGACCATCGTATTTTTCCACAGGCGGTGCAGGCCTGCGCTCATCAGGTCGTTCATCGTGTCATAACGCGCGGCGACGCTGTCGAAAACGCCGCGCACCAGCGAGGCTTTTTCGCTGGCGTTTACTTCTTTGAAGCCAAATGATGCTGTTTCCGTCATGGTGTGCAGGTTTCGTGGGTTGCGTAAGTGCCGTAGGTTGCGTAGGTTTACCAGCATACGAAACCTGTGCAACCTGCGCAACCTACGAAACCTACAAATCTATGCCTGAATTACCCGAAGTCGAGACTGTCTGCCGTGGCCTACAGTCTGCATTGGCCGGAAGCGTGGTGGAGCACGCAACGCTGCGTCGCGAGGGGTTGCGCGTGCCGTTTACACCCGGTTTGGCGCAAAATCTTCGTGGCCGTACCATCGAAGCGGTGGCGCGCCGTGCCAAATATCTGCTTTTTACTCTGGATTCGGGCGATGTGCTCCTATCGCATCTGGGTATGAGCGGACGGTTTTCGATATTGCCGGAAACGCCGAAACGGTTTGCTATCCACGATCATGCGGTGATTGTCCTGCGTGACGGGCGCTGCCTGATTTACAACGACGCGCGGCGATTCGGACTGCTGTTGCTTGTTAAATCCGGTGAACTGCAAACCTTACCGCAACTCGTGGATTTAGGCGTGGAGCCGCTCTCACCCGCCTTTTCCGCCTCCTTCCTTGCCACGCAACTAAAAACCCGTAAAGCCCCGGTAAAGCCGGTTTTGATGGATCAGGCGTTGGTGGTGGGCGTGGGCAATATCTATGCGAGTGAAGCCTTATATCTCGCAGGAATAGCGCCAGAAACGCCTGCAAATGCATGTGCGGAGCATTCAGCAGCACTCGTGAAATCCGTCCGCAAGGTGCTGCGCGCGGCTATTGACTCCGGTGGATCGTCACTTAGGGATTTTTTACACCTTTCTGGCGAGGCAGGATATTTCCAGCATCGCTTCAACGTCTATGGACGCAAGGGTGAGCCTTGTTTTCGCTGCCAAACCCCTATACGTGCGATAAGCCAGGCTGGGCGCAGCAGCTTTTTCTGCCCGCAATGTCAGAAATAAGCGACTGTATTAATTTTAAAAAACAATCGTAGATGCAATAATCGTTACGATAGCAAAACAATAGGGCAGGTAGTGTGCCGTGCTCCTTGGGGATAACATCTGGAACCAGCTAATAATCAATGATATTTTGCAATCGTAGAAAAATGGTTTGGGGGAAAGAAATGCGCTTGACGGGGGGGTAAAACGTCATTAGTGTCAAAAACCCTGATCGCAAGATCAATAAAAAAATGTAACGGGATATCACGTCTATGGCTAACCATAAATCGTCTGAGAAGAGAAACCGGCAAACCATCCGCCGCACTGCCGTCAACCGCTTGCGCACCAGCCGCATCCGCAGCGCCCTCAAAAAGGTAGAGCTGGCGATCGCGTCGGGCAATCAGGCGACTGCGAAGCAGGCGCTGAAAGATGCACAGCCGGAACTTATGAGCGGCGTTTCCAAGGGCGTGGTCAAGAAAACCACCGCGTCCCGCAAGATGAGCCGTTTATCGTCCCGCATCAAGAAGCTGGCCGCCTAGACTACCCTTCTTCTATCGTTCCTTCCGACTGCCCAACTGCTCCACCTTAGAGAGCAGACTCAGAATTCTTGTCTTTAAAGCAACGGGGAGTTCATGCCATCTACGAATGTAAACGCTGCGAATGATCCTTCCGCCACAGGCGCGGCGCTTGATGCGTTGATGGCGCTGGCTGCGCAACACAGCGCAGGCGGGCTGCATTACGCCGGCGACGTATCGCCGCAGGCGGCCTACGCATACCTTGAAAACAATCCCGGCGTGCTCGTGGATGTGCGCACCACAGCGGAATGGCAATTCGTCGGTACGCCCGACCTGTCGGCTACGCAGGCGAAGCTGTTGCTGGTTTCCTGGAAAACCTATCCCGGCTTTGCGCTCAACATGCAATTCGCAGAATCTGTCAGCCGCGACGCCGCCGTTACCGCCGATACGCCGATTTTCTTCATCTGCCGCTCCGGTGGCCGCTCGTTGGATGCCGCCGTTGCTATGACCGCCGCCGGCTATCGCCACTGCTTCAACATCGAAGGCGGGTTTGAGGGCGAGCCGGATGCCAACGGCCAACGCGGATGCACCGCAGGCTGGAAAGCTGCGCAGTTACCTTGGAGGCAGGGATGACGCCCCCAAACGTATTAGAAAGGCCACTTGCCGCCCACTCTCCTGAGTCGCTCGACGATGCTCTGACCTCCGCGTGGGCGAGCGTCAGCACCAAACTCAATGAATTATACGGCGACGCCGTTTACAAAAGCTGGCTGAAGCCGTTGCGCTATGCCGGATGCAGCGCCGATACCGCGCATATCAGCGTGCCCACGCGCTTCATGCGCGAATGGATCAATTCGCATTATATCGACGACATCCAGCATCTCTGGGCGAAAGAGCCGGGTGCTAACGGCTTCGCGCTCGACATCCTCATCCAGCAGCAATCGACCGCGGCGCAAACTGCCGCCGCGCAGCCTGCACCTGCTACCGGTGGCACCAATGTCATCACCGCCGCGAGTTGGCAGCCCGGCAATGAACACCACGAAAACGACCTGCATGTCGGCGCGCCGCTTGATCCGCGCTACACGTTCGATAATTTTGTCGTCGGCAAACCCAACGAACTGGCGCACGCCGCCGCACGCCGCGTCGCGGAATCCCCGTTGGTGGTCACCGGTTGCAACCCGTTATTCCTCTATGGCGGCGTCGGCCTCGGCAAAACGCACTTGATGCACGCGATTGCATGGCACATTCGCCGCAATTCGCCGGAGCGCCGCGTTATCTATCTCTCCGCCGAAAAATTCATGTACCAGTTCATTAAGGCGCTGCGTTTCAAAGAAGCGTTCGCGTTCAAGGAGCATTTCCGCTCGGTGGACGTGCTGATGATCGACGACGTGCAGTTCATCAGCGGCAAGGATTCCACGCAGGAAGAATTTTTCCACACTTTCAACGCGCTGGTCGATCAAAACAAGCAGCTGATTATTTCCGGCGACCGCTCGCCGTCCGACATGGAAGGCATCGAGGAGCGCGTGCGCTCGCGCTTAGGCTGGGGGCTGGTAGCGGATATTCATGCGACGACCTATGAGTTGCGCCTCGGCATCCTGCAATCCAAGCTGGAGCAGATGCCCGACGTGCAGATTCCCCAGAAAGTCACGGAATTCCTCGCGCATAAAATCACCTCGAACGTGCGTGAGCTTGAAGGCGCGCTCAACCGCGTCGTCGCCCACGCCACGCTGGTGGGGCGCCCGGTCACGCTGGAATCCACGCAGGAAGTGCTGCAGGACCTGCTCCGCGCCAACGACCGCCGCATCACCATCGACGACATCCAGAAGCAGGTCGCCAACCACTACACGATCAAAGTCTCCGACATGCACTCCGCCCGCCGCTCGCGCACCGTCGCCCGCCCGCGTCAGGTGGCGATGTACCTCTCGAAAAAATTCACTTCCAAAAGCCTCCCCGAAATCGGCCGCCGCTTCGGAGGCAAAGACCACACCACCGTCATGCATGCCGTCAAGCGCGTGGAAGAGTTGATGGGCAGCGACAGCGAGTTCGCGCAGGACGTGGAATTACTGTCGAAAATGCTGCAAAATTAAGATTAATAATAGTTAATTTTATTTGCCATTTCCCGCGGGTTTGTTAGCATTGCGGCATGGATATAAATGAACAGAGACAGCTTCCCGCATTGCTCCGCCGCCTCGTTGACGCAAAAGGCGTTAGTGTCCTGGAGGCTGAAGGTGCGATCACTACGTTCAGAAACTGGATATACGGGCGCGCAGTTCCTAACGCCGAAAGGCTTCCCGAAATAAGGCGCTATTTCGGCCTGCCGGCACCCGCTCCGAGCGAGAATGACGAATTGTCGCAGGCGGCACTTCATGATCGCAACCTACGCACGTTTAAAGGCGAATATAAGGTCGCGGGCAAAATGCGTTCGGATATGGAAGCATATCCCGCCTTCGGCAAGGCATTTAGCCGGTGCGTCGATTCGTGGCGTCAGTCGCATGCGCAGATGACGGATGTACGAATGGAACATGTACTCGGCGTGATAAAGCAAACCTATCTCGCTCATCGCTCCGGACAAACAGTCCCTAAGTTAGACGGGCTACGCAATATCATCGAGAAGCTCGCTTTGACTCCTGAACAAGCGCGCCCGCTGATAGACACGGCGTTCAAGGCTCACAGATATGGCGCCTATGAACCGCTGGAAGACGTACTCCGCGACCTAGCTACTGCGCAAGACAAGGGCAAACTTCTTAAAAGATTGCGCCTTGCTAACCTGCGTAGTCCACTGGAAATCAGCAAAGAACTGGGCATAACGGAACCGCTTATCCATGCTTACGAAGCGGGTGAAAATTACGAGCAGCACGCCACGAAGCTAGCGAAACTATTCGTTCCGGAAGCGTCGCGCGTGGAATTCGTGCAGGCGGTGCGGCGCATGCACGGCACCCGGACGCTGGATGAGATTTTCCTGAACCTAGATGGCTATGATTCCATGTACGCGCTTCTTTCCGACCTGGGTAATACGCAGAATGTCCCCATGAGGGAGATTTACCGTGCTGGACGGATTACACACGGGAAGATATTGCCCCGCAGCCGTGAACAAATCGAAGGCATGGGGCAGGTGCTGCGGCTCCAGCAAGAGCAGACCGGTATGTTTGTGGATTTCATCGAAGGATTGCGCAACAAGCACGATTACTACCTCTCACCCGAACGATTCGAGCGTGTAGGGCGTGCAGAGAACCTCGCCGGATTTTTCGATGGGCTTGAGCGTTACGGTCATTTCGGCCAGATGATGCGTGACCTGCGGGAAATATGTCATTTATCATTGGAGGATGTGGGGAAGCGCTTCGGCAGCACACCATGCACGCGCGCCAATATTTCCCTTCTGGAGCTAAAATCCGAGCCGCCCGTTCCTGAGGTGCTCAGACGCTGGCTTGCGGCCTATGCGCTAGGAACGGAAAAGGAAACGCAGGTAAAACAGCTGGCATGCAAGCTGAGTCCTGTGGACTATCGCTGCGCAGAGCTTGGCAATGCGATGAATCGTTATATGGCTAAACACGATATGCGATTCGAAAATCTCGGAGATAAGCTGGCAATCAGCGCATATCGCCAGTTGCAGAAGGAGCGCTCCGTCGAAGAATCTTCGATAAACGGTATGCTCGCGGCTCTTGGGTTCAGTTCCGCCGATGCTCTGATCGGCGAAGTATCGAAACCGGAATACGCACCCGATCTATCGACCCTGCGAGGGCGCTAAGATTCATTTGCAACTCGCGCAGGACGTGGAATTACTGTCGAAAATGCTGCAGAATTGAAAATAATAGTATTTATTTTCAAGCATTTATATTGCTGCAATCGTAATAAAACTTTAACATTACATCCCACCCGCACGTGCTAGCATAATCCTGCATTTGAAACACGCGGGATACCATGGACACAAAAGACCAAAAACAACTCCCCGGCCTGCTGTACCGCCTGCTTGAAGCAAAGAACGCGAGCGTCGGGGAAGCGTATGCGGAATTACCTGCTTTCAAGAGCTGGCTGTACAGGCGCGCTATTCCGGTTGATGACTCCTTGCCGCGCATCAGGCAATATTTTGGTCTGTCCGCACCCGCTGAGGGTGAAACGGATGAGTTGCAACGAATCGTGCAACATGATCGTGCGCTGTATGCGCACAATGGGGAGTATCAGAGTCCCGGCAGGCCGCATTTAGATGCTTCGGCCTATGCTGATTTCGCGGCTTCGTTCAATAGATGCGTGGAAGCGAAACGTGCGGAGCGTAAACTCGATACGGATAGGCAGGTGGCGCAGATGCTGGACATCCAGCAAGGCGCCTATATAAAATACAGGGATGGAAAAATAATCCCGCAACTGGATACGTTGCGCAAGGTGATCAAAAACCTCTCGCTTACGCCGGAAGAAGCACGCCCCATGATCGACGCGGTGTTCAAGGCGCGCAAGCTCGGCATTTATGAACCGCTGGAGGACGTCATCCGTGATTTTCCCACGGCGCAGGATAAAGGAAAGCTGCTCAGCCGCCTGCGTCTTGCCAATCTGATGAGTGCTATGGAGCTTGGCGAAAAAATTGGCGTTTCCGATTTGACCATTACGCTTTACGAGCGCGGCGAAAATTATGAGCATAACGCGGCGAAGCTGGCAAAAGAACTCGTGCCGGAAGCGTCGCGCCCGGCATTCCTTGAAGCGGTGCGCAAACTGTACGACATCCGGACGCTGGATGAGATTTTCACCGGCATAGGCAGCTACGGCTCCATCCATCCGCTGCTTGAGGATCTTGCGAAGGCGCAAGGTCTCACCATCGTGGATCTTTATGACCGCGACAATGCGAAGCGTTTGAAATGCCTGTCGGGTGATGACGCTGAAGCCGTGAGGATGGCGCGGGTGCTGCGGCTGGACGCCGCGCAAACCGCTGTGTTGCGCGAGTTCGCGGCGAAAGTGCATGAACATGAAGATTTTCTTTACGCGCCGGAGCGCATGAAACGTATCGCACGCGAGGAAAACCTGCCCGGGTTTTTTGGTAATCTCTCGCGCTTCGACACGGTAGGAAGCCTCATGCGCGAGTTGCGCAAGCGGTGCGAGATAAGCGAGCAGGACATCGGCGACCATTTCGGCGGCAAACCCTGCACGCGTGCGTATGTGTCGCTGCTCGAACTTTCGCCGAAGCCGCCGTCTGCTGAATTGCTGGCGCGCTGGCTCGTGCCGTTTAACCTCGGCGAAACCTATAATGCCGCGATCAAGGATTTTGCAGATGAGCGCCGTAGAAATCTTGAGAATAGTCAGCCTTCCAAGAAGCCATCCGGCAATCCGGCGCTTGACTCCATTTTCGCCAATATCGCCCAATTCAATGGCAATTTCGGCAAATTCGCGGAAGCGGTGCACGCGGCTATCGGCAAGCCGTCGGGTTTTTCATACGAATACAGGTTGGAAGACAAAGATGATGAGGATAAATTCAATACCATCAATATCGCTGACGTAAATCGTATGAAACCTCCGGGTTACGTTATCCGCCAATGGGCGGAAACTATAGGTCTGGATGAGCGATCCACGCAGGCGGCGATGGTTTTCCCCTATCCGCTGGTCACCGATCATAGTCGCTTTCCGGAAGTGCTCAGTGCCTATGTGAACTCGAGCGGCAATAGTATCAAGGAGTTGGGGGGGTATCATGGCAGTGCGCGCATCAGAGCCATGCTCCACAGGAAAAGCGAGAAAATGCCCAGAGCCCCTAATGTAGAGGAAATGACCAAGATGCTAGGCTTTTCCAGCCCGTCCGAATTCTATGCAAAAAATGGCGCGCTGGTGGATGTGCAGGAGATGCTGCCCGGCGCTTGTGGCCGTCCTTCGCACGATTTCGGATATTTGCTGGAAGGATATTTACGAGAAAAATTCACCCCTGCGTATGGCTATTACACCCATCGGCGAGAGCTGTATGCCGACATCATAAAAAATGCAGGTATTGATGTGCGTGTTTTCAATGCCATTCTGAAAGGACAAGATAAGCTCGCCGCTACACCCTATCAAAGCGTGCTTGAAAAAATAGCCGTGAAAGGCCTAGGCTTTGCATCGCTTGAAGCGTTCTGCGACGAGGCCGCAAAAATTGCAACGCGCGATGAAGGATGCGGTCGCCCATGGACACGCCGCGTACACACGACGCCGGCGCAAAAAGATGCGGGCAGGGCGGGCGACTGAGCGTCCATTACAATATGTTTTGCAACCCTTAAAGGTTAGCTCTAGTAATTTTTGAAAAAGACCCCATGGATATCCTCGAACAACGCCAACTCGCCCCGCTGCTGAAAAAACTTCGGATTCAGCACAAAAAAAGATACGCCGACGTGGTCGCGGATTTAGGTGATCGGGTGCGGCCGTGGCTGGATGGGACAAGCTTGCCGTCGCTTGAGGGATTGTCTGAAATCCGCAGCTATTTTGCGATACCTGAACCGCCCGCAGGCCAGATGGATGCGCTGTCGGTGGCGCTGTTCCAGGATCAAAGCATGTACCGTGATTCACGTAACTATTCAAAGGATGAGCGGCTCGATAAGGACGGCGCACAGGCGTTCGGCAAGGCATTCTCCGAGCTGACCGACCGCTGGATGGTGCAGCATGGAAAGACCAGTCAAAACGCGATATATACGGCGCTTGGCATGACACGGAACAACTACAGGGATTACCGCAGCGGCAATCAGGTGCCGCTCATGCATTCGCTGCGCAATGTTGTGGAGAAACTCGATCCCACCCCGGAGGATAAAAAGACGCTGGTGGCGGCGGCGTTCAAGGCGCGGCGTTTGGGGGCGTACGAAACGCAGGAAGAGCTGGTGGCGGCGTTGCCCACGATGCAGGATAAAGGCGCCATGTTTTCGCGGTTTCGGCGCGCGCGCCTCCTTAGCACGAGTGATGTGGCGGATGCCATCGGCGTTACCACGCATGCAGTCCGTAATTATGAATTGGGTATGGGATATGCCGACCATGCCGATGCGCTGGCAAAATTACTGGTGCCGGAGGGCGCGCGCGAAGAATTCCTGAAAGCGGTGAGGCGCACCCATAAGCTGAAAACGCTCGATGAGGCATTCGGGCAGATCGGCAATTACCATTCATTCCTGAACTTGCTTACCGACGTGGCGTACGCGACCAACCACGATATAGCCGAGGCTGGCAAAGCGGCAGGCATGGATTTCCACAACGGCCGGTTGCCCGATGAAAAGAAACTGGCGGTGCTGGCGAAGCTGTTTGGGCTGACGCAGGCGCAGTCGGCTGCCATGGCGGGATGTGTCGAGCGCCTGCGCGAACAGAAGGCATACGAGCATAGCGATGAGCGGATCGAGCGTATCGGGCGTGCGGAAAACCTGCCGGGATTTTTTGAAAACCTGCAGGATTACCACCATTTCGGCGATTTCATGCGCGACTTGCGCCAGATACACGGCTGGAGCGCGGATGATGTGGTGGAACGCATGCGCGAGCCATGCACGCGCGCGAATATCTCGCGGCTGGAATTGCTGTCGCATGCTCCGCGCCCGGAAATGCTGGAAAACTGGCTGAGCGCATTCACGCTCGATGCGAAACAGATGGAAGCTGTGCGAACGCTGGCGAAAAGGCCGAGGCTGCGGCCGGTACGGCCTCCCAGCACACCGCGCGACGAACCGTGCAGCTTCGGCGAGGCGCTGGCGGCGTGCATGACTGCGCGCGGCATTACCGTTCGCGAGCTGGCAAGGCGGTTAATAAATATCGAGGATGATGACGGCGATATCGTGGTTGACCGCAAAGGCCTGAACAGTATCATTTTCCACCATGCGGTGAATTTTGAGAAGGCGAAGCTGATCGCCAAGGATCTGGGATATAATACGCCCGAAGCGCTGGTCTTCTCATGGCAGGAAAAGGCGCAGCAGCCGCAGCCGGAAACCGATGCGCAGGAGCTGGCGGGGTTGCTGAAGGCCTATATGCGCGTAAAACGTGTGCTTATGCACCATGTAACTGAACAAGGGCTTGTCTCCCACGTAACCCTCAGGAAATGCCTTGAAGAAGAAAAGCTGAAACCGATAACCCATCTGTCGATTGTGTTGTCCCTCGGGTTTCCGACCATGGAAGCGTTCTTCGCCGAAGCCCGCAAACCGGAATACCAGAAAGCGCGCGATGAGAGCGAATTTCTCGACCTGCTGCCGGGATATATGGACGCTCACCGCATACGCAAAGGCGAGTTGGCAAAACGCATGGGGATTACGCTGCCGAAGCTGGCGCTGGAATTGCAGCAACCCACTGCCGACGCGCAATTCATGCACGATGTATTGATGGCACTGAAAGTTAACAACGAAACGTTCTTTGCCGAAGCGCGCGCCCTGGCGAAGGGTGAATCCCACGCTCGTTAAGATTTGCTTTGCAACTCGCACCGGATGGTTCTAGATTAATTTCTCAGCATGCATGATTATAGAAGGAGTTGCGTCCATGTCTTCAACCGCCACCTTGACTCGCGACGAGGCGAAAACCGCCGGAAAACCGCTGAAATTCACCATCGAGCGCGCGCATCTGCTCAAGAGCCTCGGCCATGTGCAGTCGGTCGTGGAAAAGCGCGGCACCATCGCCGTGCTGTCGAACGTGAAGCTGGAAGCGAAGGGTGATTCCGTCGCGCTGACGGCGACCGACATGGATCTTGCCATCGTCGAAAAAGTTGCCGCTACCGTAGCTAAGCCGGGCGCAACCACGATACCTGCGCACATGCTCTACGACATTGTGCGCAAACTGCCTGAGGGCGCGCAGATCGAACTTGCCACCAGTGAAGACGGCGGCAAGATGACTATCCGTTCCGGCAGTTCGCGTTTTTCGCTGGGTTGTTTGCCGATCGATGAATTTCCGGTCATGGCTGAAGGCGACCTTTCGCACAGCTTCTCTCTGGCGGCGGCCGAGTGCCTTGCGCTGATCGAGAAGCCCAGCTTCGCCATTTCCAACGAGGAAACGCGTTATTACCTCAACGGCATCTACCTGCATGCGGCAGGCACCGGCGCGGATAAAGTGCTGCGCGCTGTCGCCACCGACGGCCACCGCCTCGCGCGCGTGGAAGTGGCGCTGCCTGCGGGCGCCGACGGCATGCCCGGCGTGATCGTGCCGCGCAAGGCCATCCATGAGCTGAAAAAACTGGTGGAAAGCGGCGGCGGCGAGATCGGTGTGTCGCTCTCCGAAACCAAGATACGCTTTACCTGCGGCGACGCAGTGCTGGTGTCGAAGCTGATCGACGGTAATTTCCCCGATTACGAGCGCGTGATCCCGTCTGCCAATGATAAGATCATGGAAGTGGACTGCAAAGCCTTCACGCAGGCCGTTGATCGCGTATCGGTCATCGCTACCGAGAAATCGCGCGCGATCAAATTCCACCTCGAAAACGGCAAGCTCACCCTTTCGGCCACCAGCGCCGAGCACGGCACGGCCTCGGAAGAAATCGACGTGAATTTTTCCGCAGGCACGCTGGAAATCGGCTTCAATTCGCGCTACCTGCTCGACATGATGGTAAAAATCGAAGGCGACACCGCGCAATTCGTCCTCAGCGACGGCGCCGCTCCCGCGCTCGTGCGCGACACGGCGGATGTGGGCGCGCTCTACGTCATCATGCCGATGCGCGTGTGATGATGCGGGTGAGGCGCTGGCTCGCTCTCCCGTTGGCCTGCCTGCTGGCAGCCTGCATCTTCGTCGACGATTTCGGCACCTACTGGGATTCCGGCACGCTCGACCCCCAGCTCAAAGGCGCATGGAAAGCCGATAATGGTGACGCATGCGAACAATTCGTCGTCGACGGTAAAAATTATCGTTTCGTCCACGATGCGGATGAAGAGGACACGGTACGCACACTGTCTACCGGCAAGCACACCTTCCTCATGGTCAGGAATGAGAAAGAGAACAATTATATATTCCGCTACACAGTTACGAAAGACACGTGGACGCTTTACGTTCCCAACGAAGAAAAACGCGATGAATTCGCCGCCACATACGCCACCAAAAACTTCGCGCTGGATGACGACGTGGTGAGAATCGGCAAGCTGGACAGGCAAACCGTCATAGTGCTGGAAAAACTTGCAGGCATGCCGGAATTCTGGAAAATATCCGACACCTACACGCGCACCGACGCCTGCGCAGCGGGATGAGGGAATGGATGACATGAAAATTGTCATTCCTGCGAAGGCAGGAATCCTATGGTAAAATCAGCGATTGCAGTGCCGGTGGAAAATGAAAATCCCAGCCTTCGCCGGGATGACGACAGGCTTATCCTCTCCGTCGCTTCGCTTTCCCTCCGTCATTTCCGTAACTATTCCGCCATGCGCATGGAACTTTCACCCGCGCGCGTCATCGTGCTTGCAGGCCATAACGGGGCAGGAAAAACGAATGTGCTGGAAGCGCTCTCGCTGCTCACACCCGGGCGCGGCTTGCGCAAAGCGCGGATTTCTGAACTGGATCGTCTGAAGGTTCCCTCTCCCTTTCAGGGAGAGAAGTCCAAAATAACTCCCTCTCCCTTCCAGGGAGAGGGCTGGGGTGAGGGTTCTTTCCATGGCGCAACCAACCCTCACCCAACCCTCTCCCTGGAAGGGAGAGGGCTTAATAGGGAAAGCTGGGTCGTGTCCGCCCGCGCCACCGGCATGCAGGGTGACGTGCAAATCGGCACTGGCCGGGATCCCGAAAACACCTCCGAAACTGATCGCCGCATTATCCGCATCGACGGTAAACCTTCCCGTTCGCAGTCCGAACTGGGGCGGCACCTCGCCATGCTCTGGCTCACTCCGCAGATGGAACAGCTCTTTCAGGAAGGCACCTCCGCCGCCCGCAAATTCCTCGACCGGCTGGTTTATAGTTTCGACCCCGACCACGCCTCCCGCGTCAACGAATACGATTACGCCATGCGCGAGCGCAACCGCCTGCTGCAGGCCGGGAACGCCGATGCAATCTGGCTAGACGCGCTGGAGCAGACCATGGCCGAAACCGCTTCGGCCATTGCCGTCGCGCGCCTGCAAACGGCTTCCAGCATCAACCACGCCATGTCGCTCTCCCGCCATGGCTTCCCACGGGCGCATATCGCCGTATCCGGGGCAGCGGAAACACCTCTGGAAGCCGGTGAACCCGCCGTTTCCGTCGAAAATTCGTTAAGATCCGCATGGGCGCAAAGCCGCAGGCAGGACGCCGCCGCCGGGCGTACGCTTTCGGGCGCCCACCGCAGTGAAATGCGCGTCACCCACCTCGAAAAACAGATGCTGGCGGACTATTGTTCCACCGGGGAACAGAAGGCGCTTTTGCTGTCGATCGTACTCGCCCAGGCACGGGCAGGGGCGATGTGGCGGCATGTGGTTCCGGTGCTGCTTTTTGACGAGGTTGCCGCCCATCTGGATGGCACAAGAAGGCTTGAGTTATTCGAGGAAATCTGCCAGATTGGGGCGCAAACATGGATGACCGGGACAGACGCGGCGATTTTTGCGGATTTAGGCGAAAACGCGCAGGTTTTTCGGGTCGAAAATGGAAGCATCCGACAGGATGAAAGGTAGTGTGTAATGGTTATGACGGCAGGTTTAAAAAAGACGATGGATCATCAAGCAAACTCTGACGCCTATGGCGCGGATTCGATCAAGGTACTCAAAGGTCTTGAAGCGGTGCGCAAGCGCCCCGGCATGTATATCGGCGATACCGACGACGGCTCCGGCCTGCACCACATGATCTACGAAGTGGTAGACAACGCGATCGACGAATCGCTGGCCGGTCATTGCGATCTGGTCGATGTCAGCCTGAACGCCGACGGTTCCTGCACCGTCACCGATAACGGCCGCGGCATTCCTGTCGATATGCACGAAGGCGAGGGCGTGTCCGCCGCTGAAGTGATCATGACGCAGCTCCACGCGGGCGGCAAGTTCGACCAGAATACCTACAAAATCTCCGGCGGTTTGCATGGCGTGGGTGTATCCGTGGTCAATGCGCTATCGTCATCGTTACTGCTCACCGTGTGGCGCAACGACAAGGAATATCAGGCGCGTTTCGAGCACGGTGAAACCGTGCAGCACCTTACCATCACGCGCGATACGCCCGGCTATCGCGGCACGCGCGTTACCTTCTTGCCATCACCGGAAACCTTTACCAAAACCGAATTCGATTTCAATACGGTGGAACACCGTCTGCGCGAGCTGGCGTTCCTCAATTCCGGCGTGCGCATCCGCCTGACCGATACGCGTCAGGAACCGCCGGTCGTTTCCGAGTTTTATTACGAAGGCGGCACGGAAGCGTATGTGCAGTATCTCGACAAGGGAAAAACTGCGCTGCACCCCACCATCGTCATCCGCGGCGAAAAAGACAATATCGGCGTGGAAGTCGCCATGCAGTGGAACGATTCCTACCACGAAAACATGCTTTGCTTCACCAACAACATCCGCCAGCGTGATGGCGGGGCGCACCTCATCGGGTTCCGCGCCGCGCTCACCCGTGCCATGAACAAATACTACGAAGAATCCGGCATGGCGAAAAAAGAAAAAGTCGCCGTCACCGGCGATGACGCCCGCGAAGGCCTCACCTGCATCGTATCGGTGAAAGTGCCCGACCCGAAATTCTCCTCGCAAACCAAGGAAAAGCTGGTCAGCTCCGAAGTGCGTCCCGCGGTGGAAAGCCATGTGTACGACAAGCTGGCTCAATGGATGGAAGAACATCCGCAAGATGCGAAAACCGTCATTGGCAAAATCGTTGAGGCCGCCTGCGCCCGCGAAGCCGCGCGCAAAGCGCGTGAACTCACCCGCCGCAAAGGTGCGCTCGATATTTCCTCGCTGCCCGGCAAGCTCGCCGACTGTCAGGAACGCGACCCCGCGAAATCCGAACTCTTCCTCGTCGAGGGGGATTCGGCAGGCGGCTCGGCCAAGCAGGGGCGTTCGCGCAACTTCCAGGCTATTTTGCCGCTCAAAGGTAAGATCCTCAACGTCGAGCGCGCGCGCTTCGATAAAATGCTCGGCTCCGCCGAAATCGGCACGCTGATCACCGCCATCGGCACCGGCATCGGCCGCGAGGAATTTGACATCGGCAAAACGCGCTACCATAAAATCATTATCATGACCGACGCCGACGTGGACGGTTCGCACATCCGCACGCTACTGCTCACCTTCTTCTTCCGCCAGATGCGCGAGCTGATCGACAAGGGCTACCTCTATATCGCCCAGCCGCCGTTGTACAAAATGAAACGCGGCAACAGCGACGTCTACCTCAAGGACGAAGCCGCTCTGGAAGCGCATCTCCTCAGCACCAGCCTCGACGACGCCGCGCTGAAATATGCAGACGGCCGCACCGTCACCGGCGATGCATTGCGCAGCGTGCTGGAAGAAGCCTCGAAAGTCGCCGCTGCGATAGACCGTTTTGCCAAGCGCACGCCCGTGCTGCTCATCGAAGCCGCCGCGCTCGCGCATGTGTTCGACGGCAAGCAATCGCCCGAACAAAAAGCCAAAGCATGGCAGGATAAGATCAACACGCTCGGCGCCGATGCCGGGTGGACATGTATTTTTGAATCCGGCGTCTATAAGATAAGCCGCACCCTGCGCGGCGTGGAAGAAATCCACCTGCTCGAAGAGCGCATGCTGGGCAGCAAAGACGCGTTGGAAATCGCCTCGCACGCCGCCTATTTTGACGCATGTTTTGCCACCGCGCCCACGCTCGTGCGCAAGCAGGGCGAAGCTACCGTCGCCACCCCCACCGCCTTATACAAAACCATGATGGATTTCGCCCGCAAAGGCTCCACCATCCAGCGTTTCAAAGGTCTCGGCGAAATGAACCCCGAACAGCTCTGGGACACCACCCTCAACCCCGAAACCCGCCGCCTGCTACAGGTGACCATCGGCGACGATGTGGAAACCGAATCCATCTTCTCCACCCTGATGGGCGACATCGTAGAACCCCGCCGCGACTTCATCATCGGCAACGCGCTGAAGGTTGAGAATCTGGACGTTTAAGACCAACGGTTTGTCATTCCTGCGAAAGCAGGAATCCATTCTTACTTCGTGGCAACTCAAGATTCCTGCTTTCGCAGGAATAACAATGGGTGGATTAAAATCCTCTAACGCGTTGGGTGCCGTTTTCCTTTTCGGCTTCCATACCTTCAGAAAATTTTACACATCATTTTATCAGCGCCAGCACTTTTTGCGCCGCATGCGTGGGCAATAACTTGCCGGAAAACACTTCTTTTTCCGCATTTTCCAGTTTCTTCGCCACCTCATCCTTACCCAGAATTCGTGCAAGCAGTGACTCTCGCACTTCCTTCCACATCCACGCCTTGGCCTGCTCCGCGCGGTGTGCGCTCAAGAATCCTGCCTTGTCCATCGCGCCGCGGAACGCTTCTACGGTTTTCCAAATCTCGTTGATGCCGATATTTTTCAGCGCTGAACAGGTCATCGCCGTGGGCGTCCACGCGCTGGTTGCCGGGTGCAGCACGCGCAACGCCGCCGAATAATCCGAGCGCACGCGTTTGGCCTGCGCTTCAAGGTCGCCGTCCGCTTTGTTCACCACGATTAAATCCGCGAGTTCCACGATACCTTTTTTGATGCCCTGCAATTCATCGCCGCTGCCGGGCAGCAGCAGGAGCACGAACATATCCACCATGTCGGCTACTTCTGTTTCCGATTGTCCTACACCCACCGTCTCCACGATAATCACATCGAACCCCGACGCTTCGCACAACAACATCGCCTCGCGCGTGCGCCGTGCCACGCCGCCGAGCGTGCCGCCGGTGGGCGAGGGGCGAATATAGGCGGATTCATGTTGTGAAAGCTGTGCCATGCGCGTTTTATCGCCTAAGATGGAGCCGCCGGTTTTACTGCTCGACGGGTCGACGGCGAGTACCGCCACCTTGTGTCCCTGCTCAATCACATGCAGCCCGAACGCTTCGATGAATGTCGATTTCCCCACGCCCGGCGCGCCGGTAATGCCGATGCGGATGGATTTCCCCGTGCGCGGGAACAACTCCGCCAGCAGCGCCTGCGCTTCATGCTGGTGGTCGTCGCGGGTGGATTCGATCAGCGTAATGGCGCGCGCGAGTGCCGCGCGGTCACCGGAGAGGATGGAGGTGGCAAGGGGCGAGGTCATGCCGCCGCGCGTTTGTTTTTCTCAATCAGTCCGACCACTTTCACCGCGGCGTCGGGAATATTCGTACCCGGCCCGAAGATGGCGGCCACGCCTGCTTTGGTAAGGAAATCATAATCCTGCGCGGGGATCACCCCGCCGCAGACCACCAGCACGTCACCACGCCCGGCCTTTTTCAGTGCGTCGATAAGTTGCGGCACCAGCGTTTTGTGTCCGGCGGCGTGTGACGATACGCCCACCATGTGCACGTCGTTTTCAATCGCTTGCTTGGCTACTTCTTCCGGTGTGGCGAACAGGCTGCCCACATCCACGTCGAAGCCCATATCGGCAAATGCGGTGGCGATGACTTTTGCACCACGGTCATGTCCGTCCTGCCCCATCTTGGCGACGAGCAGGCGGGGGCGGCGGCCTTCCGACTTGGCGAAGGCGCTTACCGTGTCGCGCACGGGTTTCAAGCTGTCGTCTGCATTATACACGGCGCCGTATACTCCTGAAATGGTGCGTACCGAAGCGTTATACCGTCCGTAGATTTTTTCAAGCGCGGAGGATATTTCTCCCACGGTAGCACGCAGTTTAGCCGCTTCCACCGCCAGTTCCAGCAAATTCCCCTTGCCGCTGGCGGCCGCCGCTGAAATCGCACCGAGTGCAAGGCGGCAGGCGGTTTCATCGCGTTTCGCACGCACGCTTTCTAATCGCTTGATTTGCGACTCACGCACCTTGGCGTTATCGACGTCGAGGATTTCAATCGGATCTTCTTTTTTCAACTGATATTTATTCACGCCGACGATCACTTCCTCGCCACGGTCAATTCTAGCCTGCTTGCGTGCCGCGGATTCCTCTATTTTCTGCTTGGGAATACCCGCCTCAATAGCGCGGATCATACCGCCCGCTGCATTGGCTTCGGCGATCAACTCTTCGGCATGAGTAACCAAGCTCGCCGTCAGCGACTCAATATAATAGCTCCCTCCCAGTGGGTCGACCACGCGCGTGATGCCGGATTCATGCTGCAAAATAAGCTGCGTGTTGCGGGCGATGCGCGCGGAAAAATCGGTGGGCAGCGCGATGGCTTCGTCGAGCGCGTTGGTGTGCAGCGACTGCGTGCCGCCGAGTGTGGCGGCCATCGCTTCGATGGTGGTGCGCACGATATTATTGTACGGGTCTTTTTCCGTGAGCGACACGCCGGACGTCTGGCAGTGCGTGCGCAGCGCGAGCGACACCGGATTCTTCGGATTATATTTCGCCATCGTCTTTGCCCACAACAACCGTGCGGCGCGCAGCTTGGCGATCTCCATGAAAAAATTCATGCCGATGCCGAAGAAAAACGATAGGCGCGGCGCGAAATCGTCCACGTCGAGGCCTTTGCCCAGCGCGGCTTTTACATATTCTTCACCATCGGCGATGGTGTAGGCGAGTTCCTGCACAGCGGTGGCTCCCGCCTCATGCATATGGTAACCCGAAATCGAAATCGAATTGAATTTAGGCATGTTTTTCGCTGTGTATTCGATAATGTCGGCGACGATGCGCATCGACGGTTCCGGTGGATAAATATAGGTGTTGCGCACCATGAATTCTTTGAGGATGTCGTTCTGGATCGTGCCCGAAAGCTCCTCCAGCTTTACGCCCTGTTCCAGCCCGGCGACGATGTAATTCGCCAAAATCGGCAGCACCGCGCCGTTCATGGTCATCGACACGCTCATTTCATTGAGCGGGATCTGGTCGAATAATATTTTCATATCCTCGATGGAATCGATCGCCACGCCCGCCTTGCCCACGTCGCCCACCACGCGCGGATGGTCGGAATCGTAGCCGCGATGCGTCGCCAGATCGAACGCCACCGACAGGCCTTTTTGTCCGCCCGCAAGGTTGCGGCGGTAAAACGCGTTCGATTCCTCAGCAGTCGAAAACCCCGCATATTGCCGCACCGTCCACGGCCGCACCGCATACATCGTAGCCCGCGGCCCGCGCGTATAGGGCGCGAATCCCGGCAGCGTGTCGGTATCTTCCATCGCCTCTAAATCAGCCGCGGTATAGAGCGCCTTTACGGTAAATCCTTCCGGCGTTTGCCAGTCCAGCGTTGACAGCGGCACAGCGTTGCCCGCCTTATCCTTGCCCAAATCTTTCTGTGCTAGCTTTTGCCAGTCGGCGAGGGTGCGTTTGGGGAAATCGGTCATGCGTTCGTCCTTTTTTCTTTACTATGGGCGATTTCGATCCCGGCCTTGCCGAACTTATCGAGTATCGCAAACATCACGTCGCTCTGCGGATCGGCGCGGCCTTTTTTCACGTCGGCAATCCAGAAGGTGAGTGAGAACACCAGCCCCACATCACCAAATTCTTTCAGTACGCACGACGCTTCCGGATATTTCAGTGAGCGCGGATATTCGCGCACGGCCTCCAGCATCATCGCTTTTGCCTTTGCCGGATCGGATTCGTACGTAACGCGTACGATAATTTCGATACGCGCTTGGTCGGTGGTATACGTCCAGTTGGTGACGCGTGTGGAAACCAATTCCTCATTGGGAATCAGTAATTCACGACCGTCGAACGTTTCTACCAACGCGTAGCGAATATAAAGTTGGCGCACCCAGCCGGTATTGCCCGCCACTTCGATCAGATCGCCGATCTTGATGGATTTTTCGACGAGGATGGTGATGCCGCTGACAAAATTAGCAGTAAGCCGTTGCAAGCCAAGACCGATACCGACGCCGAGCGCGCCGCCGAATACGGCGAATGCGGTCAAATCCACTTCCATCGCTGACAGCGTCACCAGCAGCGCCACGAAATAGACGAAGATGCGGAAGAATTTTACGGTGAGTTCGCGTGCGCTGTAGCTCATGCCGGAGCTGCGGCGCAGGTAGCTTTCCAGCGTACTCGATGAAATGCCCGCCATCCAAAACACGATGACGAGGATCACCACCCCGTAAATCAGCTTGAGCGCGGAGATTTTAAATTTTCCGACTTCAAAAGCGCGTGCGTCAAGATAGGCGGTAAGCGACGGCGTGAAGCCGGTTACGTCGAGTACGGCCACGGTCATAATGATGATCGCGATAAAATAACCGATCATGCGCGAGCGCACGATCATGCGCGCGCCCTTTGCAAACATGTAGGCAAGGCAGAGCTGTGATACTGCGTCGATCCATGCGCCGCCGAATTCCGCCACGAACGGGCGCACGCCGCTTAAGCAGATCATCGCCAGTACCGGCGAAAGCAACTGCACGGGCTTCACGATGAATTCCACGTCGATCTTCTTAGGGGGATGCTCCTTCAGGTGTTGCTTCAGACGCCTGCGCGCAAGCACGGAAAATAACAGCGCCAGCGCCAGCGCACCGCCGATCAGCAGCCATTCAATATAAAAATCGCTGCCAGAAAGTGCTTCCAGCAACTCTTTCTGGGTCAGGAATATTTTTTTAGCCAGCGGTGTGGCGGCTGCAGTGGTGGTTTCCATAGCGATTGAAAATAATCCCAATACTATTAAGAAGGTGTTAACTACCGGCCTTATACAATGGACTTTTAGCTATTTAGCACAGGTATCACCTGAATGCACGCACGCCGGACACCTGCCGCCGGGTTCACGCTGGTGGAACTCAGTATCGTTATCATCATCCTGTCGATCATGTTAGGCGGGATCATGGCGGTTGTGACGCAGGAAGTGCGGCGCACGAAACAGGCCGAGCTTAAAACAAAGTTAGCGGCTATCGAGGCCGCACTCATCCAGTTCCGCAAAGTAAATAACCGTATTCCATGTCCTGCGGATGGGTTGACGCTGCCTAACACAGCGAATTTTGGTATCGAAGGAATCAACGCGGGCGCCTGCACCACCGGCTCCACCTATAATGTGAACGGCAATCGCACAGCGGTAGCTAACCCAACGGCCAATTATTACAACAGCAGTTACGCGAACGTAGCCGGGGGCGTATTGCCAGTCGCCACGCTCGGCCTGCCCGACGAATATATGTTCGATCCGTGGGGCGGGCGCTTTACCTACGTGGTAGACCGACGCGCTACCGCGGCGAACGCATTCACTACCTATGATGTAAGCAGCACCACTATCGGCGCCATACGGGTCAATGCCGCCAGCGGCATCCGCACATTGAGTGCGATTGTGGTCATCGTAAGCCACGGCGAAAACGGCCACGGGGCGTATCAATATAGCGGTGTGCGTAAATCCATAGGTTCAACCCACGCATCGGAGCTTGCCAATTGCCACTGCACCAGCGCCGGCGCGGATGGAGTCTTCAATACTAACACGGTGCCCTTCGTCATGCAGGCGGCAGTCAGCTCAGGTACGAATATCGCTAACAATTTTGACGACACGGTGGTTTATTACACAAGATCACAAATTACTTCGTCAAATGATATGGTTAGAGAATACGCGCCTTAATGATTCAGCGCATAGCTTTGTAATTAATTAACTAAAATTTAAGATTATTTACCTTATACTCTGGTTAAGTTATTACTATTGCCGGAGGGTGCTATGCGGGTTCACAGCGTGGAAAGCAACATCGTAGGGGCATCCAGCATGGGTACGGGCGATCTTGCAGTATCGAGCATGGCCGGGGCGCTTCCTTTCCTTTCCGCTTCCGTTACCGACATTCCGCAAGAAGAGATCGCGCAGGGCATACGCACCGTCGCGCAGATGCCGCAGCCTTTCGCTGTTTCGGATACGGGCGTTACCAGCGCGCGCATGACGTCTGTACGCAAATCCGATCCTTCCGTTCAACGCTAATCGGTATTGATAACGCATGGCTACGACGGCACATATGACGCCACCGCCGCCTTCAGGACAATCCATGGCGGATATGCTGTGCACCGTGATGGTGCTGTGCAAAGGCAAGCAGGATGACGGCAAACCTTTCTGGGCATATGTGTGCGTGAAGCCGAGCATGGCGAAGTCTTTCAAGGAAGCGCGTGATAAGGGCGCTTTCAATCTTGAGGAATTCGGAACGATCATCGAGCATGGCAACGGCAGCGACGTGCCTGCCGACATCCGCAAGCGCATGGAGCGCGATTACGGCGTAAAACACGATTACGAGTCGCAGCTACTCAAGGCCATCGCAACGATTGAAAAGCGCCACTCCATTTAATTACTATGCGCTAATGCAGCGGCGGCTCGTCGCCATCTCCTTCATCGCCTTCGGGTAGGTCGTCATGTTCCACCACCGGCACGGCGTATGCGCCTTTGAACCAGCGGTTCAAATCGACATCCGCACAGCGTTTTGAACAAAACGGAACGAACGGGGCGTCCGCCTGCTTATCGCAAATCGGGCAGCGTTTCGTCATAGCTCAGGCGCGCAGCTTCTTGATGTTTTCCGCGTAATGTGCGGCATTGCCGGTGAACACGGCTGACCCTGCAACCAGCACGTTTGCACCTGCTTCGGTCGCTTTGCGCGCAGTATCAGGATTGATGCCGCCGTCCACTTCCAGGTCGATCATGCGTCCCGAGCGATCAATCATCGCTCGTAGTGCGCGGATTTTTTCCAGTTGCGAGGCGATAAAGCTCTGGCCGCCGAAGCCGGGATTCACACTCATCACCAGAATCAAATCCACATCCTCCATCGCATATTCCAGCGCCGATACCGGCGTGGTCGGCACCAGCGATACGCCGCATTTTTTGCCCAGCGACTTGATGTGCTGCAAGGTACGGTTGAGATGGGTGACCGCCTCGGCATGGACGGTGATAATATCCGCACCCGCCTTGGCGTATGCCTCAATCGACGCGTCGGGATTTTCGATCATCAGGTGTACGTCAAACGGCAGTTTGCTATGCTGGCGGATGGAAGAAATCACCACCGGCCCGATGGTGAGGTTCGGCACGAAATGCCCGTCCATCACATCTACATGGATATAATCCGCGCCCGCTGCGGTAATGGCTTTCACTTCCTCGCCCAGACGCGCAAAGTCGGCGGAGAGTATCGAAGGCGCAATCTTGATCATATCCGTTCATCCCTTATCGTTTATCGCTCATATCTTCTCTAGCACAGCCGCATAGAATCCGTCCATACCGCCGTGCGCTTTCATATGGCAGGGCAGGGTGCGCAATTCGCCGCGTGGCGTGATGCATTCCGCAAGCGCGCTGTTTGCACCTGTTTCGATGGGTACAAGCACGGCGTCCTTGCGTTCCTTGAGCAGCGCGGCGATTTGCTTTTCGCCTTCTTCCGGCTGTAGCGAGCAGACGGCGTAAGCTAGTTTGCCGCCCGGCGCCAGCATGTCGAGCGCGTGCCGCAGCAGCCGGTGCTGGGTCTGTGTAAGACGGGCTATATCATCGGGCTGGCGGTTCCACGCTACGTCCGGGTGGCGGCGCAGCGTGCCGGTGGCGGAGCAGGGGGCATCCAGTAAAATGGCATCGGGTGTAAAGGCGGGTGTCCATTTCCCGGCATCGATCGCCACGTAATCCGCCTGCAGCTTCAGCCGATGCATATTGGTTTTGAGCAGTGCGATGCGTTCTTTCGATACATCCACAGCCGTGACGTTCGCACCCGCGGCTGCAAGCTGTGCGGTTTTACCTCCGGGAGCGGCGCACATATCTACCACGCGTTTGCCCGCCACGTCGCCGAGCAGTTTGGCAGGGATGGCGGCGGCGGCATCCTGTACCCACCATTCGCCGGTGGCAAAGCCTTTCATATGGGTGACGTTGCGTGCGTCGCGCACGCGCACCGAGCCTTGCGGCAGTAGCGTGCCGGAGAATTGCTCCGCCCAGCCCTGCGCATCGGATTTCACGGTAATGTCAAGCGGTGCTTCCTGCATATGTTGCGCGGCTATGGCGCGTGCGGTGGCTTCGCCATAGGTTTTTTCCCAGTTCTTCCATAGCCAGGCGGGTGTGTTGATTTTCTCCGCATCCTGGCTGGCGGCGATCGCCTTGGCGTCATGCGCGGCGCGTTTGAGCACGGCGTTGACCAGGCCGCTATATTTGGGCAGCTTGAGTTGCTTGGTCATTTCGACGGCCGAATGCACCGCCGCATGCGGCGGCGTGTCCAGCCACACCAGTTGTACGATGCCCAACCGCAGCACGTGCATGATGCGCGCCGCGCTGGATTCCAGCGGGCGTTCGAGAAAGCGTGAAAGAATGTCGTCGATTTGCCCCAGCCTGCGCATGGTGGTTTTTGCCAGTAACTGCACGAAGGCGCGATCCGGCGGCGACAGGCTTGCGAAATAACGGTCTTGCGGCCAGCAGGCGTCCATAGGCTTGCGCTTGTCCAGCGTGTGTACCAGCGTGGAAATCGCGCAGAGCCTTGCGTTGGCGGCCTCAATAGACGGTTGCGTGGACGGCATTTTTTGCTACACTTGCGGTTATTCGCGGAAGTAATGGCATATTCGAGGTAAATAATGAAGAATCTTCTTGGTTTTTTTGCATTGGTGGCCTTCCTCATGGGCGCAAACACTGCTTTTGCGCAAGTTCCCCCGCCCATGCCGCGCACGATCACCGTCACCGGCGAGGCCAGTGAGAAGGTCGCGCCCGATCAGGCTGCGCTGTCGCTTTCGCTCACCAGCAAAGACCCGAGCCTGGCGCGCGCCAAGGAAATGAACGACGCGCTGGTGAAGCGCCTTGTGGCGATCACGCAGGATTTCAAGATCGCCGCGGAGAAAGTCGCCACGTCAGGCGTGAACATCTCACCTGAATACAGTTATGATAGCCCCGAAAACCGCCAGATATTACGGGGCTACGTCGTTAGCCGCACGCTGCAAATTACCATCGCCGATCTCACTCTTTACGAAAAAATCCTCTCCGCCGCCGTGGACGCTAAGATCGACCAGGTCAACGGCATCGAATTTTCCCTAGCTGAGCCCGAAACCGTCGCCTCCCGCGTGCGCGTGAAAGCCTACGAAAATGCCAAGGCCAAAGCCACTGCGCTTACAGCCGCCGCAGGCGCAAAGCTCGGCCAGCCGCTGACCATCGTCACCTCCGGCGCCACGCCGCCTCCCATGCCTATGCCGATGATGGCCGCCGCCAAATTCGCCGACGCTGCGATGGAATCCTCCGCCCCCACGCTGCCGGGGATGATAACGGTGCAGGAATCGCTGACGGTTACGTTCGGACTGGAGTAGGTATGGAAGAAGCGATCCGCGATCAGCAGTCAGTGATCAGTAAGGAAGAGAAAGAAAAAAAGCCTTCTCCTGCTGACCGACGGCCGCTGGCCGCTGCCAACTCCCCCGAATCCGGCGGTCGCGGCGGCCTTGAACCCACGCGCTACGGTGATTGGGAAATCAAGGGCAAGTGCGTGGATTTTTAATGAATCAAAAACACGAAAAAGACATGAAATTCCTCCTCCGCGCGGCAATCGCCTCGGCGGTGGTGATGGGGTTGTTGCATATCATCAATCCGTTCTTAAACCCGCCTACGCCGGAAGAAGTGCGCATCAGCGAGCTGACCCGCGCCGTCACGCCTATTCGCGCCAGCGATGTGCGGCCTATGCTCAGCGCGCCGGAAAAGCCGGTGATGGTGGTGGTCTACGCCTCGTGGTGCGGGGTGTGCAGGCAGGTGATGCCGGAAATCATGGCGTTGCTGGATGAGGGGAAGTTGGCGGGGTACCAGCCGCTGTTCCTCTCGCTTGACCGAAGGTTTGCGGATTTGGGCGGCTATCTGGCAAGCACGGGATTCGATGGTCACATCACGCCGCCTTATGTTATAAAATCCAGCTCGGTCAACCGTTTGGATAAGGTTCTATCGCCGAATTACGCCAACCGGATACCGTATGTCGCATTTTTAGACAAACAGGGAAAAACGGTTGCGGAATTGACCGGTTTGATGGATAAGGATCGCCTGCTGCAAGCGGCGGCAACCCTCACGCAATAAGGAAACCAACCGGATGGATATAAGTAAGATTCCCGTAGGCGAAAATCCGCCGTGGGACGTAAACGTTATTATCGAAGTGCCCATGGGCGCCGAGCCGATCAAATATGAGATGGACAAGGCGTCGGGCGCGATGTTTGTTGATCGTTTCCTGCACACGGCGATGCATTACCCCTGCAATTACGGATTTATTCCGCATTCGCTTTCCGGCGATGGCGATCCGGTGGACGTGCTGGTGGTAGGACGCCGCGCCGTGATGCCCGGTTGCGTGCTGGCCGCACGCCCCATCGGGGTGCTGCTGATGGAGGACGAAGCAGGGCAGGACGAAAAAATCCTTGCCGTGCCCGCCACGCGCCTGCATCCTTTCTATAGCGATGTGAAATCCTACAAAGACCTGCCTGACATTCTCACCGGCCAGATCGCCCACTTTTTCCAGCATTATAAAGACCTCGAACCCAATAAATGGGTGAAGATTTTAGGTTGGAAAGATGCCGACGAAGCCGCCCGCCTGATTCTGGAAGGAATAGCCAGCGCGAAAGGCTAGTTTGTTGTTCCTCTTTATCGCTCCTCTTTGTCATTCCTGCGCAGGCAGGAATCTCATGCTCAAACGTAGTGTGTGTGGAAAGATAAGATTCCTGCCTGCGCAGGAATGACAAAAATAATAATAGTGGGGTAAAGGCTGCTCTTGGCTCAACCATCTATAATATAAACATTGATTTCTTCTTCTTATCAGGTAATTATCCCCGCACTGAAAAATAAAAAAAGGAGTTTCTCCCTATGACCGCTATGACGTTTATTGTCGCCTGTGGCCTGATTTCACTGATTTATGGGTTTATCGCAGGTCGCTCCATCATGGCCGCCCCCTCGGGGTCAGAGCGCATGATCAATATCGCCGCCGCCATTCAGGAAGGCGCGCGCGCCTACCTCAACCGCCAGTACCGCACCATCGGTGTGGTCGGTGTGGTGATCTGTATCCTTATCAGCATGAAGCTGGGATTGTATGTGGGCATCGGCTTCACCATCGGCGCGGTATTCTCCGGCGTCGCGGGCTATATCGGCATGAACATTTCTGTGCGCGCTAACGTGCGTACGGCGGAAGCTGCTAAAAGCGGCTTGCAACCGGCGCTGAACATTGCGTTCAAGTCGGGCGCGGTCACCGGCATGTTGGTGGTGGGTTTAGGCCTGCTAGGTGTTGCGGGATACTACGCCTACCTTTCCAATTACGTGTTCGACATGAGTAACGCCGACCAGTCACGCAAGGTGCTGGAAGCGCTCGTAGCCCTGTCGTTCGGCGCATCGCTGATCTCTATTTTCGCCCGTCTCGGCGGTGGTATCTTCACCAAAGGTGCTGACGTAGGCGCGGATCTCGTAGGCAAGGTCGAAGCCGGAATTCCCGAAGATGACCCACGCAACCCCGCCGTAATCGCCGATAACGTAGGTGACAATGTGGGCGATTGCGCTGGTATGGCTGCCGACTTGTTTGAAACCTATGTAGTGACCATCGTGGCTACCATGCTCCTCGCCGCTATCTACTTCACCGGCGAAACGCAGAAAACCATGATGATGTTCCCGCTGCTTATCTCCGGTTCGTGCATCCTCACCTCGATCGCGGGCACGTTCTTCGTGAAACTCGATAAGGGGCGCAACATCATGAAGGCGCTGTATAAGGGGTTGATCGCTTCCGCCGTGCTTTCGGCGGGTGCTATCTATTACATCGTATCCAGCGAGTTGGGCATGGCTACGACCTACAGCACCGGCTCCACCGTGTTTACCGGCATGAGCGTATTCAACTGCGCGATGGTCGGCCTCGGCGTAACCGGCCTGCTGGTGTGGATCACCGAGTACTACACCTCCACCAAGTACCGCCCGGTGCATAGCGTGGCGCAAGCCTCCACCACCGGCCACGGCACGAACGTGATTCAGGGTCTGGCGGTTTCCATGGAGGCCACCGCGCTTCCGGCAGTCGTTATCTGTGCGGGCATTATCTTCGCCTTCCTGCAATGCGGTCTGTTTGGCATCGCGGTTGCTGCCACCACCATGCTGGCGCTTGCCGGCATCATCGTGGCGCTCGATGCTTATGGCCCGGTGACGGACAATGCTGGCGGTATCGCCGAAATGTCCGGCCTGCCGAAAGACATCCGCGAAACCACGGATGCGCTGGACGCAGTCGGCAACACCACCAAAGCGGTGACCAAGGGCTATGCCATCGGTTCGGCTGCACTCGCTTCGTTGGTGTTGTTTGCGGCGTATACCGAAGATCTGAAGCACTATTTCCCCAAGCTGGACGTGCAGTTCTCGCTTTCCGATCCGTATGTGGTCGTCGGCCTGTTGATGGGCGGCTTGTTGCCGTATCTCTTCGGGGCGATGGGCATGATGGCCGTTGGTCGTGCGGCGGGCGCTGTGGTGGTGGAAGTTCGCCGCCAGTTCAAGGAAATCCCGGGCATCATGGCCGGCACTGCCAAGCCTGACTACGGTCGCGCCGTAGACATGCTGACCAAAGCCGCCATCCGCGAGATGATTCTGCCCTCGCTGCTGCCGGTAGCTTCTCCCGTGGTGCTCTATTACGTCATCAACGCCATCGCAGGTCAGGCATCCGCCTTCGCTGCAGTGGGTGCGATGCTGATGGGTATCATCGTCACCGGCCTGTTCGTCGCCATTTCGATGACGGCAGGCGGCGGCGCATGGGATAACGCCAAGAAGTACATCGAAGAAGGTCATCACGGCGGCAAAGGTTCGGAAGCTCACAAAGCGGCCGTGACCGGCGATACCGTTGGCGATCCTTACAAGGATACTGCTGGCCCCGCTATCAACCCGATGATCAAGATCGCCAACATTGTAGCGATCCTGATGCTGGCGTTGCTCGCGTAGTTGTTCGATATAAGGGAAAAAAGGCGGCAGAAATGCCGCCTTTTTTTATACGATTTAACGGAACAGATAATAGCCGTAATGTCCGGCCAGCCCGACACATAACAGGGGGAAGGCTATCTTCGGCTTCACCCCGAAAAACCCTGCGGCGACGGTGACGAAATTAAACAGGTTCATCCAACTGAACAGCAGCACAAAGATGCCATATTTCTTGAAAAATACGGATGCGTACTGAAAACGTTCTTCCATAATGGGGATGCGTTGTTTTTCCTTCAGGATCAACATAACTCTTCCGATTCCCCAGTTGAACGCCTGCCCGATTGTTGCGCCGATCGTCGCCGAGATTGCGGCTAGCGGCAGGCTATAGCCACCAAATGCCTTCATAGCGGCCAGCGTTGGCTCGGAACCGAAAGGGATGATGCTGGCGGTATGCGCCGCTTCGGTGAGGACGTTGAGGTAAAGTTCCGCGCTCACGCTGTCCGTGCGATGACGAAGCGGGCGAGCGAGCGCAGGTGATCGGCCTTTTTGTCGAACACGTCGAGGTGCGAGATGGCCTGCTTGATGAGAATCTGCGCATGTTCGCGCGCGCGGTCGACGCCCAGACTGGCCACCATCGTGGCTTTTCCGGCGATCTTGTCCTTGCGCACGCCCTTGCCAAGCGCTGAGCGTGTGCCTTCCACGTCGAGCAGATCGTCGGTGATCTGGAACGCGAGGCCCATATCGTGCGCGTAGGCACGTAGCAGGTTTTTCATCATGCCCGGCGCTTTGCCGAGAATAGCGCCCGCTTCGCACGACACGGCGAACAGCTCGCCGGTTTTCAGGCGTTGCAGGCGGATGATCTCATCGATGGAGAGGTTTTTGTTTTGCGCCTCTAAATCCATCATCTGGCCGCCGACCATGCCGAATGAGCCGGAGGCCTTCGCCAATGCGGTAATTAATTCACAACGCACGGCGGGGTCGGCATGCACGCGGCTGCTGGCCAGTATTTCAAACGCATAGGTCAGAAGCCCGTCGCCCGCCAGGATAGCGGCGGCTTCCCCGAACGCCTTATGGCAGGTGGGTTTGCCACGGCGTAAATCGTCATTGTCCATCGCAGGGAGATCGTCGTGGATCAGCGAATAGGTGTGGATGAATTCAATGGCTGCCGCCGCCTCGATCGCGGAGTCGTGCGCGACGCCGAATAATCCAGCCGAACAGATGGTGAGGAAGGGGCGCAGGCGCTTGCCACCGGAGAGCGCGGAATAGCGCATGGCTTCAAGCACTTTTTCTTCGCCGCGCACGCCACTGCCGCCATTTCCTGCGGTAGTTTTACCGCCGAGGGCGATAACCGTGGTCTTGTCGTGTTCAGGTGCGCGGAGCAGTTGCCCCATACGGTTTTGCAGCGAATCGGCGACGGACTCGATCGCTTCCTGGAGCGTATCAGGCGGCTTGATGATCATGCGTGATTACTTACTATCAAAGGGTTGGGTGGACAGCTCGCCCTGCTGCTGCAGGATGCTTGCGACTTTCAGGCGCGCCGATTTGAGTTTTTCCTGGCAAAACGCCTTCAGCTCGGTGCCGCGCACATAGTCGTTAATCGAGGCTTCGAGATCGCCGGAGCCGGATTCCAATTTACGGACAATAGCTTCCAGTTCCTTGAGCGCTTGCTCAAAGGAGGCGTTAGTTTGCGGTTCCTGTGTTTTTACCATATGACGGCGGATTGTATGCAAAATCAGGAATTTTGCAAGTTAATCGTCGAGATTACTTCAACGCTTTAACTAGCGCTTCGGTAACTTTTTTCGCGTCGCCGAACAGCATCATGGTGTTGTCCTGAAAGAATAGCTCGTTTTCAATGCCCGCATAGCCGGCGGCCATGCTGCGCTTGATGAAGATTACGGTTTTAGCGTGGCTGACGTCGAGGATGGGCATGCCGAAAATAGGGCTTTGCGGATTGTTTTTCGCAGCCGGGTTGGTGACGTCGTTAGCGCCGATCACGAAAGCCACATCGGTAGTAGAAAATTCGTTATTGATTTCCTCAAGCTCGACCACGCTGTCATACGGCACGTTGGCTTCCGCCAGCAGCACGTTCATATGCCCCGGCATGCGGCCTGCCACCGGGTGGATGGCATAACGCACCTTGATGCCTTCTGCTTCCAGCGCTTCGGCCATTTCACGCAACGCGTGCTGAGCCTGCGCCACCGCCATGCCGTAGCCGGGCACGATGATAACGGAGCTGGAGTTTTTGAGCAGGAATGCCGCATCGTCCGGGCTTCCTGCTTTTACCGGGCGATCCTGCGCTGCGCCTTCCGTGCTTGCTTCCTGTGTGGAGCCGAACCCGCCGAAAATCACGTTGACGAGTGAGCGGTTCATAGCCTTGCACATGATGTAGGAAAGAATAGCGCCCGAAGCGCCGACCAGCGCACCGGTGATAATTAGCAACGTGTTGCCGAGCGTAAAGCCGATGCCCGATGCCGCCCACCCGGAGTAGGAATTGAGCATAGAAACCACCACGGGCATGTCTGCGCCGCCGATGGGGACGATCAGCAACACGCCGAAAATAAACGCCAGCAGCACCATCAGGGTAAAGACCGATTTCGATTCACCGAGGCAGAACGATATGAGCAGTACGATGACAGCCAATCCCAGTATGGCATTAAACGCATGCTGGCCGGAGAAGCGCAGCGGCTTGCCCGACATCAGCCCCTGTAATTTCAGGAACGCGACGACGGAGCCGGAGAAGGTGATTGCGCCGATAACAGCGCCCAGACCCATTTCAAACAGGCTGCCCGGATGAATGCTGCCGCTGTTGCCGATACCGTAACTCTCCGGCGACCACAGGGCGGCCGAAGCGATAAGCACCGCCGCCAACCCTACGAGAGAGTGGAAAGCCGCCACCAGTTGCGGCATAGCCGTCATCTGGATACGGCGTGCAACCATCACGCCGATAATGCCGCCGATGAGGATACCGAATATAATAAGCGCATAGTTGCTCACGGCAGGCGTTGCCAAAGTGGTGACCACCGCGATAACCATGCCGCTGATCCCGTACACGTTCCCGCGCCGTGCGGATTCCGGCGATGACAGCCCCTTCAGCGCCAGGATGAACAGGACGGAGGCGATAAGGTAGAAATAGGCGGAAAAATCGCTCATACGGCCGCTTTACCCTTCTTCTCTTTCGCCTGCGGCTTTTTCTGGAACATGGCGAGCATGCGCTGTGTCACCACGAAACCGCCGAAAATATTGATGGACGCGATTACTACGGCGATAAAGCCCGCCAGATGTGAAAAACCATACCCCTCAGGGCCCAGCGCGATGATAGCGCCGACGATGATGATGCCGGAAATGGCGTTGGTAACGGCCATCAGCGGCGTATGCAGGGCGGGGGTTACACGCCACACCACGTAATATCCCACGAAACAGGCGAGGATAAACACGGTGAAGCCGAAAATAAACGGGTCGCCGCCGTGCGATTGCGCCAGTTGCAACTTCATGGCGTTGACATCTTCTGCTAGCTCGGCGGACATCTGCGCGAGGCGTTCGGCTTTTTCGGTGATCTGGTCGCTGTCGAACATTACACGAACCCTTTATGCACAGTGGAACCTTCGCTGGTCAGCAGCGTGCCCTTCACCAACTCGTCTTCCCATTTTACTTCAGGCAGCAGCAGGGTGGACACGAAATTATAAAGATTGCGTGCGTAAAGCTGGCTGGCGTCCACTGCCACGCGGCTTGGCATATTGCCGTAGCCCACGAGCGTGACGCCGTGATGCACTACCACCCTGTCGAGTTTCGACAGCGGGCAGTTGCCGCCCGATGCCACCGCGAGATCGACGATGACCGATCCCTGTTTCATATCACGCACCATCGCTTCGGTAACCAGCACAGGGGCGGGCTTTCCTGGGATAAGCGCGGTAGCGATGACCATATCCATTTTTTTGATAGTGTCGTGGATAAGCTGCGACTGCTTCTGCTTGTATTCTTCGCTCATCTCCTTGGCGTAGCCGCCGGACGTTTCCCCGGATTCGGCGGCGGGCACTTCAACGAATTTCGCGCCAAGGCTTTCCACCTGCTCCTTTACCACCGGGCGCACGTCGAACGCGAATACTACCGCCCCAAGGCGCTTGGCGGTGGCGATGGCCTGCAAACCGGCCACGCCTGCGCCGAGCACCAGCACTTTCGCAGGCGCCACGGTTCCGGCGGCGGTCATCATCATCGGAACGACCTTGCCGAAGGCCGCCGCCGCATCGATCACCGCGCGGTAACCCGCAAGATTGCTTTGAGAAGAGAGGACGTCCATCGACTGCGCCCGCGAGATGCGCGGGAGGAACTCCAGCGAGAAAGCCGCTATTTTCTTGTGGTTGAAGTTATCCAGCGCGTGGCGTTCGCCGTACGGATCAAGCATCCCGATCAGTAACGCGCCTTCGTGAGCATGCAGTAATTCTTCTTTTTCCGGGCAGCGTACTTTCAGGATGACGCCGGCATCGCGAACGCAGGCGGCGGCATCGGGAGCGATGGTTGCGCCTGCCGATTCATACTCAGCATCGCTGATGGATGCGCCTTGCCCTGCGCCGGTTTCCACGGTAACCGATGCGCCGAGCGCTACATATTTTTTGACGGAATCCGGCGTTGCGCTCACGCGCAATTCACCTTCTTTTCGCTCACGCAGTACGGCTATTTTCATAGCGTCCACGTCTAGACGATTTTACGGATTGGCGCAAAGAATAATTGGTAAAGTTTTTTGTCATCCCGTGCGTATGCGAAGGATCTTAAGTAAGATACTTCATTTCGTTCAGGGTAAGATTAAAAAAGAAATTACTCGCGGTCGAATCCGCCGCGGTCGCCTGACGCTGTGGGGGAGCCGCTGGGAACGAAACCGTTTGGCGGAGCCTCTACCGGTGGGCCGCCGCCCGTGCCCGTCGTGTGGTCGGTGATAACGCCGTTTTTGACAAGCGCATGCGCAATCTGCGCGAGAGCGCCGCCGCGTGAATTAAGGCTCTCCATAAGGTTCGGGATAGTTTTATTTGCCCAGCCTTCCTTGCTTTCAAGCGGCTGCAGGATAGAGACTTCGCCGAAATTGGCGACGTTGACTGGTAATAGCATTTTGACGCCGCGGGCGATCGCGAAGCTGGAAGCGTCCATCACATGCTGCATGGTTTCTTTTTCGTTCGCACCATCGCCGCCGCCATCGCTCTTCTTGGCGCGCATCATCTGTTGCTGGAATAGATCGTCAGTCATGGCAACCCCTATTCATAACTACTCACAGTATAACCCTTTATAAGCACGAGTAAAATGACATTTCTATGACAATCATAAAAACAAGGTGGATCCCGGCCTGCGCCGGGATGACAGGTTTCTTAAGCTCGTGAACTCGCTAACGAAACCTAGTCAGTTGGGGCGTTTCACCTGATCGGGGCTATCCAATGAAAATGTAGGTATTTCAATAAGAAAAACCTCTCCTCCATCGGTATTCATTTCATAATGCCCGGTCATGATGCCAGACGACGTATGCAGCGCGGCGCCGCTGGTGTATTGATAGGAATCGCCCGGCTGCAGTACGGGATGTTCACCGACAACACCCGCGCCATGCACTTCCTGCACGCCGCCGGCGGCATCGGTAATGCGCCAGTAGCGATTGATGAGCTGCACGGTTTCCTCGCCGGTATTTTCAAGCTGGATAGTGTACGCCCACACGTAATGCCTTCCCTCGGGATCAGACTGTTCCGCAAGATAGACGGGAGTGACGGTTACGGTGATATGGCGCGTGGTGGCGGTGTACATGATTATCCTACGCTTTCGCACAGGCGGCGCATGAAAGCGACGCCGGCTTCGAGTTGTGAAGTTTCGATGAATTCATTCGGTTTATGCGCCTGCTCGATATTGCCGGGACCGCAAATGATCGCCGGGATGCCGTGGTCGTTGAACACGCCCGCCTCCGTGCCGAACGACACGGCATTTTCATGATTGCTGCGCGCGCAACGCATCACCATGCTACAGGCTTCGCTGGCGTGCGCGGGCAGGGTCACGCCGTTCATGCGCGACCTCGGCTGGGTGACAATATCGATGGCGGGATACGTGTTGCGGCAATAGTCGTGAAAGCGCGCCAGCAGCATATCGGCATCGTCGCCGGGCAGCGGGCGGATTTCCCAGTTGAAATGGCACTCGCGCGGGATGATGTTGCGCGCCGTGCCGCCGTGGATCACGCCCACATGCACGGTAGAGTAAACCGGGTCGAAACGCGGGTCGCGCAGGCCGGAATCCGCAAGCTCCTTCGCTATGCCGGAAAGGAAATGCACAAGATCGCAGGCAATCTGCACCGCGTTGATACCGTAATGCGGCTGGCTGGAATGCCATTCTTTCCCATGCACCGTTGTTTCAAACGACAGCACGCCTTTATGCGCGGTCACGACCTGCATCATGGTCGGTTCGCCGATGATGGCGAAGGCAGGCATGGGTACGTGCGCTTTCACATGTTTGAGCATATGCGGGATGCCGAGGCAGCCGACTTCCTCATCGTAAGAGAACATGAAATAGATCGGTTTTTTCAGCGCCAGCTTCTTGAATTCCGGCACAAAAGCCAGACATAGCGCAATAAACGCCTTCATATCCGCCGCGCCGCGCCCGAATAATTTTCCATCGCGCTCGGTGAGGGTGAAAGGGTCGCTGTCCCACGATTGCCCGTCTACCGGCACGACGTCGGTATGGCCGGAGAGTACGATGCCGCCTTCGCATTCCGCGCCGATACGTGCAAGCAGGTTGGCTTTATTGCCGTCCTGCGAAGGTAGCAAGGTGCATTCCACGCCGTGCGTGCGCAGGTAGCGCTCGATATAGGTGATAACCGGCAGGTTAGAGCGGTAGCTGGTGGAATCGAACGCTACCAGCGCACGCAGTAAATCAATGGCAACCGGGGTGAGGGCGTCCGCCATGCCGGTTACAGCGCAGGATTTTTGAGCAGGCTGAAGAATTCCTGCCGTGTGCGTGGGTCGCTGCGGAACAGCCCCAGCAGGCTGCTGGTCTGCATGATGGTGCCGGGCTTATGTACCCCGCGCGAAGTCATGCACATATGCGTAGCTTCCACCACTACCGCGACGCCGCGCGGCTTCAGGGTTTCGTTGAGCGTGTTGGCGATCTGCGCCGTGAGCTTCTCTTGCACCTGCAGACGCTTCGCGTAGACTTCCACCAGACGCGCCAGTTTGCTGATCCCCAGCACTTTGTTGCTGGGGATGTAAGCCACGTGCACGCGCCCTCCGAACGGCACCATATGGTGCTCGCAATGCGAATCGAAATGGATGTCGCGCAGCACGATCATTTCGTCGTAGCCTTCCACTTCCTTGAAAGTGCGGTTGAGGATGGTTTTGGGGTCGGACGCGTAGCCGCTGTAAAATTCCTCATAGGCTTTCGCTACGCGCTTGGGCGTGTCGAGCAATCCTTCGCGCGCGGGGTCGTCGCCTGCCCAGCGTATCAGGGTGCGCACGGCATCTTCGGCTTCGGCGCGGGTGGGTTTTCTGGTCGGTTTGGACTTCATAAAAAAGCTGGCCTTTTATTCGGATGCACCACTATATAGGGTACGCTCACCTGAAGTCAAAGACCATAAACTATGTTAAAAGGCACCATTCCTTTCATCGACCTGCGCGATAAAACGCCGATCGACCTTCTTCGCGCCTATCCCGACAAGGCGCGCGATACCATGCACGGCGGCAGGCGTGTCTACGGAGCCCTATCGCAGGCTGCCAGCGCCGTCGCCATGCCGTTTGCCGACCGTGTTTCACGCCGCTGGCTGGCGAAAACGCGCAATCCCTACCTGCACGAGATCGAATCGTTTGCCGAAATATTGCGCATGCCCGGGGTCTATACGTTCAACATGAGTTTTGAATGGGGCTGCACCACCGGCGCTTACCGCAGCGATGAAACGGTAACGCTTCTGCGCGTACTCGACTGGCCGTTTCCCGATCTGGGCAAACATGTGGTGGTCGCGCTGCAACAGGGCAGAGTGGGTACGTATTATAACGTAACGTGGCCGGGCGTATCGGGCGTGTTCAACGCCATGGCGCCCTCGCGCTTTGCCGCCGCCATCAATCAGGCGCCGATGCGCATGCACAAGCTCGGTATCGCGGGCGACTGGATAAAAAACCGCCTGCGTGCGTTCCGCGAAACCGGCATTCCTCCCGCGCACTTGTTGCGTCAGGTATTCGACAGCGCTGCCAGTTATGATGACGCTAAGCTCATGCTGACCAAAACGCCTGTCACCGTGCCCGTGATATTCACGCTGGCGGGGGTGGAGTTCGGTCAAGGCTGCGTGATCGAGCGGCTGGAAAATTCGGCGGAGGTGTTCGATCTTTCGGCGGAAATGCGCGTTACCACCGCTAACCATTTCAACAGCCGGTTCAGTTTTACCGGTCCCGGCTGGCGTCCGCGCGAGATAGATAGCGCCGGGCGCTACCGGCAGAGCTGTACGCTATCAGGGCACGATCTCGAACAGACGGATTTTCGCTGGCTGCAATCGCCGATTATCAATCCCAATACGCGCCTGTGCATCACCGCCGATGCCGCCACGGGACGCCTGACAGTGCAGGGATATGAGGGCAGCAACCCCGTAACGGAAATCTTCAATGTGCCGGGGGCGGGCGGCGCACGGCAACAGGCAGGCTGATGGAACTCGACGGGCTGCACCTTGAGAAACTCAAATACAGCCTGTTCCTGAAGCGGCGCTTCGTTGCCATTTTCCTTGCCACGTTCCTTGGTGCATTTAATGACAATCTGTTGCGCTCCGGGCTGGTAGTGCTGATCGCCTATTCCGCCAGCAAGGGTATTACGCTGCCCACCCAGCCGGAAATACTGGTAACGATCTGCTCGGCTCTGTTGATCCTACCGCTACTCCTGTTTTCCTCCATCGCGGGGCCGATTGCCGACAAGTACGAGAAATCGCGGCTGGTGATGCTCACCAAGCTGGCTGAAATCGTCATCATGATGGTGGTCTATTACGGATTTGCCACACAGAATATCTACCTTCTGATGTGCATGCTTTTTGTCAGCGGTACGCACACGGCGTTTTACAGCCCGGTGAAATACAGTATCCTGCCGGAGCATTTATCGCCCGGCGAACTGCTGGCTGGCAACGGTTTCATGGCGGGTGGCAGTTACCTCGCGGTGTTGCTCGGCATGATCTCCGGCGGGTTGCTGGTGGAATATGAAGGTAACCTGATCGGCAAGGCGGCGCTGCTGGTGGCGGCGGTTGGTCTGCTTGCCAGCGCGTTTATCCCACGCACGCAACCGGCACATCCCGAACGGCAGGTAAGCTGCAATATCTGGAAAGGCGCGCGCATCATCATCACGCAGGCATGGGGCGATGCGGTGATCGTGCGTTCGATCCTGTCGCTGTCGTGGTTCCTGCTGGTCGGATCGGTTTACATGTCGCAATTCGCCAACTACGCCCACGGCGTAGTACAGGCGAATAACGAAGTATATATTCTTTTCCTCACGGTGTTTTCCATCGGCATCGCCATTGGTTCACTGCTGTGCGACACTTTACTTAAGGGTGAAATCTCGGCGCGCCATACCTCGCTGGCGGCCATCGGCATGTCGCTGTTTACGTATCTCATGGTGTTGACCACTCCGGCCATCGCGCCCTGTGCCGATTGTGAGATGACGGGTGCGGCGGCGTTCATCTCCAGCATTCACCATTGGCCGTTGCTGCTGTGTATGCTGCTGGTGGCTATCTGCGGCGGCATTTACATGGTGCCGTTATATGCGATGCTGCAATCGCGCGCCGATGCCCGGTTTCGCTCCTGTATCATGGCCGCCAGCAACTTAAGCGACGCAATTTTTATGACGGCTGCCGCGCTCGTATCGGCGGCGCTGCTCATGCACGGCTTTACGATTCCCGATCTTTTCCTTATTCTTGCAACACTCAATATAGGGATGGTGTTATATGTTCGAAAAATCAGTGCTTAGGCCTGCGCTCATCTGGCTGTTCAACACGCTGTTTCGCATCGAAGTGCAGGGCATGGAGCATTACCATGCGGCGGGCGATAAGGTGATTATCGCGCCCAATCACCAGTCGTTCCTCGACCCGCTGTTGCTTGCGACCTACATGCCCGACAAGCCCGCCTTCGCCATGAATGTGTTTCAGGCGGAGAAATGGTATTTCCGCAATCTCGGTAAAGCCGTGAAGCTCTACCGCCTCGACCCTGCCAAGCCCATGTCGATGAAAAGCCTGATCAAGGATGTGCAAAAAGGCGCGCACGTGGTCATTTTCCCGGAAGGGCGCATCACCACCAGCGGCGGCGTGATGAAGATGTATGACGGTGCAAGCATGATCGCAGAAAAAACCGGCGCGACCATTCTGCCCGTGCGCATCGACGGCGCGGAATACAGCAAACTTTCGCATGTGGGGCGTCTGCTCAAGCAGCGCTGGTTCCCGAAAATCCGTATCACGGTGATGCCGCCCGTGAAGCCCTCGGCCGACGGTAGCTTTTCCGCCGACGATATGTATAAGGTCATGACGGAAGCGGCGTTCGAGGCGTCCGGTTACCGCACCTCGCTGCTGGAAGCATGGATAAGCGGCTATCGTCTGCATGGCGGGAATCACGTCATCGCCAGCGACATCACACGGGTGAACCTTAGCTACCGTAAGCTGTTCACACGCGCCTTCATCCTGCGCGAAAAACTACGCGCGCTGCTTGGAGGAAAAAAAGAGGATTATGTCGCGATGCTGCTGCCCAACGCGCTGGCGGCAATGGTCACGTTCTGTGCACTGCATATGTTGCGTCGTATTCCCTGCATGCTTAATTTCTCGGCGGGCGAGGCGAATATCGTGCATGCCTGCCGCATCGCGCGTGTAACGTCGGTGGTCACGTCGCGTGCCTTCATTGAAAAAGGCAAGCTGGAGAATGTGATCGCGGCGCTGGAGCGCGAAGCCTATCCGATCATCTATCTGGAGGACATCCGTCCGTCCATTACGCTGAAAGATAAACTCACCGCGCTGGCGCAGGCGTTTGTCCCGTCGCGCGTACTGCGTGCGGAACTGGATGACATGCATCCCGACGATCCGGCGGTCGTGTTGTATACGTCCGGTTCGGAAGGCACGCCTAAAGGCGTAGTGCTTTCCCACGCGAATATCCTCGCTAATATCAATCAGGCCTGTGCTCGCGTCGATCTCAATCCGGCCGATGTCATTTTCAATGCGATGCCGGTGTTCCACTCCTTCGGCCTGACGGTGGGGATGCTATTGCCCATGTCGCGCGGCCTCAAAACCTTCCTTTACCCCACGCCGCTGCATTATCGCGTTATTCCTGAGCTGGTCTACGATTGCGACGCCACCATCATGCTCGGCACGGATACGTTCTTTAACGGATATGCGCGCTATGCCCATCCTTACGATTTCTGGCGTGTGCGGCTTGCGGTAGCGGGCGCTGAGAAGCTGAAAGACTCTACGCGTGCGCTGTGGATGGAAAAATACCTGATGCCCATCATGCAGGGCTACGGTGTGACGGAAACCAGCCCTGTGCTGTCGGTCAACACGCCGATTGAACACAAATCGGGCACCGTTGGGAAGCTGCTCCCTGCCATCGCGCACAAGATTGAGCCGGTGCCGGGTATCGAAAAAGGCGGCAGGCTGCATGTGAGCGGGCCGAATGTTATGCTCGGCTATCTGAAGTCCGATCAACCGGGCGTTATCCAGCACCAGGGCGAGTGGTACGATACAGGTGACATCGTGGATGTTGACGATGAGGGCTATATTACCATTTTAGGCCGCGCGAAACGTTTTGCTAAAATCGCCGGCGAAATGGTGTCGCTGCAGGCGGTGGAAGAACTCGCGATCGCGCTGGAAGCGGAGAAGGGGCACGCCGCCGTCGCTATCGCCGATCCGCGCAAGGGCGAGCAAATCGTGCTTTATACCGAAAGCAACACGCTGAGCCGCGAAATGCTGCAGGCTTTCGCGCGTGAAAAAGGCGTGCCGGAAATTGCGTTGCCGCGACAGGTGCTATACACAGAATCGCTACCCAAACTCGGCAGCGGCAAGATAGATTATGTAACGCTCGGCGCCATGGCTGCAAAGGAAGCGTAGCATTGGCTATTTAGGGATTTTGAAAAAATCCTTCGTCTTGCCGGAGGTATTGATTTTCTGTTTGTAGTCGCCGTCGTCCACGTCGGCTTTCGATTTCTTCGATTTACTGCGTTTCGATTCTGTCTTGTTGCTCCAGCTCTCGGAAATTTCCTCGCAGCGCGTCATCATGTCGGCGGTTTTGCACACCCCGTGCTCGAATCGCCAGGTTTTAGAAGGCATGGAGTTGAGTTGCTTGAATATACGCTGCTTGGCATTTTCCACCACGCCGTCCACATATTTGCGGTTTAGCTTATAAACGGTCATGCTGCTTTCGCGCAGGGAGAGTATGGCTTTTTGGTGCTCGTCAATGGCATTGTCCAGATCGTCGCCTTTTAACTCCGTGGTTTGCTTCGCTTCCTTGCAGAACGACCAGTACTGGAACACGCAGCTCTTGAACGAGAGATCGCGCATGACGCCGGAAGGGTCCATCTGCGTGGGCGGAGTGGGGGCTACGGGGTTTTCCGTAACGTCCGTACCGGGTTCGTCATCGTTTTCTTTCTTTTCCACTGTGCCTGGTTTTTCGGGTAGCGGCAGATCGGGCGGCTGTATGCGCTGCTTTTCGGCTTCGTCGGCCAGCGCCTTGTAGCGGGCTTCGATAGCCTTGTTCAGTTCGATATATTGCTGGTTTACGGCTTCCGCCTGCGCGGTGACGAACGCGTCCATAGCCTTGACAATTTCCGGGTGTTTCGCACGGTGCGCAATGGTACGGGCAATATCGCCGTTCTTATCGGTAGAATAATAATTGATGCCGCTGGTGAGCAGGAAATGCACGATCTCTTTGTTGCCCTGACGAGCGGCGTAAAACAGGGCGGATTGCCCTTTAGCATCGGTAGCGTTGATATCGGCTTTCGCGGCAACCAGCGTGCGCACGACGTTGATTCCTTCCGGGTCTTTGCGAGCGGAGGCGAGCGCAAGGATGGGGACACCGTCCTTATTCTTCATATCCGGCGAGGCGCCGCTATCAAGCAACATCTTCACATCGTCGGCGCGGCCGAGATTGGTGCGATAAACGATTTCGTTGGGCGAGGATACGGGGGCATCGGCAGCGTGCGCCGCTGCGCTGCAGAAAAGAATGATGCAAAATAACGTACGCTTCATGTTTTTTAGACTCTCCCTTGACATCGCCCATATTGATTCCATCTATGGGGGTAACGTTCGGATTATAACATAGCGGGTTGATTATGAGTGAAAAAAACCAAGAAATACTTAAATTCGGGGCGGAAATCAGTAAGGTTTTGCACCTGATGATCCATTCCCTGTACACGAATAAGGATATTTTCGTGCGGGAACTGGTTTCCAACGCTTCGGACGCGTGCGATAAGCTGCGCCATCTCGCCGTTACCAGGCCGGAACTTACCGAGGGCGATACCCTGTTCTCTATTAATATATTGATAGATAATAAAAATCGTACCATTACCTTAAGCGATAACGGCATAGGCATGCGCCGCGAGGAACTGATCGCTAATTTAGGCACCATCGCCAAGTCCGGTACGCAGGAATTCCTTGCGCAACTGGCCGAAGGTAAGCAGAAAGATATGCCGCTGATTGGGCAGTTCGGGGTCGGCTTTTATTCATCTTTCCTTGTTGCCGATAAGGTAACCGTGGTTTCGCGTGCGGCAGGCGAGAAGGAAAGTTGGCAGTGGGAATCGAACGGCGAGGGTGAATTTACCGTAACCGCCGTGGAGCAAAGTGCGCGTGGCACACAGATTACCCTGCACCTGAAGCAGGGCGAGGACGAGTATCTCGACAAGTTCCGCCTTCGCCATATCGTGCAAACCTATTCCGACCATATCTCCTTCCCCATTATTATCACGGATGAGGAAGGGAACAGCGAGACCGTCAATACCGCTTCGGCGCTGTGGATGCGGCCTAAGAGCGAGATCACACCGGAGCAGTACAAGGAATTTTACCACCATGTCGCCCACGCGCCCGACGAGCCGTGGCTCACGCTGCACAACCGCGCGGAAGGCAAGCTGGAATATACCAGCCTGCTCTTTATTCCCACGATCAAACCGTTCGATTTGTTCCATCCTGATCGCAAGCGCCGCGTGAAGCTCTATGTGAAGCGCGTGTTCATCACCGAGGAGAATGTCGATCTTGTTCCACATTGGCTGCGTTTCCTGCGCGGCATTGTCGATTCCGAAGATTTACCGCTCAATATCAGCCGCGAAACTCTCCAGCACAATCCCATGCTGGCGAAAATCCGCGATGCGATCGCCAAGCGCGTACTCGGCGAGCTGAAGAAAAAAGCCGAAGCGGACGAGGCAAGCTACGCACAGTTCTGGCGTAATTTCGGCTCCGTGCTGAAGGAAGGATTATGCGAAGCGACATCCCCGCGTGAGGCGGTGCTGGAAGCCTGCCGTTTTCACTCCACCCACAGCGCAGGCGACGAATTGACCAGCCTCGATGCCTATGTATCCCGCATGAAGGAAGGGCAGGACACGATCTATTACCTCACCGGCGAAAACCTTACGGCACTGCGCGCCAGCCCACAACTTGAGGGTTTTGCCAAGCGAGGCATCGAAGTATTGCTGATGAGTGACCATGTGGACGATTTCTGGGTAAACGTCGTGCTCGATTATAAAGGCAAGAAGCTGAAATCCGTCACGCGTTCCGACATCAAGCTCGACGAGGAGAAAGAAAAGCCCGAGGAGGAAAAAGCAACCGGGGATAATATAAAAGCACTGTGCGAGCGCATTAAATCTATTCTCGGGGACAAGGTGCGCGATGTGCGCGTCACTTCAAAACTCACCAATAGCGCCGTATGCCTCGCGGTTGAGGAAGGGGCGATGGATTTCCGCCTTGAGCGCTTCCTGATCGAGCAGAAGCAGATCGCCGCATCTACCGCCAAAATACTTGAAATAAATCCTGACCATTCTATCGTACGCTCGTTGGCATCGAAGCTCGGCAACGACGCCAGCGCGCATGAGATCGAGGATGTGACATGGCTGCTGTTCGATCAGGCGCGCCTGATGGAGGGCGAACCGGTTGCAGACCCTGCCGCGTTCACGCGCAGGTTGCAGCATTTTGTCGAAAAGAGCTTGGCGGCATAAGTCTCTTAAAAAAGAGATAACGTCAAAAAAATATTTTTTTATTTTTTGCGCGTAAGCCTTATTGACTCTTGATTGCGCGCGGCGTTATAACGGCGACCCCTTCACATACAAGGACGCAATGATGACGAAGAAAACCGACAACCCGATTTCACGCTACCTGCGCAAGCCCGTCGAAAAAACGAAGGACGAGGCGGCATCGCTGTACGAGCTGAAAGCTGAGATCGAGCTGCTCACCTCCTATTCCACTGACACGATTTATCGCCTGCGTTACGACACCATGCAGTATGACTACATCAGCCCGGCCATCGTGCGCCTGATCGGGTTCACGCAGGAGGAAATTCAGCGCATGGGCATACGCACGCTTATTCTTGAAACCCGTATCGTCAACAATGCGCTCAAGCCTTTAGAATCATTTGACTATCTGGAAGAAAACCGCAAGCGCGGCGATGTCAGCAAGTGGCAGGCCGATTACCTCATGCGCACCAAGGATGGCCGTAAAATCTGGGTGGCCGACATTTCCTACCCGTGGTTCGATGACAAGGGCGCGATCGTCGGCTCCGTGGGCAGCTTGCGCGACATCACCGAACGTGTGCAGGCCGAAACGCAGGCGCAGGAAGAAATTTCGCGCATGATTAGCACCGACCGCCTGACCGGGCTTGCTACGCGCCACGTATTCTTCGACAAGCTGGAAGACGAACTGAAGCGCATTCGCCGTAGCCACGAAGATTTATCGGTGCTGTTGATCGACATGGATTATTTTAAAAACATCAATAATAACTACGGCCAGAATGTCGGCGACAAGGTGTTGCAGGGGGTGGCGCGTATCATTCGCTCCTGCCTGCGCGAAACGGACACGGGCGCACGCGTCGGCGGCGAGGAATTCGGCGTTGCGCTGCCCGATACGGCTGCTACCGGCGCATACTGGGTGGCGGAGCGTATCCGCTCGGCGGTCGCCAAGGAAACTTTTGCGCTGGGTGAGGAAAATCATTTATTCGGCTGCACGGTGTCGATCGGTATCGCTTCGGCACGGTTCGACCAGAATCTGGATGCCAACACGCTCTACAAAATCGCCGATCAGCGCTTGTTTATCGCCAAACATACCGGCCGCAATCAGGTGTCGATGGATGAATTAGTGGAGATGCACTAGCGGATTAGTGGCTCGCAGCGCTACGGGCTTCGATTCCCGATGCGCGCTGTTCCTTGACGGAATGCGCATGAAGCGCCCTGCGAACGGTTATAGGATCGCCGTTTATATAGCGAATCTGGATGCCCACATCGCGCACGATCGTGTCGGCGAGCAATTTTGCCGTGCCATATTCCTGTTCGTCGGCGGCAAAATCGGAATTGTGGTTCTGTGAACGCACTATTTTTCCCTCAAGGCTGAATTGGTGTGCCAGCGCCTTGTAATCATCGTAATTCATATCCAGAACGGCAGCCATCAGGATGATTTGTTCGTGCGTCAGGGGAAATTCACCCGGATTTTTATATGCCTGATGCAGCCCTTTTTCGGCAGCGGTGTGATCCATGATCATGAGGGCGGCTTCAAGCACGGCTTCCGTTTGGAAACGCCTGCTGATCCCGACATGGGCAGCGAACGCATCGGATAGGGTGTTTTTTAGCTTGTTCGATATCATGTGCGTACACTAAGCCAACAAGTTAATTATTGGTTAATATAACACATTTTCATTAGAATTAACAACCGCATAAAAATTGCAGTTATAATATGATTTTTAAGAATAAATGCTGGAATCAGGGCTGCTGTCACAAAAGTTTAACATTGGCAGAAAGAGCCTCTATTGAGGCGTCTGGTGCGAACCATTGCAGTGTATGTGCCAGTGCCGCCACTTTACCGATAATAGCAAGCGTAGGGGCTTCCAGCGCAGCTTCCGCAACGTCACCCGGCAAATTACGCAGGCTCGACAGCACCACACGCTGCTGGCGCGTAGTGCCCTGCGCGATAGCCGCGGCCGGGGTATCGGCGGGCAGGCCATGCGCAATCAGGTTTTCGGAAACGGCCTGAAGGTTGGCCAGTCCCATATATACTACCAGCGTTGTATCCGGGTCGGCGAGGCTTTGCCAGTTCAGTTCCAGCGGCTCCTCCGCGTCTTCGGCGGTCGTGCGGTGGCCGGTGACGAAACGCACGCCGGTAGCCAGCCCGCGATGGGTGAGCGGTATGCCCGCGTACGCACCGCAGCCTTGTGCCGAAGTAATGCCGGGGATAATTTCAAACGGGATATGCTGTGAAGCAAGCACCAGTGCCTCTTCGCCGCCGCGCCCAAACAGCAGCGGATCGCCGCCTTTCAGCCGCACGACATGCGCGTATTTTTTCGAGAGCGTCACCAGCAGCGTGTTGATTTCGTCCTGCGTCATCGCTTTCTGCTTGCAGGATTTTCCTGCGAAGAAACGCGGTACGCCCGCAGGCACCAGCGCCATGATCTCTTCCGACACCAGCCGGTCATAGATCACCGCCTGCGCGCGCGCCAGCGCCTTGTGCGCTTTCAGCGTGAGCAGTTCCGGGTCTCCGGGGCCTGCGCCTACCAGATAAATCGTGCCAGCCATACGTGTCTAACCATTACCAATTTGTAATGCGTTTCATGTTTGTTCGTTATTGCTATTAATGCCGGTTTATGGATATATATGCACAGTGACCAAACCCGACAATGGTACAACGAATTAATAGCTTATAAGGAATATCATCGTATGCACAGCAGAAAAATACTCGCTTTCGTGACCGCCGCCGTCGTATTGACCGGCTGTAACGAACCCATGGGGCAGCCCGGCCGCGGCGTTATGCAGGGCGGCGGCGTAAATAAGCAGGACATCGGCACGCTCGCGGGCGCAATCGGCGGCGGCATCATCGGCAGCAATGTCGGCGGCGGCAAAGGCGCTATTGCAGGCACCATCGCAGGCACGTTGCTCGGCGGCGCAATCGGCAATTCCATCGGCGCATCGCTCGATAAGGCGGACATCGCGCAATACAACGCCACCTCCCAGCGTGCGCTGGAAACCGGTCAGCCCGGCCAGTCGCTGCCGTGGAAAAATCCACAGACCGGCAACTACGGTACCGTTACCCCGTCCAATTATTATCAGGACGCCAACGGCATGTATTGTCGCGAATACAGCCAAACCATCACCGTCGGCGGCAAAACCCAGAAAGGGTATGGCACCGCGTGCCGTCAGCCGGACGGTTCGTGGAAAATCGTCGAATAACCCAGTTCGCTTGAAGTTATTCGGATGACGGAAGAATCTACCAACGAGCCGAGCGTACCCACCGGTACGCTCATGGCCGGTAAGCGCGGCCTTATCATGGGCGTGGCTAACGACAAGTCGCTGGCATGGGGTATTGCGAAATACCTGCATGCGCAGGGCGCGACCACGGCGTTTACGTATCAGGGCGAGGCGCTTGAAAAGCGCGTGCGCCCGCTGGCGGCCAGCATCGGCTCGGATGTGATCCTCCCGTGCGACGTTACCGATATGGCGAGCATGGACGCGGTATTCGCCGCGCTCAAACAAAAATGGGGGACGCTTGATTTCCTCGTCCATGCCATCGCCTATTCCGACAAGAACGAATTGAAGGGCAAATATCTCGATACCACGCTCGACAATTTCCTGATGACGATGAACATCTCCTGCTATTCCTTCACCGCGCTCGCCAAACGCGCGAGCGAAATGATGAATAATGGCGGTAGCCTGGTGACGCTCACCTATCTGGGCGCAGAACGCGTGATCCCGCACTACAATGTGATGGGCGTCGCAAAATCCGCTCTGGAAGCCAGCGTGCGCTATCTCGCCGCCGATCTTGGAGACCGCAATATCCGCGTCAACGCCATCTCTGCAGGGCCGGTGAAAACGTTGGCCGCCAGCGGTATCGGCGATTTCCGCTATATTTTGAAATGGAACGAATACAACTCACCGCTCAAGCGCAACACCACCATTGAAGACGTGGGCGGCGCGGGTCTCTACCTGCTCTCCGATTTAGGGCAGGGCACAACGGGTGAAGTGCTGCATGTCGATTCCGGTTACCATGTCGTCGGCATGAAAAATCCCGACGCGCCGGACATTGCGACGGTATAGCTAATAAAAATTAGCTTCCTCTCAGTTTTGTAGATGCCGCTTTTTCGTCTGTACGCTGCCTAGCCCAAAAACCTTCATTGAGCTTATTGGCTTCGCGCACAAGGTGCTCTGTTTCCCAGTGATTGACCCCGATATGCGAGGCGGCAAAATACGCCGGTATATGATCCAAAAGCTGCCGCTTTAAAAATTCCGGCGACAGCATATGTGCGGCCATGTAAATCTCAGTGGGAGAAAATGCCGTATTCGTTTCCAGATCCTCGCGCTTCACGAAATCGGCCATCGCTTCCGGCGTTTTGGCTTCGAGTGTGAATATCACATAGGGCAACTGATCTCCCGAAATTTTTCGATAGGCGTTCACCGTAAAATCGGGAACGTTGGTGGCGCAGCTACCAACCGTCTGCATGCCATCTTTGCTTTCGTAATTGGGCATAAACACACTCGCGTAAAAACATTATACAATCAGGAATACTGTGGTTAGTATTAGATCACTCACACCAATAAGTAAATATGCATTAATATTTTATGTCTTTCAATAGCTTTGGCCACCTATTCCGTTTCACCACCTGGGGCGAAAGCCATGGCGAAGCCATCGGCTGCGTGGTTGACGGCATACCCTCGCTCATTCCCTTATCTGAAGCCGACATCCAGCCGTGGCTGGACGCGCGCAAGCCCGCGCAGTCGCGCTACACCACCCAGCGCAAGGAATCCGACACGGTGAAAATTCTCTCCGGTGTGTTTGAAGGAAAAACCACCGGCGCGCCGGTCAGTCTCGTGATTTTCAACGAAGACCAGAAATCGAAAGATTACGACGACATCAAGGATAAATTCCGCCCCGGCCATGCCGACTATACCTACTGGGCAAAATACGGCATCCGCGACTATCGTGGAGGCGGACGCTCTTCCGCGCGTGAAACCGCGATGCGCGTGGCCGCCGGTGCGATCGCACGAAAAATTTTAGGCGGCATCACCATCAAAGGCGCGATGGTGCAAATGGGCGACGACGCGATCGACCGCAGCAAGCTGAACTGGTCAGAAATCGACAAAAATCCCTTCTGGTGCCCGGATGCAGGCGCAGCCAAGCGCTGGGAAACCTTACTCGACGGCATTCGCAAAGAGGGTTCTTCCATTGGCGCGGTGATTGAAGTCGTCGCAGAAAACGTGCCCGCCGGACTTGGCGCGCCGATTTACGCGAAACTCGATGCCGACCTTGCGTCGGCCATGATGAGCATCAACGCCGTCAAAGGCGTAGAAATCGGCGACGGATTTGCCGCAGCCAGCTTGCGCGGTGAGGAAAACGCCGACCGCATGCGCATGAAAAACGGCGCGGTCGAATTCCAGTCCAACCACGCGGGCGGGATACTCGGCGGCATTTCCAGCGGCCAGCCGGTGGTAGTGCGCTTCGCGGTGAAGCCCACCAGTTCCATCTTGTCCGAAGTCGAAACCGTGGATAAGCACGGCAAAGATACCACCATCATGACCAAAGGCCGCCACGACCCATGCGTAGGCATCCGCGCCGTGCCGGTGGGCGAAGCAATGCTGGCCTGCGTGCTGGCCGATCATCTGCTGATGCAACGTGCGCTCAAGGGATAACGCGATGAAAAAACTATTATGGATATTCACCACACTGATCGGCCTGCTCATCGCAGCAGGGCTCATCGCACCGATGTTCATTTCCGAAGAGATGGTGAAAGAAAAACTCATCGCCACCGTGCAGGAAAATACCGGCAGGAAATTATCCATCGGCGGTAAATTTTCCGTGCGCTTCTTTCCTGTCGCGGGGATTACTATGGAAGATGTAACGCTTGCAGGCGGAGGTGCCGCGCCGCTGGCTGCGAAATCGGTGGAAGTAGACGTAGCTGTGGTGCCGCTGCTGAGCGGTACGGTGGATGTGCAGAAAGTGCGGGTGGACAGCAACGGTATCACCACCGCATTGCGCGGCGTATTTGCGAACAATAAATTTTCCGGCGAGGTGGATTTCGCGTTTGGCCAGACCAAAGCGGCGGGCACCATCGATATGGCGTTGAACAAAGCGGGGCCATACGTGGCGCTTAACCTGAAAGCCAATGTCCTCGATTTCAACGCGCTGATGCCGGTAGCGCAACCGGGTGCGGAACCTGCCGCAAAAGCGCAACCTGCGCCGCACACACAGGAAGGCTGGAGCACGGAGCCGATCGATTTATCCTTCCTTAAATCGTTCAACGCCACGATTTCCATCGAAGCGGAAGGGCTGAAAGCCAAGGAAATTACAATTGGCGCACTGACGTTGAAAGCGAAAGTGGAAAACGGCAAACTCACCGCCGACATTACCACCGATCAGATGTACGGCGGTAAGGCACATATCACCGGCATCGCCGACAGCAGCGGTGCGTTTGAAAAGCACCTGAAACTTGAAAATGTACAGATGGAACCGTTGCTCGTAGACGCTTCCGGTAGCGACCGATTAAGCGGCTCGGCCACCATAACCGCCGATATATCCGGGCGCGGCAAAAACCAGCGCGAGATGGTGGAATCGCTACAGGGCACCAGCCGTATCAGCATTCTCGATGGTGCGATCAAAGGCGCGAACATCGCGGATATGGTTCGCAATGTGCAATCCGCCTTCAAGCAGGTGGACAAAACCGCGCAAAAAACCGATTTCGCCGAACTCTCCGGCAGCTTCACCATCAACCGTGGCATCGCGCACAATTCCGACCTTGCGATGAAAGCGCCGCTGATGCGCTTATCCGGCGAAGGCGACATCAACCTGCCGGAGCGCACGATCAATTACCGCCTCAATCCGCAAGTGGTGGAAACGATCCAGGGGCAGGGCGGCAAAGATAAAGAAGGGTTGGCGGTTCCCATCATCGTGGAAGGCAGCCTAGAAAACCCGAGCTGGCGTCCTGATTTACAGGGGCTTGTTCAGGAGACACTCAAAAACCCTGAGAAAATCAAGGAAACCGTCGGCACGATCAAGGACGAGATCAAGAAAAAAGGTGGGCTGAAGGAATTGCTGAAAGGGTTTTAGGCTTCCGTAAAAAAGCACGTCCGCTCGCCCGTATGACACGCCGCGCCGACCTGCTCGACCTTAAGCAGCAGCGTATCCCCGTCACAATCGATAAAAAACCCCTTGAGCGTTTGCGTGTGGCCGGAGGTTTCGCCCTTGCGCCATAGCGATTTACGGGAGCGCGACCAGTAATGCACATTCCCCGTTTGCAGGGTTTTTTCGATGGCTTCGCGGTTCATCCATGCCATCATGAGCACTTCACCGCTATCGTGCCGCTGGGCGATGGCCGGCACCAGCCCGTTCGCATCGAACGCGATTTTCGCAATAACCCCGGCAATATCAATTTTTTTATTCATGGCAGCCGCTTTTTACTCTACAGATAGGGGTTATGTCACAGGATTTCGATAATAACACGCTGATTTCCGCCGAAGGATTGGAAAAGTCCTACGGCGCGAACCGTATCCTGCACAATGTAAGCCTTCAGGTGGAGCCGCGCAAGATATTGACGGTGATCGGTCCCAATGGTAGCGGGAAAACCACACTCCTCAAATTGCTATTAGGCTTGGAAACGCCCGATAAAGGCACGGTCAAGCGCATGCCCGGCCTGCGCATCGGCTATATGCCGCAGAAACTCGCCATCGACCCGTTTTTGCCGGTGACTGTCGGCTGGTTCCTTTCGCTTAGCGCAAAGGGCAATCAGGACGCCATCGCGCCGCTTACCGCCGAAACCGGCATTTCGCACAAGTTGAATACGCCGCTGCAAGCCATCTCCGGTGGTGAATTGCAGCGCGTGCTGCTCACGCGCGCATTGCTCGCCGCGCCGCAACTGCTGGTACTCGACGAGCCCGCGCAGGGCGTGGATGTCAACGGGCAGGCCACGCTGTACGACCTCATTTCGCACGTCGCGCGCGCGCATCATTGCGCGGTGCTGATGGTGTCGCACGATTTACATCTCGTGATGTCATCCACCGACCACGTCATCTGCCTGAACCACCATATCTGCTGCTCCGGCCACCCGCATTCCGTGCGCGGCGACCCGGCGTTCGCGGCGCTGTTCGGCAAGCATGTCGCCGACAGCCTTGCGGTATACACCCACCATCACGACCATGACCACGCATGATGTTATTTGAACCGTTCATCCTCAGGGCACTCGCGGCGGGCATCGGCATCGCGCTCATGAGCGGTGTGCTCGGCTGTTTCATCGTCTGGCAGCGGTTGGCCTATTTCGGCGATACGATCGCGCACGCGGCGCTGCTCGGTGTCGTGCTCGCGCTGCTGCTGGATATTCCGCCGGAAGCGGGCGTCGTATGCATCGCGCTGCTGGTGGCGGCGAGCGTCGCCTATTTCCAGCGCCGCCAGCAACTTGGCGCCGATACGCTGCTTGGTATCGCCGCGCACGCGGCACTGGCGCTCGGTCTCGTGCTACTATCGCTATCGCGCACGGTGACGGTGGACATCAACCATTATTTGTTCGGCGACATACTCGCCGTCAATTCGGGAGACCTGTTGCGCATCTGGTTGTGCGCATTCGTAGTACTGGCGATTGTCAGGCACCAATGGCGTGACCTCATGCGCATCACGCTGCATCCCGACATCGCGCAGGTTGAAGGCGTAAACACCCAGCGCACACGGCTGGCGTTGATGCTGGTGATCGCGCTGGTGGTGGCGGTGTCGATCAAGATCGTGGGCATGCTGCTTATTACCTCGCTGCTCATCCTGCCTGCCGCCTGCGCGCGCGGTTTTGCACGCACGCCCACGCAAATGGTGCTGGCTGCCACGCTTGCGGGCATCTTCGCCGTTACCGGCGGGCTATCTGCCTCCGCGCTACTCGATACCCCTTCGGGGCCTTCCATTATTCTGGCTGCGATGGCGCTATTCCTCGGCACGGCTTTCGCAAAAAGATTAATGAATTCAAGATGATTCGCGTTGTCTTAAAAGTTTCATAAATCTCAGGTACTTCGTATATTGCCTGTAGCAGCTGTGCATGGTAATTTACACCCTATGAGTGAAAATACGTCGCAAACGCCAACCGCACCTAAAGAACCTGCCGCCGCTCCCGGCACGGCGCCGAACGTCATCGCTTATGGCGTATCCGGCGCGGTGGGGCTTGGCTATGGTGCCAGCGCAGTGAGTAATGATTTTTACAATCATTTGCGCAATCGCGGGGTGTTTGACGTTCCCAGAGATGTACTGAACGAAGAAATCAGAGCAATATTCAAGGACGAAACGGTAGTAAAAGACGTATCGCAAAAATTACGCGAAGCGAACACTGCATACCGGTCTAAAGTAAAAGACATCATCGAAGCCAAAGGCTTTAAAAGCGTATTTAAACGCTTTAACTCGCTGAACACCAACCACAAGCTCGACATCGGCATGAAAGTATTCACCGCCGCCGGTATCAGCCTCGGCGTGATGTTCGCCGTTACCAACAGCAAAAGTCTGTTCTCCAGCATTCTCGGCAAAGACGACGCGCAGTCCCGCTGATTATTTGCCCCATTGTTTTCTTGTCATTCCTGCGCAAGCAGGAATCGTAACTTCATCCCGTACAGATATGGGTAGGCAAGATTCCCGCCTGCGCGGGAATGACAAATTAGATAATAGGGGATGACATTAAATCCCAATCGTCATCACCACCGGCACATGATCCGAAGGCTGTTCCCAGTCGCGGGCGTCACGCAATATGTCCAGTTTTTTGAGCGCGGGGGTGAGTGAGGGCGTAACCCAAATATGGTCGAGGCGGCGGCCGCGGTTGGACACTTTCCAGTCGCGGTTGCGGTAGCTCCACCAGCTATAGAGCTTGGTTTCCGCATCCGTGAAATGCCGCGCCACGTCGCACCAGTCGCGCGAGGCTTTGAGCGCGTCGAGCCGTTCGACTTCGGCAGGCGTGTGGCTCACGACATTCAGCAATTGCTTGTGCGACCACACGTCATGCGGCAGCGGCGCGATATTGAAATCGCCGACGATAATCACGTTTTTCGCCGCATCTTTTTTCGCCCATGTCGTCATGTGCTCCACGAAACGCAGCTTGAAATCGTAGGCCGGGTTCTGTATGGGGTCGGGAATATCGCCGCCTGCGGGGACGTAGAAATTATGCAGCTGCGTGCCGTCGGGCAGGGTGGCTGCGATGTGCCGCTGGTGGTCGGAATCGGCGATGCGCATGCAGGCGCGGCTATCGAGCGGGATTTTTGAGAGTATGGCGACGCCGTTATAGCTTTTCTGCCCGGCGAACACCATGTGCGGATAACCCATCGCCTTGATCTCCCCGGCGGGGAACAGCTCATCCACCACTTTGGTTTCCTGCAGGCAGATGATGTCGGGTTTTTGCTCGTCCACCAGCTTTTTCAGCAGCAGCAAACGCAGGCGGACGGAGTTGATATTCCAGGTAGCGATACGCAAGGTCATGACGTTTGCATAAGGAATCGCGCGCGCAATGACAATACAAAAAAAGAGGCCGGGAGTTACCCCGGCCCAAGAATCGCAGGACGTTTACTTGACGCAAAACACGTCAACACCGTTTAGTATCTCAAGTTCCGTGCCAAACCGAAAATCAAGGAAAAATGCGGGTTTGGCAATATATCGGCGTGCGTTTTCGCCTAAATTTTCAGCATTGTTTATTCTGCTGCATAAAGTTTAGGCAGCGCTATACTCCGCGTATGACGGATACCTACGATATAGCGATTGTCGGCGGCGGCATGGTGGGGCTTATGTTCGCCGTCGCTGCCGCGCACGAAGGGTTGAGTGTGGCGGTGATTGAAAAAACCGACATGCCTTCCCAACTCGAACCCGCATTTGACGGACGCGTGAGCGCTATAGCGCTTGGGTCTAAAAATATTTTTGCGGCGCTCGGTGTGTGGGATGCCATGAAAAATGAGGCTGAGCCGATCAGGGACATCCGAGTGTCCGACGGCGCTATGCCGCTTTTCCTGCATTACGACCACCACGAAGTGGGCAGCAACCCGTTCGGTTATATCGTCGAAAACCGTTACATCCGCCATGCGTTAATTCAGGCGGTACACGCGCAGCCCCGCATACGCCTGTTAGAGCGTGCGCAGTTGCAGGCATTTACGGCAGATTCGGCGGGCTGCGCACTACAGGTGGATGGTCGCGCACTACGGTGCCGCCTGCTGGTAGGCGCCGATGGAAAACAGTCGCAACTTCGCAGGATGGCGGGCATCGGTGCGCTGGAATGGAATTATAAGCAAACGGCTATCGTTTGCACTATCGGTCATGAGCTGCCGCATGTAGGGCTTGCGCAGGAACGTTTCCTGCCCGCAGGCGCATTCGCGGTGCTGCCGATGACCGGTAACCGTTCGTCGCTGGTATGGGTGGAGCCTGCCGATCGCGCAGGCATTTATCTTGCGCTGCCCGAAGATGAGTTTATTCAAGAAATAAAAGAGCGCGTAGGCGATTATCTCGGGCGGATTTCCGTGCTCGGCAAGCGCTTTTCCTATCCGCTTTCGGTGATGCACGCTAAAACCTATATCGCACCGCGCCTTGCCTTGATCGGCGATGCGGCGCACGGCATTCATCCGCTGGCCGGGCAGGGGGTTAATCTGGGGTTCCGCGATGTTGCGGTGCTGGCGGAACTGGTCGGGGAGCGCTTCAGGCTGGGGCTGGATATAGGCTCGCCGGACGTTCTGGCGCATTACCAGCAATGGCGGCGCTTTGACAATATGACGATGCTGGCTGTCACGGATGGGCTCAACAGGTTGTTTGTAAATGATATACAGCCGCTTCGTCTTGCGCGCGGGCTTGGGTTGTGGGCAGTGGGGAAAATGCCCCCGCTTAAGCGTTTTTTCATGAAACATGCCATGGGCATGGTGGGCGATGTTCCCAAATTGGCACAAAATCAGGCGAATAAATAAATATATTAACGATTTATACCGCGTAACTCAATAAATAATTAACCATCTTGCCGTATCCTCAGAGTGTTAGCCTGCATCTAACCGGGAAAAGGGGTTGCAATGAGCAAGATGAATGCATCGCACCAGAACGATAAATCACCGTCGAACACGTTGATGTCGAGCCTTCAGTCACAGAAATACGAGCGCACCGCGCGCGAATCGCTGCGCGACCTCGTAGTACTGAACGAGATGCTGGAAGGTGAAATTCAGCGTATGAAAATGCTCGCCAAGCAGGGCATTTCGATCGACCAGATCATGATGGGAAAAATGAATTCCGTACGCGATAAATACATCAGCGTGATGGAAGGTATGCGCACCATCGACAGTATCGCCGCGCGCCATGAACTGATCATTTACGCCGATGCAGTGCAGGATCTCATGAAGTACGTGCAGCAGAGGAGACACTGATGTCTGATTTCAACCTCATCACCACCGCTGGCCGCGCATGGGTAAGTGCCGCCAATTCGCTGCAGAACGAACCCACGCTTGTCAGCGCGCTCGACCTTGCGCGCCGTCATGAAGGCGCCGACGAGCTAGCGCGCACCGTGATGCAGAACGGGCTTAATCTCGGGCGTCAGGCTTAATCCAGCTTCCTTGCTTCTTCCATCAACATAATCGGTATTCCGTCACGTATCGGATAGGCGAGTTTCGCCTGTTCGCTGATTAACTCCTGCGCCTCACGATCATAGCGCAGGCGCGCTTTTGTCACTGGGCAAACCAGCATTTCAAGGAGTTTGGGATCGGGTGCGCTCATATCGTTATCCTGTCAGAAAATAGCTAATCCGCGATGTTTATAGCACAGTGCAGTTAGCGCTTGCAAACTGCATAAGAATGCATATTATCCCACTTCCTCAAGGGCGTTTTGATACGTTTTTCGAGGGTGAGCGGGCGTAACTCAGCGGTAGAGTGCAACCTTGCCAAGGTTGATGTCGAGGGTTCGATCCCCTTCGCCCGCTCCATTTTCACCGAAAGTTTTTTACTGACCTTCCGAAGCCGGTAACGCCGGACGAACGGCTGCGTCCGCCGGTGCTGGCAGCGCGTTGGACGCGGCATCGCCTGAGATTTCAGCCCCCGCAGGCACATCATCGGTCACTTCAGAGGGAGCTTTGGGGGTGGCCGGAGCAGGCAGGGTTTCAGCAACGCCGGTGTTTTTAGCCGGGCGCGGCCTGTCCTCAGAAGTAAACAATCCGTTGGTGGGCAGGGCGGCTGCGGGGATAGGGGTTTCCTGCGGCCTGTTTTCCAGATAGGAAAACAACCATCCGGCCAGCACGACGCCGATTATGGTGGCAACAAGGTAAAGAATGTTGGCTTTCATGGCGATTCCTTATGTATTATGGGCAAAGACCCCCTAAAAATGCCTGATTTTTCCCTATATGAGAAGTGAAAAGTGGAAAAGCGAGAAAATATTCTTGTAATAGAGATGAATTTACGTATAGTACAGGCCAGAAGGTGGGCGAAAAACCCACCTTTTTCTTTTGTCTGGACGTATGAACGCTGTTGAGAACATAACGAAACTGATCGAACCGCCGCTGACCGCTATGGGGTATGCGCTGGTGCAAATCAAGCTGGCAGACAGCGCCCGCCGCAAGACGCTCTCGGTCATGGCCGAGCGCAGCGACGGTGTGCCGATGAGTTTCGACGATTGCACAGAAATCAGCCGCACGATCGGTGCGTTGATGGAAGTGGAAGACCCGATCACGGAGGCTTACGACCTCGAAGTCTGCTCTCCCGGCTGGGATCGCCCGCTGGTGAAGGCGGATGACTACAAGCGCTTTCGCGGTAGCGAAATCAAGCTGGAAACGCACATTCCCATCGAGGGGCGCAAGCGTTTCCGCGGCGTAGTGGGCGGTTTGAAAGATAACCATGTGGCGCTCTCCACCCCGGAGGGTGACGTAGAAATTAACCTGGCCAATATACGCATGGCCAAGCTCGCGCCTGCACCTGCTGCGGCGCCGGGTAAGAAAAAAACGAAGAAATAACTACTGATTAAAGAGGTGTGAAATGAGTGCAAGTCAGGCTATTTACGGAAGTACGGAATTGTTGCAGATCGCCGATGCGGTCGCACGCGAAAAAGGGCTGCCCAAAGATGCAGTTTTGGACGCGATGGAACAGGCAATCCAAGTCGCTGGTCGCCGTAAATACGGCCATGAACATAATATCCGCGCAGAGATTGACAAAAAAACCGGTGAGATCAAGCTCTACCGCATCCGCACCGTCGTCGAAGCCGTGGAGAACGAAGCTGTCGAGCTGTCACTGAAAGACGCAAAAAAGCTCGATAAAACCCTCGAAATCGGCGATGAGTTGAAAGACGTGCTGCCGCCGATTGATTTCGGCCGCGTAGCCGCGCAGACTGCCAAGCAAGTCGTGCTCCAGAAAGTGCGCGATGCTGAGCGCGAGAAGCAGTTCAGCGAATTCAAAGACAAGATCGGCGAAATCGTCAGCGGCACGGTCAAACGTGTCGAATACGGCAATGTAATCGTCGATTTCGGCCGCACTGAGGCCATGATCCGCCGCGACGAGTTGATCCCTCGTGAAATCTATCGTGGCAACGAGCGCATCCGTGCCTATATCGCCGATGTACGCCGCGAAAAATCCGGGCCGCAGATTTTCCTCTCGCGCACCCATCCCCAATTCCTTGCTAAGCTGTTCACGCAGGAAGTGCCGGAAATCTACGATGGCATCATCGAAATCAAGGCGGTTGCCCGCGACCCCGGTTCCCGCGCGAAAATCGCGGTGTCTTCGAAGGATTCCAGCGTGAACCCCGTATTGTCATGCGTGGGCGTGCGCGGTTCCCGTGTGCAGGCGGTGGTCAACGAATTGCAGGGTGAGAAGATCGACATCATCGAATGGTCGCCTGACGCGGCTACCTTCGTGGTCAACGCCCTGTCGTCGGCTGAAGTATCCAAGGTCGTGATCGACGAAACCAAGAGCCGCATCGAAGTGGTGGTTCCCGACGACCAGCTCAGCCTTGCTATCGGCCGCCGCGGTCAGAACGTACGCCTCGCTTCGCAGCTTACCGGCTGGAACATCGACATCCTCACCGAGGCGGTCGAATCCGAACGCCGCGCCGAGGAATTCCGCTCGCTGTCGCAGCTCTTCGTTGAAGCGCTCAACGTGGAAGAAGTCATCGCGCACCTGCTGGTTACCGAAGGTTTTACCACTATCGAAGAAGTGGCGTTCATTCCGCTCGACGACCTCGCTTCCATCGAAGGTTTCGACGACAATGTCGCGCAGGAACTGCATAATCGCGCCCAAGGCTGGCTGGAAAGCAAGCAGCAGGAAAACACTCAGAAACTCACGGCTCTGGGCGTGGACGCCTCGCTTATCGAATTTGCCGGAATGAAGCAGGAATGGCTGGAAAAGCTGGGCGAAAGCAAAATCCTTACGCTCGACGATTTCGCAGACCTCTCCACGGCCGAACTACTGGAAATCATACCCGACGCGGGTTTGAGCTCCGAGGAAGCGGGCAACCTGATTATGGCTGCGCGCGCATCGTGGTTCCCGCAGGACGCAAGCAATAGCTAGCTTTAAAGGTACAACTGTTTTATAAGCTGACACATGACCGACGATACGAGCAAGAAAGATACGCTGAAAGTGGCTAACCCCGGCCGTTTGCAACTGACCAAGACGGTTGAAAGCGGCAAGGTAAAGCAGAACTTTACCCATGGCCGCTCCAAGAGCGTCACGGTGGAAGTGCGCCGCACGCGCACCTTCGCGCAGGGTGCTACCGGCGGTCTTGTGGAAGTAAAGCAGCAGCCCGGCGCAGGGACTCCGCCCGCGCAGCATGTGGAAGACGAAACGCTGCGCCAGCTTACGGACGAAGAGCGCAAGCTGCGCATGCGCGTGTTGAAAACGGCGGAAGAAGAGATGAAACTTGCCGCCGAGCGCGCGGCGATTCGTAAGGAAGAAGAGCAGCGCCGCCGCGAAGAAGCCGCCGCGCGCGGTGAAGATTTAGTCGTACCGGAGCCGACTCAGGCGCCCGCAACGCCCGTAGTAGACGTTAACGCCATTCCTTCTGCAAAACCGCAGACGCTAGCGCCCAAGCCGCTGGCCAAGCCGTTTAGCGAAGATGAAGAACGCGCCGACCGCAACAAGGGCGGTAAGCTGAAACTGCGCACTACCGAAGACCGTCGCTCGTCGGGCAAGATCACCGTCAACCAGGCGCTGTCGAACCTTGAAGACCAGCGCATGCGTTCGCTCGCCTCTATCCGCCGCCAGCGCGAGAAGGCGCTGAAAAAAGCACAGGGCGACCACCGCGAATCCGAAAAAGTTATCCGTGAAGTCGTCATCCCTGAAGCGATCACCGTGCAGGAACTCGCCAACCGCATGGCCGAGCGCGTGGTGGACGTCATCAAAGCGCTGATGAAGCTGGGCGTGATGGTTACCGCTACACAGTCGATCGACGCCGACACCGCCGAGTTGGTGGTGGGTGAATTCGGCCATAAATTCAAGCGCGTCACGGAAGGCGACGTAGAAAACGTCCTGCGTGACGAAGATGATGGCGACGATGCGGGCAACTTGCTGCCGCGCCCGCCGGTCGTTACCGTCATGGGGCACGTGGATCATGGTAAAACCTCGCTGCTCGACGCGTTGCGTAAAACCGACGTGGTGGCGAAAGAAGCGGGCGGCATCACCCAGCATATCGGCGCATATCAGGTGGAACTCACCGGCGGCCAGAAAGTCACCTTCCTCGACACACCCGGCCACGAAGCCTTCACCGCCATGCGCGCACGCGGCGCGAAAATCACCGACATCGTCATCCTCGTCGTCGCCGGTGACGACGGCATCATGGAACAGACCAAGGAAGCGATCAACCACGCGAAAGCGGCCGGTGTACCCATCGTAGTCGCTATCAATAAAATGGACAAGCCCGGCGCGGACGCTACACGCGTGAAAAACGAGCTGATGCAGTATGAGCTGGTTACCGAGGAATTCGGCGGCGACATTATGGCCATCGAAGTGTCCGCGAAAACCGGCATGAATCTCGACAAGCTCGTGGAAGCCATCCTGCTGCAGGCCGAAGTGCTGGAGCTTACCGCTAACCCGGATCGCGCCGGTGCGGGTGTAGTGGTGGAAGCCAAGCTCGATCAGGGCAAGGGCGTCGTCACCACCATCCTCGTGCAAAAAGGCACGCTGCGTGTGGGTGATATCGTGGTAGCTGGCGCAGCCTATGGCCGCGTGCGCACGATGGTAGACGATAAGGGACAAACCGTAAAAGAAGCGCTCCCCGGTGCGCCGGTAGCTATTCTCGGCCTGAGCATCGCGCCGGATGCGGGCGACACGTTCTCCGTCGTTGAAGACGAAAAAACCGCGCGCGACATTGCAGAGTATCGTGGTCGCCGTATACGCGAACAGAATGTGGTGCTGTCGGCACGCACGATGGAATCGCTGTTCGGCGCCGCTGCTGGTACTAACGCCAAGGAACTTCCCGTCATCATCAAGGGCGACGTGCAGGGTTCGGTGGAAGCCATCGCGGGTTCGCTCAATAAATATTCCAACGACGAAGTGGCGGTGCGTATCCTCCATTCCGGCGTCGGCGCGATCACCGAATCGGATATTACCCTGTCCAAAGCCACCGGCGCTATGATCATCGCGTTTAACGTGCGCGCCGCTCCTAAAGCCAAGGAAATGGCGGCGAAGGACAAAGTCACGGTTCGCTATTATTCCATTATCTACAACGTGGTGGACGATGTGAAAGCCGCGCTGTCGGGTATGTTATCGCCCACGTTGCGCGAAAACTTCCTCGGCTACGCCGAAATCCGCGAAGTGTTCAACATGAGCAAGGCCGGAAAAGTCGCAGGTTGCATGGTCACCGACGGCATCATCAAGCGCGGCTGCAAAGTACGCCTGCTGCGCGACAACGTGGTGATCCACGAAGGCACGCTAAAAACGCTGAAGCGCTTCAAGGACGAAGTGAAAGAAGTAAAAAGCGGCCTGGAATGCGGCATGGCGTTTGAAAACTACGAAGACATCCGCATCAAAGACCAGATCGAATGTTTCGAAATCGAGGAACAGGCGCGGACGGTGTAATTACTCGCGGATTGCCGCTTTACCGTCTTTGCCTGCCGTTCTCTCCACAAAGCCCCCCTTGCGCACGTCCAGACCCAATTCCAGGTGATGGTGAACTCGCTGTCGTGCTGGTCGGCTATAGGTGGCGATATTTTTAAGCACGAGGGCGAATGCATCGTTAATTTCAGGCGTGATAGCGGATGCTGCGCTCATGAAACGTCCCCTTTAAATACGTATGAACCCCCTGATTCTAATGATATTCCTTGCCGGGTGTGTGAAGTTTTTGTTACGATTGACTTATCCGTTAAAAAACTATAATAACGCGCTGTATAATATGTCAAAACTTCACGATTTCTTCAGCAGGGACAAAAAAGGCGGCGCACCGCGACCGCTGCGCGTGGGCGAAGAAATCCGCCATGCGCTGGCCGATATTTTCATGCGCGGGGAGTGCCATGCGCCGGGGCTTTCCAGCGCGTCGATCACCGTGTCTGAAGTGCGGGTGAGCCCGGATTTGAAGAACGCTACCGCGTTTTTTATGCCGCTTGCAGGCGCCAATAAGGAAGAATTCCTCAAGGTTTTGATCGAAGCCGCACCGGAAATCCGCCACCTCGTATCCAAACGTGTGCGCCTGCGCCATGCCCCAAAAATCTACTTCGCACTCGACCATTCGTTCGATGAAGCCCAGCGCATCAACACCATCCTCAACCGGCCGGAAGTGGCCAAAGACCTGAAGTCGGATAACGAAGCCCAGAAGCCGGAAATCTGATTTCCGAATGAACGGCTGGCTCATCCTCGATAAACCCTTAGGCATCACGTCCGCGCACGCGGTGGCCAAGGTCAAGCGCCTGCTCAAACCCTCCAAAATCGGCCATGCCGGGACGCTCGACCCCATGGCGTCGGGCATCCTGCCGCTGGCGTTGGGGGAGGCGACCAAGGTGATCCAGTACATGGTCGCCAGCGAAAAGGCCTATGGGTTTACCGTCAAGTGGGGCGAAAAGCGCGATACGGACGATAGCGAAGGGGTGACGATCGCGACGTCGCCAAACCGCCCGCAACTTTCTGAAATTCAGGCGATTTTATCCGAATTTACCGGCACCATCCTGCAAATGCCGCCTGATTACTCAGCAATTAAGGTGGGCGGCAGGCGCTCCTACGACGCCGCGCGTGCCGGGGAAGCGCTGGAACTGAAGGCGCGGGAGGTGAGGGTGGATAGGCTTATGATATATCCCTCTCCCCTTGTGGGAGAGGGCGGGGAGAGGGGGGTGTCTCCACAATCTCATGCGTTGATGGTTTCCCCTCTCCCCAACCCTCTCCCACAAGGGGAGAGGGGGTTAATTAAAGGTTCTCCCCCACAAGGGGAGAGGGAACATGTTGAGGAAACCAGTTTCTTCTGCGAGTGCGGCAAGGGTACCTATATCCGCTCCCTTGCCCGTGATATGGGCGATAGGCTTGGCTGTCTGGGTTATGTGACCGTATTGCGGCGGCTGAAGGTGGGTAAATTTACGGAAAACCATGCGATTTCACTGGAAACGCTGGAAAAAATGGTGCATAACAACGCCCTTGGTTTTTTATTACCGGTGGAATCTGTGCTGGACGACATCCCGGCATTGGAGATTTCTTCCAACCAGGCGGTACTGCTGAAACGCGGTCAGGCTATCTCGGTGCAAACCCCCGTCCAAGGCGACGTGGTTTATGCCCGGTTTGAAGGAAAGCCTGTCGCAATCTGCAACCTATCGCAGGGCATGATGAAGCCGGTAAGAGTGTTTAATTTATAAAGATAGAGAAGGAGAAGCTGCGATGTCGAGTAAAGCGAACGCAAAAACGAAACAGGCGACCATCAAAAAGTACGCCACGGATAAAAACGATACCGGTTCATCGGAAGTGCAGGTTGCACTGCTCACGGAACGTATCAACCATCTGACCGAGCATTTCGGCTCGCACAAAAACGATCACCACTCGCGCCGCGGGTTGCTGATCATGGTCGGCCGCCGTCGCCGTCTGCTTGATTACCTCAAGAAGACCGACGCGACGCGTTATGAAACCCTGATCAAGAAACTTGGTATCAGGAAATAATTCAGGGGGCTGGGTTCTAGGGGCTAGGTACTAGTAAAGCGGCGCAATACGCTGTTTTACTAGGCCCTAGAACCAAGCACCCGCCCTTTCACACTTTAGAAAGGATACAATCATCATGTTCACTATCACCAAAAAATCAATCGAATGGGGCGGTCGCACGCTCACGCTGGAAACCGGCCGCATCGCGCGTCAGGCCAGCGGCGCTGTACTCGCCACCTACGGCGACACCGTCGTGCTCTGCACCGTGGTTGCCGCAAAAACCGCGAAGCCGGATGTCGATTTCTTCCCGCTTACGGTCAACTATCAGGAAAAAGCATTCGCAGCCGGAAAGATTCCCGGCGGCTTCTTCAAGCGCGAAGGCCGCGCCAGCGAAAAAGAAACGCTCACCTCGCGTTTGATCGACCGTCCGATCCGCCCGCTGTTCCTCCCCGGTTTCAACAACGAAACGCAGGTGGTGTGCACGCTGCTTTCGCACGATCTGATGAACGATCCGGACGTGGTCGCTCTCGTCGGCGCTTCCGCTGCACTCACGATTTCCGGCGTGCCCTTCATGGGCCCCATCGCCGGTGCGCGCGTGGGCTATATCAATGACGAATATGTGCTGAACCCCACCAAGGGCGACCTGCCCGACAGCAAGCTCGACCTCGTGGTCGCGGGCACGAAACGCTCGGTGCTGATGGTGGAATCCGAAGCGCACGAGCTGTCGGAAGAAACGATGCTCGGCGCCGTGATGTTCGGCCACAAGCAGATGCAGCCGGTGATCGACATGATCGTCGACATGGCGGAAACCTGCGCGAAAGACCCGTGGGATGTGCCCAAGGCCGCCGACGCTACGCTGGTTTCGCGCGTACGCGAAATTACGGAAGCCGATCTGCGCGCCGCCTACAAGCTCACCGGCAAGCAGGATCGCTCCAACCGCCTCGATGAAATCAAGGCGAAACTCAAAGCGGAACTCGCCGACGGCGGTTACGACGATAAGTCGATCAGCAGCCAGTTCAAGAAAGTGGAACAGGACATCGTGCGCAGCGACGTGGTGAAGAACCAGAAGCGCATCGACGGGCGCGGTGCGGCCGACATCCGCCAGATTGAATGTCAGGTTGGCATCCTGCCGCTCACGCACGGCTCGGCACTGTTCACTCGCGGTGAAACGCAGGCGATCGTGGTTGCCACGCTCGGCACCGGTCAGGACGAACAGCGCATCGACGCGCTGGACGGCGAATATACCGAAAGTTTCCTGTTACATTATAACTTCCCGCCTTACTCCACCGGCGAAGTAGGTCGTATGGGTGGCCCTGGCCGCCGCGAAATCGGCCACGGCAAGCTGGCATGGCGCGCAATGCGTCCGATGCTGCCTGCGAAGAACGATTTCCCCTACACGCTGCGTTGCGTGTCGGAAATCACCGAGTCCAACGGTTCGTCCTCGATGGCGACCGTGTGCGGCAGCTCGCTGGCGATGATGGATGCGGGCGTTCCGCTGAAAAGCCCGGTAGCGGGTATCGCTATGGGTCTTATCAAAGAGAAGGACGGCTTCATCGTGCTGTCCGATATTCTTGGCGACGAAGATCATCTCGGCGACATGGATTTCAAGGTGGCCGGTACGGAAAACGGCATCACCGCCCTGCAGATGGACATCAAGATCGACGGTATTACCGAAGAAATCATGAAAGTCGCGCTGAAGCAGGCGTGTGACGGCCGTAAGCATATCCTTGCGCAGATGGCGAAGGCGCTTACCGCACCGCGTGATTCCGTGGGCAGCACCGCTCCGCGCATCACCACCATGAACATCCCGAAAGAAAAAATCCGTGAAGTCATCGGCAGCGGTGGCAAAGTCATCCGCGAAATCTGCGAAGTGACCGGCGCGAAGATCGACATCGAAGATACCGGCGTTGTGCGTATCGCCGCGGTCAGCGAAGAAATGGGCAAGAAAGCCTATGACTGGATCTACAGCATCGTCGCCGAAGCGGAAATCGGCAAGATCTACACGGGTAAGGTTGTGCGCGTGGTTGATTTCGGCGCGTTCGTGAATTTCCTCGGGCCCAAGGACGGTCTCGTACATATCAGCGAACTCGCTCCGCAGCGCGTCAACAAGGTTGAAGACGTGGTGAACGAAGGCGACACCGTGAAAGTGAAAGTGCTGGAAATGGACAATCGCGGCAAAATCCGCCTGTCCATGAAAGCGGTGGATCAGGAAACCGGCGAAGACATCTCCGGCCAGGTCGCCAAGGAACGCAAGCCCGCGTAACGCAGGATTCCGAGTGTAAGGAAAGGCCGGGAGTGGAAACGCTTCCGGCCTTTTTATGTGGGGTTTTGTAAGTTTCTTACGTTTCGCACTGCGAAACCCATTCCAAATCGTGGGCAAAAAAAAGGGGCTTCCTGAGAAGCCCCTAATTTTAGTCGGTAACCCGAGCCATTAGAGGCGGATCGGGGTCACCTTCTTAGCGGAAGCTGCGCGAGCCATCAGGCTGAGACCAACCTTCGGCTTGGAAGACTTCTTTACTGCCTTTTTAGCAGACTTTTTGGCAGTCTTCTTCTTTGCGGTCTTCTTTACTGCCTTCTTAGCAGTCTTCTTCTTCGCTACTTTCTTTTTCGCGACTTTCTTTACTGCTTTTTTAGCGGTCTTTTTAGCCGGCTTCTTTTTAGCAGCTGCTTTCTTCTTAATCATGGTAAACTCCATCTTGGTTAGAAAATACCCACGCACACCGTGTACGCGTGTATCGAGTATGTTTATACCAGATAAATAATAAATTTTCTATTAACGCCGTGGGTGCCGGGGCTGGAATTTCTTCCTGCGCGAACCGGCGCGCAATTATTCGTTCCGCATACGTAATGAAAAACGATAATGCACAAAACGGCTCTCAATAACGCTTATAACGTTCTTGCTATGGAATGAATTATTCAAAATATTGCGTTTGCGAATGGCGATTATGAGGCATATTTTTTTCGTACATTCGTTCCGAGTGTGGTATAAAAACCACATTTTAGGCATGTTTCGCCTTGCGATAATCGCGCCAAATGCGATGATAACGGCACAATGACTTGCACGCGAATGGTACGAAAAACACTCTTTGCACTGGCATGCGTCGGCCTCGTCGCGCAGGCGCATCCCGCATTCGCCGCGCGCAATTCCTATTTCAATATGAGTGAGAAACGCTCCAATAATCTTGTCCCGTTTCCGAAATGGACGGGCGTGATCTCGCGCTTCGACGATGAAATGAAACTGCCCGATAATGAATGCGGCAAGCGGCAGTTCCATCCCTGCGTGGTAAAAGAGTGGCGCGACATGATCGTGGAGATGCGCTCTAAATCGCTGCGCGATAAACTCTCCACGGTGAATGCGTGGGCGAACGAACATCCCTATATAGTAGACCAGCTCAACTGGGGTATGGAAGATTATTGGGAAACCCCGTACCAGTTTATGGAAATCAATGGTGATTGCGAAGACTACGCCATCGCCAAATATTATTCGCTGCGGGAAGCGGGCGTACCGGAAGATGCGATGCGTATTATCATCGTGCAGGATTTCAATCTCGGCGGCATCATCCATGCGATCCTCGGTGTCTATGACGGCAACGATCTGCTCGTGCTCGACAACCAGATTCAGCAGATCATGCCCGCGATGCGCATCTATCATTACCGTCCGATCTACGGAGTAAACGAAAGCTGGTGGTGGTCATATACCCCTAAATAAGGCGGGAGAATGGCGTTTTCTCTCGACTTTTTGCAAAGGTAGAGTATAAGAATACCCCAGATAAACTGCGGTTTAGCGAGGAGCGCGCGCCCATGCCTGATAAGAATACGATCCTATCCCAACCCGAAGAGTCGCCCAATTTTGCGCCTCGGTTTTACGGCATTACGTTTCTGGTGTTTGCGATTTTTATCACCGGCGTGTGGCTCGTAGGCCGTTATACCGCCGCCGATCTTGCGCGCGATATGCAGGGCTGGCAGGAAAAGCTGAACCTGATCGCCGAAAGCCGCACGGCGGATGTAAGCGGCTGGGTGTCAGGGCACTTTAAGGACATGCGCACGCTGGCGGATAATCCCTCGCTCCAACTCTACCTCACTGAATTACAGACCGCGCCCACGGAAAAGAATGGCGCCACACAGCAGGAACCCGCGCAGAAATCCTACCTGCGCACGCTTCTCATCTTTACCGCCGACCGCACCGGCTTCAGCGCGCCCGGCGTTGACGCGATCCATGCCAACGTGCAGCAGGAAAGCAAAAACGGCATGGCGGTGATCGACAATGACAACCAGATGATAGTGTCAACCGCGATGCAACCCGCCACGCGCGACCTTATGCTTGCACGCGCAAAGAGCCATGTGGCCGGGCAGGAAGCGCTGATCGATATAGGCAAAGATGATGAAGGCACCTTGCATATAGGTTTCGTCGTTCCGATCTTCTCTATTCAGGGCGAGCACGATGCCAACGCGCAGATCGGCAAAGTCGTCGGTATCAAAACCATAGACGCGAACCTGTTTGGCTTGCTCAAGCATCCGGGCACGACGGAGCGCACGCTCGAATCCATTCTTGTGCGCAATGGCGGCGATGACGGCAGCATGATGGAATTTATTTCCCCGCTGCAGGACGGCACGGCAGCGCTTGGCAAACAGGTGCAGCGCGATGAAGCGAAGTATGTGGAAGCGGGGCTGATGAAAACGGTGGGCGCATTCCTTGGCGATGCGTCCTCAAGGGATTATCGCGATAAGCGCGTGCTCGCTACTTCCCGTGAAGTGGCCGGCACGCCATGGACGCTGGTCGTCAAGATCGATCGCGACGAAGCGCTCGCCGCCAGCGATGTTCAGCGCGGCAGCATGGTGGTATTCTTCATCCTTATCATCGCCATCATCATACTCATCGTATTCACCGTGTGGTGGCAGGCGCATTCCAAGCGCGCGATGCTGATGTCCCGCTATTTCAAAAAACTTGCGGCGCAAGCGCAGGCGCAGGAGCAGCTGCTGCGGCTCGTCGCCGACCACCAGCCGGAGCCGATCTATATCGTCGATAAACGCCAGACCTACCAGTTCGCCAACCAGAAAGCCGCCGATGCCGCGGACATGTCGGCCGGTTCGGTAGCGGGCAAGACGCTGCATGACGTGCGCGGCGGCGCGCGGGCGGAGCATATATGGGAACAGTGCAACAAAGCCCTACGCAACAACCAGGTGATCTATGACGTAACGCACGTGCCGGTGGATATAGGCGAACAAGTCGTGCGTTCGGCGTATGTGCCGCTGGAGCATATCCCCGTATCCACCCTGCCGCCGCATACGCCGGGGGTGTTGATCGTGGAGCAGGACATCAGCGAGATCGTGCATGAGCGCGAGGGCAGGCTGGAAACGCAGAACCAGCTTATCGAAACGCTGGTGCGTCTGGTGGATAAGCGCGACCCCTTCGCGGCCAACCATTCGCTGCTGGTGTCGCAGATAGCCCAGGAAATAGCGATCGACATGGATCTGGACAACATCACCATCGAAGCCACGCGCGTGGCGGGTTGCCTGATGAATATCGGTAAAATCGTGGTGCCCACCGAATTGCTGACCAAGACCGAAAGCCTCACGCCGGAAGAAAAAGCTGTTATCAGCGATTCAATGCAGATGGCTGCCGATCTCGTGAAGGATGTCAATTTTGAAGGCCCGGTAGCCGAAACCCTGCATCAGTGGCAGGAAAAATGGGATGGTACCGGCCCAATGGGGCTGAAAGGCGAAGCCATTTTGATTTCCGCCCGCATCATCGCCGTATCGAACGCCTTTATCGGCATGATCAGCCCGCGTTCGTGGCGCACGGCGATTGAAATCCCCGCCGCCAACCGTTTCCTCATGGATCAGGCGGATACGCATTTCGACCGCCGTGTGGTCATCGCGCTGGTGAACTATGTGGACAACCATAGCGGTGCGGCGTGGCTCAAGCGCGTGCTGGAAGAGCAGCGGAACGCGGCTTAACGGGTGCTGAAGATACTATATAACTGTATCGGGGCGATATTGCCCGCGTCGCAGAGTCGTACGTCGCATTATAGTGTTGATGCTCCTTGCGATCTGTTATGGTCGGTGATTACGGATATTGAACATCAGGCTGAATGGTATTCCGGCGTCACCAAAACCGAGCGCATATCCGAATTCCCTGAAGTATGGCGCATCCATGTCGGTGCAGATTATTCCGAAATCAAAATTAACGGCAAAGTGAAGCCGAACTACGAGATTTCCATGCTACGGCATATGGTGCATATCACTATGCCGTCTAAACCGCTTCCCTTTCATTACGATATAGGAATCAGTGCAGAAGAAAAATATACGGTGGAGCCAGACGGAGCAGGAAGTAGACTTACGATCCACTCTAAGGTGACAAACAAGAGCCTTAGGGCAAGGCTCTATGGGCGGTTATGCAATACGCTCAAACGCTCGCATGAAATCTATCACGAAAAAATCGCCGCGCGCGTCCGCTTGCTCAAAGGTACAATTTACCTCAACAAAGCCTAGGAAAATTTATTTGTTCTGGGGAAACCGGTCGGCGGTAGCCTGCCTGCGTCAGCGCGGTTGCCAACCCACGGCTTAAGGTCGACCTCAATGCGGGTTTTACCGCCAAGTGCCCAGCTTAAGCCTTCTTTGAGCTTGAAGGTTTTAATGTCGGACAGCCCGCCATCTTTGTATTTCTGCAAAATAACGCCCTGACCTTTTTGCATCGGCGGGAGCTGGTTGAGCGGGAATATGAGCAGCTTGCGGTTGTCACCGATCACTGCGACATGGTCGCCTTCGACATAGCTGTAAGAGGCGGCCTTATGGCCGTCGGTGACGTTGAGGACCTGTTTGCCGTTGCGGGTCTGCGCCACCACGTCGGACGCACTGACGAGGAAGCCTTTACCGGCGGTGGAGGCGACCAGCAACGTGGCCTCAGGATCATAGATGGACATGCCTACGATCTCATCGGCGTTGTCCATGTCGATCATCAGGCGCACCGGCTCACCTTGCCCCTTACCGCGCGGGATTTTGTCGCAGGGGAGGGTGTAGAAACGGCCGCTGGTGGAGAAGATGAGTAGCTTGTCGGTGGTCTGGCCTTCCAGCTCGAAACGGCCTTCGTCGCCTTCCTTGTGCTTGATGTCCGACACGTCCACGCCGTGCCCGCGCACCGCGCGCAGCCAGCCCATGTTGGAGCAGAGGATGGTGATGGGTTCTTTCTCGACGAACGCCTCGATGTCGATGACTTTGCCTGCAGGCGCTTCGGCGAAGATGCTGCGGCGCTTGCCGAGCGCAGTCTTGCCGCCGAAATTCTGCTTCACTTCCTTGATTTCGTCGGCGATTTTCAGCCACATTTTTTCTTCGGACTTGAGCAGCGCTTTCAATTCTTTTTGTTCTTTGGATAGCTTGTCGTGCTCGCCCTTGATCTCGAATTCTTCGAGCTTGCGCAAACTGCGCAGGCGCATGTTCAAAATATATTCCGCCTGAACGTCGCTTAAGCTCCATTTTTTCATGATGAGCGGCTTCGGCTCGTCCTCGCGGCGGATGATGCGGATCAACTCGTCGAGATTTAAGTAGGCGACGAGGAAGCCTTCTAAAATTTCCAGACGGTGCGCGATTTTACCGAGGCGGAAATTGGTGCGGCGCACGAGCACGTCAAGGCGGTGCTCTAAAAACGCGAAGAGTATGTCCCTCAGGTTCATCACCTGCGGCGCGCCCTTGGCGTTGAGCACGTTGAGGTTGAGGTTCACGCGCGATTCCAAATCGGTGGCGCGGAAGAGGGATTCCATCAGCATTTCCGGGTCTACCGAGCGGTTCTTCGGCTCCAGCACGATGCGGATGTCCTCGGCGGATTCGTCGCTGATATTGCCGAGCAGCGGCAGTTTTTTATTCTTAAACAGTTCTGCGATTTTTTCGATCAGTCGCGACTTGGCGACCTGATACGGAATTTCGGTGACCACGATCTGGTACATGCCGTGGCTGAGTTCTTCCTTCTGCCATTTCGCGCGCACGCGGATCGCCCCGCGGCCGGTTTCGTAGGCGGCCAGAATATTTGCTTCCGACTCCACGATCACGCCGCCGGTGGGGAAATCAGGGCCGGGGATGCGCTTGAGCAGGCGCGCCACCGTGCAGTCGGGATGCTCGATCATGTAGAGCAGGCCGTCGCACAATTCGCCCACGTTATGCGGGGGAATGGAGGTAGCCATGCCGACGGCGATGCCTTCCGAGCCATTAGCCAGCAGGTTCGGGAATGCGGACGGGAGGACGATCGGTTCGCTTTCCTCGCCGTCATAGGTGGCGCGGAAATTCACGGTGTCTTCATCGATGCCGTTGAGGAGCGCCATCGCTACGTCGGTGAGGCGGGCTTCGGTGTAACGCATGGCGGCCGCGTTGTCGCCGTCGATGGAGCCGAAATTTCCCTGGCCTTCGACCAGCGGGTAGCGCACCGCGAAGGACTGAGCGAGGCGCACCATCGCTTCGTATACGGCGGAATCGCCGTGCGGGTGGTATTTACCGATCACGTCACCGACCACGCGCGCGCATTTCTTAAAGCCGGATTTGGGGTCGAGCTTGAGTTGCAGCATGGCATAAAGCAAACGGCGGTGCACCGGCTTCAGCCCGTCGCGCACATCCGGCAGCGAACGCGCCGTGATGGTGGACATGGCGTAGGCTAAATATTTTTCCTCCAGTGTGGTTTTGAAGGATACGATATTTATGGTGTCTTCACGTTGCGGCTTCTTCGACATGCTCAACTTTCATAGTATTTATCAGTCTCTGACGCGCCGCCGGGAGTTTTCGGTTGTGCGGCGCCAGCAGCCAGAGTTCGAGAAAATAGCCGGAAAGCCGCATTCCTGCAAGGATTTCTACGTTTTTTCTACTCCCTCCCCCGTACGGGAGTAGGGTTGGAGAGGGGGTGAGTAGAAACCCCGGCAACGGCAACAATTTATCGCGGTACGCCGCGCCCGCCTCGTGCGATACGGCGCGGCCGGATTTGGGGGAGACGTAGGTTAAATCGTCCGTCGTGCCCGTGGCGGCGCATTGCGACAGATCCAGCCCGAAACCGCACTGGTTGAGGATTTCCATCTCCAATCGTACATAGGTTTCTTCCCATGCATCGCCATACACCAGCATGTGCAAAAATGCAGCGAGCCGGTCGTAGAGGTCGGGATAGGGATGGCGCTCTGGTAGCGACACTTCCATCATCGCGCATGCCGACGACAGCGCGCAAAGTCGCTGCCCGTCCTGCATCACCAATGCCGCGTTGGGCGTAAGTAACTCGGCTTTGAACGCGCCGATATGCTCCGACAAGCGCGCGTTCCACGTCACGCTTACGATATTCCCCGGCTGGATAATGCCCCGGTTCGCCTTCGACGACGCCCCCGCCACCATCCCCGCATGCAAGCCGTGCACGCGTGAGAACACATGCGCGAGCGCTTTGTTTTCCCCGAATTTGCGGGTGGAAAGTACGATGGCGTTATCCGTCCAATGCATGGCGCTATATTACTCCTTGCACCGGGAATGTCATCGCATTGCGCGATACAATTAAAGCTAGATAATAATCATTTTTTTTGCAATTTAACTATCGGATTGATATAGGTCAATGCGGTCGGCAGGCAATTCACTACGCTCGCGGTGGAGATACATTCATGGATGCATTACTGGCGCACTGTGCGGCGGCGTTTACCCAGCATGGTGGGCTGTTCGCGATATTTTTCCTCGGGGGGCTTACGGGCGGCTTCACGCATTGTCTGGCTATGTGCGGAGCGCTGGCGGCATGCGGTCGGCCATGCGCGTCGTCGTGTGGAAGGGCTAAAGCCGTTGTAGCGGACGGATTTGTCTATCACGCAGGCAGGATGACGAGTTACGGCGCGCTGGGCTTTTTTGCGGCACTTCTTTCACGGCAGGTCGCGGCCTATAGTTGGTGGCCGGTAGCGTCTTCTTTAATGCTGGCCGCGGCGGGAGTTTTATTTTTACTCAGTTGCCTAAATCGGTGCGAGCATACCGCATTCTCCACCATATCGGGTTCGACATATGTGCGTGGCGCATTGCTCGGGTTTATGCCGTGCGGCCTGCTCTACGCTGCGCTGATGATGGCGGCGACACTGGAGAGCCCGATTAGCGGCATGATCGCGATGTGGATTTTTACGCTCGGCACCATGCCTGCGCTGATTATTGCCAGCGGCAGCGCTGCATTGCTGAGTAAAAAATGGAGGCATGCCATGCGTTATGCGGGGCGTGCGCTTATGGCGTTTAATGGGTTTTCACTGCTGTTCATGGCAGCAAAAATAATGAGGTAATATGCAAAGAGTGGCGCCAATCTACAACGACGATATTGTCAAACTGTTCACCATCGCTTCCCTGTTCTGGGGCGTGGTGGGCATGGCCGCGGGGCTGTTCATCGCCCTGCAGATGGCGTTTCCCGACTTGAATATCGAGCCTTACCTCACGTTTGGCCGTCTGCGCCCGCTGCATACGTCGGCGGTTATTTTCGCTTTTGGCGGCAACGTGCTGTTCGGCACGTCGTACTTTGTTGTGCAGCGCACCTGCCGCACACGCTTGTGGGGCGACAGGCTTTCCCTGTTTACCTTCTGGGGGTACCAGTTTTTTATCGTAATTGCCGCGCTTGGCTATGTGCTTGGCGTTACGCAGGGCAAGGAATATGCAGAGCCGGAGTGGTATGCCGATTTGTGGTTGACCGTGGTGTGGGTCGTATACCTCCTGATTTTCCTGATGACGCTTAAAAACCGCGAAGAACCGCATATTTATGTCGCCAACTGGTTTTATCTTGCGTTCATTGCCACGGTTGCCGTGCTGCATCTGGTCAATGGCATCAGCGTGCCGGTGTCCGGCCTCGACGCCAAGAGCGTGCCGGTATGGGGCGGCGTGCAGAGTGCGTTGATACAGTGGTGGTACGGACATAATGCGGTAGGGTTCTTTCTCACGGCGGGCTTCCTCGGCATCATGTATTATTTTGTGCCCAAGCGTGCGAACAGGCCGGTCTATTCCTACCGGCTTTCCATCCTGCATTTCTGGTCGCTGATCTTTATTTATATCTGGGCGGGGCCGCATCACCTGCACTACACCGCGCTGCCCGACTGGGCGCAAACGCTGGGGATGACGTTCTCCATCATGCTGTGGATGCCGTCTTGGGGTGGGATGATCAACGGCCTCATGACGCTTTCGGGCGCATGGAACAAGCTGCGTGAAGATCCGGTGTTGCGGTTCATGGTGGTTGCGCTCGCATTTTATGGGATGAGCACTTTTGAAGGGCCGCTTATGTCGATCAAGGCGGTGAATTCCCTCTCGCACTACACCGACTGGACGATAGGCCATGTGCATTCGGGGGCGTTGGGCTGGGTGGCGTTTATCAGCTTCGGCGCGATTTACCATTTGGTGCCGGTACTGTGGAAGCGCAAGGAGCTGTATTCCATGCGACTCGTCAATACGCATCTTTGGGTCGCCACCATCGGCATCGTGCTCTACATCACCGCCATGTGGGTGGCGGGCATCATGCAGGGGCTTATGTGGCGCGCCTACGATTCCATGGGTTTTCTTGAATATTCCTTCGTGGAAACCGTGGAGGCAATGCACCCGTATTACATCATCCGTGCGCTGGGGGGGCTGCTCTACCTCGCAGGCATGATTATCATGGTATATAATTGCTGGATGACGATCAAAGGCTGCGAAAGCCGCAAGGAGGCAGCCTATGCTTAAGCATCACGGGAAACTGGAGCGCAACTCCATCTGGCTGCTTGTGTTTACCATCATCGCCATTTCCATCGGCGGGCTGGTGGAAATTGTACCGCTGTTCCGCATCGAAACCACCATCGAAAAAGTCAGCGGCATGCGCCCGCTGACACCGCTGGAGTTGGCAGGACAGCAAATTTACATCCGCGAAGGCTGCAACAACTGCCACAGCCAGCAGATAAGGCCGCTGCGCGATGAAGTGGAGCGCTACGGCCATTATTCACTCGCCGCCGAAAGCATGTATGACCATCCGTTCCTGTGGGGCAGCAAGCGCACAGGGCCTGACCTCGCCCGCGTCGGCGGCAAATATTCGGATGAATGGCATGTGGCTCATCTTATAAGGCCGCGCGACGTGGTGCCGGAATCCATCATGCCCGGCTACGGCATGATGATGAACAGCGGTGTCAACGCGCTCGACCTTGCCGGGTTGATGAGGGCGTACCGCACCGTCGGCGTGCCTTACACCGATGCCATGATCGAGCAGGCCTATAACGACGCGATGGCGCAGGCGCATCCTGAAACCGATAATAGCGGGCTTGTCGAACGCTACGGCAAAAAGGTGAATCAGCGCGATTTCGACGGGCAGTTGCAATATGTCTCCGAAATGGACGCGCTGGTGGCCTACCTGCAGTCGCTCGGCACGCTGGCCGACATCAAGGATTATAAAATCGAGGAGCCGAAACCGTAATGGACATTTTTATACACTACGCGCCTGTCATAGGCTTGCTGTTCTTCTTCATGGTGTTCATAGGCATCGCAGCGTGGGCGATGCGCCCGTCCGCCAAGCAACGGCTGCAAAAACTGGCTGAGATTCCGCTTAAGGAGGACACACATGGCTGACCCTAAAAAACCTGTCGACCGCGATGAAGTGACCGGAGTCGAAACTACCGGCCATGAATGGGACGGCATCCGCGAACTCAATCTCCCTGCGCCGCGCTGGTGGCTGATCGTGTTTTTTATCACCATCGTCTGGTCTGTGGGCTATTGGGTCGTGTATCCCGCATGGCCGACGCTTTCAGGAAATACTAAAGGCACCCTCGGGTGGACGCAATATACGAAACTGGCTGACGAGCAGGCGGAGATCATGCAGGTGCGCGGAGAATTCGCAGAGAAAATTCGCGATGCATCGCTTGCCGCTATTCAGGGCGATCCGCAACTGTACCAGTTCGCGCTGGCAGGCGGTAAAACCATGTTCAAGGAAAACTGCGCTGCCTGCCATGGCACGGGCGCACAGGGTGGCTCCGGCTACCCGAACCTGAACGACGACGATTGGTTGTGGGGTGGCACGCTTGAAGATATTTACGCTACGATCCAATACGGAGCGCGCTCGGCGCATGACAAAACACGCTTTTCACAGATGCCTGCGTTCCGTGAAACGCTCAAACCCGCAGAAATCAGCAAGCTGGCTGACTACGTGTTGAGCCTTTCCGGTAAGGGGGAAGCAAGCGCCGAGTCTGCCGAATTATTCAAACAAAACTGCGCGGCGTGCCACAGTGCCGACGGCAAGGGCGACCGCAAGATCGGTGCGCCAAACCTTGCCGACGCTATCTGGCTGTATGGTGGCGATAAGCAGCATATCGTGCAGCAGATCAACGTCCCGCGCCACGGCGTGATGCCTGCATGGAACGAAAGGCTGTCGGATGAAACCATCAAGCAGCTTACCATTTACGTGCATTCGCTGGGCGGAGGGGAAGCGCCCGTACCGAAAAAATAGGACAGTCATGGCCGCTTCCCTCAAACTTTTCGCTAAGCAGGCGAAAATATATCCCAGACGCGTGTGGGGGAAGTTCCGCAAGCTGAAATGGCTGTCGATGGTCACGCTGCTGGCTATTTATTACGGCACACCGTGGTTGCGCTGGGATCGCGGCGAACATGCGCCGGGGCAGGCCATCCTGATCGACATCCCCCATACACGAGCATATTTTTTTGGTATCGAAATCTGGCCACAGGAAGTGTATTTCATCACCGGCCTGCTGATCCTTGCCGCTGTAGGATTGTTTTTCATAACATCGCTCTTTGGCCGCGTATGGTGCGGCTATGCTTGCCCGCAGACCGTATGGACGGATTTGTTCGTGTGGGTGGAACGTATTGTGCAGGGCGACCGCAACGCCCGTAAGAAGCTCGACGAATCGCCATGGACGCTGGATAAAATCCGCAAGAAGACGCTTACCCATATCATCTGGCTGCTGATAGGGTTATGCACCGGCGGCGCATGGGTGTTCTATTTCAATGATGCACCGACGCTTGCCGACCAGATCATGCATTTCGACGTGCCGTGGAGCGTAGGAAGCTGGATTGTAGGTCTTACCTTTTCCACCTACCTCATGGCGGGTTTCGCGCGCGAGCAGGTATGCACGTATATGTGCCCTTATGCGCGCTTTCAGTCCGCCATGTTCGACAAGGACACGCTTATCATCGCATATGATAAAGTGCGCGGTGAGCCTCGCGGCAAGCACAAGGCGGGCGATAGCTGGGAAAACCGGGGGCATTGCATTGATTGTGATTCCTGCGTCGTGGTCTGTCCCATGGGAATCGATATCCGCAACGGGTTGCAGATGGAGTGTATAGCCTGCGGCCTGTGCGTGGATGCCTGCGATAATGTGATGGAAAAGATAGGCCTGCCGAAAGGCCTAATCCGCTACGACACGGAAAGTAAAAAGTCCTTTAACCCCCTCCGCCCACGCACCTTCTGGTATGGCGGCATTCTTGCGGCGGTGGGCGTGTTCATGCTCTACGGCCTGCTGACGCGCTCGCCGTTAGAACTGAATGTCATTCATGACCGCAATCCGCTTTACGTGACGCTTTCCGACGGTTCGGTTCGTAACGGCTATGTGGTGCATATCCTCAACAAAACACATGAAGATCGTACCTACCGCGTAGCGATAGAAGGATTGGAAGATGCCAGATTACGCGTGCAGGCGAATGAAACGGTTGAAGTCGAAAATCTTGAGGTTATGGCAGATAGTATTGGAACGTTTCGTCTCTTTGTGGTGGCGCCGGGGCAGTCGGCACCCAGGCAGCCGATACGTTTCACCGTCACCGATAGTCACAGCGAAAGCAGTGACAGCAAAGAAAGCATTTTCATGAGCGGGGGTCAGTAAGATGGAAATGACACGGCGCGACCGTTGGATTCCTTGGTATTTCGTAGCATTTTTCGTGGTGATCGCGCTCGTTGACGGCGCAATGGTCACCATCGCGATACGTACGCATACCGGCCTTGTGACGGATCACCCCTATGAAAAGGGGCTGTCCTATAACCGGGTGGTAAAAGCAAAGGAAATGCAGGAAACATACGGCTGGAAAGGCGACATAGCTTATACCGGCGGCCGTTTGTCATTCACGCTGCACGATAAGGATGGCCGACTTATCCAGCCGCAACATGCCACGGCCACAATCACGCGCCCCACTCAGGCCGGGATGGATTTTACCGTCGCGCTGGCAGGTGGAGGGGTGGACATTGATTTCCCGGCCAAAGGATTGTGGCATGTGCGTATTGACGGGGTGTATGATGGCGTGCATTACCAGCAATCCAGACGTATTGTGATTGAATGAAAGACGCCCTTCCCACCGCCCGTTTCGTACAGCCTGAAAGCGATGGCGGCCATACGCTCAACCTGCTGGTGGACGGCATGCATTGCCCGTCCTGCGTGTCGATTATTGAAGGGGCGCTTAAAAAACAGGCGGCCGTCACGCAGGCGCGGCTCAACCTATCCACCAGACGTTTGCGTGTAAGCTGGAAAGGCAACGCCGCCCTTGGCGACACGTGGGTGGCGCTGATTAATTCCATGGGCTACCACGCCGCGCCGTTCGACCCCGAAACGTCGGATAACGTTGAGAAGCAGGAGGAAAAATTCCTGCTGCGCTGCCTCGCTGTGGCTGGGTTCGCCAGCGGCAATCTTATGTTATTTTCCGTACCGCTATGGAGCAGTGATCCGATGGAAATGGGGGAGGGGACGCGCACTTTTTTCCATTGGGTGCAGGCTGCCATCGCCATTCCCGCCATCGCCTATTGCGGATTACCGTTCTACCGCTCCGCGTGGAAAGCCCTGAAGGAATACCGCACGAACATGGACGTGCCGATTTCCGTTGCCGTGATTCTGGCGACGCTGATGAGCCTGTTTGAAACCGTGAGCTACGGACGGCATTCCTATTTCGATTCGGGCGTAATGCTGTTGTTTTTCCTGCTTATAGGCCGCTACCTCGAAGCACGCGCTCGCGGCAGGGCGCGGAGCGCGGCGCATGACCTTCTGCAGATGATGACCGGTTCGGCTACCATGCTGGCATCCGATGGCAAGCCGCAAACCATTCCGCTGTCGGAGATTAAAGAGGGCATGGTCTTGTTGGTGGCCGCAGGTGAAAAAATCGGCGCGGACGGTGAGATCATGGAAGGTGTTTCCGATGTTGACACCAGCCTCATCACGGGCGAAAGCCTACCGCAGCCTGTAAAGGCGGGCGGCCACGTATTCGCCGGAACGATCAATCTCTCGGCGCCACTGAAGCTGCGTGTGACCAAACCCAACGAACGCTCGCTCATCGCGGAAATCGTAAAGCTCATGGAAACGGCGGAGCAATCGCAGGCGCGCTACGTTACACTCGCCGACCGCATCTCCGGCTGGTACACGCCAGCCGTGCATGCATTGGCGGCGGCGACCTTTATAGGATGGGTGATGTTCGGCGGCGCACCGTGGCAATTGGCGCTGCTCTACGCGGCGACGGTGCTTATCATTACTTGCCCGTGCGCGCTGGGATTGGCTGTGCCCGTGGTGCAGGTACTCGCCAGCGGTAAATTACTGCGTGCGGGTATACTGCTCAAGTCAGGAAGCGCGCTTGAGCGTTTCGCCGCTATCACGCATGCGGTATTCGATAAAACCGGCACGCTTACGCTGGGTAAACCTGAAATGCAGGCGCGTGAGAGCCATCCGCGCGACATAATGCAGCTTGCGGCGTCGCTCGCATGGCACAGTAGGCACCCGCTTTCACAGGCAGTGTCGCGTGCGTATACGGGTGAGTTGTTGCCGCTTGCGGTGCAGGAAGTGCAAGGGTGCGGACTGGCCGCAGAACATGGTGGCAGGCAGGTCAAACTTGGAAAGCGCAGTTGGTGCACCACGCTTGCCGACGATGCACAAAGCGTACTGGAACTCTGGCTTGCGGTAGAAGGCAACGAGCCGGTGCGCTTTATCTTTGCCGACCAGTTGCGGCAGGATGCAGGGCATGTGATCGCGGCACTCAGGGCAGGCGGTATAAAGACATTGCTGCTTTCAGGTGACAGGCTGGAAGTTACGAAAGACATCGCGTCCCGGCTGGGTATCGACCATTTCGAGGGGGGAATGACGCCGGTGGAAAAAACCGAAAGAATCGCAGTGCTCCGGGCGCAGGGCGCACAAGTACTGATGGTGGGGGATGGGCTTAACGACGCACCATCGCTGGCTTCGGCCACCATTTCCATGTCGCCGACGAGCGCGATCGACATCACGCAAAACGCCGCCGACATCGTATTTCAGGGCGATCGCCTGCAGCCCGTGCTGACCGCATGGCGCACGGCACTATTCTCCCAGAAGCTGGTGAAAGAAAATTTCCTGCTGGCGATTGCGTATAACGTGGTGGCGATACCGCTTGCGGTGGCAGGTTATGTCACGCCGTTGATTGCGGCCATCGCCATGTCCAGCTCGTCGCTGCTGGTGATCGCCAACGCCATGCGCCTTAATCTTGTGAGGGACAGGCGATGAACGTGTTACTCTATCTCATCCCCATTGCTCTTATCCTCGGTTTAGTGGGGCTGCTGGCATTCTTCTGGGCGATGAAAAACGGCCAGTTCGAGGATCTCGACGGCGCACCTTACCGTATGCTGGATGAGGACGAAAAGTAACTCAGGCGGCTTTTTTAAGTAGGCTGAAGAGTTCGTCCTTAAGGCTAAGCCGCTCCTTTTTCAATGTTTCAAGGCGCTCATCCGAGGCGGCTTCAGCACCGGATTCAATGCGATGTACGCTATGTTCCGCCCGGTCATACCGCGCAAACAACTCCGCGAAGTGATTATCGGTTGTTTTCATCTGGTGGATACGCTCGCGATATTCCGGGAATTCATTAAGCAGGCTGTGATTTTCTAAAGGCATAAACTTGGCTCCCTGTTGATTATGGCGTCAATCTAACGCCGGAAAATCTTCGTTAGCTTGATGCAGATCAAGGTTCAACACGATGTTTAGGTTTTCTATCATGGAAACAGTGCTTGAAGGGAAAAATATGAAAAATATACTAATAACCACACTTGCAGCGTTAGCCATAACCTCTCCAGCGGTAGCAGAAGAAGGCACTTTCAAATCGGGTGACTGGATGCTTCGCGCCCGCGTGCTGGGCGTAATTCCTCAAGAGGACAGCTCTCTCTCCATCGGTGGCACGGTGGATGTGGATAGCAGCGTTGTCCCCGAACTGGACGTCACATATTTTTTTACACCCAATATTGCGGCCGAGCTTATCGCTGCGGTAACGCCGCATGACGTAAAAACCAACGCAGGTGTGGATGCGGGAAGCGCGTGGCTATTGCCGCCGACGCTTACGCTGCAATACCATTTCACCCAGTGCCCGATGGTGAAGCCCTATATCGGCGCAGGCGTGAACTACACGCATTTCTACAATGAAAAAGGCGGCGCATTGAATGCCGTGGAATATGACGACAGCTTCGGAGGCGCGTTGCAGGCGGGCGTCGATATTCCGCTTAAAGACAACTGGTATGCCAATATCGATGTGAAGAAAATTTTTATCAGCACCACGGCAACATTTAGCCCAAGCGGGGTACAGGCGGATGTCGATATCGACCCGCTGGTCGTAGGCGTGGGCATCGGCTACCGGTTCTAGGGCGTTATGTGCGGTACTGTTATCCATTTCGAGGAGGCACGGCAAATGCAGTCAGCATGCTCAGGTAAATGCAAAGGCAATTGCACGCGCACTCCCCGTATGTGGGTGATTGCAGCGTGTGATGGCATGATCTCGGTGTTTGAAAAATCGCAGGATGGGCACCTGCACTGCCAGCCGCAGGGCGACAACAGCGTATTTCCCTCGCTGGAAGAATTCCGCTGGGCGGTAACGCGCGCCGCGCAGGGACGGAAATTCGATAAGCTGGTAGTGGTAGGCACAGCCAGCGATATAGCATGGCTGCGGCTTTCGTTACCCGATGAAGTCGCCAATGCCGTAGTCGCGGAAATCGAATATCCGCTGGTGTCCGGCTGGTTCAGGCAGCCCGGCGATATGAAAGGGCTTACGCAGGCGCTGGAGCACCTCTTTCAGGCCTAGCTTATGTCCTCGGCGTCGCACGTGCCCGATTCCGAGCAACTGCTGCATACGAACTCGCGCAGTTTTGTAACGTTTGCGACCTGAATCTGGGAGCCGGCCACGCTGATCCCGACGCCTGCAAGCTGCTGCTGGCTGCGCGAAAGCGTCTCCGGTTTCATGCCGAGATAGGCGGCAAGCAGGTGTTTTTCAACCGGGATTTGTAACGTTTGGCTGACGCCGCCTCGGATGTTGCACAGGCGCAGCAGGAAACAGCCCAGCCGCTGGGAGGCGGACATGGTGCTCATATGCTCCAGTTGTAATTGCGTTTGTCCCACGCGTTCGTTGAGCAACGCCATGATGCTGGCCGATAGCGCTGCGTCTTTGCTCAAGACAGCGCGTATCGACTCTGCGGGGATCGATGCAAGTTCGGTGCCGCCCTCAATCACCTCCGCATGGTAGGGATAGTTAGCATGGGGAAACAGCGCCGCCTCACCGAACAAATCTCCCTCCGTGCATAGCCCCACGATGCTTTCTTTTCCGTCCGGCGTTTGCCGCGTGAGCTTCACCCAGCCGCGCAACACCATCCACAGCGCCGTAGCCGCATCGCCGTGATGCAGTATTGTATCGCCTTTTGGGAGAGTTTTCCGGTGCACCAGCGGCGCGATTTTCTGCCATATTTCAGGATGGCTGCGAAATACGCCCTGCTCATGCAAGGGGGCTGTGGAAGTTGCGCTGGGCTTCATGCATCAAGTTATAGCATTTCGATCGCGCATTAGAAGCAAAAAAGGCCGGTTATACAGTTTATAAGCGCACTTGGTTGAAACGGCGTTCTACCCACAGCCACGCGAATATAACGGCGGAAACGGTAATTACCTTGAGCCATGCAGCACCATCTAGGGGTGCAGTTGCGAAGATGCGCTGCATCCAGGGTACATAAGTGAATCCCAATTGGAACAGCAATACCCCGCCGGTGGCGAGTATAACCGGTATAAGGCCGGCAAGCCTGCGTTGCAGGGGAAACACGCCCCATAGGTAATAAATCTGGAAAAACACCAGCGTGTTCACAGCGACCGTGCGCGCTGCTGCCGTATCGCCCATAGTGTGCATCTCATACAGGAACAGTGCAATCGTTCCGCCCGTGATAATGACGATATGCCACAGCATGGCCGCAACCTTCCTCCGTGAAAAAAGCGGTGCGTTTGCAGGAATAGGGAGGCTTTCCATGACGGAAGGATCACGGGGGCTAAATGCGAAGGCCAGCGAAAGCGTTACTGCCGTTACCATGTTTACCCAGAGAATTTGCAGCGGCGTGATCGGCAGCGTGAACCCGGCCAGCATAGCGATCAACAGTGTCAGTCCCTCCGTGCCGTCCGTAACCAGCATGAACTGGATGGTGCGCCTGATATTACGGTAAATATTTCGTCCCTCTTCCACCGCATGCGCGATACTCGCAAAATTATCGTCGGCAAGCACAAGGTCGGAGGCTTCCTTGGCGACTTCCGTTCCCTGTCTGCCCATGGCGATGCCAATATCGGCGCTTTTCAACGCGGGGGCGTCGTTGACGCCGTCGCCGGTCATGGCGACGATTTCCCGGTTGGCCTGCAATGCCTGCACCAGCCTCAGCTTATGTTCAGGATGCATGCGCGCATAAATATGAATGCCTTCCACCGCCCGTGATAGCGCTTCGTCGGAGAGCCGTTCCATATCCGCGCCCGTCATCACCTGCGCGCTGCCCGGAATCCCCAGCAACTCGCCGATGGACGATGCCGTCAGCACGTGATCGCCCGTAATCATTTTTACGCTTATGCCTCCGCGGAGACAGGCAGCGATAGCGCCCCGCGCTTCTTCACGCGGCGTATCCATGATGCCGAACAACCCGAGCAGGATGAGCCCTTCCCGTATATCTTCATGCTGTAACGTATCGTGTGCTTTGTCGGCATGCCTGTGGGCGACTGCCAGCACACGCTTGCCCTGCCGCGCGAGTTCGGATATGCGCGCCTGCCAGTATTCGGCTTGAAGCGGTGCGTCGCTGCCGTCATTGCGCTGCTGGCGGTTGCACATGGTCAATAGCTGCTCCGGTGCGCCTTTGACGTAAATAAGGCCGCTGCCTTGCGTGTCGTGATGGAGGGTCGCCATATAACGCTGCTCGGCGGAAAAGGGGATGACGTCGGTGCGTGGCAGTGCTGCATGCAAGGCTTCCGCGCCATGCCCTGCCTTACGTGCGAAGGCCAGCAACGCGCCTTCCGTCGGGTCGCCGTTGATTTCCCACACGCCTTTCTTAAACGTCAACGATGCGTCGTTGTTGAGCATGGCGGCGCGCCCCATATCGCTGACCGTCGGATATTCAGCAAGTACGATTTCTTGATTTCTAAACAGGATATTTCCTTCCGGTGAATAACCGGCGCCGGTGATATGAAAAGCGGTTTCAGCGGTTACAATATCGGTGACGGCCAGTTCGTTACGTGTCAGCGTGCCGGTTTTATCGGTGCAGATGACGGTGACGCTGCCCAGCGCCTCGATAACCGGCAAGTGCCGTACAATCGCATTGCGTCGTGCCATCGCCCGCACGCCAAGCGCCATCGTGATGCTGATGACGGCGGGCAGGCCTTCGGGAATGGCGGACACGGCGATGCCTATCATCACCATGAACATTTCTTCTCCCGGCAGATGCCGGATATACACGCCGAAGAAGAACACGGCCAACGACAGCAGCACGATGCCGCCGGCCAGCCAGCGCGAGAAACGCGCCAGTTTGACGGTCAGCGTGGTCTGGGGGGATTCTACCTTGCCGATCATAGCGCTGATGCGGCCGATTTCCGACTGCACGCCTGTGGACGTGACCACGCCTTTGCCTTGCCCGGCTGTGACCAGCGTGCCGCTATAGGCCATGCAGCCGCGCGAACCCAGCGGCGTATCGTACGCTACGGCGGCTGTCGATTTTTCCACATCAAGCGATTCTCCTGTGAGGATTGCTTCCTGTGTCCGCAGGCTGTGCGCCGACAGAAGCCGCAGGTCGGCGGGCACTTTGTCGCCCGCTGCCAGCGTAACGATGTCGCCCGGCACCAGCAGTGCCGCATCGAGCAGGTGCCATTCGCCGTTGCGCAATACCAACGCACGCGGTGAAAGCAAGTCGCGGATGGCCAGCAGCGCTTTTTCCGCCTTTTGCTCTTGTACAAAACCGATGATAGCGTTGATAAAAATTACCGCCGCGATCACGCCGGTATCCGTCCAATGCTGCATGGATGCGGTAATCAGCGCGGAGGCCAGCAGGATATAAATAAGGACATTGTTGAACTGCGCGAAAAAACGCCCCAGCGCGGAATACGTTTTCCCGGCTCCGATACTGTTCACTCCGTAAGATTCAAGCCGTTTAGCGGCGGCTAGTTCCGTAAGCCCGGCCTGTGTCGCGGCAAGGCGGTCCAGCGTATCGTCGATGGACATGCTGTGCCAGTCGACCTGGTCTTTCATGCGAGAGCGCTGCATGCCTTTGCGATCACGGCCTCCTCATCGGCAGCGACAACATATACCGACACCGCGCCCAGCCATGTCAGATAGCCGGTGATACGTTCGCGGATAAAGGCGCTGTTTTCCCCGATGCCGCCGGTGAACACCAGCGCGTCCAGCCCGCCGATGGCAGGGAGCAGGCTGGCGATTTGCTTTGCGGCGAGATAGCAATACAGCTCCACAGCGTCGCGTGCTTCCGGCCTTTCGCTGGCGGTCAGTTCGCGCATATCGGCGCTGATGCCGGACACGCCGAGCAACCCCGATTGCGTGTAGAGCAGATGTTCGACCTCCTCCAGTTCCATGCCTTTCTGCCGCAGCATGTGTAGCACGACGCCTGCGTCGAGCGCGCCTGTGCGCGTACCCATCATCAGCCCGTCGAGGGTGGAGAAACCCATGGTGCTGGCGACGCTTTGCAGGTTTTTCATGGCGCAGGCGCTGGAGCCGCCGCCGAGATGCGCCACGATCACGCGCCCGCGCGCGGCCGTTCCTGCGAGTTGCGGCAATATTGCGGCGACGTGCTGGTAGGAAAGCCCATGGAATCCGTAGCGCTGTATGCCCTCATCGTGAAAATGCCGGGGCAGGGGCAGGCGTTGTTCTATCGGCGGCATGCTGTGGTGAAACGCCGTGTCGAAGCAGGCGATTTGCGGTATGGCGGGGTAGAGTTTCGATACTTCTTTGATAAGCGTGAGTGCGGCGGGCTGGTGCAGTGGTGCGAGAGGTATATAGCTTTCCAGTGCGGTCATTACTTCGGCGGTCACTCGCACCGGCTGCGTGAAGGCCTGCCCGCCATGCACGACGCGGTGCCCGATGGATGCGATGCCCATCGTTCCGGCCGAGCACAGCCACTCCACGGTTTCCGCCGCGTGATGGGTGACGATATGCCCCTTGCGTTCCAGCGTAACGCTGTCGAACGCAGCCAGCTTGGTGTTGGACGACCCGGCGTTGCAGGTCAGGATAACGCTCATGCTTTCCTCGCGCGTTTACGAAGCAGCGCGAGCGCGCACGACACGACGCGGTTTTCGGCATCGCCCGCACGACTGGTCAAGATAATAGGAACTTTCGCGCCCAGCACGATACCCGCGCCCTGCGCGCCGGAGAAATAGCGCAATTGTTTGTAGAGCATATTGCCGGATTCGATGTCGGGCACGATCAGTATGTCTGCGCTGCCCGCGACTTCCGAGCGAATGCCTTTGATCTCCGCCGCTTCGGGCGAGATCGCGTTGTCGAACGCCAGCGGCCCGTCGAGCACGCCGCCGGTGATCTGGCCGCGATCGAGCATTTTGCACAAGGCTGCGGCGTCGAGCGTGGAGGGGATTTTCTCCGTCACATATTCCACGGCGGAAAGAATCGCCACCTTCGGCGTGCCCATATCAAGCGCATGGAACAAATCGATGGCGTTCTGCACGATGTCTTTTTTTTCCATCAGCGTCGGGCGTATATTGATGGCGGAATCGCTGAGGAACAACGGCTTGGGGTAGCGCGGCACGTTCAGCACGAACACATGGCTCATGCGCCTGCCGGTGCGCAGGCCTTTTTGCTTGTCGAGTATGGGCTGCATCAATTCGTCGGTGGCCAGCTTGCCTTTCATCAGCGCTTCCACCTTGCCTTCGAGCACCAGCGAAACAGCCATTTCCGCCGCAGCATGGCTATGGTGCGTGGGCACCATCTCGAATTTGCTTATGTCGCACTTCAGCTCTGCGGCCAGCGCGCGGATTTTATGCTCAGGCCCTACCAGCACCGGCGTGATGATCCCCGCCTTCGCCGCTTCCACCGTGCCCATCAACGAAAATGGATCGACCGGATGCACCACCGCCACCTTAAGCGGCGCCAGCCCCTTCGCCTTGTCCATCAGCCATTGTTCAAAATGTTCGTTGGAAGCGTTCTCCGCAACGGTACATGTATCGCTCGCGTTCATAATGCCCCATACCCCAAAATACAAAATGCAAAAAGCCGCGCTCGTATGCTTATAGCATGCCAGCGCAAAGAATACAGGGGGAGCAGTTGGAAGCGTTGATCTGGGTCAAATAGGGGGTAATAATGCCCGCCTCATCCCATTGAAATTTCCTTTTGTATCGAGGCGTTACCAGAATGTTGCGCCGCTTCAACGATAACGCTGGGTTTCAAATGGTAGCTATCGATATGCATACCGGCCTTCGCGAACCCATTATCCGCGATGGTGTTCGTGTAGGTATCCAGAATGCGAAACCCGTACTCTGCCGCGTATTTTTTGAGGTCTTGGTTAAACAGCTTAATGACCTCTTTGACCTGTGGGAACCGGTTTAATTTTTCTTCGCCGTAATAGGCCTTACCCTCATTGAAGAGCGTGATGCTTACCGGGGGAACCGTGCATAGCGTGATGCGGTGCCCGCACAATGCGTTCAGTTCCGACAATGTTTTTACATAAGCGCGCACGGTCTGATCCACCGTTTCGGCGATGGTTTTGTTATGCTTAAGCGCATAGGGCAAAATCCCTTCATCCACACGGCAATCAATCTCGCCGATCATCACCAGCACGTTCGACCCTTTGGGGATACCGAAGATGACCTTTTCAAAATAATGCATTATCACATGGGCATTCATTTGCGATTTTGCAAAATGCGCAGCTTTTATGCCGATTAAATGTTGCACGGAGCAATGAAGCGGCGTTCCGTCCAGCGTAACATTCACATGCGCGCAACCGAGCGCGTGGCTTTCTCCCACGACATAAAGCGTTTCCTCAGGGGGATTTTCGTAATAGGCCGGATAGTCTTTTCTGAACTGCGTCAACTGATGGATGAGCGTGTGATATACCTTCACCCACACCATGATTTTACGCTCGGCCTCTGAGAAATCGTTCTCATTAGAACGTTGCGCCTGCGCGGTATAATGAATCTCGGTGCTGCCTGTTATGAATTTTGCAAGCGTCCACATGAGCGTGGCCTTGCATTTAAAGGCAAAGGAGACGTTTTCCTGCGAAACGACGCGATCGACGAAACCATACGCTTTTTCCCATTCGTGATAGCCGTAATAGTGGTTCAGCAGCAAATCGATGGCGAATAGATGGTCGGGAATCCGTTCTAACGCAGCCATAAGCGCCGCATCGTACCCCTCAAACCGCGCATTCACATAATGCTCAAGAAATAAAACATGCGGCAGCTTGTAAAAAGGATCGATTCGCAACGCGTTCAGATAATAGCTCGCCGCACTCGACCAATTCCCGACCGCCTGCATAACCCTGCCAGCCAACGTGTAGGCTTCTTTTGAATACGGATTCTGCCTCAACTCCTGCACCGCATAAGCCAGCGCGTTTTTCACATCTCCCGTCTGCAAAGCAAGCTCACCTAGCTTAATGGGGTCGGTGTTGGGCTGGGCGGGCTGGGGCATGGGGGGTAGGTCATTTGGATGAGGTGGCGACGTAATACTAAAACTGATTACTTAGGTTTTACCAAGCAGATATTTGTCTCCAGCAAATAAGCAACCATATCCCCTCTTTCCTGACACTCCTTCTCGGTTATGCCAGAAATTCTATCTGCCGTGCATTGCTCATAATATGCCCAACAGCCCAGTGACCATTTATACTTAAAACCAAACCATAGAACAAAAGCTAGGAATAAGGTTAACAATAAAATAGTTATTTTATTGCCTTTTTTTGCCATCTCATTATTCCTATTTTCAGTTTTCAAATCTAATGCAATTTTGATTGGGATTCCAACTCAGCGGGTCAAGACCGCTTTCGTTTCAAATGGCGGGGCATTGTAGACGCTATGCGAACCTGTCATGAAACAAGATCCCTTATTATGCAGATAAATTCTGTTTCTCTTCTTCTTCGGTTGAAAGATACCAGACGAAACAAATAGATTCTTTTGCGTTCTGATCGTTCAAGTGCTCATTGAAGTTTTCTTTGCCTTCGTTGATAAAATCATTTGTATTTTTCAGCCTCTGAAAATCTTTGAGTGCAGCATCGGCAGCTAGGTTCACTCGCTCATTCCAAGGGAGCTTATTTGAAACCGTTTTATATGTATCAACATCGATCCAGTAACACTCGCAGGTTCCGCCATCGGCCAATCTAAATTGTAGTTGACCACCAATATTCAAAAGGCCAGCCCTTTGTCCTGCTTCAATAACATTAGGGATATCATCTATAGGCCAAGCATATTCTCTGCCTCTTAACGATGCTTTTTTAAGTAATTCGGGTGGCAAAAATGATTCTGCGGTTCGCATAGGTTCGACTGTATCATTTGGATTATACAACAATATCAATCAGAAATCGAATCAGGTCAATAACTTGATTGCACTTACTTGTTCGAACAATGGCGGAGGACAAAACGCTCCACCCTAATTTACCTCCGTATCGCATTTCCTCGCTTTTTTGAAGCCCCTAAAACCGGTATGGGAGGAAGCGTAGGAAGTGCATCTGCGAGTTGAATATAGCCTAAAACCGTTAGAAACTAGGCGCAAGCGACAATTTGCGCCAAGTCGTGTGTTGCGGCAACGACAGCGTGCGGAGCAACCGCCGTGCAAGCCGGATCCAGCGCATCCGTCATATAATCCTCACAATCGTTAGCTACCTGTAGCTTCAGCAGGATTCCGTGCAGGGACGCAGTGGGCTTATACAAAAAAGCATTCAAGGCTTTCCTGGCTATTTTGTCCGCCTTGAGGAAGCGTGGATGCGTGAAGTCTTCGTCCACTTCGTCATATACGCAGTTGGCGTTGAATTCCTCGATGCACCAGGCGGTGTATAAATCAAGGATGGTGGAATCGTCATTTGGGGTCATAATGGCTCCTTCTCTTATTGAACATGGTGTTTTTCTTCCTGCGCCAGCTATGCCACGCCAGCGTGATACCGGTCAGCAGGCCAAGGCCGGTGCAAAGCCACAGCATGGTGCCGGCCGCGATCCATCCCAGCGATACCAGCACCCAGGCGCCGCCAAAATAGAATCCTATCGAACCGAGATACAGGCCAATAAAGAAATCCCCCACCGGCGATTCCTTCGGCTCCGGCTCGCCATAGACACGGTAGCCCATATCAACCTCCATTATCCGCCAGCGCGCGCACCAGGTCACAGACGCGGTTTTGTATTTCTGTTGAGCCGATGCGCTCGAAATTCTGGATCAGGTGAAGCGCCTTGCGGCTGGAAACAGGCAGCGGCGTGGCGTCATCGGCAGACAGGGCGTCCTGAAACAAATCCCCCACCGTACAGCCGAACACTTTGCTCAATTGCAGCAATTTGGCCGGAGAGACGGCGTTGTGCCCTTTTTCGTATTTCTGCACTTGCTGGAACGTGATGCCGAGCGAATTCGCCAGCGCCGACTGGCTATAACCCTTGAGGGAACGCCTAACGCGGATGTTTTTTCCGATAACGATATTTATTTCTTTTTCCGGCACATCGCTCCCCGCCAATCCATGAATCCGCAAGGCGTTACCCTCGCGGACTCACTTATTGAACTCGTTGGATTGCACCAGCCGGTCGGCGGCATGGTGCCGGGAGGTTGAATCGCCGGATTAGGGCGCAGGCTTATTCCCCTTGCGGGTGTTATATTCGGCCCACTCCCGACGCATGTGCGCGGAAGCAGGGCTTTTTGACACGAGCCTACTTAAAACTTATCGCATAATCCGGGGATTCAAGCCCCCTCGGTACACACGATAGCCCTAAGAGGGATGAATTGTCAAAAGGTTAAGAGTTGTCTCTTGCAATATAAAAAAACTGAGGGATAGGGTAGTATTTAGCGTATAAGGTACGGAACAACCAACGAACGGATAGGATTATGATGCGTAAAATATTAGACCGGCTGCTGGCCCTGCATTTCCGGGAAGCGCCCGCCGATCACCGGCTTGACCGGCTGGAGCAGGACGTCTGGCGCAGGATTCATGCGGTGGGCGCGGAAGCGGCGTTGCCGTGGCAGGAGAAAATGTTGCTGGCGTTCGGGGTGCCGCGCTTCCAATTGGCCTCGCTGCTTGCCGCGCTTGTTCTGGGCATTTCTCTGAGTCCGGCGATTCCGCTGGGTAATACGGCAAAAGCCGATTACGTCGCCTTGCCGGACATGCAGGTGTTCACCCTGCACGCGCCGTACCTGACCGCCAACCTGATCGAACAAAGCAAATGAAAAGACGCTACGTCACCGCTGCTGTATTTCTGTTGATCGTGCTGGCCACCGCGTTCGGCGGTCTTTACCTCGGCCAGCATTTCATGCGCCTGCCGGATACGCATTACGCAGGCGATTCTGGCAACTGGCACCGGATACTGCATGATAAACTGCACATCACGCCGGAGCAGGATGTCAAACTAGAAGAGATTGAAAAGCATTACCGCCAGCGCCGCCAATACCTCGAAGAACAGCTGCGGTTGGCCAACATGGATCTGGCGGAAGCGATCAAGGCGGATAAATCGCTCAGTCCGCGGGTGCAGGCGGCAACCGACAAGATTCATTACGCGATGGGCGAATTGCAGAAAGCCACGCTGGAGCACCTGTTCGAGATGCGGCCTATCCTGACCAATGAGCAGAACCGTAAACTGGAGCAGATGGTCACCGATGCGCTTTACGAGAATAGATAATGCGGCGATCAATGACGCTACGCCGGACAAGACGCTCATCAGCCTGGTAGCGGAAGGCCGCGAGGCGGCGCTGAACGAAATCATGCGCCGCTACAAACATAAGCTGCACGCCTTCATTGCCCGCTATGTGAAAGACGAGGACACCGCCTACGATATTTTGCAGGAAACCTTTATCCGCGTGCATTTCAAGGCGGCCAGCTACAGCCCGGCTTACGAGTTTTCCACCTGGCTTTACCAGATCGCCGTTAATCTCTGCCGCGACTGGGGACGAAAACAGAAACTCCGTCAGTTCCTGTCGCTGGATGCGATAATTGGCGACGGAGAAAGCGCCAGCTTCCACGATGTCATTGGCGATTCTGGCAGCAATATTGAAAACCTGACCGAGATGCGCCAGCATCTTAAGCTGCTGGATAAAGAAATCCAACGCCTGCCGCACAAGCTGAAAACCGCGTTGATCCTTTTTGCGGTGGAAGAACACAGCCAGGAAGAATGCGCTAAAATTCTCGGCGTGACGCCGAAAACCGTGGAAACGCGCGTCTACCGCGCCCGGAAAATCCTTGCCGGGAAGCTGGCGAAGAATTTTTGAGGGCTAAGCGTTTTCACTTCGTACTACACATAATCGCATACACCGGAGTGACAACATGAAGCCATTAAAAGCCGCGATTTTGATTATTACGCTGCTATTTTCCGCCCCGGCATGGGCGGAGGTCTACAATCTGGATATTGCCTATAAAGAGGTAAATATTACCGGCAATACCGTCAAAAAGATTGCTATTAACGGCACCATTCCCGGCCCAGTGCTTCGTTTCACCGATGGCGAGGATGTCACCATCCATGTCACCAATCACCTAGACGAAGACACTTCCATTCACTGGCACGGCATATTGTTGCCCGGAGAGATGGATGGTGTGCCGGGCTTGAATGGCTTTCCGGGTATCAAGCCGGGCGAAACCTTCACCTATCGTTATAAAATTCGTCAGACCGGCACCTATTGGTACCACTCCCACTCAAAGGGACAGGAGCAGGATGGTGAGTATGGCGCGATTGTCATCAAGCCAAAAGGCAGAGACCCCGTCAAATCCAACCGTGATTATGTGGTGTTGCTATCCGACTTCCATGAGGAAGATGCCCGCGACATCATGGCGAATTTAAAAATGTCTTCGGAATATTACCAGTATGCACGGCGCACCGTGGGTGATTTCTTCGATGATGTGAAAGAGCGCGGTTTCAGCAGCGCATGGGAAAACGCCAAAATGTGGGGAGACATGCGGATGCTACCGACCGATCTGTCGGATGTCACCGGCTACACGTTCCTCACCAACGGTAAATCACCGGAGCAGAACTGGACGGGAATATTTAAAAAAGGTGAGCGTGTACGCCTTCGCTTTATCAACGCCTCTGCCATGTCATTTTTTGATGTGCGAATCCCCGGCCTTAAAATGCAGGTGACAGGCTCAGACGGACAAAATGTTGAACCGGTGCCGGTGGATGAATTCCGTTTCGGCGCGGCTGAAATCTATGATGTGATTGTGACCCCAACAGAGGACAAGGCATACACGATTGTTGCCGAACCGATTGATCGCACAGGGTTTGCGCTTGGCACACTTGCCCCCCGCGAAGGCATGAAAGGCGAAATTCCTACCCAGCGCAAGCGGGCCTTGCTGACCATGAAAGATATGGGCATGGATCACGATATGAGCGGCATGGATCATAGCAAAATGAGCCACACTGAAATGGAAGCGATGATGGAGGATATGAAAAGTGGCTGGGCGAAAACCGGCGCACCCAAAGGTGCCAAAACCCTGGACTATAAAGACCTGCGTTACTTGGGTGAGCAAAAGGATATACGCCCTGCAGAGCGTACCATTGACGTACGGCTGGGTGGAAATATGGAGCGCTATATCTGGACGATCAATGGCAAAAAACATGCGGATGCCAAGCCCATTAACCTGAAATACGGCGAACGTGTGCGGCTCAAATTCATCAATGAAACGATGATGGCGCACCCGATGCATTTGCACGGCATGTTCTTCCAGTTGGAAAACGGCCAGCCTATCAAAAAACTACCGAACAAAAACATGGTAATTGTCGCACCAGGTGATTCCTACTCCGTTTTATTATCAGCGGATGAGCCTGGGGAATGGTCATTCCACTGCCATCTTCTCTATCACATGATGTCTGGCATGATGACCAAAGTAGTAGTGGCAACGTTGGATGAAAGCGATGTTCCGGCCAGCGCGAAAACCCAGCAACTCATGCCGATGGAAGATAGCGAACCAGAAGCGGCTAATGAGGAAGGCCATAATCATGCCCATTAAAACCACCGCCATAGCAGCTTTGTTTGCGCTCACTGCATCTCACCCCGCATTTGCCGGGGAGCCGCATACAGGCGAACATGAAACACAGATATTTCATATGTTCAAACTGGAAACCGATATCGGCGACAGCCGTGAAGGCACCATCGCCACATGGGATTTGAATGGCTGGATCGGCACCGATGAAAATAAGCTCTGGCTAAAAAGCGAAGGTGAAGGCGTGGACGGCGATACACACCGGGCTGAATTCTGGGCGATGTACAGCCGCAACGTCGCCGATTTTTGGGATGTGCAAGTAGGTGTGCGGCATGATACACAGCCTCATTCCGTTTCCTATCTAGTGGCGGGATTCGAGGGGCTTGCGCCGTATTTTTTTGAGACCGAGGCGCATCTGTTCGTTAGCGATGATGGCGATGTCAGCGCCCGCTTGCGGCAGGAAAACGATCTGCTGATTACCCAGCGGCTGATTCTCCAGCCATATGTAGAAGTGAATCTGTTCGCGCAGGACGTGCCGGAGCTTGAGGTGGGCTCAGGACTGGCAGACGGGGAAATCGGCATACAGATGCGCTACGAAATCACCCGCAAATTCGCGCCGTATGTGGATGTAAGCTATGAACGGAAATTCGGTGAAACCGCATCGATGGCGCGGAGATCAAGTGAGCACCACGACGATTTTGTTACCAGCGTCGGCTTAAGGCTGATGTTTTAGGAGCATGACATGATAGAAATCATCCCCAACTGGCATCCGATTTTCGTGCATTTCACGGTGGCACTGCTAAGTATCTCGGCAGTTTTCTATCTGGCAGGTCTGGTGTTGAAGAAGGAGCATTTGCTGGTTGTCGCCCGCTGGAATTTATGGATCGGCGCAGTTGCCACTATCGGTACAGTGTTAGCAGGATGGTATGCCTATAATACCGTCACCCACGATGGCCCTTCCCATGCTGCCATGACCAATCATCGCAATTGGGCGCTGGTTACAGCAAGCATATTTATCCTATTGGCGCTTTGGGCATTCTGGAAACATCGAGGTGCCAACACCGTCAGCCCAGTGTTTGTAGCAGTGATTTTACTTGCTGCTGGGTTGCTTGCCATCACCGGCTATAAGGGCGGCGAAGTCGTCTATCGCCACGGTCTCGGCGTCATGCGCATGCCAATGGTTAGCGGCGATGGTGGACATGGCAGCCATGAGCACGGCGAAGAAAGCAGCGATGGGCATCATAAAGAAGCGCCGAAAAATGATAGGCATGGTGATAACCACGGCAACCACGACCATTAATCTTAACCAAGGAGAAAAACCATGAAAACGATACTAAAAACCATCCTACTGCTGATTGCTTTTGCAGCACCTATCACAGCACAGGCTGGGGAAGCATTGAAGAAGGTCGAGCCACAATATGTCTGCATGATCAACAACAAGCTGTTTGACAAGCCGCAGATCCCGGTAACCGTGGGCGGGAAGACCTATTACGGCTGCTGCCCGATGTGCAAAGAGAAGTTGGAAAAAAGTGTCCAAGCTCGCACCTCCACCGATCCTGTTAGCGGAAAAACCGTTGACAAGGCTGAGGCCGTCATCGGCGCACAGGCGGATGGAGTGGTGCATTATTTTGAGAATGAAGAGAACCTGAAAAAATTCGGCAGCGCGGGTCACGATCACGGCCACAGCGATTCCAGATAGTAATAGGAAGACAGAAATCATCGTCAGGACGCAGGATTATGATACAGAACAACGCTTGCAACACTCTGAATCAAAAAACGAATCATTCTTCATTCTTTCTTAAAAGGTTTTGCATATTATCGAGTCCTATTTTATAGTGGCGCGCATGAAACGTCTTTTTGTATGTCTGTTTGTGGTTTTTTCTCTGATGCTTGCGCCTATCGCGCACGCAACCGGGGCGAATTGCGCCAATGACAGTTGTCATAACATCGTTTCGGCACAGGATGACCATCACCATGAGGGTGATTTACAGTCGGGTGAACACGCGCAGTTGGATTTTGATTCCGAGGGCAATCCTCACAACGGATTAGGTCACAACCATTCTCACCATCATCATGGCGGCGACTATTTCCGTGCTTTCTCCGGTATTGATTTAACCGCGCCCGGAGTCTCGTCGCAGTCGATGACATTTGGGCGGGATGCTATGCTTTCCGATTATAGCCCCGGCCCACTCTTAGAACCTCCCTCACACGCTTAATTCCTTTAGTCAGGCCGTGCGCCTGAAGGGGTGCCTGTTCAGGCGCTCTGATTCCGCATGACCCATCCCTATTGTTCAAGGAATTTAGCGGTGAGAACCCATGTATCAGAAAAAATTAATGTGGCTGTTATGCGCCACGATATTGTCCAGCCAACCTGCGTTTGCTGAAGAATCATCCAAGGCAGAAACAGCGGCTACACCCCCAGTAGAGTCAATTACCCTGCCGGAGCAGAAATCCGGGGGGCTTACGCTCGACGATGCAATTGCCAAGGCGCTGGCGTCGTCGCCACGCCTCAAATCCGCCCGGGCGGGCATACTGGCAAGCGAAGGCGAGCACCTTCAGGCCGGGGCAGTGCCTAATCCGGAACTGGGCGTACAGGCGGAGAATTTTTCAGGCAGCGGGCGCTATGGTGGATTTGACGGTTCGGAAGTAACGCTTGGCGTTTCCCAGGTGATCGAGCTTGGCGGCAAGCGCTCAGGCCGCGTGGCGGTAGCCGAGCGGGAAGTGGCAATTTCCCGGCTGGGGCAAACAGCGGAGCGGCTGTATGTTATACGCGATACCACTGGCGCCTACGCCAATGCCGTGGCCGCACAGGAGATGCTGAAACTTGCCGCCGAGCAGAAGGAACTGGCGAGTGATTTATTTAAAGAAGTCCGCGAACGGGTGGATGCCGCCCGCGAGCCGCTAATCCAGAAAAGCAAAGCAGAGATCACCGTATCCACCGCCAATTTCGCCCATGAGCGCGCCGAGCGGGAATTGGGGCATGCCAAGCATGTACTTTCTAATTTGTGGGCCGGACATGATGATGATTTTCAGTTGGAGGAGCAGGATTTCTTTACGCTGACGCCACCCATGAGCGAAGCGGAAGTCGAAGTGAAAATGGAACAAAATCCAGCTCTGCAACGCTATTTTGTCAATCACTCCCGTATGCAGGCGAAATATGAGTTGGAAAAGGCGCAGGCCATTCCCGATCCACGCGTCAATGTCGGCATGCGCGACTTCCGTGACAGCGGAAATCAGGCGCTGGTGGCAGGTATTTCTATCCCGATTCCAGTGTTTAACAGCAATCGGGGAAACATTGAGCGAGCGCGTCATGACATCAGCAAAGCGGAAAACGATGCGCAAGCCGCCAGACTCTCGATGATCGGCGAAGTGCACGAATCACTGGAAACGCAGGTGAACGCTTATCGGCAGGCCGAAACCTTAAAAACCGCCATCCTGCCCGCTGCCGAAAAAGCCTTTACGCTTTCGCGTCAAGGCTATCGTGCCGGAAAATTCCCCTACCTCGAAGTGCTGGATGCCCAGCGCACCTTGTTTGAAGTGAGAGAACAATACATCGCCGTCTTGAAGGAATATCACACCGCGAAAGCGGAAGTGGAACGCCTCACGGCTACCCATGCCAGCCGGATACAAAATAAAGGAGAACACAATGAAGAATAAGAAACTCATCATCGCACTGGCGGTGATTCTGGCAGGGGGCGGTTACTGGCTGTATCCCGCAAGTGACAAGCATTCCGGTGCGGAACACGGCACAGTAAAAAGCGGCGATGAACACGGTGCTGCGGAGGAAGAATTCGAGCGCGGCCCACATAATGGCCGATTACTTAAGAAAGGCGACTTCGCCGTTGAAATCACCATTTTTGAAGATGGCGTACCACCGCAATTCCGCGTGTTCGCTTATGAAGATATGAAGCCGCTCGACCCTGCCAAAGTACAGCTGACGATAGAACTGTCGCGGCTCGACGGCGAAGTAAACCCCTTTACCTTCACACCGCAAGATGACGCCTTGATGGGCAGCGCGACGGTGGAGGAACCGCACTCCTTCGATGTGGGTGTCAAGGCCGTGTATGATGGGAAAACCTATGAATGGGCGTTCGCATCCTACGAAGGCCGCACCACCATTAAGGAGGAAATAGCCAAAGATTCCGGCCTGAAAACCGAAGAAGCTGGCCCCGCCACCGTACGGGAAACCATCGCTCTTACGGGGCGCGTGGCCTTGAACCCCAACACCACGGCGAATGTAAAAGCGCGGTTCCCCGGCGTAATCCGTGCGGTGAAAAAAGGACTGGGCGACACGGTAAACGCTGGCGATGTGCTGGCAACGGTTGAAAGCAACGAGAGCCTGCAAGTGTATGAGGTAAAATCACCCATCGCGGGCGTCATTCTGAACCGTAATGCCAATATCGGCGAAGTGGCGGGTGAAATGCCGATTTTTACTATCGCCAATCTTTCGGACGTTTGGGCGGAATTTCACGTTTTCCAGCGCGATATGGAGAAAGTGAAAGTCGGGCAGCCGGTGGTGGTGCGCGGCGTGGAGGGTAAAATGGAAACCCTTGGCACGATTAACTCGCTGCTGCCGATTACCGAGGCTTCCAGTCAGACGGTGGTGGCGCGTGTGGTCGTTGATAACGCGCATGGGCATTGGCGCTCCGGCATGACGGTGCGCGGCGATGTGATTGTGAACGAGCGCGAAGTTCCGCTGGCGGTAAAAGCCAGCGGCTTACAGCGCTTCCGCGATTTCACCGTGGTTTTTGCTCAGGTAGGCAACACCTATGAAGTGCGGATGCTGGAACTGGGGACAAACGATGGGGAATGGGTGGAGGTGCTGGGCGGAATCAAGCCCGGCACACGCTATGTCAGTGAAAACAGCTTCCTGATACGCGCCGACATCGAAAAATCCGGCGCAAGCCACGACCACTAGGAGCATTCCCCATGATACTCGAACAACTCATTCATTTCTCAATCCGTCAGCGGTGGCTGATAATGATTATCGTCGCCGGGTTAAGCGCGATTGGCGTGTACAGCTTCGGAAAGCTCCCGATTGACGCCGTGCCGGATATTACCAACGTGCAGGTGCAGATTAATACCGAAGCGCCGGGATTCTCTCCGCTCGAATCCGAACAGCGCATCACCTATCCGGTGGAAACCGCCATTGCCGGGTTGCCGGGGCTGGATTACACCCGCTCCCTCTCGCGTTACGGCCTGAGCCAGGTTACCGTCGTATTCAAGGACGGCACGGATATTTACTTTGCACGGCAGCTTATCGCCGAGCGTTTGCAAGAAGTGAAAAGCCAGATTCCCGAAGGGCTAGAACCCACGATGGGGCCGATAGCCACCGGCCTTGGTGAAATCTTCATGTTCACCATCGAACCCAAGGAAGGGGCAAGGAAACCCGATGGCAGTGAATGGACGCCCACCGATCTGCGCGAGTTACAGGATTGGGTGGTTAAGCCGCAGCTTCGTAATCTCAAAGGAGTCACGGAAGTCAACACCATCGGCGGCTTTGAAAAACAGTTTCACGTCACGCCTTACCCGGAAAAACTGCTGGCTTACGGCCTATCCATTGATGACGTGATGACCTCGCTGGCGCGGAATAACGATAATGTAGGTGCAGGTTATATTGAGAAAAACGGCGAGCAATACCTGATTCGCGTTCCCGGACAGATAAAAACGATTGATGATTTGAGCCGCATTATCGTAGCACAGCGCGACGAACTTACTATTCGTATGCGCGATGTGGCGGATGTGCTGATGGGTGAAGAACTCCGCACGGGCGCGGCCACGCAGAACGGCAAGGAAGTCGTGCTTGGCACGGTGTTCATGCTGCTGGGCGAGAACAGCCGCGACGTATCGCAGCGCGTAGCGGAACGGCTCAAGGAAATCAACCGCAGCCTGCCTTCTGGCGTGATCGCCAAAACGGTCTATGACCGAACCACGCTGGTTGACCGAACCATTGCCACCGTGCAGAAGAATCTTCTGGAAGGTGCGCTCTTAGTAGTGGTGATTTTGTTCCTGCTTCTGGGCAATATCCGCGCCGCGCTGATTACCGCCGCCGTGATTCCCATTACCATGCTCATGACTATCACCGGCATGGTGGGCAATAAAATATCGGGAAACCTCATGAGCCTTGGGGCGCTTGATTTCGGGCTGATCGTCGATGGCGCGGTGATTATCATGGAAAACTGCCTGCGGCGGTTCGGCATGGAGCAGCATCGGCTTGGCCGCCTGCTCACGAAAGAGGAGCGGTTCTCGCTGGCATCTATGGCAACCGCCGAAGTGATAAAGCCCAGCCTGTACGGGGTTATCATCATCACGGTGGTGTATTTGCCGATATTCGCGCTGACCGGCGTGGAAGGCAAAATGTTCCACCCGATGGCCTTTACGGTCGTTACCGCGCTGCTGGCGGCGTTGCTGCTTTCCTTTACGTTTGTTCCGGCGGCGGTAGCGTTATTCGTCACCGGCAAGGTTGAGGAAAAAGAAAACCTCATCATTCGTAAATCGCGGGAGTGGTACGAACCGAAACTGCATTACGCGCTCAAGAACGCCAAAAAGATGGCACTTGGCGGGATGGTGCTGGTGGTTCTTAGCGGTATCGGCGCATCGCGCATGGGAGCGGAGTTTATCCCAAGCCTTGATGAGGGTGATATTGCGCTTCACGCGCTACGCATTCCGGGTACAAGCCTTAGCCAGGCGGTGCAGATGCAGAAGGCACTTGAAGCCCGGATCAAGCAATTCCCGGAAGTAAAAGAGGTATTCGCCAAACTGGGTACGGCGGAAGTGGCGACCGACCCGATGCCGCCCAGCGTGGCCGATGCGTTCGTGATGCTCAAAGACCGCGAACAATGGCCTGATCCAAGCAAGCCAAAGAATGTATTGGTAAAAGAAATCGAAAAGGCGGTGAAGGAAATTCCGGGCAATAACTATGAATTCACCCAGCCGATACAGATGCGCTTTAACGAACTGATTTCCGGGGTGCGTAGCGACGTTGCGGTAAAAATCTACGGCGACGATCTGGATACGCTCCTTGAATACGGTGAAAAGGTTGAGGCGGTGATTAACACGATTCCGGGCGCGGCGGATGCCAAAACCGAGCAGATCACCGGCTTGCCCGTTCTCAGCATCCATCCTGACCGTGACGCGCTCGACCGCTACGGCATGAATGTCGCCGATGTGCAGGACGTGGTGGAAGTGGCGATGGGCGGCAAAGCAGTCGGTCAAATCTTTGAAGGCGACCGCCGTTTTGACCTCATTGTGCGCCTGCCGGAAGTGCTGCGCAACGATATGGAATCCCTGAAACGGCTGCCCATACCCATGCCGACAACGGCGACCGATGATCCGCATCCCTTCGGCTATGTGCCGCTCTCGGAAGTGGCCAGCATTGAGATTGCGCCGGGGCCGAATCAAATCAGCCGTGAAAACGGCAAGCGGCGCGTAGTGGTTACGGCCAACGTGCGCGGGCGCGACCTTGGTTCATTCGTTGCGGAGTTGCAAGAGGCCGTGCGCGGCAAGGTGGAATTGCCCGCCGGGTATTGGGTGGAATATGGCGGCACGTTCGAGCAGCTTATCTCTGCCAGCAAGCGTCTGCAAATCGTCGTGCCAATGGCATTGCTGTTGATTTTCGGCCTGTTGTTCACCTTGTTCCGCTCCACCCGCGATTCCCTGATCGTGTTCTCCGGCGTACCGCTGGCGCTCACGGGCGGGGTGCTGGCCTTGGCACTGCGGGACATTCCGCTCTCAATATCGGCAGGGGTAGGCTTTATCGCGCTTTCCGGCGTGGCGGTGCTGAATGGCGTGGTGATGGTGTCATTTATCCGCAAATTGCTTGATGAAGGTCTGCCGCTCGATCAAGCCATTACCGAAGGGGCATTAACCCGCCTGCGCCCGGTATTGATGACCGCGCTGGTGGCAAGCCTCGGCTTCGTGCCAATGGCGCTCAATGTCGGCGCAGGTTCGGAAGTGCAGCGGCCATTGGCAACCGTGGTGATCGGCGGGATTATTTCTTCCACTATCCTTACCCTTCTGGTGCTTCCGGCGCTTTACCGGCTGTTCCATAAGGAGGAACAAGATTTCAAAGAGCAACTTAACCCATAAAGGAGCAGATCATGAAACACACCTTACTTATCGCAAGCACCATGCTGGCGCTTACTGCCTGCGCCTCCGAACCATCCAAAACCCTCGATCAAAAACTGGCGGAAGCGCGCACTGTGGAAGATCGGAAGGAAACCCTGCGGCTCGCCTGCCTGAACGAGGCGGAATGGAGCGAGGATCAAAATAAGAAAAAGCATCGCTTCCATCGGCACCATTTCAATAGTTATCTGAACTCGACCGAGGAAACCCGCCGTCTCAAGACATTGTGCCGGGAGATGACAGATAACTACGCACAGAAGGAGTGATTTATGAGTATCAAACCCTATTTGCTGATTCCCATAATGGCGTTGAGCTTGAGCGCCTGCATTAAGGCTCCGACGCTTGAAGAGCGCCTTTCCGACAAAACTGGTGCGGAACGCGAAAAGGAAGCCTATCACACCTGCCTCGAAACCGCCCGCCGTAAAATCCCCGGAGGACATTCCGGCAACTATATCGGCCACGAAACCCGCGCATGGACGCTTTGCGACGCCATGCACGAAACCAACCTAGCTCAGGAGTAATACTATGAAACACCGTACAACGATTGCACTTTCCCTGATCGCCGCCGTTGCGCTGGCCGGCTGCACCACCAGCTACCGCGAAACGCTGGAGCAGAAACTGGAAGGAAAAAACCAGAGCGAACGACGCGCGATTCTCGCTCAGGAGTGCAGCCAGGAAATTCAAAAAGGTTTGAAACCAGAAAACGAATCTAACGTGCGGCATTTCGAGAATATGAGAAAAATCTGCGAAGAAATGACGGGCCGGAAGATCAACGTTTCTTCTCCCTCCGCCGCCCGTAACTAAAGGTAGCAAGTAACTAAGGTACGAAATGACGGATAAATGCTGCGAATCGGTAAAAAAGCCGGACGATTGCTGTGATATGCCAGAAGGCGATCATGGCTGGGATTGTCGTTATCGTCAGATTTTATGGGTGATTCTACTCATCAACGCTGCAATGTTCGTTGTAGAACTGAGTTCCGGTATCTATTCCGGTTCGCAATCGCTGCTGGCGGATGCGATTGATTTTTTCGGCGACGCCGCCAATTACGGCATATCGCTCTACGTGCTGAACAAATCCGTCACCATGCGCGCCAAGGCGTCGCTGCTAAAGGGTAGTACGATGGGGCTGTTCGGCTTGTGGATACTCGGCAGTACGCTTTACAAGGCATTCGTCACCGGCATCCCGCATGCGGAGGTTATGGGTGCGGTGGGATTTCTGGCGCTGATTGCAAACGTCACTTCCGCCGCGCTGCTGTATAAATATCGCAAGGGCGACAGCAATCGTGAATCGGTGTGGATTTGCAGCCGCAACGACGCAGTGGGCAACATCGCCGTCATGCTGGCTGCCGCAGGAGTATTCGCCACCGGCACGAAATGGCCGGATTTGCTGGTTGCGGCTGTTATGGCGGGACTTGCGTTAAACGGTTCTCGCCGAATTATCCGCAGCGCTCTGGGCGAATTAAGAACGGAAGGAAGGTAATTAAATGGGCTATTTTCTTATCAAAACCCTCATTACCGCGCTTATTGTCGCTGCCGTGTCGGAACTGGCGCGGCGCTACACCGTATGGGCGGCGCTGCTGGCTTCGCTGCCGCTAACATCGATCCTGGCCTTCGTCTGGGTTTATTGGGATACCAAGGACAACGGTAAAATCATCGAACTGTCCTATTCCGTATTCTGGCTGGTATTCCCCTCGCTGGCATTTTTCCTGATCCTGCCCTTTCTGCTCAAGCAAGGACTCGCTTTTCCGTGGGCGATGGCGGGAGCGATAGCGGCGATGGCCGCGCTCTACGGCGCAGGTGTGTGGCTGTACCAACAAATCGCTTGACCCTGCACCATAGTCCAGGGTGTAGACTCCCGGCATCGGAAAGGTTATTATCCGGCTGAAAATACTTGGATAAATTTCTGAGGGATATCCCTTTTTCATGCGTATGAGAGAGGGTGTATTGTAACATGAATAAAGGGCGGCATGGCGCTGGAACAGTCTACAGTTCGTGAATTGATCGCTTCCGTCCCGCTGTTTTCGGATTTCGAGACGGCGGAGCTGGAGGCGTTTGTCAAACGCTGCCAGGTGACGGAACCCGGCAAAGGCGATCTGTTGTTCGTGCAGGGAGCCGCCGCCGCTTTTCTCTACGCCGTGCTTTCGGGCTGGATCAAGCTGTTCCGCGAAACCGGCGACGGGCACGAGGCGATAGCGGGACTCTGCACACACGGCGACCTGTTCGGCGAGGCGGTCTTGTATCAGGGGTCGCATTATCCGTTCGGCGCGCAGGTGGCGGAAGATGCGGTGGTGCTGCGTATTCCGGCCGAAGCGGTGCGCGAGCGGGTGCGCGCTAACAGCGCCTTCGCCGAGCGGCTGATCCGGGTCATCGCGCAGCGCCTGAATGCGCTGGAACTGCATACGGAGCATCTGACGGTGATGTCCGCGCCGCAGCGCGTGGGTTGCTACCTGCTGAAGCTCTGCCACGCCAAGCCCGAAACCCGGCAGGTCGGCGTTCTTCTGCCTTACGATAAGACGCTGGTGGCCACATTCCTCGGCATGAAGCTGGAAACCTTCTCCCGTTCGCTGCATCAGCTTAAGCCGGTTGGCGTCGAGGTGAACGGCCCGACTGTCACCATCGCCGATGTGCAGAAACTACAGAAATATGTCTGCGGTAGCTGCTCAACCATACCGGAAGAATGCGATAAGGAATCATAGAACGGATAACGGCTTTACAGCGCCATGCGGCCGGCGATACCCTGCGCCAGTTCATGGGCGCTTTTTCCGGCGATATCATCGAAGATTTCAGCGATTACCCGGTTATGCGCGGCGAGGCTTAACCGGCGTTTGACCGACTTCAACGCCGCTTCCGGCCCGATCAGCACCAGCCCGCTGTAATGGCCGCAGGCCAGCGACTTATCCAAATACCTCACCAGTTCCTCCACCGACGTTGCCGTTTTGCTGCAACAGCAGCCCATCGACAGCGGCTCGATCGGTTGCCCCAGACGCTGCACGAACAGATGCACCGTATGCTCGTCGAGCGCGACGATCCAGATGACGGCGCTGCCGAGCGGCTTCTCCGCCGAGGCAGGCGCGCAATGCTGCCCGCAGCTTGCCTTCGCCGACGATTGGGAACCGCATGATTTCGTGTTCATAGCCCTTACCTATGCCAGCGGACTCAAATATCCGCGCATGTTTTTAAGAATACGGATAAGCCCTCGGGAATGATTTGATAAATATCAAATCCAACTGGCGTCTTGAACGCTTATTGTCGGCGGCGCTTTGCTTTTGAAGCATCATTAACTCTAACCGTAGGAGGACTTTATGCAGCACGCCACTCTGAGAGCAAAACCTGTCCCGGCGATACCCACCCCGCGCGAAACCGCGTTATTTCTTCTGACATCTTCGCGCGAGGCGCCGAAGCGTGCCGCGGAATGGGATGAGGAAGAAGGTTTGACAAATATCAAATACTATTCCCCGACCGCCGATTAGCCTTGCCCCTGATAGACAAGGGTGTAGGGTCACGACATGAAAAGGCAGACGGAAGATACATTGACGATCGGCAAGCTGGCGGAGGAGTGCGGGGTCACCATCGACACTATCCGCTATTACGAGCGCTTCAAGCTGATGCAGGCACAGGGGCGCTCGAAGGCGGGCTACCGGCTTTATGCGCCGGAAAGCGTGCGTCGGTTGAGTTTTATCAAGCGCAGCAAGGAGCTGGGCTTCACGCTGGACGAAATCCGCAAGCTGCTGGCGCTGAAATCCTCGAAAGACGCCACTTGCGCCGAGATGCTGGAGCGTACGCATGCCAAGGTCGAGGAAGCTAAAAGACAAGTAAAGGAATTGTCGCGTGTTGAATCAGCGTTAACTAAATTGGCCAAGGCCTGTCCCGGCGGCGACATCCCAATCGGTAAATGTCCGATTCTGAATCATCTGTATCCAGATAAAATTAACCAGAAATATTGTGAGGGATAGCATGAAATCCTTCGTATTACTTTGCAGTGCCTTATTAATTCCTTCAGAGAGAGCTGAAACATGAGAATCATCTGGTTCGCCGGTTCGATATGTGCCGCTCTGATGCTGGTCAGTCCCGCCTACGCCGAGTCCCTGACGCTGGAGGGATACCTGTCGCAGGTTCGTGAGGCAAACCCCGCTATTCAGTCCGCTCAGTTTCGCGCCAAGGCGTTTGAAAGTCGTGTTGACCCGGCGGGTGCGCTGGACGATCCGTTCGTTGCCATGGGTGTGGATGAAGTCGCCTTTGGAAGCGGCCCGGGGTACGCCAGGCGCTACCAGGTCAGCCAGGCCATCCCTTTTCCGGGAAAGCTGTCCACTAAATCAGCCATTGCCGAAGACCGGGCGAACTCCGCCAACAGCGATGCGGAAACCCTGAAGAGGGAAGTAACCGTTCTCGCCACCCAGGCCTTTTTTCGAGCCTATTACAACCAGAAAGCACTCGGCCTGAACAGCAGGCTGCAAGAAATCCTCAAAGGCACGATCGCCAGCACCAAGTCCCGTTATGAAACGGGAGACGAAGGGCACCATGACCTGCTGTTAGCAAAAATTGAGCTTTCCGAGCTTGATGTAGACAGGCTCAGGCTTCAAAGAGAGGAAAAAACATTACAAGCCGTCCTTAATGAGCTCAGGGAAAAACCAGCGGATACGCCGCTTGGCGACTTATCGGTAGTATTCTCCAATAAAGGCCTGGCGGAAAGCGACTTGCCGTTGCTGGAAAACCAGCCCGAACTCAAATCGCTGGATGCTTTCGTGACGCAGGCCGAAAAGGAAGAAAAGCTTGCTAAATTAGCCTATTATCCTGATTTCGTCATTCAAGGAATGGCGATGGATCCCAGTTCCAACATGATGGATGCCAGATCCAATTGGGGCATCATGGTGGGGGTCAATATCCCGCTTTATACAGTGGATAAACAATCCAAGCTGTTAAACGCCACCATACAGGACAAGAAGGCCGCAATCGAGGAAAGACGCAGCCTGGAGAACCGGTTGAATACGGAGCTTGTTACCGCGAAGGAACAGCTTAAAACCGCAAAAGATGTCGTGGAGCTTTATAAAAGCACGGTGATGCCGACCACTAATCTGGCGGTTAGCAACGCGAAATCAAGCTATGCGGCGGGCAGCCTGCCGCTGACGGAGTATCTGGATACGCTTAAAGCGCAGCGCACGCAGGAACTGGAATATTTGGCGGCGCAAATCGATATTGAACTTGCCAGAACAAGACTGGAGCATCTTCTTTCCGCACCGCCGGTTCTACGGTTAGCGCCAACGAAACCCAGCCTTTTCGGAGGCCGGGGCATGAGCGGCGGCATGGGGTCTGACACCGTGAACATGGGCAGCGGAATGAGCGGCCCGACGCGGAAATCCAAAACATCTTCCGGGCCAAGCGACAGCGGCAACGCTGGAATGGGAGGAATGTAATGCGCAACTTGTTTGTTTGTATTTTCTTATGCTTCAGCGCCAGCGCTTTTGCCCAGACACATAGCGGGCATGGCGGTGACAATGCGCCGCAGGCGAAAGCCGCTCCGGGCGGCAAGGTGGAATCCAAAACGGAAGAAGCGCGCGTTCCGATAGAAGTGCCCGTCGAAAAACAGGCAAAAATGGGGCTTAAGGTAGCAAAAGCGGAAAAGAAAAACGTTGAGCATACGATCCGCACCGTCGGCACGATCACGGCAGATCAGACGAAGGAAGCGCATGTTCACACCAAGATCAAGGGGTGGATTGAGCGCATTTACGCGGACTATGTCGGCAAGCCGGTGAAAAAGAACCAGCCGCTTTTTGACCTTTACAGCCCCGATCTGGTCGCCACGCAGGAAGAATATCTGGCGGCGCGGCAGCAAGGCGCGATTGGCCGGGAAATTGCCGCCACCTCGCGCAACCGGCTGCAATTATGGGGCGTTCCCCAAACCGAAATCGAACGGCTTGAGAAAACGGGAAAGGCCAACCGCACCGTCACGTTCAATTCCCCCGCCGACGGGTTCATCGTCGAGAAAATGGCAATTCAGGGAATGTATATTACTCCGGACATGCAGCTTTACCTCATTACCGATCTGTCGCGCCTGTGGATCATCATCACGCTTTACGAATACGACGTGGCCGTCATCTCCGTAGGCGATGAAGCGGACATCAGCCTTCCTTATGACCCGGACAAACCTTTCACCGGAAAAATCAGCTATATCTATCCGGAAATCGAAGTGGAAACGCGCACCGCCAAGGCGCGTATCGAGGTGGATAATCCGCATCAGCTGCTCAAGCCGGGCATGTTCGCCAATGTCGAGCTTAAGAAAAATCTGGGCGAGTCCGTTGTCGTTCCCGGCGATGCGGTGATTGAGACCGGCAAAAGAAGTATCGTTTTCGTGAAGACCGGCGCTTCCCGTTTTGAGCCGAGAGAAGTCAAGGTCGGCCCCCGTATTGAGAACGGCTTCATTATTCTTTCCGGCCTTGAAGGCGGAGAAGAAATCGTCATAAGCGCCAATTTCCTGATCGACGCCGAAAGCAAATTGCAGGCCGCGATTCAGAAAGGAACCCCTTCCCAACCTGGTCATGGCGAACATGGAAAAAAGTGAACAAAATATAATCGGAAAAACCATCGCATGGTGCGTCACGAACACCCGGTTTACCCTGATATTCGCCGCGCTCCTGGGGCTATGGGGAATGTATTGCCTGAAAAATATCCAGGTAGACGCCATTCCCGACCTGTCGGAAACCCAGGTCATCATTTTCACGGAGTGGATGGGCAGAAGCCCTGACCTGATCGAGGATCAGATCAGTTACCCGCTCATCACGGCCATGCTGGCCGCGCCAAAAGTATCGGTGGTGCGCGGTTTCTCCATGTTCGGCATGTCCTTCGTCTATGTCATTTTCGAGGACGGGACGGACATCTACTGGGCGCGGTCGCGGGTGGTGGAGTATCTGTCGAAACTGGCCGGGCAGTTGCCGGAGGGCGCCACGCCCTCCATCGGGCCGGACGCTACCGGCGTCGGCTGGGTGTTCCAATATGCGCTGGTTGACCCGACAGGAAAATATGACCTGTCCGAAATCAAAACCTTCCAGGACTGGTACTTAAAATACTGGCTGACTTCCGTTCCCGGTGTCGCCGAAGTCACCAGCGTCGGCGGTTTTGAAAAACAATATCAGGTCGAGGTCGATCCCAACAAGCTGGCCGCGCTCAATATCCCAATCCAGAACGTCATCAGCGCCATCCGCGAAAGCAATAAGGATGTCGGCGGCAGGACGCTGGAAGTTTCCGAGCGGGAATATTATGTGCGCGGGCTTGGCTATATCAAAGACCCCAGGGAACTCGAGAATATTTCCATCGGCATCGGGCCCGGCAATACGCCGGTGCGCGTGGCCGATGTCGGTACAGTGAAACTCGGGCCCAATATCAGGCGCGGCATTTCTGATTTTAACGGTCAGGGTGATACGGTTGGCGGTCTGGTCGTGATGCGGCAAGGCGAGGATGTTTCCCGTGTCATTAATGCTGTGAAAGACAAAATCGAGGAGGTGAAAGGCGCGTTCCCGCCGGGACTGGAGCTTGAGATCGTCTACGACCGGTCATCGCTGATTGAGGAAGCCGTTTCAACGCTCAAGAATGCGATTCTTGAGGAAATCGTGCTTGTCTGTATCGTCATCTTCGTTTTCCTGCTCCATATACGCAGCGTGCTGGTGGTGGTGATCACGCTGCCGTTGTCAGTGTTGATTGCCATGATTCCCATGTACTATCTCGGCATCGGCCTCAACATCATGTCGATGGGGGGAATTATCCTGGCTGTCGGCGATATTGTCGACGGCATTATCGTGTTTATCGAAAACACGCATAAGAAAATCGTCGAAAGTAAAGGAGCACGGTCTTCCAGGGAACTGACGGTAGAGGCCTGCCAGGAGCTTGGCCCGTCCATATTCAGCGCGCTGCTGATTATCGCCGTGTCCTTCCTTCCCATTTTTGCGCTTCAGGCGCAGGAGGGAAAGCTGTTTCATCCGCTCGCCTATACCAAGACCTTCGCCATGATCGCGGCGGCGCTGGTAACGATCACGGTGACGCCGCCGCTCATCGCCTATTTTGTCAAAGGCAGAATCAGGAGCGAGAAGGAAAATCCGGTCAACCGCTGGCTGCAAAATAGTTACCGGCCGATCCTGCAATGGTGCCTGCAAAAAACGGGGGTTGTTCTGGCGTGCATGGCGGCGCTTGTCCTCCTCTCCGGCGTGGCTTTCTCCCGCCTCGGATCGGAATTCATGCCGCCGCTATGGGAGGGCGATTTGCTTTACATGCCGGTGACGGTTCCCGGCATTTCTGTCACCGCCGCCTCGGATCTCTTAACGCGGCAAAGTGCCGCTATCAAGGCTTTCCCGGAAGTGGAGACCGTATTCGGCAAAGCCGGAAGATTTGAGACACCGACCGACGCCGCGCCGCTTTCGATGTTTGAATATACCATACGCTTGAAGCCGCGCGAGCAATGGCGGAAGGGCTTAAGCGACGACGAGTTGATCGCCGGGCTCGACGAGGCGGTTGCCGTGCCGGGTCTGAACCGGGCATGGACAAAGCCCGTGCGCGGCAGAATCGATATGCTTTCAACGGGCATCCGAACGCCCGTCGGCATTAAAATATTCGGCAGCGATCTCAAAGTTATTGAAGATATCGGCCAGCAGCTGGAGCGGACGTTGAATACGGTGCGCGGCACCCGCAGCGTCTACGCGGAACGAATCGTCGGCGGCTATTATCTTGATTTCGAGCCTGACCGCACCGCCCTGCAGCGCTACGGCCTCAATGTCGGCGATGCCCAGATGGTGATTGAAACGGCGATCGGCGGCATGGAAATTTCCCAGACCGTCGAGGGCCGCGAACGCTATACGATAAGCGTCCGTTATCCCAGGGAACTCAGGGATGACATAGACAAGCTCAGCCGCATTCTGGTGGCGACGCCCACGGGCGCGCAAGTGCCGCTCGGCCAGCTGGGCAAGCTGGTGATGCGCAATGGCCCGCCGATGGTGCTTAACGAAAACGGTTCGCTGGCGGGCTATGTCTATATCGACCTGAAAGACCGCGATCCGGGCGGGTATGTGGATGACGCGAAAGAAGCGGTGAAGCGGGATATCACCCTGCCTCCCGGATACTTCATTACCTGGACAGGGCAGTATGAATATCTTGAGCGCATGCAGAAACGCATGAAAATCGTCCTGCCTCTGACGCTGGCGCTGATTTTCGGGTTTCTCTACTTCAGCAACAAGTCGGTCGCCAAGACCGTTATCATCATGGCGTCGGTGCCGCTTTCGCTTATCGGCGGCATCCTGCTCATGTGGGCGCTGGGCTATAACACCAGCGTCGCGGTTTGGGCGGGAGGCATCGCCCTTATCGGCGTCGCCGTCGAAACAACCGCGATCATGATCGTTTTTCTTGATCAGGCATGGAATAAACGGGCACGGGAGAATCAGTTGAACGATTCCGGCGATGCCCTTGCCGCGACAATTGAAGGCGCGCAAAAGAGCTTGAGACCGGTTCTCATGGCGGTCAGCATGAATATCTTCGGCCTGATGCCCGTCATGATGGCCACGGGCCTCGGTGCGGATGTGATGAAAAGGCTGGCGTCGCCCATGTTCGGCGGCCTCGTATCGCTGATGCTGCTGACGCTCATTGTCATTCCGGTCATTTATAAAATGCGCGAAGAACGCATTGCCTTGAAAAGGATAGCGCCATGATGAATTCCAGCGCTCCCTGGCAAAATTCCATCGAGGACGTCTTGGCGGCAGCGAACGTCAAGCCCGATACAGGGCTATTGCCGGAAGAAGCCGCCAGCCGCCTTCAGCAACATGGCCGGAATATTTTGAAAGCCGAAGCGAAAATAACTCCGCTTCGCAGGTTTCTCGCGCAGCTTAAAAGCCCGGTCGTCATCATACTCCTCGTGGCAACCGTCATTTCCGGACTTCTTGGCGAGACCACGGACGCCATTGCCATTGCGACGATTGTCATTATCAACGCCATCATCGGCTACGTTCAGGAAGCAAAAGCCGAAGCCGCTGTCGAGGCATTGAAAAAACTCTCCGCGCCCAAGGCCAGGGTTTTACGGGGCGGCAATATTCTGGAACTTGAGGCTTCACAAATATGCTGCGGTGACATCCTCATACTGGAGGCAGGCGACTATGTGCCCGCTGATTGCAGGATTATTCAAGCCAGTCAGCTTTCGGCGGACGAAGCCATCCTCACCGGGGAATCGCTCCCGGTAAATAAGGATGCCGTCCCTGTTTCCGGCAGCGCCATTCTTGCCGAGCGGAAGAACATGCTGTTTGCCAGCACCGCCGTTGCGACGGGAACGGCGCGGGCGGTGGTGACGGCGACCGGCATGAATAGCGAAATAGGCCATATCGCCCGGTTGCTGGAAGCGGCGGGCGCGGCCAGAACACCGCTTCAGGATAAGCTGTCGCAGGTCAGTAACAAGCTGCTCATTTTTTGCGGCGTTGTCGTGTTGATTGTCGCTGCGTTGGGATTCTTTCACGGGGAAAAATGGCTGGATGTGTTGATGACGGCCATCAGCCTTGCCGTCGCCGCCATCCCGGAAGGGCTTCCCACCGTCGTCACTCTGGCGCTGGCACTGGCCGTCCGGCGCATGACCAAAAGAAACGCCATCGTCCGGCATTTGCCTGCGGTGGAAACGCTGGGCTCCACCAACGTCATCTGCACCGACAAGACCGGAACGTTGACGACCGGGAAAATGCGCGTGCGCGAAATATTTGTCCTGTCTCAGGGAATAGTAAAGGAGACGGGTTCAGATGGTAAAGAGCTTCAGGCGCTGGCCGTCAGCGGCGTATTATGTTCCAATGCTGCCCTTAACGACGAAGGCGTTGCAACTGGCGATCCCACCGAAGTCGCCTTGCTGTATCTTGCTAAAGACCATCATGTAACCGCCAGGGAACTCAACGCCGAAACTCCACGGCTTGCCGAATGGAGTTTCGATAGTAACCGAAAGCGGATGAGCGTTGCCGTGCGTGCCGGTAACCAAACCGTCGTCCATTGCAAGGGCGCTCCCGAATCGGTGCTGCCACTCTGCCTGATAAGCGCTAGTGATCGGGAGCGAATCGAAAAGGCGATCACTGATTTATCCTCTAAAGGCCGAAGACTGCTGGTGCTCGCGCAGAAGATTCTCCACGTATCCGGGGAAGATTTCGATGCCAGCGCTTATGAGGATTCTGCGTCCGTGGAAAATAATCTCACCTTCCTCGGTTTGGTCGCCATCGCCGATCCGCCGCGGCAGGAGAGCATTCCGGCCATCCTGGCCTGCAAAGCTGCGGGCATTAAAGTCGTCATGATTACAGGCGACCACCCGGTGACGGCAAAAGCCATCGCCCGTGAGTTGGGAATCGTTGAAGATGGAAAGTTCGATCAGGTATTGACGGGGGGCGAACTGGAAAAAATGTCGCCTGAGGAATTGTCAGAACGGGTCGAGAAAATAGCGGTTTATGCCAGGGTATCGCCTGAGCATAAGGTGAAAATCGTCCAGGCCTGGAAAGACAAAGGGAATGTGGTCGCCATGACGGGCGATGGCGTCAACGATGCGCCAGCGCTTAAAGAAGCCTCCATCGGCATCGCGATGGGCAAAGGCGGAACCGAAGTGGCCAGGCAGGCTTCCTCCATGATTCTGACCGACGATAACTTCGCCACCATCGTGTCCGCCGTCGAAGAAGGCAGAGCCATCTACGGCAATATCCGGCGCACCATCCAATATCTCCTGTCCGGAAACCTTTGCGAAATTCTGGTGATGCTGGGCGCGGCTATTGCCGGAATGCCCGCGCCGCTGGCTCCCATACACCTGTTATGGATCAATCTGGTGACGGATGGCATTCCCGCGCTGGCGCTGGCCGCCGAACCGGTGCCGAAGAATTCCCTGGCGACGACGAAACGGCCATCGCCCGGCACTTTTTTTGACAAGGACTTCTATAAGGAAATGGCATTCGTCGGCGGCATCACCTCCATCATGGCGCTTGCTGTTTATGGCTACAGCCTACAAATCGCCGATGAGATTACGGCCAGAACGAATGTGTTTTCCTTTCTGGTATTCGCGGAGCTGTTCCGGTCGTTCGCCTGCCGAAGCGACCAGAAGACCATTTTTCAAATGGGGCTTACCTCCAATATGTACCATTTGGTGGCGGTGGCTATTCCCATATCTTTTCAGCTCACGCTTCACCACACGGAATTATTCCAGGATATTTTCAAGGTAACATCCGTCAGTTGGTATGAATGCATCGTAATGGGTTTACTGACACTTGTTCCCGTAATTGCCATCGAAATCAGAAAATGGATGAAGCAAAAAGCTCATAGAACAGACGAGAAGGAAAAACACGCATGACCGATATGAAACCATCCTGCCCCTGGTGGAAAAGCCCTAAAGGCATCGCCGTACTAATCGCGCTGGCGGCGCTTGGCCTGTACCTCATCATCGTCCACCAGCAGCATGTGCTGGGCGCGCTGCCGTTTCTGGTCATTCTGCTCTGCCCGCTGATGCATGTGTTCATGCATAAGGGGCATAGTAGTCATAAACATACGCATGACGGAGACAAGGAATAGCATGAAACACTCCCACGCAACGCACGAAGATCACTCCCATCATGGCGATGGCTGCCCCCACAAGAAGGCGCAGCAAGCAGCCGTGAAACCGGAAATCCCTGCGGGTGCGGAAGTCATCTACACCTGCCCGATGCATCCGCAGATCCGGCAAAAGGGGTCTGGCAGCTGCCCGATCTGCGGCATGGCGCTGGAACCGGAAGCGGTATCACTGGATAGCGGCCCCGACCCTGAGCTTATCGATATGACGCGGCGGTTCTGGCTATCGGCGGCACTGTCGCTGCCGTTGGCGGTGGCGGTGATGGGCGCGCATCTGATTCCCGATTTTCCACATGAATGGATGAAAACGCCGGTTGCGCGCTGGATACAGATGGCGATGGCTACGCCGGTGGTGCTGTGGGGCGGATGGCCGTTCTTCGTGCGGGCGGTGGAATCAGTCAAGCACCGCAGCTTGAATATGTTCACGCTGATCGCGTTAGGTGTGGGCGTCGCCTATATTTATAGCCTCATTCTCACGCTATTTCCTTCACAGATCGCGCAGGCAGCGGGTGGGCTGGAACTGGAAGTGTATTTTGAGGCGGCGGCGGTCATTACCGCCTTAGTATTGCTCGGTCAGGTATTGGAACTTAAAGCCCGTAATCAGGCGCGTAACGCCATGCGCGCGCTGCTCGACCTTGCGCCGAAAATGGCGCGCATCATCCGTCCTGACGGCAGGGAAGAAGACGTGCATCTTTCCGAGGTGCATAAGGGCGATCTGCTGCGCGTGCGCCCCGGCGAGAAAGTGCCGGTGGATGGTGTAGTCATCGAAGGCCATAGCAGCGTCGATCAGTCTATGGTGACAGGCGAGTCGGTGCCGGTGGAGAAAAGCCCAGGCGACAAGGTAACCGGCGCGACGCTTAACGGCACCGGCGGCTTCACCATGCGCGCCGAGCGCGTTGGCAATGAAACCCTGCTGGCGCAGATCGTGGACATGGTCGCCAAAGCACAGCGCACCCGCGCGCCGATTCAACGCATGGCGGATATCGTCTCCGGCTATTTCGTACCGGCGGTGGTGGCGATCGCGCTTATCACCGCGCTGGTATGGGGTATATGGGGGCCGGAGCCGAAGCTTGCCTATGCCATTGTCAACGCGGTGGCGGTGTTGATTATCGCCTGTCCGTGCGCTTTGGGGCTGGCAACGCCGATGTCGATAATCGCCGGAACCGGGCGCGGCGCACATGCGGGCGTACTGATTAAGAACGCCGAAGCGCTCGAAATCATGGAAAAAGTCGATACGCTGATTATCGACAAAACCGGCACGCTCACCGAGGGCAAGCCGAAGCTGATGGAAGTGGTCACCGCCTCCGGCTTCGAGCAAAACGAGGCATTAAGGCTGGTGGCGAGCCTAGAGAGAAGCAGCGAGCATCCGCTGGCCTCGGCGATTGTCAAAGGTGCGGAAGAACGCGGCATTACGCTTTCTGCCGTGCAGGATTTCGCTTCCATCACCGGCAAGGGCGTAAAAGGCACGATTGATGGCCATAGCGTGGCGCTCGGCAATGCGGCGCTCTTTTCAACGCTCGGCATTGATTCCGCACCGCTGACGGTCACCGCCGAGCAATTGCGCAGCAAAGGCCAAACCGCCATGTTCGCCGCTATCGACGGCAAAGCCGCCGCCGTCATCAGCGTCGCCGACCCGATCAAGGCCACCACGCCGGAAGCGCTTAAGGCACTGAAGGCGGAAGGCTTGCACATTGTCATGTTGACCGGCGACAGCAAGGCCACCGCTCAAGCCATCGCTACGCAACTCGGTATCGATGATTTTGAAGCAGAAGTGTTGCCCGAACGCAAAAGTGAAGTCGTGCGCCAATTACAAATGCAAGGCCGCAAAGTGGCAATGGCCGGGGACGGAGTAAACGACGCACCCGCTTTAGCGCAGGCGCAGGTGGGCATTGCGATGGGCACCGGCACCGATGTTGCGATGGAAAGCGCCGGTGTGACGCTGGTGAAAGGCGATCTGGTCGGCATCGTGCGCGCACGGCGCCTAAGCCATGCCACGATGCGCAATATCCGGCAGAACCTATTCTTCGCCTTTATTTATAATGCGTTGGGCGTGCCGGTGGCGGCGGGCATGCTTTATCCGTTCTTCGGCATTTTACTCAGCCCGGTGATCGCCAGTGCGGCGATGGCCTTAAGCTCGGTGTCGGTCGTCATGAACGCCTCGCGCCTCAAGCGCGTGAAATTGTAAGGGGCGCGTATGCGGAAAAAGAGCAACCTTCCGGTCTTTCTCTCTTTGCTCATGCTGGCCGCCTGCGCGCCTAAAATGCACGAAGGCAAATACACGCACGAGGAATATTGGGGGAATGAAATTCACCGGGGGCATGACATGGACTATGTGCGCCATGACGCCGGGCACGGGTTAGACTGCGGAGCCAGCGGCACGCTGCTGGATCATTGCGACGACGATAGCGATATGCATCGGCACCACTGACCATAGGAATTTAAAAAGGAGACAAAACCATGCCTGCGACAGCGAAGAAGAAAGTCGAAAACGTAATACAGAAAGAAAAGACAGCTGCGGAGGAATGCGCAAAGGCCGGGATATGCGCTTTTTGCGGACAGCACAAGCATCTGCCCGTCATTGAGCGCGCTACCCAGGAAACCCCGGCTTTTGACCGCCAGCTGCATGCCTCCATGTCGAAGATATTCGGTCTGTCACCGGCGGCGCTGGCCACGGCATGGTTCGACTGGGCGGCACATCTGGCAATCGCTCCCGGCAGGCAGGCGGAACTGGCGAAAAACGCCGGAGAAAAGGCGGTGCTGCTGGCCAATTACCTGACGCATATGGCGGCGGGCTGCAAAACGCCTGCCTGCTGCGCGCATCCGCTGCCGCAGGATCGCCGCTTCAATGACGAAGGCTGGCAAAACTGGCCGTATAATATTTATCAACAGGCATTTCTGCTGACCGAGCAATGGTGGCAGGAAGCGACCGGTAGCGTGCGCGGCGTGACCCGGCATCATTCGGACGTCGTGCCGTTTCTCACACGCCAGTGGATCGACATGTTCTCGCCTCTGAATTTTCCTCTGACCAATCCGCGCGTAGCGCAGGCCGCTACCGAAAAAGGCGGCATGAATTTTATCAAGGGCGCGGAGAATTATCTGGATGACCTGTCGCGGCTGATTACCCAGGCACCACCCGCAGGCACGGAAGAATACAAAGTGGGCGGGAATATCGCCATAACCAAAGGCAAAGTCGTCTATCAGAACCGGCTGATCGAACTGATCCAGTATGCGCCTGCTACCAAGGAAGTGTACGCCGAGCCGGTGCTGATCGTCCCCGCCTGGATCATGAAATACTACATACTCGACCTGTCGCCGGAAAATTCTCTGGTCAAATATCTGGTCGGGCGAGGCCACACCGTGTTCATGATTTCGTGGAAAAACCCCGATGCCGGTGACCGTGAACTTGGATTCGAGGAATACCTGAATCTTGGCGTGATGGAGGCATTAAAGGCCGTCACCGCCATTGTGCCGGAACAGAAAGTACATGCGGTCGGATACTGCCTTGGCGGCACGCTGCTTTCGATTGCCGCCTCTGCAATGGCCCGCGACGGCGATGAACGCTTAAAAAGCATAACGCTATTCGCCGCGCAGGTGGATTTCGAGGAAGCCGGGGAGCTGCTGCTGTTCGTCGATGAAAGCCAGCTGGCGTTTCTGGAAGACGTAATGTGGGAACAGGGCTATCTGGACAAGAAGCATATGGCGGGCACCTTCCAGATGCTGCGCTCCCACGACTTGGTATGGTCGCGCATCGTCGAACAATACATGCTTGGCAACCGTCCATCCCTCAATGACCTGATGGCCTGGAACGCCGATGCCACCCGCATGCCGTACCGCATGCATTCGGAATATCTGCGGAGCCTTTTCCTCAATAACGACCTGTCCGAAGGGCGGTTTACCGTGGACGGCAAATCGATTTCACTGACGGATATACGGGTGCCGGTTTTCGCCGTCAGCACGCAGCGCGATCACGTCGCCCCGTGGCATTCCGTCTATAAAATCCGCCACTTTACCGATACGGATGTGACCTTCCTACTCACCAGCGGCGGGCATAATGCCGGAATTGTCAGCGAACCCGGACACCCGCGCCGCAGTTATCAGGTTTCCACCTTCAAACACACCGACAAGCATATCGCACCGGAAACATGGCGGGGAAAAACGCCCTCTCACGAAGGTTCGTGGTGGCCTGAATGGTGCAAATGGCTGGGTGATCACTCGAAAAACAAAGAAAAACCACCGGCAATGGGCGCTCCCAATAAGGGATATAAGGTCTTGCGCGATGCTCCGGGTGAATATGTGATGATGCAGTAAAGGAATTAAACAATGACGGACAGATTAGTTTTGGTAACCGGCGGCACTACAGGAATCGGCGCGGCCATTTGCAAGGATTTGAAAGAAGCCGGGTACAGGGTCGCCGCCAGTTATGTCAGCAATGACGAGGCGGCGCAGCAATTCGAGCGGGAAACAGGCATCAAAACCTACAAGTGGGATGTGACGTCTCCGGATGGATGTGCAAAAGGCGTGGGAAGTATTTGCAGCGATTTCGGCAGCACTGTGGAAATCCTGATCAATAATGCCGGTATCATCCGTGACGGCATAATGCATAAAATGCCTATTGAGAATTGGGATAGCGTGATCGCTACCGATCTTTCGGCATGCTTTTATATGTCGCGCGTGGTCATCCCGGCTATGCGTGAAAAGAGTTTCGGGCGAATTGTCAATATCAGCTCGGTAAACGCACAATTAGGACAGATCGGCCAGACCAACTACTCCGCCGCGAAGGCGGGTATATTAGGATTCACCAAGGCGCTTGCCCGCGAAAGTGCTTCCAAAGGCATTACGGTGAACGCAGTCGCGCCGGGCTATACCGATACCGCTATGCTGAGAGGCGTGCCGGAAGATGTGCTAAAATCCTTGATTGCGCAGATTCCGCTGCGGAGGCTTGCCACACCCGAAGAGATTGCGCATGCAGTGTTGTTTCTAGTGTCCGATAAGTCCGGCTCCATTACCGGGGAAACGCTCTCGGTCAATGGCGGATATCACATGGAATAGATATTTTTTATAGTATGCAACAAGGAGCAAAAAAATGACCGGGCAGTTGAAAGGAAAGAAAGGGCTGGTTGTTGGCATCGCTAACGACAAATCCATCGCATGGGGTTGCGCGAAGGCCTTTCGCGAAGCCGGTGCGGAGCTGGCCGTTACCTATCTGAACGAAAAGGCCGAACCACATGTGCGTCCGCTGGCCGAACAGGTCAAGGCTCCCATCATTGCGCCGCTGGACGTGCGGGATGATGGGCAGATGGAAGCGCTGTTCAACACGATAGAAAAGACGTGGGGAAAACTCGATTTTCTGCTGCACGCCATCGCCTTCGCGCCCAAAGAGGATTTGCATGGCCGCGTCGCCGACTGCTCGCGGGAGGGATTCCTCACGGCGATGGACATTTCCTGTTATTCGTTCATCCGCCTCGCGCATCTGGCCGAGCCGCTGATGAAGGACGGCGGCTGCCTGTTGACCTTAAGCTACCACGGCGCACAGAAGGTGGTGGAAAACTACAATCTGATGGGGCCGGTCAAAGCGGCGCTGGAAGGAACCGTGCGCGAGCTTGCTTCCGAACTCGGCGCAAAGAATATCCGCGTTAACGCCCTTTCGCCAGGGCCGGTCGCCACGCGCGCGGCGGGCGGCATTACCCATTTCGACGCTCTGCTGGAACTGGCGAAACAGAAATCGCCGGAACATGAACTGATCTGCATCGATTGCGTCGGCGCGTATGCCCGCTTCCTGGTGAGTGACGAGGCGCGGCTGGTCACCGGCAGCACGGCTTACGTCGATGCCGGATTTAACATTATGGCAGGCTAAAAAGGAGAACAGGATGGATGGATATATTGAAAACAAAATCTTCGATGAAATCGAGGTGGGCGATTCGGCCTCCGTCGAGCACACGCTGACGCAAAAAGACATCCAGCTGTTCGCCGTGATGTCCGGCGACGTGAACCCGGCGCATCTGGACGAGGAATATGCCAGAAGTGATCTGTTCCACAAGATCATCGCCCACGGCATGTGGGGCGGGTCGCTGATTTCCACCGTGCTCGGCACTCAACTGCCGGGGCCGGGAACGATTTACCTGCACCAGGATTTTGATTTTCTGAAACCCGTCGGCATCGGCGATACCATTACCGCCCGCGTGACGGTAACAAAGAAAGACGAAAAGAAACACCGGCTGACGCTTACCTGCGTCTGCCTTAATCAGAACGGCAAGGAAGTCATCACCGGCACCGCCGAAGTGATCGCGCCCACCGAAAAAGTCAAACGTAAGCGCATCCGGTTGCCTGAGATTGAGTTTAAGGAGGAAGAATGCCCGAACCACCACCGCGTGATCTGCTTCGCCGAAGGATTACCGCCGCTGAAAGTGGCGGTGGTGCATCCGGTGGACGTCCCCTCGCTGAAAGGTGCAGTAGCCGCCGCCGAAGCAGGTATTATCGAGGCGGTGTTGATCGGGCCGGAAGCCAAGATACGGGCAGTTGCCGAAGAAGCAAAGATCGATATTTCCCCCTATACGATTATTGCCACGCCGCATAGCCACGCGGCGGCGGAAATCGCCGTGCGGATGGCACGCGAAGGCAAGGTGGAAGCATTGATGAAAGGCAAGCTGCATACCGATGAGCTGATGCGCGCGGTTATGGACAAGGAAAACGGCCTGCGTACCGGCAGGCGCATGAGCCACGTCTTCATGGCCGATATCCCAAAATTTCCGCGTGCTCTGTACGTTACCGACGCCGCCATCAACATCGCGCCCGACCTGACGATCAAGCAGGACATCGTGCAGAATGCCATCGATCTGTTCCTGGTCGTGGAAGATCGCGCCCCGCGCGTCGCCCTGCTATCGGCGGTGGAAACCGTCAATCAGGATATCCCCTCGACGCTCGACGCCACCGCGCTGTGCAAAATGGCCGAGCGCGGGCAGATCACCGGCGCGTTGCTGGACGGGCCGCTGGCCTTCGACAACGCCATTTCCGAGGAAGCCGCCGAGATCAAAGGCATCAACTCTCAGGTGGCAGGCAAGGCCGACATTCTGGTTATGCCGGATCTGGAATCGGGCAATATTCTGCTCAAACAGCTGGTATTGTTCTCCGGCGCGCATACGGCGGGCATCGTGATGGGCGCACAGGTGCCGATCATCCTCACCAGCCGCGCCAGCGGAGACATCGCCCGTAAAGCGTCCTGTGCCCTGGCACTGCTTGTCGCTCGGGGCCGACGCGCCAGTCGAAAGGAAAAAGAATCATGCCATCACCACGCGGCGTAAAATCTTATCCGTGCCTGGTCATCAATGCCGGAAGCTCCTCGGTCAAGTTCAGCGTGTTCGATCTCGCCAGTGATATGCTGCTGTTCAAGGACGAAATTGAGCGCGTAGATTCTATCGAGGGAGCAATAAAGCTGATAGCGGAAAGATTACATCAGGCGGGCCATGCGGATATTAAAGCCATAGGCCACCGCGTTGCGCATGGAGGCGAGCGTTTCCGGGATGCGGCGCTCATTGACGATGCGCTTGTCAAAATCATCGAAGAATACACCCCGCTTGCACCGCTGCACAATCCTCCCATTCTGGCAGGTATCGCCATGACGCGCCAGCGCTGGCCGGACGTGCCGCAGGTGGCGGTGTTCGATACGGCATTTCACCAGACCATGCCGCCCCGCGCCACCACCTATGCCGTGCCGGAAGCATGGCGGGAGATGGGGTTGCGGCGCTACGGCTTCCACGGCACCTCGCATAAATACGTCATGCAGCGGGTGGGACAGGAGCTTGGTGCATCGCCTGCCGATCTTCGCATTATCAGCTGCCATCTTGGAAATGGTGCCAGCGTCTGCGCCATCGACCGGGGCGCATCGGTGGACACCTCGATGGGCATGACGGCGCTGGAGGGGCTGGTGATGGGCACCCGCTCCGGTGATGTCGATCCCGGCATCTTCGCCTATTTGAAACGCGCGCTTGGGCTTTCCGTCGAACAGATCGAAGAGGCGCTTTATAAGAAAAGCGGCTTGGCGGCGCTATCCGGTTTCGGTAACGACATGCGCGATATCGAAAAGCAAGCGGCGGAAGGCAATGCGAAAGCACAGCTTGCCATCGAAGTCTATGCTTACCGCACGCGTAAATATATCGGCGCTTATGCCGCCGCGATGGGCGGGTGCGACGTGCTGGCCTTCACCGGCGGCATCGGCGAGAACTCGGCAGGGGTGCGCTCGCACATCTGCCGGGGACTGGAATTCATGGGGCTGGATTTCGACGAGGAAAAAAATCGGCAGGTAAAGCTGGAAGGATTTGAAGCGCCGCAGCTTCAGCGCTCCGGCTCCCGCGTCCGCGTCATGGTGACACAAACCCGCGAACAATGGATGATCGCGCAGGAAACCGCCCGCATCTGCGGCAATCAACAGAAACTCAAGGAGACAGGCAATGGCTAAAACTGCAACGCGCTTGATGGCGACGGTGAAAAAGGAGAACTGCACGAAATTCCCGGATAGCGCCGAGAAACAGTGGTTCGGGTTAATATATGGATAAGTAAATCAGGAAAAATCGCGTGTTCAAACAATCTTATTTTAATTTTACGGCAAGTTTTGGGGAGTTGAATCCTTACGAGCTGGATCATGTCTGCGAGGTTATGTACAAAAAATTTCAGCAGCTGGCGGGAGAAATGAAAACCAACGGCGATGGTGATCTTTCCTTCTCCGAACAGGACGTCAAGCATGTGCTGGTTAAAACAATGATCGAAGTCAGGGTTTTTCTGGCCGAGCATCGCAAAGAGGAAGCGGAACGGCTGCTGGAGGCCACCAGAAAAACAACCTACGCTGCGGATATGCAGGCAATAGAACGTGGGATTGATGAGCAATAAAAATCCCTGTTGATTAAATCTAAGGTTGTGTTTATAATAGTCAACCTATCTCATAGGTTGTATTTTATGATCCGAAAATCCTATCTCGACTTCGTATCCAGTTTCTCCCGGCTCAGTCCCTATGAACTGGATCATTTTTGCGAGGCAATGCACGTCAATTTTGAAGAAATGCTCGCGCAGCACTCGGAAGAAAATCGCGTGCCGGTCTCCTGCTCGATTCAAAATATCAAGGAAGTCGTTACCCGCGCCATGCGGGAAGTGCAGATTGAACTGGCCGAAGGACACATGCAGGACGCGCAGTTCAAACTAGAAAAGGCGAAGGCCGTGACTTTCGCACCCCGCAAGATCAGTGATGAGGACGTGCAAAGAGTGCTAAAACAAAGAGAAGCGATGGTCAGAAACGTTTCTGCCGGATAAAAAGCCGCAAAACATTTGTTCTGCGGCTATGGAAAATAGATAATTAAGTCTGATAAAGCGCGGCTTCCGCCTGGCGGCGGCGGATCAGGCCGTTCAGTTTCCGGCCGCCCGCCCATACCCAGCGCAGAAACTCCGCCGCCGCGTCCTCGTGATCTTCGCGGTTCACTTTCCGCCGCAGCGTCGACCGTTGCAGCGCACCGGCGCCGAGATTGAAGGTGAAGGACACCAGCGCGTCGAATTGACCGTCCGTCAGCGGCACGGAAATCAGGCGCAGCACGGCGCGTTCCGCCGTTTCCACGTCGACCGTCAGAATTTCCGTTGCCTCGTCCTCGGTAATCGGCTGGCGGAAGGCGTCGGGGTTCTTCACCACATGGCCGTATCCCACCGTGAGATATGCAGCCGGACAAAGATACGGCACGGCGGAAAACCCCTCGAAGCGGCGGATCAGCCGCAGGCCGTCTTCGCTGGTGTGCCTCATTTTCCGCCCCGCAACTTGCTCATGGCACGCTGGCCGAAATAGAAGCTGATGATCCCGGCGAAGATCGCCTGATCTTCCTCGTTCCACAGCAGCCACGGCAGATCGGCGGAAAAGTGCATGATCTTCACGCTGGCGTAGAGAATGAAGAAGCTGTAGGCGATCACCGGCCGCACCGTACCGTTCAGCGCGTCCACCCAGCGTATGCCGGTGTTGTAGGTTTTGTAGAGTGACTTGCTTTCGGCGATGTCCGCCTGAATGCCGACTTCCTCCAGCCGCTGCGCATGCCCCTGACGCTGCTGCTCCATCTGCATTTCAAGAATGCGCAGCTCGTGCTTGCGATCCTGCGCGTCGCGGAATAATTTCAGCAGATCTGGGAACGCCGCGCTGATAAATCCGATAAGGGAACCAATAAGCGTAATCATGACAACCTCCCGCTGAAAAGAATGAACATCTGAAAAACCATGCCGCCCAGCGCCAGGATGAGCGTGGACAACATCCACCACATCACGCGCTCGATACGGTCGAGCCGCTGTTCAAGTGAGCGGTAACGCTCGGCGCAGACGGCGACATGCACGTCTAGATGTTCGCTTTCGGTATCCTGGGACATGGTTCCTCCTTTGTTGACGGCACGAAAAAGCCGCCCGGAGGCGGCTGGAATTGATTTGCTGGCGGCGGCGGTCACCATGTCCACGGGCCGCGTGGCCGGAAATACTGCATGGTGGTGCGAATCACGCCGCCGGAGAAGTTGCCGCCGTTCGCGGTGATGCGAATCGGCGTATTGGCGTAATAGGCGGTGGGGCCGATCAGGCCGATATTGGTGGAATCCACGCCCACGCCCAGAAAGTTTCCGAATTTCGTCGTATCGCCAGCCACACCCACGCCGAAGGAAGTAGCGCCGGTGATTGCCGCCAGTACGCGCACATTTACGCAAAGCACCAGGCCGCGATCAGGAATGAACATGGTGGTGTCTTTGAACGCGCCGCTGCTTACCGTCACGTCCTCGGTTTTATGCTCGACGCGCAGATACTCGCCGGTTTCCTTGAGCAGAAGGCTGTCCTGCACCCACGCCGCGCCGTCATAGACGTAATATTCATCGGCGGTTTCGTTCCATAGCCGCAGCCGCTTGAAGGGCACGACGAAATACCAGCCGCCGCCGTCCACCGCCTGCGCGATTTGATTGGCCTTTCCCGCCCACGCGCCGGTGGGCGACGCTCCTACCACCCAGCATTGCCCGACCGTGGGACTGCCTGGAGGCGTATTCAACCCCACGTCCTGCGCTACTGCCTGGAGCAGAACGTCGAGCAGATTGAGTGCATCGTTGTGCGTCACTTCTTTCTGCGATTGCGATTGCAGAATATAGGGCAGCAGTAATCGTCCGGTAGTGTTTGCCATATCCGGGTTCCTCCGTTAATTTAACGTCATGAAAAAAGTTCTATTTCTCTGCACCGGCAATTCCTGCCGCAGCATCATGGCCGAGGCGCTGCTCAATCACCTGGGCAAGGATGATTTTATTGCATTCAGCGCCGGTAGTTTTCCAACCGGTCAGGTGCATCCTCTTAGCCTCAGAACATTGCAATCCAAGGGCGTTTCCACTTTTGGCCTGCGCAGCAAGTCGTGGGATGAATTCAAAGACAAGCCCATCGATATTGTCATTACGGTCTGCGATCAGGCGGCGGGCGAAGCCTGTCCCATCTTTCCCAGTAAGCCGGTCAAGGCACACTGGAGCCTTCCCGATCCCGCTAAATTCGCCGGTTCCGAGGAAAAAAGGCTGGCGGAGTTCTTGCGGGTATTCACCGTAATCGAGCACCGCATCAAGGCGCTGCTGCGCCTGCCGCTTGATAAAATGTCCAGTGCGGAAATAAGTGCCAAGCTGAACGATATCGGCGGAATACAGCCTCAAACCATCGCATTGCCCGCGTAGCCGCGCCCGATCGCGGCGGAAAGCTGATAGACCTTCACGTCGACGCTGCTTTGCGCGGAACCGAAATCGGTTGTCTGCTGCGCGGCGGTATAGCTGGCGGTCGGCGCGGTCAGGCCGGTAATGGTGCGCATCACCGTCATGCCGTCCATGATCTCCACCTCGTAACGCTCCGATTCTTCCGAAAGCGGCACGTCCACCGCGTCGCGCCAGTCGCCGTTAAGCCGCGTCCGGCGCTGCCAGCCGATGGTGAGATCGCCGCCGCCGTTTCGGGATCCGGTGATGTGCGCCGGAGAATACGGCTTCAGCGCCCGCGCGGAGTAAGTGAAATCCTGCGCGGCGGTGGCGCCGAGCGTCGAGCCGACCGTCACCGGCTTGTATTTTTTCGAGATGCCCCAGCCCGACGATGCCATCAATTCGCGCGCCACGGCATTTGTCAGCAGGACGAACCGCTCCCCGGCGACGTGGCCGGAAACCGCCCACTCGGTGCCGAGCCGCCCGCGCAGCAGGCGGGAAAGCCGGTATTTGTTCGTGTCCAGAAGCGTGGCGGTGGCGAACTGAATAATCTCGTCGCCGATCACGCATGCGTTCGCGCCGTTCAGCACGGCGATGTCGGTGACGCTTTGCAGCTCGCCGAAAGTCAGCAGCACATCGATGGTGGTGAAATCATCCCATGCGTAGGTGGAGCCGGCCGGTATGATATTCAGCACCGCGCCTAGCACCGCCTGCGCGGTCAGCGTCTGCATCAGGGCGTAATTCGCGCCGCCGTCATCCGAGCGGTACACCGCCGATCCCGTCCAGCCCGCGCCGAGGCCCACCACGCCGTAGCGCATATAGGCGTCCGTCAGCCCGTCAGTCGGAAAGGCCGGAAGATCGAACAGTTCCAGCCGCGTGGCGGAAATCGTCGCCGGAGGCTCGATGTTCGAAGGCGAGGAACCGGCGGGATTATAGAAATCGTAGCTGCTGACGTCTTCCGCCGCCGCCGTGACTTCCTGCATGCCGCTGCGCACCAGTTTCGTGGAAGTCAGGCGCATCAGGTAAGCCGCACCGTTCTTCGTGACGGTAATGACATCGCTCGGCTCCAGCAGCGTATATTTCGGCGACAGGGTGAATTGATACTGCACCCGCCCGACCCACGCATTGTAAAGCGATACGTCCGCCACCACCTTCGCTTCCTGATCGGCCAGCACGATCGGCAGGTTGACGGTGGCGTAATCGACCGCCTGCACCGTCTGGCGCTGCGAGGATTGCGTTCCGGCCTGATAATCGGCGGTGCGGTTCAGGTAGATCACGTCCACCTGGCGCGGCAGTTCCAACTCCTGCGTGCGGGTGATGGTCAGCGTTTCGTCATTGCCGCCATCGCGCGTCACCAGTTCCTCGAAATCGACGGTGACGTTCGACACCTTGCCGCGCTTGACGAATTTCAGCAGGCCGTCCGATTCCACGCAGTCGAAGAAATATGCCGCCGCCAGTTGCTCCAGGCTGGCGCGCACGGTCTGGCGAGTGGTGATCACGAAGCCGGAGACGATATCGGTCAGGCGCGTGACATCGTACATATTGCTGTCGTAGCCGACCTTCTTCAGCAGATCGGCGACGATCTGGCCGAGGTTGGAAAGCCCCAGCTTTCCCTGCACCCAGTGGCCGGTCTTCCAGTTGCTGCCGTCCGTCCATACCGAGGTCAGGTCGGGAAAAAACGGAAACGGGCGCGCATCCCACGTCCATACAAATTTGCGCACGAACAGGTTGGCTTCCGCGCCGTTTTCCGCCGTGAGATAGTCAATCGAGGCGTCGAGCGCCGTGCGCTGCGCCAGGAAGTCCACGCGCCCCCGGCTGCCGCGCGGGTAGAAGCTTTCCACCGAATCGGGATCGACAAACACGTTCGGCTGGTTGGCGCATGTGTCCACGCTCGGAAAGCCGAATTCCGAAAACCACAGCGGCTTCATTTTCGCCGTCCATGCCGTGCCGCTGGCATCGGGATTGGTATGCGTCGAATTCCACCAATGCTTGAAGTTCTTCCAGGCGTAGGTGGGATCGCCGCCGTAGGAGGTCAAGCCGGTGCGGTTGACCGAATCGAGGTAAAAATAATCCCAGCCTTCGTCCTGCGTCCAGCCGTCATAGACCTTCTGGTAGTCGATCTGCGGCTGCGGCAGATCGGGCGTCAACGGGACGTAGCAGTCAACCGCCACGAAATCGATGTTGGAATCCGACCACAGCGGATCGAGATGATACCAGCCGTTAATCGAGTGATATTCGCTCCAGTCGCCGCCGTAGGCCACTTTCACGCCACCGCCCACGGCGGATTTAACGCTGGCGGCGAGGATTTTGAGCTGCGTCACGGCGGGGAATACGCCGGGGCTGTCCATGTAGGTGGTAAGCCCCACCAGCTCCGAGCCGATCATGAATGCGTCGACGTTGTTCTTCAGCAGCACGCCGCCGACATTCAGGTTGGCGTAATGCAGGACGAAATTGTTGTAACCGTTGCCGCTGGTAAAGAAATTAGTGACGTCTCCGGCGCTGGCCGGAGTGATGCGCCCGCGCCACGGCTTGCTTTGCGGCGTGATGGTGTCCACCTGCAGCATCGGGTAGAATAGCACGTTGTAGCCGCGCGCCTTCAATTCCTGGCACAGCCGGACAATGCTTTTATCGGTCGGCGTGCCGCCGTAGGTGGGCGAGCCGTCCGGGAAGAATAGAATCTGATGTCCGGTCGCGCGCGTGAAGCCGCCGACTACCCAATCGTCCGGCGAGACCATCGCGCCCTGGCCGTCGAATTCCACGCCCGGCTTGATGACCATCGTGCCGGGGTCGAGCGTGTCGCCGAACCAGTTAATGACTACCGACACCCATTCGACATTCGGCAGCGTGGCCTTGAGATTGTCCAGCGCCACCAGCGCGTCGGCCTTGTTGCTCAGGTTGTTCTGGTTGAGCTTGACGACCTTGCCGCCCTGGACGAAATTGCCGCCCGCGTCCTGCTGGCCGCTGGTCTTCTCCTGCACCACGGTGTCGTAAACATATTCGCCCGCGCCGGGGATGATGGTGATGTCCTTGATCTTATCTTCCAGATCGAACGGCTTTTTCATGGTGCGCCGGACTTCGAACGTGAAGTTCGGAATCCGGTTGCCGTAATCGCCCAGCGGGAAATCCTTGATCACGACATAGGCCATGCCGCGATAGCCCGGCGTCTGCCCGGCGGGGAAGAAGGACGAAATGAACGTGTCGGGAAGCTGATCCTCGTCGCCGAGATAGAGCGTGTAACTGCCCTGCGTCAGATCGAGCTGCTTGGCGTCCGCCCACACGCGCACGACTTCCGTGATCGCCCCCTCGCAGATCGCCACCGCCAGCGACGCGGTGTAGGTGTAGGAGGTCGTGGTGGTTTCCACGCTTCCCCCGCCGCCGCCCTTGCCGCCGCCGGAGCTTTGCGTCGTGGTGGTGACGTGCTCCTGAATCGGGCGCGACCAGATGATGTTTCCGGCGATGCGGGAGTTGCCGTAAATCAGCGGAATCGCCTTGCCGTAGCTGGAGGCCTGCACCATCAGGTCGGTCAGGCGCGCGCCTTCCTGATTGATGCGCGCCTTGCCGCCGAATATGGAACGGTCGATAAATCCGCCGAGATAGCCGCCCACGCCTCCGGCGACGGCGGCAAAGAACGTGCCTGCGCCGAGCGCGGCGGCTCCCTGGCTTGCCGCCGCCGCTAAGACTATTGCTGCCATCGGTAAACCTTAATCAGTCTGGATTTCCAATCGTCATCGAGCCGGTGTTCCACCACGCGCCGCGCCTGCGCGTAGCAATGGATCATGCCGATCATGCCTTCGTAATCGGTAAGGATTGCGAGGTGCTGCGGGTTTTCCCGCACTTTGAAAAGCGCCAGATCACCGGCGCGCGCTTCCGCCACCGGCACTTCCTCCAGCAGCCCAGTCAGTTTTTGCGCCAGATACGCGCCGTCCGGCTCCTTCGAATAGGTCACCTCGTCATACGCCGCCAGCCGCACGCCGTTTCTGTCTTTCAGCCCCAACTCGTCCACCACGCCGACGATCAGGCCGAGGCAATCGCAGCCTTTGCCCTTGAGCCGCGCCTGGTGGTGGAATGGCGTGCCGAGCCATGTGCGGGCTTGGATAGCGATGTCGCTTGATAATGTCATGACTGCTGCAAATCATTGGCTGTCGCCGCCGTCGCCAGCATCTTGTCCATGCCCGGCACATGCGGTTCGCCGCGAAAGTTCACGGCGTTGTTGAATTTCGCCACGCAGGTCTCGAAGGTCTTGTCGCAGCCTGCAATGGCATTAAAGGTGTCGCCTGCAGCGATGTTGTTCGGCATGGGAAGCACCAGCGTGAACTGCGTGTTCGAGAATTCCTTGATTTCCATGCGCCGACCGGCGTTCGCTCCGGTCAGCCATTCGACTTCACCGCCAGAGAAGTAGCCCGCCGCCTGCGTCATTGAGGCGCTGATGAATACTTGCCTGCTGGTGACGGTATCGACCGCGCCGCTGGCGGTGAACCCGGCGAGGTTTACCTTGCAGCGCCCGTCGCCCAGCACGGCGCGGCAGGTCGGTGAGTAAAGCTCCACGATGTTCTGGCTGAGTTTCTGCGCAAGGCCGCGTACCTCGGCGATGACAGCAGCGTCTCCGGATCGTTGCTCTGGCCGTCGCGCAGCACGATCAGCGCGCCGCCGTCCGGCACTTTCTGGCTTTTGTCGAGATTGCGGAAAACCTTGATGCTATCGGTTTCCAGCGTTTTCAATTCCTCGAAAAAAGCCGTCAGTATTTGTTCCCTGACGCTAGGCATCCTTCGTCTCCGTCCAGTTTTGCAGGATGAGCACCGGTAATCTGTCGCGCCAGCGCAGCATGGCGGGATCGATATCGAGCCGCTTTTTCAGCATGACCTCCGGCACCAGGATAAACATCACCACCGTGGTCAGGCCACGCCCCGTCCGAAGCGCGGTGGCCGACGCCTTGCGGAATCCGCCGCGCTTGCCGGTGCCAGCGCGCAAGCCGTCCACCACCAGCAGCGATGGTGCGCCCTTGCGGTAGACGAAGCGCAACCGTCCCAACGAATGCTCGGGAAAATTGGAGGGGTTGATGCGTTTGCCGCCAACGCCGCGTTTCGGCGCGGCGGAGGTGGGAATCGCCAGGAAAAATCCTTTATCGCTCTTGATGCGCGTGGCTTCGTTGAAGGCGCTGATCACCAGCGGTGCCTTGCTGTAGACCAGCCCGGCGGCGCCGAGGGAATATCCGGAAGGCGGATAGCGTTTATGCCGCCATGTTCTCGCCAGTTTTTCGCCAAGGCCGGAGCGGGTCACCTGGCCGCGCAGCTCTTCCTTGAGTCCGGTCGCGGCGGCGGTGACGCCGAGGGTCACCGCTTTTTCGGCGGCGGCCGTTTCCTGCTTCATGATTTTTTGCAGGTCGCCCTTGATCGCCGCTTCCAGCCTCATACCGCTACCGCCTCCACCGTCCAGATCAGCCGGTGGGCGTCGCGCCGGGGCGTGCCGGTAATGCGGTACTGGCTGCCATCGTACTCGATGACGTCACCGGCCTTGGGTTCCTCCACTTCGCTCACGCGCAGATCGAATAACGTGACCTCCGCGCTGACGCCGGATTCCCCAAAGCCGATCACTTCGTCCGGCCGCCTGGGCACAACGGTCACCAGCAGCCCGGCGCCGATTTCGGGCTGATAGGTGGCCGCCATGCCCAGCTTGGAAAAAAGGCTGTCGGCTGCCCGGACGAAACGATCGAGAGCCGTCATTGGGGATTACCCGCCTTGGGAGCGCCGCCGGTTTTTTCCTTGGGCGGCTCCTTGTCGGCGGGCTTGGCTTCCGCCTTGACGGCCTTGGCCGCAAGCCCGCGCGCGATCAGCTTTGCGGCTTCCTTGTCGTCCAGATCGACGGGAGTGCCGGGCTGGACGTATTCGGCGTCTTTGCCTTCGCCGACCAGAAGTGTGGTGTGTGATGTGATACGCATGTCATCCTCCTTAGTTGACGGTGGCACAGAAGCTGGCGTTCGGGCGGTAAGGCACCACCAGCGGCGCGGACTGCATCAGCAGCCAGCGCAGGGCGGGGTCTTCCTCCAGCCAGGACTTCGTGAAATACCGCTGGGCGCGGTATCCGGCTTTCTCGTCCTGGATCACGCCGTAGCAGCGCGTGCCTTCCACCTGTTCCTTGCCGCCCACCAGCACGGTGTAGGGTGGCAGCATGGATTGAGTGTTACCGGCGTCGTCGGTGTAGGCGTCGTTGTAGACCCAGATGTCGAAATCACCGAGCGTGCCGATAAAGCGCGCCTTGTCGTTGCCTTGGCCGCGCACCATCGGATCGACCTGGAACGCCGAATTGGTGCCCCGGTAGATGGTGAGCAGGTTTTTGACGTCATCGCTGGTGCGGAACAGACGCCACGCGGCGGGATCCATCACCACCGTTTTCGCGGCGGCGCCGGATTTGGTCTGCACCAGGCTTGACCAGTCCTCGAGATTGTCGAGCGGCTTGATGCCCGCCTGACCCCAGCGGTTGCCGCCCGTCAGCGTCACAGTGAGCGCCGCGTCGCGCTGGAAATTCACCACCACGGTCGGGTAATTATCGCCCGTGACGGTGACCTGGCCCAGCCGGAGCGCCTCGGACGCCATGACTTCCTCGCGGCGGGTAAGGTTCTCCAGCTGATTGGTGAGCGAGCGGTTGAGCGCCGCGTCACGCCGCTGCTGCGGGGTGAGCGTGCCGCCAATCTGCTCGCCGATCAGGCGTTTCAGCGGCGCGCTCGGATCGAAGCGCCGCTTATCCTTGGCGTAGGCCGGTTTGAAGCTCTTGGTTTCATAGCCTTCGTCGGCCACGACCTTACCGGCCACCAGCGGCGACACGAAAGGCGTGAGACGCGGCTTGGACTTGTCGATATCGAAGAAAATTTCCTCGGTATCGGCGGTCTGCACCATACCGAAAAAGGTATCGAGCAGGAACGATGCCGGGCGGTCGAGATATTCGACCGTCTTGTTCAGCACCTGAGTGGAAAAGATATCTAAAGGCATGGGTTATGCTCCTTGGTTTTTGGTTAAGAAGATGGAATTGTCCCGCAGACCGGCGCGCGTGCTGTCGGCGGTGTGACCCGCACCGAACGTGAGCGCCAGTTCGTTGAACTCGCCGGAAAAGTAGGCTGCCGCCTGGACATCGGCGGAGGCGGCCGCCGCGTCCTCGGCAAGAATGGCGTCGGGCGTTTGCGAGCCATCCACCGCGGCGGAAGCGCTCAAAAGGTACTTGCCGCTTGCGGTGATCTTGCCGAGTACCGCACCCGCGGCGAGATTGGCGCCGCTGGCCACGGTTATTTTACGGGCGACCCGTGGGAATTCGCCCGCGATGAGATTATCAGGGCTGTAAGCGCCCTGATCGGTAAAGCCTTGTGCTGGCATGGGTGGTTCTCCTTCAGTTGGTGGTTGATCGTCAGTGTCGAACTCCGCTTCATCGGCTTTTTGGAGCCGCTTCAGTTCGGAGGCCGTCTCAAAGGTGGCGGGAACTTCCGTCACGCCGCCTTGGCCACGCGCTTGGCGACGGTGTCGGCGTCTTCCTCATCGGGATTGGCGGCGGGCGTGATCTTGGGATTGCCGAGGTCGCGCATGACCGCCACGCCGTCGCGCTCGGTAACGCTATGGGTGTTCTGCAATTCCTTTCCCAGCTTTGCCGCCACCGCTTCCGGCGCTTCGTTTTCGCGCGAGGCGATATCCAGAATCGTTTGCAGGGCGGTCTCGGTGATCGCCCAGGGTTCAGCGGTTGCCTTATTCCATATTCGCATCGTCTTCCTCCTTGGTTGGTGGTTCGTTGGATGTTCCCGGCAGGGATTTTATTGCCGGGATGATATCGGCGGGGGTTAACCCCAATTCTTTCATTTTCGCTTTCTCGCGGGCGCGCTGCTCCAGCACTTCCTCCCAGTCGAGGCCTTGCTGGGCGCATTCATCCTCCAGCGTGGAAAGCCCGGCTTCCATGCGGATCTGCGAAGCCTGCGCCTCTTTCACCGGATCCACCCAGCCACGGCCCGGGCCAATCCATTTGCAACGCGACCAGGCTGGCCGGTTCAGGTAAAACCCTTCCGCCTCGACGCTGCCGCTGTTGACGGCTTCCTCAAGCCACAGCTCGTAGACCGGCTTCGCCCAATAGGTGCCGAGCCACTGCCTGCGCCCCAGAAAGTAGCGCCAGGCTTCCAGCAGCGCGGCGCGGGCGCTGGAATAGTTCGTCTTGCTAAAATCCTTCATCAGCAATTCGAACGGCAGGTTGAGGCCGGTGCCGATGTGCCGCAGGATATTCTCCACGAACGCGCCGTAGCCGCTATTCGGGCGGCTGGGCGTGAACGGCGCCAGCTTGTCGCCGGGGAACACGGGGATGATCGAGCCGCCTTGCAGCCTGGTATTCCACTCCTTGCGCTTGGCGTCATAATCCTCGAAGGAGCCGCCGAACATTTCCATGATGGTTTCGGCGTCGAGCGGCGTTTCGATAAAGGCGGCGATCATGGCGTTGACCACCGCCGCCTGCAGTTCCGAACGCTCGTAATGATCGAGCATCTTGAACATCGGCATGATGGCGGTTAAGGCCGGTTTGCCACGGCTCTGGCCGGTGCGTTCCTTGTCGTGGATGTGCAACACCTGCCGCCGCCCGAATACGGTCTTGGCCGGGATGCGCTGCCAGTCATCCGCGCCCGCCGAGAACGGCAGGAACGTATCGCCGGGATGCGTTTTGCGTATCCAGTAAGCCAGTGGCGCGCCGTAATCATTAATCTCCACGCCGCCGCGCAGGTATTTATCATCCGGCTTTCCATGGGGATTGCACAGCCGGTCAGGCTCCACCAACTGTACGCAACTGGCGAAAGGCATACCACGGTCAGGCAGCCACAATGGCAAGGCAAGCGCCTCGCCATTGATGAATCCCGAACGAAAAACCTGCGTGGTCAATCCGGCAAAATTGAGCGATTGCGCCGCGTCACAGTCGAAGCTTTCACTGAAACCACGCCACAGTGATTCCACCTGCCGCGACCATTCGTCCGCCCATTCCTTGGTTTTCCCCAGGCTGCGGTAGTCGGGGAGTGCGACCAGCCGCAGCCCGGTACCCACCACGTTGTCAACCATGGTCTGCGCCGCGCCGGAGGCGACGCCATGGTTACGGGTGAGATCGCGCGAGCGGGACACCAGCGTCGGCAGTTCGCCGAGCAGATCGCTGTCAGCCGAACCCAGGCCGGGTTGCCAACTCGCCAGTTCCCGCGCCGAGAGCGACGCCGCGCGATGTGAGGTATCGTTGCTCATTTAAAACTCCACCCGGATGACGCCGCGGCGCGGCTTGCCGTTCAGCCGTTCGATCTGGGCGGTCAGTTTCTGGATGTATTGCTCCAGCTTCTCGACATTGACCTGCGTATAGGTGGTCGCGCCGTAGCCGCCGATGGTGACGGACACTTCCTTCGCGCCCGTCATCAACTGATGGCGCGCTTCCTCCGCCTCGGCGAGGCGGGTTTGCAATGTCGCCAGATCGGCCATGGTGTTTCCTCTAAAGGTAAGGGTCGTCCGCTTTGATGGTGCGGCGCTGTTCGAGCGCCGTGGTGGTTTGTCGCGGTGCCGATTGCGGTGTGACAGCGGCGGTGGCTTCCTGCTCCACCGGCTGGGGCGTGTAAGCCTTCAGCTTGCCGAGCGCCACTTCGATCCGCTGCCATTGCCGGTCGGTAAAGCGGTCGAGGCCGTAGATGCTGGCCGCCGCACGCGCGTACACGCGGCAGTCCAGCGCCTCGTTGTTGCGCGCCGGGTCTTTTTCCCAACTGGCGCGGGGGAATCCCTTATGCAGTTTGATCACACGCTTTTCGGCGGTGAGCTGCTTGAAATATTCCTCGCCGTACTCGGGATGATGGCAGGTGCCGGGCGGAAATTTGTCTCCGGCCGCCATGGCCTCCTCGGTCGGGCGTTCCAGTTTCAGCCAGCGGTAGAGTTCCATCTTGGCCACCGGGCCGCTGACGTTCCAGACGCGCAGGCCACGTTTGCGGCTGCCGACATCGGCTTTGGACACGCTTAGGATCAGCGCCGTTTCGGTATCGCGCCCCTTGACCGCCACCGCCGTGCGCGGGCTGGAGGCGCGCGCTCCGGCGGCGCCCCAGCTTGCCTGCGGGTGACCTTTTACCCAGCCGTACACATCCTGCGTGGCGTAGCCGCTGTCGACCGCCATCACACGAATCGGCAGCGTCGCGCCGCAGGCATGCGGCCAATCCTTCCGCAGCACCGTTTCCAGTTTCTCCCATACTTCCGGTCTGGCGGTGTCGCCGTCGAGCACATGGTAATCGACCGACCAGTTTTCCTTGTCGCGGCCCCAGGCGACCACCTCGCATTCGATGCGGTCTTTCTGCACGTCGACGCCAGCGGTGAGGAACAAGCCGCCCATGGGCACCACGCCGATGGGATAATGCTCCCGGCGCTCGTACAGCCGCTGCCAATCCGGCGCTTCGTATTCCTCCTCGTAAGGCTCGCCCAGCACCGTGTTGACGAATCCCTTCATCAGGTCGGGATTTTTTTGGGCGTTTTCGTACATCTCCGCCGCGTCGCCCCACGAAAACCAGCCCACCGGGCTGTAAAGCGAGGACAAATGGTAGCCGACCGTGCGGCCATCGCCTTCGGTGGTTTCCACCCAGCGGCCCCGCGCCAGCATGGCGGTCTTGTGATGCTCATCGATCAGCGCGCCGCATTCCTCACACGCATAGCGGGCTTCGCGCGCGCGGCCTTCCGGCCAGCGCAACTGCGCGAACCGCAGCGGCTGAAAGTGATCGCATTCCGGACACGGCACATGGAAATACCGCTGATCGCTGCCTTCGAATTCGCGCTGAATCCGCGATAATCCCTTTGTCGTCGGCGTGCTCACCAGGAATACCTTCCGCCGGCGTTGAAAGGTGGCGGAACGGCGCTCGGCCAGCAGTATCGGATCGCCTTCACCCTCGACATCGCCCGGATAGCCGTCCACTTCGTCCATGAAGAGGAAGCGCGCGGGCATCGAGCGCAGCCCCACGGCAGAATTGGCGCCGGTCATTACCAGCAGGCCGCCCGGAAACTCCTTGCTTAAGATCGTGTTGCCCGAATCCCGCGAGCGGGCGGGCTTCACCAGCGCGCGCAGTTCCGGCACGTCCTCGAGCTGCGGATCGATGCGCTGTTTGGAATTGCGCTTCGCCAATTCCACCGTGGGCGCCACCGCCATCATCGGCCCCGGCACCATGTGGATGACGTAGCCGATCCAGTTATTGCCGCATTCGGTGCCGCCGACCTGCGCGCCTTTCATGAACACCACCCGCTGCACCGGCGATCCCGGCGACAGGTGATCCATGATTTCTTTCAGATAAGGCGTGCGGCTGGTGCGCCATTTGCCCGGTTCCGCCGCCGATTTCGGCGAAAGCATGCGGTAGCGGTCGGCCCATTCGGAAACAGCGAGCAGCGGATCGGGGCGAAGCCCCTTGCTCCACAGCTCCGCCACCTGATCGGAACCCTCATACGTTTCAATCGATTCTGGCCCGGAACTCGGCGAGTTCTGATAAATGCTGCCTGACATAGGTTTCCAGCGTCACATGCATGGTATGGGCATCCACTCCCAGCTCTGCCGCCATTTGTGACGAAACCCGCGAAGGCCAGTTAAGCCAGGCATCGCGCTCCTGCCGTCCCAGTTTAAAAACATGCGCCATCACCCTGGCGCGGTCGATCAATTCGCCTTTCAGCTTTTGTAGGCGTACGCGATTGGTCTGCGCCTTCAACACCTCGTTGGCGGTACGCGCCTGCATAAAGGTGGTGCCGCCCGCAGAAGGCGTGCCGCTTTCGCGCAGCGTGTCGCGCACGGCATCCAGCGCCGTGTCGGGCACCGCTTTCACCTGCGGGTTGCTTCGCTGCTTGGCGGCTTCGGTATTGATTTTCCAATCACGGTCGGCCTTCGCCGGATCGATGGTGCCATCGGCTTCCGGGCGGATGCGCCCGGCCTTGATCGCCTTGCGGACGGCGGCGTCGCTGACGCCACGGTGACGCCCATATGCGCGGATCGAAAGTCCCATATCGCCGTATCACGTTGCCAGGTGGGGTGAAGTGCCATGCGCGCCGGGCAGATGCACCTCTTCGAACATGCCGCCGTCTTCCATAAGCCGCCTGTGCGCGAGACGGGCATAATCCGGATTCAGTTCTACACCGATGCAATGGCGGCCTAACCGGCTGGCCACGAGGCCGGTGGTGCCCGCGCCGAAGAATGGGTCAATGACGATTCCTCCCTCCGGACAGCCCGCCTTGATGCACGGCTCGATCAGCTTCGGCGGAAAAGTGGCGAAGTGCGCTTCCTTGAGGCCGCATGTAGCCACCGTCCACACGCTTTTTTTATTGACCAGCACGCCGCAGGTGGGCGTGCCATCTTCTTTGAAATAGCCTTTATGGCCGACCATGCCGGTGCCGCCGCCCGCCATATCGGGAGTCCATTCTTTCCCGCTGTGCCTGGTGGTGCCGTATCCTTCGTGCTTATTGGCGCCGCCGAAGACCACGGCTTTCATTTTACCATTGGTTTTACCACCGGCATGGGCGCGGCCGCTTCCTTCCTGCTGCTCGATGTTTTGCATCAACCGCGCGGCGGTGGAATCTTTCAGCGGCTCGCGGATGGCATGGTAATCGTAGTAATAACGCTGGTTTTTTGTCAGCAGAAAAATGAATTCATGCGCCCGCGTCGGCCGGTCTTTAACGCTTTCCGGCATCGGATTGGATTTGTTCCATACGATGTCCGAGCGCAGATACCAGCCATCGGCTTGCAGCGCGAAGGCGATCCGCCAGGGCAGGCCCACCAGCTCCTTCGGCTTTAGCCGCGCCGGTGTTTTGCTTTTCCCGTAGGACGGCTGCCAGTTGGCGCTGCGTATTTTCTTCGAATGCCCGCCTCTGCCGGAGCCGGTATAGCAATCGCCCAGGTTCAGCCACAGCGTTCCGTCCGGCCGCAGGATTCTTTTTACCTCCGCGAACACGCCGACCAGCGCATCGATGTAATCCCGCAGGTCGGCTTCCATGCCGATCTGCCGGTCAACGCCGTAATTGCGAAGCCCCCAATATGGCGGGCTGGTGACGCAGCAATGAACCGAGCCGTTTTCCAGCCGTGTCAGCACCTCTCTGCAATCGCCCTGATGGATGGTAACCGACACGCTTATGACCCCGAATTTCGCTGAATAATCGCCTTCCGTAAGACACACTTCGAGTCAAGCGGATAATGCCAATAATATATTGATAAATAATGCAAAATAGCCGATTTTACGGTTGATTTACTCCTTGTTCGGAGCATTCATTGGAACGTCCAGACGGACATGATGAACAACCGAAAAGAGGCTTTATGAAAACCTTCACGCCAGTACCCACCGCGAACACGGAATGGGGCTTTTGGGGTACCAGCAAGCAAAGCGGCTACGACGCCGAATTGACATGGGATACCGCATGCCGCTTCCTCGCCAAGCATTTCGATTTGACCGCCGAGGAAGCCCGCGACGTTTTAGATAACCGCTTTGGGCGGCACCTCGCCGACGACCTGAGCTTCATTAAAGGCGGGCCGGTTACGGCGGAGGCGATTACCAGCCACCTCGCAAGCCGCATCAGCCACGATGGATGGCGCAAATCCTTTGAAGCGACCATCCGCGCGGAAACCGGCAAAACCTACCGGCGCCAGAAGCCGGTTACCAAGGACGGACTTTTTACCCAAATCGCCCAGCGGCATCTTGGCATCGAAACGCTGGTTACGCAAAATTCCGACAGCCTCGATTTTCACGATGTCGCGGTCTGGAGCATCCAAGCCGCCCTTGAAGCCGCCTATGAGGCAGGTAAAGCGGCGACTAAACCAGACTACGAGAATTCTAAACACAAGATTCTTATCGACATGCTGAACGGCGAAGCGGGAGTCACGCTGCAACAGATGGCCGATGCCACCGGATGGCGGAGGTCGTCCGTGAGTTGCGCCCTTTCCAATGTCCTCAAAACCAAGCGCGGACTCAACGTCACCTGCACCAGAGAGGCGGGAAAAGACCCCGTTTACCGCATCATCGCCCCAAAGAAAGGAGCCTAACCATGCCAGACTTTGTCACCCTCAGTTTCGCCCGCAAGCCCGCCGACCTTCACGATGTGAAAGCGGCCATGAAGGACTTAAGCGCCGAAACCTTCGAATGCGAAATCGCCGAAACCATCGAACTTCCCAGCGGTGAATATGATGCCTTCACCCGCCTGATGTATAAAAACTGGGACTGGCTCGACGGCAAGGGCGGCTACAAGAACAGCATCCGCCAAGTCATCGCCGTCACCGCCCCGGAACGTGAAACGCTTTATGTTGACCCCTCCGGCAGCGCCTATGGCCGCTATGTCGGCATCAGGCGGGCAGAAACCGCCGCCATTAAATACCCGCATGTGCATGTGCAACTGACCGGCCAAGACGGCAACGCCTTCATGGTGCTGGGCTTATGCCAGCGCGCGGCGCAAAAGGCCGGATTATCGAAGGCGGAAATCGATGCGTTTTTTAAGGAAGCCCAAGCCGGTGATTATGACCATCTGCTGGCGACCTGCATGAAATGGTTTGATGTCGACTGAAATCCCCCGCCAACTTTCAACCCTTCAAGGAGAGCAATCATGACCAAAGATACAAAAACCGCCGCCAAGATGATAAATTGCAAATCGCTGAACAAGGATGACAAAGCGGCGGCGCACAAATTACGCTGGAGCGAGTATGCCGAGAAGCATCTGCTCGGGCGCACCATCGTGGGCATCCGCTACCTGACCGACAAAGAAGTCGAGGACATGGGGTGGTATCAATCCTCGGTGGTCTTCATTCTCGATAACGGCTCGCTGTTTTTTCCCTCCGCCGATGACGAAGGCAACAATGGCGGCACATTGTTCGGACAGACCGAAAAGGGAGAAGAGATTACGATGCCGGTGATTTAACCAGCTTCTCGACCTCTTTAATCCTATCGCCCAGCCAGCGCATCACCGGGACGGCCATGCTGTTCCCCAGCGCCTTGTAGCGGTTGCCGTCAGCAGCCAGCTTACTCCGAAAAGGCACCAACGTGTAATCGTCCGGAAAGCCCTGCAGCCGCTCGCATTCGCGCGGCGTCAGGCGGCGCACCGCCATATTGCCAAGGATGGCTGGCTGGTTGTCACCCATCTCCGCCCGAAGGGTGGAGCAGGTTTCCGATAATCCCCTTGGCCCGGCATTGCGCGCGATGCTACCCGGCTCAAACGACGCGACCCCATGCTGTGCCGCTGCCTGCAGCGTGAACATCGCGTCGCCGTCCTGGCCGATACCGACGCCAATGCTGGCATCGTCCGTGGATTTGCCGGTACGCTTGCCGATCTCCTGCAAGGGAATGGCAACCGCTATCTGCCCGCCGCCGTTCTGGTGGCTTTCCGAGTGCCCCATGGCGCGCAGCGTCGGCGCGCACTCGTCTGCATCGGCGCCGTAATCCTTCGCGGAGAATGCGATCAGGTTCTGGCATTCATCGCCGGAAGGCCCGCCGGTGCCCTTCGCCCACTTGCTGCTGACCGTTCCCGCCACCAGCGGCGTGCCACGGCCGGTGCCGTCCTCGCTGGCGTCGAAGCCATCGCCCCGAAGCGTGTGCGTTACCAGCCCGCGTCCTTCTTTCCCGCTGGCGCCGCCGCTACTTGCTTCCAGGGCATGGGCAATATCATGCTCTACGAAATCGCCTGGCCTGCCGCTACATTGGTTAGCGCCGACCGTAAGGCTGTCGGCAATCCTTTCCCGCGCTTCTCGGCGCGGCGTAATATCCCCGCGCAGGCCTTCGCGCTCAAATAATACCGCCGCGGCAGGTCGCCAGTCTCCAAGATATCCGACAACGAACACACGCCGCCGCCGCTGTGGCACTCCGAAATACTGAGCGTCAAGAATCCGGTAGGCGAACCCATACCCGCATTCCGCCAGCCCTCCGAGGAAACTTCCAAACGCCCGCCCTCCGTCAATCGACAGCACGCCGGGGACATTTTCCCAAACCACCCATCGGGCGCGAGATGCTTTAGCAAGCCGTATAAATTCAAGGGACAGGTTCCCTCGATCGTCAGCAAGTCCCTTGCGAAGTCCGGCGATGCTGAACGACTGGCAGGGCGTTCCTCCGACAAGAAGGTCAATTGTTCCATGCGCGCCCGCGTCAATGGTGGTGAAATCCCCGTGCAGCGGCACATGCGGATAGTGATGCGCCAGCACCGCGCATGCGAAAGGATCGATTTCCGAGAACCCCACCGGCTTCCACCCCAGGCCGTGCCAGGAGACGGTCGCCGCCTCGATTCCGGAACAGACCGACAGGTATTTCAAGGCTTTGCCGGGCATCCATACAACCTCGCGGGAGTCAACAGGATTGTCTGCATAATACGTTGATAAATAATGGCTTTATTTGGTTATTCGAGTTGATAACCAGCGGTTCCTACGCATTCATCACATTGTCCATCAGACATTGTAAAACCACAACAAAGGAGCCTTTTATGTCGAAAATTTCACCCGCCCAGCAGCGCATCCTGGCGGCCGCCAGCAAGCGGCCCAAAACCGATGTCCGTGAACAGATGCAGGACATCAAAAGCCCGGCGATCCGCGACAAGGTGATCGAATCCATGCTTAAAAACGGATTCATCACCGAAGACCCGGATGCCGAGGGCGTGGTCTACGTCATCTCCGACGCGGGTTTCGCCGCCATCGGCAAGCGCAAGCCGAAGGACGATGCCGCGCCAGCGGGCAAGGAAACCAAAGTCGAAAAGCCCGCCGCCGAACCCACGGAAAAGAAGGTGTCGAAACAGCAGATGCTGATTGACATGCTCAAGCGACCGGAAGGGGCGACCTTGAAGCAGATGATGGACGCCACCGGCTGGCAGAAACACTCGCTGCACGGCGCGATGGCGGGCGGCTTGAAAAAGAAGCTCGGCTACAACATCACCTCCACCAAGGAAGATGGCGGCGAACGCGTCTACCGCATCGCCTGACTGATTCAAGCGCCGCATACCCCGCGCGATTAGCAACCGCGCGGGGTTTTTCTTTCGGGCTAGTCTTCGTTGTGGGGCGCGCTGCCGTCCGTGCCGCTGTCGCTGGTTTCCGGCAGGGCAGCGGTGGCGGTTGCCAATGCCGTGGCCGTATCGTCGTCTTTCAACGCCGTCACCGTGTCTTGCACCGCTTTCTGCAAATCCGCCACCTGACTTTGCAGATCGGTGATCTGGCTTTCCAGCGGCGCCACGCCGGTGGCAACGGCTTCGATGACCTGCTGGGTTAAGGTCTCGTCATCCAGGCCGTGCGCCTGGTGAATGTTTTTGATTGTGGTTTCGATGGTGGCTTTTGCTTGTGACATAATCGTTGCTCCTTAAATGGATGATGCCGCCGCGAAAGTACCCACGCGGATGCAAGCGGCATGATTGAAACAGTGAAATTGCGTGGGTATCTGGTAGCGGGAGCCGGACTTGCACCAGGCGACCTCATGGTTATGACCCATGCGAGCTGCTACTGCTCTATCCCGCTATTCGCTTTTATTCCCGGCAGGGAACGGCTCGCCGGTTTCTTCGAGCGTGGCTGCCTTGCCGGTAAAATCCTGCCAGCGGCGCACGATGACGTCGCAATATTTCGGATCGAGTTCGATCAGCCGCGCCGAGCGACCGGTTTTTTCGCAGGCTATCATGGTGGTGCCGGATCCGCCGAACGGGTCAAGCACGATATCGCGGCTCTTGCTGCTATTCTCAATCGCACGCTCCACCAGCCCCACCGGCTTCATGGTAGGATGCAGATCATTGACGGTGGGCTTATCGAAGAACCACACATTGCCCTGGTCGCGCGCACCGCACCAGTAATGTTTCGTGCCGTCCTTCCAGCCGTAGAGGATGGGTTCGTACTGGCGCTGATAATCGGAGCCGCCCATGGTGAATGTGTTCTTCGCCCACACCAGGAAGTCCGACCATTTGCCGCCGGCCGACGCGAAGGCGTTATGCAGGGTATGCAGTTCGCGGGTGCTCATGCAGATGTAAAGCCCGCCCTTGCATACCGTCAGCATGTTGACGCAGGCGTCATAAAGAAACTGGTAGAAATCCTCGCCGAGATTGTCGTTTTTGATTTTGCGCTTATTGCCGCGCACCTTGTCTTTCATGGTGGCGCCGTAATTCACATTGTAGGGCGGATCGGTAAATACCATGTCGGCCAACGCCCCGCCACCCATCGCCCGCTCGACATCGTCCAGCTTCGTGGAATCGCCGCAGAGCAGCCGGTGATCGCCCAGCAGCCAGATATCGCCCGGCTTGCTGATTGCGGTTTCCGCCAGTTCCGGAACCGCGTCGTCATCGATCAGGCCTTGCTTGTCTTCCGGCCCCGTCAGCAGACGATCCAGTTCGTCGTCGGTGAAACCGAGGATGTCGAGATCATAATCCTCCGCCAGCAGCTCGCCCAATTCCACCCGCAGCATTTCCGGATCCCAGCTGGCGTTCAGCGCGATGCGGTTGTCGGCGATGATGAGCGCGCGCTTCTGCGCTTCGGAAAGATGCTCCAGCGGTATGACCGGCACTTCCTTCATGCCCAGGCGGTGCGCTGCCATCAGCCTGCCGTGTCCGGCGATGATACCGTGCTGCTTGTCAACCAGAATGGGATTGACGAAACCGAACTCGGCAATCGACCCGGCGATCTGCGCAACCTGTTCTTCCGAATGCATCCGCGCATTGCGTGCATAGGGAACCAGCCGCTCCGTGGGAACGTATTGGACGGTAAGATCGAGCATGATGAAACCCTAAAGGTGCGAACCGGAGCGCGAACCGCGAACCCAAATTTTCAGTCTGTCACTAGCAAAATCCGGCCGCTTTGCCCCCCGCATAGCGTTTGCCTCGGGGAAGGACCCGTGGCATCGCGGATTAACGATTGGGAGGCGCGGAGAGCCGCTTTGGCTGGGCGTTTCGCGGGCAATAAAAAACCCGCGCTGGGGCGGGTTGCGGAAACAATTCATGGATTATGGTTGGAAACATAACATCTGCCCGCGGGTACTGTCAATAGCGTGGTTCGCACTAACGGGTACGCAATGCCTTGAACGACTTCACCAGTTCGTCCAGCGCCTCGCGCAGCCGGATCATGCCGTAGCCTTCGCGCCAGCGTTTGCCCGCTTCGTATTCCTTGAGGCACTCGCCATAGCAACAGACATGACGCACGATGCTTTGCGACTCATGGCTTAATGGACGCAACACCCGGTCGTGCAGATTGAGGGCTTCGATCTGCACCTCGATGGGATAAGCTGAAGGGTTGATACCCTTGTCCCACACCATCGGCGTCAGCTCGCGGGACAGGCGCGGCTGCGCGCGCTCGTAATTATTGGCAATGCGGTCGGCGGCGGCGTATTGCTGCTGATCGATACCGCGCCGGTAGCGTTCGGCCACGCCGTTATCCTCGTCGATGCGGTACAGGCGGTGGTATTTATCGATGGGGCGCTTGTCCCTGATCCTTGCCACCTTGACCTTGTCGACGGTGACGATGTCGAGTTGATGGTGCTTCGCCAATTCCGGCGTGCCGCGATCGGGCTGATTGGGATCGGTCACTCGGACGGCCTGGGCTTTCTGCTTGCGGTGCTTCCTCCCCATGGTCAGCCTCCCTGTGTCTGGAGGCTGGAGAGCACGGCCTGATCGAAATACTGCCAGGTGATGGGCGGCGGCAGGTTCTTCGACACCAGGAAGACCAGCATCCCCTGAATGACCGGAAGGATGCAGCGCACCGGATCGGGAGCGATCTGCAACCAGCCGCGCACCACTTCGTAATCCTGTGGCGGCTGGAGCTTGAGGCGGGTGAAAAGATCAACCAGCGCATTGACGAAAGCGTTCAGCTGATCGCTTCCTGCTGGCATCGCGATTGCGGGTTTTCCACAGAAAACGCCGTCCCCAATACTATTCTTAATATTTATATTTAGGTTTAGGTTAGGATGTTTTTCGTATTCGCCCGGCATCGCGTTCGCATAGGACTTCGCACCGCCCTGGCTTCGCGTTCGCTTATGCGGGGCGGATGCGTTCGCATAACCTGAATTGTTGTTTTTCGGGGAGTTGCCTTCCCATCTGGTCAGGGCGTTTTGCCGGTTGGCTTCGCTTTTGACTTCGACCTTCTGGTACTCGCGCTGCAAACGCTTCTGACTGAGCGAACCGGGGGTGGGTTTTTCAAAAAACCCCTCCAGGGTCTCGCGGATATTCACCCACTTATTCACATGCACGCCGAGCATGCGCGCGATCTGTTTATCGTCATCCTTAATGGTGCCGCCGCCGATCCACATATGGGCAAGCAGCCGCATGTAGGCGCCTTGCGCTTCCAGCGACAGCACCGAGGTGTCGACCAGATAGGCGTCGCAGAAGAACGGCATGTAGGGGAGCTTGCTCATGGCGTGTCTCCCAGCGCGACCATCTCCAGAATGATGGCGCCGATGATCGAGGCCGGGCCGCCGTCCGGCTTGCGCGGCAGCGACGCCTCGATGGCGTGCGGGGAGACGAAGCGCTGCAACAGATGCGAAATCAGGATGCAGGCGTCCTGGGTGATGTGGTAGAGGGCGCTGTCGGAGCGCGGGCCGTTCAGCCAGACTTCGCCGATACGCCCGTCGCCATAATAGCCGATGGTTAGTTGATACCGGCCGCCCTCGAATTCGAATTCGAGGCTATGGTTGGGCCTTCGCTGCGGCAAGTGATGGCGATCTTCGGTCATGCCGCATCCTGTGCTTCCCTGGCTGGAGGGGAAACCCGCCTGCAAATCAACCGTTTCGCCGGTTCGATCAGCGTCTTTATTTCTGGCGGCACATTGTCTAGATCGTAGAAATCATCCGGCCTGACCGCGCCCATGGTGATGTAATAGACGCGCACTACCACCTCCGGATCGAGCACGCGCCCGTGCTTGATATGGCGGTTGATGGTGGACACGGAGCAGCCGACCAGCCCCGAGAGTTCGGTCTGCTTCATGCCAACAAGTTTTAGCCATTGTCCGAGTTTCATATCGCGTTAGCATCGCAGATAATGCAAAAATCTGTCAATGCAAATTTCGCTATAAGAGTTTGACAAGATTTTGCCGTTGCGGTAAATTGTTCCGCTATGGCACCCAACAACATCGCATTCCTGCGCAGGCGGCGGAATTTCTCGCAGACGCGGCTTTCCGAGATGACGGACATCCCGGTCTATACCTTAAGCCGCATCGAATCGGGCGAGACCGAATCCTTCGAGAAACATCGCTTGAAGATAGCTGCGGCGCTGGGTTGCGCACCGGAAGACCTGGACGCGGACGAGCTGGAAATGCCGACCGTGCCGGTGATCGGCACCGTCAAATACAAGAGCTTCGTCAAGGACGCCCGGCAGGGCGAATACCCGCCGGTGGAGTCCTTTCCCGGCCTTCCCGCCAGCGCCAAGGCCATCATGGTCAAAGGAACACACCTGATGCACTATCATGGCAACGGCGACCTGCTTTACATCGACGGCAAGCCCGAAGCCAATGAACAGCTTTTCCTTGGCCGCGAATGCATGGTCGAACTCGATACCAAGAAGCGCGGCGAGAAGCTAATCGCCTGGGTTTCCAAGGGGTCGGAGAAAGACCGCTTCACCCTGCATCCCCACAATTCGCCGATGATGATCGACGTCAAAATCCGCGCGGCGCATCCCGTCCTTCACGTCAAGCGCACTTAAATCTCTCCTTTTTGCCGCTGCGGCAATAACTCACTGAGTTAACTGCAAAATTTTCTCTATGAGTGCAATTTTTCTATAGACAGAATTTTGCATTATCTGGTATCGCATAAGACCTCTGATTGTAAAAAAGGAGGATTTACACTTATGCCGATAGACAAATTTTTGCAGAAATGGCGCGCAAAACTGACCTGGCGCAATCTCGCCAAGGGACTTCTCATCGCTATTTTCCTGCTGCTGCTCGGCCTGTTCTTTGACTGGCTGATCATCAACTGGATGCTGGGCTGCTGCGAAGGCGGCGTGTGCTGGCCGGACATCTACCCGCAGTGCCGCAATGGGCATTACCAGGAATTTTATGGTAGCGGCCATGATCAGCGATAAGGACGTCGATCAGTATGTCGCCCGGCAACTCAAGGCGCTGCGCCTGACCATGGGATTGTCGCAGGGACAGGTGGGAGAGGAACTGGGCGTTACCTTCCAGCAGATCCAGAAATACGAAAATGGCATAAACCGCATCTCGGCGGGCCGCGCCATGCAGTTTGCGGAACTGTTCGATGTTTCCGTGCTGGCGCTGTTTCCCGAAGGGCTGGATTACAAGCCGCATGAGCCGATTCCCCCGGCCACGGTGCGCCTGCTGCGCATGATCAACCGCATCGATCCCAGGCATTACGGCGAGCTGTATGCCGTTTTGAAAGCGATGGCCAGGCTGTCCACCGGCGACGCCGGGGAGGAATAATGCGCGCGCCGGATGACATGACGCCTTCGCAGCGCATGGAGGAAATCGCCGCCGTCCTGGCGCGGGGCGTTCTGCGCCGGATAATGCTGGAAGCCAGGAAATCCAACCGTTTCAGAGAAATTCCACTGGACTCTTCCGGTAAGGAGAGCGTTCATGCGGAGAACAAATAGTGGTTGTACATCATGAAGATACACTCCGTCACCGCACAGATCGCCGCGCTGAAAGACATGCCCACCGGCGCCCTTAAGGATAAATGGCGCGAACTCTATGACAGCGACCCGCCGCCGTTCAACCGCGTCTATCTGGAATCGCGCATTGCCTACCGGCTGCAGGAGCTAACCTATGGCGGCTTGAACAAGAAAACGCAAAAGCGCCTTTCGGAATTGCGGGAAGAAGTGTTCGAAAACAAACCCCGCCAGAGCGACAATTCCCGCCGCCCGCCCATCGGCGCCATACTGGTGCGTGAATGCAAGGGCGTGGAGCATCGCGTGCGCGTCCTGCGGGAGGGATTCGAATATGAAGGACGCCAGTTCAAATCGCTGACCGCCATCGCCACCCATATCGCGGGCGTGAAATGGAACGGGTGGGAATTCTTCGGATTGCGGAGGCGGCGGTGACCGATATCAAACCGAAACTGCGCTGCGCCATCTACACCCGCAAATCCCACGAGGAAGGGCTGGAACAGGAATATAATTCGCTCGACGCGCAGTACGATGGCGCCGCCAGCTACATCCAAAGCCAGCGGCAGGAAGGCTGGACGCTGGTCGGCGAGCGTTACGATGACGGCGGGTTTTCCGGTGGGACGCTGGAGCGCCCGGCGCTGAAACGCCTGATCGAGGATATCGAGCTGGGGCGCGTCGACGTCATCGTCGTCTATAAGATCGACCGGCTATCGCGCTCGCTGCTGGATTTCGCCAAGCTGGTGAAGATTTTCGACGATCACGGCGTCACCTTCGTCTCCGTCACCCAGCATTTCAACACCACCACCTCGATGGGCAGGCTGACGCTGAACATCCTGCTGTCCTTCGCGCAGTTCGAGCGCGAGGTCACCGGCGAGCGCATCCGCGACAAATTCGCCGCCTCGAAGAAAAAGGGCATATGGATGGGCGGCACGCCGCCGCTGGGCTATGACGTCAAGAACCGCAAGCTGGTCATCAACCAGCGGGAGGCCAAGGTTGTCCGCTTTATCTTCGAACAATTCGCAAAGCATGGCTCCAAGGTGCGACTGGTCGGGGAACTGGAAGCGCGCTGCTACCGGGGGAAAAGCTGGGTCACGCAGAGCGGCAACAAGCGCACCGGCAATAAGCTCAAGGTAGCGGCGGTGCTGAAAATACTCACCAATCCGATGTACCTTGGGAAAATCACCCATAAGGGCCAGTGCTATGACGGCGAGCACGAGGCCATTATCGATCAGAAAATGTGGGACGCGGCGCAGTTGATATTTGAAAGCCGCCGCAACAAGCAGCCGCTGACCACCGTGCGCAGCATCACGCCTTATCTTCTGCGCGGAATCATTTTCGATCAACATGGCTGGGCGATGACGGCGCACTACACCGGCAAGCGCAAAGGCAGAAAATACCGCTATTACACCAGCACCAAAGCTATCAAGGAAGGCTATTCCAGCACCGATCTGCGCTCCATACCGGCAGAGGAAATCGAAACCCTGGTATTGGGGCATTTGCGGCAGTTTTTCACCGCGCCGGAAATCGTCCACCGCGTCCACCTGAAAGCCCAGCAGGAAGACCCGAAAATCAGCGCCGACGAAGTGCGGGAGCGGCTGGGACGCTTCCATGAAATATGGGATCAGCTGTTTCCACTTGAGCAGATCCGTATCATACAACTCATCGTCCGGCGCATTCAGGTCAGTCCGCAGGGCGTGGACATCACTTATCAACCCAACGGCATCATGGAACTTTATGCGCAAATCCCAGGACGGCGTGTGGCTTTATAACGTGCATCTGGCCCCGCAGGAACAGACCACGCGCACCAATCATGACGGCACGATCAACGTGCATATCCCGGTCACGTTCAAGAAGCATGGCGGCCGGAAATACATCATCAGCCCGCATGCGGTTCCCGAGGAATACCAGCCCGCCCGCGAGCGCGACTCGATCCAGAAAGCCATCGCGCAGGCATTCCAGTGGAAGGAGATGATCGAGCGCGGCGAAGTCACCTCCGTCGCCGACCTGGCCTTGAAGCTGAAAATGAACGAATCCTACACCGGCCGCGTACTGCGCCTGACCCTGCTGGCGCCGGACATCATCGACGCCATTATCACCGGCCGCCAGCCCAAACACCTTACCCTGCGCGATTTCCTCAAGCCGTTTCCAAATGACTGGAACGAGCAGCGGGAGCGGTATGGGTTTGTTTAGCCGCCTTGATCGTCCTTGCCAAGGAATCAAGATCATTTTGAGTTAGCTCACATTCCCATACCGTTAGCACTCGCCATCCCAGAGCGTTCAATTTTATTTTATTGGCTTCATCGCGCCGAGCGTTGCCCTGGATTTTTTCGTTCCAGAATTCAATATTTGACTTGGGAACCCGCGCTAGCTTGCAATTCTTGTGACCATGCCAGAAGCAGCCATGAATGAAAACCACGGTTTTATACTTAGGCAAAACCATATCCGGTTTGCCCGGCAGATTATTCGCGTGTAGTCGGTAGCGAAGACCTTTCCTGTGCAGGAATGATCTCACTTTGATTTCAGGCTTGGTGTCCTTGCCGCGCACCAGCGACATGATCTCGCTACGCCGGGCTTTAGTGACGGTATCCGTCACGCCGCCATGGGCTTTTTAGCAGCGGCGGAAGCCAGCAACGTCGATAGCTTATTCCCCACCACATTGGCCAGCCCGACCGGCACGGCGTTGCCTATTTGCCGCATGGATTCCGTCCACGAGCCGTAAAACTCGTAATCGTCGGGAAAGGTTTGAACCCGCGCGCTCTCACGCACGGTGAGGTAGCGCACGGTATTGTCGTAGAAACGGATCATGTTCTCGCCTCCTGGCACGCCGTGATCGCCAGCCTTAAGCGTTTTGGAAGGGTAATCCAGCACGCTGCCGGTGTGGCCGGGATACATGCGCGCGCCATCCCTGAAATTATGATTAAGGAATGCCGCCGCCTCGGCGCTCTGCGGATCGGGCAGCCCCTTGATGGCGTCGCGCACCGTTCTCCAACGCTTGAGCGGCGATTCGAAAAGATCGGTCTTGTAATCGCAATTTCGTGCGCGGCTTCGCACATCCGATGGAAATTCGGCGAGTGGCGGCGGAACCTTGACGTTATGTTCCTTCCAATATTCACCCGTCACCCATTGGCTACGCAGCAGCGCCTCCTCGGAGTGTGTCACTTCGGGAAAAGACCATGCCAAATTCAAGTCGCTTCTGATGCCCACGATGAACACCCGCTCGCGGACTTGCGGCACACCATAATTGGCGGCGTTCAACAGGCGGAACACCACATTGTATTTCAGCCCTTTGTATGTGCCCTTGGTGTGAAGACGCTCCAGCGCCGCCAGATGATCCAACCAACTTTCATTCTCGGCCGGTATCAATTCCGGATAGGTGAGTCGCAGGATGATGTATTCGAAATAGGTGGCGAAGCTCTTCCTGAGCAGCCCCTTGACGTTTTCGAACACAAAGGCCTTTGGCTTTGTTTCGCCAACCACACGCGCCGCCTGGGGGAACATATCCCGTGCGTCCAAGTGCGCGCCGTGCTTACCGCCCAGCGAAAATGGCTGGCAAGGCGGGCCACCGGCCACCAGATCGATTTTCCCCTCGTATTCAGTGAAACCCACATGCTGGATATCGGATTCGACAATGTTCCAGCCCGCCGTGATATCGTCGGCGTTACCACGTACAGTGCTGACAGAATCCCTGTCGCGCTCCACCATAAGCTCATGCCGGAAACCAGCCTTGCACAGTCCCAGCGCGAGGCCACCGGCACCGGAAAACAATTCGATTGACGATAAAGACTTAGCCATCCAGTCCTTCCATATATTTCCGTATCTTGGCGATGATTCCCTCGATTTCGGGTTTTTGTCCAGTCAATCTTCCAACCCATATTCGACCGGGATGAAGGAAATCCCACTCCGACACCGCTTGGTTATAACGTCCCTTGCCAGGATCATGGTTGCCAAAGCCATCCACGATGGAATTCCACAGTGGATTATATTTGCGAATTAGCGCCGATTCGATGGTGCTGATCAGATTCACCGTGTCGTCTCTGAAAATCATAAAGCGAGCCTCGAAATCCTTGGCGTCGAGATTCTCAGAGGCGTCAATGTTTTTCGCATGCTCGCGGATGCGGCGATACAATTCACGCCCCGCCTTGGCCTCGGTGGTCAGGCGGCCTTGACGCCATCCCTGCGGCACCGCCTTGCCGATATAGATGGGGATGCGTGTCGAGCGCTTGGCGTAGAAGGAATAATGGTCGTATTTTCCCGTGTAATAAAGCGCATAAACGCCGGTGCCGGTAAAAGCGGTTTGCAGAGGTAGCTTTTCCAGCGGCGTGGCGTCGAAGAACGCCAGCGCCTCTTTGATGAGCGCGCCGACGACCTCGGAATGAAAGATGTGCTGTTCGACCGACATGCGCACAAGTTATCAGTATGCGCTTGTTTTGAACAGGAATTATTTAATTGCTGAGAGCGAACTTGGTGTAGGTGTCCATCAGTTCCGGTTCCTCGTCGTCCACGATGAAGCGGTTCGGCGCGTCATCGGAATAAAGGAGCAGCGAGGTGGTGATTTCTCCGTCGCGCGACAACACCATCATTTCCTGCACTTCCTCGTTGTTCGCCCAAACGCCCTTTGGATGCGTGATGCCGGTGATATTGTCGATTAAGGCATCGCGCCGGGCGGCCAGTGAAGCGCTCGGAAGCTCGATCACATCCTGACGCGCTTTGTAAAAAACACCGGATTTGAGCAAGGGGGTGCTAGACCATGACCAATCAATAAATCCCTCTTTACCAATTACGATCATGGCGCGTTTTTCAGTGATATCGAGCCACTTCAGAATCGCCGCGCTAAGGGATACCTGATAGCGGTTCTTCAAATGCCGCATCAGCTCCATGGTGGGCTTCTGGCCATTGATCTGCGTTCTAAAATCATCGAGCGGCATCAGCAGGAAGGAAGCGAATGTATTCGCCTGCGCCTCGATTTGCGCATATTCCGATTTCCAGTCCAGCATTTGCCGTGGTTCGCATTGTATGGCGCCGCGCTGGCGGTGCAGGAGATAGTGCCCCAACTCATGCGCCAATGTAAAATTCCTACGACCGGTGGATCGGATATTCTCATTGTAGAATATGCCCCATTCTCCGCTTTCATTGGGCCTCAGCGCGCCTTCGAATCTATTTGACATATTCATACCCGCGACCAGCGTGATTGGTGCGTCGGGAAAAACCTGTTTGGAATAATCATAGGCTATCGCTGCGATATCGATGGGGAAACGATCCCCGCCGTGAGCCGCGTGTATCGCGTTTAGGAGCCGTGACAAATGGATAGCCCAGCCCTCCGGAGCAGTGGGCAGCGTCATTTTTTCTTATTCCATAGATCAAGCATTTGCTGGAATTTCTCCTGATCTTCCGGCCCCAGCTGGGTGTACTTTCTGAAAAACACTTCCTTCTGCAGCTCCATGTCGGGCGTGGCATTCTCATCGAGCAGATAGCCAGCGGTGACATCCAGCGCCGTGGCGATTTGCGTCAATATTTCCGCCGATGGCTTCAAAGGCTTCTTGCCTGGACGCGGATTTTCCAGCTCCCAAAGATAAGATTTGCTCACTTTGGCGAGATCCGCCAACTTATCGAGCGACAGCTTCTTCTCGACGCGGTGCTTGTTTATTTTTTCTCCAAGAGAAAGCGCGGTCATATCCACCTTCAAATTCAGCATTGTTTTCTGTTCGATATATACCGCACGATTTCGTTCTTGACAAGATTAATCAACGCCGATACCGTTCGATATGCCGCACGGAACTATACAGGCAGTTGCGGTTTAACCGCGATAATAGGGAGAATTATATGACTGAGAATTATGGCTACGAGATCGATATGCTGCCGGTCGGCAGCGGCGAAAAAAGCGGCGACGCCATCGCGCTGCGCTACGGCAACAGCACCGATGGCTACAAGGTGATGGTGGTGGATGGAGGCACGCTGGAATCCGGCGAGCAACTCGTCGAGCATATCAAGAAATACTACGGCACCAGCCGGGTCGACTACATGGTTTGCACCCATCCAGACAACGACCATTCCTCTGGCTTACGGAAGGTCATGGAGAACATGGATGTGGGCGAACTGTGGATTCATAAGCCATGGAAGTACAGCAAGCATGTACTGGATTATGTTTCCGATGGCCGTGTCACGCATAAAAGCCTGACCGACAACATCCAGAAATCCCTTAGCACCGCGCACACTCTGGAAGAGATGGCGGAAGAGCGCGGCATTCCCGTAAACGAGCCGCTGCAAGGTAGCCATATCGGCATTTTCGAAGTGCTGTCGCCCAGCCTCGATTTTTACAAAACACTGCTGGTCGAGGAATATGGCGATGAAGAACAGGCAGAGGATCGCGGCCTGCTGGGGGCCGTAAAGAGCGTGCTCGATGCTGGCAAGGGAGTCGTCGAGGCCATCGCGCGCATGATTGGCGAAACCTGGGGCGTGGAAACGTTACGTGAAGACGGAAAAACCTCTCCTCTCAATGAAACGAGCGTGGTGATGTTCGCCAGTATTAGCGGCCGCGGTATCCTACTCACCGGCGACGCGGGCATTCGCGCGCTTACCCAGGCGATGGATTTCGCCGATGCCACCGTGCTGCCGCTGAACGAGCTGCGCTTCATTCAAATCCCTCACCATGGCAGCAGACGGAATGTATCGCCGAGCCTGCTTAACCGCTTGATCGGGAACCTGCTGCCGGAAGGCCAGCAGCGTGCTACCTCCTTGAGCGCCTGCGTGTCGGCTTCGAGTGGTTCAAAAACTCACCCGCGCAAAGTGGTCACCAATGCTTTCCTACGGCGCGGCGCGTCGGTAGTGGGCACGCTGGGGCAAACCATCCGGCATCATCACAACATGTCCGCACGCGATGGCTGGGGGCCTGCGGATAAAATCCCGTTCCACGATGTGGTGGAGAGCTATGAGGAAGCAATGGCCAAAGCGATGGAGGCTGCATGAAACTCGACCGCTACACTTACTGCGCGCGACTACTGCCCGCGCTAATCACCAGCTTGCCATTCTTAATCCTGCTGTTCATCGCGTTGCCGTCGATCTGGAAATTGATCGGAGCATTATCGGCGATGGGTATATCGGTCGCGCTGGTCTTTCTCATGGCGCAATGCGGGCGCGACGCGGGGAAGCGGAAAGAGTCTGGATTGTTTCATACCATCGGCGGCAAGCCAACAACACGGCTACTGCGCCATGCGGATACAACTCTGCCACCGGCGACGAAGAAGCGCTATCACGATTTCCTGATCGCCAACGCGCCGGGGTTCAGCCTGCCCACAGTCCAGCAGGAGGTCAGCGATCCGGATGCGGCCGATACGATGTATGATTCCGCTGCGGATTGGCTTCGCGCGAAAACGCGCGATACCAAGCTCCATGAGCTGCTTTTCGCGGAAAACATCTCCTATGGCTTCCGCAGGAACCTGTGGGGTATGAAGCCGCTGGGCATCTCCGCGTGCATCTTCGGCGCATTGGCGATCGCTGGTTTGTTTCTCGGTGTGCCTTCTTTGGAAATAGCGCAGCCGATAGCGGCCGCGACCTTAATGATCATTTCCATCCAGCTTTGCTTTTGGATGTTCGTCATCCGACCGGGCTGGGTCGCCGTGCCTGCGGAGGCCTACGCAAAGACATTGCTTGAATATTGCGACAAATAATCCGTACCACGGAGAACAGTTCGCAACTCTTCTGGTCACCAGAGCGACTCACAAAATGCTACGGAAAAAGATTGTTGATTTTCAATGGAAAACAAAACCCGTAACGCCTGGCGCGTGTATGGAGGTTTGGAGAGTAAACCCTCTCCGCAAGGCTGTTTTGGGTGATGCGGCCGGTAGGCGTTACGGGTTTTAGGTACCGGAACGTGGCGGAAAGCGGCGTTTTACGGCCTCAATCCACCAGCGGAGAAAAGTTTGCGACTTAGTAATGGCGGTGTGCTGTGTGCCAGTATCTTAAAGTTTCTCTCGCAGAAGCCTGAAGTAGCCAGAAGAAGTTGGATATTTTACATCACCACTTTCGCAATATCGCTCAGGCTACCTAAAATGAGTTTTTTGGGTTTTCCTGTTGCCGCATTAATCTCCAACGTATCAGTAAGCGTGTAATTGACATTATTTACGCAAACGCATCAGCATCTTTAGCAAACACGACCCTGTATTCTTTCTCATCTGCGAAGCGATTGTCTTTAGACATTACAATTTGGTCAGGACAGCGTAACATCCCAATCACCTTTCGGAGGCACTGGTTCCTGTGCTTGCGCGAAGCCACTAAATGATAACACGCCCAAAGTGCTTATTATTCCAAATACGGTATGGCTATGTAATTTTGGCATGAGGTTTCCTTTATAAGGCTTCCGCAAAACCCCAGGCGTAAGCCTGGGGATTCAGGGCAAGCGCAGCTTGTACTCGGCTGGAAGCCGACGTGATACCACGGGCGTAAGCCCGTGGAGGTTCACATTTATATATGAAATTTCTTATTATTATCAGATGTATAATAGCTTGTGAAGCACCCACTATAACAAACTATTTGACTGTGTCAATCAAACCGTTTAGTATAAACTGAATGGTTTGAACGAAATGGCGGTTAAGTATATGAGCAAGAAAACTACAGAGGCTACGGAACTATTTATCGAGCAGATGGGGCTGGTGGCGCAGGCCGATGGGCTTCCTCGCATCGCCGGCCGCTTAATGGGACTTATGGTGATTGAAGGTGGTCCTTTCAGCTTCGGGCAGTTGTCGGATCGACTGCAGGTCAGCCGGGGCAGCATCAGCACCAATACGCGTCTGCTGGAAAATCTAGGCGTGATTGAGCGCGTTGCGCACGCAGGTGAGCGTCAGGATTATTTTCAACTCGCTCCAAGTCCTTATGCACAGCTTCTCAAGGGCGTAGTCCAACGGATGAGTAAGGCCCACAAGCTGGTAACCACCACGCAGAAAACACTCCCTAAAGAAATGAAATCCGCAAAGTCTCGCCTGGAGGATCTTGGTGAGTTTTATCGTATAGCAATTGAAAACACCCAGTCGATCATCAAAAAATTCTGAATTTAATAGAAACCTTATGACGAAAAGCCGTTATCTACATCCCATTCTTTGTCTTTCCGTCAGCGCGGCTCTTTCCGGATGTTCGGTCGGACCGGATTTTTTTCGTCTGCCCGTACCGGATGTCAGCGGCTATACGGAAGACGCGTTGCCACCGCAAACTGCCTCGGTGGACACTGCGCAGGGTGCCGCACAAACCTTTGTGTCCGATAAGAATATTCCCGCCGAGTGGTGGAAAATTTTTGAGTCCGAACCACTCAATCGGCTTATCGCGCAAGCGCTGAAAACCAATCCCGACCTGCAGGCTGCCGAGGCACGACTGAAACAGGCGCAGGAAAATCTTTATGCCCAGCAAGGATCATCGTTTCCTACGGTGGATATTAACGTCGGTCGCACCCGTCAGAAATTCTCCAGCGCCACATTCGGGCAACCCAATGCGCCGAGCAATATATTCACGCTTCATAATGCCTCGGTGGATGTATCTTATGGCATAGACATCTTTGGTAAATTGCGCCGCGCCGTGGAAGGGCTCGAGGCGCAAACCGAAGCCGAACGTTTTCGCTATGAGGCAGCATACCTGACACTCACCACTAATATCGTTACCGCCGCCGTTCAGGAGGCGTCTTTACGCGAGCAGATCGGAGAAACGGAAAATATTGTAGAAATCGAACGCGAACAGTTGAAGGTTCTGAATGGTCAACTGGAATTAGGCGGCATTGCTAAACAACCCGTGCTGGCGCAGGAGGCCAATCTGCAGCAGGTTCTGGCGAGTTTGCCCCCGCTGCAAAAACAACTGGCACAGACGCGCACGCAACTTGCCATACTGGTCGGGCAGACACCGGCTGAAAAACTGGATGCAACATTTGATCTTGCTTCATTGCATCTGCCGGAAGAACTGCCGGTAAGCCTTCCCTCCAGCCTAGTCGAACAGCGTCCCGATATTAAGGCCTCGGAAGCATTAATGCGCGCGGCCAACGCGCAAATCGGCGTGGCGACGGCCAATATGCTGCCGCAGATAAGCATTACCGGCAGCTACGGCAGTTCTACCCCAAGCTTTTCCGACCTGTTCTCGCCCACGTCCATCGTGTGGAATCTTGGGGCTGGACTTGCGCAACCCATTTTTCACGGTGGCCAGTTGCTGCATCGTAAGCGCGGCGCGGAAGCGGCCTATGATGAAGCCGCCGCCAGCTATAAATCAACCGTGCTGAATGCCTTTGGCAATGTCAGTGATTCATTGACCGCACTGCAATACGATGCGGACACATTAAAAGCACAAGCCGCTGCTGCCGATGCCGCATCACAAAACCTGGAACTGGTAAACTCGCAGTATAAATTCGGCGGCATCAGCCATCTTTCATTGCTGGATGCACAGCGCAGCTACCAACAGAGCAAAATCGCGCTGATTCAAGCGCGTGCCGCGCGCATTGTCGACAGTGCGGCATTGTTCCAATCGCTCGGCGGCGGCTGGTGGAATCGCGGCAAGGACATGGAATCTGCGCCAGTCGCCACGCCGGAAGAAATAGTCAAACCGCTGATTAACCCGCAGCAGCAAACAAAATCCGATGGAGAAAAATTATGAAGAAAAAACGCATGCTCATCATGCTGGCCATCGTCGGCGTTATTCTAGGCGGTATATACGGCTTCCAAGTGTTCAAAGGCATCATGATTAAAAAATACATGGCCTCGATGGGTGGACAGGCGCAGACCGTTTCAACCACGGTGGCCGCAATGCAGGAATGGAATTCCAATCTCGAAGCGGTAGGCACGCTTCGCGCCGCCAAGGGTGTAGACCTCTCGACCGAAGTGGCGGGTGTCGTTGAGGAAATCCATTTCGATTCCGGCGAAGAGGCCAAAGCCGGAAAACTGCTGGTTAAGCTCCGCGCCGATGACGATACGGCCAAGCTGCGCTCGCTGGAAGCGGCGGCAAAGCTGGCGGAAAGCACCTATCAGCGCGATGTGAATCAATTAAAAATACAGGCGGTGGCGCAGGCGACGGTGGATATGGATGCCGCTAATCTGGCCAGTGCGAAAGCGCAGGTCGCCGAGCAGAAAGCATTAGTGGAAAAGAAATTCATCCGCGCGCCATTCGCGGGCAGCCTCGGCATCCGTAAAGTAGACGTCGGGCAATATGTGAGTCCCGGCACGGCGGTAGTCACGCTTCAGGCGCTCGACCCCATTTACCTGGATTTTTACCTGCCGCAGAATGCGCTGGCGCGGGTCAAAGAAAAACAAACCGTGCTGGTCAAAAACAGCACCTATCCGGATCAAAAATTCACCGGCACGATTTCCGCCATCAATTCCAAAGTGGACGAAGCCACGCGCAACGTGGAGGTTCGCGTATCGCTGGATAATGCCGAACACCTGTTGCTTCCCGGCATGTATTCCACCGTCAGCATCGATGTCGGCGAACCGCAGCAATATTTGACGCTGCCGCAAACCGCCATCACCTATAATCCGTATGGCGACACGGTATTCGTAGTGGAAGAAAAAGCCAAGGAGGACGGCGGCGAAAAACAACTCACCGCGCAACAGCGCTTCGTGACCTTAGGCCCGACACGCGGAGATCAGGTAGCCATCTTAAAAGGCATCAAGGAAGGCGACACCGTCATCACCTCCGGCCAGATCAAGCTGCAAAACGGTTCGGCAGTGAATGTGAACAATGATGTGCTGCCTGCCGATCAAGCCAATCCCGAACCGAGTAATCAATAGCCATGAATTATACCGACATATTCATCCGCCGCCCTGTTCTTGCCACGGTTATCAGCCTAGTGATTCTGGTGATCGGCCTGCGCGCCGTATTCTCGCTGCCGGTTTTGCAATACCCGCGCACGGAAAACGCCGTGGTGACCATCACCACCGCCTATTATGGCGCGGATGCCGACGTGGTGGCGGGCTTTATCACCACGCCGCTGGAAAATGCCATCGCGCAGGCCAACGGCATCGACTTTATGACGTCTTCCAGCACCACCGGTCTTAGCACCATTACCGCCACTTTGCGCCTTAACCACGACGCAACGAAAGCCCTCACCGAAATCAACACCAAAGTCGCTTCGGTGCGCAACCAGTTGCCGCCGGAATCGCAGCAATCGGTTATTAACATTGCGGTCGGGGAATCCATTTCCTCCATGTATATCGGCTTTGGCAGCGATGTCTTGCCGTCGAACAACATCACCGATTTTCTGACGCGTGTGGTGCAGCCGAAAATACAGGCGGTAGAAGGTGTGCAAACGGCAGAGCTGCTCGGTGGGCAGAATTTCGCCCTGCGCGCCTGGCTCGACCCGCAGAAATTGGCCGCCTATCATTTAAGCGCAACCGATGTCAGCGCCGCGCTGTCGCGCAATAACTTCATTTCCAGCCTTGGCAACACCAAGGGACACATGGTGCAGGTTAGCCTCAACGCCTCCACCGGGCTGCATTCGCTGGAGGAATTCAAAAAGCTGGTGATTCGTCAGGAAGGCGGCGCACTGGTGCGGCTGGAAGATGTCGCCAACGTCACGCTTGGCTCGGACGATTATGAATCGCAGGTAGCATTCGACGGCAAAAAAGCCGTGTATATCGGCATTAAAGTCGCGCCCTCGGCTAATTTACTGGAAGTCATTCAGGGGGTGCGTGATATTTTTCCCGATATTCAGGCGCAACTGCCGCAGGGCTTGAACGGCGAGATTGTCTATGACGCCACCAAGTTCGTCAACAGTTCGATTGACGAAGTGATACGCACACTGGTTGAGGGATTGATTATCGTCACGCTGGTCGTATTCGCCTTTTTAGGCAACTGGCGCTCGGTACTGATTCCCACGATTGCCATTCCACTGTCGCTGATCGGCACCTTCGCCGTGATGCTGGCGTTCGGATTCTCGATTAACTTGCTTACTTTGCTGGCGCTGGTACTCGCCATCGGGCTTGTGGTGGATGACGCGATTATTGTGGTGGAAAACGTCAACCGCCATCTGGAAGAAGGGTACAATTCGTTCGACTCAGCCATCATGGCGGCGCGCGAACTAGGCGGGCCGATCATCGCCATGACCATCGTACTGATCGCCGTCTATATTCCCTTGGGTTTCCAGGGAGGCTTAACCGGCGCGCTCTTTGTCGAATTCGCCTTCGCGCTGGTAGGCGCGGTCACGCTTTCAGGCGTGGTAGCGTTGACGCTTACCCCCATGCTATGCGCAAAACTTCTAAAACCCCACTCCAAAGAAGGGAATGGCTGGGAAGAACGGCTGGTTGCTTACATCGACCGTAAGTTTGAAGGCCTGCAACATTTTTACCTGCGCCTGCTGCACGGCAGCCTGAATACGATTTCCGTTACCATCACTTTCGCACTGATTATTCTAGGCAGTATTTATTTCCTCTATAGCGGCTCGAAAAGCGAATTGGCACCGCAGGAAGATCAGGGCATTATCATCGCCTTTGCCTCTGCCGCGCCGACTGCCACGCTGGAACAACGCATGCTTTATTCCAAACAGGTCTATGAAATTTTCTCGAAATATCCCGAAACCGATCATGTGTTCCAGCTCGACGTGCCGGGGCAGTCCATCGCCGGGCAGGTCATGAAACCGTGGGATGAACGCGACCGCACCACCAACGAACTGCAACCGATCATCCAGAAGGATATGGGAAATATCGCCGGGGTTCGCGCCGCTGTGTTCCAACCGCCGCCGCTGCCGGGAAGCAGAGGATTGCCGGTACAGATGGTGATTCAAACCACCGAATCCTTCGAGCGGTTAAACGAGGTAACACAGAGTTTCATGCAGGGCGTTCAAAAAACCGGCATGTTTATTTTCCTCGACAAGGATTTGAAATTCGACCGCCCGCAGGCCACGCTCAAAATCGACCGTGACAAGGCGGCGCAGCTTGGCCTGACCATGAGCGATGTCGGCGCGGCTCTATCCTCCATGCTCGGCGGCGGCTATGTGAATTATTTCACCCTGTCAGGCCGCGCCTATAAAGTCATCCCGCAGGTGCAGCAGGATTTCCGGCTCAATACCGACCAGCTTTCCGGCTACTACATCAAAGCGGCGGACGGCACCTCGGTGCAGCTTTCCACCATCGCCCATATCGAAACCAAAACCGTGCCGCAATCCATCAACCATTTCCAGCAGCTTAATTCCGTCACGGTGTCAGGCGTTCTAGTGCCGGGTATCACCACCGGCGGCGCGCTTGAGCGCATGCGCGAGATTGCGAGGACCAGCCTGCCGCAAGGTTATTCGATAGATTATGCAGGGCAGTCGCGCCAATATGTGCAGGAATCCAGTGGCTTCCTTATTACCTTCGGCTTTGCCATCATCATTATTTTCCTGGCACTGGCCGCGCAGTTTGAAAGCTTCCGCGATCCGCTCATTATTCTGGTGTCGGTGCCGATGTCCATTGCCGGGGCATTGATTTTTATCAATTTAGGCATCGGCGGAGCCAGCTTGAATATTTATACACAAGTGGGTCTGGTGACGCTGATGGGGCTGATCAGCAAACACGGTATTCTCATCGTCGAGTTCGCCAATCGCTTGCAGGAAGAAGGTAAATCCAAGCGCGAAGCCATTGAACAAGCAACCGGCATCCGCCTGCGCCCCATCCTGATGACGACGGCGGCGATGGTGCTTGGCGTGTTGCCACTCATTCTGGCAAGCGGCGCAGGTGCGGTGTCGCGTTTCAATATGGGACTGGTGATTGCCTCCGGGCTTACCATCGGCACGCTGTTCACCCTATTCGTCGTCCCCGCTGTTTATATGGTACTCGGCGCGGATCATCATAAGGATAAAACCCGTGTCAGCAGAGTTGATTCACTGACGCGGCCATAGCCGAGTTGGTTGGAAATGATCCGGGTATTCCCGATTAGCTGATCGTCGCATTCATGTGTATGGCCATATACCCACAGGCGCGGCTGGTATTTTTTGATGACCTCCGACATGTCCAGCGAATTGAAGGCGGGCATCAACGGGCTATTTCGATATTGCGTCTTGGGATTCACTGCCGGTGCATGATGCGTAATAACCACGCGCGCGCCGGTCAGGTCTGTCTTGAACTAGGCCAGCAGCTTCTCCGCGAACGCTTCATGCATGCGGACGGTATCCTCCCGGCCTTAAAAGCTTTCCCTTCGCGGTCATGATATAGCGGTAATCATTCATCTGCTGCTGCGCCGTCAACATTGCCCGCTGGTCGCCACCCGAAAAATCCGTCCACATGCTGCCGCCGAAGAAATGAACCCCGCCGATGCTGATTGCCTCGTCCTGTAGCAACGTCACGTTCGGATAACGAAGGTAGGCAGGAAGAATTCCGCCAACTGCTGAAAAGTTATCTTCAATAAACGCTTTGTAGAATAGTTTGCTCATGGTTCTTCTCCTTGTTGTTGGTGTTCCCATGAATGCTTCTTATTCTCATCTAATCAACTGAATAAGAAGGGATTTTACCGCTATAAATCGCTGCCTCCGCAGCCCTGCGCTTCACCAATCCCTTCAGCTTGCGGCCGCCAGCCCAGACCCATTTCATCAGTTCGGCTGGTACATCGTCGTGTTCTTCGCGGTTGACCTTTCTGCGGAGCGTGGAGCGTTGGAGCGCACCGCTACCCAGATTGAAGGTAAACGATACCAATGCATCGAACTGCCCCTGCGTGAGCGGCATAGCAATCAGGCGTACCACGGCGCGTTCTGCGACCGCCACATCCTGACGGAGCAGTTCCAACGCTTCGTTCTCGTCCACCCCGTCGAGAAACTGTTCCTTATTGGCTTCGGTAATCAGGTGACCATAGCCGATGGTGGGATAGCCTGCGGGACAGATATAAATGACTGGAGAGAACCCCTCAAAGCGGCAGATAAGGTCAAGCCCTTGCTTGGAAATGTGCCTCATTTACCGCTCCTTAGTTTCGCCATAGCACGCTGGCCGAAGTAGAAACTGATGATACCAGCGAAGATCGCCTGATCTTCTGCCGTCCACAGCAGCCATGGCATGTCAGCGGAAAACTGCATTACCTTCACCAGCGCATAGAGAATGAAGAAACTGTAGGCGATGACGGGGCGCACCGTGCCATTCAGCGCGTCCACCCAGCGAATCCCTACGTTGTAGGTCTTGTAGAGGGCTTGGGATTCCGCGATGTCCGCATTCACCTGAATCTCCTCTAGGCGGTTCACATGCCCCTGCGCCTGTTGTTGCATCTGCAATTCGAGGATTTTAAGCTCGTGCTTGCGATCCTGCGCGTCACGGAACAGCTTCAGGAAGTCTGGGAAAGCGGCTGAGAGAAAGCCCAATAATGATCCGAGAAGTGTAATCATAAAATCCTCCCTCCCAGTAAGACGACAAGCTGAAACAGCATGCCACCCAGGGCTAGGATTAAGGTGGTGAGCATCCACCACATGACGCGCTCAATGCGGTCGAGCCGTCCTTCCAGCGACTTGTATCGCTCCGCGCACACGGCAACGTGTACGTCGAGATGTTCTGCTTCTTGTTCTTGGGTCATGTTTCCTCCAGGCATAAAAAAACCGCCTCAAAGGGCGGCTGGTCTTGATTGATTAAAGGTTGGGTTTATTCGAAGTAGCCGTTGATCATCGCCAGCCCGCGGATTACCTGCGATGCGGTTGCTGTGCCGACAGGCATACGCAGGATGATGTGCAGGAACGTGCCCGCTGCGACATAAATCGGTGCGTCGAGGTTCACATCAATTGGTGTGAGCGAGCCGCCAATGGCTGTACCAACAGGCATGGACTGGATTCCGAGTGGTACACGGCGCGGAGCGCGTGTTCCTGCTGTGACGGAATCTGCCGTGGCCAGCGATACTGCTGTTGCACCAACACCTAACGCCCATTGCAGCAGCGTTGGCGTGGTGGCGGAAGCCGCCCCCATATTAAAGGTTTCAATGCGAATGCCACGGATCACCAGATTGCGGTTTCCACCAGCCGCTGCGGCGGCGGGAACTTGGAATCCGAACAGTGCATAATCCGTTTCCACTCCAGCCACTGCCGCAAACTGAAACTGCCCACCCAGCGTGGTGTAGCCTGCCGCCGTGTTGGAAAGCGTGGCAGATACAGGCGCGGTATTGTTCACATAGTTGGCTGATTGACCCATTGCCGAGCCACGAGGGTTGTTGTAGCTGCCATCAACACCATTTTTTCCTACAATCACACGCTCGACCAGGAGTTTGACAATGCGTTCCTGTTCCCTTGGAAATAGTTCATCCCAGATGCGGTCAATGTCGGCAAAGGCTTCGCGGATATGGAATTCCTTGATGTTGGTGTCGTGTTCCCGTGCTTGTTCCCACACCCTGACAATCATTTCTGGCGTTTTGAACAATGCCTTTAATTGCCCAAATACGATGCTTTCAATTTCACCTGCAGGGACGTTGCCGACGGGGCAAGTGCCGCATGATTTTTTCATGACAGCGTTCGGGCTATAATAGCGGTAGAGCTTACCATTTTTGCGGGTGTGCGTTGGTGTCATGCCAGAGTCGCAGCCTGAGCAGCGCATAACGCTTTTCAGCAGAGCGGAGGGAATATGATGGTTTTGGATTTTGCGGACATGGGGGTCAATTGCTTTTATCGCTTGCGCTTTATCCCATATTTCTCGGTCAATAATTCCCTGATGTAAGCCAGGGTAGTATTGCCCTTTGTGACCAATGTCGCCGATGTAAACTCGGTTGCCCAATATTTTGTAAAGCGTTCCTTTATCAAGGTAACGGCCTTCTTTCGTTCTGCCGCTCTGGCTGCGGTAGGTTTTACTGCGGTAGCCTGTTTTGCGTAACTCAAGTACCAAGTCGGTGACTGAGCCAATTTCCGCGAACCGCGCGAAGATGTGCTGCACTGCCTTGGCTTCGGCTTCGTTAATCACCAGTTTGCGGTCAATGATATCGTATCCCAGCGGCGGTACACCGCCCATCCACATACCTTTCTTTTTGGAGGCGGCAAACTTATCGCGGATGCGTTCGCCTGTGACCTCACGCTCAAACTGAGCGAAGGAAAGCAGCACGTTCAACATCAGTCGCCCCATAGAGGTGGTGGTGTTAAATTGCTGTGTCACGGAAACGAACGATACGTTCCGCCTGTCAAAAACTTCAATCAGTTTAGAGAAATCTGTAAGCGAGCGCGTCAGGCGGTCGATTTTATAAACCACCACCACATCCACTTTGCCATCCTCAATATCCTTCATCAGCCGCTTGAGGGCTGGGCGTTCAATCGACCCGCCGCTGAAACCGCCATCATCGTAATTGTCGGCAACAAGCGTCCAGCCTTCATGGCGTTGTGAAATAACGAAGGCTTCGCCAGCTTCGCGCTGTGCATCCAGCGAATTGAATTCTTGTTCTAACCCTTCCTCATGTGATTTGCGGGTGTAGACCGCTGCGCGGATTCTTTTCTTTGTTTCAAGCATGGCGGTAATCCTTCATTCGTTTCAGACCGAAGAAAACCAATCCGTTCCAGCGCGTGCCTGTTATCTTGCGTGCGATTGCCGAGAGGCTTGTATACCGCTGCCCTTTATATTCAAAACCATCCTCAAGCACGGCAACATGGTGTTCATGCCCATTCCATTCACGCATGAGTCGTGTGCCAGTAGCGGGGCGATGCACTTCAAGCCGCTTACGTTCCTTTGCTGGTTTATCCAGGTCACGTTCGCAGAGTGCAGAAAGTCGCTTATCGACTCGGCTGCTATCAACTCCGAAGGCAACCTCCTGAATGCGGTATGCGAGCCGTTTTACATAGTAGGGTTTGTTGAATGGAGGTGGATCAGTGCGATACAATTCCTTCCACATTTTCTTAAGCTCAGGCGCACCCATTTTTGGTAGAGCCGCAACCTGTGCCAGTACGTTGTTATTCATGGTGTTTCTCCGTTTTGGTTACGGTTACACACATGCTTCTGGTTGGCACGAAGTCCAGTGGAAGTTCTCCAGAAGGCGCAGATTTACTCTGTTTCTGGCGTTCTTTGAAACGGATTATGCCTGCCGCAAGTATTCCTGCGACTTCGCTTAATCTTTGTTCGTCCGTTAATGTATCGATGTTCTTTTCCATGCTGCCAGAATACTTCTGACTGCTGAAATCAACAATCCCGCACATATTGGAAGAAACCAGTATATCTATGAAATGCTGTGAGAAATTGGAGATGCAACACGCATCTGAAATCATGAATTATGAAAACAAGGAATTACGGGCAATTAAGCTGTGTACTTGTGCGGTGACAGGTGCACAGCCCGCAGAGAACATTTGGCGGGAGAGAGGGTTTCTTCGGGGAGTTTCAGGATTTGGGGGAAATGGGTAAGTACACAGCTATGACCTGAAAAGGTCGCACAGTGTGGAGACTTTTGAAATATTCATCCGCAACGGAGAATTTCCAAAAGCAGTTAATGGCGGAGGAGATGAGATTCGAACTCACGATACAGTTTAACCCGTATACCGGTTTAGCAAACCGGCGCCTTCAGCCACTCGGCCACCCCTCCGCACAGGTGCTGTGATACGGCAAAACCGGTATCCAGCCCTACAACCCGGCCATGGCCGGGAGGGACAAGGAAAAGCCAGAGATTTGGGGTTTTGTCAACTAGATTGGGGGATTTTTGCTGTGTCATCCCGGCGAAGGCCGGGATCCATGTCTTTCCACACAAAGATAATCAAATCGTGGATCCCGGCCTGCGCCGGGATGACGGGGGGTTATTGCACACAGCCGCCGATAGCGGACGCGTGCTCGCAATCGCATAGCAGCGTGGCGCAGCGGCGGATTTTTACGACATGGGACTGGTAGTGCGCGGCGTGGGCGGCGTCGAGTTTGGTTAGCTCCGCCAGCGCAAGTTGGAGGATCGACAGGTAGCTGCCGATGGCGAAAATGCCGTAAATGGCGGCGGCGATCGGCTCGTGGCGGGGGATATATTCTTTCGCGCCTTCTTTTTTGATGCCCTCGCCGTTGCTCAGGCGCTCCATCGTTTTGCTCCATGCGGCGAGCTTTTGGCGGGTCAGGCCGATGAAATCGCTGCCTGCTTCCAGCAACGCGGTTTTGGCTTCGGAGGGGCGGATTTTATCCGCGAGCAGGTGGTTTTTGCGCACATTCTCGAAGGATTTTTTAATGTCGGGGTGTTTGCCCAGTTCAGCTACGATGCCCTCGGCCGTCTGTAGCGCGCAGGCTGCGTCGGCAAGCACGGCTTTGGCGCGCGCGGCCAGCCCCAGCGCCTGATAGCGCTCGGTCAGCTTCCCGAAATCCTGAATTTTCAAGGAGTCCATGCCGGTGTTTATAAGGTTGAAGGTCAACCCCTAATCTTAGTGCGAAATTCGCTAAAGAATGTTTAATTCCTGCGGCATAAACGATTGCTTGTTTTCCCGCCATCCTTTACGCATACTCTGCCCCCGGAGCCTAGGCGCCGCAACCCATTCAGGCAGAACCTAATGCAAGATCAAGATACTGATATAAAAAAAGAACATTCGTGGGACGAAACGTTACGCACTATCATCTTCGCGCTGCTGATAGCCATGTGTTTCCGCAGTTGCGCGTATGAGCCGTTCCATATCCCCTCCGGTTCCATGAAAAGCAACCTCTTGATTGGGGATTATTTGTTTGTTTCAAAATATTCATATGGTTACAGCCGTTATTCCTTCCCCTTCGGCCTGCCTATCTTCAACGGACGCATCCTTGCGCGCGAGCCGCAGCGTGGGGATGTGGTGGTGTTTCGCCTGCCGTCCAATCCGCGGATCGACTACATCAAGCGCGTGATCGGCCTGCCGGGTGACCGTGTGCAGCTTAAGGAAGGTATCGTGTATATCAACGATGTCGCGCTCAAGCGCGAGCCGCTGGATTCTTATCTCGACGATGAAAATAAGGACAAGCCGAAACCCATTCCGCGCTTCACCGAAATCCTCCCCGAAGGTAAGCCGATACAAATTCTCAAAGAGCGCCGCTTCGGGAATGCCGACGACACGCAGGTATTTGAAGTGCCGCCGGGGCATTATTTCATGATGGGCGATAATCGCGACAACTCCACCGACAGCCGCTTCGCCAATGGCGGGGTAGGGTTTGTTCCGGCGGAAAACCTCGTCGGCCGCGCGGAGTTTATTTTCTTCTCCGCCGACAGCACGGCGAAATGGAATAACCCCGTCACGTGGCTTTCGGCGATACGGTTCAGCCGGTTCTTCCACGGTATCGACTGAGCATGGCGCTGGCGGAGCAGATAGGCTACGAGTTCCGCGATCCGCATCTGCTGGAGCTTGCGCTCACGCACCCAAGTTCCAGCAAGGCGGCTAACAACCAGCGGCTGGAATTCCTCGGCGATGCAGTGCTCGGCGCACTCGTTGCTGCTATACTCTACCGCCTGTTCCCCACCGAGCCGGAAGGCGAGTTGGCGCGCAGGCACGCTGCGCTTGTACGCGGCGAAACGCTTACGAAAATTGCGCGCGACATCGGGCTGGGCGAGGCCATGTCGTTTGCCGCCGGTGAGGTCAAGGGCGGCGGGCGCGAAAACGCCTCTAATCTCGAAGACGCGCTGGAAGCCCTGATCGGTGCGCTCTATCTCGATGGTGGCATGGAAGCGGCGAAGGCCTTCGTATCTCCTCGGTGGAAACCGCTGGCACAGCAGATGCTCGCCGTGCCTAAAGACGCAAAAACCGCGTTGCAGGAATGGGCGCAGGCGCGCGGGCTGGATGTGCCGGTCTACACGTTGCTGGAAACCACCGGCCCCGCACACGCGCCGGTATTTACGATGGAAGTGGCGGTGGGTGGCTTTGCCGCCGCGTCCGCTGAAGCCGCCTCCAAACGCACCGCCGAACAAATGGCGGCAGCCCTGCTATTACAACGGCTGGAAGAAAAGGAATCGCGATGAGCGCCACACGCTGCGGAGTGATCGCCATCATCGGCGAGCCGAATGCCGGAAAATCCACTTTCATCAACCGTCTGGTGGGCGGCAAAGTATCCATCGTCACGCCCAAAGTGCAGACGACGCGGTTCAACGTGCGCGGTGTGTGTATCCACGGGCAGGCACAGCTCATTTTCGTCGACACGCCGGGGATTTTCGAGGCGGGAAAAGCGTTTGAAAAAGCCATGGTGCAGGCGGCATGGTCAGGTATCGGCGATGCCGACGCGGTGCTGCTGTTGGTGGATGCCACCGCAGGCCTGAAAGACAGCACGAAGCAGCTTTTTTCCAAGCTGAAAACATCGTGCAAAAAATCGGTATTCCTCGCGCTCAATAAAATCGACAAGATGGACAAGCCCGACCTGTTAGCGCTGGCGTCACGTTGCAACGAATTGGGAGCGTTTGAAGGTATTTTCATGATTTCCGCGCTGAAAGGCGACGGCGTGGACGATACGAAGAAACAGCTTGCGCGTGTTATGCCGCAAAGCCCGTTTCTATATCCCGAAGACCATCTGAGCGATATACCCATGCGCCTGCTTGCGGCTGAAATCACGCGCGAGAAGCTGTTTTTTAAACTGTCGCAGGAGTTGCCTTACGCGATTTTCGTGGAAACCGAATCGTGGGAAGAAAGCGCAAATGCCGTGAAAATCGCGCAATGCATCGTGGTGCAGAAAGAAGGGCAGAAGAAAATCGTCCTCGGCGTCGGCGGCGCCATGATCAAGGCCATCGGTATCGCCGTGCGGCAGGAACTTGAAAAAATGCTGGAAAAGCGCGTGCATCTTTCGCTATTTGTAAAGGTGCGCGCGAACTGGAAAGATGATAAGGACTATTACAGCACCATAGGGCTGGACTATAAACCATAGGAGCAGGCTATGAAACTGAGTCGCAGGGCGTTTATCACCGGGGTAGGGGCGGCCATCGCTGCAGGGCTTGGCGGTGGTTGGATGGCCACGCGCAAAGGTAGCTTATGGGGCGGAAAACGTCCGCATATCGTGCTGCTGATTGCCGACGACCTGCGCTTCGACGCGCTGGGCTTCATGGGAGATCCCATCGTCAAAACGCCGTTTCTCGACGCGCTGGCGCCGGAGTGCTTTATCGGAAAAAATAATTACGTCACAACGTCGATTTGCTGGAGTAGCCGCGCCAGTATCATGACGGGGGCATATTATCGGAAACACCGTGTATACGCGAACAAGCCGTTACCTACGCAATACGGTGCAGAGATATTTCCTGTTTTATTAAAGAACAATGGTTACCGTACAGGCTTCATAGGTAAATGGGGATTTGAACCATCGGCGGAAACAGCATTCCATACGTGGCACAATATTGGTGACGGTGCGAAATATGAAGTAGGGGAAGATCAAGATAAGCGTCATCTAACTGATGATTTGACAATGCGTGCACAGGAATTCATCGCGCAGCCAGGTGAAGAACCGATGTTGCTTATAGTGTCTTATAAAGCACCTCATGGACCGTACGATGTAGGAAATCGCTTTGAGGAATTATACAAAGATGTAGAAATTCCACGCAAACCCACCGACAGGCCTGACTTCATCGAGTTGTTACCACAGCAATTAAAAGAGGGGCCTACACGTGCCAATTATGAAAAAAACTTTACGAGCGAAGCGGAATACCAGCGTATTCGTAAAAATTATTATGGATTGGTCAGTGGTGTAGATGATTCCGTGCAGAAGATTGTCACTGCGCTTAAGGAAAGCAATAAATGGGATGATACATTGTTCATCTTTACTTCTGATAATGGCTTGATGCTTGGAGATCACGGATTATTCGGAAAAACCTGTATGTACGAAGAATCTATTTGCACGCCATTACTTATGCGTTTGCCTAAAAATCACTTTCCTGAGATCGTGCCTAACAAATTAAAGGCATTGACGCTTAACGTCGACATCTGTCCCACTATTTTATCCGCAGCGGATATACCTTGGCCTGATCATGTACAAGGAGAGGATCTGCTGAGTTATATTGTCAATCCTGAACAGAAGTGGCGTACGGGCTATTATTATGAACATCCGCGTAACGGTGGAACCATATCTGAGGGGTATTTACAATCAGGCAAGTGGAAATATGTTCGCTATGCTTCGAGGTACGGGGCTACAGAAGAGCAGTTGTTTAATTTACGGGATGACCCAAATGAATTAAGCAACCTTGCAGGCAACCCGGAACATGAAAGAATGCGCAAGCGTCTTTCTAAATTAATGAAGGTAGAGCGTAAGCGCCTAAACCGGGCGTAACTCTCTATCCTCACGGGATATTTCGCTATCGTGCGATTGTTCCTTCGGCAACGACTTTGACGGTTTCAAGCCGAGCTGCCGGATTTTTTCCACGCTGTTGATCAGGTTTCCGCGTCCGTCTTTAAGTTTGTTCATGGCCTGGTCGTAGGTATCCTGCAACTTTGCGGCTTGTTTACCGATAGCATGCATATCGTCGACAAACCCCACGAACTTATCGTAGAGCGCACCGCCCTGACGCGCGATTTCCTGTGCGTTGCGATTCTGCGATTCGATGCGCCACAGTGAAGCCACAGTGCGCAATGTGGCAAACAGCGTGGCCGGGCAGACAATCACGATTTTCTTGCCCCATGCGTAGCTGTGCAATTCCTGATCCTGCTGCACGGCCATAGAGTAAGCGCCTTCCACGGGCATGAACATGAGTACAAAATCCGGCGTGCCGAGTTTTTCGATGTCCTGATAACGCTTCTGCTCCAGCCCGTTGATATGGTTTTTCACCGATTTTAAAAATTCCTTGAGATGCACCGCTTTTGCCAGCTCATCTGCTTCCGAACAGAATCTCTCATAGGACGTCAGCGATACTTTGGAATCGACGATGATATGCTTGCCGTCGGGAAGGTTGATGATGACGTCGGGCTGCAGGCGGTTGCCTGCCGCGCCGGTAAGCCCCATATTTTCACCCTGCGTGGTGTATTCGTGATCCTTGCGCAAGCCCGCTTCCTCCAGGATGCGCTCCAGTATCACCTCGCCCCAGTTGCCCTGTGCCTTCACGTCGCCGCGCAACGCCTTGGTAAGTCCGTCGGTTTGTAGTACGATTTTCTGGATTTCGGCTTTAAGCGTATGCTGTTCCTTGCCTTGCGTGCTAAAGGAATCGACCACGGTTTTCTGGAATTCACCAAGGCGCTCGCGCAGCGGGTTCAGCAGGTCGCCGATCTGTTTTTCTGACTGGGTAGAGAATTTGGTGCTTACATTTTCCAGTATCTTGTTTGCGGTATTGGTGAATTCGGCGCGCAGTTGCTCCTGCTGTTCTTTCATCTGCTGCTTCAGGGCTTTGTTCTCCGCTTCGGCGGTCAGCGCACGCTCATGGAAGGCGGTGCGCTCGCTTTTAAGCTGTTCGGCTGCTTCCAGTTTGGTAGCTAGCGCGGTGTTCGCTTGCATGAGCGTATCGTATTCGCGGCGAGTGACGGCGCTTGCAAGCAGCTGTTTCGAGCGCATCCACCCAAACGCGAAGCCGCACGCGGCTCCGACCAGTACCAGTGCGATTTCCGTCATGCCCATATCATATTCCTGTTTATTTTCGCTGCGACAGCCGATAGTGTAGCCCCATGAGACTCATTCACAAGCATAAATTCGCAAGCATTATCCTCGCCGCCGGGAAAGGCGTGCGCATGCGCTCCAACCTGCCGAAAGTCATGCACAAGCTGGCCGGGCAACCCCTGATCGCGCACGTGCTGGACGCATTGTCGCCGCTGGCACCGGAGCGTATCGTCACCGTCGTCGCCCCCGCGATGGACGATGTGAAGGCGGCCGCGCTCAAGGCTTCCCCCGGTTGCACATTCGCCGTTCAAGAACAGCAGCTTGGCACAGGGCACGCGGTGCAGTCTGCACAGGCGGCACTGAAGGATTACCATGGCACGGTACTGATTCTTTTCGGCGACACGCCGCTGATTACCCCCCAAACGCTGCTCAAAATGCTGAATGCCACCGAATCCGCCGATGTGGTGGTGCTCGGCATGCGCCTTGCCGATCCCACGGGTTACGGTCGGTTGCTGGTAGATGGCGACGGCAGGCTGGAAGAAATCGTGGAATGCCGTGATGCCAACGCGGAGCAAAAACGCATCAACTTATGCAATTCCGGCGTGATGGCGGTAGGCGGGAAATATTTATTCTCCCTGCTCGATCGCGTGGAGCCGATCAATGCGGCAGGCGAATATTATCTCACGAATATCATCGGTGAAGCAGACGGCATGAACCTGCGCTGCAAAGTAGTGGAAGCCGATGCGGACGAGCTGATCGGCATCAATTCGCGTGTGCAGCTCGCCGAGGCGGAGCGTGCCATGCAACACCGCCTGCGCATGAAAGCGATTGAAAACGGCGCGACGCTGATCGACCCCGACAGCGTGTATTTCTGCGCCGATACGAAGATGGGGCTGGATGTCATCGTGCATCCGCAAGTGGTGTTCGCCAACGGGGTGGTGATAGAAAATAACGTTGAAATCCGCTCGTTTTCACATCTTGAAGGCACGCATGTGAAAACGGGGGCGGTGGTCGGCCCCTTCGCAAGACTGCGGCCGCAATCGGTGATCGGCGAAGGCGCGCATGTGGGTAATTTCGTCGAGATCAAAAAATCCACGCTAGGTGCGGGCGCGAAGGCGAATCACCTGAGCTATATCGGCGACAGCGACATCGGCGCGGGCGCGAATATCGGTGCTGGCACGATTACCTGCAATTACGACGGCATCAACAAGCATAAAACGGTAGTGGGCGAGGGAGCATTCATCGGATCGAACACATCGCTGGTCGCGCCGGTCACTATCGGAAAAGGCGCAATCATCGGCGCGGGCAGCGTGATCACCGAAGATGTGGAAGCCGATGCGCTTGCGATTGCACGCGGTAAGCAAGTGGCTAAAGCGGGCAAAGCGAAAGAGATGAAAGAGCGTAAGGCTTAGGCTTTAAGAAGATGCTTCACCGCGTTCAGGATGACAGAATGGCTGTCATCATTTTCAGCGCTTCCTCCATCGCCTGCCTGCGTATTTCAGTGCGATCACCATTGAACATATATTTCTGCACATTCATGCGATTGCCATGCACGGTGGCGATGTAAACCAGACCCACCGGCTTTTCTGCCGATCCACCGCCGGGGCCTGCGATGCCGGTGACGGCTACCGAAACGTGCGCAGCGGAATGTGCAAGTGCGCCTTTCGCCATTTCAACCGCAACCGGCTCGCTGACGGCACCGTGCGTTTCGATTAAAGCAGCGCTCACGCCGAGCATCTGTGTTTTCGATAGGTTGGAATAGGTGACGAACCCGCGCTCGAACACATCCGACGAGCCGGGAATATCGGTGAGTGCAGCGGCGATCAGCCCGCCGGTACAGGATTCGGCGGTGGCGATCCTGATGCTTTTGGATTTACAGATGGTGAGAAAGGCTGCGGCATTCATATGAACATCCGGTTGAAAATCAGGCAGGCGATACTGGCGTAAATCGCGGCGAGCACGTCGTCGAACATCACGCCGACGCCGCCTTTTACCTTGCGGTCAGCCCACGATACCGGCCACGGTTTGATGATGTCGAAAATGCGGAATGCTATGAACCCGATAATGTAGTCCTGCAAGGTGAGCGGCAACATTGAAAGCACCAGCCACATGCCCGCCACTTCGTCCACCACGATTTCGCCGGGGTCGTTGCCCTTGCCGGACTGTTCTACGAACTGCTGCGACGCCCAGCATCCCATCACAAAAATAACGAGCGCAGCGACAAACAAGGTGTCGTTTCCGAACACAATCTGGATCGCATAGGCAAACGGCAACGCCGCCAGCGAACCCGCCGTACCGCTCATGACAGGCGAAAGGCCGGAGCCGAACCAGGTGGCAAGCCACCACCAGACGGGTTTTTTCATATGTTTTGTTCCTTTCTTGCTTTTCCCTCTCCCCTTGTGGGAGAGGGTCGGGGAGAGGGGGCTGTTTCCACCATCTCATGCATTGAAAGTTTCCCCCCTCCCTAACCCTCCCCCACAAGGGGGGAGGGGATAATTTCATTCACTTCCTCGGCAACCTCACACTAGCCACGGCTTGCGCCGCAATACCCTCGCCGCGTCCGGTGAAACCCAGTTTTTCCGTGGTGGTGGCTTTGATGCTCACGCGATCTTCGTCAAGTTTCAGCAGTTGCGAAATGTGGGTTCGCATCGCCTGCCGGTGCTCGGAGATTTTCGGGCGCTCGCAGATGAGGGTGAGGTCGAGATGGATGATTTCGCCGCCGCGGTTTTTGAGCAGTTCATAAGCATGTAGCAGGAAACGCGAGGAATCCGCGCCCTGCCATTTGCGGTCGTCGGGAGGGAAATGCATCCCGATGTCACCCGCGCCGATCGCACCCAAGATAGCATCCACCAAAGCGTGCAGTCCCACGTCGGCGTCGGAATGGCCGACCAGCCCGTGTGTGAAGGGAATGTTGATGCCGCAGAGTTTGACATGCTGGCGGCTGGTGGGCGTGTCGGAATCATGCAGCCCGAGCTGGTGTACATCGAAGCCGATGCCGGTACGCATTTCGTAATCGAACGAGAGCAGGGTGGTCATGCGATCCATGTCCTTTGCTGTGGTGATTTTGATGTTGTCTGCGTCGCCTTCGACCAATGCCACCGGCACGCCAGCTTTTTCCAGCAAGGCGGCGTCGTCGGTGAGGCCTGCCCCGATATGCGCGCGGTGGGCTTCCCAGAGCGTGTCGAAATGAAAACCCTGCGGCGTCTGCACGGCATAAAGCCCGTCACGCGATACGGTTTCGCTCACATGGCCGTTTGCCACGCGCTTGACCGTGTCCACCACCGGCAGGGCGGGGATAACAGCCTGATCGGTGTCCAGTGCGGCCAACACGCGGGAAATGAGGTCAGGATGAACCAGCGGTCGGGCGATATCGTGCACCAATACGCGCTCCGGCTTGCGGTGCGCGATACTTTCCAGCCCCAGCCGCACCGATTCCTGTCGCGTGTCGCCGCCTATAACGCAGGGAAATAGCGTAAGACCTTCGACCTCCTTCTTATACAGCGCATGGTGCTCCCGGCGGATAACCACCCGCACGCCATCTATTTCCGGGTGCGCTAGGAAGGCTTTAACCGTGTGCCGAAGCAGGCTGGCGTCGCCCAGTTGCAGGTAGGGCTTGGGCAATTCGGCCTGCATTCGCTCGCTTTTCCCGGCGGCTACGAGGATCGCTATGGTTTTTTCGCTCATAAGAGGGCGGAATTCCTTGAAAATTAACGCAATATGCGTTATGAACGCGCAGTTTAACGTGACAGCGGCGTAAAAGACAATGGCAAATTCTGTTTCACCAATTTCCATCGGCCCGATCCAAATCGGCGACCCTGTGTGGCTCGCGCCGATGACGGGCGTGTCCGACCTCCCGTTTCGCAAGCTGGTGAAACGCTACGGCGTGGGTATGGTCGTGTCGGAAATGATCGCCTCGCGTGCGATGATTCTGGAGACGCGCAACGTGCTGCGCATGGCGAGCTTCTCGCCGGAGGAAAATCCGTTCGCGGTGCAGCTTGCAGGCTGCGACCCGCAGGTGATGGGCGAAGCGGCCAAGCTCAACGAAGACCGCGGCGCGCACATGATCGACATTAATTTCGGCTGCCCGGTGAAAAAAGTGGTAGGCGGCTATGCGGGTTCGGCGCTGCTGCGCGATGAACCGCTGGCGGCAAAAATCCTTGAAGCCACCGTGAAGGCGGTGAAGATTCCCGTAACGCTGAAAATGCGCACCGGTTGGGACGACAGCAACCGCAACGCGCCAAAAATCGCCAAAATCGCGGAAGATATGGGCATCCAGCTTATCACCGTGCACGGGCGCACACGCTGCCAGATGTATCGCGGCCATGCGGACTGGTCGTTCGTGCGGCAGGTGAAGGATGCGGTGAAACTGCCCGTGATCGTCAACGGCGACATCAATACGCTGGACGACGTGGATACGGCGCTGGCGCAATCGGGCGCGAACGGGGTGATGATCGGGCGCGGCTCATATGGCCGCCCGTGGTTCCCCGCGCAGGTCTGCCATTATCTGAAAACCGGCGAGAAAATGCCGGCTCCGCCGCTGGACGAACAGCGCGACGTAGTGCTCGCGCATTACGAAGAGATGCTGTCGCATTACGGCACGCAGAACGGCAGCATGGTTGCGCGCAAGCATATCGGCTGGTATTCCACCGGGATGTTCGATTCCTCCAGCTTCCGCCAGCGCGTGAATACGATGATGGACCCCGAAGAGGTAAAGCGCGAAATCCGTGAGTTTTACGACGCCACCATGAACCATGCCAGCCAGCCCGAACATCAGCAGCTCGCCGCGTAATTTTCAGCAGGACGCGGCGTATCTCAACGCCCTTCCGTCAGCGCTGATCGCCATCGACCGTGCCTTGCACATCACGTACCTGAATCATGCCGCCGAGATGTTGTTGTCAGCTAGCCTGTCGCAATTTCGCGGCAAACCGCTGACGGCGCTATTCCCGCTGGATAGCGACGATAAAAAACTCATTGCCCGCATATTCCGCGATGCGGAGGAAATCAGCCTGCATGAAGTGATGCTGCCGCTGGCACACGGAGAAACCAGCGTGACGCTGCATCTTACACCTGTGCTGACTTCCGGGCAGAGCGAAGAAGTGCTGCTTACCATAGAAAAAACGGAAGGGTTTCAGAAGCTCTCCGCGAGTGAATGGAAGAAAGAAATAAGCCGTGCAGCAGGCATCATCGGCGCGATGATCGCACATGAGGTAAAAAACCCGCTTTCGGGCATTCGCGGCGCAGCACAGATGCTGAAGGAAGATGTGGCCGACGAGCATAAGCAGCTTGCGGAGTTGATCTATCTCGAATCAGGGCGTATCCGCGATTTGCTGGCGCAGGTGGATATGTTCGCTGACGAAACCTCGGTTCAATTGCAGCCGGTGAATATCCATGAAGTACTGCAATATGTGATTTCCGTGGCACGCGCGGGGTTCGCCAGCCATGTGACGTTCAAGGAGCTGTACGATCCCTCGCTGCCGCTTGTATCTGCGCAGCGTGAGCGACTGGTGCAGCTGTTCCTGAACCTCATTAAAAATGCGGCGGAAGCTCTGGAAAACAATGCAGAGGCCTGCATCACCATTACCACCGCCTACCGCAGCGGATACCGTCTCCGCGATGCCGCGACGCAAAAATCCCTGCCGGTGATCGTAAGCATCGGTGATAACGGCGCAGGCATCGCACCGCATTTGCACGCCAAACTGTTTGAGCCATTTTTCACTTCCAAAGGCGAAGGCAGGGGTATGGGGTTGGCCATCACCGCCAAAATCGCCACCGACCTCGGCGCCGTAGTGGAGCTGGATAGTGACTACAAAAACGGCGCGAAATTCAATGTTATGCTGGGCTGTTAAGTGTAGGTTGCAACTTGGAACCATGCGATTAGACTGCGATTTATGACTGCCACCATCCTCATTGCCGACGACGATCAGGCCATCTGCACGGTGCTATCGCATGCCGTGCGTCGCCACGGATGGGAGGCGCTGGTCGCGCATAACGGCGACGCGCTGCTGGAATGGGTGCGCGAGGGCAAGGGCGATGCGGTGATTACCGACGTGCGCATGCCGGTGGCGCAGACGCATGGCAACGGACTTGGGTTGCTTCCCGACATACATAAAATGCGTCCCGGCCTGCCGGTGATCGTTATCAGCGCGCAAAATACGCTGTCTACAGCGGTACAGGCGAACCATGCGGGCGCATACGAATTTTTACCAAAGCCGTTTGATCTCGACGTGTTGCTGGAGCATCTTGAAAAATCGCTGGTGAAGGCCGGAAAATTCATAAATCCCGCGAACGACGATATGGCGCTTCCAGAATCCGGCTCGTTCATCGGCGTTTCGCCCGCGATGCAGGAGATTTACCGCACGCTGGCACGCATGGTGAATAACGATCTGACGGTGACGATCATCGGCGAATCGGGTACGGGGAAGGAACTGGTAGCGCGCGCGCTACACCAACTTGGTAAGCGCAAAAACGCACCGTTTGTAGCGATCAACATGGCGGCGATCCCACGCGAGTTGGTGGAATCGGAATTATTCGGCTATGAAAAAGGCGCATTCACCGGCGCGCTTACCCGCAAGACCGGCAAATTCGAGCAGGCGCAGGGCGGCACCTTATTCCTCGACGAAATTGGCGACATGCCGCTGGAAGCGCAAACCAAATTGCTGCGCGTGCTGCAGCAGGGCGAATTCACCACCGTGGGCGGCACACGCATGATAAAAGCCGACGTGCGCATCGTGTGCGCTACGCACCGCGATCTCGCGCAACTGGTCGGAAACGGTGATTTCCGCGAGGATTTATATTACCGGCTGAACGTGGTTCCGCTGCGTATTCCACCGCTACGTGAACGCAAGGAGGATATAGCGCCGCTGGCGGAATATTTCCTGCGCAAGGCGGAAGCCAAAGGATTGTCGGAAAAAACGCTTGATCCGCAGGCGCTCGCCTGCATGCAGCAATATGACTGGCCGGGCAACGTGCGCGAGCTGGAAAATATGATGTACCGCCTGAGCGCACTATGCTCCGAACGCGTGTTGGGGAAAGATGCTTTTCTTGCGGAAACGAAGGCGAAGCCCGGCGCAAGCGAAACGCGTAATACGCGCGCCGCTACGCTTAGCGAGGATATAAGTGCGCATCTGCAACATTATTTCGCAGCGCATGAAGGCGACCGGTTGCCGCCGCCGGGTTTGCATATGCGCATGCTTGCGCTGCTGGAGAAACCGCTGATTGAGATAACGCTCACAGCTACCGGCGGCAATCAGGTGAAGGCAGCAAACGTGCTGGGCATCAACCGCAATACGCTGCGAAAAAAAATCAACGAACTGCACATTGACATCGCGCAATTCAACGGCGGGGACGCGTAGATGGTGCTGCACCAGTATTTGCAGTGGGTGCGGCGCAACAGCGTACTGATACTTATCGTCGCGGCACTGCTGTCGGCGGTGGTCAGTTACGTGACGATTACCGGCAGCACCGCGCCGCTGGGTATTAAGCCCAAGCGTTTCTGGACGCTGCTGCTGGTCAATTTAGGATTGGTGACGCTGCTGATCGCGGTGATCGCCACCCGCATCTTTGGGCTGTGGAGCGCGCTGCGCGCAGGCTCCGCCGGATCAAAACTGCAAAAACGCATTCTCACGCTGTTTAGTGTCGTCACGATCGTGCCGACGATTATCGTGTCGGTATTTTCCGCGCTTTTTTTCAACATGGGCATCCAGACATGGTTCAACGAGCGCGTGCAAACGGCCGTGAATGAATCGCTGGCTGTAGCCGAAGCGTATCTCTCCGAACATAAGGAAAATATTCGCGGCGATGCGCTGGCGATGGCGAACGATTTGAACCAGCTTGCAGGTATGACGGCTACTAATTTACCGGAGTTCAACCGCATTGTCGCCACGCAATCCGAATTGCGGCTGCTCACCGAAGCCATCGTATTCCAGCGCAACCGTATTATCGCAAAAGGGCGACTCAGCTTTTCGCTGGCGTTCGAGCGTATTCCGCAGGATATGCTGGAACGCGCGGCAAACGGCGAAGTAGTCATTATGACTACCGACGACGATAAGGTGCGCGCGCTTGTGCGGCTGGATGCGCTGGAAGGCGGTTACCTTCTGGTAGGGCGCCTTGTGGACAGCAAGGTGATCAATCACATGGAGAACGCGCAAGGGGCGTTCAACGAATACAGCCAGCTCAACAGCCAACTCGACCGCTTGCAATTCACGTTTTCGGTGGTGTTCGTCACGCTGGCGGTATTGCTGCTCTTATCATCCATCGGTTACGGCATGGTGTTCGCCTCGCGCCTCACCAACCCCATCGCAAACCTCATGGCCGCAGCCGACCGCATACGCGGTGGCGATTTCAGCGCGCGCGTGGACGATACTGCCGCCGCCGACGAAATCGGCGCGCTGGCGCGTGTGTTCAACCGCATGGCGGAGCAGCTTGAAGCGCAGCGCAGCGAGCTGATCGAAGCGAACCGGCGTCTTGACGAGCGCAGGCGCTTCTCCGAAGCGGTGCTTTCCGGTGTTTCTGCAGGCGTGATCGCGCTCGACCGCGATAAAAAGACGACCTTATCCAACCGCTCATCAGCGGCAATCTTGAGTAAAATCGATCAACCGGTAGCGGCGGGCACGCCGATTGCCGATATTCTGCCGGGTATACAAGAATTGCTGTCTCAGGCCGAGCACCTGCCCGGCGAGGTCGCGCAAAACACGCTGACGGTAAGTAAAGATAACAAAACTATCACGCTGCACGTACGCATCACGGTTGAAAAGCTCGACGATGAAATCGAAGGATTCATCGTAACGTTTGACGACATCAGCCAATTGGTAGCAGCACAGCGCAACGCTGCATGGGCGGACGTAGCGCGGCGTGTGGCGCACGAAATCAAAAACCCGCTGACGCCAATCCAGCTTTCTGCGGAGCGGTTGAAACGAAAATATCTGAAATATATCGACGACGATCAGGAAAATTTTATCAAATACACCGACACGATAAGCCGTCACGTCGCTGATATTGGAAAAATGGTGGAAGAATTCGTGTCGTTTGCCCGCATGCCCACGCCGGTTTTCGCGAATGAGGATATGGGTGCGATCATCAAGAAAGCGGTGTTCTCCTCTCAGGTCGCGAATCCGTCGATTGAATACATTTTCGATGCGCCGCAAACGCCAGTCATTTTACATGCTGATGAGCGCCAGATTATGCAGGTATTGACCAATCTTCTCAAAAACGCCGCCGAATCCATTGAGGCAAAATTTTCAACCCCCTCTCCCCTTGTCGGAGAGGGTGGGGAGAGGGGTAAAATAGTTGTCAGGCTTGTTAGTGAGAGCGAACAAATTATACTAACAGTTGAAGATAACGGCACCGGATTCCCGGCTGGCGAGCAGGCAGCGATGCTGGAGCCTTACGTGACCACCCGCAGCAAAGGCACGGGACTTGGGCTGGCGATTGTCAAAAAAATAGTAGAGGATCACAAGGGCATGATAAATATTGAAAATGTAAAAACCGGGGGGGCGCGAGTATCGCTTTCTTTTCTACAACACTGTGATATAAATGCCGCAAGTTGACCCATCCCAAGAAGCATTAAACCATGGCCGAACCCTTCGATAGAGAAGCTTATATAGAGCAATATGCAAAGCATGCATACGCGCTTTACGCCGGCAAAAAGCGCGTTGAGCCGCCTGAAATCAGCAATTTTAACAATGCCGAGCAGCTTGCCGTTTCCATGGCGCTTTTGTCGGTGATGGTGGATGTGCAGAAGGCAACCGCGCAAAGCCTGAATATAACCGATGAACAGTTTAAAAATTGGGAGCTTGCCGCCGCGATGGAGAGAATTGAGGCCGCGCAAAGAAGAGGGACGGCTGAGCGGGAAAAACAATCTGGGCAGCGTGGTAAAGGGTAACTATGACAAATGTATTGCAAGGATCTAAATGACCAGCGACATACTGATTGTTGACGACGAAGCCGACATCCGCGAGCTGGTGTCCGACATATTAAAGGACGCCGGCTACTCCTCGCGCACGGCGCAAAATAGCGACACGGCGTTCAAGGCGATTGCCGAGCGTGTACCGTCGCTGCTGGTGCTGGACATCTGGTTGCAGGGCAGCGAGTTGGACGGGCTGGGCATTCTGGAAATGGTGCGCAAGAAATACCCGCACATGCCGGTAGTGATGATTAGCGGGCATGGCAATATCGAAACGGCCGTGGCCGCCATTAAAATGGGCGCGTACGATTTCATCGAAAAACCGTTCAAAGAAGACCGCCTGCTGCTCGTCGTGGCGCGCGCCTTGGAACATTCGCGCCTGCGTAACGAAAATATCGAACTGAAAACACGCGGTAAGCCAGAAACACAGCTCACCGGCACATCGTATGCCATCCAGCAGATCCGCCAGACCCTCGATAAAGTAGCCGCCACCGCCAGCCGCGTGCTGATTACCGGCGCGCCGGGCACGGGCAAGGAAATGTTCGCGCGTATGATCCATGCGAAATCAACACGTGCCAACGGGAATTTCGTGGTGATGAATGCCGCCGGCCTCACGCCTGACCGCGTGGAAGCGGAATTGTTTGGTATCGAGGACAGCAACCCCACAGGCGGCGCAGAAAAACTCGGCCTGTTCGAGCGCTCGCACAACGGCACGCTGTTTATCGACGAAGTGGCCGACATGCCGCTGGAAACGCAGGGCAAGGTGCTGCGTGCGTTGCAGGAGCAGAGCTTTACGCGTATCCGCGGCAACCGCAGGGTGGAAGTGGATGTGCGTGTGATTGCTGCCTCCAACCGCGACCTTGAACTGGAAATCGCAGGCGGGCGTTTCCGCGAAGAACTTTATTATCGCCTAAATGTGGTTCCCGTGCGTATGCCGTCACTCAAAGACCGTCGCGAGGACGTGCCGGAGCTGTGCCGTTATTTCCTGAAACGCGCCGCTGAAATCGCAGGCTTGCCGCTGCGCGAACTTTCGGACGAAGCGGTGGTGATGCTGCAAGCCTACCATTGGCCGGGCAACGTGCGCCAGCTGCGCAATATGATGGAATGGCTGCTCATCATGACCGCAGACGGCAAGGAACCGATTCCGGCTGCCGCGCTGCCGCCGGAAATCCTCAGCTCCAACCCCGTACTCGCCCGCCCGGAAACGAATGCGGATATTATGTCGATGGCGCTGCGCGAGGCGCGCGAGCTTTTTGAAAAACAATATCTCGCCGCGCAGATCGAACGCTTCGGCGGGAATATCTCCCGCACCTCCTCGTTCGTGGGCATGGAGCGCTCAGCGCTGCACCGTAAGCTGAAAATGCTTGGTATTAGCGCTGCGGAGGAAAAGGTCGGCGCTTGACCACAGCTCGTGAATCTTCTTCTAATCCTCCTGACCTGATTACGCGTATATCGGCACTTCGGACGGAAGACCCGCGTGTGGATGCAGGAGTATTGGTGCTGCAATCCATTCACAAACAGCTTGGGCAACAAGGCCTAGACGATTTTCTTGCCCATGTTACGCACCCGCGCAGTGGCATATTACCGCAAACTACGGAAGCCAAACCTTTGCCAGATACGCTTAAGAACGTATTTGAAACCGCTGTCAACGAGATCAATGCACAGTTGGAAACAGCTTACCGCAAAAAACGTGGGGACGATCAGGATCCCCTTGAGCTGTTCGATAAACGTAGCAGGCGGAATTTTCTTAAAATTGTTTCCGGTGCGGCTCTTGTAGGTGGATTTTCAGGCTATAAAAGTGCTCCGCCCGAAAGCGATACGCAAGAACGGATACTAAATATTGTGAGCTCTGCAATGAGCATGGGATTGATTGCGGGAGGCGCTATTTTCGTCGGCCGTGCATTCTTCGATACCGTCGATAGCGTAACTAAGAAAGAAGATGAGGCTCACAAACATGACAGGAAACCTCCGCCTATCGCTCGCATCATGACGCGAGTGCCTTTGGAGGCACCGCTTAAGAAACTGGAGCGGTCGGAATGGTATCTCACGACGGATGAAGCCATCGTGATGGCTTCGATGGCGCTGGAATCGGCGTTGTCGAATACGCGCGGCGTTCAGCGCTAAATATCCGCGTACACGTGCGTTTCCGCTTTACCGCCCGGATGCGTGACCGCGCCTTTTTCGGCTGAACCCACGGTTTGTGCGTATTTCCACAGCGCGCCGGAATTATAGTCGGTTTTGCGCGGTTGCCATGTTTTGCGTCGCGCATCGAGTTCGGCGTCGCTAAGGTCTGCGTGGATGGTGCCTTTGGTGGCGTCGATGGTAATGGAATCGCCGTCTTTCAACAAGCCGATGACGCCGCCCGCCGCCGCTTCCGGCCCCACATGGCCGATGCAGAAGCCGCGCGTGCCGCCGGAGAAGCGTCCGTCGGTGATGAGCGCGACTTTATCGCCCATGCCTTGCCCATATAATGCTGCCGTGGTGGAAAGCATTTCGCGCATGCCGGGGCCACCTTTGGGGCCTTCGTAGCGGATGACGAGCACGTCGCCCTCTTTATATTGGCGCTTATCAACGGCGGCGAAACATTCTTCTTCGGAATCGAAACAACGCGCGACGCCTTTGAACACGAGGTTTTTCATGCCTGCGACTTTGACGATGGCGCCTTCCGGTGCGAGGTTGCCCTTTAGCACGACCACGCCGCCTTCGTTGCGCAGCGGTTTGTTGTGCGGGTAGACCACGTCCTGGTTGGTGGCAAAGGTCACGCTTTTCAAATTTTCAGCGATGGTTTTGCCGGTGACAGTAAGGCAGTCGCCATGCAGGAAGCCGCCGTCGAGGAGGGTTTTCATGACCATCTGCACGCCGCCCGCTTCGTATAAGTCTTTCGCGGTGTATTTGCCGCCGGGCATTAAATCGGCGAGGTAGGGCGTGCGCTTAAAAATTTCGCCTACCGCGTGGATGTCGAAATCGATGCCTACTTCGTGCGCTATGGCGGGCAAATGCAACGCGCCGTTGGTGGAACCTCCCGTAGCTGCTACGATGGCAGCGGCGTTTTCCAGCGCCTTGCGCGTGACGATGTCGCGTGGGCGGATTTTGCTTTTAAGCAACTCCATCACCGCGCGTCCCGATTCAAATGCGAACGCATCGCGCGATTCATACGGCGCGGGCGCGCCTGCTGAGCCGGGCAGCGCGAGGCCGATAGCTTCCGACACGCAAGCCATCGTGTTGGCGGTGAACTGGCCGCCGCACGAACCGGCGGACGGGCACGCGGCCTGCTCCAGCTCGTGTAAATCCTCAGCACTCATATTGCCCGCGCTGTGCTGGCCGACACCTTCAAACACGTCCACGACCGTGACTTGCTTGCCTTTGAAGCGTCCCGGCAAAATAGAACCGCCGTAAATAAATACGCTCGGCACGTTGAGCCGCACCATCGCCATCATCAGGCCGGGCAAGGATTTGTCGCAACCCGCGAGGCCTACGAGCGCGTCATAAGAATGGCCGCGCATGGTGAGTTCTACGGAGTCGGCGATCACTTCGCGCGACACCAGCGACGATTTCATGCCCTGATGCCCCATCGCGATGCCGTCGGTAACCGTGATGGTGGTGAATTCTCGCGGCGTTCCGCCCGCTGCGGCCACACCTTTTTTTACGACCTGCGCCTGGCGGCCGAGTGTGATGTTGCAGGGCGCTGCTTCATTCCACGTAGTGGCAACGCCGACCAGCGGCGCATGCACGCCCGCCTCGGTGATGCCCATCGCATATAAATAGGAACGGTGCGGCGCGCGTTCGGCGCCTTCCGTGACGTGACGGCTTGGCAGCCGCGATTTTCCATAGGTTTTGGTCATAGGGATATATAAATACGCGGGATAGGCTTACTTCGTCAAGCGGCGTACTTCGCGTTCGACGATGCGTTCGACGATGGCGGGCAGGTTATTGTCCAGCCAGTCTTTCATCATGGGGCGCAGCATGTCGGTGACCATGTCTTCCACCGTGAGGCCGGAACGGAAGGCCGGGGCGGGGGTGGTGACCAGCGGTGGCAGGGGGTCTTCCTTGTTGCGCAGGTTCTTGAACGTGTCGGCAACAGCGGCTGCGGGGGCTTCGGCCATCAGCGGTTCAGCGGGTGCAGGCGCTACGGCGGCTGCGGGCGGTGCCACGGGTGCAGGAGTCGCTGCTACGGCGGGTTTTTCCGGCTCAGGCGGTTTCGCGGCCACGGGTTCAACAGGTTTTTCGGCTTGCTTTTCCACGGGCTTCTCCACCGTTAATGCCTGGTCAATCTGGTTTAAAATATCTGCTGAGGGCGCTTCCGGCGCGGCGGAAACGGGCGTGCCGTCTTCTTTCACGACTTCCGTAAGCTCCAGCACATCGGAGCCGCCCGGCTCATCCGGTTCACTGGGCTTGGCGGCTGCGTCTTTCGGGGCGGTATCATCCTCCGCGATGATTTTGCGGATAGATTGCAGGATTTCCTCCATGGAGAGGTCTTCCCCGCCTGCGCCCGATTTTTCTGGTGTTGCAGATGCCACCGTAACGTACCCACTACATGTTGTATGGTTTATTGGCGGTAGAATAATGATGTTGTATTAAAAAACAACGATTAAAAACAGAACAGCCCGTTTTTTTCCACAGCATGTAGCGATCAGAAAACAAAACCCTGCGCATGTTCAAAACCGGGCAGCAGCGGCGTGGCGTCGTCATACATCTCGCGGTAGTGCAGTTGCGTGGCGATGCGGCGGATGACGATACCCTTGCCCAGCCCGCCGCTGATGCCGGGGCGCTTGCTGACGCGGCGCACGGCGACGAGGCGACCGTTGAGCGAAAGTTGCGTGGCGAGCGCGTCGGGAATGTAATCCACCGCACCGGAAATCACGATGGCGTCATAAGGTGCCGACAGCGCGTACCCCTCGGTGAGGGAATGGACGTACTGGAAATTGACGTCGCTGATACCCAGCCCGTCGAGATTCGTCTGCGACTGGCTGATAAGTGTGGGGTCGATGTCGGTGGCAACCACATGGCCTGCGAGCTTGGCGAGAATGGCGGTGGTGTAGCCGGTTAAGCAGCCGATATTGAGCACGCGGCAGTGCGGGGTGATTTCTGCAAGTTGCAGCAATCGCGCGAAGGTAAGCGGCGAAATCAGGAAACGCCCGTTGCCGATATGCATGTCGTCGTCCACATACGCCGCGCCTTGCAGGTTCGGCGGCAGGAACGTCTCGCGCGGCACTTCGTTCAGCGCTTGCAGGATGCGCGTGTCGAGCACCTCGTTGGTGATAAGCTGGCCTAAGATCATATTATGTGATTTCGCGGACATACAAACTCCTTAGGCGCATTTGGATAGGGAGATAACCACTTTATGCTCATCCAGCGAATTTTCAAACACGAAATCCGCCTTATCGGGCGCCGCCAGCGACATGGCACGCGCCAGCGTCTGCTCAGTAATGAACAGGCTATGCGTATTCGCCGCCCTGCCGATAGCGTCGGGCGCCTGCACGCTGAGCTGGATGTGGTCGGACACATGCAGCCCTGCGTCTTTGCGCGCCTGCTGCACCATGCGCACGAGATCGCGCGCAATGCCCTCGGCTTCGAGCTCGGGGGTGATGGTCGTGTCGAGGATGACGAGGGCGTCATTGGTGGAAAGGGCTTGCGCGCGGTCCTTGTATTCGGGTTTGGGTTCGAGCTGGAGGGTGTATTCCTCCGGTAATAATTTCTCGCCACAGATTTCCACGGTGCCGTCGATTTGTTTCCATTCGCCTTTTTTCGAGGCGGGGATGATTTGTTTCATTTTATCGGGCAGGCGTTTGCCGAGGATTTGACTATTAAGGGAAAGCTTATGTTCAGCGTATTGAGCTATTCTATCATTCAATTGAATGTTTTTTACATTTATTTCGTCACGTATAATTGCTTTTAATTCGTCATTCTTCCATATGTTTTCTGCAGATGCAGATACAATGGTGATTTCTTTTAAAGGCTGACGAACTCGGATATTTTTTGCATTTCGAACGGATAATGCTGCATTACATACCTTACGAACTTTATCTATAAGTATTAAATCTGCAAAGTCATGCGAATAGTCAGCTACATTTGGAAAGTCTGTCAAATGTACGCTCTGTTCTTTCGTTAGCCCTTTATAAATTTCTTCGCAAGTCAGAGGTAATAGTGGAGCGCTTGCCTGACACATCGTAGTGAGTACTGTATACAATGTGTCGTAAGCAGCTTGTTTGTCTGCGTCTTTATCTGCTTTCCAGAAACGTTCTTTGCTGCGTCGAATGTACCAATTATTGAGGGCTTCAAAAAACCACATTACCCCTTCACATGCAGAAGGTGTATCATACTCGTTCAAGGCATCTTTAATCATTACAACTGCAAGTTGACATCTTGCCAAAATATAGCGGTCCATCAAGTCTTGCGAGTCGATAGCGTATTTCGCTTTGATGCCATCCGCATTCGCATACAAGCAGAAGAAATTATACGCGTTCCAGATCGGTTTGATGGCAAGCCGCACGACGTCGCGGATGAATTTGCCTTCGGGGTCTACGGCCAAGTCCATGCCGCGCATGACGGGGCTTGCGATCATGAGCCAGCGCAGCGCGTCGGCGCCGAACTTGTCCATGACTTCCATCGGATCTTTGTAGTTTTTGAGGCGTTTGGAATATTTCAGCCCGGTTTCGGAATCGAGCACGACGCCGTGGCAGATGCAGTTTTTAAACGGCGCTTTGTCGAACAACGCGGTGGACAGCATGATGAGCGTGTTGAACCACCCGCGCGTTTGGCCGACATATTCGGTGATGAAATCGGCGGGGAAATGCGACTCGAACCACTCCTTGTTCTCGAACGGGTAATGCACCTGCGCGAACGGCATGGAGCCGGATTCAAACCAGCAATCGAACACGTCTTCCACGCGCGTGTAGGTTTCGCCGTCGATGGAAAAGGTAATGTCGTCGATATACGGGCGGTGCAGGTCGGTGACTTTCTTGCCGCTGATCGCTTCGATTTCGGCGATGGAACCCAACACTTTTATCTTGCCGGATTTGCTGCGCCACACCGGAATCGGCGTGCCCCAGAAACGGTTGCGCGAGATCGACCAGTCGGGCGCGGTGGCGAGCATGTGCCCCATCTGCCCGTCGCGGATGTGCTCGGGAATCCAGTTGATGGTTTTGTTCACTTCCACCGCGCGGTCGCGGAATTTGGTGACTTCGACATACCACGATGGCATGGCGCGGTAGATCAGCGGTTGGTCGGTGCGCCAGCAATGCGGGTAGTTGTGTTTGATCTGCTCTTGCTTGATGAGCTGGCCGGTGGATTTGAGGTAGTCGATGATGCGGTCGTTGGCGAGGCCAAACTTGCTGCCGCCGGGTTCGGTGATGACGTTGAGGCCTTTGAGAGACAACATATTGTCATGCCGGCGCAGGCCGGCATCCACGTGGACCCCGGCCTGCGCCGGGGTGACAGGATAAGGAATGTCAAAAATCTCGTCGGTAAATTTTCCCTGGCCATCAACCGGCACGACAAGCTCAATCCCATTCGCTTCCGCGACACGTTGATCGTCCTCGCCGAAACCGGGAGCGATGTGGACGATACCGGTGCCGTCGGAGTCGGTGACGAAGCTGGAACCGTCGATGATGCGGAAGGCTCCCTTCTTGTCATTCTGAACCGCAGGTGAAGAATCTTTCTTTGCCAAAGCGAGATCCTTCGCTTCGCTCAGGATGACAGGGTTGGCGCGGTCGGCGAAGTAGGGGAAGAGGGGGGTATAAGTTAGGCCGATAAGATCGACACCATTAATTGCGTTGTACTCAAGAGCTAGTATCGCAGATGCCGGCCCATCAAAACCGAACTCCTTATGAAATTTAGACACAGCGGATTTAGCAAAAATGTAACATGCTTTATCTTTAAGAACGCATGCATACTCAATTTTATTATTCACCGCTAACGCCAGATTGCTCGGCAGCGTCCAAGGCGTCGTCGTCCACGCCAGCACATAATATTTATCGGCTTTTGGCGCGCTCTTCGGTGCATCCTTCAACTCAAACGCCACCGTAATCGCCTTATCCTCGCGCTCGCGGTAGCTGTTATCCAGCTTGGTCTCGAAATTCGACAGCGGGGTTTCGGCGGCCCAGCTGTAGGGCATCACGCGGTAGGCTTCGTAGACCAGGCCTTTATCGTAGAGCTGCTTGAACGCCCAGAGGACGGATTCCATGAAGTTGGTGTCCATGGTTTTGTAGTCGTTTTTGAAATCGACCCAGCGGGCTTGTCTTGTGACGTAATCTTCCCACTCTTTCGTGTATTTCATCACGCTGGTGCGGCAATGCTCGTTGAATTTGCCGATGCCGAAATTGGTGATGGCGGCGCGCCCCGAGATGCCGAGTTCTTTTTCGCTGCCCATTTCGGCGGGCAGGCCGTGGCAATCCCATCCGAAGCGGCGCTCCACGCGCTTGCCCCTCATGGTTTCGTAGCGGGCGAATACGTCTTTGACATAGCCCGTGAGGAGGTGGCCGTAATGCGGCAGGCCGTTGGCGAACGGGGGGCCGTCGTAGAAAATGAATTCGTTATTCGCGGCGCGCGCGTCTACCGATTTTTGGAACAAATTCTCTTTTTCCCAGAAGGCGAGGACTTTTTCCTCGATGGCGGGAAATTCGGGGTTGGGGTTGACGTCCGGGTAATGCGACATGGGTGGCAGCTTCTTAATTAACTATTAATGGTTATCCTGTAACAATTCTTTACCAATTATAGGGTTACGAGCCTGCCTTTCTAACGTCTTTGAGGGCAGGTTGCAAGAACCAACACACTTTCAGGATGCCCGCCACCATGGATGAAAAACGCATTACACAACGCCTGCTGAACTACTGGAAAACCACCGCCAAGGGCACTAAATACCCCGACATAAAGCGCCTGAACACCGCAGTTATCGAGGATATATGGCCATTCTGCTTCCGAGTGGCGATTATTCCGGGGACGATGCCCACCTACCGCTACGAGTATATGGGGCAGGAAATTATCGAGCTTTACGGGCGCGATCTCACTAATCAGGTCGTCGATTCACGCATGGCTGCCTTCCCGGGCGCGGTTTTACACGAAAAACTGGATAATGTGGTGGCTACCGGCGAGCCGCTTTCGGATGACAATCATATGGTGGGGCTGACCGGCAAACTTATCAAATATCGCGCCTGCATGCTGCCGTTCGGCAACGAGCAGTCCGGTGTCACGCATATCGTGACCGGGCTTAGCTGCCGGTTCTTTTAGGCAATGCCCAACGCAAGGTTGACAGGGCTTTTGCAATGATGGATAAGCGAAGTATTGCAACCTGTAGTATCGATTGATCCCCATGCATAAAGAGACCATTCTGACCACGCTCGGATGTTACCCGGAAGAGCATCGCGGCGCGGTGAACCTTCCCGCATACCGCGCATCCACCATTTTGTTCCCGAATCTGGCCGCATTTGAATCCGCAGAGCGCGGCGACCATCCGCACGCAACCTATGGCCGCTACGGTACGCGCTCCACCGAAGAGTTGGAAAGCGCCATCGCCACGCTGGAGGGCGCCGATCATGCGATCGTAACCTCGTCCGGGCTGGCTGCGATCGTCACGGCGCTTATGGCGTTCCTCAAAAGCGGCGACCATCTGCTGATGGTCGACAGCGTTTATGGCCCTTCACGCCGCATGTGCGATAATGTGCTCAAGCGCATGGGTGTGGAAGTCACCTATTACGATCCGCTGATCGGCGCAGGCATCGCTGCGCTTATCAAAGACAATACCCGCGTCGTGTACGTAGAAAGCCCCGGTTCGCTGACGTTCGAAGTGCAGGATATTCCCGCTATAGCCAAAGCCGCGCATGCAAAAGGCATCGTCGTGATCGGCGACATGACGTGGGGTACGCCGCTCTATTGCGATGCGTTCGCGCTCGGCGTCGATGTATCGATTCATTCCGCCACCAAATATATTTCCGGCCACTCCGATCTGGTGATGGGTTCGCTCGCCTGCAAAAAAGAGCATTACCGCCCGCTGCTGCTGACCTATCGCAGCCTAGGCGCGTGTCCGAGCGGAGACAATTGCTACCTCGCGTTTCGTGGTTTGCGCACCATGGCTGTGCGCGTGAAGCAGCAATATGAACACGCCATGCTGGTAGCGAAATGGCTGAAAGCCCGCCCGGAAGTGGAAGAAGTGCTGTACCCCGCGCTGCCCGGCGCCCCCGGTCACGATTTGTGGAAACGCGATTTCACCGGCGCATGCAGCCTGTTCTCCTTCGCGCTGAAACCGGTCGCGCACGAAAAACTCGCCGCGATGATCGACGGCATGGAGCTATTCGGCATCGGCTATAGCTGGGGTGGTTTTGAGAGCCTGCTTATCACCTTCAACACCGAGAAATCCCGTACCGCCCGCCCGTGGCAGTATAAGGGGCAGGGCATCCGGTTGCATATCGGCCTCGAACATCCCGACGACCTGATCGCCGATCTGGAAGCTGGGTTCAAACGGCTGGGGACGTGACGGCGGAAGCCTATTCGCTGCGCAAGATCATTCTGCTGGCATTGCTGGCGGGGTTGGCGAATGTTTCCCCTCTGCTGATGATGGGTCATCCTGCGGATTCGTTATTGAACTATTCGCAGATCCCATGCTTTGCAGAACAATTATGGTCCGGGCATCTATACCCAAGATGGTGCATGGAAGCTAATTTCGGGCTTGGCTCGCCCCAGCTTTTATTTTATTTCCCTATACCGTTTTACATAACTTCTTTGTTTTACCCGCTACGCCATTTAGGGCTAGAGCTCAGTCATATATATGTGCTGGGTATATATACCGCCAGTGTCACAACTTTTGTGACGGCAACCTTGTGGTTGCAAACTGTAACAACAAGAAAACGCGCGGCCTTATGCGCATTTATATTGTTATGTTTGCCCTACCGCATGGAAGTGCTCGGTTATCGCCATTCGTATGCTGAGTTGTGGGTGATTGCCCTTTTGCCGCTACTTTTTTTGTATGTACGCAAACTAATAACAACGCAAGAACGCGTTTGGCCACAACTTTCACTGATAACGGCGCTGTGTCTGCTGTGCCATCTTCCGGCGACGCTAATTGGCATGATGGGAGCAGGTGCGCAAATTATTGTCCTTTGCTGGCGCGATGGAAAGAAGATTGCCATATTCGCCGGCGCTGGGTTTTTAGGGCTGATCGTATCCTTGTTTCATTTCATTCCTGCAATGGTTCTTGCAGGGTTTTTAAACGAGCAAAGAGGCGGTGTATCAAACTGGCGTACAAGCTGGGTCAATAATTATGTTTTCGATGCCGCATTTAAAGATAACCGGATCATGATTGGGCTTGGGTTTTGCATGTTGATCCTTTTGCTATCTGCCTTCATGCTATTGGTACGCTATCGCCGTGAATTTATAACCGATACATTCGTGCGCAGGGAGATACAAACATGGTTTTTGATAGTGATGTGTTCTTGCTTGCTCATGTTCCCTATTACAGAGCCTTTATGGAGTGTAATTGAGCTGTTTTCACAAGTAAAAACTCCATGGCGAATGCAAATATTACTCATATTGGGCATGGCATATTTTATGGCCATTTCGTTGCAATGGATTTTGCCTCGCTTATCTGTCAAATTCCGCGATGGTGACGGCATAGCGTTTTCTGCGCTACTGGCGTTTATGGGGTTAACCATATTTTCCCAGACAGAGCCAGCCAGCGAATCTTTACGTGATCGGGTAAATCAAGGCGGTGTTTCAATTAGTTATTTTATGCCTCGTTGGGTCGATGCAGAATATGCAGATTTTGACGACTTTATTAAAACCTTCGCTCACGAAGATGGATTTCCTAAAGCTCGTTTTTCATCGTTGAAAAATAACGCCAGCATTATCCAATGGGATTACGATGGTATCAATGTAAGCGTAAATGCATTGAAGCCCGATAAACTTCTGGTGGAGCAATTCTACTTCCCCACATGGCACGCTACGCTCGACGGGAAACCAGTGGATATTATCCCGGCCCCGCACAAAGGGCGTATGCTGTTGGATATTCCCGCAGGCAAGCATGAAGTGCGATTGTATGTCAGTGTAGTCGAGGCCATGCCGCCTTATTACCGTTGGATTTGGCTGTCATCCCTGATAGCGGCCTTGGCTGTCGCATATGGTTGCTACCTGAATTGTACTCAAAAGAGGCGCTTGGCATGACCGAGCATAAAAAAGTATTACTGATAACCGGCGGTTCCGACGGCATCGGCGCGGCGACGGTGCGTAAGTTTCATAGTGAAGGTTACGCGGTGGCGCATGTCTCTGATCGCAAACCGCCTACGCCGTTGCCGGAAGGGGTGGTGTCGGTGTACGGCGACATTGCCGACCCCGCCGTGCGCCAGCAGGCGGTGGATGAAACGTTGAAAGCGTTCGGGCGTATCGACGTGCTGCATAACAACGCGGCAACGGGGTTGTATGCGTTCCCTACGGAAACGAAAATGGAACATGTGGAGCGGGTGTTCGCGGTGAATGTGTATGCGCCGATTGCGCTGACGCTGCTGGTGCTGCCGATCATGCAGAAACAGGGCGGCGGCATGATCGTCAATACCGGCTCCATCGTAGGCTGGGTGTCGATGCAGTGGGCGGCGGTGTATTGCATGTCGAAATCCGCGTTGCATGGTTGGCACGACAGCCTTTACCGAGAACTCAAGGGCAGCCCCATCCATGTAATGAAAGTATGCCCGAGCGTGACGCGCACCAACTGGCGGAACTATGTCATCACCGGTAAAGCGCCGGGGAATGTGATGAAGTTAAAAATCGTCACCAGCCCAGAATATGTCGCGAAGTGCATTTACAAAGGCGTACAGCGCAAATCGCGCACGGTATTCGCGCCGATTTACGGCCTGCCGTTCGTGCTGGTGGGGCTACTCCTGCCATGGGTGATGGATCGCTATCTGGCGCATAAATCGAAATAGCCCGCCCATCCAATTACGTCTTTGACAGACAAAAAATCCCGTGTTAGCTTCGCAAAAAAGTTAAAAACTACATCTCGCAGGATATTTTCATTTAACGTTCCTAAGCAGAGGTACACCGATGAAAAATGTCCTTTACCTGACGCGTATTCTGGGCTTTGCGGCGCTTTTCTGCGTTGCTGCTTACGCTCCTGCCTTCGCGCAGGATGCTATGGTCGCCATAGCTCCGCCACCACCGATTGATACCGGCAGCACCGCATGGATGATCGTAGCCACCATTCTGGTGCTTATGATGACCATTCCCGGCCTGGCGTTGTTCTACGGCGGCATGGTCAACAAACAGAGCGTGCTGTCCACGCTGATGCAGAGTTTCGTGTGCGTCACACTGGTTACGGTATTGTGGATCGTTTACGGCTATTCGCTGATTTTCACCGAGCATAGCGGCTTTATCGGCGGTATGGACAAATTCATGCATGGCGGCATAACGGCGGAAACGCTGACTGGCACCGCGCCTGCGATGATCCCCGAAACCGTGTTCTCCATGTTCCAGATGACGTTCGGCATCATCACCTGCGCGCTGATCTTCGGCGCGGTGGCCACACGCATTAAATTTTCTGCCGCGCTGGTATTCATCGCTGCGTGGTTTACGCTGGTTTATATCCCGGTGGCGCACTGGGTGTGGGGGCCGAAAGGCATGCTCGGCGGGCTTGGTATCGACGGCTATAAAGGTTTGCTCGGCTTCGGACCTACGCTCGATTTTGCAGGTGGTACGGTGGTGCACATCAACGCCGGTATCGCGGGGCTGGTGGCGGCGTTCGTGCTGAAAAGCCGCAAAGGTTTCCTCACCTCGGAAATACCGCTCCCGTATAATATCGTATTTAGCGTGATCGGCGCATGTTTGCTGTGGGTCGGCTGGTTCGGGTTCAACGCCGGGTCGGCGGTTGCCGCCAACGGCGCGGCGGGCATGGCCATGCTGGTCACGCAGGTCGCCACCGCCACGGCGTCGCTTTCATGGATGACGATAGAGTGGATCAAACGCGGCAAACCTAGCGCGCTCGGTATCATCTCCGGCGCGGTGGCCGGGCTGGTGGCGATCACGCCCGCCTGCGGCTTCGTGGACGTCAGCGGCGCACTCATCATCGGCGCGGTGGCCGGGGTGCTGTGCTTCTTCGCGTGCAGCCTGAAGTTCAAATTCAAAGTCGACGACTCGTTGGACGTGTTCGGCGTGCATTGCGTGGGCGGTATCGTCGGCGCGTTGCTCACCGGGCTTTTGGCTACCAGCTCCGGCAGCGTTACGCAGTTCTTCGCACAGTGCGAAGGGGTTGCGGTAACGATTCTCTATTGCGGCGCGATGTCGTATGCCATCCTCACCTTCATCAACGTGGTGATGGGCGCACGTATCGACGAAGAAACCGAATATGCGGGCATCGACCTCGTATCGCACGGGGAAATGCTTCACTAAGCGATTGTCATCCTGAGCATAGCGAAGGATCTGAAGCACAAAAGTCAGATCCTTCGGCTTCGCCTCAGGATGACATAAAATAAGGGGGCGGCCTTCGGGTCGCCCTTTTTTGTTGCTTTTCGTGCAGCCCTCAATATATTAAATTTGCTTAACTAAAAAACAGAACAGGGAGCATAACATGTCCGAATCATTCCAAAAGCCCAGAACCCTCGCCGAAATAGCGCCTGTCGAAGGCAGCCAGTTCGCTAAAATCGAAAGCGACGGCGACCGCACGCTGATCGATACCGCTGTGGCGGAGTATCTGCGTAAGCAAACCATCACATCAGCTGAAGAATTCGCTGAGCGCGCCAATAATTTACGCGAGCAATTTGCAGAACCACAGACGCTAGCGCAACTCAAAGGCCGCTCGTTCATGGGGCAGAAGTTCCACAGCCAGAACCGTTGATCCATGCTGCCGCGCGCAAATCCGATCAGGGAGGCGTTGTTCGGGAAAAAGATTTATTTTCTGGCCGACCATGTAGTCATTCATCCACTTGCCCAAGACGGGCAGTCGATAGGCATGATGCTGGGTGAAGAACTGAAAAAAAACGGTGCCCATCTCGTCAGTTATTCGGGCAACCCGACGTTTCACCGCGCGATTCTAACGCAGGAAGTGGCGGATGCTGCGTGGGAGCAAATTCAAAAGGAGAAGCCCGATGCCGTGGTAATATTCGCGGCTGGCATCGATTTTGAACATAGCGATACGCTCGGGCACAAACCCGCGCTCAGCCTTACACGCAAATGCCAAAAGGCGGGCATCAAGGTTATGGTAACGGAAAATGCAGCGATTCCGATGCGCCAGAGGCTCGTATTCGGACAACGTCCTGATAATCTTGCGCTGTCGGAGCGCGCATCACCCCAAGACATCGTCTACGAACTGGGAACGTTCCTTGGTGCAGCGCAAGGCATAAAGAGGTGTTGATTACTTCTTCAATAATCTCAATCTCAGCGCGTTCAGCTTAATAAATCCCGCCGCGTCTTTCTGGTCGTAAGCGCCTGCGTCATCTTCAAACGTCACCATCTTTTCGCTGTAGAGCGATTTCGGCGATTTACGGCCATCGACGCTCACGCTGCCTTTGAATAGCTTGAGACGTACCGTGCCGCTGACATTGGCCTGCGATTTATCGATGAGCGCCTGCAGCATTTCGCGCTCGGGCGACCACCAATAGCCGTTATAGATCAGCTCGGCGTAGCGCGGCATGAGTTCGTCTTTCAAATGTGCCGCGCCGCGATCCAGCGTGATGGATTCGATGCCGCGATGGGCAGCCAGAAGCAGCGTGCCGCCGGGCGTTTCATAGACGCCGCGCGACTTCATGCCGACATAGCGGTTTTCCACTAAATCGAGGCGGCCGATGCCATGTTTGCCGCCAAGTTCATTGAGTTTTGCAAGCAATGTGGCGGGTGACATTTTTTTGCCGTCCACGGCTACTGCGTCGCCGCGCTCGAATTCGATTTCCACGAGCTGCGGTTCGTTCGGTGCCTTTTCGGGAGATACGGAGCGGGTGAACATATCTTCGTGCGGCGCTTCCCACGGATTTTCCAGCACTTTGCCTTCGTAGGAAATGTGCAGCAGATTCGCGTCGGTGGAGTAGGGCGCTTCGCCGCGCTTGTCCTTGGCGATGGGTATCTGGTGCTTTTCGGCGTATTCGAGCAGCTTCGTGCGCGAGGTCAAATCCCACTCGCGCCACGGGGCGATGACTTTGATGTCGGGCTTCAGCGCGTAATAACCAAGCTCAAAACGCACCTGGTCGTTGCCTTTGCCGGTAGCGCCGTGGGCGACGGCGTCCGCGCCGACCAAGTTCGCAATTTCAATCTGGCGCTTGGCGATGAGCGGGCGGGCGATGGAGGTGCCGAGCAGGTAGACGCCTTCGTACAGCGTGTTGGCGCGGAACATCGGGAACACGAAATCACGCACGAATTCTTCGCGCAGATCGTCGATGAAAATTTCCTTCACGCCTGCCGACTGCGCTTTTTTGCGCGCAGGTTCCACTTCTTCACCCTGCCCGAGATCGGCGGTGAAGGTGACCACTTCGCACTGGTAGGTTTCCATCAGCCAGCGCAGGATAACCGACGTGTCCAGCCCGCCGGAATAGGCGAGTACGATTTTTTTGATTTTCTTGCTCATAGTTTATGCCCTTAGATATGTCATCCTTCGCTGCGCTCAGGATGACAGTTGTTTATCTCAACTCTTGCGGCGATACAAGACTATAGCGTATAACCGTCGGCATGAGCGAACTCAACGAACTTGCCAAACACGTCCCCAGCCTGGTGCAGATACGCCGCAAAACCGTGGCCAGCCTGCTGCGCACATGGCGTGAGGTGCGCGGAACCGCCCACCATGCACTGCATGGAGAGGTACGGGCGTCGCTGCCGAAAGAGGACATAGGACACCTGCACAAGCAGATGCTGTTGTGCCTCGATTCTCCCGGCGGGGAAGTGTCGGCGCGGGCGCAAACGGCGGATTTAGGCCGGGCGTACCTTAACCTCAACGATGCCGGACGTGCGAAGTTTTTCAAGCTGCTGGCAAGTGAATTCGATGTGGATCACGACAAGCTGGCGGCCGTGTCGTCCGCCTACCTGAAGGCTTCCGCCGGGGACAGGCTGAAGATGGAGATCGATCTGCGACAGGCGTTGGTTACGCCGCGCAGCATCATCCTGAAACAATTCACTGCGCTGCCGGACGGTTTTAAATTCCTCGTAAACCTGCGCGCGGATTTGCTGCCGCAGATCGGCAGCGATGTGAAGCTGAAGGGGCTGGAATACGATCTAAAAACCATCCTGTCGTCGTGGTTCGACATTAGCCTGCTTGATTTGCAGGAGATCACATGGAATTCGCCCGCCGCGCTGCTGGAAAAAATTATCGAATACGAAGCGGTGCACCGCGTAAATTCGTGGGACGATCTAAAAAACCGGCTGGATGAAGACCGTCGCGTGTTTGCATTTTTCCACCATAAAATGCCCACCGAGCCGTTGATTTTTGTGCATGTGGCGCTGGTGGAAGGCATGAGTGATAACATTCAACAATTGCTGGATGAGAAAAGTCCTGTGGCGGATGTGAAGCATGCAGACACGGCGATTTTTTATTCCATCTCCAACGCGCAAAAGGGATTGGCTGGCATAAGTTTCGGCAATTTTTTAATAAAACGCGTAGTCAGCTTGCTGACTGAAGAAATGAGGCATATAAAAACCTTTGCCACACTCTCACCCATACCCGGTTTCCGCACATGGCTCGATCCGCTGTTGATCAAGGAAGACAACAGTATCTTGCTGCCGAAAGAAATCGAGATACTTCAGAAATTCGACAAGAAGTCGCTACCTGCCCGCACGCTGTATAACCTGCTCGAAAGCGACTGGCATACCGATGCGAAAACTGCCAATGCGCTCAAACCATTGCTGATGCGACTGTGCGCCGATTATTTACTCAACCGTAAAAAAGCAGGCAAGCCGCTCGACCCCGTATCCAATTTCCATCTCTTCAACGGGGCGCGGCTGGAGCGCCTGAACTGGTTGGGTGACGTTTCTCCCAAAGGCATGAAGCAATCTGCCGGTATGATGGTGAATTACCACTATAAACTCAGTGAAATTGACGATAATCATGAAGAATTCGCTTCAAGCGGGAAAATTGTTGCAAGCAAACAAGTTAAGGGATACGCTGACTGACGTTGGAAGCCCGTTCCGCAGGGGGGCGGGACTTTTAGGAGTCGCTTGGCATGGCAAACGAAAAGTCGCAAAATATTCAGGACGTGTTCTTAAACACGCTCCGTAAGAAAAAAATCCCCGTGACGATTTTCCTCTCGAACGGCGTAAAGCTGCAGGGAAACATCACCGGGTTCGATAATTTCTCCGTGCTACTGCGCCGTGGGCCGCAAGTGCAACTGGTGTACAAGCATACCATCGCCACCGTAGTGCCCTCGATGCCGGTTACCTTCCACGATGAAGAAGGGGCGGAACAAGCCATGCCCGCCGAAGCTGACGCCTAGATGCCTGAGAGTTTTAGGGTCACGAAAAGCGCCAGAAAGCCTGTAGTGATCGTGTCGACGCTTGAGCCGCGAGACGTTGCAGAACGAGTCGAAACCGTGCAAAGGGCAATGCCTGATGTCCATACCATTGGACTAAAACCATCATCCGCATACACCGATCTGGGTGAAGAGGGGTCGAAATACGACGCGCTGGTGATCGAGCCGGTCGGTCATTCTACGATCTTTGCCCCCAATGAACCCAAGGCGAGAATGGAGCGGGATGCGGTGATGCATGCGGTAAAACGCGCGGCGGAAAAGGGCACGAAGATATTCGTCCTGTCGAAAATAGTGCGCGGTGAGAGTGATTTTGTCTCTGTGGGCTATACGCCCGAAGAAGCGCAGCTGCTGCAGCAATATCGCGTCGATGATACGTCGCGCGCGCTCAGGGAAGCTATGAAAACGTTGTTGCCCGGCATCGGCGCCGGTATGTAATGCTTTGAGCCGTACCCTCGTTATCCATCCATGGTTTAAAAATGCGCCGGATGTTTCCCGTTCGCCGGAGGCATGTCTTGAAGAAGCCATAGGGCTTGCCCATGCGATTGATCTTGCTGTGGAGGATACGCTGGTGGTCGCTCTGCCGCAGCTTCGCCCGTCTACCTTGTTCGGTAGCGGAAAAGTGGAGGAACTGGCCGCGCGCGTGAAAGCGGGTGAGATAGAGCTTGTTATTATCAACCATGCCGTAAGTCCCGTGCAGCAGCGCAACCTTGAGAAAGCTCTCGGCTGCAAAGTTATCGACCGCACAGCGCTGATCCTTGAAATTTTCGGCGCCCGTGCCCGCACACATGAAGGCAAGTTGCAAGTTGAGCTTGCCGCGCTCAATTACCAGAAAAGCCGCCTGGTGCGCTCATGGACGCACTTGGAGCGCCAGCGCGGTGGATTCGGGTTCTTAGGCGGTCCCGGCGAATCGCAGATCGAAATCGACCGTCGTCTTATCCGCGACCGCATCTCTAAAATCCGCAAGCAGTTGGAAAACGTTACGCGCACGCGCGAACTGCATCGCAAGGTGCGCCGCGATACGCCATATCCTGTCATCGCGCTGGTGGGCTATACCAACGCGGGGAAATCCACGCTCTTCAACCGGCTGACGGGCGCGAACGTGCTGTCGATGGACAAGCTCTTCGCCACGCTCGACCCCACCATGCGCGGGTTTACGCTGCCCGGCGGCACGAAAGTGATTTTATCGGATACGGTAGGATTCGTATCCGACCTGCCCACGGAGTTGGTCGCTTCCTTCCGCGCCACGTTGGAAGAAGTGCTGGAAGCCGACCTTCTCCTGCATGTACGTGATATGTCGCATCCCGATGCCGAGGCGCAGAAGCGCGACGTAGAGCAGGTGTTGAAGAACCTGTTTGCCACCAGCCACCTGCCGGATAACGTGATCGAGGTATATAATAAGATCGACAAGCTGGACGTCAGGCCGCCCGCTGAAAAGCTGGGTGTGTCGGCAATTACGGGCGAAGGCATCGCCCAGTTGCTCGACGTCATGGAAAGCGAGATCGCGCGCCGGTTCTACATGCAGGCGTCCTATACGCTGAGCCTGAACGACGGCAAGGCGATGGCATGGCTGCATGCGCATGGCAAAGTAGTGGCACAGGAAGTGGAAGACGCGTATATTCACGTCACCGTGCAACTTTCACCGGATAATATCCAGCGTTTCGAGCGCCTGCACCATGCGCATATGGCACCATAATTTATTTATTCTTGCGTTCGCGCTCTGTGCTTCGCCCGCGCTCGCGCTACCTTCTGTCAACATCATGGCGGACAGTTCGCTTTCCATCGCCATCACCGAAATCGCACGCGATTATTCGCGCGATCACGGCGTAGCGGTCAACACGTCTTATTCCGCTTCAAAGTTACAACAGGAACAGATCACCGCAGGCGAACCCGCAGATATTCTTATCACCCCGATTGAGCGTTGGATCGAGGAGTTGAAAACGCAGGGTGTGGTGGATGTGCATTCGCAAATGCCCGTCGCGCGCGGAAAACTCGCGCTGGTCGGGCCGGTGGACAGTCCGCTGACGTTCAAATTATCGCAGGGATTCCCGGTAGCGCAGCTTATCTGGCAGATCGGCGTGGAGCCTGGCTTTGTCATCGGCAATCCGGAAACGCTGCCGGAAGGCTCGTATGCGCGGGAAGCGATGCGCAATCTCGGCGCATCGTCCGACATGGAGCCGTACACGCTCTATATTAAGCAACTCGGGCAGATGTTCGAGATGATAAACACGCATAAAGCATACGGCATTTTTCTCTACTCCTCCGTGCTCGGCCGCCCGGATGTGCGCATACTCGATACATTCCCCGAAGATTCCCACCGGCCTATCCAATATCATGCGGTCGTCATAGCGGGGGAAAACATGGACGAGGCGCGCAGGTTCCTCGACTACCTGAAAACTGCCGATGCGCGCCGTACGCTGGCGGAAAAAGGCTTCATTACGGATTAATAAAGCGGCCAGCGTGCCCTTGGCTCAAAATCCATACTGTCGGTCATGCCCAGCGCAAGCCTTTCCATACCCGCCCATGCGATCATCGCGGCGTTGTCGGTGCACAGGGAAACCGGCGGGGCAACTAGCGTCATGCCGTGCATCCCTGCGAGCGTTTCGAGCTTTTCGCGCAGATATTGGTTGGCCGCCACCCCGCCTGCGAGCACCAACGTATGTCCCTGCGGATAAAGTTTACGGAAGGCGGAAATAGCGTTGGTAGTGCGGTCGGTGAGGATATTTCCAGCGGTATATTGGAACGAGGCGCAGAGATCAGCTTTCGCTTTCGCATCCAGCGTGCCGAGTTCATGGATAAGCGTGCGCACGGCGGTTTTCAGGCCGGAGAAGGAAAAATCGCAACCTTCGCGGCCTTTCATCGGCATGGGGAGCGCGTAAGCTAACGGGTCGCCGCCGCGTGCAAGCGCTTCCACCGCCGGGCCGCCGGGGTAGGGGAGCCCAAGCATTTTGGCGGTTTTATCGAAGGCTTCGCCGAGCGCATCGTCGATCGTGCCGCCGAGCTTGCGGTATTGCCCCACACCGCCCACTGCAAGGAATTGACAGTGCCCGCCGGAAACCAGCAATAACAGGAAAGGAAAATCCACCTTGTCGGTCAACCGCACGGTAAGCGCGTGTCCTTCGAGGTGGTTGACGGCGATAAAAGGTTTTCCCAGCACGGAAGCCAGCGCCTTGCCCGTCATTACACCGACAATCACTCCACCGATCAGGCCGGGGCCTCCTGTTGCGGCTACCGCATCTACCTCATCCAGCGTAATGCCCGCGCGGGAAAGCGCTTCTGCGATTACGCCGTCGATATGCGTAATATGCGCGCGCGCCGCGATTTCCGGCACTACGCCGCCATAAGGCTGGTGATCGTCAATCTGCGACAGCACGACGTTGGAGAGGATGTGTTTCTCATCGGAAACTATCGCCGCCGCCGTTTCGTCACAGCTTGTTTCTATTCCTAAAACTAAGGTCATGGGCTTGTTATAGCAAATTACTTACAGTAAGAAAGGGTCATGAACGTTATACGCATAGGAACCCGTAAAAGCCCTCTGGCCATGGCTCAGGCCGGGGAGGTGCGCGCGCGCCTGCTGGAACTCAGGCCGCAGCTACAGGTAGAGCTGGTGTCGATGAGCACCAGCGGCGACAGGCTCACCGACATGCCGCTGACCGACGTGGGTGGCAAAGGCCTGTTTACCAAGGAATTGGAGGAGGGGCTGTTTTCCGGCACTATCGACATTGCCGTGCATTCCATGAAAGACATGCAGACCGTGCTGCCCGGCGGCCTTGTTATCGCCTGCATGCTGCCCCGCGAAGACCCGCGAGACATGCTGGTAGGAAAAAATATGACATCCATTGCCGCGATTCCGCACGGCGCGAGTGTCGGCACCTCGTCGTTGCGGCGGGCGGCGCAATTGCTCGCCCTGCGCCCCGATTTGAAAATCGTTCCCCTGCGCGGAAACGTGCAGACGCGGCTTGCAAAGCTGGAAGCGGGTAATGTGTGCGCCACCATGCTTGCCAAAGCCGGGCTCAACCGCCTTGCACTTTCCGCTATTCCCGGCGCGGTGCTTTCACTGGAGGAGTTCCTGCCCGCTGTGGCGCAGGGTGCTATCGGCATCGAATGCCGTGAAGCCGATGTAGAAATACGCGCCTTGCTTGCGCCCCTGTCGCACGCAGACACGGAGATTGCCGTGCGCTGCGAACGCGCCTTCCTGCGCGTGATGGACGGATCGTGCCGCACGCCGATTGCCGGGCATGCTACGATTAAGGGTGAGTTGCATTTTACGGGAATGATCACGTCGCCTGATGGCAGCAGCCAGCATAGCGTGACGATGGCAGGAGATGTTTCCAACCCAGAATCGCTGGGCGAGAAAGCCGGCAAAGCATTGCTGGCAAAAACGGGAAAGTAAACTACCTCGGTTCAGCGCCGATAATATCGCTGATGCCGTCGGATTTTTTCTCAGGTGTGGCGGCGGGCTTGTCCTGTTTTTCGAGCTTGCCGGAATCCTTGGGCTTTACTTCTTCCTTGGGTTCTTCTTTGGCATCGGGCTTCGTCTTTTTAGATTTGCCGCTGCTGTTGCCGTCGATGCTCTGCAAATTGTCCCATGCCTTGGCGTAGAACGTCTTGCTCTCGGTTAGCGCCATGTTGAGGTAGGTTTTGGCCATGTCGTCGTCTTTGGCCAGATGCGCATAGAGGCCGAGATTGTTATTCAATTCCGCGCCGCTGTAATGGGTTTCGGCGATCGCTTTCGCATCGTCGAACTTGCCTGCGATGGCATAGATAAGCGCCATATTGAGATCGACCCGTTTGCGTTCCTGGCTGCCCTGTTGCATTAACTTACCCGCTTCGTCGAGCGTGGCAATCGCACCATCGAAGTTGCGGTCGAGCGCCTGCGCGAGCGCGAGATTGTTCAAAACCGACGTGCTGCCGGGATTATGCTTGAGCGCCTCGCGAAAATATTGCTGCGCTTCCGTATTCAGGTTGCGCGTAGAAAAAAGGATACCCAGCGCGTTGAGTGTTTTCCAGCGCGTGCCGTCAACCTTCAGCACTTCTTCCAGAAGTGGGCCGGGGGTTTCAAAATCACCCTTGCTGATAAGCGCGAGCGCTTTGCCTTCCTTGGCGGCGATCATCGCGGGATCGTTTTTCAATACTTCGTCGTACATCGGGATCGCGCCCTCGAAATCACCGCTGCGGCGGGTGGCGTCGGCGATGGCGAGTTGGATATTTTTATCGTTGGGGTGTTTATCGAGCACCTGCCGGTAAAGCTGCGCGGCGGTTTTAAAATCGCCCTGCTTTTCGGCATCTCTGGCGGATTGGGTGACGCTGTCTTGAATCGTGGGAACTTTAGGCCCTTCCAGTTTGGATAGGAAGGCCTGCCCGTCGATAATGCTTTCCGGGCCGCCGCTGCATGCGGTGGCCAAAACGAGTGCCAATAGGGGGTATATGCTGCGCATGGCGGCTAATATAGCCATTGTGCGAGTGATGTCACCTTAAATATTTGCCTAAAAGCCAAAGTCGGGTTATGGTTAAAGCCATGCTGTCTACAAAACCGAAAAACACCCCCCACCATTTCGCTCACAAGCATCTGCTCGGTATCGACGGGCTTTCGCGCGAGGATGTCTACGCCGTTCTCAATTTGGCAAAAAACTATGTCGTCAAAAACCGTGAGTCGGACAAAAAGCATGCGATTCTCAAAGGGCGCACGCTGATCAACCTGTTTTTTGAAAATTCCACGCGCACGCGCACCTCTTTCGAGCTAGCCGGAAAGCGTATGGGTGCGGACGTCATCAACATGTCGGTGGCGTCGTCCTCGGTAAAAAAAGGCGAAACGCTGATCGACACCGCGATGACGCTCAACGCCATGCACCCGGATTTCATTTCAGTGCGCCACCCGGAATCGGGCGCGGTGCATCTGCTGGCGCGCAAGGTCAACTGCTCGGTCATCAACGGCGGCGACGGATGCCATGAACACCCCACGCAGGCGCTGCTCGACGCGCTGACCATTCTCCAGCACAAAGAAAAAATCGAAGGGCTGAACGTGGCGATATGCGGGGATATTTTGCACAGCCGTGTCGCGCGCTCGAACATGAAACTGCTCACGCTGCTGGGCGCAAACGTACGCATCATCGCGCCCGCTACGCTTATGCCGTCCTTCCCGGAATCGTTCGGTGTCACGCCCTATTTCGACATGCGCAAGGGTATCGCCGGTTGCGACATCATCATGATGCTGCGCCTGCAAATGGAGCGGATGGAAGGGAATTTCATTCCGTCACTGCGCGAATATTTCCACTATTACGGGCTGGATAGCGAAAAACTCTCATACGCCAAGCCCGACGCACTGATCATGCATCCCGGCCCCATCAACCGCGGCGTGGAAATCGACAGCCAGCTCGCCGACGACATCCACCGCAGCATTATTCTTGATCAGGTGGAAATGGGCGTCGCCGTGCGGCAGGCGGTGCTTGAACTGCTCTCCACCCACGCATGATCACGGCGCGGTTCAGCGTGCAATGGCTCTGCCTGCTGCTTGCCTGCGCCTTCATCCTTAGCTTTATAGGCATTTCGCTACCGTCGCTGGCCTATCCGTTTCATCTCGAATGGATGGAAGGGCACGTGATCGACACAGTACAGCGGGTGGTGAACGGGCAGGGCGTGTATGTCGAGCCGACGCTGGAGTATGTCGCGCTGATTTACATGCCGCTATATTACTATGTCGTGGCGTTTGTGTCGTGGTTCACGGGCGTAGATTTTTTTCCGGCGCGGCTGGTGTCATTCATATCAGCGCTGGGGTGCGGGGCGATTCTTTACGCATGGGTGCGCAAGGAAGGTGGAAACCTTCCTGCGGCGCTGTCTGCCGCTGGGTTGTTCTTCGCTACCTATGAATTGAATGGACGCTGGTTCATCCTTGCACGTGTCGATAGTTTTTGGCTGGTGCTTTCACTGGCGGCGTTGTTCGTGTCTTTCCACTATCGCGGCTGGAAATATGCGCTGCTGGCGGGAATATTATTCTTTCTTTCCTGCATGGCGAAACAGGCGGCGGGATTCGCCGCCGGTGCCGTGCTGCTGGCGTGGCTGTGGGTGGATTGGCGCAAAGCGTTGTTGACGGGCGGGGTTATGGGCGCAGCGTTGCTCGCCGCCTGCCTGTGGATGAATAGCGCGAGCGGCGGATGGTTCAATTTCTTCATCTTTGAGCTCCCCGCGGCGCACGATATGAGCCGCAAGATCATCTTCGGCTTCTGGACAAAGGAAATGCTGAAGCCGCTAGCGATCCTGCTGGGGCTGTTACTTTACACGCTGGTTGTTCTCGTGCGGGCGGATAAAAAACGCGGTGCGTGCTATGTCGCGCTGGCGGTGGGGTTGGTAATCGGCAGCTATATCATGCGATTGCATCATGGCAGCTACCTGAACGTGCTGATGCCTGCGCATGCGGGGCTTGCGCTATTTGCGGGGTTGGCGCTGGCGCATGTCCAGAAATTATGGGTTCCCACGCTGATTTCCGTGCAATTCGCACTGTTGCTCTATAACCCGCTGCATATGGTTCCCACCGAAGAAAGCGTGCAGGCGGGGCAGCGTTTCCTTGAGGACATCGCCTCTATCGAAGGCGATGTATTCATCCCTGAGATGCAATGGGTGCAGACACGGGTAGGCAAGAAATCCTATGCGTTTGGCATGGGGGCTATGGATGTCATCCGTGCCGATTTGGGAAAAGATAATCCCATACAGGTTAAATTCCTCGCGGAATACCGCGATGCCCTTGAAAACGGTCGCTTTGCCGCCGTTATCCCGGGAAATTTATTCAGGCTTTCCGAAAAGGATAAATACTACGAATTCAACCGCAAAGTGTCGTACCCCAAAGAGCAGGTGGCGGGAGCCATCAATTTCGACAGAATGAAACTTTATACGCGCCGAATCTTGCCACAACCGTAATTTTCTGACATGGATAAGGCGAAAATCACGGAGAACACACGGTGAAGCAACATTTTTACCTGCCTACCCACCAGAACGACCCCAACCGGAAGGTGGCGTATATCAACGCCCGCCTGTTCGATCCCGCCTCGCGCCTAGATACGACGGGCAGCTTACTCACCATTGGCAACAGCATCGCGGATTTCGGGGAAAAGCTGTTTAACGATGGAGTGCCTCAGGGCATCGAAGTAGTCGATTGCAAAGGCCACCTGCTTACCCCCGGCCTGCTCGACATCCAGGTGCATTTCCGCGAACCGGGGCAGGAATACAAGGAAACGCTCGCTACCGGCAGCAAATCAGCCGCAGCCGGCGGCGTTACCACCGTGGCCTGCATGCCTAACACCAAACCGGTGATCGACGATATTGCGCTGGTAGCGTTCATCCACAAGCGCGCGCGTGAATCCGCCTATGTCAACGTGCGCACCTATGCCGCGATTACCAAGGGGCAAAAAGGCACGGAAATCACCGAAATGGGGCTGCTGAAAGAAGCGGGCGCGGTAGGGTTTACCGATGACGGGCTTCCGGTCATGAATTCCGGTGTCATGCGCAAGGCCTTCGCCTATGCGCGTGAGCTGGGCGTTCCCATCGCGCAGCATGCGGAAGATTTAAACCTGTCCTGCGGCAGTTGCATGAACGAAGGAAAAATATCGGCACAGCTTGGCGTAGCGGGCGTTCCCAACGCGGCGGAAGCGATCATCGTCGAGCGCGACATATTGCTGGCCGAGCTTACGGGCGCGCAATACCATGTGCTGCATATCTCCACCGCCGAAGCGATCGACGCCGTGCGCCGTGCGAAGAAAAAAGGGCTGAACGTCACCTGCGAAGCCGCCCCGCATCACTTCACGCTCACCGACGAAGCCGTGCTGGAATACCGTACCTTCAGCAAGATGAACCCGCCATTGCGCGCGGAAAAAGACCGGCTGGCGATTATTGAAGGGCTGCAGGACGGCACAATCGACGCCATCGCCACCGACCATGCGCCGCACGATCAGGAAAGCAAGCGCGTGCCGCTGGCCTCTGCGTCATATGGCATCGTCGGGCTGGAAACGATGCTGCCGCTGTCGCTGTCACTTTACCACAAGCACCTGATGCCGCTGCGCGATGTCATCGCCGCCATGACCTATAAGCCTGCCGACATCATCCATGTCGATGCGGGGCGGTTGAAAAAAGGCGCGCGCGCCGACCTCACCCTGATCGATCTCGATACCGAATGGCTCATCGATCCCAAGCAATTTATGAGCAAATCGCTTAACTCACCGTTCGACGACTGGCCGGTGAAAGGCCGCGCGATCCGTACGGTGGTGGGTGGGGATACCGTATATATGCTGGGATAAGATGGAAGCCGCTGTACAGAAAAAGCCTCAAACCATAGATGTCGCAGCGCAGTATCTATGGGTGAATTTAGGCTTGGTTATTGCTGTATACCTTATCAGTCTGAGATCCGATATCATACTTATGTCGATCCTCGAGCTACCCTTTATTATTCTGGAAGTGTTTATCAGCTACAAACTTATCCGTATAATCTCACAGGGTCTGAATTGGGCACGTATTGCACTGTTGCTTCTGCAAGGAAGTGTAGTTCTCACAAGTGCATACCAACTGCTTAGCGGACAACTATCGATGTTAGATAGTGTCGCTATACTGTTACAGAATGGGCTGGTGGTATATGCGCTGTACTTGCTGTTTACCCCACCGGGGAGTGGCTTTTTCACCAAAGATCCGTTCATTAAATATATACCTACCCAGCAAAAAATTCGGCAGAGTGCAATTTGGCTAGTATTAATGGTTATGATATTCGCAATCGCAGGATTATATGCTGCACGTATTTACGTACTGGTTATGTACATAGCGATAACACAAGGGATGCTGATATTTGGAGCCGTATACACAACATTAGTTTTGATTTTCGGTGCAATCCTGATTGGCAGCACGTATAAAATCTTGCGAAACTGGTGCTAATGTTTAAAAAATATCTACCTGCGTCACTAACGTTAAAGGCTAAACATGGTTACACACAATCCTATCATCTGTGCTCTCGATACTACTGACGTTTCTCAAGCAACCCACGTTTCGAGGCAAGTGGCCGGTTCCGTCGGCGCGCTGAAGCTCGGCCTTGAATTTTTCACTGCCAACGGCATCGGCGGCGTCCGCAATATCTCCGAACGCAGGTTGCCCATTTTCCTCGATCTCAAGTTTCACGACATTCCCAACACCGTGGCAGGTGCGATCAAAGGCGCGTCCGCCATGCATCCGTTCATGATGACCGTGCATACCGCAGGCGGCAAGGCGATGTTGCAGGCGGCGGCCAATGCCGCACAGGAAGTCGCCGCTTCCAGTGGAAAACCTAAGGCGCTGATTATCGGCGTTACCGTGCTTACCAGCTTCGATCAGGACGACCTCACGCAAGTCGGCGTGCGCGATACGATGCAAGACCAGGTAAAGCGCATGGCGGATCTCGCGCTTTCCTCCGGGTTGGATGGCGTAGTATGCTCCTCGCATGAGATCACGCTGCTGCGCGAGCATTGCGGCCCCGATTTCAAGCTGATCGTTCCCGGCATTCGCCCCGCAGGTAGTGCCACCGACGATCAGAAACGCGTGATGACGCCCAAAGAGGCCATGGATAAAGGTGCGGATTATCTGGTAATCGGCCGTCCCATCACCGCTGTGCAGGATTCAAAGAAAGCGGCGGAAGCTATCTTAAAAACCCTGTAGGGGCTACGCGTCGCGTTTCCATTGCTCGATGATGGTCACCAGCGCCTGTTCGATGCGTTCGCTCACCACTTCCATGGAGAAACGCAACTTTGTTTTAGCGAACGCGTTGGCGGCGAGGTTGTCGGCTAGTTGCGAGTCGTCGAGCAGTTTTGCCAGTGCTTCGGCCAGTGCGGAAGCGTTGCTTTTGGGCACGATAAGCGCGTCGTAATTTGGCGTGATGATGTCGATGGGGCCTTCGCTGTCGGTCGCTACTGTGGGCACGCCGTGGGTGAAGGCCTCCAGCAGCACGATACCGAACGGCTCGTGCAGCGACGGCAGGCAGAAAATATCGATATGCAGATAGAAAGCGCGCTTATCCTTTACCCAACCGGTAAAGGTCAGCGTTTCGTCAAGTCCGGCTTCCTTCGCGCGTTTTTTGAGGTTTGAAGATTCTTCGCCCGTACCGCCGAGTACGGCGGTGAAGCGGTAGCCGCGTTCTTTCAGTATTTTAAGTGCGTCGATGTAAACGTCGAAGCCTTTTTTTGCCACGAAACGTCCCATCGTGCCGATAACCGGGGGTTGCTTGCGCGTCAGGCGGTGCGGCAATTCGCGGCAATCCACCATGTTGGGAATATGATAGACGCGGTTTTCAGGAATGCCCTGTTTGATGAGGTGTTGGATAAGGTCGTGCGTGGTGGTGAACATGGCGCCGGCGCCGGTAAATCGCCGCGTGCTATAATTTTGCGCGACCCCGACCAGCGGGTAAATTCCCTCGATGGCTTTTCTTGCAAGCACGTAGGCGCGGTTAGAATGCGCGATCACCGCGTCGGGGCGGAAAGCAAGCATGCGCTTGCGCAGTTTCCACGCGGCAAACAGATCCCATTCGCCGAGGTTACGGATGGCGATAGTAGGGATGGAGTGTTGCGCAAGCTGGCCGTGCGTGGCCGATCCCGGGTAGACGACGGCGGTAACCTGATGTCCCCTGTTCCGCAATCCCACGCAATAATCGACGAATGCCTGTTCGATGCCGCCGCCGTCACGGGAAAACATGATATTGACAATACGCACGCAACGCTCCTTACTTGTCCTGAAACAAGGATTACTTCGTTTTATTTTCGGATACAATGCATAAACTTCCCCTTTCCGTTTTCATTATCGCGCAAAACGAGGCTGATCGCATCGGCACGACCATCGCCAGCGTGCGTGAATGGGTGGATGAAGTAATCGTCATCGACAGCGGTAGCGGCGACGACACGGTGGCGGTGAGCGAATCGCTCGGCGCGCGCGCGATATTCAACGTATGGCCGGGATACGGGCTACAGAAGCGCTTCGGCGAGGATCAGTGCAAGCATCGCTGGCTGCTCAATCTCGATGCGGATGAGGAAATCACCCCGGCGCTGGCGGAAGAAATCCAGATGCTTTTTTCCGCAGGAGAGCCGCGCTTTGCCGCCTATACCGTGCAAGTTCGCGACCTTCTGCCGGGAGAGTCCGTGCTTGCGCCGCTGGCGCATACCAACACCTGCATACGTTTGTATAACCGAGCGTGCGCGCGTTTCTCGGGTAGTCCCGTGCATGATTCGGTGATCGTGGAATCAGGGCAGGTGGGAGCGCTTGAGCAGCCGGTGCTGCACCGCTCGTTCCGTTCGCTGGCGCACGCGATCGAAAAAATGAACGCTTATACCACAGTGCAGGCGAAGCATCTGCAGCACAAAGGGCTGGACTATGCGTGGCTGCGGTTGCTGCTCGAATTCCCGGCGGGGTTTGTGAAGGCCTACCTCCTGCGCCTATACATCTTGCGCGGGTGGCGGGGATTTATCTATGCAATACTCCACGGGTTCGGCAGGTTCGCGCGTGTGGCGAAATATCTGGAGATGAGAAAAATCAACCGCAGGTGAAGCCGCCTTTTGCATAGCAGCTACGAACGGTTCCCATCCAGATAAACCAACTGCTTATGCCGCTTCTTCGTATTCCGGCAGCATGCCCAGCGCGTGCAGGTAGGTGTCGAGGATGGTTTCCTGTTCCTCGCGCTCGCTGGAATCCATCTTGCGCATTTTGATGATGGTGCGGATGGCCTTCACATCGAACCCGTTACCCTTGGCTTCGGCGAACACGTCGCGGATGTCGGCGCTGATGCCGGATTTTTCTTCTTCCAATTTCTCAACGCGACCGATGATGCTTTTCAACTGGTCGACGGCAACGCCGCCTGCGCGGGGGGATTTAGCCATGGGTAAGAGTCCTTATGTTGAGATGACGTAATTTGAGCGAGTGAGGGTAATGTATTCGCTCAGCTTCAGGCAACAAAAATAATTGCTGACTATGAACTGAGTTGACCACCATGCTCTACATAAAGCCTGTCGCTTTCTTCACGATTTATTGAAGGGTATGCGCCGTAAGATTCTACAGAATAATCGCTATGACATACCTGACAAACAAATGAAGTATGCCTTCTTCCGGTTCCACCAAAACTTTTATGTGTACCGCAAAAAGGACAGTAATTTGGCCAACGGCTCATATTCAGTGCTTCTGCTTCGTCAGCGTCTCAGCAATCAAAAACGCCAGCTCCAGCGATTGCGAAGCGTTGAGGCGCGGGTCGCAATGGGTGTGATAGCGGTCGGAGAGGTTCATTTCCGAAATCGCCTGCGCGCCACCTAAACATTCGGTGACGTCCTGCCCGGTCATCTCGAAGTGTACGCCGCCTGCATTAGTGCCTTCGGCCTTGTGGATGGCGAAGAACTGGCGGACTTCGGCGAGGATGTCGGTGAATTTGCGCGTCTTGTAGCCGTTGGGCGATTTGATGGTGTTGCCGTGCATCGGGTCGCACGCCCACACGACGCTTCTGCCCGCGTTCTGCACCGTGCGCACCAGCGGCGGCAACAGTGTGCCAACCTTCGCGCTACCCATGCGCGAAATAAGCGTGAGGCGGCCGGGTTCGTTTTCCGGATTTAAAATGTCGATCAGCTTCAGCAATCCGTCCGGCGTCATCGAAGGGCCGACCTTCATGCCGATAGGGTTGGCGATGCCGCGCATATATTCGACATGCGCCTCATCCGGCGCGCGCGTGCGGTCGCCGATCCACAGCATGTGCGCGGAACCGGCGTAATATTTTTCATCCGTGGCATCGAAACGGGTGAGCGACGCTTCATAGCCTAGGAGCAGTGCCTCGTGCGAGGTAAAGAAGCTAGCCTCCGAAAATTGTTCGACTTCGTCGATCGGCAGACGACAGGCCTGAATGAAGCCCAAACATTCATTGATACGTGCGACGAGGTCGCCGAAACGCTTGCCTTGCGCGGAATGGTTGACAAACTCCATGTTCCAGCGGTTGATCTGGCGCAACGACGCATAGCCCCCGCGTGCCAGCGTGCGCAAGTAGTTGAGCGTGGCTGCGCCTTGATGGTAGGCGCGCATAAGGCGCTCCGGGTCGGGCTGGCGGCCGTCATTTTCAAACTCCATCCCGTTGACCATATCGCCGCGATAGGCAGGAAGCTCGATACCGCCTTGTTTTTCCGTGCCTTCCGAGCGCGGTTTGGCGAATTGCCCGGCGATACGGCCGACTTTGACCACCGGCACGCCTGCGCCATACATCAACGCCATAGTCATTTGCAGCAACACGCGGAAAAAACTGCGTAAATTATCTTCGCTGAACTCGGCAAAACTTTCGGCGCAATCGCCGCCTTGCAACAGGAACGCCTTGCCACGCGCGGCATCGGCCAGTTCGCGCTTGAGCGCGCGCGCTTCGCTGGGGGAGGCGAGCGGCGGCATGGCTCTCAGCGAGGCTTCCACCGCGCCGAGGGAGTCGAGGTTCTTATAGTCAGGCTGCTGCTTGATGGGAAGGGCGCGCCAGCTATCGGGAGTCCAGAGTTTAGCGTTCATTTGCATTCACTTAAAAACGTGCTATGTAGGGCACCTTATTTAGGGTTTATAACAGCATATGTCCAGTATTACCACCAACGATCCTGAGAATACCATCGCTTTCATGGGCGTGGAAGGGGCTAACGCCGACCTTGCCTGCCGTCAGGCATGTCCGTATATGCACACGATGGGGCTGCCCTCTTTCGAGGACGTGTTTGAGGCGGTGGCCGCAGGCAAGGCTGCGCTGGGCATGATTCCCATCGAAAATTCGCAGGCCGGGCGTGTGGCGGAGATCCATAATTTGCTGCCGCGTACCAACCTTCACATCGTCGGCGAATTTTTCCAGCATATCGAGCATTGCCTTGTTGCCCCCAAAGGCGCGACGCTGGCTACGGTGAAGGACGTTTATTCGCACCCGCAAGGACTGCTACAATGCCGCGAGCATCTGCGTGAAATGGGGCTGACGCCGCACAACTATTCCAATACCGCGCAGGCCGCCGCCGACGTCGCCAAGTGGAACGATCCCACCAAGGCCGCCATCGCCTCACCGCTGGCCGCGGAATTATACGGGTTGGACGTGCTGCGTGAGCATATGCAGGACGCGGAGGATAACATCACCGTGTTCGTCATCATCGCCCGCGAACCAGTAGACCCACAACCGGACGAGAACACGCGCGTGCTCACCACGCTGCTTTTTTCCATCCGCAACGTGCCTGCTGCGCTTTATAAATCGCTCGGTGGTTTTGCGACGAACAACGTGAATATTGTAAAGCTGGAAAGCTACATTCCCGGCGGCGCAAAGCGCGTTGCCGCGCAGTTCTTCCTCAGTTTTGAAGGCCACCCCAGCCAGAAAAACGTGCAGAACGCGCTGGAAGAGCTTGGGTTTTTCTGCAAGAAAATCACCGTTCTCGGCGTGTATCCGGCGGATCCGAAACGCTTCGAGGTGTAATTATTTCCGCCCGATCTGCCGGTCGATCATTACCTTTACCGGGGAGTCATCAGGCAGCGAAGCGTATAGCGCTTTCATCGCCTTCATCGCATTTTCCGTATTCCCGTCCTGCAACTGTCGCACAGCGAGGAAATAACGGGCTTCCGGGTTTCCCGGCTCTTCCAGTAACAATACTTCGAGGCTTTGTTTGGCGCGTTCGCCTACTTTGCCGTCCTCGGCAAAAATCAGCGATTTAGCGTAGGCTAAAATAAGTTTCGGGTTACCGCCCGACAGCAGCACGGCTTCACGAAATGCGTTGGATGCCTGCTTCCACTGTCCGGTTTCAGCAAAACCCTGCCCCAGCGCGACCCATGCCGGAAGGTTGGCGGGATCGTTCTTGATGGTCTGCGCATGCGTTGTCAGCGATTGCTTGATGGTTTCTATTTTTTCATGGTGCGCTTCCAGCAATGGCAACAGTTGCGGCGAACCGAGCATGGCATACAATCCGAGTGAAAGCGCCACGCAGCCTGTGCCCGCCGCGATGCAGCCGTTACGGTGCGTGCGCCAGGAAGGTGATAGTGCAACGGCACACACGCATACTGCCAGCAATGCGAATATGGCGTAGATCATGTGCGGCGCCTGAAATAGCCGCGCGCCAAAAACGCGCCCAGACCAAGAATCGCCAACGGTGCAAACCACAAGGGCAATGTTGCGGCTTTCAGCGGCGGGCGCATCAACACCGCGTCGCCGTAACGCGACACGAGATAGCCCGTTATCGCGGCGTCGCTTTCACCCTTTTCCAACTGCGCACGTATTTCCCGGCGCATGGCGGCGGCGACGTCCGACGGTGAATCGGCGATGGATTCGCCCTGACAAACGACGCAGCGTATTTCATTGAAAAGTGCTTTCGCACGCGCTTCCTGCGCTGCGTCAGCCAGCGGGGTATCGGCGCGAAACGCCAGCGCCGGGGCGCACATACACAGCGCAAGCAAACAGGCGTAAAACCTAAGGCCGCGCATGGCCTGCATTCAGTTTGGAAAGCAAGGGCAGGATGACGTTGTTAACTTCGTCATCCGTAAGAACGGATCGGGTATGATATGCGATTTTACCCTTAGCATCGATCACGAACGTTTCCGGTACGCCCGAAAGCCCGAGCGGAACGGTGGCTTGTCCGAATTCGTCGATGCCGATCTGCTGGTAAGGATTACCATGTTTCGTAAGCCATTCCGTCACGCGGTCGGCACGCTCGCGCCACGCCAGCCCGATAACGTACGCCTTGCCCGATTGCGACAGCTTCATCACCACCGGATGCTCCACGACGCACGGTTCGCACCATGAAGCAAAAACATTGAGCACCACCGGTTTGCCAAGCCATTCTGTCGGGGTGAACTGGCCTTTTTTATCGCCGAGCACGGTGACGTTGAAAAGCCCCGGTGTCTGCCCCACCATACGTGAGGCTTCCGTTTTCCTCGGGTCGGAATTGCACAGGCCGAGCGCCAGCGCAAGCGATACCACAAGCAACAGCGAGAGCGGCAACAGGCTGCGCACGGACGGGTTCATCGTTTCGCTTTCCCCGTTTTATGCGCGAAATAGGCGCGTACGTCATCCATCAGGATATTGAGGTTCATTAGCGCTTCGGTATTGCCGGAGATGGCTTTTGCGCGGCGGTGGTAGATGGCGATGGCGTCGTCTAGCGTACTCGTCGCGCCCAGTCCGAGTTCTTCCATCCATGCCGGGATGGTAAAACCGCCCGCTTCGCCCGCCACCGATTGCAACACGCCGGATTCAAACCCGTGCAGCAATTGTGCGAGCGTGCCTACGCCCCAGCGCTCCATGTTCCGCCACTGGCGCAACGCCAGATGAAGCGCGTAAATATTATGTTCCACCAGTTGCCAACGGTCGCAGGTCAGCGCGTATTCCCTGCCTTCCATGCGCAATTGCAGGCTTGCTCCCGTGCGACTGCCCACTTTTTTGCGCAGGCGTTCCACGGTTGGTTGCTCGATGTCGAGAAAGAGCGTGGCCTTGCACGGAATATCATTCAACTCTTCTTCGAGATAAGCGATGCTGGTTTCGAGTGTGAGTGGCGCGAAATTATGATCGTTGCGCTGCTGGTTGCGCGGGATGGAAGGGATGGCGGCAGGCCATACCAGCGGGGCTTCAAAGCGCAGATTGCTCATGACGTTTCCTACAATGCAGTACGCAGGAAGTGATTCCCGCCAGTCCGATCAGCAGGAATCCTCCCCAAATGAATTTAACCATCGGCACATAATAGACGCGTACCATCGTATGTCCACTCTCTAAAGCGGTATCGCCGAGCACGGCGTAAATATCCGACCAAGGTGTGGAGTAAATCGCCGCTTCGCTGGTGCCGTTGTTGCGGATGTCGTAGGTGCGGTGCTCGGGAAACAGTTCCCCGGCGCTATTGCCGTTTGCATCGGACACGTTGAACCTGCCGATTCGCGCATCATAATTATCGCCGCGAGAGGCCTTTTCTTCCACGAACAAAAGGGTATGGTTGCCGATGGAAAGCCTTTCGCCGGGCGCCATGGTGCGTTCGCTTTCCTCCTTCCACAGGCTGACGGAGGTGATTCCCGCAACCAGCACGGCTACCCCCATATGCCCCATGAAGGTAGGCCATGTGTTTGCGCTGCGCCTTCCTGCGACCCAACGAACGCTCGATGCCGCCAGCCACATCGAAAGCCCGAAGCCGAGCGCGGCAAGCGCGGCATCGCTTTTCGCCAGCGCCAGCGTAATGAACCCGGCGGCGAGCGCTGCTATCCACGCATGGCGCGATTGACGGAATGCCAGTGCAGGGTTGGCATGCTGCCATGGCATGAAGGGGGCAAGTCCGGCCATCAGCAACGGCAAGGCCATCAGTGGGATAAAGGTGGCGTTGAAATAGGGTGCGCCGACGGACAGTTTAGTGCCGAACAATCCATCAGCCAGCAGGGGATAAACAGTGCCGAGCAACACCGTTGCGCAGGCGGTGAGGATGAACAGGTTGTTTACGACGATGACGCCCTCGCGCGATGCGGGCAGCATCTCACCCTGCGATTCCAGCCGTGGCGCGCGAAGGGCATAAAGCAGCAACGCGCCGCCGACGGTGGCGGCGATATAAGCGAGGATAAATAAACCACGCGCCGGGTCGCTGGCGAAACTATGCACCGAAGTGAGCGCGCCGGAGCGCACGAGAAACGTTCCCAGCATGCTCATGGCGAAGGTTAGGATGGCGAGCAGGATCACCCACGATTGCAGCAGCCCGCGTTTTTTCAGCACGATATTGGAATGCAGCAGCGCCGTGCCCGCCAGCCATGGCAGCAGCGAGGCGTTTTCCACCGGGTCCCAGAACCACCAGCCGCCCCAGCCAAGCTCGCGGTATGCCCACCAGCTACCCAGACCGATGCCAAGTGTAAGCGCACCCCACGATGCCATGATCCAGCCATGCGCCGCCTGCGCCCAACTGCGCCCGGCCTCACCGCGCAGAAGCGCAGCCACTGCCAGCGAAAACACGATGGAAAATCCGACATAGCCGACATAAAGCAGGGGAGGGTGTATCGCCAACCCAATATCCTGCAACAACGGGTTAAGCGCCTGCCCGTCCATCGGCGGAGGGAACTGGCGGGCAAACGGGTTGGAAGTGAACAGGATAAACAGCAGCACGCCCGCCGCGATCAGTGCCTGCGTTGCGGTGGCTAAATATTTTGTCTGCGTATCCAGCCTGCCGCTTGCGCTCAGGATCGCGCCGAACGTTGAAATCACCAGCAGCCACAGCAGCATCGATCCTTCATGGTTTCCCCATGTGCCTGCGATTTTGTAGATGATCGGAAGCGACAGGTTGGAATGCCGCGCGACATTTTCAACACTGAAATCCGAATCGATCCGCAGTACCATCAGCGCCGCAAATGCCGAGGCCGCCAGCAACGCCTGCATCGCCGCCGCAAGTTTCAGGCAGGGTGCGATCCATGCGCGCAGGCCGGGGCGGGGGAGCAGGTAAGCGCCCTGAAACAGCGCGAGCGCAAGCGCGACTATAAGCAGGAATAAGCCGGATTCTGCGGTCATTCCTTTTGTTCCTGCCAGCGTCCGGTACGTTTCAGCGCATCCACCACTTCTTTGGGCATGTAGTTTTCATCGTGTTTGGTCAGCAGCTGCGACGCCCGCAAATGCGTTTTGTCGATCAGGGTGCCTTCCACCACCGCCCCTTGCCCTTCGCGGAAGAGGGCGGGCGGCATGCCTTTGAAGCTGACTTTTACCGAGGACTGGCCGTCCGTAATCACGAATTCCAGCGTTTCGCCGTCGCGTTTTATGCTGCCGTTTTCCACCAGCCCGCCTACGCGGATGCGTTGCGAAGGCGCGGTAGGCTGCGCGGCGATGTCGCTCGGGCTATAGAAAAAGACGAGGTTATCCTTGAACGAGCGCAACGTCAGCACCACCGAAAGGCACAGGAAAATCATGCTGACGGCGACAAAAATCAGCCGTTGGTGCTTGGGTTTCATGAGGAAAAGGTGGATTCAGGCGGGCTTTTTAACGATTCCAGCGCATTTTTCGCCTTTTTCAGGGAATAAAGGCTGGAAACGCCCATATATAATAGGGCAACCAGGGCTATGCTATAAGACGGCCACACATAGGCCGCATAGCCTCCCATCGCAAAAAAATCTGTTAACTTTTCCATGGTATCATGCCAAAATCGTGAAGAATTTACGGGATTAAACCGTGCGTATAGTGTACTGTCAAGGAAGCAGAAAAAGATAACGATATTCATGCAAAATACCGAGACCATTCCTGCCAATTACCAGAGCATCGCTGAGAAAGTCCGCAGCGGTGAATTCTTCCGCGAATCCCGCGCCATGTATGACCTAACCGTGCACGATCCCATGGCCGAGCGCTATCTCTATGTGCTCATCACCGGCATGGCGGCATCCGTATTCATGATTTCGATCGTAGCCGTGCAGTCGCTTTACCCGTTGGAAACCGCCGTGCCTTTCATCGTCGGCGCCAACGATCTTTCCGAGGAAATGCCTACGATCAAAAGCCTGCTCGCTTATGAAGGCGAGAATATCGACGTCGCGATGACGCGTTTCATGGCCAACAACTACACTCAATTCCGTGAGGAATATGAAATAGGTACCTTCGAGCGTAATGCCAACGGTGTAAAATCGCAAAGCTCCCCGGAAGTACTGGCCGAATTCGATAAATTCATAGACCCTGCTAATCCCTCAAGCCCCATCGCTCTCTACCAGCGCCACTCCAAGCGCAGTATCGAGATTTCTGAAACCCGCCCGTCGCGTAATCAGGAAAACGCCATGGAAGTAGTGTTCGAGGCCAAGGTGGAGGGGAACGGGCAGGTAAAAAAAACCCGCTGGCAAGCAAATATCGCTTTTAACTACAGTGGCATTACGTTAGATGAAGAGACTGGGAAAGTTAAACCGGTCACTTTTGTGGTAACCCAATATCGCACGAAGCGACTTCAGGATTTACAATGACACATAAAAACATCGCCCTTTCTGCATTGGTTGTAGCGCTTTTTTCACTGGTAGGTTTGCAGGCAGCTCACGCCACGCGTGAACCCCGTCCTATTCAGGTCGATCACCGCGTTCGCGTGATCATTTACCAGCCCGATCAGGTGTTCCGCTTCACCGGCCATTACCGCTACCAGTCCGCTATCGAGTTCGCGCAGGACGAAGAAATACAGACCATATCCATGGGCGATTCCACCGCATGGATGCTCAACCCGTCCGGCAACCGCCTCTTCCTGAAGCCCGTCGAGCAGGACGCCACTACCAACATGACGCTGATCACCAATAAGCACGTATATCTGTTCGAGTTGCATGCGCACGATACCGATGACATCGGCGACAAGGAAATGGTGTTCATCATGCGCTTTATCTATCCCGACAGCGATGCGGCGCAGACGGTGAGCCAGTATCTCGATTCCGTCCCGATGCCCGATCTTGAGAAGGACGCGGGCAGGTATAATTTCGCCTACACCATCTCCGGTTCCGACGAAGTCGCGCCCATTCGTATCTTCGACGATGGCGAGTTCACCTACTTTGAATTCCGCGACAAGAATGCCGAACTGCCCGCATTTTTCTGGGTAGACAAGGAAGGCAATGAATCGCTGATCAACTATCGCACGCGCGGGGATTACATCGTGGTGGAGCGCGTATCCAACCGCTTTACGCTGCGTCAGGGCAACGAGATCGTCTGCGTATTCAACGAGGCCGGTTCTGCGTGGAAAAGCCGCCAGCAAATTTCCGGCCAGGTTAAACGCGTAGATGGGCGATAATCGACACCATGTGGGTGTAGTTGGTGGCGGTGCCTGGGGGACAGCCCTCAGTATCCTCGCCAACCGCGCCGGAAGCCGCGTTACGCTGGGCACACGCAACCAGAACGTGATCCAGTCTGTCGTCGAGCGTCGTACCAACGATATTTACCTGCCGTCCATTTTCATCGATCCCGACATCAAAGTAACCGACCGTTTCGACGAAGTCTGCCGTTGCGACGTGCTGATCCTCGCCGTGCCATCGCATACGCTCCGTACCGCATGTATTCTCGTATCCGATACGTTGGATGCCAGCGTTCCGCTGGTGCTTGCCAGCAAGGGCATAGAGCGCGGTAGCCTGATGCTGATGAGCGAGGTGGCGCAGTCCATATTACCGCGCAACCCGATCGGCATTATTTCCGGCCCCAACTTTGCCGACGAAGCGGCGCGCGGGCAGCCCACCGCCACCACCATTGCCAGCGAGCATAAGGATCTACTCGATGTGCTTATGTATGCCATCGGTGGCCGTCTGTTCCGCCCGTATCTTTGCGACGACATCATAGGCACGCAGGTCGGCGGTGCGGTGAAAAACGTGATTGCCGTCGCTTGCGGTATCGCTATGGGAAAAAACATGGGGGAAAATGCCCGCGCTGCCATCGTTACGCGCGGCTTCTCCGAGATTGTCCGTCTGGCGCTTGCCAAGGGTGGAAAACCCGAAACTCTTATGGGATTATGTGGGCTGGGCGATCTCATTCTTACCTGCAACAGCACTAAATCGCGTAACATGTCATTCGGCGTGTCCATTGGCGAGGGCAAGTCCAAGGAAGATATGCTGGCATTGCGTGGCCGTGGCGCCACCGAAGGGGTAATCGCCGCTGAATCGGTTACCAAACTCACGCGCAAGCTCAGTGTGTCCATGCCCATCTGTGAGGCGGTACACCACATTCTCTATGAAAATGCGCCCATCGATCAGGTCATCAACGGGTTGCTGGAAAGGCCGTTCGTCAGCGAATGGCGGTAATAGGTTCATGGATTACGAAATCGAAATACAGCGCCTGAAAAAGGACATGAATGCCGTCATTCTGGCGCATTATTATCAGGATGATGACATTCAGGAACTGGCCGACCATGTTGGGGATTCGCTGGAGCTGGCGCGCCGCGCAGCCGAAACGCAGGCAGATGTCATCGTATTCTGCGGTGTGAAATTCATGGCCGAGGGCGCCAAGATACTTAACCCCGGCAAGCAGGTGCTCATCCCCGACCTGAAGGCCGGTTGTTCGCTTGAGGATTCGTGTCCGCCGGATAAATTTGCTGCGTTCAAGGCGGCGCATCCCGACCATACGGTGGTCACTTACATTAATTGCTCGGCCGAGATCAAGGCGATGTCGGACATTATCGTAACCTCCAGCAACGCCGAGGCGATTATCCGCCAGTTGCCCGCACAGGAAAAAATCATCTTTGCGCCGGATAAATATCTGGGCGGATACCTCAATAAAAAAACCGGGCGCGACATGCTGCTGTGGAACGGCACCTGCATGGTGCATGAGCGCTTTTCCGAACAGGAGTTGGTAAAGCTCAAAACCCGCCATCCCGCCGCGCACATCATCGCCCATCCCGAATGCCCGGAGGCGCTGCTGGCGCACGCCGCATTCATCGGTTCCACCTCGTCGCTGATCCGCTATGCGGCGGAGCGTCCAGGCGAGAGCTTCATCGTGCTCACCGAGCCGGGCATCTTCCACGAAATGCGCAAACGCTCGCCCGGTAGTACGTTCCACATGGTTCCCGGCGTAAGCGACGGCGCGTGCATCTCCTGCAACAACTGTCCTTACATGAAGCTCAACACGCTGGAAAAAATCTATCTCTGCATGAAAAACCGCACGCCGGAAATCACCCTCACGCCCGACCTAATCGCCCGCGCCAGCAAACCGCTCGACCGCATGATGGCGATGTCGAAGGCCATCGCCAGAACTTAGCACACAAAAAAACGCCCCGCTGCTGAAGAAGCGGGGCGTTCGTACACAGGAAGTCTAACAGCGATTAGCGCTTGACGCCGCCCGACTGGAGCTGGAAGCCAGGAGCTGCAGCAGGGGTACGGGGTGCTACTACGGCATTATTTGCCTGCGCAGGAGTAGGGTCTTCAAACAATGCGTCATCAAGTCGTTCTTGAACAACGGAGCGCATGTATACATTCTTAATTGCTTCCGAAAGGTTAGCATTGATGTTTTTTTCGGCTGCAACTGCGGTCACTAACCCAGGTATAAAATTCTCGCTGCGCGTCAATACATGTTCGCGCAATATAGCATCTGCTGCGCCTATGGTAACAACAGTAGAATAATCTTGTGTCCTGAGTTTTGTGGTGTCGATATCCGTATCTTTATCTGATGGAGCAGTTTTCGCACCAGCATATTTTTGACGAAGCTCATCATCTAATGTAATTTTACGTCTAAAAGATGTGACGACATCATTCGTCATTTCGACAACGCGTGGATCATTAATTACAGCATCGTAGCTGGCCTTATTCACCGCAACCAGCGCTTCCTGCTGTGCAGTCTGTAAATCTTTTTCTGCCATAAAATCTCCCAACTGAGTTTATATAAAATGGATATTTAGTGGAGACATACTACATAATTTCCATACGAAGGAATATGAAGGTTTTGTGAAATAATTGTTACAATGCGCTTGCATAAAAAACAAAAGTAATATCAGCATATTATGCTTGTTTATGAAATATTTATTCTAAAACGTAACAAATATGCACCCATTGGTTGTATTGTGCATTGCCCATCTATCCTCTACCACTCGGCGCTATGGACATTTATACGTTGATCAAGACAAAGCTGGAACGACTTGCCATAATATCGCTGGTTGCAAGGCAGGCGGAGCCATGTAACAAGGCTGGCGTTATTCCTTTTACACGCGACGCAGAAGGCTTCCGCTACTACCTCATGAAACCGCGCGGCACCCAGCCCGAGCTGGGCGAGCCGCCTTACCAGCTCTGTAAGGGAACACGCCAATATTATACGGAAGGCGAGGGCTGGCGGGACATACGTGAACGTGATGATACCAGTGGTGCGCAGAAGGAAACGATGGCGCAGACGGCGCTACGTGAAGGTATCGAAGAACTCGGCCTTGTGCTGGATAATATCACGGCGCTTTTCGATCTCGGCCTGTATGACTTTTCGTCCGCCACTACCGGTAAGCAAAAACAGATGTGGTTGTTTGCCGCATCGGTTGCGAATATCGATGCTTTTCTCCCCGACCGTGAGATCGCGGAAACAACGGCGGCGCGCGCATGGCTTACGGCTGCGGAATTCGCGGTTGTCGGGCGCGAGGATCACCGCTATATAGTGCAGGACATTGAAAAGAAGCTCACCTCGCATTTGTAGGGAGAACCGCTATCCATACCCGCGAACAGAATCCGCGTTTTGTCAATCCTCTGCAACATGCGGCAAGCCCGTACCTTCGCCAGCACGCGGCCAATCCGGTATACTGGTACCCGTGGGGGAAAGAAGCGATCGACCGCGCGCGCGCGGAAAAAAAGCCCATCCTGCTGTCTATCGGATACTCTACCTGCTACTGGTGCCACGTGATGGAACGCGAAGTATTCGAGAACCTTTCTATCGCATCGGCGATGAACCGTTCGTTCGTCAATATCAAGATCGACAGGGAAGAACACCCAGAACTTGATGAAATCTACATGGTGGCGCGGCAGATCATGACGCAGGAGGGCGGCTGGCCGAACCACGTATTTCTCACGCCGGAGTTAAAACCTTTCCATGCGGGCGGCACCTACGGGGCTAGTGATGCATACGGCAAGCCAGCATTTCCGCGCCTGCTGGAATGGCTTGCCCACGGCTGGGCGACCAAAGAGGAGGACATCAGGAAAACGGCGGATGAAATCTCCGACATCATGCAGGCGTTCCTTATCTTCAAGCCCGGTACAGATGCACGCTCCGCGCAGGATACTGCCGATACGCTGTTCGCTGAATTGAAAGGGCATCACGATTCACGCTCCGGCGGATTTTTTCAGGCGCCAAAATTCCCGCATGAAGGATACCTATCGTTCCTGCTGGCCTATCACGAGGCGACCGGCAGCCCGCAGGCGCTGGAGATGGTCACGCTTTCGCTGGCGAAAATGGCCGCAGGCGGCATATACGACCATGTCGGCGGCGGGTTCCACCGCTACGCAGTGGATAAAGAGTGGTATATCCCGCATTTTGAAAAAATGCTCTACACGCAGGCACAGCTCGCGCGGGTCTATACCGATGCCGCCCGGCTCACCGGCAACCCGTACTTAGCCGATGTCGCACGTAGCATCCTAGACTATACCAGCAGCGTGATGACAAGCGGTAACGGCGCGTTTTATGCTGCCATCGACGCCGAAACGGATCAGGTGGAAGGCGCGTATTACGCGTGGACGGCCAAAGAGATCGAATCGCTGCTCACGCCCGAAGAAACAAAGTTTTTTACAACATTCTACGCGCTGGCCGATATTCCGCAATTTCCCGGCCACAAACATCCTGAAGGGCAGGCGATCATCGCACGCAAGCCGCTGGATTTCGCCGCCGCAGAGCGCGGCATGCCATATGTGCAACTCGCAGCGATGGGCGGCCAGCTCCTCAACAAGCTGCTCGCCGTACGCAACACCCGGAAAATGCCGCATATCGACAATAAAATCATTGTCGGGTGGAATGGGCTGATGATCGATGCATTTGCCCATGCGGGGCGTGTGCTTTCGGAGCCGACCTATATTGATCGTGCGCAACGCGCGGCGGAATATCTGCTCGACTATGCTATCGATAACGAAGGCAGGCTGCACCGTATCGTGCCCGATGGTGGCCGTGCCTATCTCGATGCCACGCTGGAAGATTATGCGTTCCTCGTCAAAGGCCTGCTTTCCCTGTGGCGCGCACGCCCAAGGCCGGAATTACTTGATTCCGCCGTTTCTCTCATGCGCAGCGCCGATGACTTGCTGCGCGACCCGCATGCGGAAGGCTACTTCACCAACAACTGCGGCGCGCTTATGCCCATGCGTATCAAAGGCAGTGACGATTCCGCGCTGCCGAATGCCAACGCCACGATGGTGCATAACCTTACGGAGTTATATGCGATCACGCAGGATATAGCGTATCTTGACCAGGCGAGAACCCTCGCGGAATTTTTTATGAAAGGCAGTATGCGCGTGCTGGCGGAGCATGCGAGTCTGGTGCAATATGCGCTTGCACTCGATCTGCTGCAAAATGGAAAACAGGCGGCCACGCCCGTGCTGTTCGAGGAGCAATCGGGCGGTAAGCCAGCGCCCGACGACATCGTGCAGGTTGCCGCTGCGTTATTTCCCCTCGATGCAAAGCCGGGCGAGCGATGCGAAATCATCGTTACGCTTGATATTCGCGAAGACTGGCATATCAATGCCCATCGCGGCAACCCGCCGTTCCTCATTCCGCTGCAGGTGGATGTGCAGGGCGAAGGTGTGGAGCAGGGCGGAGTGGTATTTCCCGAACCGCTGCGCAGGGCGGACGGGCTGAATAACGCACCGTATTACATATTTGAAGGGCGTATCAACGTAACGCTGGCATTGCGGTTGGGTACGAAAAAACAACCGCTTACCGTGCGCCTGCGTTACCAGCCATGCACGGGGACCAGTTGCCACAAGTCCGTGGATCGGCATATAAGCCTGTAAGCCGCTAAAAATGGCGGTTTTTATTGTTTTTGACAAAGACTGCCACGCTTGCTAGAGTGGTAGTTCGTCCTATTCACTTTTTTGATACGATTTTTGGAAGGGGGTATATCCTTTTGGTAGAAGTTATTGTCCGTGATAATAATGTCGACCAGGCACTTCGTGCGCTGAAGAAAAAGATGCAGCGCGAAGGGCTCTTCCGCGAAATGAAAATGCGCCGCCACTACGAAAAACCGTCCGAGGCTCGCGTTCGCAATGCCGCCGAAGCAAAGCGCCGCGCGCGTAAGCTCGCCCGCAAGCAGTCGGATCGCAACGATTAACCATTCCATCTGGTTACGGAGAAACGCACATAAAGATCATGTCTTTATGTGCGTTTCTTTTTGTGCGCATGCCTTATAGGTGCTTGGGATAATGGTCAGGAATGTTTTTTCGTAATCAGGCCGCTGGCCATGTCGAACACCGTGCTGGCATCCATTGTGGAACTGTCGATAGTTATGGCATCCTCGGCAGGTTTGAGCGGTGCGATGGCGCGTTGCTCGTCGCGCTCGTCGCGCTCGCGCAGATCTTCCAGCACCGACTCAAACACCACTTCGATGCCTTGTCCTTGTAATTCGCGGTGACGTCTGCGTGCGCGCGCATAACGGGTTGCGGTGATAAAAAATTTAAAATCCGCATCCGGGCACACCACCGTTCCTATATCGCGCCCGTCGAGTACGGCTCCTTTGCGATTGTGGGCGAATTTACGCTGAAAATCGAGCAGGGCAGCGCGCACTTCCGGGAATGCCGATACGATGGAGGCTGCCTGCCCGATGCGTTCCTGACGCAGGCGGGGGTTGGCTAAATCTTCGGCGTCGATGGAGCGGGCGGCGGCAATGGCCGCCTCCTTATCCTTAGGGTCTTTTCCGGTATAGACGAGTTTCATGCCCACGGCGCGGTAAAGGCTGCCGGTATCGAGGTAATCGAGATTGAAATATTCCGCCAGCCTGCGTGCCAGCGTGCCCTTGCCGGAAGCGGCCGGACCATCGATGGCGATGATCATCGGTTTGGTATATACGCCGCCCGCATCGCATATATGCGCACCAAGGCCGTTGAGAAGGGTTGTGAAGCCGGGGAAGCTGGTTGAAATGGCGGTGGCGTCGTCCACGCGCACAGCTTCGCGCGTTCCCATGCCCATCACTAAAAATGCCATGGCGATGCGGTGGTCGAACCGAGTTTTGACCAGCCCGCCGCCCTTGGGCGCTCCGTTGCAGCCGGTGACGTAGAGTGTGTCGTTCTCCGCGCGGGCGGAAACCCCGCAAGCCTGCAACGATTCGATGATAGCCGCCAGCCGGTCGCTTTCCTTGACGCGCAATTCCGCCAGCCCGTGCATGACGGTTTCGCCTTCTGCAAACGCTGCGGCGACTGCGAGGATGGGATATTCATCAATCATGGAAGGTGCGCGTGAAGCCGGGACGGTGATGGCCTTCAGCGCGCTGCTGCTGACATCAATATCGGCCACGCGTTCACCGGCAACAATACGCTCATTAGTAAATTGTAATTTTGCGCCCATTTCACAAAGCGTTGTAAACAATCCCGTACGTAATGGATTAACACAAATATTTTTGATCGTGATGTGTGACTTTCCGGTGATAAGCGCGGCAACCACAAGGAAGGCGGCGGAAGAGGGGTCGCCCGGCACGCTGATATGGCGGTCGGCGGGAGCAATATCCGGCCTGCCTTGGATGGAAATAGAAGTCGCTCCATCATCTAACTTTTCAATATCGAGTTTGAAGCCAAGGTAATTCAACATATTTTCGGTGTGATCGCGCGTGGCTTCCGGTTCGATCACGGTAGTTTTTCCACGCGTATTCAAGCCGGCCAAAAGAATCGCCGATTTAACCTGAGCCGAAGCAACCGGCAGGCGATAGCTGATCGGAATCGTGTCGGCCGTGCCGGTGAGCGATAGCGGCAGGCGATTGCCGGACGAGGCGGTAATGGTCACGCCCATTTGCGTAAGCGGTGTGGTGACGCGCCCCATCGGGCGCGAACGCAGGCTATCGTCGCCGGTAAAAAAGGTGGTGAACGGGTAGGGTGCGACCAAACCCATTAGCAGACGTGTGCTGGTGCCGGAATTTCCCATATCAAGCACATCGCTGCTTTCCTTCAATCCGCCGACGCCTACGCCTTCAACCACCCATTCAGAACCGGCTCGCGTGATGGTAACGCCAAGTGAGGTCAGCGCCTTGGCGGTATTGAGTACGTCGTCGCCTTCGAGCAAGCCGCTGATCCGCGTAGTGCCAAGCGCTTGTGACGAAAGCATCAGGGCACGGTGCGAAATGGATTTATCGCCCGGCACCGCAAGTTCGCCGCGCAATCCGCCAACCGGCTGCGATTCCAGAGTAAGCATGGAGTTATGGCTCATGGCGGAGGCGGTATTACGACGTTATTTTGTGGGTTCATATCCTGCTCGTCGTTGATAAGCGAACGGCAATACCATGGCGGGTTTTTTTGTTTAGCTTTGATAAAATCAGGGCATAGGAAGCCTTTGGATACGCCGAACAGGGTAAGCAGTATTATCGTGGCGACAAGCATTGCGAAAAACGCATAGAGGCTTGAGGTCAAGTTACTCAGTACATACATGGTCATGCGCTTCTTAAAACTCAGGTCGCTGGCTTCGGTGGAAGATGCCTGAATGCCAAAAGGATATTTCTTCGCAAGGCTGGGAGCGCCGCTGAATACGTTATCGGCAACCGCTTCCTTCTTTTTCTGCAGCTGAATGCTTGCTTTAGCGGTTTTATGTGCAGGAGCGGGTGGCGTCATCGGCGCTTGCATTGAGGATGATGGCTTCATCGCGGCTTCCGCGACGTAAGGCTTGGCAGCTGCGGCATCCTGCGGGGCGGGCGGATAGTGGATGGTTATTTGTTTTCCCTGCGTTGCGGTGTTCTGAAAACGGATATTAATATATTGATTTATATCATTATTATCTTTGAAGATTTGGTCCGATATGGTTTTCAGCGTTGTGGCGTGGGCGAGCGCGGCATCCAGTGCGAGCGCAACGGCGCTGGGCGGGCGTTGGTCACGAGTCAGGTAGAGTCGGGATGTACCGGATTCACGATATAAATTTACGTCGAAACCGTAGGCAAGAAGCACTTCGTAAGCCAATTTAGCTTCCGTATCGTTCTTCAGCGCATAGCTTTCCTGCGTAGCATTATGATTGAGAGGGGTGATCTCGGAACACAGCGCTGACAGTACGTCTTTGGGGGTTTTGCTCATCGATTTTTATCGTATAATATATATTATGGAAAAAATAGACCGTTCAGGCGCTCCAGTGGGTTAGGCAGAGTCCATCATAACCGGGGACGACATTGTTTGGCAATGACTTACGGAGGGTCTCGTAATCAAAATCATGCGCCATGTGGGTGAGGACGGCGAGCTTCGGCTTCACGCGTTCGATCCAGCGCAGGGCTTGCTCCAGGCAGGCATGGCTGTAAGATTCCGCATATTTCAGGCAATCGACAAACCATACGTCCAGCCCTTCGAGTGCGGCAAAGCTCGCTTCGGGAATCGCATCGACATCGGTGGAATACGCCATGGTGCCGATGCGGTAGCCGATCGTAATAATTTTTCCGTGCATCTGGGTGAATAATGTTACCGGAATATCCCCCACTTTCAATGCTTGCACGGGGGCATCGGAAAAAACATGTGGCGTCAGGCATGGGCGGTACCAAATTGTCGGTTTAGGTAAAAACGCGTATGGGAAGCGTCTCTGCAGCTCTTCCAGCGTATCCGCGTTGCCATAAATCGGTATAGGATTATCTACTAAGTAATTGAATGAGCGTAAATCATCAAGCCCGTTGGCATGGTCAGCATGCGCATGGGTGTAAAGTACGGCATCGATGCGCCTGATACGGTTGGTAAGCGCCTGCTGGCGGAGGTCTGGTGAGCTGTCGATAAGTATGGTTTTGCCATGAATTTCGACTGCCAGCGATGCTCGCGTTCGTTTGTTTTTTGGGTCATCGGATAGGCACACTTTGCAATCGCAGCCGATCAGTGGTGTCCCTCCCGAATTACCGCATCCGAGCAGGGTTACTTTCATGCCGCCGCCTTGTCGAAAAGCCGGAAGAAATTTTGCGTGGTGATTTCGGCGCATTTTTCTTCAGAAATTTGTTTAACTTCAGCAAGTATTTTATTGGTATATATAACGAAAGATGGTTCATTTCGCTTTCCGCGATGGGGCATCGGAGCGAGGTATGGGGCATCGGTTTCGACCAATAATCTGTCCAATGGAACATCGGCAATAGCGTCGCGGATAGCTTGTGCGTTCTTGAAGGAAACTATGCCAGAAAGCGAAATATAAAAACCAAGTTCGACCGCTTTATCAGCCAGATATTTAGAGGAGGTAAAGCAGTGTATAACACCCTTGAACAAGCCTGTTGATATCTCGGTTGATAAAATGCCGATCGTATCTTCATCGGCATCGCGCGTATGCACAATAACGGGCAGCCCCGTCTCGCGTGATGCCCTGATATGCTCCAAAAAACTCTGTTTTTGAGAGTTACGGTCGCTGGTATCGTAGTGATAATCCAGCCCGGTTTCTCCAATGCCAATTACTTTTTTAGATGAAGTTTTACTTATAAGTTCATTGCAAGAAACAATTTTTGTTTTCCCAGATTCATTTGGGTGCACGCCTACGGAGCAATATATGCCGTCATAGCGTTGCGCGATAGCATGCACCTCATCGAACTCTTCCATCTCGGTGCAGATGGTCTGCATAACACCGACTCCGGCATCCTTCGCCCGCTGGATAACGGCGTCGAGATCGTCTTTGAAATCGGGGAAATTGAGGTGGCAATGGCTATCGACCAGCATGTCAGGCAGCCCCCTCTTTTTGTACCTCAAGCCTTGGAAATACAGGCTCAGGGGGAGAAAGCGCCGTTCCGGGAACAAGCCCCCTGCCCAAATCGGAAAAGCCGCGCTGGGAGGCCGGAACCGCTAGCTGGTCGAGGATTTTTGCGGCTGAAACGGGTATAACCGGCTGTAATAAAATAGCAATTTTTCGTATAGCGTCGGCCAGCGCGTAAAGCACGTGACCCATTTCTTCCAATTTTCCTTGTTTTTTCAATGCCCATGGAGCTTGTTTGTCGATAAATTCATTCGCTTCGGAGGCGTAACGAACAATATCGCCGATATATTTATCGAATTCACAGGCGGGAATTTTCGTAAGTTCAGCCTCCGTAACGGTTACCAGCGATGGCTGTGCTCCGGCCGCAGGAATTTTTCCGTCGCAATTCTTCGCGATCATCGACAGCGTCCGCTGCACCAGATTGCCGATATTATTCGCGAGTTCGCTGTTTACGCGATTAATCATCGCTTCCCGGGAAAAATTGCCGTCATTGCCAAACGGCACTTCGCGCATCAAAAACCAGCGCGTCTGGTCGAGCCCGAATTCGTTAACGAGGTCGGCGGCCGCAATGGCATTGCCCAGCGATTTAGACATTTTTTCGCCCTCGATCGTCCACCAGCCATGCGCAAAAATGCGTTTCGGCAGCGGCAGCTCTGCGGCCATCAGGAACGCTGGCCAGTAAACGGCATGGAAACGCACGATGTCTTTGCCCACCATGTGCAAGTCGGCCGGCCAGAAATTGGACATATCCGGCGTGTTTTCGGGATAGCCCAGAGCCGAAAGATAATTCGCCAGCGCATCCAGCCACACATACATAATATGTTTTTCGTTACTGGGTACCGGTATGCCCCATGAAAATGTGGTGCGCGATATGGATAAATCTTTCAGGCCACCCTTGACGAAATTGATAACCTCGTTGCGTCGCGATTCAGGCCCGATAAATTCCGGGTTGGCCTTATAATAATCGAGCAACCTGTCCTGAAATGCGGAGAGCTTGAAAAAATAGCTCGGCTCCTCGACCCATTCCACATCCGCCCCCGTGGGTGCTTTGCCACCCACCAATTCGGATTCCTGATAATAGGCCTCGTCACGCACGGAATACCACCCCGCATAGCTGCCCAAAACGATGTGGCCGCCCTGCTCCATTTTTTTCCATAATGCCTGCGCCGATGTGACATGGCGTGGTTCAGTAGTGCGGATGAAATCGTCACAGCTGATATGCATAAGCTGCGTGAGGTCACGGAAATGCTGTGCATTCGCGTCGGCGAGCGCTTGCGGAGTGATGCCTGCTGCGGCGGCGGATTTTTCCACCTTCTGCCCGTGCTCGTCGGTGCCGGTGAGAAATTTGACGTTATGACCGCTGATGCGCATGAAGCGCGCAAGCACATCGCACGCCACCGACGTATAGGCGTGGCCGATATGCGGGCGGTCGTTCACATAATAGATGGGAGTGGTGATATAATAATGCTTACTCAAGCGGCTGTATTCCCTAACAGGAATCCTTCCTTGCTGGCGATGGAGTGAAAAAATGCGATAACTACCTGCTTGTAGTCGAGATGCAGGCGTTGTGACAACAAAAACTGATCGCAGGCCTGCTGCCATTTCACCGCCCACATAGCGGGCGGATGTAGCGCAAGTATCGGTGTTAACAATGTTTTTTCCTCCACGCAAAGCCCAAAACGGTTAACGCCCGCCGACACTTTGCACAATCTTTCCAGTATAATCAGCGCCAACTCGATGAAAACCTGAAACCGCGCATGCGACTTCGCGCCCGACACGCTGTCGGCGAACGCGTGCAGCGCCAGCGTATCCAGCTGCGGCAGGCGCGACATCAGGGTGAGCATTTCCACATACAATTCGAGCGCCCCCTGCTCTTCATACGTAGCCGCCACGCCCGGCGAACCGCCGGATAATTGCCACAACGCCTCCAGCCTGCGGCTTTCCATATCGGGGAAACGCAGGGATAGCGCCTGTTCAAAATCAGCGTCATCGAGCATTTTGAGTTTAAGCATGCGGGCGCGTGAGCGGATGGTGGGCAGCAGCTTGCCGGGATTGTGAGATACCAGTAGCAGCAGTGCCTGCGGCGGCGGCTCCTCAAGAATTTTGAGGATGGCGTTGGCGGCGTTGTTGTTCAACTGGTCGGCGCTGTCGACGATCACCACGCGCCACTGGCTTTCACCGGGCGTGAGCGAAAGGAACTGCCCGATTTCACGTGCCTGATCGACCGTAATCCCGCTGGCATATTCTCCCTTTTTAGTATCGAAAATCGGTTCCACCACCAGCAAATCCGCGTGCGAACCCGCCGCAACCCGCCGGAAAACGGGATGTTCCGGCGACATCGCCATAGCCCCCTCGCCCGCAAGCATCGCGCGCGCGAAGCGATAAGCCAGCGTCGCTTTCCCGATGCCCTTGCCGCCGCTGATAATCCAGCCATGCGCGAGTTTTCCCTGCTCGGCGTCGTGCAATAGCTGGCGCTCCGCCTCCGCATGGCCGAAAAGTTCGCCGGTATCTTTGGGGAAGAATTCACTCATGCGGTTGGCATCGTAAAGCCAAAGCGTGTGTTGATGGCGGTAACTACACGGGCGTGGATATTGCGCGCAGGTTCGGCGGCGTCGAGCACCCGGCAGCGTTGCGATTCGCGTTCGGCAATCGCGAGGAAGCCTGCGCGCACCTTGCGGTGGAAGTCGATCTCCATGGATTCAAAGCGGGTTTCGCTGCCGCGCCGGTCTGCGGCACGCGCCAGCCCTTCGGTAGGGTCTATATCGAGTACCAGCGTGAGGTCGGGCGCGAAATTGCCAAGCAGGAGGCGGTGCAGCATCAACACATATTCCTCCGATAATCCCTTGCCGATGCCCTGATAGACCTGCGTGGAATCGGCAAAACGGTCGCACAGCACTACCTTGCCTTCCGCCAGCGCGGGCTTCACCAGCCCGGTCACGTGCTCCATGCGCGCGGCATAAAACAGCAACGTTTCAGCCACCGGATCCCACGGCGCGTGGTCGCCGCTGACCAGCAGCGTGCGGATGCGCTCGGCGCTTTCGCAACCGCCCGGTTCGCGCGTGGTGATATAGGGAATGCCTGCTGCTTCAAACGCCTCACCGAGCAGCGAAAGCTGGGTGGATTTACCACTGCCCTCGCCGCCTTCAAAGGTGATGAAGATGCCGGTCATTGCGCTGCGATCAGGTGGTTCAGGGTTAGCCACATGCGCTTGAAGCCGGAAACCGCGCCCACATCTTCCCCTGCCAGCACATCAACCTGCATCGGCTTGGCGTCGGGCGAGATGCGGATGGATAGTGTGGCCACCGGCGTATCCTTCGTTACCGGCGCGGGCAGCGGCGTGTTGTATTTCAGCGTGAAGCTGGCGGATTTCGCCGCCCCTGCCGGTACGGTGACCGAAAGATCGTCTTTTGCCACCAGCGAAACAGTGGGCTTTGTGCCGAACCACACTTCGGCATCGGCGATTTTCTGGCCTTTTTTTACCAGCGTCTTATTTTCAAATTCGCGGAAGCCGTAACGCAGGAGCTTATCGCCCTCTTCTACACGCGCATTATCGCTACCCAATCCGTTGATGATAAGGATGAGTCTGCGATTTCCCTGTTTTGCGGAAAGCGAGATTCCATATCCTGCCGCTTCCGTATGCCCCGTTTTCAGGCCATCCACGCCGATGGAGGCGCCAAGCAACCGGTTGCGGTTCTGCTGCTTGATGCCGCTATAGGTGTATTCGCGTATGGAGAAGTAATGGTAGTATTCAGGAAAATCCTCAATGAGACGCTCTGCGAGGGTGGCAAGGTCGCGCGCGGTCATCAGATGTTCATCTTCGGGCAGGCCGGTGGCGTTAGTGAAATGGCTGTTTTCCATGCCGATTTCTTTGGCGATACGATTGAGTTCCTTGACGAACGCTTCCTCGCTGCCGCTCAATCCTTCCGCCACCACGATACAGGCGTCGTTGCCGGACTGAATGATGATGCCGTGGATCAGATCCTCAACCGAGATTTCATCGCCCACATGCACGAAGGTTTTTGAACCCTGCGTCCGCCATGCCTTTTCACTGATCGGTAATTTGTCCGTCAGCTTGATGCGCCCTTCCTTAAGGCGGGAGAACAGGGCGTATAGTGTCATCAGCTTGCTCATGGATGACGGGTGCATCGGCACATCGGCATCTTTTTCAAACAGGGCGGTGCGTGTGGTCGCGTCGATGAGAAACGCCTGTTTCGCTGCTGTTTCGATCGCATAAGCCGGTTGCGCGGCCATCAGCGCAATCAATAATCCCCATGCCAGTGTGCGTTTTGCCTTCACGTCCTATTCTCCCTGACTATTATATTTACTGTACGATACGCGCATCGGGCACGCCTGCGGCGCGTACCTTGGCCAATGCTGCGTCGGCGGAAGCCTTGTCGCTGAATTTACCCACGCGCACACGCCACCATTCCTTATCACCCATCTCAACCTTATCAATGAACACGTTGGCAATGCCCGCGAGCCTGCTTTCCAGTTTGTGTGCATTTTCTTCGGCGGCGAACGATCCTGCCTGAATCACATAACGTCCTTCCTGCTGTCCCGCTGCAGGTTTTGCCTCTGCCGGTTCCGGCGCAGGTTTGTGTGTCGTTTCCGTTATGGTTTCGTTCGCGTGGATAACTACCGGTGAAGGCTGGCTCGCTGCGGCAGGCGGCGCTTCTTCAGCGGCGGCATCCTTGAACAGTTTTGGGAGTTCCTTGTTTTCCACCGTGCCGGGCGTGGCCAGCTCATCGCTGCTGACCGTCATCACGGGGGCTGCGTTGCTGATCGCCTGCCCCGCATGGCTGGTGGATACGGTGGATTCCACGATTTGCGGCCCCGGCTCGGTTGAGCGGGTGACGGACGCATTTTTCATGCGTTCCTCGGCGGCGTTGAACTCTGCCATGGTCAGGATTTTGCCGCTGCTCTGCAAGGCTGCTACATAGCGCTCGGATTCTTCCTTAAGAAACTGCACACGAACGCGCGCCAGGCTATGGACGCCCAGCGTCTGTGCGGATTTTTTCGATAAGTCGATGATGCGGTTATTTTTGAACGGGCCGCGGTCGTTAATACGCAGGATAACGCTTTTGCCGCTTTCAAGATTGGTGACGCGCACCAGTGAGGGCATCGGCAAGGTGGGGTGCGCCGCAGTCAGGTCGTTCTGGTCGAACCGTTCGCCGTTTGCCGTATATTTCCCGTGAAAGCCCGGCCCATACCACGATGCTTGCCCTATTCTGTCATAGGTCGGATCATAGGAGGGGTAATAGGTTTTGCCATCGATCACATATGGCTTGCCGATTTTCACCCCCTTAGGCGCGGGCGCCTGCGGTTGGCAGGCGGCAAGGATCGAAAGCGCAAGCCCGAAGCAAAGAATTTTTGCCATATGCTTTTTCATATTACTCTCCTATGCGGTCTGCCAGCATTCCCACCGCCGTGGCGAAGTAGCGCGACCGGTTCCATTTGAGCAGTACTTTATAGTTGTTGGTGATGAGATAGGGGGCGGCGTGCTCACCCTCGCCCACGAGGATAAGCGACCGTGAAGTGTCCTGCGGCGGAGCCGTGTCTCCGACAAACCGTATCCCCATTTTCTCCCAATAGCCTTGAGGCTGAACCTGCTTTATATCCGCCAGCGACGTGTCGAAATCCTTCGGCAGGCGTACTTTTCCGCCCCACCCTTCCGCGCCGTCCCAGCCGGATTCTTTTAGGTAATTGGCGATGGAGGCGAATATATCGGCCTGCGTGTCCCATATGTCGCGCTTGCCGTCCTGATCGTAATCCACCGCATAACTGAGGAAGCTGCTGGGCATGAACTGGCATTGCCCCATCGCGCCCGCCCATGAGCCTTGCATGTCGAAAGCTGTGATGTGGTCGGCGTCGATAATCTGCAACGCTTTCAGCAATTCGCCACGGAAAAATTCACTGCGGCGGCCGTCATAGGCCAGCGTCGCCAGCGCATCGACGACCTGATAGCCGCCCGTATTGTCGCCAAAATTGGTTTCGATACCCCACAGCGCCACGATATATTGCGGCTGCACGCCGTAGGTCGCGCTAATCTGCTCCAGCAGTTCCTTGTGCTCCTGATACAGTTCGCGCCCCTTTTCGATGCGCACATCGTTGACTACCTTATCGAGGTATTGCGCGAGCGTCAGCTTGGATTCCGGCTGCTTGCGATCCAACTCGATCACGTCGTCAAGAAATTCGGTGGTGGTAAAAGCCTCTTCAAGCGTTTGCGCGGAGATGCCCTGCTCCTGCGCCTCACGTTTGAATTCGCGCAGCCATGCATCGAACCCTTCATCGGCGTGCGCGCCGGAGATGCAGGAGCCTATAATCGCAGAAAGAATAAGAAAACGCTGTATAAAACTGCTCATGCTGTGTTTAATGCCTTCTTCGATAAACGGTTCATCCCAAGAGAATATATACACATGTTCGATTCGGCTACAACGAAACTCTTGCAGGAAAAATTGCCGTCGTTGCCGCAGATGGTGATGGAAAAAACCCTGCGCAGCGATACGGACGACCTCGTTGAGGCGATCATGCCGCGCATGAAGATTGCGGTGGTAGACGATAAACATACGGCAATTGCGTATGGTGATGAAATTTTCTGCGCCTTCGCAGATAAGCAAGGAGCCACGCATGTGACGCTCAACGCGCAGCCCGTGGCGAATGAGCTGACCGTGGAGTATGTGCGCAAACGCACGCAGGCTTGCGACGCGCTTATCGCCGTCGGCAGCGGCACGGTGAACGATTTATGCAAACGCGCCTCGTTTCTCGATGGCAAGCCGTACATCGTGTTCCCCACGGCGGCCTCGATGAACGGTTATTGCTCCGCCAATGCATCCATTGAAAAAGACGGCTATAAGGAAACCGTGCCTGCGCACGTGCCGCTGGGCGTGTTCTGCGATGTGGGCGTGATTGCGTTCGCGCCCCCGCGCCTCGGCAAAAGCGGGCTGGGCGATTCACTAGCGCGGCCTACTGCGCAGGCGGACTGGCTATTGTCACATTTGCTGATCGGCACGGCATATGACGAAACACCCTACACACTGTTAAAGCCGCTGGAAGACGAGCTATTCAGCCATGCGCGCGGCATTGCGTTGCAGGATAATGACAGCATGAAATTGCTGATGCAGGTGCTGTTGCTTTCCGGCCTCGGCATGACGATCGCAGGCGGGAGTTACCCAGCTAGCCAGGGTGAGCATATGATCGCCCATGCGTATGGTATGTTGCTCGGCGTGGCGAAAGACCGGATGCCGACGCTGCACGGCGAGGAAATCAGCGTCACCGCGCTTGGCATGGCGCGCAGGCAGGAGATTATCATAGGCGATACCCCGCAGTTCCTTTCGCTGGATTTCAATAAGGATGATATTGAAAAACTGTATGGCGAGCCGGTAGCGAAAGCCGCTGAAAAAGCGTTCACCGCGAAACGCGAACAAGTGGATAAATGGGGACGTAAAATCGGTGACTGGGGAGCTATCGCGCATAGAATCCAGCCGGTGATGATGTCTGCGGATAAGATGGAAGCCATATTGCGCGCCGCCGAAGCGCCGCTTGCACCCGGCGATATAGGCTGGGAATTTTCGCATTATATAGAGGCGTCGCGCACGGCGCGCTTCCTGCGCGATCGGTTTACGTTCCTCGATCTGGCGTAATCAATCCTGGCTGATTTTGATGAGCGCGGCGCTTACGAAACAGGCGAGCGGCACACTGGCGCAGAGCATGGCGGCGAGGAATAATGTCGCCCCCTGTCCGCCTGACGACGCTGCGAAAATCAGCAGCGGGATATAAATAGGCATCACCACCAGCGCCTGCAACAATCCGCCGCGCTTCGCCCCTAGCGTGAGCGTGGCTGCCACTGAGCCGATGGCGACCATGGTGGGCGATGCCAGCAGCAATAGCAGCAAAACATCAACCGTGGTATCAAGCGTAAGGTTGGAAAACAGCGCCAGCAGTGGCGAAACCAGCAGCAGCGGTACGATGATCGCCAGCCACTGGCCGCAGATTTTAGCGAACGCCACCAGCTCCAGCGTCACCGGCTGCAATAAAAACTGCTCCAGAGTCCCGTCCTCATAATCGCGCTCATACATCAGCGGCAGCGCGGTGATCGACGATAACAACATCGCCGCGCACATGACCGCACCTGCGTGTTTCGCCATACCTTCCGTGCCCAATCCGAACGTGAACAGGGTTACGGTGATGAGGTAAAACGCCGCCGTGCCGAACGCACCGCCGCCTTTGCGGAACGCGTGGGTGATAGTTTGTTTGAGCAGGAGAATGAACATTATTCCCTCCCCCCTTGTGGGGGAGGGTTAGGGAGAGGGGGGACTTTCAATGCACTCGTATGCGGAGACAAACCCCTCTCCCCGCCCTCTCCCACAAAGGGAGAGGGAGAAGAAGAAAAATCCCCCATATATAACGTATGTGCGGCGATGGCAGAATTCATGATATGCGAGGCGACCACCACGATACCGCCCTGCTGCACGCGCGATTCGATGAGGCTGGCGACGAGCTGCACGGCATCGTCGTCGAGGAAATTGGTGGGTTCGTCGAGCAGCCAGAGCTTGCAGGGCGCGACGATCAGCCGTGCGAGCGCTACGCGACGTTGCCATCCGGCGGAAAGCTGCCCGGCAGGAACATCATAATAGCGCTCCAGATCGAAAAAACGCAATGCGGCGGGGAGCAGCAATTCCGTATCGTAAAGTTTTGCCCAAAAAGCAAGGTTTTCGCCCACGGTACTGTCGAGTTTTACCGCGCCCTTGTGACCTATCATCATTAAATCGCGCTTGAAATCGTCATTATCCTGTATGGAAACGCCGTTCCACGTTACTTGCCCGTCGGCAGGGGATAGTAAACCGCATAATATCCGGATAAGGCTGGTTTTACCCGTGCCGTTGGCGCCTTTGAGCAATAAAATCGTGCCTTCCGGCAGGCAGAAGCCAAGGTTCTGGAAAATAAGCTGTTCTTGCCTGATACAGGCAATGTTTTCACAGGCGAGCATGGGAAGGTTTACGCATAACGGCTAACGAACATTTAACTATTCCCCGCTAAGACTATAGAGTTGCATCATTTTATCTATTGATAGGGAGATTTCCGTGAAACACAAGGGCAAGAATTCGCTGAACAGCCGCGCCACCCTAAAGGCCGCCGGCAAGTCCTACGATTACTACGATCTCCCCGCCGCTTATAAAGCGCTTGGGCGTGACCTGAGCCGCCTTCCCTATTCACTCAAAATATTATTTGAAAACCTGCTCCGCTATGAGGACGGCACCAGCGTAACCGCCGACGACATTAAGGCGTTCGGCGAATGGGCGGAGAAAAAAACCTCCGATCGTGAAATCGCCTTCCGCCCCGCCCGCGTACTCATGCAGGATTTCACCGGCGTACCTGCCGTAGTCGATCTGGCGGCGATGCGCGATGCGATGGCTCGTCTCGGCGGCGACCCTGAAAAAATCAACCCGCTCTCGCCCGTCGATCTCGTTATCGACCATTCGGTGATGGTGGATTCCTATGCAAGCCCCGATGCGTTCGCCAAGAACGTCTCACTGGAAATGGAGCGTAACGGCGAGCGCTACGCGTTCCTGCGCTGGGGGCAGAATGCGTTCAATAATTTCCGCGTCGTGCCGCCGGGAACCGGGATTTGCCATCAGGTGAACCTCGAATATCTCGCGCAAGGTGTGTGGGTAAGTGACGGCGTCGCCTATCCCGATACGCTGGTGGGCACCGATTCGCACACCACCATGATCAACGGTCTGGGCGTGCTCGGCTGGGGCGTGGGCGGTATCGAAGCGGAAGCGGCCATGCTCGGCCAGCCCGTATCCATGCTCATCCCTGAAGTGGTGGGTTTCAAGCTCACCGGCAAACTGCGCGAAGGCGCAACGGCTACCGATCTTGTGCTCACGATCACCAACATGCTGCGTAAAAAAGGCGTAGTAGGAAAATTCGTGGAATTCTACGGCCCCGGTCTCGACCACCTCCCGCTTGCCGACCGCGCGACCATCGCGAACATGGCGCCCGAATACGGCGCGACCTGCGGTATTTTCCCTATCGACAGCGAAACTATCAATTATCTCAACCTCACCTCGCGTGAACCCGATCGCGTGGCGCTGGTGGAAGCCTACGCCAAAGCGCAGGGCATGTGGCGCGATAAAAATTATCAGGATCCGATATTCACCGATACGCTCGAACTTGATGTAGGCAGCGTCATGCCGTGTATTGCAGGCCCCAAGCGCCCGCAGGACAAAGTGCTGCTTTCGGAAGCGCACACTTCTTTTGCTTCGGCTCTGCCGGAATTCAACAAAGACCAGAAAACTGCGGTTGACCAGCGCGTGCCGGTATCCGGCGGGTTTTCGATGGGGCATGGCGACGTGGCGATTGCCGCGATCACCAGCTGCACCAACACCTCGAATCCGTATGTAATGCTTGCCGCCGGACTCGTGGCGCGCAAGGCTGTTGCCAAAGGATTGAGCGTAAAACCGTGGGTCAAAACATCACTCGCGCCCGGCTCGAAAGTCGTCACGGAATATCTCGCGCAGGCGGGTTTGCAGAAAGACATGGACACGCTCGGCTTCAGCCTTGTGGGGTATGGCTGCACCACTTGTATCGGCAATTCGGGGCCGCTGAAATCGCCGATTGAAGATGCAATAAAAAATCATGGGCTGGTCGTGGCGTCGGTATTGTCGGGCAACCGCAATTTTGAAGGTCGCGTGCATCCGCTGGTGAAAGCGAATTACCTCGCCTCACCGCCGTTGGTAGTAGCATATGCTCTGGCGGGCACTATGAATCTCGACATCACCAAAGACTCTCTGGGAACCGGTAGCGATGGTAAGCCGGTCTACCTGAAAGACATCTGGCCGACCAACGTGGAAGTGGCCGATACGGTGATGAAATGTGTTACCTCGGAAATGTACCGCAGTAAATATAAGGACGTGTTCAGCGGCGATAAATTGTGGCAATCCATCGCCACCGCCAAGGGCAAAACCTACGACTGGCAGCCGGGCAGCACCTACGTGCAGCACCCGCCCTATTTCACTCATATGACCAACGGCAAGACCGACCAGACGCACGACGTTACCGATGCGCGTATTCTGGCGATTTTTGGCGATTCCATCACCACCGACCATATCTCGCCCGCAGGCAACATCTCAAAAACCAGCCCTGCGGCGAAATACCTGATGGAAAACGGCGTGCTCCCGCACGACTTCAACTCCTACGGCGCGCGCCGTGGCAGCCACGATGTCATGATGCGCGGTTCCTTCGCCAACATTCGTATTAAAAACGCAATGCTTGGCGGTGTCGAAGGCGGCTTCACCAAACACATTCCCAGCGGTGAGCAGATGAGCATTTACGACGCCTCGATGAAATATCAGGCCGACGGCGACAAGCTGGTAATCTTTGCAGGCAAGGAATACGGCACCGGCTCGTCACGCGATTGGGCGGCCAAGGGTACCAAGTTGCTAGGCGTGGAAGCCGTGATCGCCGAGAGCTTCGAGCGCATTCACCGTTCCAACCTCGTGGGCATGGGCGTGCTGCCGATGACCTTTATCGGCGATACCACCGCCAAGTCGCTGGGTTTGAAAGGCGACGAGCGCGTAACGCTGAAAGGCTTAGCTGGCGGCATTAAACCGCGTATGCAGGTGCAGTGCGTCATCACCTCCACCGACGGCAAGGTGCAGACGATTCCCCTGCTTTGCCGTATTGACACGCTCGACGAGCTGGCCTACTACAAAAATGGCGGGATTCTTCAGTATGTCATGAAAAACTTGCTCGACGAGTCACAAGGCATTAAAAAGCAGGCATGACCGAACAAAAACCAAACCCGGACGATCTCACACGCATCATCGTGCTCGTGTACGGCATGCTGGAAAACGGCAATCCGTTCTGGGTATTCGTTGCGGTGAAACCGAGCAAATACCAGCCTTTCCTCACGGCGCAGAAGGAAGGCAAGATCGATTTGTACCAGTTTGACGCTTTCGGCGAACTGATCGTTTCCGGCGAAGGCAAATCCCCGCCCGACGAGGTAACGCTTAAAGTAGCGGAAATGTACCAGACCGACCCCAGCACTCTTTTCCAACCTATTGATGTTGAAAAAGAAGTAGAAAAACGTACCAAGAAACCCAAACCGTAATAATTCCAGCCTGAATGTTCACGATATTGTCACACAGGAAGCTGAAATAGCGTGATATAGTCTGGGTAAATGAACGATGGAGGGCTTTATGAGCAACACCGCTGAACAGAACAAATCCGGCATTTGCTGGGGTAAAGTGCTGGTAGGCGCAGCCGTAACCGCAGGCGCGATAGCCGTGCTGGTGGTCGATCCTGCCGTCGGTGAAAAGTTGATTAGCGGCGCGAAGGATATTGCCAGCGCGATTTACAGCGCTATCGGTTCCGCCGCAAGCTGGTTCGCTGAAAAAGCCGTCGAAGGCGTGAAGCTCGCGAGCAAACATCAAACGATTACTATCGCCTCCGCTGCAACGGCCGGTGCGTTCGTCGCGATGTGCGGCACGCGCTCGCACGCGTCGGTGGAGCAACTGCGCCGCGCGGAAGATCGCATGCTTGCGCAGATGCAGGCCGCGGGCTACCAGCCCGCCCTAATTGCCGCCCGCACGCGCGGATAACGAAGCGGGGGCATTATGTCAGACCCCGCTACCGCAAATCCCGATTCGCTTTCCCGCATTGTCATGCTCGCCTACGGCAGCATGGAAAACGGCAAACCCTACTGGTGCTATGTCGCGGTAAAACCCACGCGCTATACGGAATTTCAGGACGCCCTGCGCGCCGATTACAGCCTCTATAATTTCGAGTCCGACGGCTATGGCGAAGTAGTCGTTTCCGGTGAGGGCGTCACGCCCCCGCAGGAGGTCACCGCCCGGGTAGCCGAGATATTCGGCATCGAACTGTCACTGCTGTTTGCCGATGAGAGTCCGCTCAAAACACTGGAAGACAAGATGGGCATATTGATTAACAAGAAAAATTGAGGATTTTTAACCATCCCGCTTGTCATAAAACTGTCATATGCGAAGCCGGGACAAATTCACAAAACTGTCACGCACATATTGCAACGAATGGGGTAATATGGGTACAAGTGAGAACATATCTCGAACCGATAAGGATCAAAATTAAGTCATGGCTAACGTACTCGGCGAATTATCTTCCAAGGCAAAAAAGGTGACCGGTTCCACGGTTGCCGGCGTGGGCGATTTTGTGAAAGATGCCTCCGCGAAATTCGTTGAGCTTAGCGGCAAAGGCGTGAAAAAAGTAGGCTTAGAAAAGCATGTCAGCGGCGAAGCGGCTGCGATTGCAGCGGGCATTGTTGGCCTTGCTGCGGTAGGCACGATAGCATACAAACTGCTCTCCAGCGATGAGAACAACGAAATCGAATCCCCTCAGCAGATTCCTCCCGGAAGCAACGGCGCACGCGGTCGTTAATTAGCCGCGCGACGAACGTTTCTTGGCGTTCGCATCTTCTTCTTCCTGAGCACGCGCTGTGCCGAATACATTCCCAAACGGTGAGAACATCGTAAACGCCTTCTCGAAGAAGGCCACGTTCTGCCGCGTCATCTCCTCGAATTGTGAGAAGGGCGAGAAGCCGTCCATCGCCTTGCCCATCATGCCCTGCATACGCTCCTGATTGCTGACGAACGTATTCATGCTGGCATCGAGATAGTGCTGCAGCACGTTGTTCATCTTGTGGTCGTAGAAACGGATGGCCGAACGCAGGAAGCTCAGCGGCAGCAGCGGCGCGCCTTTGGTTTCCTGCTCGAAAATGATCTGGGTGAGCACCTGGCGGGTGAGATCCTGCCCGGTTTTAGCGTCCAGCACCACAAATTCGCGCCCCTGCTTTACGCGGTCGCATAAATCTTCCAGCGTGATATAGGCGCTGGTTTCGGTGTCATAGAGCCTGCGATTGGCGTATTTCTTAATGATCGCCGGTTCTTTCGGGGCATTCGCATTCATGGTTGAATAACTCTCGTAAGTGTATAAATATATGGCGTCTTTTGTACCATTATCCGCGGGTTTCCGCAATCTATATTAGTAGGATGAGCCTATGACCGACAGCTCTTACCAGCACCTGGCGCGCGATTTCCTCGATATGTGGCAGAAGCAGATGTCCTCTGTTGTCCGTGACAAACAGTTCGTTCACGCTATGCTGGAAGCCTTACAGTCATTCCAACCGGGTTATGGAAATAAACCGAACAAAACCGATGCTTCCAACCCTTCCCATGCATCTCATGATGGCAATGGGGAGTTGGCTCAGCTCGCCTTTCGCCTTGCAATGTGCGAACGCAGGCTTGCTGCCCTTGAAGCCGGGGCTAAAAAACCCGCCCGACCCGCTAAAGCTGCAACAAGCGGTCGAGCAGGAAGCAAGAAGCCGCGCAAATAAGCTGCTTTCGGGCATCGTCCGTTATTACGATACTCCCTACGCGCGTAACATGGCGGAGATGCCTGTTATTTGGCGCAAGGGCAACGCCCGCCTGCTGGATTACGGCTCGCTGACCGGCAGTGTGACAGGCGACGTGCCGATCATGCTATTCATCCCTTCCCTCATCAACCGCTACTATATTCTCGACCTTGAAGAAGAACGCAGCCTGCTGCGCTGGCTCGCGCGCACGGGCGTCTATCCGCTGGTGCTGGATTGGGGGGAGCCGGGCGAACACGAGCGCGATTTCAATTGCGAGAATTATATCAACGACACGCTACTCGATGCGGTCGCCTTCCTGCATGCGGCGGCAGGAAAACCGATAGCGCTTGCGGGCTATTGCATGGGCGGCGTACTTGCGCTGGCGGCGGCGCAACTGCGCAGCCAACATGTATCCGCACTGGCGCTGCTGGCGACACCGTGGGATTTTCATTGCGCAGAATTTGCGCCGTTCGTGCTGGACAAGCAGTGGCGTCCCTTGCTTACGCAGGCCATCGAAGCCAACAACCTGCTTCCCGCCGATATATTGCAAGCCCTGTTCTACTGGACGGATCCGTTTGTGTTCGAGCATAAATTCTGTCGCTTCGCCGACCTCTCGCCCGGTAGCCGCGCCGCGCACGAATTCCTTGCGCTGGAGCACTGGGTCAATGACGGCGTGCCGTTGACCTCGGGAGTAGCAAAGGAATGCCTGATCGGGTGGGCGCAGGAGAATCAGTTGTATGGTGGGCGGTGGACGGTGGACGGGATAAAAATTACGCCCTCGAAAATCGCCATACCCACTTTTATTGCGATCCCTGAAAGCGACCATGTGGTGCCCGCCGGTTGCGCCCTGCCATTGGCGGATGTTATGCCGGATGCCACACTCACGCGCCCATCCTCAGGCCATGTGGGAATGATCGTAGGAAGCCGTGCGAAGAAAGAATTATGGCAGCCGTTGGCGGAGTGGGTGAAGCAGGTAAGCTAGCGCCCTAAGGGTTCGCCATCGCGGAGAAACGCATAAAGGTCTCCCGCGTCTCTTACGGTTTCACAGAAGCGCTGGCCGGCAACATGGTCTTCACACGCCAGTTTCATGATATGCGCGATTTCGGTCGGATACATGCGTTGCTTGTGAACGATACGCAACATCTGCTGGTCGTTGCCTTCGATCACGATGGCATAGGAGCCTTTTTTCATGTTGCTGTTATTGAGCCTGCGGAATCCGATTTTTTCCAGTTCCGTTTCAAGATCCCAGCGCTCCTGGGAATCGGCGTCCAGCGAAAATGCCGTAAGATTCTTTTCAAGTCCTGATGCGGTTTTTAGCACCTTGCCGAGTTGTGCGAATTTGGCATAGTCCGGCTTGTCAAATGGCTTGTTCATCGTCACATCTTGCTTTATATAAACTCACCCTCTGATGGTAGCGCACCCGCGGCGACCGAAAGAGTGGATTTTTGTTACATTTGTGTGAAGCCCATGACGAGTGCCACCCTGTTTTCCACGGTTATCCTTACGTTGTTCCCGGAAATGTTCCCCGGACCGCTGGGACAGTCGCTTGCCGGGAAAGCGCTGGAAAAAGGCATCTGGTCGCTGGAAGCGCTTAATATCCGCGATTTTACTACCGACCGCCACGCCACGGTGGACGATTCTCCCTATGGTGGCGGCACCGGCATGGTCATGAAACCCGATGTGGTGGATCGCGCCGTGGAAGTCGCCCGCCGACAGCTGCCCAGCGCTCGCATCGTCTGCACCTCCCCGCGCGGGGTTCCGTTGACACAGAAGCTCGCTGAAGAGCTTAAGTCTATGGATTTAATCATATTATGCGGCCGTTTTGAGGGTGTTGACCAGCGGGTAATCGAAAACCACGATATGCTGGAAGTCAGCATCGGCGATTATATCCTCTCCGGCGGGGAAATCGCGGCCATGGCCATTCTCGACGCTTGCGTACGCCTGCTGCCGGGGGTGATAAAAAACGAGGACGCGTTGGCGCAGGAAAGTTTCAATACCTCCGCAGAATATGCTGGACTGCTTGAATATCCTCATTATACTAGACCCTCATTTTGGAATGGGATGCCGGTGCCTGAGGTGCTGCTTTCCGGAAATCATGAGCAAATCAGGGCGTGGCGGCTTGAGCAGGCGAAAGCCATCACCAAGGCTCGCCGCCCGGATTTATTGAAACGCGCATCGAACGAATAAAGTGTAAAAGGGAATAATATTATGAATATGCTGCAAAAAATTGAAAAAGCCACGCTGGAGAAACTCTCCGCAGGCAAGCGTATCGATGCCTTCTCCGAAGGCGATACCGTGCGCGTGAACGTGCTCATCATCGAAGGCGCAACCGAGCGTGTGCAGACCTTTGAAGGCCTCGTCATCGGCAAGAAAAATGCTGGTATGCGTTCGTCTTTCACCGTGCGCAAAATCAGCCATGGCGAAGGTGTGGAACGCGTATTCCCGACCTTCTCGCCGCGCGTAGAAAGCGTCGAGCTGGTTCGCCGCGGCAATGTACGCCGTGCGAAACTGTATTACCTCCGCGGTCTCACCGGCAAAGCGGCGCGTATTACCGAACGCAAGGACGCCGTTAAGGTTGCCGAATAAGCGATACGGTTTTTTGCCGTGACCGCACCCCGTACCCTGTTCGACAAAATCTGGGAATCGCACCTCGTTCATTCGCAGGACGATGGCACGTGCCTGATGTATGTCGATCGGCACCTCATCCACGAAGTCACCTCTCCGCAGGCGTTTGAAGGCTTGCGCGTCAGCGGTCGCAAAGTGCGCCGCCCGGATGCCACGCTCGCCGTTCCCGATCATAACGTGCCCACCACGCCGGAACGTAAGCAAGGCATCATCAAAGACGAAACCTCGCGCATTCAGGTGCAGACGCTTGCCGACAACGCCAAGGAATTTGGCATCACCTACTACGCGATGGACGATAAACGCCAAGGCATCGTGCATATCGTAGGCCCCGAGCAGGGCTTCACCCAGCCCGGCAATACCATCGTCTGCGGCGATTCGCACACCAGCACGCACGGCGCGTTCGGCGCGCTCGCGTTCGGCATCGGCACCAGCGAAGTAGAACATGTGCTCGCCACGCAAACCCTCATCCAACGCCGCGCGAAAAACATGCGCGTGACCGTGGACGGCAAACTTGCGCCCGGCATCACCGCTAAAGACATCACGCTCGCCATCATCGGCAAAATCGGCACCGCAGGTGGCACCGGTTATGTTATCGAATATGCGGGCGAAGCGATCCGCAACCTTTCGATGGAAGGCCGCATGACCGTGTGCAACATGTCCATCGAAGCGGGCGCGCGCGCAGGCCTCATTGCGCCCGACGACACCACCTTCACCTACCTCAAAGGCCGTCCGCAATGCCCGCAGGGTGCCGACTGGGATAAGGCCGTCGCCTACTGGAAAACGCTGCCGTCCGATGCAGGCGCGAAATACGATATGGAAATCACGCTGAACGCCGCCGACATCGCGCCGCAAGTCACATGGGGCACCAGCCCGGAAGACGTGCTGCCGATCACCGCGTCCGTCCCCGCGGGCGACACCCCCACGAAAGCGCGTGCGCTGGAATATATGGGGCTTACGGCAGGTACGAAACTCACCGACATTCCCATCGATAAAGTATTCATCGGCTCCTGCACCAACGGCCGCATCGAAGATTTGCGCGAAGCCGCGAAACTGGCGGAAGGCAAGCATGTCGCCAAGAACGTAAAGCTCGCGATGGTCGTGCCCGGCTCCGGCCTCGTCAAAGAACAGGCCGAAAAAGAAGGCCTCGATAAAATTTTCCTCGCCGCCGGGTTTGAATGGCGTGAACCGGGCTGCTCCATGTGCCTTGCCATGAACGCCGACCGCTTAGAACCGGGTGAACGCTGCGCTTCCACCTCCAACCGCAATTTTGAGGGTCGTCAGGGGCGCGGTGGCCGCACGCATTTGATGTCGCCCGCAATGGCGGTAGCTGCGGCAGTGACGGGGCATCTGGCCGATGTTCGAACGTTATGATGGATACCGTCCAGGCGGTCGCCACCTTTAAAAAGGCAGCCGATACGTTCAGGGCAACTTCTACGGCTGACAATTTTCGAATCTTGCAGATTGAATCCAGAGCGGCGTGGTCTGCAATCCACAGTGATAGTTTGTGGCAGCTTCCTCTGACGAAGAGTGGGTCGGGTAAGATCCCCGGCTCTACTTTGGATACGCTCTTCGTAGAGCAAGTGAAGGATTTTATTGAAACGACACGCGAGGTGCTGGAAGTCGCCCGGCTAGCGCAATCGCAAATCGCCCCCGCAGATAAAAACGCCTATTCCTATTATCTGGCGCAATGTGCCGCACGGCAGGCGCTTGCAGAAACATTCCTCGATCAGGGAATGGACGCATGTAATGCAAAAAGCAAAGCGCAAGGAAAACGTTTTGAGGCGGCATTAGAAGCACGCGATAAAGGGCAACGCGGAGGACGCTAGCAGCGCCTACCCTATCTGCACTTCCCCAAGATTCCTGCTCGTCGGCAGCGCTTTTTTATCGATTTTCAGTTTTTCGCACACGCCGTCTGTGAACGCGTCGAGCATTTTATGTACCGCTAACTGATCGGCTCTTTGCTCCGCGCCGCCAATCAGGGAAGCGCCGAATTTCATGGACGCTACTGCGTTCGCCAATTCGCCGATGGTGGTGAACTGGCCGAACATCGCAGCCGTATCCAGTTGCTTGACGATGCGCTTGTGCGATGCGTATGCCCTGCCTGCCTCGGCTCTATCAATTTCAGCATAGGCGGCCTCTAATTTTACCAGACCGTGCCGGAACACTTCTTCGGCAAGCGGTGTTTTGCGGATGGCTTCGTAGTCTTGCAGCGGGGGTAGATTGCTCATAAAAACTCCATAATTTACGCTCTAGCAATAGCATAACCAGTGGACAGAAGATTGTTAAGATTATATGACATTAGCTGTGTCCCTTCAATATACGGGTATATGAGGTTTTATGTCATTCTTCCAAAGCCTTGGTAATTTTTTTGGCTCCCTTTTCGGTGGGAAAAAGCGAAAAGAGGAGAAGGAGTGGGCAAGCCTCAATTTCGGAAAGCCCGCAAAACCCGATAACCTTATACCGCTTGACCCCAACGACCCCTGGAAAACCTGATATGCAAAAATTCAACACCCTCTCCGCCGTCGCAGCGCCCCTGCCCATCGATAATGTCGACACCGACATGATCATCCCCAAGCAGTTCCTGAAAACCATCAAGCGCACCGGGCTGAAGGAAGGCCTGTTCTTTGAAATGCGCTTCCGCGTGGACGGCTCGAAGGTGGACGAATTCGTACTGCATAACGCGCCGTACGACCATGCGCAAATCCTCGTATCCGGCGCGAATTTCGGCTGCGGTTCGTCGCGCGAGCATGCGCCGTGGGCGCTGCTGGATTTCGGCATTCGCTGTGTAATTGCGCCCTCGTTCGCGGATATTTTCTTCAACAACTGCTTTAAGAACGGCATCCTGCCCGTCGTGCTGCCGAAGGAGCAGGTAGATACGCTCATGGGCTATGCCAAGCGCGGCGATAAAATCGGCGTCGATCTCGATAAGCAAACGGTGAATGCGGGCAACGAATCGTTTGCTTTCAGCGTAGAGCCGTTCCGCAAACATTGCCTGCAGAACGGGCTGGACGATATTGGCCTGACGTTGCAAAAGCTCGATGCTATCTCCGCGTTCGAGGCAAAAAATAAATCCGTCACGCCGTGGCTGTATAGCGCGGCATGAGCGGCGCACATTGCGGCCATCACCACGATAAATTCGATCACGACCGCCGTATCCTGTGGATCGTGCTGGCACTCAACTTCGCCATGTTCCTGCTGGAAATCTGGCAGGGGTTTGAAGCAGATTCCACCTCCCTTCTCGCCGATTCGATGGATTTTTTAAGCGACTCGTTCAGCTACGCCATCACGCTGGTCGTGCTGGCTAAATCGCTTTCCGTACGCGCCCACGCTTCTTTGCTCAAAGCGGCGTTGATGCTGATACTGGCGGGGCTTGCGCTGACGCAGGGCACCTATAATTTCATGTTTGGTCACATACCCGTTTATACCACGATGGCATGGGTGGGAGCCTGCGCGCTGATCGTTAATCTCGTCAGCGCAGGCTTGCTTTACGCCACGCGAGGGCGTGACAGCAACATGCGCTCCGTGTGGCTATGCAGCCGCAACGATGCGATTGCCAATATCATGATTATTATCGCCGCCGGACTGGTCTACGCCACCGACACGCTATGGCCGGATTTGCTGGTGGCGCTGCTCATCGCGTGGCTGGAAGGCACTTCCGCCATTAAGATTATCAGGCAGGCACGCGCAGAGTTAGCGCACCGCTGATGCCGACTGCACGCCGCGATCCTCGGCGGCAATCAGTTTTTCAGCGGGGATGCTCAGTATCGCCAGCGCGGTATCATCCTTGTTACGTGCGAACGTCATAGTAATGGCGTCGTGCGCAAGCAATTCTCCACCAAGGCGCGGATCGCGCCTTACGATATTTTCCGTACGCAGCGCGTTTTTAACACGGTTAATTTTAGCGGCACCTTCGACGGCAAGCTGGCTCTCATAAGAAAGCGTGGTAAGTTCGGGCGGAAGCAGGCTGCTATGTGTCTGCGCGTCTGCATACGCCTGAGGCGAAACACTCAACTTGCCCGCTTTGGCATTCATGGCATGCATTCCCATGATGGAGTTACGCCGAGCCTGATCTACCGGAAGTTTATCAAAAGAAATAAGAAGATTACCGCCACCAGCGCTAATTTTAGGGCTTATCGTCCCCCAATCCTGCGCGGCCGCCCATTTTTCCATGTGTTGAGCGGCGGCTTCTGCGATGGCGTGTTCTTTTTCTTGTTCAGTATTCATAATGGCTACCTATTAAAATTAATTCACCAGCACCGTATCACGCTGCTTTCAAAAGGAATGTTAAGTTTTCATGACAATCCGGTTGCATCTGTTTGCGCCTTATATTAGCGTGCCGCTTTACTCAAGAATTATAGGGTCTTATGAGCAAACCCACCAAGCATATCCTCCTCCTCCCCGGCGACGGTATCGGTCCCGAAGTGGTGGCGGAAACCGTCAAGATCATCAACTGGTTCAGCGCCAACGGCAGCACGGCGTTTACTACCAGCACCGCACTCATCGGCGGCGCGGCGTATGACGCCACTGGCACCCCCTTCCCCGATGAAACGCTTGCAGCAGCGAAAAAAGCCGATGCGATTTTGCTTGGTGCGGTAGGCGGCCCGAAATGGGAGTCACTGCCCATCGCTTCGCGCCCCGAAAAAGGATTGCTCGGCATCCGCAAGGAGCTTGGATTATTTGCCAACTTACGTCCGGCGGTGTGTTTCGACGCGCTGGCGGATGCATCCACGCTGAAGCACGAAGTGGTGGCGGGGCTGGACATCATGATCGTGCGCGAACTCACCGGCGGGATTTATTTCGGCCAGCCGCGCGGCGTGGAAACCCTGCCCGACGGCACGCGCAAGGGCATCAACACCGAAGTCTACACCAGCCCGGAAGTGCAACGCATCGCGCGTGTAGCGTTTGAGCTGGCGGAAAAGCGCGGTGGCCGCGTGTGTTCGGTGGACAAAGCGAACGTGCTGGAATGCACCGAAATGTGGCGCGAGGAAGTGGCGAAAGTCCGCGCCGACGATTACCCGCATATCGAATTGACCAACATGTATGTCGATAATGCCGCCATGCAGCTCGTGCGCAATCCCAAGCAGTTCGACGTGATGGTGACCACCAACATGTTCGGCGACATCCTCTCCGACATCGCGTCCATGCTCACCGGTTCGCTCGGCATGCTGCCGTCCGCCTCGCTCGGCGCTCCCGGCACACCGGGCGTATACGAGCCCGTGCACGGCTCTGCGCCCGACATCGCGGGCAAATCGCTGGCTAACCCCATCGCCACGATTCTGTCGTTCGCTATGATGCTACGCTATTCCTTCGCGCTAAAAACGGAAGCCGATAAGCTGGAGGCGGCCGTAGCGAAAGTCCTGGCGCAAGGCCTGCGCACCGCCGACATCATGCAACCCGGCATGAAGAAAATATCCACGCAGGAAATGGGCGATGCGGTGGTGAAGGCGTTATAATGTCATCCTGAACAAAGTGAAGGATCTAAAGCGCCGCACGCAGAAAGTAAGATCCTTCGCATACGCTCAGGATGACATAAACTATTCCTTATCCGTCTCGCCTTTGCGATACGCCACGCTCGCGTGGTGATGGTTGGAAATGCTGCGAATGTCGCCGGACATGGCGTCACGCGCCTGACGCATCACCTGCTCCAGCATAGTAAGTGAAGCGAACAGTTCCTGCAGGCGTTCGGCATATTTCACGCGCTGGGCGTCGGATAATCCCATCACCTCGTCGCACAATACCTTCACCTGTTCGTCCATGCCGTTGAGTTCCAGCAACGCGCCCTGCTCCAGCAGGCGATGGCTTTCCTTGATGTACACGGCAATTTCCGCGAACAACGCTTCTGCTTTCTGGTCGGGAGTGGCGTGAATATTCATCGGTTGCCCTTCAGCTTGTCGTTCGTCTTATACACGTAAGACAATATTTCCGCTACCGCCGCGTAAGCCTCGAAAGGAATGGGTGTATCAATATCAAGTTTCGACAGCAGCACGGCAAGGTCTTTATCTTCACGGATTTCAACACCGTGTTCGCGGGCGAGCGCGATGATCTGCTCGGCCATATAGCCCTTGCCCTTGGCGGAAACCACGGGTGCGGCCATCCTGTCGCGCTCATAGCCTAAAGCTACGGCAAGTTTATTCTTGTCGATAGGTTTGGCGGATTCGGGCGGATCATCCTTTTCCGCCATCGTCCTTACCTTTTGGGGCGGCGTTCATATCAATGGCGAAATCCACGTCGAGCAGCTCCATACCGCCCTGAGCGGCGGCGATGTTCTGCTCCATAATCTTCTGGTGCAGTTCTTTACGCAGGATGGTGGCTTCTTTCGGAAAAAGAAAACCGAGCTTTACCGTTTTGCCGCGCACTTCGACGACGGTCAGCTCGATATTGTTATTGATGATGATTGATTCACCAATTTTTCGAGTTAAATAAAGCATTTAAGGCATTTTTCCTTCGGTGCCGACATAGTATCCCATTTGCTACTAGTGACGTAAAAACGGAGAAATTGCAATTTTTTATGTAGTTTTGGCACGGAAATTGGATTATATTATTTCAGTGAACTAGGCAATATTTGCAGGGCTGCATGGACTTTTCAACGATACCCGTTTTTAACGTTATGAAAGCCAAGCTGGGCTATATGTCCGCCCGCCAAGCCGTCCTTGCGCAAAATATCGCGAATGCCGACACCCCCGATTATCAGGCCAAAGACATCGCCTCTCCGGATTTTAAGGGCATGGTGGCAAGCTCGGCACAGAACTTGCCCATGAACGTAACGAATGCGAAGCATATCCTGCCCGCATCCGATAAAATGGGATTGATGGCCGAAAAGCGCAAAACTACCTACGAGCGCAATCCCACCGGTAACAACGTGGTGATCGAGGAAGAAATGATGAAAGTGGCCGAAAATCAAGCGGAATACCAGAAGGTGTTGAGCCTGTACCGCAAATCGGTCGATCTGTTTAAAACCGCCATCGGCCGTCCGAGCGGCGGATAAGGATTAGTGTATGCAATTATCCGATACGCTTAAAATCTCCGCGGCAGGCATGAAAGCGCAAAGCGACCGCCTGCGCGTCGTGGCGGAAAATATCGCCAACGCTGAATCCACATCGCAATCTCCCGGCGGCGAACCGTACCGCCGCAAGGTCGTGCTGTTTGAAAACGCGCTGAATAAAGAGCTGGGCGTGGAGAGCGTGCGTATTTCCAAGCGCGGCTACGACAATTCCGAGTTCCGCAAAAAATTCGACCCCACGCACCCCGCCGCCGACGAACAGGGTTACGTACTTTATCCTAACGTCAGCACTATCGTGGAAATGATGGACATGCGCGAGGCGCGCCGTGGCTACGAAGCGAACCTCAACGTGGTGGAAGTATCGAAAGCGATGCTTGCGCGCACGCTGGATTTACTGAGATAAAAGATAGGATGAACTTATGAGCGTCGCCAACACATTGTCCGCCGTCAACGCCTACCGCAACCAGCTCAAGATGATGCAGGATGCGAAAGACGCACCCGACGGACAGGATCAGGCGGCCGGCTCATCGTTCGCTGATCTCGTCAAGGGCGCGATCAACGAAAGTATCGACACGCAATACAATACGGAAGCCATGAAAATGGACGCATTGACCACCGGCAAGGTTGATCTTTCGGATCTCGTCACTGCCGTATCCAATGCAGAGCTTACGCTCAACACCGTAGTCGCCGTGCGTGACCGCGTGATCAGCGCGTATCAGGATATATTGCGGATGCCGATCTAACCAAATGGGTGACAAACGCAATCCGCTCCGCTACGTTCCGAAAAACGGAGGTAGCGTACGTCATGGAATCCACCGAAGTCATTGAAATCGTCCGTGAAGCCATTTATGTGCTGATACTTATCTCCGCGCCGGTCATGCTTACGGCGCTGATCGTGGGTCTCCTCATCTCCCTCCTGCAGGCGCTCACGCAGATTCAGGAAGCCACCCTCACCTTCGTGCCCAAGGTCGTCGCCATGCTGCTGATGCTCATCATCGCGCTACCGTTCATGCTGCGCACGCTCACCGACTTTACCCATAAGCTGCAAGACCGCATCGTGCATATCGAATAATCAGCGCGCGCTGAAATTCCGGCGCATCTCCATCGCCTGCTCGATTTGCTTGCGCACCAGCTCATCCACCTCATGCTTGCCACACGTTTTTTCGTGGGTCAGCGCTTCCACCATGCCTTGGTGATAGCCGTCGCAGAGCGCTTGCTTGAGCGGCAGTCGCAGGCTGCCGGGGGATGCTTTCAATTCAGCGAGTTCGTCAGTTGCCCGCAGCCATTTATTGGCATAGTGCAGCGCATTGTCGGGAATGCGGGGGATATCTTCGCGATTAATCCTGTCATGTACCCACTGCTCGCCTTTTTGTTCCTGCAGCGCGTGGCATTCGCTGAAGGCTTCGCTGAGGCGCACCGTAAGAAGTATGCCGGTAGCTACGCCGATTACGTTATCCGCGGTTGGTACGCCGCCTGGCGTACTCATAGCGCGCACGATTTTCTCAGCAGTTTGCGCGGGCGATTGCCCCGGCAGGGCAAGTGAGCAAAATTCCGCATGCACGCGCATTTTGGGATCGATGGCGGCTTGCGTGATCGCATCGAGTGTCGATTCGTGTTTGTTGCGCAGGAATTCCTTGGCAGCGGCGAATGATACCAGCGCTTGCTTCTGCCAATCGTCGAGTTTTTTCTGGTCGAGAATATGGGCGATCTCGCAATCGAGCGCGAGGCGGAATTCATCGAGATATGCGCCCTTGAGCGTGGCTTCGGTCATGAAATTAACATAAATTAATTCTAGGGTGCCGCCAAGTTAAAACTGTTCATTTTCACCTGCCGGGGATAACATCGGCGCATGTTTGAAACCTTCCTTGTTGGGCAGCTTTTTGCCTTCCTGCTAGTGTTCTGCCGCCTCGGTTCGGCGCTGATGCTGCTGCCCGGATTCGGGGAAATGTACGTATCCATACGCGTGCGGCTCTTGCTGGCGTTGGCTTTCAGCTTTGCGCTCACCCCGGTCGTTACTCCGTTGCTGCCTGAGGCGCCATCTTCGGTGTTTTGGGTAATGGCGCTGGTGTCGGCGGAAATACTCACCGGCGTATTCCTCGGCGGGTTAAGCCGCCTGCTCATTTCCGCGATCCATGTGGCGGGCATGGCGATTGCCTACCAATCCAGCCTCTTGTCGGCGGTGGTGCCCGACATGGTGCAGGCGCAAACGCAAGGCACGTCTCTGGGCAACTTGCTGGCGATGTGCGCGCTGGTATTGCTGTTCACGACCGATTTGCATCATTTGATGCTGAAGGGGCTGAGCGACAGCTACACGCTATTCCTTCCCGGCCATTTCCCGCTGGTGGAGGATTTTGCCAACCACGCTACGCAGACGGTCAACAGCGCGTTCCGCATGGCGATGCAGATGGCCGCCCCGCATCTCGTGATCGGGTTGATATTGTTCCTCGGTGCGGGCATCATCTCGCGCCTGATGCCAAACATCCAGATTTTCTTCCTCATTACCGCGCCGCAGCTTGTACTGAGCTTTTTTATCCTCATGATCGCCTTCAGCGCGATTATGATGTGGTACATGGAATATTTCAAAGATACGCTGAGTGGGTTTTTATCGCCTTAAAGCCCGTTCAGGGTAAAAAGAAAGCAGCATGGCTGAAGACGATCAGGACAAAGAAAATAAAACAGAAGAACCTACCCATAAACGCCTTGAGGAGGCGTTTAAAAAAGGGCAGATCGCGCATTCGCGCGAGGTGGGTAGTTTTTTGATGTTGATTATGCTGGCGTTCATCATCACTTCGTTTGCGCCTTCGATCATGAAAAATACCAAATACCTGCTGCTGCCCTTCATCGCCTCCCCGCACGATATGCCTGCTTCCGGTAGGGAGTTCAACCAGTTGCTGAGCAACACGGCACTGGGCACGCTGGGAATTATCATCATCCCGCTGATGGGCTGTGTGGTGGCGGCAATAGCAGGGAGCTTCGTGCAAAACGGGTTTGTGCTCTCCAGCGAGCCGCTCATGCCAAAACTTAATAAAATCTCCCCGCTGGCAGGGCTGAAGCGCCTATTTTCCATGCGCTCGGTGGTGGAGCTTATCAAGGGTATCATCAAGATTATTATCGTCGGCATCGTCGCGTTCATGGCGGTCAAACCTGAGCTGACGCACCTTCGGCAGTTGCCCAACGCGAGCATGGAAGCGATGCTGATATTCCTTGGCGATCTTGCCTTCAACATGATGCTGGGCGTGATCGTCGCCATGTTTTTCATCGCTATTTTCGACGTGCTCTACCAGCGTTTCCAGTTCACGAAATCCCTGCGCATGAGCAAGCAGGAAATAAAAGACGAATACAAACAATCGGAAGGCGATCCCGTCATCAAGCAGCGCCTACGCCAATTGCGTATGGAACGCGCGAAAAAACGCATGATGGCCGCGGTGCCCAAAGCCGACGTAGTCATCACCAACCCGACCCACTTCGCCGTCGCCTTGCAATACGATTCCATCACCATGAAAGCCCCGGTGGTACTGGCAAAGGGGCAGGATTTACTCGCGTTGAAAATGCGTGAAATTGCGGAAGAACACGATGTCCCCATCGTTGAAAATCCGCCGCTTGCGCGCGCGCTGTTCAGCTCCACGGATGTGGATGAAGAGATTCCCCTCGTCCACTACGAAGCGGTCGCCAAGGTCATCTCTTACGTTTACCAGCTTAAAGGCAGGAAAAAATAATCCGTGTACGATATTAATGGATTTTTAATGCATACCTATTATGTAAGGATGAACGTTACATCAACAAGTTGAGTGCCCATGCGAAGCTCGCGCCTTACCGACCTTGACCTGAAATCAACCGGAGCGCAGGATTTTATCATCCGCAAGCGCACACTCTCCGTCCTCCATATCCTGATTATTTTCCTGAGCATCCAGCTCATCGTCATAAGCGTCACCGTGGCGGTGATCGACAAATACATGCTGGTCATCATGCTGGTGCTGCTCATGTCCATTGTAAGCTGGTACATGGTGATGCAGACGCAACGCAACCGCGACCTCCTGCTTGCCACCGAATTTCAGAACGCGCTGTTCGCTTCCGCGCTCGGCATGAATCATAAGTTCTGCATCATCATCAAGCGCGACGGCAGCATCGTCTATTATGACCGCTCGTTCCAAGACATGTTCCCCGACTTTATGCGCCAGCCCCGCCGTGCTATCGACGTGCTGCTGGAGCAAGGCAAAGTCTCCCGCGAGGATAGCGATAAGATTTTCTCCGTTATCGAACGCGGCACCTATGAAAGCGTGATTCTTGAAATTCGCTGCGCCAATAATCTCTATGTAAAAATCGTTCTTTCTATCGAGCCGATTATGCGTCCCAGCGGGTTTATCCTGCTGCGCGGCCGCGAGTTTATCGAATCGCGTTCCAGCGATGCGGCGGCAAGCCGTGTTGCCAACCTGAATCCTTCTTCGCTCGCGCTGTTCTCCAGCGTGATGGATACGATGGATGCGGGCGTATACATGACCGCACCCGACGGCTCGCTGTCCTATGTCAACGCCGTACTGGAACATTGGCTCGGCTACAATGACGGTGAAATCACCGCCAGCACCCTCGCACTCAAAGATATAGTGATGCAGGACACACGCGCCACCTCCAGCGAACCGGATAATTTTGAGGGCGACGTTACCTTCCGTCGCAAGAACGGTTCCCATGTAAAATTCAATATCAGTCAGAAAGTCATGCGTGACGACGGTAACAAAGTCGTCGGCTGCACCGCCGTTGTGCATCAGATTCAGGATGGCTCCGACGAAAAAAAAAAGATCTGGTGATCCACGCATCGGGGCGGAATGGTGACGGTGCCTTCACCGCTTTCGTAGAGCATTCTCCGATCGCCATCGCCATTCTCGACATCGCGGGTAACATCACCTACGGCAATCAGGCTTTCCATGTATTGACACAGCGAAGCATCCATACGCTGCCCTTGCCGTTTCTTGCGCTCGTAGCGGCCGAAAAGCGCACCGAATTTGAAGCCACCTTGCGCAAGGCCTATGAAGGACGGCTTTCCGGCGAAGCGATCGCGCTGGAATGTGTGCTGCCGGATAAGACGGAGCTTATCATCTCCAGCTATTTCAGCCCGATGGAAACGGAAGCGGGTGAAAAATCGCTGATGCTGCACCTGATCGACATCACCGAGCAAAAGCACCTCGAACTGCGTTTTTCGCATTCGCAGAAAATGCAGGCAGTCGGCCAACTCGCGGGCGGCGTCGCGCACGATTTCAACAACCTGCTCACGGCCATGATCGGCTTCTGCGACCTGTTACTGATGCGCCACCCTGCAGGCGATCAGTCATTCGCCGACATCATGCAGATCAAGCAGAACGCTAATCGTGCGGCAAATCTCGTGCGTCAGTTGCTCGCGTTCTCACGCCGCCAGACGCTGCAACCGAAAGTACTCGATCTTACCGACGTGCTGGCCGAGCTTTCCAACCTCATCCGCCGCCTGATCGGGGAAAATATCGAACTGAAGGTGGTGCATGGCCGCGACATCGGCCATGTGCGCGCCGACCAAGGGCAGCTTGAGCAGGTGATGATCAACCTCGCCGTCAACGCCCGCGACGCAATGGGCAAAGGCGGCGTGCTCACCATCCACACCGACAAAAAAACCGTCAATCGTAAGTACCCGCTATCGCCCGACCTGATCGCCCCCGCCGAAGAGGACAGCGCGATTCCCGATGGCGACTACGTAATGGTGGAAATCACCGACACGGGCTGCGGCATTCCCAAGCCCATCATCCAGAAAATCTTTGAACCGTTCTTCTCCACCAAGGAAGTCGGCTCCGGCACGGGGCTTGGTCTTTCCACCGTCTACGGTATCATCAAGCAAACCGGCGGCTATGTTTATGTTTCGAGCCGTGAAGGTCAGGGCACCACGTTCAGCCTCTTCTTCCCCGCCGTAACCGCGCAAGAAACGGCCACGGCCATCGCGGAGAGCGAAGCTGTGGAAAAACCGGGAGCCCCCGTGGATTTAACCGGCAAAGGCACCATCCTGCTGGTGGAAGACGAAGCGCCGGTGCGCATCTTCGCCGCCCGCGCCATGCGTAACAAAGGCTACACCGTGCTCGAAGCCGATTGCGGCGAAACCGCCATCGAACTTATGGCGCAGCATGGCAAGGAAGTGGAAGTCATCGTCACCGACGTCATCATGCCCGGCATGAACGGCCCCACCATGATCGATAAAATCTCACCGCAATATCCCGACGTGAAAGTGATCTTCATCTCCGGCTACGCAGAAGATATTTTCGTGAACAACTACGGCTCCGAACGCAGCTTCAACTTCCTCGCCAAACCGTTTACCTTAAAGCAACTCGCGAGCAAGATAAAGGAAGTGACGGGATAATCTCCAATTAACTATTTGCGCACCTTCGCAAACTGTGTAAAGTGTTCTCAACCAATTCAGAGGGAGAGACGCTATGGACAAGAATAAAGCACTCGAAACCGCATTGTCGCAGATCGAAAAAACCTTCGGCAAGGGTTCGATCATGAAACTCGGCGACAGTCAGGCGGAAAAAGTGGAAGCCACCTCCACCGGCTCGCTGGGTCTGGATATTGCGCTGGGCGTCGGCGGCATTCCGCGCGGTCGTGTCATTGAAATTTTCGGTCCTGAATCGTCGGGTAAAACCACCCTCACCCTGCATATCATCGCGGAAGCCCAGAAAAAGGGCGGTACTTGCGCGTTTGTGGACGCTGAGCACGCGCTCGATCCCGTTTACGCCAAAAAGCTGGGCGTGGATACCGACAACCTCCTTATCTCTCAGCCCGATACCGGTGAACAGGCGCTCGAAATCGCCGACACGCTGGTGCGCTCCGGCGCTATCGACATTCTCGTGGTCGATTCCGTGGCCGCGCTTGTGCCCAAAGCTGAGTTGGACGGCGAAATGGGCGATTCCCATATGGGTTTGCAAGCCCGCCTGATGAGCCAGGCGTTGCGCAAACTCACCGGCTCCATCTCGCGCACCAACTGCACAGTTATCTTCATCAATCAGATCCGTATGAAGATCGGCGTGATGTTCGGCAATCCCGAAACCACCACCGGCGGCAACGCGCTGAAATTCTACGCTTCCGTGCGCCTCGACATCCGCCGTATTGGTGCGATCAAGGATAAGGAAGAAGTCGTCGGCAACCTCACCCGCGTAAAAGTAGTGAAAAACAAAGTCGCGCCCCCCTTCCGCATTGTCGAATTCGACATCATGTACGGCGAAGGCATCTCCAAAATGGGTGAACTGATCGACCTCGGCGTGAAAGCCGGTATCGTCGAAAAATCCGGTTCGTGGTTCTCATACAAAGACCAGCGCATCGGTCAGGGCAAGGAAAATGCCAAGCAGTTCCTTAAAGACAACGCCAAGATTGCCGAGGAAATCGAAAAGAAAATCCGCGACAATGCAGGCGTAATCTCCGTGGCGCTGAAGGGTGAACCGGCTTCCATGGCAGAGGAAGAGGCGTAAGGCCAGCGCCTACGACCTTGCCGTATGAAGCTCTGTATCGCTATTGTCAGTAACCGTGACCATAAGGCCGCGTTCGTAGGATCGCTTTACGCGTTAACACAGCACCTGACCCATCAGGGAAAAAATTACGGCGTAGAGCAGCATGCGGTGAGTATCGGCGCAGGGCATTCTTGCCTGTCGATGGGACGACAGCAGGCGCTGATCTTCGCAACGAAGCATGCATTCAGCCACGTGCTATTTCTGGATGACGATATGGCCTTTGCGCCCGATGCGGTTCAGGTATTGAGCCAGCGTAAAGTAGCGGTTGTCGGCGCGAACTATACCACTAAATCCGACACGCCGCGTTATGTCGCCGTTGATGCAAATCGTAACCCGGTCTCAAGCAAAAACAAGAAGGGCATAGAAGAGATCGCGCGCATCGGCATGGGCATGCTACTCGTCGAAATGCAGGCCATCGCCCATATCCCTGCCCCGCATTTTGAAGTGTTGTGGGATAAAAAAGGCTATATCAGCGAAGACCTGTATTTTTGTGATAAACTGCGCGCGAATGGTGTTAAAATCCATGTCGATCATGATGTTTCGCAGCATATCGGCCATGTGGGGGAATATATTTATTCCATGCACTCGCCGTTAATGAAGGGCGCCTGAACCATGCAATTCCTCCTCCTCGCCTACGATGCCACCGATGCTGACGCCATGAACCGCCGTATGAAAGAGCGCGAAGGGCACTTAGCCACCATCGCGCGTTATCAGGCGCTTGGTCATATGCATATGGGGGCTGCGATCCTTGATGAAGCAGGAAAAATGGTGGGATCGTGCATCGTAGCCGAATTCCCAGACCGCGCGGGACTGGACGCATGGCTGGCGGAAGAGCCCTATCTCACTGGCAAAGTCTGGGAAAAAGTTGAAATTACCCCTTGCAGGATCGGCCCTTCATTCCTAAAACCATAGGCATGACCCAGTCCACAAACGATATACGCCGCGCATTTCTTGAGTATTTCAGGAAGCAAAAGCACGAAGTTCGCCCCAGCAGCTCGCTGGTGCCGCATAACGACCCCACCCTCATGTTCACCAACGCTGGCATGAACCAGTTTAAAAACGTGTTCACCGGCGCGGAGAAGCTGCCCTACTCTCGCGCAGTCACCTCGCAGAAATGCGTGCGCGCGGGCGGCAAGCATAACGATCTCGACAATGTGGGCTACACCGCCCGCCACCACACGTTTTTCGAGATGCTCGGCAACTTTTCTTTCGGCGATTATTTTAAGGAAGAAGCCATTGAGCTTGCGTGGGAGTTACTCACCAAAGATTTTGGGCTGAACAAGGACAAGCTCTGCGTTACCGTTTACCATGACGACGACGTGGCGTGGAACCACTGGAAAAAACTCACCGGCTTTGCTGACCACCGCATCATTCGCATCGCCACCAACGATAATTTCTGGTCGATGGGCGATACCGGCCCTTGCGGTCCTTGCTCCGAAATTTTCTACGACCACGGCGCGCATATTGCAGGCGGCCCGCCCGGATCACCCGATGCCGACGGCGACCGCTTCGTGGAAATCTGGAACCTGGTATTTATGCAGTATGAGCAGCTCGAAGGCGGAAAACGCCTCGATTTGCCCAAGCCATCCATCGACACCGGCATGGGGCTGGAGCGTCTGGCCGCCGTGCTTCAGGGCGTGACCGATAATTACGACATCGATTTATTCAAGACACTGATCACCGACATCAAGCAACAGGCCGCCTCCATCGGCGGAAAACCTTCTGACGGCGCGGCTTATAAAGTCATTGCCGACCATCTGCGCTCGTCGTGTTTCCTGATCGCCGACGGCGTGATGCCGTCCAACGAAGGCCGCGGCTATGTGCTGCGCCGTATCATGCGCCGCGCGATGCGTTATGCGCACCAGCTCGGCTGCAACGATCCGCTGATGTATAAGCTCGTGCCCGCTTTGGTGAAAGAAATGGGCGGGCAATATCCTGAGCTTGCACGCGCGCAAGCTGCCATCATTGAAAATCTGCGCACGGAAGAAGAACGTTTTAAACAGACACTCGGACGCGGTCTGGGGCTGCTGGAAGAAGAAACCGCGAAACTTGCCAAGGGCGGTAAACTTTCTGGAGACGCGGCATTTAAGCTGTACGACACTTACGGTTTCCCGCTCGACCTGACGCAGGATATTCTCAAAGGCCGCGGCATGGAAGTCGATATTATCGGCTTTGAAAAATGCATGGATCAGCAGCGCGAAATGGCGCGCGCCTCGCATAAAGGTTCCGGCGACACCGCCACTAGCCGCATCTGGTTTGAGTTGAAGGAAAAAATCGGCGCAACGAAATTCTTAGGTTACGAGCAGGACGAAGCGGACGCAAAAATTCTTGCCATCGTAAAAGATGGCCACCCCGTAACAAGCGCTAGCGCGGGCGATGAGGTCTCTATCGTGCTCGACCAGACGCCGTTTTACGGTGAATCCGGCGGGCAGGTCGGCGACACCGGCTATTTTTATCATCCTGAACGTAGTGAAGGATCTAAGAAGGATTCTTCGGCTTCGCCTCAGAATGACAAAATTGCTACCATTGATGATACACTCAAACCGCTGGAAGATTTTTTCGTTCACAAGGCAAAACTGTCTGCCGCGCTGAATGTCGGCGACACGGTGCACGCCGCCATCGACACTACTGGGCGCAATCGCATTCGCTCCAACCACTCCGCCACGCACCTGTTGCATAAAGCCCTGCGTGATGCGCTGGGCGATCATGTGACGCAAAAAGGCTCGCTGGTGGATGCCAACCGCCTGCGCTTCGATTTCAGTAACCCTAAGCCGATGGGCAAGGATGAAATCGCCGCTGTTGAGCGCAAGGTGAACGACATCGTGTGGAAGAACACACCAGTAGGCTGCAAGGAAATGGCGCCTGACGACGCGATCAAAGCCGGTGCTATGGCGTTGTTCGGCGAGAAGTATGGCGACCGCGTGCGCGTGCTTTCAATGGGCGAAGACGGCGGGAAAACCTATTCCGTAGAACTCTGCGGCGGTACGCACGTACGCGCAACCGGTGACATCGGCATGTTCAAAATCATCTCCGAAGGTTCGGTGGCGTCGGGAATCCGCCGCATCGAAGCGGTGACGGGCGAAGCCGTGCGCGCGAATCTGGAAAATGAACTGGCGAAACAGGCCGAACAATTAAAAAAATTGCAGGATGATCAGGCGAAATTGCTTGTGGAACTGGGTAAAAAACCCAACGCGACGGAAGCCGCAAGCACAGGCTTGGGCAAGGTTGCGCCGAAGGAATTATTCGGATTGTTTGAAAAAGAATCCACACGCCAATTGAATGCGATCAATGCACTGCAGGAAGAAAATAAGAAACTCTCCAAGGAACTCGCCGCTGCGAAGCGCGACGCCGCGCTCGGCGACTCCGGCGACGTTCCGATGGAAAAAATCGGCAATATCCAATTCATCGGCAAAATATTCGACGAACTCGACCCCAAGGAACTGCGTGGCGTGGCTGAGACATTTTTGAAGAAAATCGAGCCGGGCATTGTGGTGGTCGCGTCGAATTTTGAAGGCAAGGCGTCCATCGTCGTGGGTGTCGATAAATTCCTGACGGAAATGTACACCGCACCTTTCCTCGTGCAGGTGGCGGTGGCCGAAGTAGGCGGGAAAGGCGGCGGTGGCAGGCCGGAAATGGCGCAAGGTGGCGGGCCGGATGTGGGTAAATTGCCGCAAGCACTGGATAAAATACGCTCCACGCTCGGGAAACCGTGATTTTTACCCGGATAGATTTCATAAAACTGTAACATTTCAATACGGTTATTTGGGTTAATATAAGCCATGGCCGCTGTATAACTTATGGAATGGACAGATCTATGAATGCGAAAGAAGAAAAAGACGCCGCAACACGGGAAAAAATGTTTGCATCCGCATTACAGGAAAATGGCGACAAAATGAGCCCAGAGATAAAGTCCGAATTCATCGTCGGCCTCCTGGCAGCAAAGGCCAGTAAAAAGCATCATGACCCCCGCTCCGCTGAAGAAAAATTATACGCAGGCGTGATCGGCGAGCATGGCAGCGAAATGCCTCCTGAAATAAAGAGTGACTACCTACTTAAAATGCTCGAAGCTAAAGCCCGGCGCGAAGAAGACGCGCGTAAATCGGGTGGGGATAAAAATTTCCAGCGCGGCTAATTCGTTAAATATTCTATAATTACAGTGTGAATATGCGAATTCGACCCGGTTGGGCGCAACCGGTTAATCGATTGCTAACTCTTTTTGCCTAGACTCCTGATTCATACCATTTTTATCAATCAGGAGTATTATGACCACCCCTATTACAGTAGCGTACGGCGACGGTATCGGCCCCGAAATCATGGAAGCAACGCTGCATGTGTTGCGCGAGGCAGGCGCAAAACTTTCTATCGAAACCATTGAGGTAGGCGAACGTGTCTATAATCAGGGTGCGACATCCGGCATTTTACCCTCCGCATGGGATAGTTTGCGCCGTACGCAAGTGCTGCTCAAAGCGCCGATTACCACTCCGCAGGGCAAAGGCTATAAATCGCTGAACGTGACCATGCGCAAAACGCTGGGTCTCTATGCGAATATCCGCCCCACGCAAAGCTACCACCCGTTCGTGAAAACCAATCACCCGAAAATGAACATGGTGATCGTGCGCGAGAACGAGGAAGATTTATACACCGGCATCGAGCACCGCCAGAGCGAAGACATGGTGCAGTGCCTGAAGCTCATCACCCGCACCGGTTCCGAGCGCATCATCCGCTATGCGTTTGAATATGCCGTTGCCAATGGCCGCAAAAAAGTCACCTGCATGAGCAAAGACAACATTATGAAAATGGCCGACGGCCTTTTCCATAAATTGTTCGACGAAATCGGCAAGGAATACCCGCAGCTCGAAAAAGAACATTACATCATCGACATCGGCGCGGCACGCATCGCCTCGCGCCCGGAAGTGTTCGACGTGATCGTGACGCTGAATTTATACGGCGACATCATCTCCGACATCGCTGCCGAAGTTTCGGGCTCTGTAGGTCTGGCAGGCTCGTCCAACATCGGCAGCAACTTCGCTATGTTTGAAGCCATCCACGGTTCCGCACCGGATATCGCAGGCAAAAACATCGCCAATCCGTCCGGCATTCTGCAATCGGCGGTGATGATGCTCATCCATATCGGCCAGCCCGACATCGCCAGCAACGTGCATAACGCATGGTTTAAAACGCTGGAAGATGGGGTGCATACGGTCGATGTTTACCGTGATGGTGTAAGCAAACAGAAGGTCGGCACAAAGGAATTCGCCGAAGCGGTCGTTGCGCGTCTGGGCAAGAAACCGTCTCAGCTTCCTGTTGTAACCTACAAGAAAACCGAGAAAGCCGCCGCCCGCACCGCCATTGCGCATACGCACGCGAAAAAAGAGCTGGTGGGCGTCGATATGTTCGTCGCATGGAACAAAGACCTGAACGAACTCGGACAGGCCGTAAAAGCGCTTGAAGGCGACGGGCTTTCCATGACCACCCTGTCCAACAAAGGCCTGAAAGTATGGCCGGATGTGAACGTAAGCTCGATCAGCCTCTCCGACCAATTCTGCTGCCGCTTCCGCGCCGCCGAAGGCAAAACCATCCCCCACGCCGCCATCGCAGCCCTGCTCGACCGCGCACAGAAAAAAGGACTGGATTTCACCAAGACGGAGAACCTCTACACGTTCGACGGGGCGATTGGGTTTAGTTTGGGTCAGGGTGAGTAACACGTACTAACCTCCCACCTTGCATCCTGATGCAACTGCCTGTATAACGCCCGTGAACAAATAAGGGGCGGCAGCGCATGAGCAATCAGGACAACCACCTACTCGAAACCATCAAAAGTGTATGTGTTCCCGTGCATCCGGCGGGATGGATGTTTATCGCTATTTTCGCGGTAGTATCGCTCGGTTTGAGCATGATCTGGTCGGCGTTCGGCTGGATCGGCCTGATTTTCACCGCATGGTGCGTCTATTTCTTCCGCGATCCCGATCGCGTGACCCCCATCCGCGAAGGGCTGATCGTAAGCCCTGCCGATGGCGTGGTGCAGAAAATCACCAAATGCGTGCCGCCTGCCGAGCTTGACCTCGGCGTGGGCGAGCGCACGCGCATCAGCATTTTCCTCAACGTGTTCAACGTGCATGTGAACCGCATCCCCATCGAAGGCAGCATCAGCAAGCTGCATTACCATCCGGGCAAATTTTTTAACGCAGCGCTCGATAAGGCCAGCGAAGAAAACGAGCGCCAGGGCGTCAAGATCACCACCCCGGACGGCCTGACCGTGGGCGTGGTGCAGATCGCGGGTATGGTGGCACGCCGTATCCTCTGCGACCTCAAGGAAGGCCAGTCGGTTAAAACCGGCGAGCGCTTCGGCATCATCCGCTTTGGTAGCCGCGCCGACATCTATCTCCCTGTGAATGTTGCACCGCTGGTTATTGAAGGCCAGATCGCCGTTGGCGGTGAAACGGTTCTTGCTGACATCAAGGGCACAGAAGCCGAGCGCGTCGGCACGAAGCACTAGGATGTTACTAGTTTGTCATTCCTGCGAAAGCAGGAATCTTGCCTTTGACACGAATAAAAATAGATTCCTGCTTTCGCAGGAATGACAAGGATAAAATTGGATGAAAAAAAACGGTTCCCCCCGCCCGAAACTACGCGAACAACCGCTCAGCCGCATTTTCCCGAACATGATTACGCTCGCGGGGCTCTGTTGCGGCCTGTCGTCGGTGCGGTTCGCCATGCTCGGCAAGTGGGAAATGGCCGTAAGTTTCATCATTGCCGCCGCGTTGATCGACGGCATGGACGGCCGTGTGGCACGCATGTTAGGCGCAACCAGTCTGTTCGGAGCGCAGCTCGATTCGCTATCGGATTTCCTGTGTTTCGGCGTAGCGCCGGTATTGGTGCTGTATATGTGGCAACTCCAATACATACAGGGTATCGGCTGGGCTGTGGTGCTGTTTTTCGCCGTCTGCGCCGCCCTGCGCCTCGCCCGCTTCAATACCGCGCTTTTTGATGAGCCCAAGGAGGCGTGGGAAAAGCAATTTTTTACCGGCGTACCCTCACCTGCAGGCGGTATTCTTTGCCTGTTGCCGCTGATCGTGAGCCTCCAGTTTGAGATGGCACTTTCCATCCCGCCTGCGCTTATCGCCTGCAATGTGGTGCTGGTGGGAACCCTCATGGCCAGCCGTATTCCTACCTTTTCGGGTAAAAAAATACGTATCAAACATGAAAATATCCCGCATTTCATGATTGCCGCCAGCCTGCTGCTGGTGCTGTTCGTCATCGCCCCGTGGACGTTCCTGTCGGTTATCAGCCTGTGTTATATGGCGTCTATCTATTTCAGCGTCCGCATGTGGCGCAGCCACAAGCGCGGGAATGCCGTAGAGCATACGCCTGACGCTTAGTAGGGTACGCCGCTCAGCCGCAGCGGATCTTCATCACGAGGATAACCAGCGCCATCACGAAGGTGATTGCGTTGGCGATGATGATAGAGGGGCTTTCGATCATTAGCCCATAAATGAACCAAGCGAAAATACCTAATGAAATCAATGTGTACATACCGAGCGAGATGCTTTCGGTATGGCGGTAACGCACCACTTTCACCATTTGCGGGATATAGGCCGCCGTGGTCAGTATCGCCGCGAAATAGCCTACCCATTCAGGATTCATATTTTTCTTCGGTTATGGTTGCGAATTTCCGCCATATGTTCTAAGCCAGTGGGCGGTATTTGCAAAGACTATAATCACTATGTCGAAGACGCTCCTCCCGGCCGGTTGTTACGACCTCCTTCCCCCGCAAGCGCGGCAGGAAAGCGCATTATCGCATATGTTGCTTACCGTGTTCGAGAGCTTCGGCTACGAACAAGTATCCCCACCACTATTGGAATACAGCGAAAGCCTGCTCGCCGGGCGTGGCGCGGTGCTCTCCCCGCAGATATTCCGCGTGATGGACCCGGGCGCGCACAAGGTCATGGGGCTGCGCGCCGACATCACCCTGCAAATCGCCCGCATCGCCTCCTCACGCCTGTCCTCTTCACCCAGGCCGCTGCGCCTGTGCTATAACGGCCTAATCCTGCGCATGCAGGGCGAGCAGTTCAAGGGCGCGCGCCAGCTTCGTCAGGCTGGCATAGAGCTGATCGGCGCCGCATCCCCGGAAGCCGATGCAGAAGTGATATTGGTGGCCGCGACATCGCTTCGTAATGCAGGTATCGGTACCTTCACCATCGACCTCAACCTGCCGGGCATCGTTCCTGCGCTGCTGGTTTCCGAGAAATTCGATAACGATACGTTGCAAAAACTACTGTCCGCCGTTGCGCATAAGGATGTATCGAGCATCCGCGCTTTGTCGTTTGCCTACCGCGATTCGCTGGTGGCGATGATGGAATGCGCAGGATCGGCAAAAACGGCGCTTGCCACAATGGAGCGTCTGGAATTGCCCGACAGCGCGCTTGCGCAGATTCACGCGCTCAAGGAAGTGATCGCCATTCTGGAAGCCAGCGGCAACCCGGAATGGACGCTGACCGTAGACGCCACCGAAGGCCGCGGCCTTGCCTATCATTCCGGAATCAGCTTCTCGATATTCGTGCCCGGCGTAGCCTGCGAAGTCGGACGCGGCGGCCGCTACCGAATTGAAGGCGAAAAAAACACCGCCGACCTGCAAGCCACCGGCTTTACACTCTATGTGGATACGCTGCGCGACCTGCTTCCCGCTCCCGCCTCCGCGAAGCGCGTGTTCGTTAGCGAAGGCATTGCCTGCAAGGATACGAAAACCCTACGCGAGCAAGGCTATGTCGTGATTTTCGCGTTGAACGAATGCGGCACCGGCGAAGACGATGCGCGCACACTGAATTGCACCCATTATTACAAGAACGGACAGATAAAAACCTTATGAGCAACGTAGTGGTAATCGGCTCCCAGTGGGGCGACGAAGGCAAAGGCAAAGTGGTGGACTGGCTCTCGGAGCGCGCGCATGTGGTCGTGCGTTTTCAGGGCGGGCACAATGCCGGGCACACGCTGGTGATCGATGGTGTGACGTACAAATTGTCCCTGCTACCGTCTGGTATCGTGCGGCCGGGGAAACTTTCCATTATCGGCAACGGCGTGGTTATAGATCCGTTTGCCTTGCTGGATGAAATCGCCGCGATCAGCAAGCTGGGCGTTGCCGTTACACCCGAAAATCTGCGCATCGCTGAAAACGCCGCGTTGATCCTGCCCATTCATCGCAAGGTGGATCAGACGGCGGAATCCTCACGCGGCAAAGCCAAGATCGGCACCACAGGCCGCGGCATCGGCCCTGCCTATGAAGATAAAGTCGGCCGCCGCGCCATTCGTGTGTGCGACCTCGCGGATAAAGATTTGCTGCGTGAAAAAGTGGAAGCGCTGCTGGTGTACCATAACGTATCGCTGCGCGCTGCCGGAGCCGAGGAAATGACGGTAGATGAAATACTGAAGCCGTTACTGGAGGTAGCCCCTAAAATCCTCGCCTTCGCCACGCCGGTATGGATGCTGCTCGACAGCCTGAGGCGCGACGGCAAACGCATTCTTTTTGAAGGCGCGCAAGGCGCACTGCTTGATGTCGATCATGGTACATATCCATACGTGACCTCTTCCAATACCCTGGCGGGTGCTGCCACGGTAGGCGCAGGCGTTGGGCTTTCCGCCATCCGCTACGTACTGGGTATCACCAAGGCTTATACTACGCGCGTGGGTTCCGGCCCCTTCCCCACCGAGCTGCACGATGAGATCGGCGCGAAAATCGGCAAGATTGGCCATGAGTTCGGCACGGTCACCGGCAGGGCACGTCGTTGCGGGTGGTTTGATGCAGTGCTGGTACGGCAGGCGGTGAAAATATGCGGCATACAGGGGATCGCCCTGACCAAGGTAGACGTACTCGACGGATTCGACACGATCAAAATCTGCATAGGCTACCGCCACAACGGAAAACTCTACGATTACCTTCCCGCTTCGATGAAAATTCAGGCGGAAGTGGAGCCGATCTATGAAGAAATGCCGGGCTGGAGCGAAAGCACCCACGGCAAGCGCAGCTGGGCGGAGTTGCCCGCGCAGGCGATCAAGTATGTACGCCGCATCGAAGAACTGATCGAGTGCCAGGTCGCCATGCTTTCCACCAGCCCTAAACGCGAAGATACGATTCTAGTCAAAGATCCATTCGTCGATTAACCGCACAGGTAAGGCTATGGCCGATGCACAATCGCCAACCGTCACGGAAGCCGCGCCGCAGAGCGACGGCAACCACAGCTCGGTTGTCGGCAGCTTCTTGCGCCAGTACCACCCCGTAAGCAATGGTCAGCAGCGCGACCTGCTGGCAGGCCGTTACCAGATAATCCCCACCTCCCCGCTACCCGACTTCAACCAGAAAAATGCGCGCGCGTTCGTAGCCATTGACAAGAACGACGACAAACGCCAGCTTTTCGCGCTGGTTTGCCAGCCGGGTACGGTGCAGCGCAACCATGCCATCGCGCCGCTGAAAGCCAATCCCCATCCCAACCTGCTTACGCTCGTCGCCTCCGGTGCTGTCGCCTTGTCGCAGCCCGCTGAGGAACGCCTTGTGCTGGTGTATGAACGCCCGCCGGGTAAAAAATTATCGGCGCTGCTGGCCGAACATACGGGTGCGGTCAACGAGCTGTTCATCTGCAACCAGATACTCGCACCGCTGACTGCTGCCATTCATCACCTTGAAGGGCTTTCCATACCGCACGGTGGCATCAACCTCGATACGATTTATTTCGATACCGTGCCTGTATTGGGCGATTGCATTTGCGAACCGTGCGGCTATTCGCAACCGTTCTGCTACGAATCGCTGGAGCGCATGCAATCCCTGCCTGCGGGCAAAGGCGAAGGCGACGTGTCGCAGGATTATTACGCGCTGGCGGTGCTTACTTTGCATTTGCTGTTCGGTGCAAAACATTTCGCGGTCATGCGGCAGGACGAGTTGATAAAGCGCATCCTTCATGAAGGTCCGTATAACGCGCTGCTGCGGAATGAAACCACTTCCGAACGTTTTTCCGATTTTCTCAAAGGATTGCTAACCCTGCATTCTTATGAACGTTGGAACTATGAGAATATCAAGGAATGGCTCGATGGGCGGCGCTCCAACATGCTGCACATCACCCTGCCGGTCGAGGCCGTGCGCCCGATGGAGTTCGCGGGCGGCCAGTACGCCACCAAGCGCGAACTCGCGCACGCGTTTTTCACACACTGGGACGATATTTACGGCGTCATCGAAAATTCGCAGTTGATACAATGGATCGCCAACGGCCTGCGCAACAAAGAGCTTGGCGAAGCGATGCAGCGTGTATGCAAAAGCGCGATGGAAGTGGGTAAACGCAATGAAGCCGGGCTTTACGAGCAGATGATGCGCGCCATCTGCCTCCTCGACCCTGCGGGGCCGATACGGATCGGCACGCTTGCCATGAACGCCGACGGACTCAGCGCGCTCGCCGCCGAACTGCACCAGCAAAAAGCGGAGAAAGAGTTGCAACTGATTACCCGTTTTATTGAATACAACATGATAAGTTTTCCGCTTGATACCCAGCGTAAGATTCGCAATCATAAAGTTACCGCCGGCATCACAACGATCCTCGCACGGCTCGACAGGTTGCGCATGAGCATCCGTAATAACGGCCTTGGCTTCGGACTGGAGCGCGTGCTCTACGAACTGAATCCGAACCTGCCCTGCCAAAGCCCTCTGTTCGCGGGGCAATATATCGCCGATGCCGACACGCTGCTTTCCCGCCTCGACGCCATGGCGTCCGCAAATTCCGGCAGCGACCCTATCGACAGGCACATCGCCGCCTTTATCGCGTGCAAGCTCAATATCCAGCACGAGCAGCGACTTTCCGAACTCTCAAGCGTTCCAAACCTTGCCGCCAGCCGCTCCGTCATGGCGTTGCAGTTCCTTGCGCTGGCGCAGAGGAAAAGCAATGCGCAAGCCCTGCCCGGCCTTGCGCACTGGCTGGCCGCGCGCATCCTGCCCTTGCTGGATGTCATCCACAGCCGCAGCCTGCGTAATGAGTTGAAGAACTTACTCGTAGCCCATGCCGAATCGGGGCTGCTCACGGGGATGAGCGACCTTATCATCCATGCCGACTACGCGTCATCCGACAGCGAAGGCTATAAGCAGGCGCGGCAGGATTACAAAAATAACGTACAGGCCATCGCCGATTACCGCAGTCTAGACATGATCCGCAACCGCAGCGCCGTGCTTGGCTTGTCGATCGCCAAACTTCTGGCCTATGTCACCTTCGTGCTGAGTCTGTTCAGCGCCATAGGAGTATCATAGCATGAGCAAAGCCCTGTTGCCGATACTCTGCATCGTAAGCCTTCTCGCAGTGGCGATTCTCCAGAAGGGCAGCTTATTCCTTTTGCTAGCGCTACTGCCTTCCGTGACGGCATATTTCATCGACCTGCGCGTGGGCAAGCCGACATTCAAAATCGTCCTCGCCTGTAATTTCGCGGCCACTTTGCCCATACTGGTGCCGATGATCAAGACCGGTATCGGCCTGCAAAAACCCGCCCCTTCTATCGACGTGATCTCCGATCCCACGACCTGGCTGTTTATCTATGGCGGCGCGGCGGCGGGCTGGGCGCTGATTTTCGTGTGCAAGATGCTGGCAAAACTGTGCGTGATCCTGTCATATAAATACCGGATCGCAACGCTCGAGCGCATCCAGAAGCGACTGATTGCCGAATGGGGCAAAGACGTTCAAGAATCTTAGGGTCGGCAAGCTCTAAGATCGGTTCCTGCGATACACCAAAATAATTGGTTGTATTTTTATTTATTCAATCTACTAATACTAGTGATTGTGTATCGCAGGTAGTGAGTCATGCAAACTGAATCCAACTCAGAATCAACTATTAAACTAGCGTCTGTAATGGATATTTCCTACAGCATTAGCCTTGCTGCCATGCTATGCGCACAGCTTCGCAGCCAACCGCATGTTATCCTCGACGCCAGCGCCACCGAGCGCTTCAGCACCCCGGCAGCACAACTTATAGTTGCCGCAATTAAGCAGGCAACCGCGGGCGATAAATCCATCGCCATCGCGGGCGTTTCTCCGGCTATTGCCAGCGTATTCGATGATCTCGGCCTTTCCTCCACCCTTGCGCAGCTTACTCAGGGAGCACGTGTATGAGCAAAAAAGTATTGGCCGTGGACGATTCCAAGACCATGCGGGACATGGTGTCGTTCACCCTGAAAAACGCCGGGTTCGACGTAATCGAGGCCGAAGACGGCAAAGACGCGCTCAACAAACTCGGCGGCAACGCCGTCGATGTCGTCATCACCGACCTCAACATGCCAAACATGAACGGCTTCGAGCTGATACGCAACCTGCGCGCCGACAGCACCCATAAATTCACACCCATCCTCATGCTTACCACCGAAGGTGACGATACAAAGAAGCAGGAAGGAAAAAGCGCGGGCGCTACCGGCTGGATTGTAAAACCTTTCAACCCCGAAAAGCTCGTGCAGGTTGTCAACAAAGTGTGCGGCGGCTGATGCATAACGAACTGCAACAATTCAAAGCCTCTTACATCACCGAATGCCTTGAACTGCTTGCGGAAATGGAGGAGCACCTCCTCCAGCTCAGCGAAGAATCGGCCGATAGCGAAAAGCTCAACGCCATTTTTCGCTGTGCGCATTCCATCAAGGGCGGTGCAGGCGCCTTCGGCCTGACCCAGATCGCCCAGTTCACCCATATACTCGAAGCGTTGCTCGATAAGCTCCGCGAAGGAAAGCTGCAACCGTCGCGCACCATTATCGACTTATTGCTCAAATCGCGTGACATCGTGTTGAAGATGGTTACTGCCGCCCGCGACAATGAGCCCCTTGCTCCCGATTACGGAAGCGAAATGGCAGCCGAGCTTGCGCGCATATGCGATATGCCGCCGCCCGTAAGCGCAACTGCTAACTCCGCACATAAAGCCTCCGGACAGGAATGCACCTATACTATCCAGTTCACCCCTCATCGTGAAATGATCGCGCACGGCAGCGACCCGCTGCTGCTCCTGCGTGAGCTTAAACGTTTCGGCACCTGTTCGATCACTGTCGACACGTCCCGCGTGCCCATGCTGGAACAGCTCGACGCCGAGCAATGTTACCTCTCATGGAACATACGTATCGCCACTGCCAAATCCGTTGAAGATATAAAAGAGGTATTTGAATTCGTGGAAGATGAGTGCGATCTCGTCATCACGCAGGAAATGAAGCAGGCTGACACAGTTGAAATCACGCAAAAACCTAAGGAGGAATCCGCTACTGCCGCGCCGACCGCGATGGCGGCCGCAACATCCATCCGTGTAGACATCGATAAGGTCGACCGACTCATCAACATGGTGGGGGAGATCGTGATTATTCAGGCCATGCTCGCCATGCAGACGCGCTTCCTTTCCGAGCAGGCGCATACCGACCTCGTCAGCGGCATCAACGAACTCACCACCCATACACGCGAATTGCAGGAAGCGGTAATGGCGGTGCGTATGCAGCCCGTAAAATCCATTTTCTCGCGCATGCCGCGCCTTGTGCGCGACCTCTCCACGCAACTGGGCAAAGACATACGGCTAACTATGTCGGGTGAGCAGACGGAGGTTGATAAAACCATCATCGAGCAGCTATCCGACCCCCTTACGCATATGATCCGCAACTCCATCGATCATGGCGTTGAAACGCCCGACATACGCACGCAGGCCGGAAAACCGGCGCAGGGGCAGATCGTGCTCAGCGCCTCCCACCGCAGCGGGCGTATCGTCATTGAAGTATCGGACGACGGCAAGGGAATCGATCGCGACCGTGTCCTGAAGAAAGCCAGGGAAAAAGGCATCGTCTCACCGGATGCCGTACTTTCGGACAGCGAGATCGACCAGCTTATCTTCGGTGCCGGTTTTTCTACGGCGGAGAAGGTAACCAACGTATCCGGGCGCGGCGTGGGCATGGATGTCGTCCGCCGCAATATCGAAAGCATAGGCGGCACGGTATCGCTGGTTAATACCCCCGGCAATGGCACGCAATTCTCGATTTCACTGCCGCTGACGCTTGCCATTCTTGATGGCATGATCGTACGCATTGCGAACGAATGCTACATCATCCCTATCGCTAATATTATCGAAACCATGCGCCCGAAGCAGGATGACGTGCGCGAGCTGGCGAACGGTAACGCGGTGCTCAACGTGCGCGGAGCGTTTGTCCCAGTGCTGTTTCTCTGTCGCGTGTTCGGCATCCGCAACGCGCAGGAAAATCCGAGCAAAGGACTGGTGGTGCTGGTGGAGAACGGCCATGAGCAGATCGGCCTTGTGGTCGATGAGCTGATCGGCCAGCAGCAGGTCGTCATCAAGACTTTGGAAGAAAACGCCGACCCTGTGCCGGGCATTTCAGGCGCAACTATCCTAGGTGATGGCAAAGTATCGCTGATACTCGACATAGCCGCCTTGCGGCGCATGCGCACGCAGGCAGACGATGACACCCCCAAACCCCAGCTAGCCGCATGACCAGAGACGGAGGAACGCTATGAGCATGGAAGCCGTAAAACAAATCGCCGCACCGCAGGGAGTCTCAGGTTCCATGGCGCTGCAGTTCCTGACCTTTACCATAGGCAGCGCGGAATACGGCATGGACATCATGAGCGTGCGAGAAGTGAAAGGCTGGTCGGAAGCCACGCGGTTGCCGAATATGCCCGAATATGTGCGCGGCGTGCTTAACCTGCGCGGCATTATCATCCCCATCTTCGACCTGCGCGCACGTTTCGGCGGCGGGCTTACGCAAGCTACTGTAAAGAATGTCGTTATCATCCTCGCCGTCGGCACGCGCACGGTGGGTATCCTCGTGGATACGGTATCTGACATTCTCACCGTGACGGAAAACGATATTAAGCCCTCACCCGATACCGGCGTGGATACGCGCCCCGACGAGCGTTTTATCAGCGGCCTTATCGCGGTGGAAGACCGCATGGTCGTGCTGCTCGACATCGGCAAACTGTTATCCACCGAGGATTTAGACATCGCAACGCAATCCACACACTAACCGCCGAAGGAGGCTCTATGAAATTATTTAAATTTAATATCCGCAGCAAACTGACCCTGCTGTTTCTCCTATTCGGCATGCTGCCTGTCATGGGGATTATGCCCGTTATCATCAGCAAGCTGAATGAAATGGAGCAGATCACGCTGGACAACCAGACCAGCACTGCGCAGGCGATCAACGATGTCATCGACCGCACACTGTATGAGCGTTACGGCGATGTGCAGGCGTTTGCCCTCAATCAGGCCGCCCGTAATCCTGCCAATTTCCGTGTGCAAGGCGAAAACAACCCGCTCATTGCCGCGATGGACGGCTATATGGCGAGCTACGGCATATATAAGCTGATGATGATCGTAAGTCCGGAAGGACAGGTGCTCGCTATTAATAGCAAAGACGCATCCGGCGCACCGTTGCCGACATCCACATTCTACGAGCGCTCCTTCAAGGATGCCAGCTGGCTGCAGAGAGTCCTGAAGCAGGATTACCTCAAAGGCAAAGCGCTCACAGGTACCGTCGTGGAAGATGCGCATTATGAATCGGCCATCGCAGAGCTATATAAACAGGACGGCTTCGTTATGACCTTTGCCGCTCCGGTGTTTGACGATCACAAAAAACTAGTTGGCGTATGGGTGAATTTCGCTGATTTCGGACTGATCGAAGGCATCATCCAAAGTTATTACAATGAGAAGAATCAGGCAGGAATGCATTACGCTGCGTTTGGCATTCAAGATGCCAAGGGTCTCGCGCTGCTGAATTTCGATCCCGCCGACATAAAAGACGGCGAGCAATACCAGCGCGATAGCGCAACCATCGGCAAGAAAAGCCTTGAAAGCCTTCAAGTTCCCGCCGCAAAGCGTTCGCTGGAGCAGGCTATGGGCAGCGCAGTGGAAACCGATGTGCAATCCGGTGAGCAGGATGCTGTAGGCTGGGCGAGGAGCAAGGGCGTATACGATTATCCCGGCCTTGGCTGGACGGTCATCATGCACACGCCGGGTAAGGAAGCCTTCGCCAGCATCAGCAAAGCGAAAACCCTGATCTTCACAATCGTGGCCATTGCAGTTGTTCTAATCGTGCTTACCGGCGCGACCCTCGGCACGCTGGCAAGTCGCCCGCTGCGCAAATCGACTGCGAGTATGCAGGCAATCGCCGAGGGTGACTACACCACTTCTATTGAAGGCAAGGATCGCGGCGACGAAATGGGTTCGCTCGCCAAGGCCATGGACGAGCTTAAAACCACGCTCGACACCAACACGCGCGTCAAGCTGGCGCTCGATAGCGTCACCAGCAACGTGATGATGGCCGACGAGAACTTTAACATTATTTATATGAATGATTCCGTAATGTCCATGCTGCGCGAGGCGGAGCGCGACATACAGAAAGACCTGCCGCGCTTTTCCGTGGCAAGCCTTATGGGAGCGAATATCGACGTGTTCCATAAAAACCCCGCACACCAGCGCGGCATGCTGGAAAAAATGAACGCTCCTACTAAAACCTCGATCATAGTGGGTGGTCGCTCCTTCAACCTGAATGCAGTTCCCCTTTTCAACCAGAACAAACAGCGCATTGGCACCGTTGTGGAATGGTTGGACGGCGCGGCCGCAGGCATGGTAGATGCGATCAATAAATCGCAGGCCGTCATCGAGTTCCTCCCCGATGGCACGATTATAAACGCAAACGAAAACTTCCTGTCCGTAACCGGCTACACGCTCGATGAAATCAGGAATAAGCACCATAGCATGTTCGTCGATCCTGCGTATAAGGCGTCACCTGAATACCAGCAATTCTGGGCTAAGCTGAACCGAGGGGAACCGCAGATCGGCGAGTTCAAGCGCTTCGGCAAAGGAAACCGTGAACTATGGATCAGCGCGTCCTACAACCCTATTTTCGACCTAAAAAACAAAATGGTACGCGTCGTTAAAACGGCGTCCGACATTACGCAGATGGTAACCTCTCGAATCGAAAACGAGCAGGGCATGAATGAAGCGGTGAAGATATTGCAAGCCCTCTCCGCAGGCGATCTTACCCAGAAAATGGTGCTCGAATACAAGGGTACGTTCGGCGACATCAAAGGCGCGCTGAACGTCACTATCGACCGCTTGCGCGATACCGTCGTCAACATCAAGGAATCCGCGCAATCGGTTAATTCGGCTTCCAGCGAAATATCGGCAGGTAGCGCCGACCTTTCGCAGCGCACCGAGCAGCAGGCGTCATCGCTGGAAGAAACGGCGGCGTCCATGGAGGAAATCACCGGCGCGGTACGCCAGAACTCCGATAACGCTAAAAACGCCAATCTGCTTTCTTCCGAAGCGCGCGAAGTAGCGGAAAGCGGCGGGCGCGTGGTGCGCGACGCCGTGGTAGCCATGACCAGCATCGAGAAATCCTCGCAGAAGATTTCCGATATTATCAGCGTCATCGACGAAATCGCCTTCCAGACTAACCTGCTTGCCCTAAACGCCGCGGTGGAAGCCGCCCGCGCCGGTGAAGCCGGGAAAGGATTCGCGGTAGTGGCCTCCGAAGTGCGCTCGCTTGCCGGACGTTCAGCTTCTGCGTCCAAGGAGATCAAAGCCCTTATCATGGAAAGCAGCAGTCAGGTGAAATCCGGTGCCGAGCTTGTTCATCAGGCGGGGAAAACACTGGACGACATCGTAAGCTCGGTAAAAAAAGTGGCGGATATTATTGCGGACATCGCCAATGCCTGCGCCGAGCAGACCACCGGGATCAATGAAATCAACAGCGCCGTCGCCCAGATGGATGAAATGACGCAGCAGAACGCGGCGCTCGTGGAAGAAAACACGGCGGCGGCGCAGTCCATGGTGCAGCAATCCCAGTCACTCGACCAGATGATGCAGTTCTTCAAGGTTGACGCGAAAGGCCATGTTCTCACGTTCGATACGCCTGCGACACAGCGCGAGCAGCCCCGGCAGGAGAGCAAATCAAAACCTGCCGCAAAAAAGCCCACGGCGCGCCCTTCCGTGCCTGACCGGAAAATCATCGCCGCCAACGGCACTGCGACCGCAATGGACAGGGAATGGGAGGAATTCTAGGCATGACAGGTACGCGCCATGTCTGAATCCCTGCAACGCGAATTTGAGTTCCATCCCAAAGATTTTCACTTCATCGCCGGCATGGTCATGGAAAAAACGGGTATTGTGTTGGCAGACCATAAAATGGACATGGTCTATGCCCGTATCGCGCGGCGCTTGCGCACGCTAGGGCTTGGCAGCTTCAGGGAGTATTGCGCGCTACTGGAAAGCGAATGCGGCAAGGAAGAAATCGGAAACTTCGTCAACGCGATCACCACCAACCTCACCAGTTTTTTTCGTGAATCGCATCACTTTATCCACCTGCGCGACGATGTGCTCAAACCTCTGTTGAAATCCCCTCCGGCAGACAGGAAATTACGGCTATGGTCTGCCGCATGCTCATCGGGCGCGGAGCCTTACAGCATGGCGATGACCTGTTGTGAAGCCATACCCGACATTACGAAATGGGACATAAAAATCCTCGCCACCGATATCGACACCGGCATGCTCGCCAAGGCATCGGCTGGTGAATACCCGGCGAGCGAGGCGCAATCCATCCCCGCGCCGTTTCAAAAATACATCGACCATGCATCGGGAAAAATTCAGATGGCTGAAAAAATTCGCAGCCTCATCACGTTTAAACAAATGAACCTCATGGATAATTTTCCATTCAAAGGCGGATTCGACGCCGTATTCTGCCGCAACGTGGTAATTTACTTCAATAAGGACACGCAGCGCACATTATTCGAGAAAATAGCCCTGAAGATGAAGCCGAATGGCTGGCTGTATATAGGGCATTCCGAGAATCTCCACGGCATATCCGACCGCTTCCAGCTGCAAGGACGCACGCTCTACAGGAGGGTGCGATGAACCATGCCCGCCGCAGCAGCGATAAATTCAAGGCAAAAACACCTGCGGGTGAATTGATCCCTGAGCGCCGTGCCGCTGGGCGCGATAAAGACGTCAAGGTTATCACCCTGTATTCCGGTGATTACTTTGTTACCGATAAACCCGGGCATATGATCGTCACCATCCTCGGCTCATGTGTAGCCGCCTGCATGCACGACCCGGTATCCAGAATCGGCGGCATGAACCATTTCCTGCTGCCCGAAGGCATGGAAAACGGCGTGGTCAATAATGGCGAATCGGCACGGTACGGTGCCTATGCAATGGAGCAGCTCATCAACGGTATCATCGCACTGGGCGGTATGAAAAGCAGGCTTGAGGTCAAGGTGTTCGGAGGCGGCAACGTCATCAACAGCTCAGCCATGATAGGCTCCCGCAATGTCAGTTTCGTCCGCAGGTTTCTAAAGGATGAAGGACTTACCATCTCGAGCGAAGATCTCGGCGACACCTACCCCCGTCGGCTGCGCTACTACCCGGACACCGGCAAGGTGATGCTGCTCAAGCTGCGTCGCAAAGAAGATATGGAAGTGGTGAATGAGGAACAGACCTTTGCAGCCACACTGAAAAGCAAGCCGATTGAAGGCGGCATAGAGTTGTTTTGAGGAACCCATGCAGAAAGTAAAGGTCATTGTAGTGGATGATTCGCGCCTGATACGGGACATGTTCACCAAGATGCTATCGACGGATTTGGGCATCGACGTCGTGGCGACGGCTGAAGACCCCTACGACGCCCGCGAAAAAATCAAGCAGCATAATCCCGACGTCATCACGCTCGATGTGGAAATGCCGAAAATGGACGGGCTTACGTTCCTTGAAAAAATCATGACTTTGCGCCCCATGCCGGTGGTGATGGCTTCTTCGCTCACTACGCGAGGCGGCGACATCACCATCCGCGCGCTGGAAATAGGCGCCGTGGATTATATCGCCAAGCCTAAAGAATTGGAATCGGAAGGGTATATTTCCCTGAAAGACGAACTTATCTGGAAAGTAAAGCAGGCCGCCCGCGTTAAAATGGCCGCACGGCGCGCACAGGCGAAGGGTATGCATCCCCTCACCTTCACTGGCGACAACAGCAAATCGCTGATCGCCATAGGCGCATCCACAGGCGGCGTGGAGGCGATACGCGATGTGCTCATGCCGTTCCCGGTGAATGCCCCACCGGTTGTCATTACGCAGCATATGCCGGAAATGTTCACGGCCTCTTTCGCCAACCGGCTCGACAGTATCTGCGCCATGAACGTCCATGAGGCGCGACACGGGGAAAAAATATCTCCCGGGAACGTTTATATCGCTGCGGGAAATTATCACCTTGAAGTCCGCCAAAAAGAAGGAGGACTATTTTGTGTGCTCAACGAGAATCCTACCGTATCCGGCCATCGCCCTTCCGTTGACGTGATGTTCAACTCGGTTGCGTGCATCAAAGGGAAAAACCTTTGTGCGGCGCTGCTTACCGGCATGGGGCGCGACGGCGCGGATGGGCTACTGAAATTGCGGCAGGCGGGAGCGCATACGTTTGGCCAAAGTGAAGCGAGCTGTGTTGTCTATGGCATGCCTAAAGCGGCTTTCACAATAGGTGCGGTGGAAAAGGAATTACCGCTTGCCGAGATTCCAAAAAATCTATTGCAATCATGCGGAGTCGTATCATGAAAACCGGCCTATCCCTTGTCGGCGGCATCGAATCTCCAACGCATCAGAAAGAAGAAGTTGATGCGCTTCTGCTCAAATGGATCGAAAGCGTCACCACTTACCGCCCCGCGATAGATGTGTTGAAGCTACAGTTGCCGAAGATGGCGAAACTGGTGGAAGAATCGACGCGCGATCTTTCGGAACGCTTTGTCGATCTCGCCAAAGGCGCGAAATCCCAGAGCGAGCAGGTCAACCAGATCGTAGAAACCGCGAACTATCTGGAAACCGGCGATCAGCGCATCACGATGGAAGAGTTCACAAATCTGTTCTCCGATACGCTTAACAGCTCGATAGGCAAGATCCTTGAGGTGTCTAAAAGCGCGATACGCATGGTCTACCTGCTAGACGAAGCGCTGAAAAGCCTGACTACCATCGACAGCTTCATCGGCGATATACAGGCAATAAACAAGCAAACCAACATGCTCGCGCTCAACGCCATGATAGAGGCTGTGCGCGCGGGGCAATACGGCGAGGGTTTCGCCGTAGTCGCCGATGAGGTAAAGCAAATATCCCGCCAGATTCAGGCGCTATCACAGAATATGAGCCATAACATTAAACAGGTTTCCACCAGCGTAAAAGCTGGGTATGATGTGCTCAAGGAAGTGGCGACCACGGATATGTCGGACAATATTGCAGCCAAGGATAAGCTGGATGGACTGCTGGCTAGCTTGATCCGGCAGAACCACACGTTTTCCGATATTCTTTCCTCTTCAGCCAAATCCTCCGATGAAATATCCCGCACGATTTCCAACATGGTGGTAGGCATGCAGTTTCAGGATCGCAACACACAATATGTCGAAAACAGCGTTCGTTTGCTTTCGCATATGCAGGTGACGTTCGATACGCTGAAAAATAGCAGCGATGATGTACTGCATAACCACCTCCAGAAAATTAATGAAGAGCTGGCCGCATCTATCGCCGCCCAGTTCAGCTTGAGTGAGTTTTCGCAGATGTTCTCAGATAGCCTGAATGGAAAAACGACCGTGACGCAGGGAGATGATACCGCAACAGCGGCAAATGCTTCCGATGATATTGAATTATTCTAACTAGATAAGGAGCATGCTGTGGATATACAAATAGCAACAACGGACAAAGGGTCGAAAGTCACCCTTTCCGGCCAATTCACATTTATGGATAACCAGAAGTTCAAAGAGGTTATAGAGATCGGGCGCGGCGACCAAGTCAAATACCTTGAATTGGATTTCGCCGCGGTAGAGTTTATCGACTCCGCGGGCTTGGGAATGCTGCTCCTGCTGCGCGAAGAATGTCAGGATCGCAATATCTCGCTCTCCATTCATTCGGCGCGCGGCCAGGTAGCGAAAATTTTTGCCATCTCGCGCTTCGAACAACTTTTTTCAATGGCTAAATAGCCGCGATGCAGTTGCGCCCGACGTCCACAGCCGCAGCATTTCAGGGAGGCATGAATATAAGCATGCCGCGTGTGCCGTGCTTCTTCACGCTCGCAGGCGGGCGCGGGCTTAGGGACTATTTCAACCCACTCTACTGTCTTTACCTCGAAGAGGGTCGTTACCACGCTATTACATCGGCATTGGAGCATATGCACACACTGATGCCGGATTTCGCCTTGTCGCTGACTACCGTCACCGCCTACAGAAACGACATCGCAGGCAGCATATCCAACCAGATCAGGAACGTGTTCGGCTTGTCACTGCAAACGGAATGGCTTGTGCGCATATGCCTTCAGGAGGCACTTGTGAACGCGGTCGTGCATGGCAATCTTGGTGTAGGCGCAATGCGTAATTTCGACGGCTATTACGATACGATTGAAGCCAAACTCGCAGAGGAATCCCTGCGAAACAGGCGCATTACCGTCGCTGCCTATAACCGAGAAAACTGCATCACCCTCACGGTAAGCGACGAAGGCGCGGGCTTTAGCTTGCCACCGCCTGCATTGCCACAGGATGCCTCGCACGGACGAGGCCTGTACCTCATCCGGCGCACCGCTTCAAACGTGTGGGTAGGCGACGATAGCAAAACCTTGCATATGACTTTCAATTTTTAAAGGAACCGCATCATGGATATGGATACCATCGACGCCGACAGGCTGCACAAAGCGCTCATACTCGTGGTCGACGACATGGAGCTGAATCGTAAAGTGCTTACGCACAGCCTCGCAGCGCGTGGCTACCACAATGTCGTCACCGCCAACGAAGGCTCGCAGGCGTTGCAAATCACCAACGATATGAAGCCCGACCTTGTGATTCTCGACATGATGATGCCGGAAATGGACGGTTTCGCCTATTGCAAGGCCGTGCGCCAGAACAAGGCATTCGATAACATGCCCATCATCGTGCAGACCGCGCTGGAAGAAATGAACCAGAAGCTACGCGCGTTCCAGCTCGGCGCTTCGGATTACCTGTGCAAACCCATAGACCCGGGCGAGTTGATTGCCCGCACGCAGGTGCATCTCAGCCAGAAACTGCTGATGGAAGATTTACGCGCCTACCGCGCGCGCACCAATGCCGAGCTTGCTGCCGCCCGCAATATGCAGAACCGCCTGATGCCAAGCGCGCATAATGTGGAAGTCTGCGAACGCGTCTACAATATGAAAATCGGAAGCTATTTTGAAACGTCCTCGATACTGGGCGGCGATTGTTGGGGTATGCGCCCGCTGTCGGATAACCGGCTTGCCATCTACATGTACGATTTCTCAGGTCACGGCGTCACCGCCGCCATGAACGTATTCCGCATGCACACCGTCATGCAGGAATCCATCAGCGGCGGTGGCGGCGACCCCGGCAGCTTCCTCACGATCCTCAACCGCCAGCTTCACCCGTTGCTGGAGCGCGACGAATTCGCCACCATGTTCTACGGCGTGATCGATACCGATGCGAACTGCCTGCTCTATTCTTGCGCTGCCGTGCCGCCAATCATCCTGTTCACGCGGAATGAAAATTCACCGATTATGCTTAATGGCCGCGGTTTTCCGATCGGCGTAGTTCCTAATGCCACGTATGAAACCAAATTCGTCCCCTTTACCCACACCGATATGCTGCTGGTATTCAGCGACGGGTTGATCGAAGCGAAAAATAGCAGCGGTGCGTTCATGAGCGAGGATGATATTAAAAACAATGCAGAAGCGCTGCTGGCGACCAAACCCAAAAACCCTGCCACTGCAACTATAGAAGGGCTGGTAAAATCCCTGAAAGCGCACAGCGGAAAAGTGATTGAGGACGACATCACCATCAACACGTTCTGGCGCTGCCCGAAAGACGGCAGGTAACAAATCCGTTAACTGCCGGTTATCCAGCCGCCGCCGAGCATGCGTTCACCATCATACGCTACGCAGGCCTGCCCCGGAGACACAGCACCTTGCGGTTCGGTGAGCGTCACCCGCGCGCGGCGGTTTTCCAGACGCTCGATTATGGCGGGCAGCGGCTGCTGTATTGAACGCAGCTTTACGACCGCAGCGTCTTTTTCTTCCAGCCAATTGCAATCCTTGATAATAAAACTCTGCCTGAGCAAATGTTCCTTGCCCCCCACGATAACCTGCTTTTTTTCAGCATCAAGCCTGATGACGTACAGCGCGTCACCACCGCCGATGCCCAAGCCTTTGCGCTGGCCGACGGTGTAATTGATAATGCCGTCATGACGGCCTATCAACGCGCCGTCCATATCCACGATGTCGCCCGCATCCAGTGCGCCGGGGCGCAATTTCTCGATGACTTTCGCATAGCCGCCGGACGGCACGAAACAAATATCCTGACTGTCGGGTTTGTCCGCCACCTGTAGTCCGAATCTTGCCGCCAGCGCGCGCGTTTCATCCTTACTCGCCAGATGCCCGAGCGGGAAACGCAGGAAATCAAGCTGTTCCTGCGTAGTAGCGAACAGGAAGTAGCTCTGGTCGCGCCCGTGGTCGGCTGCGCGGAGCATACGTGCGACGCCGCCCTCCTCCTTGCGCTGCACATAATGCCCGGTGGCCATACAATCCGCGCCGAGATCGCGCGCCACCTGCAATAAATCGCGGAACTTTACCGATTGGTTGCACTTGATACACGGCACCGGCGTTTCGCCCGCAAGGTAGGTATCCACGAAATCGTCCATCACGCTTTCTTTAAATTTGCTCTCATAGTTCAGAACATAATGCGGAATGCCGAGTGACTCTGCCACCCGCCGCGCATCGTGAATATCCTGTCCCGCGCAGCACGCGCCTTTTTTTCCGGCGAACGCGCCGTAATCGTAAAGCTGCAACGTAATACCGATCACCTGATAGCCCTGCTCGTGCAGCAACGCCGCCACCGCGGAGCTATCCACACCGCCGGACATCGCAACGACCACTTTCGTGTCTGCGGGAGCTTTATCTATACCGAGGCTATTCACTTAAACTGCTCTTCTTAATCAATATGTTAAGACAGGCGATAGTATGCCTGCTGCCAGATGTCAATGTAATGTCATCAACTTATCATAAAATTCCTGTTTTCAACAACATATCCAGACATTAGCATGCATTCAATAATAATGGTTAACCAAGGAGATACCATGTCGAATTATGCAGATGCTTCACTTGCTATCGAAAACGTCAACAGTCTCGGTGGCGTATCCGAATTTCGTGTGGACGGCCACAAGGACGTTATCTCGTTGAGGATTTCCACCGACAGCGATCCCGCCAACCCCGGTAAGGTAGCCGTCCGCTTCAACCTGAAACCGGAAACCGGCAAGGACGTACAGAAACTTTTTGAAAGAAACGGCATTACCATTACCGAATCGGCGCATGCCGAAGGTGGCGGGTATAGCTATGTAGACATCAAGGAAAAGCAGCTAGACAGCGCGATGAATCTGCTGAATTTCAGCCCTCTGGCCAAAGTTATTGCGACAAATGCACGCAACCATGCCGCGATACAAAACGAAAATAGCCCCGAAACTCCCTCACTTGCCATTTCGCGGGTCAACAGCCTTGGTGCGGTGTCGGAATTGCAGGTCAAGGATCCGAATTCCGACCTCGAAAAAATCCAGCTTACCCGCGAACCGGCGCTGGGCGATGGTAAACCGGAAGCGCAAGGCACGCTGGATGTTAAACTCTTTTTCGCTAACAATAAAGCCGAAGAAGCCGCCAAACTTTTCAATGATATGCACTTGATAGATGTAAAGTTGGATAAAAAAGAGCAATCCGTCAGCGTTCAGTATTCACAAGTATACAGGGCTCTGGAACAGCTTGGCATATCAGAGCAGCAAGCCGAACAGGTTGACAGCATGATGACGCACGCGATGCATCAAGCCTTAAAATTCACAAAGGCCATCCAACCTGCTGACAAAGAAGCCCTGCGTTCATTCGATGATACGCCGCCTGCAGAAGCCTATACGTCGGCTGTGCGTAATCCTGCGAATTGGAAAGAAAAAGTGCAGGATAAGGTTACGCAGGTATTGCGCGGCGGCAGGTAGACGTTTAGACCTGCTCGCCCTTGCCCTTCACCCGGTCGGCAAGCGCGGCGCTCATGAATTTATCGAGGTCGCCGTCGAGCACGCCCTGCGTATCGCTGGTTTCCACTTCGGTACGCAGATCCTTCACCATTTGGTAGGGATGCAGCACATAGGAACGTATCTGGTGCCCCCACGCGTTATCCGTCTTAGTTGCGTTAAGCGCAGTGGCTTTTTCTTCGCGGATACGTAATTCACGTTCATAAAGGCGCGCCTTGAGCATCTGCATCGCTTCTGCGCGGTTGGCATGTTGGCTGCGTGAGCTTTGGCATTTCACGACGATGCCGGTGGGCATGTGGGTGAAGCGCACGGCGCTTTCCGTTTTATTCACATGCTGGCCGCCCGCGCCGCCGGAGCGCATGGTATCCACCTTGATGTCTTTCTCATCCACCTCGACCTGTATGCGATCGTCTATCACCGGATATACCCATGCCGAGGCGAAGCTGGTATGGCGGCGGGCATTGGAATCATACGGCGAAATACGCACGAGCCGGTGCACGCCCGATTCCGTTTTCGCCCAGCCATAGGCATTATGCCCGGAAATTTTGACGGTGGCGGATTTGATGCCCGCCTCTTCGCCGGGATTTTCATCGATAATTTCGGTTTTGTAACCGCGTCTGCCCGCCCAGCGTATATACATGCGCAACAGCATCGACGCCCAGTCCTGCGATTCCGTACCGCCTGCGCCGGAGTTTATTTCGAGGAAGCAATCATTGGCATCCGCTTCGCCGGAAAGAAGGCTCTCGATTTCCAGCGTATGCAGCCGTTCGGCTACATGCCGCAGGGCGACTTCCGCCTCATTCAGCATGGCATCGTCTTTTTCCGCCTCGGCAAGCCCCGCCAGTTCCACATTGTCGCGGAATTCCTGATCGAGTTTTTCGTAGCCCGTAATCAATTCGTCCAGATGGTTGCGTTCGCGCAGCAGGGATTGAGCCTTCTGCGGGTCGTTCCACAATCCCGTATCTTCGGTGAGGGCGTTCAGCTCATCACGGCGCTTTTGCGCGTTTTCCCAGTCAAAGATACCTCCTCAGCAGTTGTTGCGACTGCTTGATCTGGCGGGACAAGGTTTCAATTTCGGCTTTCATGCGGTCTTTAAGAAAAGGATATTGGCCGCAATGTCAATTATATTAGAAAAAACAGGCTGATTTACCGTTTTTTAAGCAGGCATTAAGGTTTTATTATTACAATAGTTCCTTATTCACCAAAGGAATGCGATGAAACTTGGTTTTTTTCAGGATAATAGCGGCTTTTCGCTGATCCAGGTCAGTCTGGTGCTGGCCGTGGGCAGCATTATCATGGTGTCGATGATGCCCGGCGGTCAGGGCAGTGACGACGCTCAGAAAACCGCCCTTACTACCAAACGCATGGCAGCCATCGAAACCGCTACCAACGCGTTCATGGCCAAAAACCTGCGCCGCCCCTGCCCTGCAGACGCATCGCTGGCTATCTCTGCCGCCAATTTCGGCCTCGAACCCGGTAATCACGGAAATTGCCGCGGCGGTGTACCCAGCGCGAATTTTGGCGTCCCTTCCTTCGACGTATGGGGCGATACCGATATGGGCGACGCCCACCAGATCACGAATATGGCTATCGCGGGCGTCAGAATAGGTAGCTTTGTAGTAAGCTCAACGATCTCTGCAGGTACACGTGTCTCCCGTATCGACAACGCGAATACCGTAAGCACCGACAGGCGTCGCATAGGCGCCGGCACCTTCGGCGATGTCCTGACTTTCACCAGCAGCGTCGTAGCCGGCGGTGTCCCCACGAAAAGTTTAGGCCTGCCGGATGAATATGCTTTCGACGGGTTTGGCAGGCGCATCACTTATATCGTAGACAACCGCGCAACCAACGTCAGCGCATGCAACACCATGGAGCGCCTGAAACAAAAGGGCAATGTCGACGTGTTGGACGCATCCGGAGCCACCTCGCCGGCTGATAACGTGATGTGGGCGTTGATTTCCCATGGCAAAGACGGTCACGGTGCCTACACCATGCAGGGCAGCACCTTCCGCTACAGCTCTTTTTCTACCAATGGCGACACCATGCTCAACGCCTTCAGCAGCGGCGAAGATGCAAATGGTCTGCTTACCACCAATTTCACCGGATCGATCGTCAAGCGCGTCGCCTATCCCGGCTTCGACGATCAGGTATGGTATCAGGAATCCACTAAGAACACCTGCTGCACCGGGCTAAATTGCCATACCGGTTTCAGCTATCATGATGAAGTGAGTTTATCCAGCGGATCGCGCCCCTTCAGCGGCGACATTAATGGCGACGGCATCAAGGATATGGTGTTCAATATGTATTACGGTGAAAGGCTGGGCGTAATCTTCGGCAAAAAAACCGGCTGGCCGGTACGAACCACTGGAAACGTGGCGAATCCAATGCTTGACGGCGATATCGACCCCTATAGCGAGGCCGGATTCATTATCGTTGATGATATGCCGATGGCGCACGCCATTGCCACCCTCGGTGAAGCGGCCGTGATAAGCGATGTGGATAATGACGGGTTCGAGGACATCATCTTAGGCGGCAGCACCTCGTTCGGCGCTCCCAACAACCGACGCGATATTGCCATCATTTTCGGTGGCAGCGATTTTTCGTGGCTTCCTTCCGCCAGACTTGATCTTACCACCCTCAACGGCACGAACGGCTTGCTTATCACACGCGATTTCACCAACGCGAGCTCTGCCCACGGCGCCATCACCAGCGGCGATATTGATAATGACGGCTTCAATGATATTATCTTTGCCGAATCGCAGGGTAGTAACATTATCTACGTAATATACGGCCGCGCCCGCGCTGATTGGACGGCGTTGGTACCCAGCGGAACGGCAGTCTGCGACGGCCTTCCCGGTTGCTATGACATGAGCGGGCTGGCTACCCCTAACGGCTTCTCGATCACATCTTCCACCCCTGCCACCGTCCCCATCGCCAGCAACCTCAATGCGCTTGCATCCGGCGATGTGAACGGCGACGGGTATGACGATGTGATCATCGGAGGCTCCACCGCCAGCGGGAATAACGGCAGCGCAGTGGTGCTGTTCGGCCGTTCCCGCGCCACATGGGACGCCGAAGCGCCTACGACTACCGACATCGTTACCCAACTTGGCGACGCCACGAAAGCGCAGCAATTCACCGATTCCGTCAGCACCACACGAAAAATCGGTGCGATGGTTGCCGCGATCGATCTCAACCTCGACGGTTGCCGCGACATCGTACTCTCCAGTAATCAATATATATACGGCTACCTTGGCCGTGGTATTGCTGCCTGCGCGGGCGTATGGCCGGGCACCACAACGCCCATCGACCTGAACAGCAGCAGCAACTTTAAAATCGACATCCTCACCAACACGCCAAACGGCACACGCGCCAACGTGCTGCCGACCGGCGGCGATTTCCCGCAATTCATGGCGGTGGGTGACATTAACGGCGATGCGAAACCGGATATATTCCTGAATCAGACCGCAGGCAACGGCTGTGCTAAAAACAGCAGCGGCACGGTATATGTCGTCTACCAACCCACCGCCGGTTGGTCGGGCACCACGACATTTTTCAAAAACACCGTTGCCGCCGACAATTGCAACGGCAATGAATTCAACGTCGCAGGCAGCGGTTTCCGCATGGACGGGGGCGCTGCTGCCATATCGCTGGCGCATCCGACCATCGCTGACATCAACGGCGACGGTAAGAACGACATCTTGCTCGGCCACATGCCTTACCAGACTCCGCCACGCAATTACGTGATCTACGGCCGCTGGAAAGTGCCTTACAGCGTTATTGAAAATGTCGGCATGTACGAATAGCTAGTACAATCCGCCCGTACCCACCGTCGGCGGCGGCGGTTGCTCACGCGGAATTTCAGGCAGGCCGGACAACGGCGAGATAGACGCAGGCGTGGGCAGCACAGGAGCTTGCGCGGCCTCGCTGGAACCGTCGCTGATAATGGAATTGTCCAGCGCATCCACCACAGCCGGGTCCTGCACGCGCTCCGCAAAACCGGGAACATAGATCGGATCGCCGCTGATAAACGCTTCATCGATAATACGCTCGCCGGGCGCTTCAGTCCCGTCGGCAGGCAAGCCGCTGGCAAGGTTCACGCGCACAAGCTGAATACCCGGCGGGATACGGAACGGCGTATCCTGCTTGTCTGCCAGCGCATATTTCATAAAAGAAATGAAGGCGGGCAACGCCACCGAGGAACCGGTTTCTTTTTTACCGAGCGTGCGCGGCTTGTCGTACCCCACATATACACCGGCCACCAGATCGGGCGTGAATCCCATGAACCACGTGTCCATGCTGTCGTTCGTCGTGCCGGTTTTTCCCGCAACGCTCTTGCGCAAATCTGCGTGCGCACGCGCGCCCGTGCCGCGCAGTGCCGCGCCTTCGAGCATCGAGATCATCTGATAGGCAACGCGCGGGTCTACCATCTGCTCGCGCGTATCATCGGGAATGGGCGGCACGGTATTTTTATTGATTTCCTTGATCGACTGCACCGCGCATTTCGGGCAGGCGCGTTCGTCGCGGCGATAGATGGTTTTACCATGCCGGTCGTCGATACGTTCGATAATGGACGGCATAATTTTGTGCCCGCCATTGACCAGCATCCCGTAGGCATTGGCAAGGCGCAGCATCGTCGTTTCAGCGGAGCCGAGCACGATGGAGAAATTCGGCGGCGGATCGTCGTAAATTCCGAACCGTTTGCTCACCGAAAGCACTTTATCAAGCCCGATAGCCTGTGCCATGCGCACGGTCATGGTATTGCGCGATTTTTCAAGCCCCACGCGCACGGTAGTCGGCCCCAGATACTCGTCGTGGTAATTCTGCGGTTTCCATGCAGGCATGCCCGCACCCTGCTGCATTTCAACCGGCGCGTCGAGAATGACGGTGCTAGGCGAGAACCCGTTTTCAAGCCCTGCAAGGTATACGAATGGCTTAAACGCCGAACCGGGCTGACGCTTCGCCTGCGTCACGCGGTTGAACTCGCTGCCGCCATACGCATAACCGCCCGACATGGCGAGCACGCGCCCGGTATGCGGATCGAGCACCACCATCGCGCCGTTGACCTCGGGAACCTGCTTTAAGTCCCACGCCTTTTTCTGTTCGGCGGCCTCCACCAGTTTTTTCTGCTCATCGGAAAGTGAGCCTACCAGCACCACATCCCCCACCTTCAATATGTCGGCGGGGCGTTTCACTTCAGGGCCAAGTTTGCCGTCCGCCACGACCAGCCGCGTCCATTTCATCAACGAAAAAGGCAATGTTCCCCGTGTATCGTCGGCAAACGCGATCTGCGCGCGCTTATCTTCAAGCTCGACCACCAGCGCCAGCTTCTGGTCGTCGAGAATATGGAACGCATGATCCTTCGTAACTTTGGTAAGCCGTTCTTTCCAGCCTCCCTGTATACCTATATTCCCCATCGGCCCGCGATACCCGCGGCGGCGGTCATATTCCACCAGCGCCTTGCGCAGCGCTTTGTCTGACTCTTTCTGCATTTCAGGATCGAGCGTGGTTTTCACCACCAGCCCGCCTTCGTACAGAATGCGTTCGCCGTATTTCTGCGCGAGCCAGCGGCGCACTTCCTCCGCGAAGAAATCCGCGCGTGCCACGCTGGTCGCGTCACGGCTACGAAGCACGATGTCGGTCGCGACAGCCTCATCGAATTCTTCCGTGGTCATATACCCGCCTTCAAGCATGCGTTCGATTACCCAATCGCGGCGGGCTTTAGCGACATCATGGTTGGTTTTAGGATTATATTGCGAAGGCGCCTTCGGCAGCGCGGCAAGCAGCGCCATTTCCTCGACGGTCAGTTCGTCGAGCGATTTGTTGAAATAATTCTGCGCTGCCGCCGCCACGCCGTACGATCCCTGCCCCAGATAAATTTCGTTGAGGTACAGCTCAAGGATTTTATCTTTGCTGTAGACCTGACTGATGCGCATGGCGAGGATCGCTTCCTTCACCTTGCGCTCGATGGATTTTTCACTGGAAAGCAGGAAGTTTTTTACCACCTGCTGCGTGATCGTCGAACCGCCTACGAGCGATTTTCCCTGCCCGTAATTGATTACGTTGTCGCGCACTGCGCGCGCGATGCCGGTAAGGTCGATGCCGGTATGTTCGTAGAAATTCTTGTCCTCCGCCGAGAGGAACGCTTGTATGAGGCGTTTGGGCATCGCCTTCAGCGGCACGAACACGCGCTTCTCCGTAGCATATTCCGCCATCAGGCGGCCGTCGGCGGCATAAAGCCTCGTTACCGTCGGCGGATCGTAATTGGAAAGCTGCGTATAGTCAGGGAGGTCGTTGCTATAATGGTTGAACAGCAGAAGCCCTATCGCACCGCCGATAATCAGCAGCGTAAACGCGATGGAGAACATCCAGCCGAGCAGGTTGATAAAGGAGCGCGAAATCTTCCCCACCTATTCCCCCTTCGCCAGATGCTGGAAATAACGATCGATCCCCTGCGCGATCCCGGCCACCACTTTTTCACGATAAGCCTTGGTTTTCAGCATTTTTTCTTCCTGCGGATGCGAGAGGAACCCAGTTTCGATCAGCACTGATGGCACATCCGGCGCCTTCAGCACGGCAAACCCGGCGAAGCGATGTGAATTTGGCAAAAGACGCACCTTGCCGTCAAGCGATACCGTAAGGAAATCGGCGAGCATGGCAGATCGGTTGTTGGTTTCGCGTTGTGCCAGTGAAATCAGGATGTCGGCGACATCCTCGCGCTCATCGGACAGATTGACGCCCGCCAGCACGTCCGCCTTATTTTCACGTGCGGCCAGCGATTCGGCTTCCTGATCGGATGCTTTGTCAGAGAGGGTATAGACTGAAAGCCCGCGCGCGTCGGTATCGTCCGCCGAATCCGCATGCAGCGAGATGAAAATGCTTGCGCCCGCCTCCCGTGCGATAGCGATGCGCTTGCGCAGCATGATAAACCGGTCGTCGTCGCGCGTGAGCTTCACCAGATACTTATCGGTTTTAAGCAACTTGCTCCGCAGCGCTTTGGCGATGGTCAGCACAACATCTTTTTCCTGTAAGCCGTGTTCGCCTATTGCTCCCGGATCAACCCCGCCATGCCCGGCATCAATAACAATCAGCGGTTTTTTATATTTTACGGCTTTTTTCGCCTGCTTCTTGTCCGGTTTCTGAGCCGCCAGCGGGCGCTTGCCTTTTTTCTCCACCGGGTAGGCAGTTTCTCTTTCATTCTCTGCTTCCGCATTTTCGTCCTTGCCGCCGCCCACCGAAGATTCGATGGTAATGCGCAGCGCAGTATCTTTTGCGTCGACATCAGCGACCGCCACTTTTTGCGCCAATGTAAAAACAAAGCGCACCGTATCCGCGTCGAATTGTCCGCCGCGTAACGACTTAAGCAGATCGCCTTTATATTTATCGGGAAGCTCAACGCCCTTTATACCCTTGCTCAAGGCCGGTGTAGACGGCACATCGACAACCAGCCGGTCGGGATTTTCGAGGGTAAATACTTTGTGTGGGGTGGTTTCAGGAACCGAAAGCTCGATAGTTTCACCAGTTTTACCTGTGGAAATAGCCAAATCCGGCCATGCATAAGCCAAAGACGGCAGCAAAGACAGCATCAATGCCACAACCAAAAGATAACATCTTGTTTTCATTGGTTTATACTACCGCGCCCAACGTGAGGATGCGTCATTACTATACTAACTGAATCGAATGTGCATCGTGTAAAGTTAGTTGTGTAATATTTTTTTTACTCCTATAGTATAAACGTTACAGTGCGGTGTGCGAAGGTACGCTGCGCATTGAAGAATTAAGCCAAGGTCATCGCCAGAAGCGGCATCGGTGCCGCATACAGCAAACGATGGACTTGCGCGCGATATAGACAGGACACAGTTTAAGGAATTTTTGTTTTTTTTGAATCATTTCGACCTCATGGATCGAACACGTTTATTAAGTATGGATACGCTACTTCGCACGATTTCAAAGACAGCACCGCAACTTCCGCAGCCATCGGCGCGGCCGGTTTTCGCATGTCCGCTGTCATTGACGGAGAGAATCCCCACCGACTGAACCTCTGTACGACCCTGAGGCGATCTATATAAGGAGTCGCCACATGGCTAAAAGAATGTTGATAGATGCGTTGCACGCGGAAGAAACCCGCGTAGTGATCGCCGACGATAAACAGGTTTACGATTTCGATTTCGTAAGCGCCACCAAGAAACAGCTCAAAGGCAATATTTACCTCGCGAAAATCACGCGGGTGGAGCCGTCGCTGCAAGCCGCTTTCGTCGAATATGGCGGCGGCAAACAGGGCTTCCTGCCTTTCGCCGAAATCCACCCCGACTACTACCAGATCCCCGTTTCCGACCGTAAGCGCCTCATGGAAGAAGTCGAGAGCGAAGACGAGCGCGAGTTCGTAGACGAGCCGCAAGCGCAAACCGGCGAACAGGCTCAGGAAGAAACCTCTGCCGCCTCGTCCGAAGCGGAAATGACTGAACTCGAGCCCGCCCCGGAAAATCAGGAGCAACCGAGCTTCCTCACCGAAGGCGCCATCGAAATATCGCCCGAGGAACCCTCTGATACCATTGATGAAGCCCCCGTTGAACAGCAGGATAACGCTGAAGAGGCGCTGCAACCCGCCGAAGAAGGTGAAATCCGCGCCGCCTCTGAAGAATCGCAGAGCGAGGAAGGCCTCGAAACCCTTCCCAACGAAGACGAGGAAATGCGCGAGCGCCCGAAGAAAACCTTCACCAAGCGCTATAAAATTCAGGAAGTCATCCGCCGCGGCCAGGTCGTGCTCGTTCAGGTCATCAAAGAAGAGCGCGGCAACAAAGGCGTATCGCTTACCACCTACTTGTCGTTGGCAGGCCGTTATTGCGTCCTCATGCCAAACTCCCACAAAGACGGTGGTATTTCGCGCAAGATCATGAGCCCTGAAGACCGCAAGCGCCTGAAGCAGATTTCCGCTGAACTGAAACTGTCAAAAGGCATGAGCGTCATCATCCGCACCGCCGGGATGGATCGCGCCCGCGCCGAAATCAAGCGCGACTATGATTACCTCGTCAAAGTCTGGAACAGTATCCGTGAGGAAACCCTCAAATCCAACGCACCCGCATTGATTTACGAGGAAAGCGACCTCATCAAGCGCGCCATACGTGACCAATATGCCAACGACATCGATGAAGTGATCGTCGAAGGCGACGAAGGCTACCACGCCGCTAAGGAATTCATGAAACTCCTGCTGCCCAGCCACACGCCAAAAATCAAGCATTACAAAGAGCCGACGCCGCTGTTCTATGCGTACGACATCGAAGAACAACTGCTCTCGATGCATGATCCTATCGTAAAGCTCCGCTCCGGCGGCTACATCGTCATCAACCCCACGGAAGCGCTGATCTCTATCGACGTGAACTCCGGCCGGGCGACGGGCGAACGCAATATCGAAGAAACCGCTGCCAAAACCAACCTTGAAGCCGCCGCAGAAGTAGCCCGCCAGCTCCGCCTGCGCGACCTTGCAGGGCTCATCGTTATCGACTTCATCGACATGCTGGAATCGCGTAACCGCCGCGCGGTAGAAAAGCTGATGAAGGACTCGCTGAAAGCCGATCGCGCAAAAATACAGCTCGGCCGTATCAGCCCGTTCGGTCTCATGGAAATGTCCCGCCAGCGCCTGCGCCCGAGCATTTCCGAAACCAACATGGTGCAGTGCCCGCACTGCGAAGGGCGCGGCTATATCCGCTCCAGCGAATCCATGAGCATCCAGATTATCCGCTCACTGGAAAAAGAAGCGTCCAGCGGCACGTGGAGCAGCCTGCGCCTCATCGCCTCGCAGACGGTAGCGCTGCATTTGCTCAACAACAAGCGCGACAATCTGCGCGATATCGAACAACGTTACGGCATCACCATTCAGGTATTTATCGATGTGGAGCTTGGGCTTTCCGAGTTCAACCTCGAAAAAATGCGCCGTGGCCAGTCCGAACGTAACGCCGGTCAGGGAGATCGTGACCGTGGCCGCCGCCGCGACCGCGACGACCGCCCGCGCCCCGCACGCAATAATCCGGCTCCCGCCGCTGTGCAAGAAGAAGCGCTCGCTGCGCCGGCAGAGATAGAAGAAGACGCACCCGAAAGTGCCGAAGGCGAAAACACGCGCCGCGACGACCGCACGGGCAACGGTGAAGGCCGTCGCCGTGGCCGTCGCCGTGGTCGCCGCGGAGGGCGCAACCGCGATGGACGCCCGGGCAGCACGCCTTCGGAAACCATGGATTCGCAGGAACAGGATAGTTCCATCGAAGAACAAGAATCCGCAGTGCAGGATCACCCAACTGAAGCTAACGATAACACGCAGGATGCACAGCAACAACGCCGCCCACGCGGTGAGCGTGGTGGCCGTGGCCGCCGCCGCTGGCGCGAGCGCGATGGCCGTCGTGAAGGTTCGGATGCCGTTGCCGGTGCACAATATGCCGATAATTCCGACGGGCGCGACCTGCCTGCCTTCGCCACGGAAAATCCCGTGCCGATGGAGCAAGAACGCAAGCGCGAGCCGGAAATGGCTCACGCCGCCGCTGAATCCGCCCCGCGCGATCCCAACGCGCAGCCGAAAAAAGGCTGGTGGCAGAAGATCATCGATCTGGACGATTAAGGTTTATGCTGCGCAGATTCCTCGCCAGCTTTACCGTTTTCTGTCTCATCACCAACGCTGCCATTGCGGTGCCCTTGATCCGCGACGCGGAGATCGAACACACGCTGCATCTCTATGGCGATCCGGTGTTCAAGGCCGCCGGGCTCAAACCCAGCGCGGTTAAAATCTTCATTGTGCAAGACGATGCGCTGAATGCCTATGTCGCGGGCGGCGCAAATATGTTCATCCATACCGGGCTGATCCAGGCCACGGAAAACCCCGGCATGCTTATCGGCGTAATGGCGCACGAAACCGGCCATATCGCAGGCGGGCATCTTGCGCAGGGAACCGAAAACCTCAAAAACGCGCAGATCGGCACCGTGCTGAGCGTCGTCCTCGGCGCGGCCGCCGCTGCCGTATCCAAAAAACCCGAAGCAGCAGCAGCCGTCATCACTGGGGGGCAGAGCACCGTGATGCGCAATTACATGGCCTTCACCCGTGCGCACGAAGAAGCCGCGGATCAGGCGGCGCTCGGCTATCTCGACCGGCTGAGAATTTCTTCCAGCGGCCTGCTGAAAACCTTCTCGCTACTGCAACGCCACGAGCGCGAGCATTTCAATTCGCCCGATCCCTACACCCTCACCCACCCGTTGAGCAGCAGCCGCGTCGAACATGTGCGTAACCACGTAGAGCAGTCGCAAATACCGGAAGGCCAATTTCCGCAGGAATATGCCATGCTGCACAAGCGCATGGTCGCCAAGCTCTACGGCTTCCTCGAATCTCCCGAACAAACCCTGCAGAAATACCCCATCGCCGACAGCGGCATCCCCGCACGTATCGCGCGTGCCGTGGCGTACTATAAAATGCCCGACATCGAGCGTTCGCTGCAGGAAATGGATGCGCTGCTCATCAAATCTCCGGACGATCCGTTTTTTCATGAATTGAAAGGGCAGATTTTATTTGAAAACAACCGGGTGACCGAAGCGCTCGCTTCGTATGAAAAAGCTGCAAAACTCCTGCCAAACTCTGCGCTCATCCTCACCGATCTTGCAAAAGTCCAACTTGCGCAAAGCAACGCCGGACGCACGTCCGACGCTATCGCAAATCTCGAAAAAGCCGCGCTCCTCGACAACAGCAATCCTTACACATGGCGTCTGCTCGCCACCGCATACGGCAAGAGCGGCAACATGGGCATGTCATCACTGGCGCTTGCCGAGGAAGCCGTGCTGAACGCCAATCCCAAAGGCGCGCTCGAACAGGTTGAGCAGGCGCTTTTGCTGCTTAAACAAGGCACTCCGGCGCACCAGCGCGCGCAAGACCTCAAGGCGCTCGCCATCGAATTGAAGCGTGAAGAAGATAAAAATAAAAACTCAGATTCGCCGTTTTAAGCGTTTTCGCTATACTTTAGACGCGAATTTCGATAGATAATATACGTTCTGAATCACCATTTACGGAGAGTTATGATGTCGTTCAAGAAGCTGGTTATTTCGTCTGTCGCCTTGCTTGCCCTTGCTTCCGCAGCCCATGCGCAGGCGCCCGCTCCCGCCGCTGCGCCGGCAACCCCAGCCGCAGCCGGTGCGCCCGTAACGCGCGACCAGCTCCCCGCTTTGGTTCGGGAAGTGCTGTTGAACGACCCGCAGATCCTCACCGACGCCATCCAGAAAATGCGCGACAAGCAACTCGCCGACCAGCAACAGAAAGCCAAGGAAGCGGTTCTGGCCAACAAAAATGAGCTTTTCAACGACCCTTCCACGCCCAGCATCGGCGATCCCAAGGTCACGGATATAAACATCGTGCAGTTCTTCGACTATCACTGCGGATATTGCAAACGCTTCCTCGGTGACATCACCAAACTGGTGGCCGAAGATAAAAAAGTGCGGGTGATTTTCAAGGAATACCCCATCCTGAGCGAAGATTCCGTCACCGCATCGCGCGCGGCGCTGGCAGTCAACCGCATCGCCAAGGACAAATATTTCCCGTTCCACACCGCATTGATGGCACATAAAGGAAAGTTTGACGAAAAGGCGATCATGGACATCGCGCAGAAGCTCGGTATTGACGGCGCGAAACTCAAAACCGAAATGCAGAGCGCCGATGTCAGCGCCGCGCTTGAAAAAGACCGCAAACTCGGTGAAGCGCTTGGCGTGACCGGCACACCCAGCGTTATCGTCGGTGAAGAAATGCAGGAAGGCGCAGTTCCGCTTGAAGAGCTGAAAAAGATTATCGCCGCCCAGCGCGCCAAAGCTGCCGGCGCTCCGGCACCCGCGAAGAACTAGAGTTCTTCCGGTTCGTAATGCTCGCGGTAGGTGCGCACGAGCGTGCTTCCCGCGAGTTTTACCAATATCTCCTTGCACACCGCGTAGGTGTCGATCGGGCATTCTTTTTTGGTGAACCGGTGTTCACCGTCGGGGAAGATGCCCTGTATGATAACCGCACACCATTGCTTACCGTCCCACACATCCACCTTAAAATAGCCTGAAAAGCCTGTGCTGTAATAGTCGCCCTGCCGCAGCGAGTGCAGCGCGTCATTCTGCGGATACACCATGAGATCGCCTTTCGCCGGTGTTTGCAGCGCTTCGTCCTCCACATACAGCAGGTAGGCTTTTCCCGTCAGCACGATAGGTATGCGCACTTTAGGCTTGCTCTGGTAACGGATCTTATTGCGCTTACCCATGGCTGTTCCTGCTAAAACTGGTGGCTACTGTCCACCAGCCGGGATGGTTATCCTGTATCCGCGAAGCCGCCCTCGTAGCATCATCTGCCGTGGCGTACAATCCAAAACACGTTGCGCCGCTACCCGACATGCGCGCCAACGCGCAGTTTTCCGTAGCCCGCAATGCCGCCAGCACATCGCCTATGGCCGGGCAAAGCGCCATTGCTGGCGCTTCCAGCGCATTATGACCCCGGAAAAAATCCGTATCCCCCGCTGCCGGGGAAAACGAGCCTGAAAAGCGCCTGTACACATCCGCCGTCAATAGCGGCACGCCGGGATTCACCAGCACCGCCGTATAGGGAAGCGGATATTCTACAGGCGTGATTTCATCGCCGATACCGCGTATGACCGCCAAACGCCGCGCCAGACATACCGGCACATCGCTACCGAGCGACAAGGCAAGCCCATGCAACGCACCGTCATCCATCGTTAGTTCCCACAGGCGCAAAAGCCCACGCAGCGCCGCCGCCGCATCCGACGATCCGCCGCCCAATCCCGCGCCTACGGGGATTTGCTTATCAAGTATAATCGCCGCCCCCTTATCGCAACCGGTTGTCTGCTGTAATATGCGGGCGGCGCGCATGATGAGATTGTCGCCAGAAAGATTTCCAGCAAATTTTCCGGTAATATTGAGCGATAGTTTTTCGGCAGGCTGAAACATAAGCCGGTCGCCATGCTCTACGAACGCCACCATGCTATCAAGCAGGTGGTAGCCGTCAGGCCGCTTGCCCGTGATATGCAGCATCAGGTTCAGTTTGGCAGGCGCGCATTCCAGAAGCTGCATCAGGGAATGGCGTTCTCAGCCGCGCCTTCTGCGGCTACCACCGGGGCTTTGGGCTTTTCAGCCATACCGTCCGGGGGAAGGCCGTCCTTTATTTTTTTCCGTATCGCCTCAATCGCGGCAGGGGATTCAGGGTTGAAGGAGAGCGAACGTTCCCACTGGTAGCGCGCTTCCGTCTTGCGTCCCAGCCGCCAGTACACATCGCCGAGATGATCGTTGATCGTCGCATCGCCGGGCATCAGCTCCAGCGCCTTTTCAATATGCATCGCCGCATCCGCATAATCTTTCAGCAGGTACGACGCCCATCCCATACTGTCTACGATCTGCGGATCGTTGGGGCGTTCTTTTACCGCCTTTTCAATCATCGCACGCGCTTCCATCACGCGTTCGTTGCGGATCAGCCAGCTATAGCCCAGATAGTTCAGTACGTCCGGCTGATTAGGCTTTAGCGCCAGCGCCTGCAACAGGTCGCGCTCAGCCAGCGTCCATTTTCCCAGGCGCTCATAGCATGAACCGCGTGCAAATAAAATCGGCCAATGCTGCGCCCTCAATTCACCCGCACGTTTGAGCGCTTGCGAATAGATTTCAACAGCCTCGCCATAGCGCGCATGCAGGCGAAGCAAATCGCCTTTGGCTACCTGCGCATCGTAGGATTTTGGAGCACGTGCAATCATCTTGTCCAGCAACGCCAGCGCGTCGCCGGTTTTGCCCATGCGATCGTAATTGATCACCATGCCGAGCCGAGCTTTATCATAAAGCCGGTCTTTTTCGGAGATGACGGCATAGAGCGCATTGCTTTTTTCATAGCGTTTCATATCGCTGTAAGCATCCGCCAACCCAATCGTACTCAGGGTGAAATCCGGTTTGAGGTAATGCGCGAGCTGGAGGTAAATCACTGCGTCCTGCAACACGCCAGCACCCTGCATGATGCTACCCATCGTAAACAACACTTCCGCCACACCGTCCTTCGGTTTTTCGATCATCGGCGCGTTGCCGGTAAGCGCGTTACTACCGTTCGCACTGCGATAAGCGGTTACGACAGGCGTAAGTATCTCGGGTCTGTTATTCTTTTCATAGAAATGCAGCAGCATCTCCATCACGCGCAACGGCGGATTCACCGGGTCTTCCACGGAAAGGCTGAAATTTGCGGCGGCTTCTTCAATAAATCCTGCACTATTGTTGATAAGCGCAAGGTGATAGTTGACGATATTTGACGCCCGCCCTGCTCCCGTGCTGAGGTCTTCCAGCTTGAGCGGCTTGGTGAGTTCGTGGCGGCTGACATCGAGCCACGCCTGCACCAGCGGCATCCATAGCTGGCCGCTGCCATTATCGAACGCGCCGTCAAGGGTCGAGGTGGCGCGGGTGAAATCATCCATCTTGATGTCGTGAACAGCCACCAGCAGCGCAGCTACCGGATCGCGGTCGGTTTCGTCATACGTATCTTCAACCAGCTTGATGGCTTCGGCCACGTCGCCGTTGATCAACAACATGCTCGAAAGCTGCGTGGCGATATGCGGATTTTCAGGATTATCGCGGTGGGCTTTACGCAGATAGCGAATCGCGCTGTCTACATCGCCACTCGATTTGGCAAATTGCCCGGAAAGGTAGTTACCCACCAGTCCGCCGGGCAGCGGAACCTGCGCTTCCTGCGGGGTTTCCTCGGCTTCAGGCGCGGCGTTGGCGGCGGGCATACCCAATAGCAACATCCCCAACACAAAATAATTATTTTTATATTTCATATAGTTGCCATGTATTTGACCGCGAGGTTATAAAACAGCTTGCACCTAGCGCGTATCTTAATAGAATCCGCGCGCATTGATAAGCATTTTTATTTAGATAAAGAGAGAGTTATGAGCAGCAAGAATAATCCGGAAGCACGTGGTAAAGTCACGGAATTACGTAAATATAACGGCAAAACCGTGAAGCCGGTGCTGTTTATCATGAGTGGTGTCGGCCGTTATATTGCTGCCGCGTTCGAGGACGGAAACCTGGTGATCGACAAAAACACCAAGCTGCCGATCCCGTACAAAAACGTCTGATTTTTCCTTAGATGTCTGACCTAGTCGTCACCGGACTGCCTCTTTCGGGGCTTTCGGTTGTGTCGGCGCTGGTCGATGGATTGCCCAATGCGGTATGCCTGAATGCGCCGCAGCATCATCTCGCACAGGCGCACATACTTCCCACGCGCCTTGATTTCTGCAAATGGCTGACCGGCGATTTCGCATGGACGCGCCTGTGCATCACGCGGCAGGAACCGATCAAAGGCTTCCGCGAACAGGACATCCCCCCCATCCGCAAACCACTTGCGCCGGATTTCATTCTCGGCATGAAGCACCAGGCGCTTTATACGGCTATCCTGCCGGAACTTGCATCGTTCGATTATTTCACCATCATCGCCGTTATCCGCAATCCGCTGGAGATGATAGACATCTGGCAAAAGAACATGGATCGCCCGATTCTAAGCGGAATATTGCCGATGCCGGACTCCTACTGGACGGACTTCCCCCGCGCGGCCGACCCGCTCGACCGTCTGGTGTTGCTCTACGACGCGCACATGAAAATCTATCACCAGCTCCGCGATCACATCCACATCGTGCGCTATGAAGATGTCCGCAGCGACCCCATGCATCTAAGCACCCTGCTCGGGCGCACGCAGCGTTCCGCGCACACGTCACAGATAGATACCGCGCCGCCGATGCTGATGCGCGAAGAAGCCGATAAAACCATCGCGCGCTTCCGCAAACTAAGCGTGTTCACCAAGCATTTTTACGATATTTAAAACGTCCGCTACATCCCGCTATAGTTCGGCCCCCCGCCGCCTTCGGGCGTTTTCCAGACGATATTCTGCGTCGGATCTTTAATATCGCAGGTTTTGCAATGCACGCAGTTTTGCGCGTTGATCTGCAATCGCGGCGTACCGTTCTCGCGCACGATTTCATACACACCTGCCGGGCAATAGCGCTGCTCCGGCGCGTCGTATTGAACTAAATTAAGCGCCACGGGAATTTTGGAGTCTTTCAACGTGAGGTGGCAGGGCTGATCCTCCTCGTGGTTCGTGCTGGAGAGGAATACCGACGACATGCGGTCGAAGCTGAGCACGCCGTCAGGTTTTGGATAAGCGATTTTTTTGCATTGCGCGGCAGGTTTAAGTTGCGTGTGGTCGGCATGGTTGCGCAACGTCCATGGCGCGCGTCCTTGAAACAGGTAGGTGTCAATAGCGGCATGCACAAGCCCCGCAAACAATCCCCAGCGGAAGGCGGGGCGGATGTTGCGTACCTTGTATAATTCGTCATATATCCAGCTTTTTGCGAGCGCATCGGTATAAGCGGAAAGCAGCGCGGGTTTATCGCTTTGAAACGCTGCGTGGATCGCTTCCGCTGCTAGCATCCCCGATTTCATCGCGGTATGCGTACCCTTGATTTTCGGCACGTTGAGGAATCCCGCCGAATCGCCGATCAGCGCGCCGCCTGGGAAAATCTGCTGCGGCATGGACTGAAATCCGCCTTCGTTCAATGCGCGTGAACCGTAGGACAAGCGCCTCGCGCCATCAAAATATCCACGTATCGACGGATGCGTTTTAAAACGCTGGAATTCCATGAACGGATCGAGATGCGGATTCGTGTAATCCAGCCCGATCACGAACCCGACGGCCACCTGATTATTTTCCAGATGGTACAGGAACGAGCCGCCATACGTCTGCATATCCATCGGCCAGCCCACGCTGTGCACGACCAGCCCGGGCCTGTGGTGTTCCGGTTTAATTTCCCATACTTCCTTGATGCCGATACCGTAAGTCTGCGGGTCACCCGTACGCAACTCGAAATGTTTGATCAGTTTCTCCGACAGCGAGCCACGGCTTCCTTCCGCGAGCAAGGTATATGTCCCGCGTATTTCCATGCCGGGCTGGAAAGACGATTTTTCCACCCCGTCGCGCCCACGCCCGAATTCACCCGTGGTGACGCCCGCCACGCGCCCATTTTCAATAATGATTCCGGCGGCGGGAAAGCCCGGGAAAATCTCTACCCCGACACTTTCCGCCTGCTGCGCCAGCCAACGGCAGACATTGCCGAGGCTTACAATATAGTTGCCGTGGTTACGCATCGAAGGCGGCGTCGGCAGGCGAATATGACCGCGTTTAGTGAGAAACAGAAAGCGGTCGCAACCTGCCGGCATATGTAGCGGTGCGCCTTTTTCCTTCCAGTCGGGAATCAGCTCATTGAGCGCGCGAGGTTCCAGCACCGCGCCGGAGAGAATATGAGCGCCGATTTCGGAGCCTTTTTCCAGCACGCACACGCGAATATCGCTATTAAGCTGCTTGAGCCGGATGGCCGCCGATAATCCCGCCGCGCCGCCGCCTACGATCACGACATCGTATTGCATGGTTTCAGCCATCGTTCCCCCTGTTAATTTAATTCCATATTAAGTATATAAGGAGGTATGACTAATAAAGCGTTACTGGAATGGTACCTTGAAGCGGGCGTCGATGAAGCGATCGACAGCCAGCCGGTCAATCGTATGCAACCCATCGCCGCGCCGGAAGAAGCGCCGCCTGTGGCAGTGACGAGTGCGCCCTCCACCAACCCGCTTCATCATTCGCCCGCCAGCGCCATGGCAAGCTCCCGCGCGATTGCCGATCAATGCCATACGCTCGCCGATCTCGAAGCCGCCATACGCGCGTTCGACGGCTGCGCGATCAAAAAAACCGCGAGCAAGACCGTGTTCGCCGACGGCAATCCCAATGCGCGCATCATGATTATCGGCGAAGCACCCGGCGCGCAGGAGGACATTCAGGGCATACCGTTCTGCGGCCCCAGCGGAATGCTGCTGGATCGCATGCTCGCCAGCATCGGGCTGGATCGCACAAGCGTCTACATCTCAAACACCGTGTTCTGGCGTCCGCCGGGAAACCGCCAGCCAAGCCCGGAAGAAACCGCCACCTGCCTGCCCTTCGTCGAAAAGCACATCGCGCTGGTGAACCCCAATCTGCTGCTGCTCGCAGGCGGCGTAGCCACCCTCACCTTGTTGCGCAACGACCAGTCCATGTCGCGTCTGCGCGGCAAAACCTACCAATATACGAACGGCTATATACAGACGCCGGTTTCAACGATGGTCACCTACCACCCCTCCTACCTCCTGCGCTCTCCGCAACAAAAGCGGCTCGCGTGGCAGGATATGCTGATGATAAAACGCTTCTTGTCATCCTGAATGCAGCAAAAGAATGCATGTCAATCTATTGTTATAAAAGAATATAATTAATAATCAGCCTTTTTTCCCTTGCTGGACATGGTTTTCTGTCCTAGAAAGGCTTCCTATGGTCAGGCAACTAACTTCATGCTTGGCTTTGCCGGTGATTCTCGGGTTGCTGTTTACGACCCTCTACCGTCAAGGCCAAAGCCCTGTTGAGCCGCAGCCCCCCAGCGCTGGCGGCAGCTATGAAGCCGTATCCTTATCCAGCAGCGAAGGCGGCAGGAGCAAGGCTTTTCCCTCCATCCTCTCCACCCGCGACAGCAATCTATACCGCGCTATTTTCGCCGCGCAGAAAAAAGGCGACTGGGCAGCCGCTGATGCCAGCATAAGCAAACTCAGCGACCGCATGCTGCTTGGCCACGTACTTGCCGAGCGCTACCTGCATCGCCGCTATTCCAGCACCCCGGAAGCGCTTGCGGCATGGCTACGCGAATTCCCCGACCATCCGCAGGCCTACGATATATATGAGCTTGCGTTGCAAAAAGCCCCCGCGCTGAGAGGCGACCTGCCCACCATCCGTAAGCAATCTACCATACAGGGCTACGGCGATGAGGGCATGACCTCCATGCGTTTTGAAGCGGCGCAGGCGCTCACCTGGCAGAAAGCGATCAGCGCATGGCGCGCAGGTGAGAAAGCAGAAGCCGCCCGCCTGTTTTCCATTCTCGCCGATAACCGCGCAGGGCTCACCGCGTGGCAGGCATCCGCGTCATCCTTCTGGGCGGCGCGTGCGCATGCCGCTTCCGGCAACAAAGCGCTTGCCGATAAATACATGCAGGCTGCCGCCGAAAATCCGCGTAGCTTCTATGGCATCCTCGCCAGCCGCAAAATCAACCGCCCGCTGCAGCTCGACCGCCAACCGCTATCGCTCAGCGAGAGCGACTGGCTGGAAATGGTCGGTGAACCTGCCATTCGCCGTATCATCGCGCTTGGTCAGATCGGCAACCATGAACTCGCCGAGCAGGAATTACGCACCGAATTTCCGCGTGCGGAAGCAAAAGAAAAATGGCAGTTGCTTGCGCTCGCGCACCAGCTCCAGCTTGCCTCTGTGCAGATCAGCATGGCGCGGCAGCTTGGGAATGAAACCCGCAGCCTCGACCTCGCGCGCTATCCCGTGCCCTACTGGAAACCGCAGGACGGCTTCCGTGTAGAACCCGCGCTGATTTACGCAATGGCGCGTCAGGAGTCGGGTTTCCGCGCAGAGGCCGTAAGTCCTTATGGCGCTATGGGTGTGATGCAGCTCATGCCAAAAACCGCCTCGATGATGCAAAAAGACTTAGGCAGCGATATCACCGGTAATGTCAGCGAACCGTCGCTCAACATGATGCTCGGCCAGAACTATATCCAGCATTTGCTGGAAAATGCATTGGTTGAAGGCAACATCGTCTACATGCTCGCCGCCTATAATGCAGGCCCCGGCAGGTTGCAGGAATGGAAAAACACCATCGCGCAGGACGATCCGCTGCTGTTCATCGAAAGCATACCGTTTGCGGAAACCCGCGCCTACGTCATGCAGGTGATGACCAACTACTGGGTGTATTCCGCGCTTTCAGGCACCATGGATCGCTCCTCGCTGGCACTGGCAAGCAGCGCATGGCCGCATTACGGCAGGCCGGTCGCCTCACGCGCTACCACGGGGCAGGATGGATGAAAACCATTCCGGGCTACCAGATGGAAGCGTCCTTTGAAGGCCTCGTCGCCGGTATAGACGAAGCGGGACGCGGCCCCTGGGCAGGCCCGGTTGTCGCCGCCGCTGTGATCCTTGACCCCAGGAATCTGCCCGGCGGTGTCAACGATTCCAAGAAACTCACTGCCGCCAAACGCGAATCGCTCTATCCGCTTATCCTTGCCAGCGCTCAAACGGGCGTCGGCATCGCCACGGTTTGCGAGATCGACACGCTCAATATACTCGAGGCCACCAAACTCGCCATGCGCCGCGCGCTCGATGCCCTGCCCGTATTGCCGCAGCTCGCGCTGGTAGACGGCAACCGCGCGCCCAATCTTCCCTGTAAAGTACAAACCGTAGTAGGCGGCGACGCGAAAAGCCTCTCCATCGCCGCCGCAAGCATCGTCGCCAAAGTCACGCGCGACCGCATGATGCGCGAACTCGCCGAAGCCTTCCCCGGCTACGGCTGGGAGCAAAACGCAGGCTACGGCACGGCATTACATCAGGAAGCGCTGGTCGCCTTCGGCGTCACCCCGCACCATCGCCGCAGCTTCGCGCCGATCCGCAGCCTGCTCGAAGCCACAAGCCTTTGCGAAAACGCCGCATGACCACCACCAAACCACCCACTCGCAAATATTCCAACGTCGCAAAAACGCTCGGCGAGTGCATCGAGCCCGTTACGCGTCCGGTTTACCGCTCGCGCGGGCTGGCGAATATTCGCCTGCTCACCGAATGGCCAAAAGTGGTGGGTTCTGCACTGGCCAACGTTTCCGTGCCGGAAAAACTTTCCTTCGCACCGGGAAAGACGGTGGATGGCACGCTCACCATCGCCGTTGCCGGTGGTTTCGCCACGGAATTACAGCATATGCAGCCGGTCATTCTTGAACGCATCAACGGTTATTTCGGCTACAAGGCGGTAAGCCGCATCGCCATCAGCCACAGCTTTGCGCGCCCTGCCCCCAAAGTGGAAAAGCCGCAGGCAAAGATTGCGCTAAGCGCCGAAGCCGTCGCCACCGCAGGTGAAATCACCGACCCCGAATTGAAGCAGGCGATGGAATCATTCGCGAAAACGCTGCAGGGGAATTGAAAAAACGTTGCGCTTCCGGCGAAATATCCTGATAATGGTTGCGCATTCATCAGGAGGATAATTATGCCCGCTTTTGTTACGTCACTGGTTCTTCCCCTTTTCTTTTTGCTCACATCACCCGCTCTGGCAGCCGATGAGCACACGCACGCGCCGAAACCGCAAGCAGGCGCCGAAAGCAAGGGCACTCCCGCAAAATCCACCAGCGACACCAACATGAAAGTCATTACCGGCAGCGGCGGCAAAGCCCTATCCGCCATCATCGCCGATGCCCCCATGTCCGACGACTTCGTGATGGGCAAGAAAGACGCGCCCGTAGTCATCGTGGAATATGCCTCGCTCTCCTGCCCGCATTGCGCGCATTTCAGCGAAGCCGTGCTGCCGGAGCTTGAAAAGAATTACATTGAAACCGGCAAGGTGCGCTACGTCCTGCGCCAGTTCCCGCTCAACGAACCTGCGCTCAAGGGCGCGATGCTGCTCGATTGCGTCGGCCAGCAGGATTCGTCGAAATACTATGTTTTCGCCAAAGTCCTGTTCAATTCACAGGACAAGTGGGCTTTTGAAGAAGATTTCCTCGCCAATCTGGAGACCATCGCCACGGTTGGTGGCCTGAGCAAGGATCAGTTCAAAAACTGCGTTTCCAGCACCGACCGCGAGATGAAAGTCCTCAAATCAAAGAAGCTGGCTCAGGATGAACTGCAAATCCCCCACACGCCCTATATTTACGTGGGCGGCGAAGTCTACAACGACAACCATACTTACAAGGACTTAGCCGCTTTTATCGACGCCAAATTAGCGCAGCAGAAAAAGTAGAAAAACAGTACCGGATTCGCTTGACAGCACAGGGGCGGATTCATACATTGCGCAGCGCTTGAGGGATTATGCCCGAACACGATAATCTACCGCCGTCGCTAGATGCGTTGCAGCGGAAGATCGACAAGGTAAAACCCACAGGCGATGAGGAGCCGGATTCCGCCGCGCAGTCCTCTGGCAACGGCCAGATGATGCGCGCAGGTGTCGATCTGGTTGCAGGCGCTGCGGTGGGCACGTTTTGCGGTTATTATCTCGACCGCTGGCTTGACACTACTCCCTGGTTTCTCATCATATGTTTCTTTCTCGGCTTCGCCGCGGGGTTCAGGAACCTCATGCGCGATGTCGATAAAGCGGGTAACGAAACGAAGGAATAAATAGTGTCGAACGACGCGCACGGACATAGCCCACTGGCACAGTTTGAAGTAGTGCCCTACCTGCACCTGAAACTGGGCGCACTTGACATCAGCTTCACCAACGCCTCGTTGTGGATGTTCATTGCTGTAGCCGCCGCATCACTGCTCATGTTCATGGGTGTACGCAAGCGCGCATTAGTGCCGCACCGCTGGCAGTCGCTTTCCGAAATCCTTATCCAGTTCATCGAAAACACCGTGCGCGACAACGCGGGCAAAGAAGGCCTGCGTTATTTCCCGCTTATCTTCACGCTCTTCATGTTCCTGCTGATGTGCAATATCTGCGGCATGCTCCCCTACTCTTTCACCCCCACCAGCCATATCATCGTCACCTTCGCACTCGCGGCATGCATTTTCGTTAGCTGCGTCGGCATCGCGGTGGTCAAGCACGGGCCGGTGAAATTCATGCATTTTTTCATGCCCGACGGCGCCCCGCTGTGGCTTGCGCCGCTGCTTATCCCCATCGAGCTGTTCTCCTTCCTCGCCCGCCCGGTAAGCCTGTCGATTCGTCTTGCCGCCAACATGATGGCCGGCCACATCCTGCTCAAGGTTCTGGCGGGTTTCGTCGTCGCCATGGGCGTTCTCGGCGGCTGGGCGCCGCTTGCATTCCTCGTGGTCATGACCGGCTTTGAAATCGGCATCTCGCTGCTGCAGGCTTACGTATTCACGATCCTAACATGCGTGTATCTCAACGATGCGCTGCATCTACACTAAACCCCTGATTTAACCACTCTAGAAAGGACTTTCTCAATGGAACACGCTATCAACGCCGCTAGCACGATGGATGCCAGCACTTTCAAACTCCTCGGCGCAGGCCTGATGAGCTTCGGCATGATGGGCGCCGCTATCGGCGTAGGCCTCGTATTCTCGGCTGCCATCGGCGCAATCGCACGCAATCCCGGTGCAGAAGGCAAAGTAAAAGGCCCGATGATGCTTGGCATGGCGCTTGCAGAAGCAATGGGTATCTTCTCGTTCGTACTCGCACTGCTCCTGATCTTCTCGTAAACCTCAACGCTTCCGGTTTTTCATGCCTCAGCTTGATCCTACCTGGTTCGTCTCCCAGCTGTTCTGGTTGCTTGCCGCGTTTGTAACCCTGTATGTCGTGCTCTCCCGCGTGGCGCTGCCGCCGCTGCTGGAGATGCTGGAACGCCGCCGCCAGACGGTGGAATCCGACGTGCAGACTGCGCAATCGTGCAAAACGCAAGCTGAACAGGCGAAGGAACAGTACGAACGCGCGCTGGCCGATGCCCGCTCGCGCGCGCAGCAGGTGCAGGCCGACGCCATGGCGGAATACAAAACGCAGTCTGAAAAACTCAGCCGCGACATGGACGCGCAGACTGCCGCCAAGCTACAGGAAGCCGGCAAACGTATCCGCGCAAAAAAGCAGGAGTTGCTCGACTCGCTTACGCCCACGTCGGCTGAACTTGCCGCTATGATCGTCGAGAAGCTGACCAAGCAAACGCCGAGCAGCGAGCGCCTCAAGGCCATCGTCAGCGACCTTGCAAAAACACGTAACGGGTAGAGGGAAAGCCATGCTGCAAGATCCGCAATTCTGGGTATGCGTCGCGTTCATAGCGTTCGTGGCGCTCGTCTATAAAAAAGCGTTCCTCTTCAGCACAAAGGCGCTCGATAGCCGTTCCGCCAAAATTAAGGAGGAGCTGGATCAGGCGCGCACCCTGCGTGAAGAAGCCGAAACCGTGCTTGCCGACTATAAGCGCAAGCAGGCCGAATATCTGAAGGAAGCCGAAGAGATGATCGCCCGCGCACGCGACGATGCAAATACATTCCGCGCGCAAGCCGAAAAACAACTCAAATCGGATATGGAAATCCGTACGAAGCAAGCGATTGATAAAATCGCCCGTGAGGAAAATCAGGCGATTCAGGATGTGCGCAACCATGTGGTGGACATCGCCCTGTCAGCCGCACGCGCCGTGATTATCGACCATGTAGGCAACCTCTCGCAGGACGAGCTGGTGAAGCTGGCGATTGCCGACATTGAGCGTAAAATCCACTGATCGTAAATTCTCGTTAACCCGTATCAGCTTGATACATAGGCTGTTTTTTGCTATAGTCCGCCTCCAGTTGAGGGGACGACATGACTCCTATAGTAAGGGTTGCACTGCTATCCGCCATCGTTTCCCTGACCGTATCGCAGGCCTTGGCGGGCGCGTGGACGCAAGAGGCGGGCAAAGGCCAGCTCATCGTTACCACTCTCTACTATGCCACCGATACGCTCTATGATAATAGCGGCGCGAAGCAAGCACAGCCTGACTACAGCAAATACGAAGTAAGCCCCTATTTTGAATATGGGCTTGCTGACGGACTGACCGTAGGCGCCAACCTCTCCCTGCAACACGCCACGCAAGACGGCACGCCGGGCAACCCCACCCTTACGAACTGGGGCTTGGGTGACAGTGAATTCTTCGCACGCTTACGCCTATTGCAGAAAGGCGCGCTTGTCGTATCCGTCGAACCGATGGTTAAGCTCCCCACCGCGGAAGAAGATCAACCCGCACTGGGCGGACGCCACGCCGACGCTGGGCTAGGTCTGCTCGCTGGCTACCAGTTCAGCTATGCGGGGTTAGATCACTTCATCGACCTCGGACTCAGCTATCGCTACCGCGACGGCACGCCCGAAGACCAGATCAAACTTTCCGCTACTGCCGGTTTCGGCCTGACGAAAGACCTGATGCTGATGTCGCAGGCGTTCTGGACATTGCGCGCCGATACGCAAAGCACACCGGCCTTTACCCAATCTTCAAACGACGATTACAACCTGCTCAAACTGCAAATGTCGCTGGTGTATAAACTCAGCGAATCGCTCTCCGTGCAGGCAGGCGCGTTCAGCCACCTCGATGGCAAGAATGTCGGCGGCGGTGACGGCGTGCTCTTCTCGCTGTGGCGGCGTTTCTGATGCAGGCGGCGTCGCTTGGCGAACTACTGCTGGCGCATAAGCTCGTAACCCCTTCGCAAATCGCCAACGGCCTTTCCTTACAAAAACGCAACGGTAGTAGGCTTGGCACCATCCTGATCGGCGAAGGCGCGATCGGTTACCGCGACCTCTATCAAACGCTCGCCATGCATCATGGCATACCCTTTGTCGATTTATTGCAGGAGCCGCCGGATACCATCCTGCTCGCAAACAGCGAAGAACCCTATCTCACCATGCAAGCGATACCGTGGCGGCGTATCGACGGCACGCTGTATGTGGCGGTTACCGAGCCTTCCGAAGCCACCCGGCAATGGATGGAACATACGTACGGAAAAAATTCCGCCTTCGTAATGACCTCTCCGGTCGACATACGACGCACCATTGAACGGCTGTTCGGCACGTCGATGGAAAAGAAAAGCAAGCTCGCGCTATGGAAAAAACGGCCGCACGCCTCCGCGCGCGTCACCTTGCCGCGCCGCCAGCGCAATATCGCCATCGGGATGGTGCTCATGATCGGCGCATCTGCCCTGTTGCTACCGCTACATACCGCGCTGGCCGCCATCGCGTTCTGCCACGCGGCATACGGCGCCACCCTGATTTTCAAATGCGGCATCTTCGCCGCCGGCGCATTATCCAACCCTCGCAAGCTACCGCCGGTGAGCGAAATCGACGAGCAAACGCTTCCCGTCTACAGCGTACTCATTCCCATGTATAAGGAAGCTGCAAGCCTTCCTCATATGCTGGAATCGATGCAGCGCATGGATTATCCGGCCTCGAAGCTCGACATCAAACTCGTGTTGGAATCCGACGACCACGAAACGCTGGAAGCCGCGTATGCGCTGAAACCACGCTATATGTTTGACATCATCCGCGTGCCGCCGGGAACGCCGCGCACCAAGCCGCGTGCGTGCAACTACGCCCTGCCGTTCGTGCGCGGAACCTACCTCACGATTTTCGACGCCGACGACCGCCCTGAAAAATTCCAGCTTAAAAAAGCGGTGCAGGCTTTTCGCTCACTGCCGCCCGATGTTATCTGCTTGCAAGCACGGCTGAATTATTACAACGCCAACGATAATTTGCTCACGCGCTTTTTCTCGCTCGAATACACGATCCTTTTCCACTTCATGCTCTACGGATTGGAAAAAACCGGCATCCCGATTCCGCTCGGCGGCACCAGCAACCACATCGCGCTGGACCGCCTGCGCGAGCTGGGCGAGTGGGATCCGTACAACGTCACCGAAGATGCCGATCTGGGCACGCGCCTTGCCGCCAGCGGCTGGCGCACCGCCATGCTCGATTCCTACACGATGGAAGAAGCCCCAAACCGCGTGATGCCGTGGATTCGCCAGCGTTCGCGCTGGATCAAGGGCTACATGCAAACCTGGCTGGTGCATATGCGCCGCCCGCAGGAACTCTACAGCAAGCTAGGCTGGCGAGGATTTATCGGTTTCCAGTTTTTTATCGGCCTATCCTGCTTCACGTTTCTCACCGCGCCGCTGGTGTGGATTTTATCCATTCTATGGATCACGAATTATGCCGCGCTGCGTCATGTTCCATTCCCGGATTGGCTGGCGTGGCTTACGCTCGGCAACCTTGCGCTCAACCTGCTCAGCCATTGGGTTTTCACCTTCCACTGCGCCCTGCGCTACCGCCGCCATGCCGCTCCCATCGCACTGGCCGCGCTTCTCTACCCGCTATACCTCGTATTGCACACGATTGCGAGTTACCGTGCGCTTTGGCAACTTATTGTAAATCCCCATTTTTGGGATAAAACCACGCACGGGCTGGCCAAGGGCGGAAAAACCTTGTTCGGCGACCAGGATATTGTGCGTTTCCAACACAAATCCCGTTGACAGCACCGCCCCGCGTCAGGTAGAAGGGTGCCTCATTTGCATAAAAGGGTTGGTTATGAAGGTTTTAAGCTCGCTCAAATCCGCGAAAACGCGTGATAAGAATTGCCGCGTAGTACGTCGCAAAGGCCGCGTATACGTAATCAATAAGAAAAACCCCCGCTTCAAAGCGCGTCAGGGCTAATTTTACCCACATCTGCGAATTGTCATTCCTGCGAAAGCAGGAATTTTTCTGTCGTTCAGCCGCGTTTCTCGCGCAGCCCCCTGCTTTCGTAGGGATAAAATTACTCTACGTAAATATGTACTTCCACGCTGTCGGCATCCTGCGCCGCTTCGACGCTGGACTGAATGCGACCCGGCTCAACCCCAAGGCCTTTCATAGCGGTAACAACGTCCCGCAAATGCTCGGAGGCTTCCGCGGCGAAGCGTTCGCTTTGCGCGCTGCGCTCCCCGGAAGGCGCATATGAAGTCACGGCGTAAGCAACGCCCGGCTTGGCGCGCTCGGCACCGGTTATCGCCTGACGTAGCGCACGGTCGAAATACACGCGTTTTTGGTTGAAACGTATCACCAGCAGGGGCTTGCTGGGCTTGGCTGCAGGCTGCGCCTGCTGGGTTTCCGCAGGGGCTTCAGCGGTGCCTTCCGCCGGAGTCGCCGCTTGCGGCTTTGCCGCTGCAGGTGCCGGGGCGGGCTTGCTTTTGGCAGGCCTTGTCAGCTCCACCGTAACCGCATAGGAAGCCTGCGCGCCCATGCACGCCAGAACCGTCACCAACCCGATAAAACGCGAAACCCTCATGAAACCCTCCAGTTATAGAAGAAGTAAGGGTAAATGATGGATGCGGCATAGTCAATCATCGCAATAAAACATCTTGTGTTTTGATCGGTTTTTGCTACGTTTCCGCCTCCTCCGCTCGGAGGAAATAAGGCAATGCACCCGTAGCTCAGCTGGATAGAGCATCAGACTACGAATCTGAGGGTCGGAGGTTCGAATCCTTCCGGGTGCGCCATTCTCCGCAAATTTTTTTTGCCCTCCCCTTGATTTTTTTCACTACCGCACCAAATCGTTTAATGTGAGCCGCTTAGATGGGTTCACAACCACAGTGTTTATAACCTTGCCAACCTTAGAGGAGGTTTTATGACGACTACGTTTTCACTGACCCCTTTATTCCGCAGCACGGTCGGTTTCGACCGCTTCAACGACCTGTTTGAGTCGTTGCGGGAAGGCGATGAAGGGACAACCGGATACCCGCCTTATAACATCGAAAAGCATGGCGAAGACCGCTATGGCATCACGATGGCGGTGGCCGGGTTTAATGAAAAAGACCTGAACATCACCGTAAAGAGCGACCGCGTCACCGTGTCGGGGCGCAAGGAGGAACGCCAGGAAGATACCGAATATTTGTATCATGGCATTGCCGCGCGCGCCTTTGAACGCACCTTCCGCCTCGCCGATTACATGAAAGTGACCGGCGCGGAATTGAAAGACGGTCTGCTGCACATCGCACTGGTGCGCGAAGTGCCGGAAGAAGAAAAGCCGCGGATGATCCAGATCAACGCCGCAGGCAGCACCCCGAAGGCAATCGGGCACTGACCGCAATGCGTCCCGGGGCGGGCAGCGTAAGCGCCGCTCGCCCCGGTTGCGAATTTAATTCATTGAAAGATTGATGCGCCCCGGCTCGCTCACGAGCTGTTGCAATCTCGCGATCACGCCGTCTACGCCCTTGTTAGCGGCCAACGCACTGAAGTCGGAGCGGTGGGTGCTGAGCAGGCTCACGCCCTCGATCACCACATCCACGATTTTGTTCGAGTTCTCGCGCTCGCTCACCATATAGTCCACCTTCATATTGTGGCCATCGGTAAGCAGGATTTCCGTGTGCGACATGTAATTTCCATCTTCGCCGTCGCTGATGCCGAGCACTTTAATGTCAGAAATCCTGCGGTCTGAACTCTCCGCATAATTTTCGACATAGACTTTGGTGAGATATTGGCGATAGAGCTTCGTGTAGACCTGCCGCTGCTCCTCGGTAGCGTTGCGCCAATTATAGCCGAGGACGAATTTCGCGATCCAATCGATGTCCACCACGTTCGCGAAGCCCTGCTCCAACGAATATTTGCGATCGGTATCGGATTTTTTCTGATCCCTGAGAATGCTGATGACAAGGTTAGCCATCGTGTGCGCCAGCGCCTGCCGCTTCTCATATTTTTCGGCCTGCACCTCCAACGGCGCTTCCTTCGCCTGCGCCGCAAAACCGCCCGCCACGCCGCCTGCCAGCGTCGCCGAAATCACCACACCCCGAAGAAAAAACGCCACATTCCGCATAGCAATTTTATACCATAATAGCCGTTAACCTATGGTAAAAAATTTTACGGTCATTGCAGGAAAAAATAAAGGGAATTTATTTAAAATTGTATCTAACTGGCACCTGAAGGTAGTTGTACATATAGTATGCCTGCTAGCTAATGATATGATAAGCCGTAAAAAAGGAAAATAATCTCCATGCTCTACCTTATCGTCAAATCGGGATTATCCGGTGTTATCGTGATGGTTGTATCAGAAATTGCGAGGCGCAGCCCCACAATCGGAGGACTGGTCGCCTCGTTGCCGCTCATCTCTATTCTGGGGATTATATGGCTATGGCGCGATACATCCGATATTGAACGCGTCGCAACGCATGCCGAATCAACCTTCTGGTTCGTACTCCCTTCGCTCCCCATGTTCCTGATTTTCCCAGTCATGCTTCGCCACGGCATAAACTTCTGGAGCGCGCTAGTCATTTCTTGCGCGATAACCATCGCGCTTTATTTAATGACCTTCTGGCTGTTGCCTAAAGTCGGTATCAAGATCTGAAGTGTAGTTGCTGATTTAATTGGTCGGGGCGAGAGGATTTGAACCTCCGACCCCCAGTCCCCCAGACTGGTGCGCTAACCGGGCTGCGCTACGCCCCGACACTATCGTAACCGTTTTTTCAAACGCCCGGTTACTATTACATTTCATTCCGCCTGCTTACGCAGGTGGTGGGGGCTGCGCTACGCCCCGACACATGAGCCGCGCTTATTCGCGCGGGGGCTTAGAACTAGCCAGTTTTTAGGTGCTTTGCAAGGGAACTTTAGGCTTTTTTAGGGGAGCTTCAGGCCGCTTTGCGCCAGTTGCGCTTTTAAGTCCTGTTTCAGCGCTTCCAGCCTTGTTGCGTCGGCGGCTTCGCAGCGGGCTACCAGCATGGGCTGGGTGTTGGACGCACGCAACAGCCACCAGCCACCGCCGATATTGACGCGCACGCCGTCTACGTCGCTAAAGTTGGCTTTGGCGGCTTGCAGGCGCTGTTTGACTTCCGCGATCACGGCGAATTTTCGTGTATCGTCGCAAGGGAAACGGATTTCGGGGGTATTGACGGCTTTAGGCAGCGCGTCGCGCAATGCCGACAATTTCTTGCCGGAACGGGAGAGGAATCCAAGCAAACGCACGGCGGCGTAGAGCGCGTCGTCGAATCCATAATATTTATCGGCGAAGAACATGTGGCCGCTCATTTCGCCCGCCAGCGGCGAGCCGGTTTCGGCCATTTTCGATTTGATGAGCGAGTGACCGGTTTTCCACATCAGCGGCTTGCCGCCAAGCCGTGTAACTTCGTCGAACAGCGACTGGCTGGCCTTGACATCGGCGATGATGGTCGCGCCCGGACCCTCGCGCAGCACGTCGGCGGCGTAAAGCATCAGGAGTTGGTCGCCCCACAATATCGCGCCTTCGTCGTCCACCACGCCGATGCGGTCGCCGTCACCGTCGAACGCGATGCCTGCGTCGAGTTTTCCCGCGCGTACGGCTTCGATAAGCTGCACGAGGTTTTCCGGCACGGTAGGATCGGGATGGTGCGCGGGGAACGTACCGTCGATCTTTTCATTGAGCGCAACGTGCTTGCCCGGTAGTTTCGCGCACAGCTTCGCCATAATCTCGCCCGCCGCGCCGTTGCCCGCATCCCAGCCGATGGAAAGTTCACGCGTGCCGTCATAGGCTTTCATCAGCGCATTAAAGTAAGTTTCGCGTATATCCTGCGTGGCACGTGCGCCTTTGCCTTCCGGCAGCGCTCCTTCGCCTGCTACGCGCAACGCCTGAATGTCGTCGCCGTAAAACGCCTTGTTGTGCAGGATAAACTTGAAGCCGTTATGATCGGGCGGATTGTGCGAGCCGGTAATCATGATGCCGCCGGACGCTCCCAGCGTATGCGCCGCATAATACAGCATAGGCGTAGGGCCAAGGCCGATGTCTACCACATCCACGCCGCAATCCATCACCCCTTTGCACACCGCTTCCATCAGTTCAGGCGAGCTTAAGCGCCCGTCCCGCGCCACGGCGATGCGGGCATTCGCTTCGCCCGCCACGCGCGCGGCGAATGCGCGGCCGATATAATAGGCATCACTCGCGTGGAGTTTCTGCCCGACGACGCCGCGAATATCGTATTCACGGAAAATTCCCGCGTCAAAGCGGTGAGTGCTGGGCTGCATATGAGGCTGTGAGGGCATGAGCGCTTACGGTTTTCCTGCCGGCGGTTTTACCCCGGCATTGTTGAGGGTGGAGGTATTGAGCTGGCGCTGCTCGGCAAGCTGTACGGTCACTTGCTTGGCTTTGCGCGGTTCCATTTCCGCGAGAATCGGCGCGGCTTTCTTTTCCGACATCTTATCGATCACCAGCAGCAGCACCGGCATTTCGATCTCGTCGAAAATGCGCGCGGCGTCTTTGGGTTTCATGTTTTCGTAGATTTTCACGAGGCTGCGCAATTTCGCATCTTCCTGCGCGTTATACTGCGCAAGCAGTTCCGATACGGCTTTTTTCATCGTGTCGATCTCGTCGATTTTTTCCGCGATGCGTTTTTCCGTGGCATCGAGCGTAGCTTCCTTTACCTCGATGTTGCGCTCCCAACGATCAAGGTCTTCACGGCGCTTGGCAAGGTTTTTCAGCACTTCAACTTCAGACGCGGAATAAAACCGATCGGTGACGGTACCGATAGATTCGGAGACGTTCGGATTCTTTTTTTCCTTGGGCTTGCTTTCGCCATGCTCGCCGCCTTCTTCCTTGCCGTCGGCTTTCTTTTCACCTTCCTTGGCAGGCTCGTCTTTTTTCTCGCCTTCCTTGCCTTCTTCTTTTTTAGCGCCGGCTTCTTTTTTGGCATCGTCCTTCTTTTCTTCCTTAGCGGGCTCGGCTTTCTTCTCGCCTTCTTTTTCCTTGGCAGGCTCGGCCTTCGCGTCAGGTTTCTTTTCCGGTTCGGCCTGCACCTTGGTGATGAACAGCCGCTCGGAGAGCGATTCACTGCCCTGCACGATGTCAATCACCTTTACCGTCATGAACAATACGGCCGTTGCGATGGTAACCGGGATAATCCTGACAAAACGCACGCGCACTTACCCTTTAATTCCGGCTCGCAGCATGTCGAGCAATTCCTGTTCCGAACGTGTGCGCGCACGCGCGGTTTTTTCAGCAGCGGGTTCCTCTTCCACGGCACCGGAAGGTTTGTTGCGCACAGCAAGCCGTTCCAGCACGGCCTCCAGCGAAGTCCGTGTTTTTTCCTTGGCGCTGGCAGCCTTCTGCTGCTCGGGATTCATACGCACGGGTTCCGGCTCCGGTTCGACTTCGCGCAGTGGCTGCTCCGTTGCCACTTTACTGCGCGCACGATTAACGGCGAAATTTGCCTCAAGTTGGTTGGCTAACTTCCCGCCTTTTTCCAACATGAATGCAAGATCATCGATAAGGTAATTGGCCTTGTCGATGCGCAACTGGATATTCTCACCGATCTTCTTGCTTGCCGTTTGCAGCGCCACAATACTTTCGGATGCACGTGTGGTCGATTCATCAAAATGCGCCAATAATTGCGCAAGCTCACTACGGCTATCCTGCAATATTTTAATACGCCGGTTGAGCACCCAGCAATAGGCGATCGTCACACAAAGCAACACGACGATCACCACATTCACCAGCAAACTTGCGATTGCACCTGTCATTGCGTATCCTTCGCTTTGCGCCTGATCGGTTCGTTGATGGAAATCGCTACATGCTCCCCTACCCGCCCAAGCCCGCCGGTGGTGACGGGAATACCGCCGCACCTGAGGGTAACATCATCGTCGGGCGTGCAATCGAGCAGCATCGTGCTGCCCACTTTCAAGCTCATAATGTCCTTGAGCGTTACTGTTTTCTCGTTGAACACCGCTTCCACCGTAACCGCCGTATTGCGCAGCTCGCGGCCGAGATGCTTTTCCCATACCGTATCCTGGCCGAAATTTTCGCCCATGAACATCTGCAGCAGCAGGTCGCGGATCGGTTCCAGCGTGGTGTGCGGCAGCAGCACTTCGATCATCCCGCCGCGATCTTCGACCATGTCCACGCGGAAACGTACCAAAAGCGCCGGATTGCCGGGACGCGAAATGGTGGCGAAGCGCGGGTTGGTTTCCAACCGCTCAAAATGGAACGTAGCGGGTGAGAGCGGCTCGAACGCGCTGCCCATGTCGGCCAGTACGATGTCGATCATACGCTTCACAATATCCTGCTCGATAGTGGTATACGGCCTGCCCTCGATGCGCACGGGGCGGTTTGATTTACGGCCGCCGAGCAGCACGTCCACGATCGAATAAATCTGCGAGCTGTCTACCGTCACCATGCCGTAATTTTCCCACTCCACGGCGCGGAACACCACCAGCAGCGCGGGCAGCGGGATAGAGTTGAGGTAATCGTCGAAGCGGATGGTCGTCATTGAATCGAGGCTGACATCCACGTTTTCCGAAGTGTAGTTACGCAAGGAAGTGGAAAGCTGGCGCACCATGCGGTCGAACACCACTTCGAGCATCGGCAGTTTTTCATACGCCGTCATCGATTTGTTGAGGATGGCGAAGATACCATCCGCCTGCGCGGAGGCGTCGTCTTTCTTCACATCGAAACCCAGCAGCGTATCGATTTCGTCCTGATTCAGGACGCGGCCATCCGCCCCCACCGGAGCGCCGGCTGCGGCGGCATCGCCTTCAGCGGGTTTTTTCTCGTCATTTTCGAGCATCGCCGCCCATTCCGCGGCGGCGGCATCGTCCTGATTTGCGTCTGTTTCAGCCATAAAATCAATGCAATATTTTCAATGGGTTATAACACAACCGTGCCAAACGTGCAACTATTAGTCCGCAAAAGTCATGCCAAATACCGCGCCTTACTGCACCACGATCTCCTTGAACAGCACGTCGTTGATTTTCACCGGCGCCACGGATTTATTGGCGCGTAACAGCAACTCTTCGCGCAAACGCTGGATACCCGCCGATCCCGCGAGATCGCTGGCACGCAATTCGCGCAGGTAGGTATTGAACGCATCCTGCAGCTTGGGCAACGCCGCCTCGATAGCCTGCGAATCCGCATCCTTGGCAAGCACAAGGATTACCGTGGTTTTAAGGAAACTGGTCTGTTTGCCGGTCGCGTTCAGGTTGATGAGGAAGTCCGGCAGCGTGTAATATACCGGCTTCGCAATCAATTCGCCGTCCTCACCCACCGCGCCTTCTTCGGCTTTTTCCTCTTGTCCGCCGAACAGCCCCGCGAAATACGCGCCCGCCACCCCGCCGCCGATCAGCACCAGAGCGGCCGCAACGATAATGATAAGTTTCTTTTTCGATTTTTTCGGCGCGCCACCTTCGCCTTCCGCACCCTCGGCTGCACCTTCTTCGCCTTCCTTGGCGTCGTCTTTCTTTTCTTTTTTAGCCTTTTTATCGTCCTTCTTCTCTTCCTTTTCGTCTTTTTCTTCTTCTTTTTTCTTCGCTGCTTCTTTTGCCATAACGAATCTTCCTGATTGCAGTGGGTTAAGATGGACGTACTGCGATTGTTATAAGCTGCCCAACCGTCTTATTCAAGCGCAAGAAAATCCACTCTGAAAATACCGGCGGCAAAATTTGGCACGAATCATGCTTATTCGTCAGGCGTACACTATAACCCACGCGAAAGCAGCCATGGATAACAGCGTCTACATCACCCTCTCCCGCCAGCTGGCCTTGTTCCGTGACATGGACGTTACGGCCAACAATATCGCCAACGCAAACACCACCGGCTTCAATGCCGAACATATTACCTTCGCCTCCTTCCTCAACAAAGACATCAATCAGGGCGTTAAAAACCCTATGGCCTTCGCCAACGACATTTCTTCCTACCGCGACACGCGCGGCGGTGCGATCAAGGCCACCGGCAACCAGCTCGATATGGCCATTCAAGGCAGCGGCTATTTCACGGTCGAAACCGCGCTCGGCACGCGCTACACCCGCTCCGGAAATTTTCAGGTAGACGGCGAAGGCACGTTGATTACCGCAGAAGGGTACGCCGTGCTCGACACTTCCGGCCAACGCATCGTATTCCCCGATGATACCAAAACCATCGAGGTGGGCAGCGCGGGCAACCTGAAAGTCAACGGCGAGGATTTCGCTAATCTGGGCGTGGTGCAGTTTGAAAGCGAGCAGATATTGGAGCGCGTGCAGGGGAGCCTCTTCAACAGCGACCTGCCGCCCCTGCCGAACGAAACCGCCAGCGTTATTCAAGGTGCGCTGGAAAATTCCAATGTGCAGCCGGTCATCGAGCTTACCCATATGATCGAAGTGTCCCGTGCGGTCGCCAGCACAGCGAAATTCATCGAGTCCATGTACGATTTGCAGCGCAAGGCAGCAAACACATGGGCGCAACAAGCATAAGGATCAACGTATGAACCATATATATAGGAGACACGCATGAGGTCACTTGACATCGCCGCCACCGGCATGCAGGCGCAGCAACTTTATGTAGACGTCACGTCGCAGAACCTTGCGAACATCAATACCACCGCTTACAAACTGCAACGCCCTGAATTTCAGGATCTGCTGTATGAAAACGAGCGCCGCGTAGGAGCGAATTCGTCGGATAACGGCACCATCGTCCCCACCGGCATCCAGATCGGCCTCGGCGTGAAAACCGGCGCTATCTACCGCAACACCGAGCAGGGCACGATGCAGAACACGTCGAACCCGCTCGACATCGCCATTCAGGGCAAAGGCTTCTTCCAGATTACCCAGCCTGACGGCACGATTTCCTACACCCGCGCCGGCACCTTCCAGCTCAGTCCCGACGGTACGTTGGTCACCGCCGATGGTTTCCAGGTCGAACCCGCGATTACCATCCCGCAGAACGCCACCGCGATCAGCATCAACCAGTCCGGCGAAGTATCCGTCACCATTCAGGGGCAGATCACGGCACAGGTCGTCGGCCAGTTGCAGACGGTGAATTTCATCAACGAAGCCGGGCTACAGGCCGCAGGCAACAACCTCTATTTTGAAACGGCCGCCTCCGGCACGCCCATCCTCGGTACGCCGGGCGCGGACGGTTTCGGCACCATCCTGCAAGGCTTCCTCGAAAGCTCGAACGTCAACCCCGTCACCGAGCTGACCAACCTCATTAAAGCGCAGCGCGTCTACGAAATGAACAGCAAGATCGTCTCCAAGACCGACGAAATGCTGCAGGCACTCAACCAAAGCGTATAGGATAAGCCATGAAAAAACTCTTAGCCGCCGCGCTCGTTTCCCTGATCTTCGTCGCACCCGCCGCCGCGGAACAGAAACACCTGTTCCAGCTTTCCTATTCGGATGCGGAAAAAGCCATCAGCGACGCGCTCAGCGAAAAAGCCGACAGCGGCAAAATAGTCGCCACCATCAACGGTCAGAAAAACGATCCGCTTTTCTCGCATGGCAACCCGCTCACCGTCGAAATTCGCGGCCTCACCTTCGATAAAACCTCAGGACGCTGGAACGCAAGCCTGATGGCCGTATCTGAAGGCGACATCGTCAGCGCCGTGCCGGTAGCTGGGCGTTTTGAGGAAGTCGTCGAAGTGCCGGTGCTCAAGCGTCAGGTACAAGGCGGCAGCGTTATCAGCGAATCCGATGTGGAAATGCGCATTTTTCCTGTGGCGCGCACCCGTGCGGGCACAATATCTTCCATCAGCGACATCGTAGGCAAAACCCCGGCGCGCACCATTTCGCCTTCGCGCCCGATCCGCGACCATGAACTTGCCAACCCCGCCGTCATCAAGAAAAATAGCATCGTAAAAATGCGCTACGCCATCACAGGCATGGAAATCACCGCCACCGGACAGGCCATGTCCGACGGCGCGAAAGGAAGCCTGATCGCTATCCGCAACCTTGGCAGCAAGAAAATCGTGCATGCGCTGGTGGAAGACGCCAGCAACGTGAACGTATCACCCGCAGAACCGAAAAAAGAAATCCAGGCAACCAGCCAGACCATTGGGGAGCAGAGCCATGCAACGAATTAAATTTCCTTCGCTCGTATTGTGCCTAGCCGCAAGCAGTCTTAGCGGGTGTACGAGCACACTCGACAAGTTGGAAAATGTCGGCAAGCCGCCGCAGATGGCCGCCGTCGCCAACCCCACGGAAGCAGCGACCTACCAGCCGGTAAGCTGGCCGATGCCTGAAACGCAGCCGCCGCCGAAGCAATATGCCAACTCGCTCTGGCAGCCCGGCTCGCGCGCCTTTTTCCGCGACCAGCGCGCTGCGCGTGTGGGTGATATTCTACGCGTGAACATCAAAATTAAAGACAAAGCCGAACTGGATAACGAAACCGAGCGTAAGCGCGACGCCACCGACGCCACGAGCGCGCCCACCGTGTTCGGGCTGGAAAACAAAATCTTCAAAAGTCTGCCGGGAACCGCAGTGCCCGCAACCCTCCTCGACCTCGCCGCGAAAACCAATTCCAAAGGCACCGGCGGCATTAAGCGTGAGGAAAAAATCGAAACGCAGGTGGCCGCGCTCATCACGCAGGTATTGCCCAACGGCAATTTCGTGATCGACGGCAAGCAGGAAATACGGGTGAACAACGAAATCCGCGAAGTCGGCGTCAAAGGCGTGGTACGCCCGCAAGACATCAACTCGGATAACACGATCGACTCCACCCAGATCGCCGAAGCCCGCATCATCTACGGCGGCCGCGGCCAGATCACGGACGTGCAGTCACCGCGCTGGGGTAATCAGGTGATTGAGACGTTAGCGCCGTTCTAAGGGAAATCCTCAGACGTTCATTCCCGTGCCTTTGGAAGGCACGCCGGTAGAAGGCGTTGCGCTGGGGGAAAGATAGCTGAGGTCGGTGACGTTCGGGGAATCCGCCGGCGAATAGTTCAGCGAGGCATCGTTCCTCATTGCATTGACGGCCGCAAGCGCCTGCTCCGGTATACGCGGAGCGGAAGGCACTTCCACTACTTTTTCGACGACACGCTCAGGTGCTGCGCTACGCGCAATCGGGGGCGAACTGTGGGTGATCTGCATATCTTCGCGCATGGGGTTTTCACCGCGGCTTGCGCTCGCCACCACCGCTTCACCTACCGCACCAAGACCGGGAATGGCTGCAAGCAGCGCACCCAGCCCACGCACACCCTTATCGACGGCTGCCACCGCGTTTTCACCAAGCGCCTGCAAACCTTCCATGATTGCTTTGCCGTTGTAATTTTCTGACATACAGAATCCTAAAATGCCTGACTTTCGTTCATTCTAACGCAATCGCACGAACAGCGCCAAGGCTTAATAGCTTCATCTATGTGAATTTTTTGTGACAGTCCGGGTGGAAAGGGGCTTAAAACGCGCTGCCCTGTCCTACTATCGGCTCATCCAGAGTCTGTGGCGAGTCCATGCTTTCAAGGGCGACTACGCTGTCCTGAGCGCTTGTTCCGCTTGTTTTTTTTTCGTCCGTAGTCTGGTCGGCGATGGCGTTGCGCTTGCTTTCAAGCTGCGCGAAGGTGCGATCGAGCATGTCTACCATCATATTATCGCGGCCACTGGCAGAAGTGCCACCCATGATAACGGCCACGATATTATATCCATCCTTCTTCACCGAAGTCACCAGATTGAACCCGGAGGAGTTAATAAACCCGGTTTTCACCCCGTCCGCACCGGGATAGCGATCAAGGACGCGGTTATGCCCCGGATAGGTGATGCCGTCATAATTAAAGCTACGCAGCTTGAAAAAGGGGTAATATTCCGGGAAATCGCGGCGCAGGGCGATAGCAAGGCGTGCCATATCATAGGCGGTGGTATGCTGCTTATTGTCCGGCAGCCCGTTAGGATTGCGGAACACGGTGTTTTTCATGCCCAGCTCGCGTGCCTTTTTGGTCATCATCAGGGCGAAGTTCCATTCCGTGTCGCCAAGCGCTTCCGCCAGAACCAGCGAAGAATCATTGGCCGAGCGCACTACGAGGCTTTCGATCGCCGAGCGCACCGGCAGCGAATCGCCCGCGCTCAATGAAATATTGGTCTGTGGCTGCGAGGCGGCCTTAGCAGATACCGGAAGGCCGTCATCCATGCTGAGCTTACCCTTTTTCAGCGCGTCGAAGGTCAGATAGAGGGTCATCATCTTGGTAAGCGACGCCGGATAACGAACGCTGCCCGCGTTCTTTTCATAGAGCACACGGCCCGTGCTTGCATCCACGACCAGAGCGGCGAACCTATCAGGCGCCGCGCGTGTTTTTTTCTTTTTGGAAGATACTTTCTTGCGCGCGGTAGCAGCGGGCGCTTTCTTAACTGATACTACACGCTCACGCTTATTGGTCGCTGCTTCGGCGCTATTAGGCAGTGCGACCAGTAGCGCCACCACCGCAGATGCCGCCATTAGCACTATGTTTTTTAACGTAAATCCGTGCACTATTCCTGTTCCTGTATACCACGCATTGTGTCGAGCTGCGCTTTTTTGTCAAGATAATGTGGAACCGCTCACCTGTAAATCGCAAACTTCCACCTTGCTTTTTTACTGTAGCGCAAAAACCTTGAAAAATCGTATACGACCATAAATTTATCATTATGAAACACTCTTCATTATGCCTGCAACCTTGACATTTTGCCAGCACTTCACTACATTTCGCGTCAAGACTTTCGCATTGCGGCATAGCCGTCTACCGGCGCTCAGATCAGGCTGCAATGTATACGACACGACGTCCGCAAACCCTATTCAAGGAGAGTATCCATGAGCCAACCCCACAAGAAACCTTCAGGACAGCCTGCCGCTAAGCTGGCGTCAAACATTGCGGATAAGTCGGCAAAAACGGCCTACACAGCCGTTGAAACCACCCGTAATTCCACTGAAAACGTAGTTCGTATCGGCGGCGACGCCATGCGCGAATTCCTGACCACCAGCACCGGCGAAGCCCAGAAAACGCAGGAAAAAGTGTTCGCTTACGGCCGCGAGCGCGCTGAAAATCTTGCTAAATCCGCCGATGCGGTCAGCAAGATGATGTATGAAGCCATCGGCATTTCCCGCGATAACGTGGAAACCTGCATCGAATGCGGCAACACCACCGCCGCGCTCATTAAGGACATGAGCAGCGAAATCGCCGAATCCGCGAACAAGGCGTTTTCCGACAATGTGGAAATCTCGAAAGAGCTTTTCGCATGCCGCACCATCAACGATATGCTGGAACTGCAGAACCGCGTTGCGCGCCAGACGATCGACAATTTCTTTAATCAGTCCGTAAAGCTGTCGGGTATGTTCTTTGAATATTCAACCGAAGCTCTGGAGCCGATCAACGAGCGTGTCGCGCAGGTGACCGAGCAATTCAGCAAGGCGCTGGCTTCGTAAGCCGTTTAATCGTTAAAACAAAAAACCCCGCCGGATATTTCGGCGGGGTTTTTTATTACCTATAACTACTACTTCTTCTTTTTCTTAGGCGCGGGCTTGGCAAGTTTTGCTTTTACCGCCGCCTTACCTTTACCTTTGGCAGGTTTCGGCTTGCTGGATTTTTTATCGCTCTCCTCGTCCTCTTCCTCATCTTCTTCGAGGACTTCCTCAACATCGTCGATCAGGTCGCCTTCCTTGAGCGCGATGTCCTCATCGATCTCTTCATCGTCGCCATCCTCTTCAATATCTTCTAGCTCTTCGATGGTTTCAATATCATCCATTTCTTCAATTTCTTCGATTTCCTCATCGCTATCGACCTCGATGTCCTCGAACTCCTCAAGATCCACGCCCTCAATTTCCTTGATAGGTTTCTTAGGCTTGGCCAGCGGTTTGGCTTTGGCGGGCGCAGGCGCGGCTTTCGCCTTGGCTTCTGCGGCTGCTTTGCCGCGTCCACGGCGTTGTTTAACCGGCGCGTTGATGTCGTAGACAAATCCGCATTTCGGACAGGCGGACGGATTTTTCCCGAGGTCGTAATAAGGGTTAGTGCAGTTGGGACAATGCCGTTTTAATCCCCAAGCCGATTTTGTCACTGGTCAACCTCCACGAATTTTCTTATACAGGTCAGACTTTCTGCCTGATTTAATGTTGTTGTCAATGCAAGAACGTCTTAGATTTTGCAACATAAATCTATTGAAATCTAAGTTAACCGTCCCCAGATAGAGGATGGATTACTCTAACCATCAAGGATCGAGCCTCCATGAATCCCGCCAATACCCCAGCAAACGACCCGCTTCCCGAAGATATGACCGACGCCGATACGCAAGCCCCCGAGCATGAGGATCCACTTCTGGAAAAGATTCGCCTTCTGGAGGAAGAAAACGCCACCCTGCGCGAACAGCGCATACGCGCGCTTGCCGAAGCCGACAATATCCGCAAGCGCGCCCAGCGCGACCTTGAAGAATCCGCGAAATACGCCGTCACCGGCTTTGCCCGCGACATGGTGAGCGTACTGGAGAATTTGATACGCGCCTCCGAAAGCATCCCTGCCGATGTCAGCGCTGCGAACGAATTGCTGAAAACGCTGGGCGAAGGCGTCAACCTCACCTTGCAGGAACTGCTCAATATATTCGAGCGCTACGGCATTAAGCGCATCGACCCCATGAACCAGAAATTCGATCATAATTTCCATCAGGCCGTCGTGCAGGTGGAAAGCGCTGATGTTCCGCCCGGCACTGTCATTCAGGTTGTGCAGGCCGGTTACGTTATCCACGACCGCCTGTTGCGCCCTGCGATGGTCGCCGTATCCAAACCAGGTGAAGCGCCGAAAAAGGTTGATACTACCGCGTGATCGCCTTACTGTTCCTTTCGTTCCCTTTTCCATGGGAGGGAGAGGAACGACATTTGATACAGGGGCATTGATTGCGGTTATTTTTCAAGCAACCCGATATTTCCTTCGCCGGGGATGAAGCGCACACCTTCCTGCCCTGGCTGGTGGGCATCATGGCGGGGCTTACCGCCTTTTTGTTGTGCCTCGGCATCACCGTAAACCACTGGGTGGTAAACCGCGAAAGCAGCTACTCCAACAGTTTCGCCGTCAGCATCCCCGCCGAATTCGCCGACCAGAAGGAAACCATCGCGCGGCAACGCGAAATTCTGGAAAAAACGGAAGGCGTAGCGCAGGTTTCGGAAATCCCGCGCGAGAAATTGCAGGATATGCTGAAACCATGGTTGGGCGGACATAACGCCTCTGCCGACCTGCCGTTGCCGGTGGTATTCGACGTATCGCTGACTACCTCGGCCGCGTCGGTAAACGTACCCCAACTGCAAAAACGGCTGGCTGCCCTCGCCCCCGGCACCGAGATCGACACGCAGGAACACTGGGCGCAGGCTTTCACCAGCTTTTCCGATTCCATTAAATATCTGAGCTTCCTGCTTGCCACGCTACTGGTCGGCTCTATGTTCATGACCGTGGCGTTTTCCTCGCGCGCGTCGCTGAAGCTGCATATGCGTACAGTGTTGTTACTGCATTCCATCGGCGCGGAAGATCGCTACATCACCAACCAGTTCCAGCAGGAAGCCTTCCGGCTGGTGCTTCCCGCGGCCTTCGCAGGCTGCATGGCCGCCGGTATCGGCTACTGGTGCGTCGGCACGTACATGGCGTCGCTTCGCATTTCGGTAATGCCCGCCATCGTCATCACCCAGCCGCATGCGGCGCTGCTTCTGCTCATGCCGTTGCTGTGCGCGTTCACCGCATGGGTTGTCGCGCGCATCGCCATTACCACGCAACTGCAAAACACCTTATAGTGCATGGGCGCCCTGCGTAAACTTCTCGTCAGCGCCGTCACCTGCCTCGCCATATGGCTTACAGGGCTGGTGTGGTTCGTCGCCCAGATGCCTACGTCCGCCGCATCCTCCGTTGCCAACGCCGACGCCATCGTGGTGCTCACAGGCGGCAAGGGCAGGCTGGAACACGGGCTGCAACTGCTCACGCAGGGCAAGGCGAAGATGCTGTTTATCAGCGGCGTGGGCAAGGATACGAATATCGGTGACCTCCTTCACCAGGTATCGCCTGAGGTGCGTAATGCCGCCACACGCCTGCCCGCTTCGGCCATCACGCTGGGTAAGGACGCCGAGAACACGATCGGCAACGCCGAAGAAACCGCGCGCTGGGTATTGAAGCAGCGCCCGAAAAACATCATCCTCGTTACCGCCAACTACCACATGCCGCGCAGCATCAGCGAGTTCGAGGAGCTTATGCCGCAGCTCACCATTCACCCCGCGCCCGTGCTGCCCGACGATTTCACCCTCTCCGCATGGTGGCTTTCCGCCGACAGCCGCACGCTCGTCCTGTCGGAATACCACAAATACCTTGCCAGCAAATTGCGCCACCTGCTGATATGAAAGGATACGCATGAACATTTTCCTGCGCTCGCTGCTGTTCAATATCGCGTTTACCGCATGGGCGATGCTGTCTGCGATCCTGTTCATGCCGCTTTTTGTGCTCTCCGCGAACGCCTCGCAGCGCGCGGGCAAGCCTTGGGCGCAAGGCTCCCTATGGCTGGCGGAAAAAATCTGCAACATCACCTATGAAGTGCGCGGCGAAGAATATATCGCCCATTCCCCGGTGATTTACGCCAGCAAGCACCAGTCGGCATGGGACACGTTGATTTTCCTCGTCCTGTTCCGCAACCCCGCCTATGTGCTCAAACGCGAGTTGCTGCGTATCCCGTTGTGGGGCTGGTATCTATGGCGCATGGGCATGATCGCCATCGACCGCTCCGGCAGCACCAGCAGCATGAAACAGATGATCCGCGATTCCAAGGATGCGCTCTACGCCCGCCGGCCGATCGTCATTTACCCCGAAGGCACGCGCACCGCGCCGGGCGCAGCGCCGAAATACCATCCCGGCGTCACGGCGCTATACACGCTGTTGCATGTGCCGGTCGTGCCGGTTGCGCTGAACTCCGGCTTCTACTGGGGCAAGGACGCGTTTCTGAAACGCCCCGGGAAAATCATCATCGAATTCCTGCCGCATATCGAACCGGGCATGAATAAAACTGAATTCGCCAGCCAGCTGGAGAATACCATAGAAACCGCTTCCCAGCGTTTGCTGGCGGAAGCACAAACCCCTTAAAGGACTCTCCATGCGCCCATCAGGACGGAAACCCGACGAACTGCGTAAGCTCACGCTGCAAACCAAAGCCAGCCGCCATGCCGAAGGCTCATGCCTCATTTCCTGCGGCAATACGCGCGTATTATGCACCGCCACGGTGGAAAGCGGCGTACCCCCTTTCCTGCGCAACACCGGTAAGGGTTGGGTAACTGCCGAATATGGCATGTTGCCACGCTCCACTAACAGCCGCATGCCGCGTGAAGCCGCCAAGGGCAAGCAATCCGGCCGCACGCAGGAAATCCAGCGGTTGATTGGGCGCTCGTTGCGCGCCGTCACCGACCTACAGAAGCTCGGCGAGCGCCAGATCATCATCGATTGCGACGTAATCGAAGCCGACGGCGGCACGCGCACCGCCTCCATCACCGGCAGCTACGTGGCATTGCACCTTGCGCTGCAATCGCTGGTAAAAGCAGGCAAGCTCGATTCCATTCCGCTTACCGCTCAGGTTGCCGCTATTTCCTGCGGCGTGTTCAACGGCAAGCCCGTGCTCGACCTCGACTACGACGAGGACAGCAACGCCAGCATGGACGCCAATTTTGTCCTCACATCCGACGGACGCATTATCGAAATCCAATGCACCGCCGAAACCGCGCCCGTGGAAGAAAAAGAATTCCGCCAGCTCCTACTGCTTGGCCGCAAGGGTATCAAAAAACTTGCCGCCGCGCAGCGAAAGGCGCTCGGCTTGTGATCTTCGCGCAACCGCTGGTTATCGCCAGCCATAATAGTGGTAAGGTGAAGGAGATACGCGAACTGTTCGCCCCGCTTTCCATCGAGGTACAATCCGCCAGCGACGTAGGCGCCGACGAACCGGAAGAAACCGGCAGCACCTTCGCGGAAAACGCCGAGCTGAAAGCGCGTTACGTCGCCGCCTTCTGCGGCCAGCCAACGCTGTCGGACGATTCCGGCCTTGCAGTTCCCGCGCTCGACGGCGCACCGGGTATTTATTCCGCACGCTGGGCAGGGGCGAATAAGGATTTCTCCCTAGCGTTCGCACGCATCCGGCAGGAATTGGAAAAACGCGCGCTCGATACGAAAAACATAGATGCTTACTTCATCTGCGCCCTCTGCCTGTGCCTGCCCGGTGGCAAGGTGCACCATTTTGAAGGCCGCGTGGACGGCACGCTCACCTTCCCGCCACGCGGAGAAAAAGGTTTCGGCTACGACCCCATCTTTATCCCCAAAGGCCGCAGCGTCACCTTCGCCGAGATGGAGCCTGACGAAAAACACCGCATCAGCCACCGCGCCGAAGCCTTCGCCAAATTCCTCACTTTTATGAAACGCGCATGAATTTCTTCGTATTTGCCGCATCACATCATTTTCCCGCTCGTACATGCAGAAAAAACGCTTGATGAAACCGGAAAACTGGCAGACCCTAGGCAGGAACTCACTACGAATTATTATTCTTTCACCCAGAAACTAGGAGCATGATATGAAACATCTATTCTTCGCCACTCTCGCTTCCATAGGGCTTTTGACGGCATTACCCGCAATCGCCGCGCCTGAAAAATACGAATTCGACAAATCGCACACGCGCATCCTGTTCTTCATCGACCATCTAGGGTACTCCGATACGGTCGGCGAATTCACCGCCTACGACATCGCCCTCGCCTTCGATGAAAAAGCGCCCGAAACCAGCACGCTCGATGTCACGCTGAAACCAGCAAGCATCCGCACGCCGAGCGAAGCGCTCGACAAGCACTTACAGAATGCGGATTTCTTCAACACCGAAAAATTCCCCGACATTCGTTTTGTCAGCACAGCGATTAAAAAAACCGGCGACAATACCGGCGACGTCACCGGCAATCTGACCATGCTCGGCGTCACCAAGCCTGTCGTGCTGAAAGTAAAATTCAACAAGGGTGACTACCATCCCAAAACCAACATGTTCGTCGCAGGCTTCACCGGCGAAGCGGTCGTCAAGCGTTCCGAGTTCGGCATGAATTACGGCATCCCGATGGTAGGCGATGACGTGCGCCTGCTGGTTCACACCGAAGCAACCAACCTTGTGCGCAAAAAGCAGGAAGAAATGAAGAAATAGGCAGGGTCTATGCCACGCTTTCTCTTTACCCTTCTTTTTGCACTGCTCTTCTCCGCCCCCGGCATCGCAGCGGACATCACCCGTGCGACGCTGGTGGCGGATAGTGCAGCCATAACGCCGGGTGAGCCTTTACGCCTCGGCGTGCTGCTGGAATCTCAGGAAGGCTGGCATACCTACTGGGAAAATCCCGGCGATGCGGGCTTGCCCACCAGCTTCACCTGGACGCTTCCCGAAGGATTTTCCGCTGGCAATATCGACTGGCCGCCGCCCCTGCGTCTGCAGGAAAGTACGCTTGTGGTGTATGGCTATGACAACCGCGTGTTCCTGCCGGTGACCATCCGCCCGCCCGCCGCGCTGGAGGGCATGCAGACATTACGCGTCAAAGCGGAATGGCTGGTATGCAAAGACATCTGCATTCCTGAATCGGCAGAGTTGGAGCTCACGCTGCCCACCGGTGAAAAAAGCCCCTCCGAAGCCGCCTCATTGTTCGAGGAACACGACAAAATCCGCCCTATACCGCTGCAAGCTGGCGCCATCTCGCGGCAAACAACCCTTGCGATTCAACTACCGCTGGCCGCCACCGGCATGGCCGACATTGCCTCCGCCTATTTTTTCCCGCGTGAGATCAGCATTTCTTATACCGCGCCGCAAACCTTTACCGTGGAAAAAGATTCACTGATCCTCATCGCTGAAAAAGCTGAAGGTTTCAGTGCCGACCGCCTCTCCGGGCTGCTTTCCGTAACCTCCGGCAGTGGCGAAAGAAAAACCTTCGATATACAAGCCGGGCTGACTGTCGAAAAACCCACCGGCGAACCGCAGGAAATGCTATGGTTGTTGCCTGCCTTGCTGTTCGCCGTCCTCGGTGGCGCGGTGCTGAACCTCATGCCGTGCGTGCTGCCGGTGCTATCGCTAAAAGCCCTCGCTATCGCCAAAAAATCCGGGCGTGAGCGTGCGAAAACCCTGCCGCAGGGATTGGCGTACACGGCGGGCATCATGCTGTCATTCGGGCTCATCGCCTGCGTATTGATCGTGCTTCAGCAGGCCGGGGAATCCGTCGGCTGGGGCTTCCAGATGCAGTCGCCCGCCTTCGTCGGGTTCCTTGCCTACCTGTTGTTCCTTGTGGGGTTAAGCCTGTCCGGGTTGTTCCACCTGCCCGTGCTGCTGGGCAATGTTGATAATATCGACGAAAATTCCGTCAAAGGCAGTTTCTTCACCGGCGTGCTCGCCACCGCCGTGGCCACACCTTGCACCGCGCCGTTCATGGCCACTGCCGTCGGCGTCGCGCTTACGCTTCCGGCATGGCAATCGCTGCTGATTTTCGAGGCGCTTGGTTTCGGGCTGGCGCTGCCGTTCCTGCTCATCAGCCTGTTTCCCGCCACGCTGCGTTTCCTGCCTAAACCCGGCGCATGGATGGAACGTTTCAAGCACCTGCTCGCATGGCCGATGTATGCGTCCGTGGCGTGGCTCCTGTGGGTGCTTACCCTGCAAACCGGGCTGGTCGGGCTGCTGACGGTCATCGTCGGGATGATGTTCATCACCCTGTCCATCAGCATTTCCAAACGCAAGGGACACCGCAACATCATCCTCACCGCCGCTGCGATCGTCATCCTGACCACCGGGCTTCTGGGCTACGTTTCTTCTCCCGGCGACACGGCGCTGCTGCGCGAAGGCAGCGTTCCCTACTCAAAAACAAGGCTGGACGAATTGCGCGCCGAGGGAAAACCCGTATTCATCGACGCCACCGCCGCATGGTGCCTCACCTGCCAGCTTAACGCGCGCGTTGCCATTCATACCGATGCCACGCAAGCACTGTTTAAAACACGCGGCATAACGCTCATGGTAGCCGACTGGACGCGGCGCAATCAGGAAATCACGGAACTGCTCAACAGCTTCGGCTTCCAAGGCGTACCGCTTTACGTTTACTACCCTGCGAATAACGGCAAGCCGGTCGTGCTACCGCAATTGCTCACCGAATCGATCATCGAAGAAAACCTGCGCTAACGTTTCTCGAAGCGCGACATGGCAGGCTTCGCCATGGGAATGCGGTAGCCTTTGCGCGCTTCCACCACCGGCTGGCGAATCGCCGCGTAAAGCTGTTTCTCTGCCTCCACCAGCAACACCCCACCGATCAGCCGGCAGGCAACCTTCCCGAACGCTTCCACCTTCTGCGCCGCCCGCCACACAAACCGTGAACGCAACGGCGGCAGGAACAGCGCCGAAGTTGAGCGCATGCAGGTGAACTGGTGCTCGCCCAGCAGGTCGCGCAATTGCGTATGACTGAATGTGCGGCCATATCCAAAAGGACTATGCGACGAACGCGCCCATAACCCCAACCGGTTGGGCACCACCGCCAGCAGCCTGCCGCCGGGCGTAAGCACGCGCCATGCTTCATCGATCATCGCCGAAAGCTGTTCACTGTTCTCCACGCTATGGATCAGCAGCACGCGGTTGACGCTGCTTTCCGCAAGCGGCAGCACGGATTCGTGCGCGATGAATGCCACGTTATTTCCGGCAGGCGGCCAGTATACCGCGCCCTGTGCAGCGGGCATGCAGGCGATCACCACTTGTTTCGCATCGAAATACGATTCCATATACGGCGTGGCGTAACCGATACCGAGCAGCGTATCGCCCGCCAGCTCCGGCCACAACTCGCGCAGGCTCGCGGCAATCAGCGCGCGCACCTCCGTGCCCAGCGGCGAGGCATAAAATTGGCGGAGGCTGATAACGTCCGGTGCAAACATATTGACTTACCTTCCCTACTCTTCCAAAGATAACGCCGTTATGCATTACCGCCAGCTATTTCTTATTATCGCGTTGTTAAACCTGCCGTCAGCGGCAGCAGCAGTCCCGTCCGGCGAATCATACCAGCATGTGGAAAGCGCCTTCCAGTTCGCAGAACGCGAGGATTGGAGCGAAGCCGCCCTCCACGCCAAACGCAGCAACGACCCCGCCCTCATCAAACTCATCACATGGCTCACGCTGCTCGATAGCGAGTCCGGCGCGTCGTTCCATGAGTTCGTGGAGTTTATCACCGCCAACCCCGACTGGCCGGAAATGAAAAAACTGCGCCAGCGCGCGGAAACCTCGTTGCGCGACAGCAGCGCTAGCGACGACGACATCCTCAACTGGTTCGGTAAGGAAGAACCCGTCACCGGTTACGGAAAACTGGCGCTCGCGAAGGCGCTGGCAAACAAGAATCCGGCGCCCAAAGCGAAGATCGAAACGTTGGTACGCGACGCATGGCGTGACGGCGATTTCGACGAGGCGAAAGAAAATGAAATCCTCGCCGCCTATAGCTCGATACTCGGGCAAGACGACCACATCGCCCGCGCCGACCGCCTGCTATGGGAAGACAAAACCGGCGCAGCAAAACGCCTCATGCCGCTTGTGCCTGAATCCGTGCGCAACCTGATGAACGCGCGCATGGCCTTGGCTGCCGATAAAAAAACCGCGCCGCTGCTGGTGGTAAAAGTTGATGGCAAGCTGAAAGCCAATCCCGGCCTTCAGTTCGAGCGCATGCGTTTCCGCGCCCGCCGCGACGATAATAACGGCGTGCGGGACATTCTGCTGAAAATGCCGAAAGAAGTGCCCTATCCTGAAAAATGGTGGCGCTTCCGCGAAACGCAGGTGCGCAAAGCCGTGGATGAAGATAATTACAAAACCGCACGCAGGTTGCTTGAAAACCACGGGCAGACCGGAGGCATCGAACTGGCCGACGCCACATGGCTTTCCGGCTGGCTGCAACTCGAATATACCAACGAGCCGAAAAAAGCCTACGACACGTTCTACCGTATGTATTCGATGGTGCGTTTCCCGCCTAGCCGCGCACGGGCAGCATTCTGGGCAGGGCGTGCGGCTGAAAAAAGCGGCGACCGCGAAACGGCAGCGAACTGGTATAACACCGCCACCTCCTACCCCACCACTTTCTACGGCCAGCTTGCTTCGCAAATCCATAACGGCAGCGCGCCTTTGCACATCCCCGGCCAGCCCGCCATCGACAGTGAATCGCGCCGCAGGTTTGAAAACAGCGAGCTGGCGCGCGCCATTACGCTATCCATCGAGATGCAGAGCATGGCGCTTGCCAACAAGCTGATCGGCTTCCTCGCGGAAAATGCGGATAGCAAAGAAGAGGCCGCGCTTGCCGCCGAACTTGGCCGGAAAGCGGGCTATCCCTATCTCGGCGTGCGCGGCGCAAAGAAGGCGCTGCAGAATAACATGATCCTTATCGAAACCGGCTACCCCACCCCTAAAACGCCGGTGGATATTCCCATCGAACGCGCGCTCGCGCTGGCCATCATGCGGCAGGAAAGCGAATTCGATCCTAATGCCAGAAGCTCCGCCAACGCGCTAGGCTACATGCAGCTCCTACCTTCCACCGCCAAGGAAATGGCAAAGAAACTGGAGATGGGCTTCGCTCCCAGCCGCCTCTACGAGCCGGATTACAATATCACCGTCGGCAGCTATTATCTCTCGCGCCTCATCAACGGTTATGACGGCTCGTATGTCATGGCCATCGCCGCCTACAACGCAGGGCCCGGCAACGTGCGCAAATGGATGCAGCAATTCGGCAGGCCGGGCAACAGCATCGACAGCGCCATCAACTGGATCGAGAAAATCCCCTTCGCCGAAACCCGCAACTATGTGCAGCGCGTGCTGGAAAACCTCCAGATATACCGCCACATCGAATCCGACGAAAAAGCGCCGAAGCTGCTTCTGGGCGAGGATTTAGTGAGATAACTTTTTTCTTGTCATCCTGAACGAAGTGAAGGATCTAAAACGCCATACTCAGGAAGTGAGATCCTTCGCTTACGCTCAGGATGACATTACACGGCTTTTTTCCGCTTCACCTTCTGCGCCAGCGCTTCCAGATACAGATACACCACCGGTGTAATATACAGCGTCAGCAATTGCGAAATCAGCAAACCGCCCACGATGCTCACCCCCAGCGGCTGCCGAAGCTCCGCGCCCGCACCGATACCCAGCGCCACCGGCAGCGTGCCGAACAGCGCGGCCATCGTCGTCATCATGATCGGGCGGAAGCGCAGTACGCAGGCTTCGTAAATCGCCTCCTCCGCATTCTTGCCCTCGGCGCGCGCGGCGATGGCAAAGTCGATCATCATGATCGCGTTTTTCTTCACAATGCCCACCAGCAGGATAATGCCCACGATCGCGATTACGCTAATATCCATGCCAAACAACAATAGCATCAACACCGCGCCCAGCCCCGCCGACGGCAGGCCGGAGAGAATCGTAATCGGATGCACGAAACTCTCATATAGCATGCCGAGGATGATATAAATCACCACGATAGCGAGCAGCACCAGCATCCCCTGTCCGCCCGACGAATCCTGGAACACCTGCGCCGAGCCTTGGAACGTGCCGGTAATGGAATCCGGCATATCCATTCTTTCCTGCACCGCCTTGATACGCTCCACCGCCTGCCCGAGCGCCATGCCCGGCCTCAGGTTAAACGACAACGTCACCGCGGGTAATTGCCCCTGATGGTTGATCGACAGCGCACCAACCGCACGCATCACCGTGGCGATGGATTCCAGCGGAATTAAATTCCCGTCCGTTCCCGTCACGTATAGCTTCCCGATATTTTCCGGCGATTGCTGGAATTGCGGCGCCACTTCCATGATAACCGCGTAATCGTTCGACGGCGTGTAGAGGCTCGCCACCTGCGCCGTACCGTAGGCGTTATACAGCGCCTGCCGTATCGCGTCGTAGCTCACGCCCACGCTGGCGGCTTTCTGTTGATCGACATGCAGGATCGCCTGAAGGCTTTTGAGCTGCAAATCCGTGGTGACGTCCTGAAAGCCCGGTTCCTTGCTGATCTCCTGCATCAGCAGCTCCGACCATTTATACAACTCGTCGAGATCGCTGCCCTGCATCGTATACTGGTACAGACTCTTGCTCATGCGCCCGCCGATTTGCATGTTCTGCACCGGCTGCATATACACGCCGATACCTTCGATCTTAGCGACATCCGCACGAATTTTCTGTATGACCGCGCCTACGGCAGGGCGCTCGTTAAGCGGCTTCAGCCCTATAAACAAGCGGCCGGAGTTCAGCGCTCCGCGACCGCCGCCTACGGCATAAAACACCTTATCAACATGCGGGTTGGCACGAATAACGGCGGCCACCTGCTTCTGTTTTTCCACCATCGCGTCGAAAGAAATATCCTGCGCGGCTTCGGAGCTGGCGAAAATAAACCCGGTATCTTCCAGCGGGAAAAAACCTTTCGGCGCGTAAGAAAACGCCACTACGCTGGCAACCAGCGTAGCAAGGGTCAGCATCAACATGGCAAAACGGTGGCGCAGCGCGATTTTCAGCGAATGTTCGTATTTTTCGATCAGCCAGTCGAATTTATCCTTCAGTTGCTTACCCCAGCCGGTTTCTTGCGTTTCATGCTTACGACGGAGCATTTTACTGCATAGCATCGGCGTCAGTGTCAGCGAGATAACGCCGGATATGAGGATCGCCATGCTGATCGTCACCGCGAATTCGTTGAACAACCGCCCGATCACGCCCCCCATGAACAGCACGGGAATAAACACCGCCACCAGCGACAGCGTGATCGAGATGATCGTAAACCCGATTTCCTTTGCACCCTTCAGCGCCGCCTCGAACGGCTCCATGCCCTCTTCCACGTAGCGCATGATGTTCTCCAGCATCACGATAGCGTCGTCCACCACGAAGCCCACGCACAGCGTAATCGCCAGCAGCGACACGTTGTTGAGCGAAAACCCGCACAGCGCCATGCCGCCATACGTCGCGACGATGGACAGCGGCACCGCAATCGCCGGGATAAACGTCGCCCGCGCATCACGCAGGAACAGGAAGATCACCGCCACCACCAACCCGATGGTCAAAAACATCGTAAACTGCACGTCTTCCACCGAATGGCGGATCGACACCGAGCGGTCAAACATCGGTGTAAGCTCCACTGATGCCGGAATCTGCGTGCGGAACACAGGAATCAACGCCCGCACACGCTCCACCACGTCAATCGTATTAGCGTCCGGCTGGCGCTGGATGGCGATGACGATAGCCTGCTTGCCGTTAAAATAACTCAGCGAGCGATTATCCTCCACGTCGTCGGTAACGGTGGCAATATCTTTCATGCGCACCGGCGCGCCGTCCTTCCACAGCGCGATCAGGTTACGGAACCCTTCCGCGTTTTCCGGCTGTCCGGCGATTTTGAGGTTAAAAAGCTGCTTAGGCCCGCTGATCACGCCTACCGGCGCATTCGACGCCGCATCGGATATGGCGTTGCGCACCTCTTCAAGGCTTATGCCCTGCGTGGCGAGCTTGTTCGGGTCGAGTTGCACACGGATGGCATATTTCTGCTGTCCATACACCACCACCTGCGCCACGCCCGGCAGCGTGGAGATGCGCTGCGCCATCAGCGTGTCGGCATATTCGTTCACCTCCGTAAGCGGCAGCGTATCGGACGAAACGGCGATAAATAACACAGGCTGGTCAGCCGGGTTCACCTTGCGAAACGAGGGCGGCGTAGTCATTTCCTTCGGCAGCCGCCGTAGCGTCGCGGAAATCGCCGTCTGCACATCGAGCGCCGCGCCGTCAATGTCGCGCGCCAGATCGAATTGCAGCGTGATCGACGTATTGCCGAGATAGCTTGACGACGTCATCGAGGTAATCCCCGCGATCGTCGAGAACTGGCGCTCCAGCGGCGTTGCAACTGAGGAGGCCATCGTCTCCGGGCTCGCACCCGGCAGCGATGCGGATACCTGAATCGTCGGGAAATCTACACGTGGCAGCGCCGACGTAGCGAGCGTCTTATACCCCGCCATGCCTCCCACCATCAACGCCGCCATCAGCAAGATGGTGAACACCGGACGGCGGATGCAGAATTCCGAAATATTCATTATTTCTCCGCCTGAATTGAAACGACAGCACCATCCTTCAGCGACATAAGCCCGTCGGTAGCCGCCTGTTCACCTTCCTGCAACCCTTCAGCTATCACCGCCGCGCCTTCATGCATACGCGCCACTTTGATGTCGCGCTTGGAAGCCTTGCCGTCTGCGATCACAAACACGTAATCGCCCGCCTGCCCATGCTGCACCGCCACTTCAGGCAGCACCAGCGCCTGTTTTTCCTCGCCCAACGTCAGCGTGATATTCACGAACATGCCCGGCCACAGCCCTTCATCCTCGTTAGGAAACGTCGCGCGCGCCACGAACGTGCCGGTGGCCTGATCCACCGCGTTGTCGATATATTCCAGCGTGCCGCGCGAAGCCTCCGCGCTCCCTTCACGCAGCGCCGTTACGTCCACCGTGCCCGCCTGCATCGCGCTGCGCACCGCGTCGAAATAATTCTGTGACAGCGACATCTTCACGCGAATCGGCTTGATCTGGTTAATAACGACCAGCGGCTGCGTATCGTTCGCTTTCACTGTATTGCCGCTGGTGAAGTTGATCGTGCCCGTGCGCCCGCCGATGGGCGCGAGTATCTGCGTGTAATCGAGCTGCACACGTGCCTTGTCGAGCATCGCTTGCGTTGCGTTGACCACCGCTTCCTGCGCCTTATACGCCGCTTTCGCGGTATCAAGGTTCGCGGGCGACTCAAAATTTTTCTTCAGCAGCGCGCTGGCGCGCTCATACTGCATGCGCAGGTTTTCAAGTTGCGCCACATCGCGCCGCAGGTTGGCCTGCAATTCGTTCTCCTGCGCTTTCAACGAGCGGTCGTCGAGCACGAACAGCAAATCACCTTTATTCACCGCGTCGCCATCCTTGAATTTCACTTCCAACACCTGCGAATCCAGCCTGGCGCGCACCGCCACCGATTCATACGGGACCACATTCCCCACTTCGCGCAGTATAAGCGGAATATCCTTGCGCTCGGCGGGCGCAACGCGCACGAGCACGGAAGGCGGCGCATTGGTTTTATCCTGATAGAAAAACTTCCAGCCGATGAAAACCGCCAGCCCCGCCGCAGCGGTAATGACCAGAACTTTACGTTTACTTTGCTTCACGAATTGTGCATTCCCATTCTATAACAATGTTCGCCGCATATTAGCAGTAAGTCGAACAGGTTACAACGAACTAACCGCCATTCGCTTTTAAGTGTTTTTATTTCACCAAAAGCGCGTTACGCTCATACCCATTCACCCCATATGCTTCCATCGTCCGATACCATTCCCGCCGGCGGGCTCCGCTGGCTTTATATCGATTTCAACAGCTACTTCGCCAGCGTGGAGCAGCAGCTTCACCCTGCCCTGCGCGGGAAACCTGTTGCCGTCGTACCGGTGGAAACCGATTCCACCTGCGCCATCGCCGCAAGTTATGAGGCCAAGGCGTTCGGCATCAAAACCGGCACACCCATCTGGGAAGCGAAAAAACTCTGCCCTAACCTCATCTGCGTACTCGCGCAGCATGAACATTACGTGCAATACCACCATCGCATACTCGAGGAAGTAGACAGGCATATTCCCGTCACCGCCGTCTGCTCCATCGACGAAGTGGCCTGCCGATTGATGGACAATGAAACGTCACCCGAACGCGCCTGCGAAATCGCGCACGCGGTCAAGCGCGGCCTTGCCGCGAATATCGGTGAATATATACGCTGCTCGGTGGGCATCGCGCCCAACCGCTACCTCGCCAAAATCGCCACCGACCTGCAGAAACCCGACGGCCTTACATTGCTTGGCCTGCATGACATCCCCGGCAAGCTGCTGCCGCTATCCTTGCGCGATCTCCCCGGCATCGGCCGCAATATAGAAAAGCGCCTGCTGCTGGCGGGCATTAACAATATGGAAGCCCTGTGGCAGCTTAACCCGCAGCGCATGCGCAAAATCTGGGGAAGCGTGTGGGGCGAAAAAATGTGGCACCTGCTGCGCGGCGTGGAATTGCCGGAAGCAGAAACCACCCGCAGCACCGTAGGCCACAGCCACGTGATGGCGCCGGAACTGCGCGACCCGGCAAAAGCAAAATACGTCGCACGCCGCCTCACCCTCAAAGCCGCCAGCCGTCTGCGCCGCATGGGATATTGCGCTTCATCCTTTTACCTCGCAGTGCGCCTCGAAAACGGCGTGCGGTTGGAAAATCACGAGCGCTGCTGGCGTGCGCAGGACAGCATGACATTCCTGCACCTTCTCGACAAGGCGTGGCAGCGCCTGATACGGGAATCGGGCACCGCCCGCATCAAAAAACTCTCCGTTTCCCTGCACGGGCTGAAAGCGATAAGCGATATGCAGCCGGAGCTTTTCGCTGAACTTCCCGAGGATGCATTAAAACAGCGCATGCGTGCGGAAAAAATGTCGCGCGCGCTGGACAAGATCAACCATCGCTTCGGACGGGATTCCATATTGATCGGGATGCTCCCCTCGCAGGGACGCAGCTTTTCGGGAACGAAAATCGCGTTTACGCGCATTCCCGACGAGGAGGAATTTTTGGAATAGCTAAACGGCTTTTTTCAGCCTGAGCGAAACCCTGTGCCAGTGATAGGCCGAATTGATGATCGTTTCAATATCGGTAAAGCGCGGTTTCCAGCCAAGCTCTTCACGCGCCGCCGTCGCATCCGCCACTAACCGGCAGGGATCACCGGCGCGGCGCGGTTTGAACTGGTGCGGCACGCGCAGGCCGAGATATTTAAACGCCGTCATCACTTCGCCGATCGACGTGCCGGTGCCGGTGCCGAGATTGTACGCGGCGGGCTTCGCGCCTTTAAGCAGCGCTTCCACGGCCAGCACATGCGCCGCAGCAAGGTCTACCACATGAATATAATCACGGATGGCCGTGCCGTCCTGCGTCGGGTAATCGTTGCCGTATATGTCGAGTGCGGGCGCCTGCCCGAGGCTCGCCATGCACGCCAACGGAATAAGATGCGTTTCCGGCTCGTGCGATTCGCCGATGTCACCGTCCGGCGATGCGCCCGCGGCGTTGAAATAACGCAGCGCCATCCATGCCGGGCCACCCGCACGGTGGAAATCGCGCAGCAGTTGCTCGAACGCCAGCTTAGACCAACCGTAAGGATTCTTAGGCAAAAGCGGGTGCGATTCCTGAATCGGTATCGCCACCGGTTCGCCATAAACCGCCGCCGTGGAGGAAAACACGATTGCCTTCACGCCGCATTCTTTCAGCGTGTGCATAAAGGGAATTTTAGCCGCGAAGTTATTGTCGTAATGCTTCAGCGGATTGACAACCGATTCAGCCACTTCAATCGAGCCGGAAAGGTCGATAACCGCCTGAATACCGTATTGCGTAATCGCCTGCCTGACGGCTTGCGTATCCGATACGGATGCTTCGACCAGAGGCCCCCAGCGCACGAAATCGCGGCGACCGGTGCATAAATTATCAAGGGTAACGGGCAGGTAACCGCTGGCGGAAAGCGCCTTGCACACATGGGAGCCGATATAGCCCGCACCCCCTGCTACCAATACTGCTTTACTCATGTAGCCCTGTTTCCCGTATAGTTAACGAAACGTTAATTTATAGTATTTATGGCGCTCAGGCAACCATAAACACCCGTTTCGCATAAAAAACCCATACGAAAACCGCGTTTCCGCGATTTCGGTTAGTATGCGCCGCTACGTTTGAGCAAGGCCGGGAAGGTTTTGCAGAGAATGGCAATATCGTGCCACAGCGACCAATTACGCACATACCAGCTATCCATCTGCACGCGCTGGTCATAGGTCACATCATTGCGGCCGCTGACCTGCCACAGGCCGGTGATGCCGGGGCTCACACGGTAGTAATGCGCAATATCGTAATCGTATTTCGGGATTTCGGCGGTAACGATCGGGCGCGGCCCCACCAGGCTCATATCGCCGCGCAGCACGTTGAGCAACTGCGGCAGCTCATCGAGGCTGCTACGGCGCAAGAAATCGCCGAATTTAGTTACGCGCGGATCGTTTTTCAGCTTCTGTGTGGCATCCCATTCGGCTTTCGCTTCCGGGTTTTCTTCGAGATAGCGTTTCAGCACGTTTTCGCTGTTGGCGATCATGGAGCGGAATTTCAGGCAATAGAACGATCTGCCGTTCTTGCCAATACGCTTGTGGCCGAAATAAACCGGCCCACCGTCGCGGCGGATGATAGCAGAAAGCACGATAAATAACGGACTCAACGCCAGCAGCGCCGTACCGGAAACCATAATGTCGAACAGACGCTTCAGCATGCGCGGCAACGGTTGTTCAAGCCCGCTGTTATTCGCCAGCAGCTTCACATCCGAATTGAAGAAATATTGCGACACCATATCAAGCACCGGCAAATTACGGCGTGGCGGCGAGATAGAAAACGGCACCGATTCCCGCACGAGCTGCGCGATAGGCTTTTCCGCTTCGTCCATTTCCCTGCCGTCGAGCGCGATCACGACGTAATCGACATTGTAGATGCGGCACAGCTTTTCCCATGAACGTCCGGCCTGCATGAATTCCAGCGGCAGATTCTTGATCTGCGCGGTGATATGGAAGCCAAGTCCCGCTTCCGAGGCAAGCGCCATGCGCGTATCGTCCGCCGTCCGGCCACTGCCGACCAGCAATGTGGGCACCAGCCAGCGTCCACGACGGCGCATCATCGTGCGATAGAGCGCGCGCAGCGATACGATGGCAATGGCGGCGAAAATCCACCCGGACATCAGCCACAGGCGCGAAAAATCGTTCTTTGCCGCAAATTGCAGAAATCCGTCGATCATCACGGCAAAGCCCATGGCGCTGGCGACGCATTTCAATTCCATCCAGAAATTCATGCGCACACGATAGTGCCCTTTATGCTGGAACCACATCAGGCAGCCGAGCGCGATCAGCGCGTAGCTGGATACGCGGAAAGGATCGTAGGTAAGCAGCGAGCCCGTGGCGGATTGGCCGAGTACAAGCGGGCGTATAAAAGACGTAAGCCCCCATGCGAGCAGGAAGCCGAGCAGCAGGGCGATTGCGTCAGTCATAATGTAGCCCTGCAGGGGCTTATTAAAATTGTGCCGCGCAGCAAAGCTGCCCTGCGTTTCGCTCGGGGTAGACTGAATCTTTACCAATGTGTCGCTAGCCGCTTTCACGAATAATTCCCTTTATTTTTCAATAACAGGTGCGTCTTTTAATTGAGGATGTATAAAAAATACATACGAACCTCAGACGATCTCCGTTAATCCGTTTGTAACTAAATATTAATAATTACGTTCGGGGGGATTCTAATACGCTATTTTCGACACAAATTCCAGCGCTTTTTTCTAAAAAACCGCATTTCACGTGTTTTTATATACAATTACTATCGTATTACGGGAATATATTGATGTTTTTTAATGCGAAGTGGTGAGATAAACGAGCGAATAAATAAGAAATTTATTTCTTAGCGCACCGTTGTTCACAAAATGAATAGGGTGTCTTTTGCTTAAGGCACTCTGACATGCAAAGATAATTCTTCTCAGGCGTTACATGTTTCTTTGCAACGTCGGAAGATTTTATCGCGCCGTGACGCCTGAGCGGGGCAAATGGCTCCGGCTTTGCGTTCTCAACCGATGGCAAGGAAGGTGCATGCGTATACGTACACTTCCCCATACACACGGCGGAGGCGCCCCCTTCCCGCATGCAGTTGCTTAGACAGCGATGATCCGTATCCGCCCACGCAGGCAACGCGCACACCATAACCAACAGCATCGCCAATACACGCATCATAGCGCCGCCTTCCTGCGCGATTCTTTCATTTCGTCAAGAATAGGCCTGAGCTGCGCAGTCAACCCTTCAAGAGCGCTGAACGAACTAAGCCCGTGCGTGTTGCGGTCGGCAGCGACTTCCGCGATAGTTTCCGCATTTACATTCGCCTCTTCTTCCGCAAAAGCATAAATCAACGCCTGATCGCAAATCAGGTTGATAAGACGCGGCACCCCTGCGGTGAAATAATGCACGGCCGCGCATGCCGTGTCGTCGAAAAGCGACGCCGCGCCGCCAACCACGTTGAGCCGGTGGTGAATATAATCCGCAGTTTCCGCGGCATCCAGCGGGGTAAGGTGGCAATGCACCGAAATGCGCTGCACGAATTGCTTGAGTCCCGACTGGTTAAGCGTCGTCAGCAATTCAGGCTGCCCCACGAGGATAATCTGCAACAACTGATCTTGTTCGTTATTGACGTTCGACAGCATGCGTAAATCTTCCAGCATCTCCGGCGACATGTTCTGCGCTTCGTCGATGATAAGCACCGTCCGCTTACCCTTGGCATATTGCGCGATAAGGAATTCGATGAACGCCTCATATATTTTCACGTCGTCATTGCCGAACGTCTCCAGCTCAAAAGCTGCCGCGATCCACCCCATCAGGCGTCCGAGCGTTTTGCTGGGGTTGGTGATGAGGCCAACGCTGATAGTTGGGCCGAGGTTTTTGAGGAAGTGACGGATGATCGTGGTTTTGCCCGCGCCGACATCGCCGCTGATAACCATGAAACCCGACTGATTGAGTATCCCGTATTCCAGCAGGTTGATCACCTTGCGGTGACGCTTGCTGTAAAACAGAAAATTGGCGTCGGGCAGGAGCGAGAACGGTTTTCCCGAAAGACCAAAAAAAGTTTCGTACATCCAATAATTCCTAAGTCAGGTAGTAGTTATCCGTGGGCATTCTACCACCAAAGTGTAAAAAAAACCTCTGCCCCTGCATAAGGCAAAATAAAATAAATGTTTATAATCAAGGCTATACAAAAATAATAGCGAATTTATACCACTCCGCCATAAAAAATCGCCGGGGTTTATTCTTTATCAAGAATATTCAGATAAGACATTGATTTCGTATACCCAACTGCTGTAGATAATAACGCTTTGCAGAACTGCGCCCGTTCACTATAAAAAATATTTTTAAATGCACCTTATTTTAAAAGCAAAATATCTGGGGATTACCATGAAAAAAATGATGCGATTACTGGCTATACCGGCACTGCTGCTGTTCATACATCCCGCGCTGGCTGCCGAAGCCGCGCCCGTCGAGCTGGTTACGCAAAAGCCGGAAAAGGCGGCAACCGTAGCGCCCGCCGTGGATTCCGATTATATCATCCATCCCGGCGACGTGCTCCAGATCACCGTTTGGAAAGAAGATTCGCTCGACCGTGAAGTAGTCGTACTGCCCGACGGCACAATCAGCTTCCCCCTGATCGGCACTTTCAGCACAGCGGGCATGACGCCCGGTATGGTGCAGGAAACCGTGCGCGCCAAGCTGGAAGACCTTATCCCCGATGCGTCCGTGGCCGTATTGGTGAAAGCGCCGCTTGGACATTTCGTGAGCGTGATCGGTCAGGTGGGCAAGCCCGGCGAACTTATCATGGGTCACCGCCTCACCGTGATGCAGGCGCTGAGTCAAGCTGGCGGCCTCACCCCTTATGCCAGCGAAGGCAACATCATCGTGCTGCGCCAGAAGGACGGCAAGGAAATCGCTATTCCCTTCCCGTATGACGATATTGTCAACGGCCGCAATCTGGAAAAAAACATCACGCTGAATCCCGGCGACGTGATCGTTGTCCCGACGGCCAGCCTGTTCTAGCCGATGCGATCGATGTCGATCATCAGGAAGACGACGACATGCGGATTTGCACTCGCCCTGTGCGCAGGCGCTGCTCAGGCCTATGACGGCAAGCCGCCGTCGGATACCTTCGCCAAGTTTAAAATATCCGAGCAATGGTCGATGGATACCAACCCGCTGCGGCTTTCCAACGGGGAAACGACGCTGATTGGTTCCTACACGGCGGGCGAAATCATGCTCGGCCTGCACACGCCGACATCTAAATTCACCTCCAGCACGCGCGTCAATCAGGGTTTTTACGACGACTCCGACTTCGATTCTACCGATGTTCACGAAACCCTGAGCCTCTCCACCCGCAACGAACGCTGGAGCGCTGGCATCGAAGGCATGATTGATTACGACACCACGCGCAGCAGTGAAATAAGTTCGCTGGGCGTCACCGTTCCCTCCATCCGTCACACCGGCTTGTCGGCGGAGCCGGAAGTGGCTTATAAGCTCACCGAACAGGATACGGTTTCCCTTAAAGGCAAGATCGTCGAGTCACGTTATGACCACAACGCTTATGTGGATTACCGCGTCTATTCGCTCAGCCCCTCTTACATGCGCAATATCGACCCGCTCAACATACTCCTCATGAGCATCAACAGCCGCCGCTACCAGACGCAGGACGGCCCCGACACCACGGTAGACAATATCGGCCCGCAGCTCGGCTGGCAGACTGTCATCAGCCCCCGCCTCGTCGCGCGGCTCACCGCAGGCGCGGAACGCTCCACGCGCGATAGCGTCGGCACCGCGTCCGACAGCTCGCAGATCAATTACGTATTCGCAGGCTACGCCTCGTACAACGGCGAGCAGGATATGATCAATTTCGTGGTATCCCGCGCGCAGCAACCCTTCGGAAACGGCAGTTCAACGCTGGTCACCACCTTCACAATCGATGAAACCTATAAAGTCAACGAAACCCTTTCTTTCGCAGCCGGTGCGCGCTACCGCATGGCCGACACCTCCTCCCTCGGCGGTGTGAACCTGAAGGACGAACGCAGCTGCAATGTCGGCTTTTCCTATGCTATATACGACCAGCTCGACATCACCGGCAGTTACCGCTACCTCAGCCAAAGCCTCACTAACAGCGGGTCAGTATCTGCACACGCCGTCATGTTCGGCCTGACCTTTCACCCCTACGAGTGGGATTTGTAAGCATGGATGATTTAACCCTGCGCGACATACTGGCGATTCTGATACGGCGAAGGAATTATTTCATCGTCACCGCCGGTATTTTATTCGCGATTTCACTCCTGTTCGTGATGAAGTGGTCGAACTACCGCTCCACCGCCACCGTACAGATCGAGCAATCCTATATCGCCGCCAACGTTTCCAACCCCAACGAAATCATCGTCACGCTGGCCGACCAGCGCATCAACCAAATCCAGCAAAAAATCACCGCGCTGGAATCGCTCGCGCAGATCATCAAAAAATTCAACCTCTACCCTGAAAGCATCGACAGGACGCCGATGAATGCGCTCACCGCAAAAATGCGCGCTGCCATCAAGCTGAACTTCATCAGCGGCAGTCTTTCCAACCCGGCAGCGGCGCAGAAACAGACGGCGGAGCAGCTTTCCGCCATCGCGTTCAACCTCAGCTTCGATTACAAAGACCCGGAAATCACCCAGCGCGTCACCGATGAACTGGTTACCCGCTTCCTCGACGAAGATTTAAAAATGCGCCGCATGCAGGCGCAGGAAACGTCCGACTTCCTTGGCACGCAGATCACAGCGCTTGAGGAATCCATCGCCGAACAGGAAAAAAATATCGCTGAATTCCGCGCAAAAAACGGTGAATCCGGCCCTTCGGCTTTGATGTTCAACCAGCAGGCCGCCGCCTCCACGAACATGAGCATTCACAATCTGGAAACACAAATTACCACGAACGAAGGCACGCAAGGCGCGCTACGCACACAGCTCGCGCTGGTCGATCCCTATTCGCGCGTGATCGCCGACGGGCAACTCCTCACCACACCCGGCACGCAGCTTAAGGCGCTGGAAACCGAATACACCACGCTGACCAGTAAATACGGCACAAGCCATCCCGACGTTATCAAGGCACGCAGGCAGATCGCCGCGCTGAAATCCCAGCTCGGCTCGACGAAAGACAGCGTGCAGATACAGGCCAAAATCGACGACGTGCGCACCAACCTCGCCGCCGCTGAAAGCACCAACGGCGCCGACCATCCCGATGTAATCGCGCTGAAGGCTAAACTTGAAAAGCTAGAAAAAGCGCTTGAAGCCTCCCCGCCCCCTTCAAAGAAAGACTTCATCAAAGCCGACGCTGACAACCCTGCCTACATTCAACTTGCCGCGCAGCTCAAAACCGCGGAAGCGCAGCATGAAGCGCTGGTCAAAGAGCGTGATCGTCTTGTTGAGCAACAGGCCAAATACGAAAAAACCATCGCGCTGAATCCCGGTGTCGAGCGTGAAATGTCGAAGCTCACCCGCGACTACGACAATTCGCAAATGCGCTACCGCGAGTTGAAGGAAAAAAAGATGATCGCGGATATGAGCGAGCAGCTTGAGCTAGGTCGCAAAGGCCAGCGCCTCATCGTAATCAACCCTCCCGGCATTCCCGACAACACTTACCCCAAGCGTGCGCTGCTTATGCTGGGCGGACTGATTTTCGCGGTGATGGGCGGGCTTACCAGCGTCGTTGTCGCCGAAGCGTTGAGCCAGAGCGTGCACGGCACCAGCCACCTCGCGCGCCTCATGGGTACGCCGCCGCTCGTCATCATTCCGCACATCATGTCGGATGAGGAAATACAGGCTTCTAAATGGACGTCTAAACTTAGCAAGCTGCGCAGCCGGTTCGCGCAGCGCAAAGGGGTAACCGGACATGGATAAGCTGGAAAAAGCCCTACAGAAAGCCCGTGCCCAACGCGAAATAGAGCAGCAGAACTTCGCCGCCGAGCAGGTACGTATACAACAATCTGTACCGCCTGTCGCCGCATCGCAAACGGCGCACGTAGCCACCGAAGAAGCATCCCTCACGCAGCACCACATCATCGCGCACCATATGCGCAGCAAGGAAGCGGACATCTTTCGTATTCTGCGCACGCAGATATTGCAGATCATGGCGCAGTCGGGTTACAAAACGCTGGGTATCACCAGCGCCAATTACGGGGATGGCAAAACCACTGTGGCGCTCAACCTCGCCGTTAGCATCGCGCTCGACCTGAAACAGACCGTGCTGCTCGCCGACCTCGATCTCCGCAAACCCAGCGTTACCAAATATCTCGGCATCGATGCGCCGCACGGTATCACCGATTATTTCACGCATGACATTCCCATCGCGCAGTGCCTCATCCGCCCCTCGTTCGACCGCATGACGATCCTGCCTGCAGGCTATGCGCTCGATAACTCCTCGGAAGTGCTCGGCTCGCCTAAAATCGCTGCGCTCGCCGACGAGTTGAAAAGCCGCTATGCTGATCGCATCATCATCTATGACCTGCCACCGACGCTCGCGCAGGACGATCCCATCGCATTCCTCCCACATGTGGACGCCGTGCTGCTGGTGGTGAACGACAACGCAACGCGCATCGATGAAATCCGCCAGTCCATGAACGTGCTTGCCGGCGCGAACGTGATAGGCACGGTGCTGAACCACTCCTCGCGCCCGCAATTGCAGTACGGCTTGAAACCGATATTTACCAAGCTCAACCTCGCTTACCGCGCCTACAAAGAACGAAGGAAACACGCATGAGCATGCACCAGAGTCATCAAGAACGGCTGGAGAGCGAGAAAAATTTCCATAACGAGCGCGCGATGGAAGAATCGCGCATCCACCAGGAAAAATATTACGTAGCCGTGAGCAAGGCGCGTGAACTTTATTCCCAACATATTGCCCGCAACGCTGTGCAGAAAGACGTGCTGGAGATCGGCTGCTTCCACGGCGGCGGCGCGGAAGAAATACTGCGCACCGCGAAATCCTATACCGGCATCGACATTTCTGATGTCGCCATCGCCCGCGCCACCGCGCTTGCGCAGGAAAAAAGCCTTCGCAACTGCCATTTCCACGTGCGCGACGCTTGCGAAACCGGTTTCCCCGACGGCGCGTTCGACACCGTGACCGCCTGCGGCATCGTGCATCATCTGCCGATCGAAAAATCGCTGAAGGAAATCCGCCGCATTCTCAAGCCGGGCGGCAAAGCCATCCTGTTTGAGCCACTGGGCGAAAACCCGCTCATCAATCTCTACCGCAAGCGCACCCCGGAAGCGCGTACGCCCGATGAAACCCCGTTGCGCAAGGGCGACATTGACGCGATCAAGCTCATTTTCCCCGGCGCGAAAATCGACTATTTCGGCCTCACCACCCTGCTATGCGTGCCATTCCGCCGCAACGCAAAGCTCTACGCGCCGATGTACAGCTTCTTCTACCAGCTCGACCGCCTGCTGTTCCTCACGCCGCTACGCCTGTGGGCGTGGATGATCGTGGTAGAGGCCGAACGTGCGTAGCGTCGTTATATGCCTACTCGCGCTGCTGGCGGCAAGCCCGGCAGCCGCCGCGCAGTTGCAGTTTTTCAATCCCTACCCTAAAATCGACACCAACCGCTGGATGCTGTCCGACGGCTGGGCGAACGGCGATTATCAAGCCTGCGAATGGCGCGCCGACGCCATCAGCGTCCATGAAAACAACATCAGGCTCACCCTGTCCGACCGCGGCGGCAAGCTCCGTCCTATCGGCTGCGGGGAAATGCGCTATAACCTGCGCACCGGCTACGGCACCTATGAAGTGCGCATGCGCGCCGCCTCCGGCTCCGGCCTGAACTCGGCGTTTTTCACCTATATCGGCCCCCCGGTCGGCGTTCCTTCTCACGACGAGATCGACTTCGAGTTTCTCGGCAAGGATCCGCGCACGGTGGAATTGAATTACTATGTGAACGGCAAGCCGCAGGACGGCACGAAAATTCCGCTGGGTTTCGACGCTTCCGAAGAGTTCCACACCTACACCTTCCTGTGGGAGCCGCTGAAAATCCGCTGGTATATCGATGGCAAGCTCGTGCATGAAACTAAAGATGGCGTGCCCATCCCCAGCAATCCCGGCCGCATCTACGTCTCACTATGGGCAGGCGCCAGCAGCAAGGATGATTGGCTAGGCCACTTTACCTACACCGCTCCCGTCAGCGCGGAAGTCGCATGGGTGAAATACACCCCGTTGCGCTAGCCGCATGACAGGCACTCCCTCCATCCTCTACCTCGTGCACGACATCGCAGATCCGGCGGTGAAGCGGCGCGTGGCCATGCTGAAAGACGGCGGCGCGAATGTCACGCTGATAGGCTTTACCCGCACCGATGCAAAAATACCGAACGCCATCGATCTGGGACGCACCTACGATGGTAATTTTCTTCAGCGCTTAGGCTCGGTGCTCGCCGTAATCGGCAGGATACAGGAATATAAACGGCATTTCACCGCCTGCGACCTCATCATCGCCCGCAATATGGAGATGCTTGCCATCGCCGTACGCGGCAAGCGCTTCAGCCCTTCCGTCCCGCTCGTATACGAATGCCTCGACATCCACAGGCTCCTGCTCGGTCAGGGACTTGCAAGCCGTGCGTTGCGCTGGCTGGAAGGCCAGCTATGCAAGCGCGCGTCACTGCTGCTAACCAGCTCCCCTGCTTTCATACGCGAATATTTCGATACACGCTCGTCGGTTCGCCTCCCCTCCAAGCTGGTGGAAAACAAAGTCTATGGCATTGCGCCCGTCGCAGCCGAACGCACCCCGGCTCGCCCATGGCGCATCGGCTGGTTCGGTGCGATACGCTGCCGCAAGAGCCTCGATATATTGCGTGAGCTGGTACGCGCAAGCAACGGCGCGGTCGAAGTCGTCATCCGCGGCCGCCCTGCGCTGGATCAGTTCGACGATTTCCATCGCGCCGTGAGCAGCGTGCCGGGCTTGCGATTCGCAGGTTCCTACGAATACCCCGCCGACCTCGCATCCATTTACAACGAAGTGCATTTCACCTGGGCGATCGATATGTTTGAAGAAGGCCTCAACTCCTCATGGCTGTTGCCCAACCGCCTTTATGAAGGCTGCGCGCACGGCGCGGTGCCGATTGCCGTATCCTCCGTGGAAACCGGTCGTTTCCTTTCGGAACTCCGCATCGGCGTGCCGTTGCCGCAGCCGCTTGGCGCGTCGCTTGCCGCTTTCTTCGCGCAGCTGACCGAAGCGCAATACCGCACGCTCGCAGAAGCGGTCGGCGCTGTGCCTAAAGAACGCTGGGTATGCGGTGCAGGCGATTGCCGGGAATTAGTATCGTATTTAACATCCTTGAAAAGTTCCGGCTCATGAACCTTGCCGTCATCCCCTGCCTCAACGAAGAGCGCAACATTGAGCGGTTAGTCGCACAGCTTTTGCGCGCGGGCGACCTCACCATCGTGATCGCCGACGGCGGCAGCACCGACCGCACCGCAGAAATCGCCAAAACACTGGCGGCGCAACACCCCAATGTGCGCTATCTCTACAATCCCGCACGCCTGCAAAGCGCCGCCCTCAACCTTGCCATCGCCACCTTCGGCGCTGCTGCGGAATATGTCATCCGCATCGATGCCCACGCCGAATATCCCGACGATTACTGCCAGGCGCTCATCAGAGAAGCCGACGCTACGAAAGCCTCCTCCGTCGTAGTGACGATGGATACGAAGGGCGGCACGTTCTTCCAGCAACTTGTGGCTGCCACCACCAATTCACGGCTGGGCAACGGCGGCTCCGCGCACCGCCTTTGCGTAAAGCAAGGCCGCTATGTCGATCACGGGCACCATGCGCTCATGCGTGTGGACGCGTTCAACACCGTGGGCGGTTACGACGCAACCTTTTCACACAATGAGGACGCCGAGTTAGACACGCGCCTGCGTAAAGCAGGCTACACCATCTGGCTTACCGCAGAAACCTCCCTCATCTACCACCCACGCGCAACAGCCACCGGTCTGTTCCGCCAGTATATCCAATACGGTCGTGGGCGCGCGCGCACCACGCTGAAGCACCGCACCCGCCCGCGCCTGCGCCAGATGCTGCCACTCGCCGTCGCACCCGCCGCCATGCTTGCGTTGCTTACGCCCGTCTGGTGCGTCGCCGCACTGCCGCTGCTGGGCTGGGCTGCCATCTGCCTCGCCTACGGCGTCATGCTCGGCATCAAGGCTCGCCGCCCGGCGATGATGCTCACCGGTTTTGTAGCCATGCTCATCCACATGGCGTGGTCGATCGGCTTCTGGCAGCAATGTATTATGCAGAGGCGTGCATGAATTACACTATCGCTATCTGTATCTGCACTTACCGCCGCGCCCATGTCGCCGACACGATACGCTCACTCAAATTGCTCGCCCTGAAGCCGGAATGGACGCTGCACCTTATCGTCGCCGATAACGATGATGAACCGTCCGCCCGCCCCACCGTGGAAGCCGCTGCGCACGAAGCTGGCCTGCCGCTCACCTACCTCCACGCCCCCGCACGCAATATTTCCATCGCCCGCAACGCCTGCCTGAAAGAAGCGCAAAGCGACCTGCTCGCCTTCATCGACGATGACGAATTGGTAACCCGGGACTGGCTGGCTGCCATGATACAAACTCTGGAAGCCACCTACGCAGACGCCGTGCTGGGGCCGGTGAACGCCATTTACGACGCTAACGCCCCACAATGGCTGCGCAACGGCGATTTTCACTCCACACGCCCGGTGATAAACGATGGATTTATCGCTACCGGCTACGCAGGCAATGTCCTCATCCGTGGCCAATCCGCCGCGTTGAAAGGGTTATGCTTCCGCGAGGAATTAGGGCAAAGCGGCGGCGAGGACACCGCTTTTTTCAGCGCCATGGTCAAGGCGGGCGGCACGATAGCCTACGCATCCAACGCGGTGGCGACCGAGATCGTGCCTGCCGACAAAGCCACGCTGCGCTGGTTGCTAAAGCGCCGCTTCCGCTCCGGCCAGACGCACGGCACGCTGCTTATGGAGCAAGGCCAAGGCACAGCTTCACATCTGGTAAAAGCCTACCTAAAAGCAGTGTTTTGCGCCTGTATCGCGCTGTTATGCATTATCGACTCCACCCGCTTCCGCTTCTGGGTGCTGCGCGGGGCGATGCATGCGGGCGTGATGTCGAGGCTGCTGGGCAAACGGGAGTTGCAGCTTTATGGATAGGCCGGACATCTCGATCATCATCACCACCTACAACGTGGAAGCCTATATCGAGCGCGCACTAGCAAGCGCATTATCGCAGGAAGGCGTATCGCTGGAAGTGATCGCGGTTGACGACGGTTCCACCGACAGAAGCTGGCAGATCATTGCGAACCAGACCGACCCGCGCGTGAAATGCATCAAACTAAACGCCAACGGCGGCCCCAGCGTCGCGCGCAACGCCGGTATCGCGATCGCAGCCGGCGCGTGGATCGCCGTGCTCGATGGTGACGACACCTTCCTCCCCGGCCGCCTCGCGCAGTGCATGAAGCTGGCAGCCGAGCAGCAGGCCGACATCGTAGTGGACAACCTTCTGATACACCGCGAGCAGGACGGCAAACAATTCCCCATGTTTCCACCCGCAACGTTCGCGAAGTTGCAGCGTCTCGACCTAGCCACCTTCATCGCAGGCAACCGGCTTTTTTCCGGCGGCTACTCGCTGGGTTACGTAAAACCCATATTCTCCGCCGCATTCCTGCAAAAACACGGGCTGTATTATGACCCGTCGATCCGCATCGGCGAAGATTACCTATTGCTGGCCGAAGCCCTCGCCGAAGGCGCAAGCTGCGCCGTGCATCCGTCGGCAGGCTATCGCTATACGGTACGGCGCGGCTCCATATCGCACCGCCTGACGCTGGCTGACATCAACCGCATGGAAGAAGGCGATGCCAAACTTCTCGCCCGTCACCGCCTGTCCCCCGCCGCCATGCGCGCCCAGAAAAACCGCGAGGCAGGCATCAGCCGCGCACGCGCATTCACCATGCTGATCGACGCGCTCAAGCGCAGGGATGCCATCGGCGCAATCAACGCGATACTCTACCATCCCTCCTGCCTGTGGCTGCTGCATATGCCTATCAGCGCACGGCTCAAGCGCCTTTTCCGCAAAGCGTAGCGCATGGCGAAACAACCCGCGACAAGCCTGAAAATGCCCCCGGCTCAGCAAGCCGAACCGATCATGGGCGATTCGCTCGCCACCGGGTTCGTAGCGCTCACCACGCTGATCATGGCCTACGGATCGCTGTTCGGTTTCGTCTCCATTCTGGTATTTTACGCCATGTGGCTGCCGCGCCTTTCCTATAAAGGCGCCCTCACCATCACGCCCGATAAAGACACGATACTACTGTTGCTGTTCCCGCTATATGCCTGCCTCTCGGCGCTGTGGTCGCTTTACCCTTCGATCAGCATCTATAATGCCGGCGAGTACGCATCGCTGGTGGCATGCACGCTCATCATGTCGCGTATCGTTACCACCCGCGCATTCATACGCGGCGTCGTGCTGGGATGCGTCGTCACCCTCATCGCCTCGCTGCTGGCGGATCGCTACGGCATCGACCCCTTAACCGGCGATTATGCGCTGATAGGCCTGTTCGGTTCAAAAAACCAGGTAGGGCTTTTCGCGGAAATCGGTATTTTCATGGCGCTGCTGGGTTTCCTGTTCAAGCAAAAGCTGGTGGAAAAGCTGTTCTACTGCCATATCCCGCTCCTCCTCTGCGGCGTGTCGCTATATTTAAGCAAATCGGCGTCGTCGGTGCTGTCGCTTGGCGTCACGCTCGCCGTGCTCGGGCTTATCGTTATCATCGCCCGCCTGCCGCGCACCTTCCGCCTGTTCACCTTCCTGTTCATGGCGATATGGCTGGCCGCGCTTGTCGGCATCGGCCTCGCGCTGGATTGGCACGAAGCGATATTCCAGAGCTTCGGCAAGGACTCCACCCTCACCGGCCGCACCGTGCTATGGGAAAACGGTATGAAGGAAGGTTGGGAGCGCCCCGTGCTCGGCCACGGCTACGGCGCGTTCTGGGTGCAGGGCTACGCGCCTGCCGAGCGCCTGTGGTATATGTTCCGCATGTTCGGCCGCGGCGGATTCCACTTCCACAACGTCTATGTCCAAGTATTCGTGGAAATCGGACTGATCGGCGTGCTGCTCATCGTCATGCTCATGTGGCGCAACTGCGCCCGCAGCCTCGCCCTCGCGCTACGCCACGGCATAAAACCCGAATACGCCCTCGCGCTGGGCTTGTCCGTCATGCTGCTGATACGTTCGATGGTAGAGGTAGACATCATCGGCACCTTCGGCATCGGCGCGATTTTATTCTACTCGGTGATTCCGAGGTTGGCGCTTGAGTCGAAGAAAAAACCGCCGCCTACAGGCGCAAAAGAGCATTGATCGCAGCAGACAACTTCGGACTCTTCCATTTAATCTTTGCGATGAGCTTGTTGGTAATATGCATCGTGACGCCTTCCGGCAAAACGGCAACAAGTGTGCGTATGCTTCTGGAAACGGGATAATGCCTGACCCGTATCAAATCCGCGATCTCCTGATGAAACGGAGTGCTGCTGTTGAGCACCTCGATTAAAAACAGCTTCTCGAACCTGCGATACAAAGCCACGTCAAATACCTTGTTATAATCGTCCAGCTTGCCAAGGATTGATAGTGTCGCCTGCGTACGCATGCATTTCCAACAGAACGAGCAGTTGGCGAAATCGCGGGCGTCATGCGGATGCACGCATACATCCAGAAATTCCCTGCTCGAGTGCATATGCACCACACGCATGGTTTTTTCCACGCGGGTATGTTGCGCGCCGCTGCCGATACATTCAAGGCGCTCCGTTGAAAGCAGCGGAAAAATGACAGGATCCATGTAATCTAGGCTGTCCGACGGCGTCACCTTCACCTTGCTGAAGGGAAAAGCCGAAGCGTACATATATTTGCCGATCGTTTTCTGCGTCAGCATCGCCACCGCCGTATTGCGGAAAGTATGCGTCTGCTGGAAGTTCATTTTTATGATGTCGTCGATATTGGAATTAAAGCTAATAAGCGGCTTACCTTCGCGACGAACCGCTTCCTGAATACGCCTGAAACGCTGCATATACACGGTGTGGCTTTCCTCAAGCGAATCCTGCCCGTGCGAACCCACATTGTTATAGACGAAGTGGGTAATATGGTATTCAGGCGGCGAGCGATCGCCGGAATGGTCATAATAATTACAATACGAATCGATACCGCCGGAAAACCCGGTCATTACCCCCCCCTGCGCAGAATAAGCATCTGAAAAATCATGCAAGGATTGAGGCCTGATCGCAATCATATGCAATTCAGGAAAATATATCTTCATGATAGGAATCAGGTAATGCGTGAAATTGTAATACAGCTTCCGCGACATCACGCCTTCCACCACCATGTCCGCCCCTTCCCGCATCGCGGGCAAGAGGCAGCTCGTAACGAACGTATCCATCGTATCCGTTGTGATCATGGCGCGGTGCTCAACATCCAGCTCAAACCATAATTCACGTGGGCATTCGGCTTTGCCAACCATGCTGCTGATACGGAATTTTCCGTTCGCTTCGGAGGTCGTTATGGGACGGATAACATACATAGGGATCACTCTTTTTTCTTCACGATAGCACGATATTGCAGCAACGCGCTAAGACCGCAGGCGGCAATGGCAAGGCACATGGCCAGCACGATCTGACCAATATCACCGAACGCCCACAGATGCTGCGCCTCAAGGAATGCGCCGACACACAGGAGCGTGATTACGGCAGGCACGGCAATCGCACGCGCATACGCCCACCCGGAACAATCGATCAACGGCAGGGTGAGCATCAGTGTGCGCGGCGTGTAGAGGATAAATACGATGCTATAGGCAAGCCCCACCCATTCAAGCCCGAACTGCACCGTGCATAACAACGCAACCAGCCATATCGACCCCACCTCTATCGTCCCCCGAAGTTGGTAATCGGTGCGCCCGAGCACCAGCCGCACCGTGCCGCAGATTCCGGTGACGGCCTGCATCGCGCTGGCGGTCGCCACCAGCATGAAAATCCTGCCCGACTCCACCCATTTTTCCGATAGCAGCAGGCTGAATACCGGCTCATACGCCACCGCCACCATCCCCATCGCCGGGAACATGATGATCGCCAGCATCCGCGTGAGGATAAGGAAGGTTTCGCGTATCGCCGCCTTGTCTTCTTTCACCTGCGCCAGTTTTGAATAGAGCACATATTGCAGCGGCCCCGTCACCAGCATCGCAGGCAGCCGCGCAAACTGGAACGCCATGGAATACACCCCGGCGGCGGCGGCGGTAAGCACTTTGCCGATGATGACATTATCGAGCGAGCGCGCAAAAAACGCGATGACATTGATATTGAGAATATCGCGCCCGAACAGCAAATGTTCTTTTACACTAGCAAAATCCCACACCTTCTGGGGGCGGAACGACGAATACCACAGCGTCAGGCTCGCACGCACCACATAAAAGCATAGCTGCTGCAAAACCAGCGCCCACACGCCGCCGCCGCCAAAAGCCACCGCCACCGCAACGGCGATGCCCGAACCGATCGACACGATTTCGATCATTGCCGTGACCTTGAATTTAAGGTCCTGCTGCAAGGCCGAACCGGGAATGGCGCTGGCCGCCTGAATAAATACGATCAGCGACAGCACCATGATAATCGGCGTGAGCTGCGGTTCTTCAAGGAAATAAGCGGCAACCGGCGCAAGCGCCACCATCAGCACGGCAAGCCCGGCTCCCAGCATAAGCGACAGCCAAAAACAGGTAGACCATATGCGGCGCTCGCTCGCAGGGGTGCGCACCAGCGACATGCCGATGCCTGCGTCGGCGAACATCATGGCGAAAAAAATAAACGGCATCGCCATCGCCACCACCCCGTAATCCGCCGGGGAGAGGATACGCGACAGCAGCGGAATCACCGCAAACTGCGCCAGCATGCGGAACACGCTTACGAACGACATCACGGCAGTATCGAAAATAGTTTTGCGCAAGCTCACAAAGCACCTGATTTATATTATATATTCAGAAAGTTCCTATACAGCGATGTTTCCCGCGCGTCACGTCAATTCCATCCTAACTTTACATATATCGTAAAAACGCTTACAAGCAGCGTACGTTGCAACCTTTCGATAATTCTCATGAAAAAATGAAAATCCTCTTTATAACCGGGCATAAATACCTGCCGCAAATGTATGGAGGCCTGCAAACCTGCACGGATGAATCCTGCAAAAGCCTTATGGCACGGGGGCATCAGGTCGCGGTCATGGCGGGGCTGCTGCCGGGTGGATGGTTTGCGCTGAAAGCCCGCGTAAAAATGAAAATAAACAAGCTACTGCACAAGCATGCAGTCGCGCGCGATACGCACCTTGGCTACCCCGTCTGGCGCAGTTGGCTGCCATGGAACGATGTCGAATACGTGGCAAGGCAAGAGAAACCTGATTTAATCGTCGTCATGGCAGTAGAGCCGGTGCGTATGGCGCTTGCGGCGAAACCCACCGGCATCCCGTTGCTGATGCAGTTGATGGATGTGGAATTCACCCAGCACGGCGGTTCGTTTGAAGCGCTGGGCGCCATTGCCTGCATCGCCAATTCGCGTTTTACCGCCGAGCGCTACCGCAGCGCCTACGGTGTGAACCCCACCGTTATTTATCCCTTCATCGCGCTTGAAGATTATAAAACGGAAACAACGCGCGAAAACGTTACCTTCATCAATCCCCACCCGCGCAAGGGGTGCCACATCGCGCTGGAAATCGCCCGCCGCTGCCCAGAAATCCCTTTCACGTTCGTAAAAGGATGGCCGCTCACGCCGGAAGAAGATCAGCAACTGGCGGAGAACCTCGCCACACTTCCCAACGTAACCCTGATCCAAGCGCAGAAAGACATGCGCAGCCTCTACGCCACGTGCAAAATTCTGCTCGTACCGAGCATCTGGGAAGAAACTTACGGCCGCGTGGCAACGGAAGCGCAGGCCAGCGGTATCCCTGTAATCGCCTCGACACGCGGCGGCCTGCCAGAATCCGTAGGCACCGGCGGCATCCTGATCGATCCCGAAAGCCCGATAGACACGTGGGTAAACGCCATCAAAAACCTATGGAATGACGACGCGCATTACGCAGCGCTTTCCGCAGCCGCTCGCGCCTATGCCAGCCGCAGGGAAATGGATTACACCTACCAGTGCGACATCATGGAACAGGCGCTGCTGGCGGCCGCAAAAGGCGGTCAGGCCGCGTAATTTCTGCGCAGTTGTTCGACTTTTTCCTGCATCCTGGCCGTGATGTCATCCATGATTTTATCTTCACTCAGACTTGGCGTCAGCGCTGCGAAACTACTCAGCCGGTGTGCCGCCAGTTGCGCGAATCCCTTTTCAACCATTCCGCAGGCGGGCGACGAGGCAAGGAAATCCACCGCGCCTGCAATCAGCGGACGGCGCGCCACCGCAATTTTCGCTTCCGGCAAGTTCGACGGCCACAGGCGATAAGGTTTCAGGCTCACGCCGATCGCTTCCGACCAATCGAGCCATTTTTCGCGGTTGAGCGCGTCGATGGGAAGCACCGGAACCCACGGTATGCGTAGCGCGTCCGCTACAATCGCACCGTGCATCGCTTCCGCGATCACCAGTTTCGAGCCAAGCAACGCCTCGATTACTTCTTCCACCGGGCGGCGGGGATCGATAAGGTTGATGCCCGCAAGCTCGCACACCTTTTCCCACTGCCCATGCTCAAGGCTGGAGCAATGAGGAACAAAGGATACCGCCTTGGGCGTGCGGTTGCGATGATCAATCAGCGTCCTCAACAAGATTGCAGAATCCCCCAGCGATAAATCCGACGCAAGGTTCAGCGCTCTTGCCGTGCGGGGGCCACGCACGAAATACACGTCCCAGTTGCCGTTATCCAGATCGTCAGGAATTTGATACGCATACTGCGGCACATAGCCCGTGCCGAATATGATTTTTCTTGCTGATTTATTATAATGATCGCCTATAATCGAGCCTATGCCGATGAAAAGCGTGGCTTCGTCGTCGTTGAAAAACCCCGGCAATATCTTCGGCCACATCCATGGATTCAAATCATCCCCGAAATTGAGCTTGGCACCTTTGTAATACATTATCTTCATTACGGTTCTTCCCGGTCAAAATAGCAATCATGGCAAACATCGCAGTAATCATTCCTTATTTCCAGAGAAAACCGGGCATCCTGCAACGGGCGCTGGCGTCCGTCCTGCGGCAGAAGCTACCGGAAGGCGTGCGCGTGCAGATCGTCGTGGTTGACGACGAATCCCCTCTGCCCGCCCGGTCGGAAACCGATGCGCTGCAATTTCCTTCTCCTTTCCAACTCACGCTGGTTACCCAGCCCAACGGCGGGGTTGGTTCTGCTCGAAATGCTGGATTAGCCAACATTGCAAAGAATACTACTTATGTTGCATTTCTTGATTCCGATGATATTTGGGATGAAAATCATTTAAATCAAGCAATTGCAGTGTTAAATACAGGCTACGATTTTTATTTTTGCGATAATAAACAGATTGATAGCAATGTTACCTATTTTTCAACTAAATCTTTTGAGCACTTCCTATCATCAAAGAATGCACATCCGATAGGTGAAGATTTTTACGCTCTAGAAAAATATAGTTTTTTTGATCTTTCCTTGCGAGGCCGAGTAGCACTCATTCCCACTGTGGTGTTTAGACACTCAAGTGCACCTTCACTAAAGTTTGAAACACTACTACGCACAGCAGGAGAGGACTGTCTTTTTATTTTTCAATTACTTGACTTGTGCGACCGTATTTGTTGTTCAAAGCAAGTTCTGGTCACCATTGCAGATGGAATAAATATACACGCCGGGAAATTTAGTTGGGATGATTCCGGTCATCTAATTCAATGCATGGGGCAACTGCTAGCCTTTTATGAGTGGCGCAGGCAACTTACACTATCAGCTAGTAATGATCATTTTATGCTCGAACGTATAAAAAAAGTACGTAAATTATTTGCTTTTTTAACCATACGCTATGCGTTAAAGCATCGAAAATTTTGGCCTGCAGAACTAATCGATATGACACTTCGTGACTCTAGATTTTGGCTCTGGTATCCGTTTAATATTTTTTTCGTAATTGTTTGTTACCCTTTAAAATTTTATAATCCTCTGACAAAATGGTAAACAAGACATCTATTGTGTCTGTAACTTCATTTCCGAAGAAGTTTTTAGTTTCTTTAGCATCGCACCCGCCATCCGATCCGCATAGCCTTTCGCGACGTAACGATATGCGCTAAGCAGCCTGCCGGGAGTCTTGATCTTATCGACGCGGGATTTGAACTGGTTGAACATCCAGCTCAATGAAACGATGAACGCAATCGAGGCGAACGTCGCGGCCACAGCTTTGCCGGCTTCAAGATCGCTTCGCATGGTCAGGTAGAGCGCGCAGTTGCCGAAGCAGAACGTGAACAGGCTGGTATTGCCGAGGAACACCAGCTTTTTGGTCATCTCGATGCCAATAGCCTTGGACAGGCGCATGGAAAGGTCAATAAGCAATATCGCCGACGGAATACCGAATATGAAATAGATGTAGGAATTGCTGTTTCGCAGCGTCATGCCGGAAAGATCGTCCATGAAATGTCCCTGATAGGTCACGGCCGAAAGCGCGAACAGCGTGGAAAACAGCGCAAATATATAGATCACGTCCGGTTTCTGGGGAATAAGCAGGCTGGCGCGGTCGAGGTTGTTTCTCAGGAATTTCCCGAGCCACATGCCCGCCACCACGAACGTAATGCCGTGAATCACCGAAGGCCCCGCAATAACCGTCGTCGCGCCGTAAAGGAACCCGGATAATATTTCGCTTCCCGGGAAGCCTTGCACGTACGGAAGCGGGTAAAAAGCGGCATGTATGGCATGGGTGGCAAGGCAAAACGCAATAAGCGGAGCCAATCCGAAGCGCGTTTTTATCATAAGCATCAACGGCGACAGTACAAGGATCACCGTGTAGAATTTCAATATGTCGGTATAGGGCGTGGCACCCAGCATCAGCGCCATTCTCACCACATAAGAAACGCTGTATCCCTCGCGCAGAGCAAGCACGAAGCACGACAAAACATAAAGCGTATAGCATTGGATAGCCCGCGACAGCAGCCGCTTCGCCACATAATACATGCCATGTTTAGCGAGGTTGGAGGCGTATACCAGCTCAAGAAACGCCCCGAAAACGATGATAAACGTAGGCGGCGCCATCCTGAGCAGTAGTTGCAACACTTCGGAGCTTACATATTCCTGTGTCCCATAGGCCGTTATGGAATGGCCTATAATGAACAGAAAAATAGCAATAGATCGTGCTAAATCAATGCCATAAATGCGATTTAGTGGTGGGGGCGATAGCTGCATATTCACGTCATAAAAATGTATTTTTTCCGAGCGCAGTCATACCGTAATTATTAATTTGTGTAAACATTTATTGTGAGTTATACACAAGCGAATTTATGAGATATTTATACGGTCGCAATAATGCATTAGCAAGCGATGCGCCCGCAATTACTGGATAAACCGCCCGGAAACTACAACTTATGCATGAAAACCAAAATAGTTCCGCCTCAAAAATCAGGCGTCTTATCGGGCTGCAATATCTCAGGGGCATCGCCGCAGTACTGATATTGATTTTCCATTTATGCCAGTACTACCGCATCGACATCAACCTCGCGCTGGTGCGGGTAGACATTTTCTTTATCATCAGCGGTTTTGTCATGTGGACGTCTACCTATAACCGCGAGCTTGATTTCAAGGCGTTCATAATGCCCCGCCTATACCGCATCGTCCCGCTTTATTGGTTGGCGACTGCAGCTGTACTTGCGGTAGCATCCATAAAACCGCTGTTCTTCAGCGGCATTCCCAACGAGGCGAATGAAGTGGTGATGTCATTGTTTTTCATTCCCTTCCATTCAAACTGGTGGGACGAAAGCCACATATGGCCGGTGCTGATACAGGGGTGGACGTTGAACATTGAAATATTCTTCTACCTTATCTTCGCTGCAGTGCTGGCTTCAGGCGCAACGCTTAGGCTACACAAGGCAACCATTATCCTTTGTACTCTTGCGCTCATCGGATTCGCATTTAAACCTTCAACGGCGATAGCCAGCATATGGACAAGCCCCTTCCTGCTGGAATTGCTGGCAGGTCTATGGCTCGGTTACTTCTACACCAGCGGCTATTTGAACCGCAGCAAATGGGGATGGATATTAATCGTAGCGAGCCTCAGTTGCTTCATGCTCATGCAATTTTACGGTTACAAAGCCGGTTCTCTACGCGTACTGGTCATGGGGCTGCCTACGGCCATTCTGATCTGTGGCATCGTCATGCTGGAAGTAAACCGGCCTTTACCCTACTCCCGGGCTTTGGCATTCCTTGGCGATGCTTCCTACTCCATCTATCTCTGGCATAGTATCGCCATCACCATCATCGGGGCGATCGGCCTGCGGTTTGGATACAGCGGTGGCGTCGGGGTGATATTTCTGGTAGGAGTGTGTGCGCTGGTGGCATCCTTGTTGGCCTATATAGCCATCGAGCGGCCGCTGGTTGCCATGCTGCGTTCAAGGCAGCGGCAGAACGTACTGTCACCCACCTGAACCGACGCGAACGTATCGATTTTCATGACCATCTCCCCCACCGTCACCGTCATCATCGCCGCCTATAACTGCGCCGCCACTATTGCGCGCGCGGTGGCGTCCGCGCTTGCCGAGCCGGAAGTGGCGGAAGTGATGGTGGTCGACGACGCCTCCACCGACAGCACGATTGCCGCTGCAAAAACCGCCGACGACGGCAGCGCCCGCCTTAAAATCCTCATACAACACCAAAACGCCGGGCCTGCCGCCGCGCGCAACCGGGCAATCGCCCAAAGCGCCGCGCCGTGGATCACCGTGCTGGATTCCGACGATTTCTTTCTGCCGGGGCGCATCAGGGGTCTGCTCGCCTACGCGGAGCACGCCGATATGGTCGCAGACGATATGTGGCAGGTGTCCGAGCACGACATAGACGGCGCCCGCCGCCTGTTGCTGGGCGAATCGCTGCAATCGCCGCAAACGGTGGGCTTCGAGGAGTTCGTACTTTCCAATGTTACCAGAGCCGGGCATAACCGCCGCGAGCTGGGCTTCATCAAACCGCTCATGCGCCGGTCGTTTCTCGACGCGCATACAATCCGCTACTGCGAATCCATGCGCCTCGGGGAGGATTTCGAGCTATATGCCCGTGCGCTCGCGCTGGGTGCGCGGCTATTGCTGGTGCCCGCGCAGGGCTATGTTAGCGTCGTGCGCAAAGATTCACTTAGCGGTCGCCACAGTGAAACAGACCTGTTGCGCCTGCGCGACTGCAACACCGACCTGATGGCGCTGCCAAATCTCAGCGCCTCCGCGAAAGACGCGCTGCATCGCCATTATCTCAGCGCCGATTGCCGTTACCAGTGGCGCATGCTCATCCTTGCCGTCAAGCAGCGCAATGCGCGCGCGGCGCTGGCGGCGTTCCTGCGTCCCTACCCCGTGCCCCTTTATCTCTGCAAACAACTCGCACAGCAGGTATATCTGCGCAGCATGAAAGGCAGGAAACACGCATGACACGCATACTCCTTATCGCCTGCACCGCCCTGCTTGCGTTTTCCTATCACGGCATGGCGCCCCATCTTTTCGCCGCATGGCAGACGGACGAATACAGTCACGGAATGCTGATTCCGTTTCTATCGCTACTCATGGCATGGCACATCCTTGTCGATAAACGCCCTGCCCTGCGCCCCTCATGGTGGGGTAGCGCGCTGCTGCTACTCGGCGGGTTTTTCCTGCTGGTGGCGATGCTCGCGGCATTTCCGAGCGCGGCGCATTACGGGCTTGTCATCTCACTGGCGGGGTTGTGCCTGGCGTTTCTTGGCGTAGCCGCCACGCGCGCCGTAGCACCCGCCTTCATTTACCTGCTGTTCGCCATCCCGCTGCCTAACCTGCTTTACACCAGCCTTTCGCAACATTTGCAGTTGCTCTCCTCCACCCTCGGCGTGGTGCTGCTCGACCTTGCGGGCATCCCCGTCTATCAGGAAGGCAACATCATCGACCTCGGCCACTATAAATTACAGGTGGTGGAAGCCTGCAGCGGCCTGCGCTACCTGTTCCCGCTGGTAAGTTTCGGCTTCCTCGCCGCCTACCTGTTTGAAGGCCGTTTGTGGATGCGCGCGGTCATCCTGCTTTCCACCATTCCCATCACCATCGGCATGAACACGCTGCGCATCGCCTTGATTGGCATCACCGTCACACTCTGGGGGCCGGAAATGGCCGACGGGCTGCTGCATGAATTTGAAGGCTGGGTAGTATTCATGCTGTGCGCGTTGCTGCTGCTCGGTGAAGTGTGGTTGCTCTCGCGCATCACGCCCGGCGGACGTTTCAACCTGCGCCTGTTCAGCCTGCCTTCCGGAAATGCTATCGCCGGAACGATCCCCCTGCGCGCACCCGTGATTGCGGCCTGTGCCCTTTCCGCTCTGCTTGCGGGCGTATTCGGCACCGGCATCCTCGACGAGCGCCCTGAAATCGTCCCGCACCACCCGCCCTTCGCCGCCTTCCCCGCCGCACTCGACGGCTGGCGCGGCCACCAGCGCAGCCTTGAGCCGGACGTATTGCAGGAATTGAAACTCAGCGATTACCTGCTCGCCGACTACACCCGCGACGGCGGCAAAACATCGGTGAATTTCTACATGGCTTACTATGATCGCCAGCGCATCGGCTCCATGACGCACTCGCCCTCGCACTGCATCCCCGGCGGCGGCTGGCAGGTCGTGAGCAAAACCATGAAGCCGGTTGCACTTGCAGGCGGCATGACTATCGCGGTGTCGCGCCTGCTCATCCGCAAGGGCAGCGTATCGCAAATCGTCTATTTCTGGTTCGACGAGCGCGGCCGCATCATCGGCGATACGGATTACGCGAAATGGTACCTGCTGGTGGATTCCATCACCATGCAACGCACCGACGGCGCGCTGGTGCGTCTTGTCACCCAACTTTCACCGTCAGAAACCGAAGCTGACGCCGAAAAACGCCTGGACGGTTTCCTGTCCGCCGCCTATCCGGTTATCCGCAATTTTATCCCGCAAGGAGATGCACCTCAATGAAGAAGCGTTGGAAAATACTACTGGTAGCAACCGTTGCGCTCGGGGCGGCAACGCTATTCATGCGCGAAACGCCGGAAGAAAAGGAAGCGCGGCATATCGCTCGCGGCAAAGTGCTGTTCGAGCAGGGTGAATACCGCAAGGCGCGCCTCGAATACAAGAACGCGGCGCAAATTTCGCCTACCGATCCCGAAATCGCTTATCGCTGGGGGCTGGTAGATGAAGCTGAAGGCGACATACGCAGTGCCTACCTCGCCTTTTCCCGCGCGGTTGACCAGAACCCGCGTTTTCACGCCGCCATCCTGAAAATCGCGCATTACCATCTGGTGGCAGAGAATATCGAAGAAGTGCAAAAACGCGTAGACGCGGTGCTAGCCGAAGCGCCGGATAACGCGGAGGCGCACGCGCTCAATGCCGCGCTGTTGCTCCGCAAGAAAGACTATGAGAACACGGAAAAGGAAGCGCGTTTCGCCTTATCGAAAGACCCCGCGAACGTCACCGCCTATTCCGTGCTCACCGGGCTTGCTATGGCGAAAGGCGACATCGAAGCCGCCGGAACCACCGTGGATGAAGGCATCGCGCGTAACCCGAGAAATATATTGTTGCCGTTGCTGAAAACAAAAATCTACGAATCGCCGCTCAACGTGGAAAAATTCCGCGAGGCCTATCAATCCATTTTCAAACTGAGGCCGGATAAATCGCAGTTCCGCGTCGAATACGCCGAAGCGCTGCTGCGCGCAAACAAGCCCGAAGAGGCAGAAACCGCGCTGCGCGAAGCCTCTGCCGCATTTCCCGCCGACAAACAGCTTAAGCGCAAGCTGATCGCCTTTCTGGATAAGCAGCGCGGGATAGATGCCGCCGAAAAGCAAATCCGCGAATACATGCAGGCGGACGCGAAAAACGACGAACTCTATTTCTGGCTAGCCGACTTATATATAGCGCATAACGACATCGACAAGGCCGTGGCGTTGTTCGAGCAGATCGTTTCAAAGGATCCGGGTAACAAGCAAAGCCTGAATGCACAGGCCTCGCTCGCCCGCATCAAATTCAACAAGGGCGATAAGGATACGGCGGAAAAAATGATTACCGCCATCCTCGAAAAATCGCGCAACAATAAAGAAGCGCTCTATATCCGCGCCGGTATCGCCGCCGACCATGGGCAATATCAGAATGCAGTCACCGACCTGCGCAGCATCATCCGCGACAACCCGCGCTCAAAGGACGCGCTGCAACTGCTGGCCGAAGTATTGCTGCTGCAAGGCTACACCGATCTGGCGATGGAAACGCAGAACCAGCTCATGGATCTCGACCCCGCCAATTCTGCCGTGCGCGTGCGACTGGCGCAAATGTACACCATGAATAACGATCCGCAAGGTGCGCTAAAGCAGCTCGACATCGTCACCAGAACCGCCCCGAACTATCCCGTAGGCTGGGAAAACAAGGCGCGCAGCGCTATCGCCATGAAGGACTTCGCCACCGCCAAAGCCGCCATCGAAATTCTCGGCGCAATGGAAGGGCAAGCCATGACCGCCTCATTCCTCACCGGGCAGATCGCCGCCGCGAATGGTAAAAGCGACGATGCCATTGCGTCCTACACCGCGATCATCAGTGCCGACCCGAATTCCCCGCTTGCGGCACACGCGCTCTATTCCATGACGCAGGCGACGAAAGGCGATAAGCAAAAGCTGGAGAAACTTGTCACCTATCTCACATCGCTCAAAACCGATAATGCGTATGTCAGCACCATATTGGGCGAATCCTATATCCAGCTTGGGAAGCCGGAGCTGGCGAAAGCCGCCTTCGATACGGCGATTGCCAACAAGCCGCTCGATCAAGCGCCCTATCTCAACCGCGCCAAGATGCACATGGCAGACAAAAAAGGCGACGAAGCGCTCGCGCTGCTAGCGGAAGCAAACAAAGCCCTGCCGGATGACCGCCGCGCGCTATTGCTGAAAGCGAGCATACTGCGTGTGCTCGGGAGATATAAGGAAGCGGTCGCACTTTATGAAGATATCCTTAGAAACAACCCCGCCGTCGATGAAGCCGCTAATAACATGGCCGCGATTATCGCCGACTATTTATATGATGATGCCGACATGCTTAAAAAGGCCGAACAAGCTGTTGAAAAGTTCCAGCGTTCCGAAAATCCGCTGGTTATGGATACGCTTGCATGGGTCTATTACCGGCAGGGTAAATTCAGCGAAGCGAAGGATATGTTTACCCATATCATGACACTGGATAGCAAGTTACCGCCTGAAATACATTATCATTACGGGGCTGCGTTGTGGAAATCCGGCAAGATCGCCGAGGCAAAAGCGGAATTGCGCCAGTCTGTGACAGGCAACACAGACTTTACAGGTTTGGAAGATGCAAAAAAAATACTGGCTGAAATAGAAAATACTAATAAATAACAACAAGATAATTACAATCACTCTTAACGCTTGCACCAGTATCGGTTAATATTTATGAAAAAAATATAGTTTATCGCAATATTATTATTGTTTTTCTACATAAGCCTTGATACTAACTGTCAACATTGTTTAAGAACTTTAGCACTAACCCACTAAATAAATTTTTTTGTAAGGCAGATACCAATGAAAATTCGCACTCTACTCGCAAGCGCTCTTGCAGCTTTCCTGAGCCTTGCCGCAACCAACGCCGCTCACGCGACCGTTGTTGATTTCAGCGGCTCCAACGTAAACATGGGCACAGTTGATTACGGTCAGTCGGGCACCATCACCGACATTTACGCCGCACTGTTCTCCCTACCGCCGAACGTAGTCGGCCAGGGCGAAGCATACGGCTTCTTGCCTGCCAACAGCAAGATCACCTTCACCTACACGCTGACCGGCCTGCATCAGGGTTCGCTGCAGAGCTACGGCAGCTACAGCTACATCGATGGCGGCCTGCTGTATGATGGCAGCACGCTTTCCGATACTGCCGGCCCTGTCAATGTTGACGTAGGCACGATCGACGGTTCGCCTTCGCTCCCGCTTGTACTGTCCACCGCCAACCTCACCGTAGTTGATCCGGGCACCAGCACCGGCACCACCACGATCACCAACAACTCAAACAGCTTCGCGCAGTTCCAGACGATGTTCCTCGGCATCCTGCAGGGTCTGCCGCCGGGAGTTGGCATCATTCACTATAACGTTTCGGCTATCCCGCTTCCCGCGGCGCTCCCGATGTTCGGCGCACTGCTCGCCAGCATGTTCGGCTTCGCTCGCTTCCGCAGGAAGAACGCGGCCGCCTAAACAAAACGGTATCTGCGAAAAAAGCCGCCCTGTTCATTCAGGGCGGCTTTTTTATTTCGCGTGGCGCATGACCAGTTCGCCCAGCTTGATCCTTGAGGCCAGCAGGCGTGAACCGTCATAGGACAAGTGGCCTGCATCGCGGTAAAGCGGTGTGCCTTCTAGCTCCGTAGCGCACTGTCCATCTGAGCACAGCGCCTCATCGAAACGGATGACATCAACATGCTCTTCCGCAGAAAGACGTTCGAGGAAATCAAGCATGGCGCCCTTAGCATCCGCATAGTGCCCCGTGGATACCCGGCAATCGTCCGGCGCGCCCCAAAACACAAGCTGGGTCGCTTTACGCTCAAGGCAACTACCGATATTAAAATCCGACGTAGGCGGCGGCGCCACGATCACGACTTTTTTGCCAAGCGCCCGTATTGCTCTGATCGTAGTTTTCATTGCCGTTAATGCTCTGCCAATATCCGGCTCTCGTTCAGTAAGCGCGCCGTTTCCCCGCAACAGCACTGTCCATTCCTGAAACGCCGCCGTTCGCCGCGGATCAACATATTTATTAAATTCACCCGATAACAGGACGGTTTCAATCGAATGAGCCTGCGACAGATACTCCAATACGGATTGATTAAATTTCATACAGCTTTCCGCCCATTCACGCGGGAAGGATTTTGCTGCATTTACAGGCGCCATATCTATGAGTGGTGCGCACGCGCTTCGCGTAGCCTGCATTATTCCCGTATCAATACTGACAACCAAGCCGGGAACCAGATGCATGGCAGTAGAGTCACCCCATACCAGCAGCTTAGGTGAATTTTCACTGGCACATTCTGCTTTCGGCGAAAAATTTTCGATAAATTCACATGAGACCCCAAGCCCGAAATTAGGCCTCCTGATAAAGGCATAATCTTTTTCTGCACCGTCGCGTGGCATCGCCAGCGGCATAGCCACCAGCATCACCGACATACCCAAAACCGCAAATACGGAACTTCTCGCAAGCCGTATCTCCGCATGGCGCATCGGTTTCTCCACATAACGGTACAGTAGGAACCCAAGCAGCGCCGCCAGCGCAAGGGTGGCAACGTTCCCCCACATGGATGGATTGCCCACATAGACGCTGTTAAGGAATGCGAACACAGGCCAGTGCGCGAGATACAACGAATAAGAACCGTCACCCACCTTCGCAAGTGCCCGCATCGGAAGCGCCGCATTCAGTTTCTTATTATGCGCAAGTATCACCGCCAGCGTCGCAACGCAGACGATAAGCGCGCTCTTACCCGGATGGTAATAACCGATGGGGAAAATCGGGATCAACACGAGTACAGCCACGCAAGGCCACAACAACGCTGCAACTACGCGCCGGGTAAATGCGCCGTTCCACGTCGCCAACGCGCCTACAGAGCCGATCGCCAGTTCCCATGCACGCGCAGGCAGCAGGTAGAATGCGGCGCTCTGGTCGCTGCGTACCAGCACGTAACAATAAGTAAGGCTGGCAAAAAACACCATGCCTGCACCGGCAAGCCAATATTTTCTTGGGGTAAAGACCATAGTGGCGGGGATGAGTAGATAATACTGCTCCTCTATCGCGAGCGACCAGATGTGCAGAAGCGGCTTAAGTTCCGCCGAGCTTTCAAAATACCCCGTCTGGAAATAGAGCACGATGTTGGCGGTAAACGTTACCGCGCCGAAAAGCTGCTTGCCGAAATCCGCCAGCTCGATCGCGTTCAACAGCAGTGGCGACAAAAGCGCCGTAACAAAAAACGTCGCATAGGCCGCAGGCAGCAAACGCTTCGCACGACGAAAATAAAATGCCCTGAAACTGAAATCCCCGCGCCCGATCGCGTCAGCGATCAGCCGCGTGATGAGAAATCCCGATATGACAAAAAAAATGTCTACACCAAGATACCCCCCCCCTTTAAAAAGCTCGATCTTTGCGTGGTTTAGCAAAACCAACAGCACCGCGTATCCACGCAATGCCTGTATATCTGTTCTAAAGGATGCCGTGCGCATATATGATTACAATACTCCAGATGGCTGGGGACTAGGATTCACATTATGGCAGCAAACCGTTAGTGGCTCTAGTTAGATACCGATGTGACCTTCTAACCTACCCCCAAATCTACCCCCGAAGCCATTTTATTACTGTGATTGCCAGTATCATAAGTCATATGACAACGCCAAATATCTTAACATTTTAATAACAGGTATGGGGGCATACAGGGGGACAGGCGGGGTATCGGGTATATTGTATATGTGGTCGTGTGAAAATCTCTCAAAGATAGATGTAAACCGCCTATGGGTTAGTACGCGCTAGCAGGTAACAATCCCCATTTCCTGTACGCTTCATCATTGTAACGGACAAGACTACCTCCCGGCAGATTATCATGGTGGAATTGCGGAATAGCAGCTTTAAGAGGCTCTTGTTTAAAGGGGATATGAATTACCTTCGCCGTACCATTATCTATCCGCTTGGCTAAAGCTAAAGGCCACCATGCGCGAAGGTTTGCTGCGTTCTGAATATAACTTTGGCCGGGATATGCAGCGATAATAGGTATCTCACAGGTATCCACGGCATACGCGATTTCCTCGGGCACCCAATCATCATCAAACCGTGTTTTATCGCCTATGATAAGCACCATATTGCATGAATTGCGTAGTCTTTCCTTAATACGTTCTCGCAGAGTACTACGTAGGCTGCTATCTCGAACAGCGGCGGTCTTGTCATGACTATTAATCATTTTAAATTCGATGTTGTCATGCTCATGCCACGCAGTCAGTAACCGATAATATTTCATATCGCTCTGGCTTGGGTCTGCGTTTCCTTCTGCGTGAAAGGCTACGTAGGTACCGTTTCTGTATGCCATCTCTCCCCCTATGAGCAAATTAGTCTGCTCGTTCGTATTTGTGGACATGACGTAGATAGTCATGCAGTTGAAATAAATTAAGGTCGTACTCCCAATAATCTTTGGGAAGGATAACAATAGTTAGCTTTGTTGCAAACCGCTTCTTCTGAATAGCCTGGGCAAATGATTTAACAATATCCTTAACCATTTCTTCTCTTGTAGCACTAATACGTCCACGCCCCGTACCGATTAGAGGAATGACTATTTCACCCATATTACCTTGATTAGCGATGAACTCCCATAATGCACCTAAAGCTGTCCGCACACTTGAAGCCGATGATTGGGCGGTGCCATGCTGATTCATGTCAGCCATAGCAAGCAAATAGAAAGTGCGGCCTTTGACCTGAACCTTGGCAACCGTACCCATTTTATATTTTTGGGCCTTTCCCTTGGCTTGCGTTAGTACATCATATTGGTTTCCTGCTAGAGCAGTCTCAATATCATGGTCTAGGTGTCCTACATTATTGTTGTAAAGCAACTGCGTGAATTTGCCCTGCAAGCTATCTGTGGCGATTAATCCCGATGCTGTGTCCGTATCGAAGGTTGTATTCGTACTTATAACGGTATCACCGGGAACACTGAAAATATCTCCGACTTTAATTTCTATCTTCGTGTCTCTGTTAGGCAGCTTGTAGCAGATGCGAGTAATCGGGCGTCTTGTCCAGATTACCACTGTGATTGCCAAAGCTAGCAGAAAGCCGGAATATTTTTTAAATTCAAACTCAAATGGCTTGAAATAATCAAATGTTTCTATCCCAAGCCAGATTATACCCCATACAGCAAAAAACGTTTTAGCCGCATCCAGCGATAAGAAGGTGTATCGCCAGTAAGAGAGCGTCCATATTGAATGAAACCAGTGTTTTATTTGATGCATCTCAGCATAATCTCCATGCCAATGATGTTACACCAGCTTTCTGCAATTACAAATTAATGTTAGTTGCAAGCCACTTATAACAGCGGTAAGGTTGTTTCTGAAGCAGTCATACAAACTGCTTTGGGTGCTGAATACACCCCATACATAGGCGTAAATCCAACACGTCAGTTGGAACTTCTAGCTCTAGGGCTGGGGTTCTGCTGTCATGCAATAGCCTTCGGGTAAAACCAGCAGGCACGCACCTATGTACGTGTATTCAAGCCCCAGTCACCACAGGGGCTGTATGTCACAAAAAGAAAAACATGTATTAGTAATCGGCATCGGCGGCATGGGCGGAAATGCACTCAATGGCCTTGTCGAGAAATATAATCCTCCCTGCACAATACTTTACATCAACACGAATGCCCAGGCACTTGAGCATTCGTTAGTGCGATACAAACTGCTCATCGGAGAAACAGTATGCCGTGGCCTTGGTACTGGCCGAAACGTTACAAGAGGAAAGGAAGCAGCGGCTAAAAGTCTGCCGGAGATAAGAACCTACCTCGATTATGCTGATACCATTTGCCTTGTAGCAGGCCTAGGAGGGGGTACAGGAAGCGGTGGCATTCAAGTCATTGCCAAGTATGCAGAGGATTTAGGCAAAAAAGTAGTCTGCATCGTATCCACCCCCTTCAAGTTCGAGGGTAAGGATGCGGATTTAGTGGCTCAAGAAGCCATGCGGGAACTAGACCATATCGGCGTACAAAAAATCGTTCTCAATAACCAAGACCTTTTTACGGTAGCCGAGTGTACTCCTACTTTTGCAGATGCATTCAAAGCTGCTGATGAAGCCATTTGCCAAAAAATTATGAGGCTGATGAACGATACCGATATAGATGACACGCCGTTGATGTTAGAGGCTACCGTAAGAGCTAAAGGCGTAGCTAAGAATGATGATGTTCCCGCACTCACCCACGCAGAATTGGAAGAGATTGCCTTAAGCAGATTGGCTAGCTTAGGAATGAAGCCTGAAACACTGGCTGAAGTTAAAAAGAATATGCTGGATGGCGATCCATACGGATTATTATACGGCAAAACTCCATCGCATGAACCGCCGCAAAATTTATCTGGTGAAATCGAGAAAAAGCCAAGCGTCATCAAATCGGCAGGATTTGTGCTGATAATGGCTTATATCCTCTTTGGTACAGGCTACAGCACATGGTTTTATTATAAACAGTATGGATTGCTCTCAACTCTAGCAAATGCTGGCGGGTTGATGGAGTACCCGTTCCGTCCATTGATATGGCCGGTACTGGCTATAAATTCATCGCATGATGCAAAGAATATTCGTGTTCAGGAAAAATCCAAAAGCAAATTTGATGAACTAATAGCAGATGGTCACGACATTGATAATGAGCATGATGCCAATATTATTATCGGATTAGCCGATAATGGCGATGCGGATGCAGAATTTTTCATGGCCAATTTAATGATGAAGAATAATGAGCCGGAGAAAGCTATTTTTATGACAAAAATGGCGGCTGAGCATGGACATCCTCTAGCTCAACATAATTTAGCTACAGCTTACGAAGATGGAATTGGCGGATTGGAGAAGAATACCAAGCTCTCCCGGTACTGGTACGAAAAAGCGGCACTAAATGGCTTCCCGCCCTCGATGAATAATCTAGCAAACTACTATCATGATGGAGAAGCGGTTGAGAAGGATATGGTAACAGCCTACGCATGGCTTGAAATGGCTTTAATTTGTTTCCCTTACTACGCGCAATCATCTGAGATGATGACCCCGCAGTTCAAAGAAATGATTATACACAATAAGCAGGCTATTTTTAATAAGCTCAGCAAAGATGAAAAAAATAGGGCAAAAAATATAATAAATGAGCTTAAAACCAAAGTGGTTGTAGCAAAGGGATACTAGTAGATTTCCCCTTCCTGTGCGTGGTTTTTTGGCTATGCTAGGTCTGTTATACCCTTGCATTGGATGAGATACATGCACCAAAATTGGCAGCCCAATATTAAGGACTACAATATTATCACCGCTGAAAAGGCGAATTTTATCTACGAATCGGCGGAAAAATATCTGTTGGATACAATAAAAGTTTCCGAAGCGCAGGACAGCAAAGCCTTTCAGTTGCTCTCTATCCTGATTGCTTTTATATCCGCCATTACCGGGTATATGTTTCTAAAATGTGATTTTGCAACCCGTCATTGCACCGCCGAAACTAATATTTTTTGGCCGGGTATAGCTATGTTATCAGGCTTCCTTATTGCAGCGTCAATGATAGTAATAGGCTGCATATTTCCTAAAGGATTTCATTTTAGCGGCAATGAACCTAAGAATTTACTTACGGAGGAAATATGTCGGGCGGATATTCAGGATATAAAAACGAGTACCGCTATCGCCATGCAGCAGCGTGTCACCGAAAATAGGACAATAGTGCAGAATAAAGCATATTGGCTAAAATGGGCTTGTATCACAATGCTAGGAACCCCGTTTCTGGTGGTTGCCAGCATATTGATAACTGGACTAATAGCCTTTATTTGCCCCGTGTAGGAGTTTGTGTATTGGGGGTCTTTTGCAGGGTTCCAGGATTCTGAACCGGAGGCACAGAAGGTTTGGTCTGCTGTGCGCCTACACTCCCACTATTTGAGGGTTTGCTTGTATTACCAGTCATGTATCCGCCTCCGTTGGAATGATAGTAAAAGAACTATACCGCTCATGTGGTATTGATAGCAAGTGTAAGGCATATGTACGCTACCTCATGAGGTAGTATCTGTAATTTTGTCAACCACCCTAAAACGCCAATATATTCATACCACATGGTTTGTTGTTAGGCAGCAGTAAACCGAGCATCAGCCATTTTTGCGATACTTGATTTTGTTGGTGTAAACCGCAAATTCTTATCACCGCTAATTAAGGCTCATCCTCAAGTTAAAGCAATTTAGGATTAGTAATGGTGCGCCAGCACCACATAATTAACTACTATCCTGATTATTATAATTCATTATTAATTAGGTAATTTTACCTCTATTACAGGGTGATAATCAGTCCTCATTATTACCATATAGGAATCAGCCATAAGCTGCCGTAATTGAGTTTCATACGTTACTTCGCATCTGAATCCATCGTGTAGGCACAAGACTACCTTACCCTCTCCGGTCATGGTTTTTATGATACGTTCTGCAATCCTCGAATCCTGATATTGTAGCCGTAATCCTTCCCCCTTACAAAAATGAGCCGCAATAGAGGCATTATGTTCCTTTAGTCTAACGGCCATCTGGGAGAGGTCAGGAATATCGTTTGGGTAACGCCCCTCTTCATTTTCCTTATCCTCTTTAATATCATTTCGTATAGCTTTAAGCGCCTTACCCTCATCATCGGCATTGAGACTGATAAGCAAAAAATCCTTAGCCAGATTCCTTAGCTTTCTTTTGTCAGGCGAGTTGTCATATTCTGGTAATTGATACGGGTCAAAATGAAGCCGTATTCCCTCTCGTTGGTACAGCATGAAGGGATGCAGAGACTTATAATCCAATTCTACCGTAGGATTTCCATTGATGGTCATGTTATGGCGGGCATTACTTTTAATCCCATGAAGCCACCATCCTCCATAGAATCGCCCACCATGCGTCCATGAGTTATTGTTGAATACCCGCTTTACGGTAATATCCGAGAAATCAATATAAGGGCTGTGAGTACCATTTAATTCGATTGCAGATGCCTTTATAAGCGCATTGTAGCCCTCTAACACCTTCCGCATTCTAGAAACGGTTACAGTGTTCTTATACGCTAATAATGGCCTTCTATCATCAGCACCGGCGCAATCTTTTAGTTCAATGAGTTCCTGTCTAGGGTCACGGATAATATATTCCGGTAAAATTTGGTGTTTCTGAAATAAGTAGTATATTCCTTCGGCAATACGCATTCGGGACGGTTTGCTCCGGCTTGCAGGCGTATTTCTCCTGCGGGAACGGTCATGAAACCCTTTGACGGCTTCAATCTGCTGCCGTCGTCTAAAGGCATCCGTTAGCAATATCAAATGGGGATAGCTAAACCCCGATTTTCTGTATCGCATAGGGGTATTAATGACGTTCTTATTGCGGGAATACGTTACCCAATGCTCACGCCCCATTTTGTGGGCTCGATACAGGTTCAACAGTATAATTTTAGCAGTGGCGTATAGTTTCTTAGGGTTAGTTCTTTCAGGGATAAGACCCCGACAACACGAATCCACCAGATAATAAACTGCTTCGTCCACTATCGGATGTTCTGACCACAGGTAGCGATTAAAATGGGTGCTCTTGATTTGTGACCTAGCAGCTGGGCGTAATGCTGCCCGACCATAACGCCTGCCACGATAGGAACGGGGATTAGGAAGGCTGGCAAGATATGCCTGTACTTCCGGCAAATGCGTATCATCAATAGACATGAGCAATCCTTGCTAATGGGATTGCTGGTCATTTAATGTTTTTATAAGCGCGTGAATATCCTCAGCACGCCAAGCAGTACAACGCTCAGATAATTTAATTGGCTTAGGAAAGCGGCCTTTTTGAATACCATCCCACCATGTGCTTTTGCTGACAGGAATATGATGGAGTACCGCGTGTAACCGGACATATCCGGTATCGGGTAATGAAAGGCTGTGAGACATGGTCAACTCCAATGAACAGTGGTTATGTCCATTGGTGTAGCCTAGAGAAAGGGCGGAATCAGGGATGGAACCTGAATTATTTATTCCCCAATTGCTCAATACAGGAGGATAAATAAACTTTTAATCCGTTTTTGCTTTCCATTCTGTTTAGTACTGATTTACTTTTGGGAATTATGCCCGAAATATGCAGGAGAGTGGCATCCTCAAATGCATTTTCCAAATCGCGGATTACTTCCGAGGTCGGAGGATAATACCTTCCTTCATACTCTTTATCTATTTTAGATTTTATATACGCCTTCTTGAGGGATTCTGCATCTTCGTCAAGATTCCATTTATCAATTATTATTCCCGCAGCATTTTCGATTGAAAGTTTGTTCCCTTTTAATTCATTTATTTTCCTTTGAAGCCACATCGCTAATAGTATCGTCATTTTATTTTGCAACCACTGCTCTTGTTTTATCGGATTACCGAGGCGTGGCCTGTGACTTAACTTAAAGGCTTCGTCTAGAGATAGCATACCTGAGTCATCATTGAGGTATTTATCAAAACACTCTGCAACGTGAATTAAAACAGCCGCAGAAGGTGTAGCACCGGAGCAAACAGAATCTCTAAAGTATCTCATGAAGGTAATGGATAAATTTCTTGTAGCCTTCTTTCCCGGCTTTTCTTCAAGCAATAAAAATTCTGGGGCAACAGAATGGAAATAGGATTCCCATCCGGCATCATCCCCTTTAGTTAATTCTTCAACCATGTCCAATAAGATAATTTGCTGCCTAAACAGATTGGCTTTGGCCTTATCGGACGCTTGCTTTTTTGGCTTTTGCATTGGGAGCACTCCGTACTGTACTGGCCATGATAGTAACCTCAAGGTAATCTCCCCACCATTGCATCATCTTACGACGTTCAGGTAGGTATTGAGCGTGGTTATATGCTGCGCGTACTTTGTTGCGCTCTATGTGTGCAAGCTGGCGTTCAATTACGTCAGGTGCAAAGCCGTTCTCATTGAGGATGGTGCTGGCCGTAGCGCGGAAGCCGTGTCCAGTAGTGCGTGAGTGATAGCCCATGCGGTATATGGCATAGAGCATAGTGTTCTCGCTCATGAATTTAGACGGGTTGTTTGCATTAGGGAAAATATGTTGCCTGTTGCCGCTACGTTTTTGCAGTTCCCTTAATATTGCAATGGCCTGAGTGCATAGCGGTACTATGTGCGGGTCTTTCATTTTCATGCGGTCAGCTGGGATACGCCATTCAGCGGCATCGAGGTCAATCTCTGCCCATTCTGCTCCCCGTAGCTCTGTAGTGCGTACAAAAGTCAGTAGGAGCATTTGCAAGGCCAGCTTGGTTTGTAACTCACCATCATAGCGTTCCAGTTTTTTAAGGAACTCCGGTAAGTCATCTGACTTAAGATGTGCATGGTGCTTTCTTACGGGCGTTTTTAATGCGCCCCGTAAATCTGTGGCTGGATTGCGTTCACCTCGTCCTGTGGCAATGGCATAAGAGAAGATACGGCTACAATATTGCGCTATAGTCTGGGTGAGGTCTAAGACGCCACGCTTCTCTATGATACGCAAGGCGGATAGTAATTCCGGCGCGGTAATATCGGCAATAGAACGGTTACCTAACTTGGGGAAAATATCACCCTCTAACCGCTTAATGACATTTGCGCCATGCTTGGGTGTCCAGGTATGGAGATTGGATTGATGCCATTCACGAGCGACAGCTTCAAAGGTGGTCGCGCTTTTCAATATAACGAGCCGTTTAGCTTGCCTCTTAACCTCGTTAGGGTCATTGCCAGCCGCCAGTTCCTTACGGGCAACAGCACGGCGTTCACGGGCATCTGCAAGGCTTACCTCGGGATAAACACCTAGCGCTAATAGTTTTTCCTTGCCAGCAAAGCGGTATTTGAAACGCCAGTATTTGCTCCCGTTGGTATGCACATAAAGGAACATTCCATCACCGTCCGCCATCTTATAAGGTTTGGCTGTAGGCTTGGCTTTGCGGACTTTTATATCACTAAGCAGCATGGGGGTATAAATTTCTTAGTTTAAAAATCTACCCCCATTTATATCCCTATCTGGGGGTATATTCCAGCAAACGGTATCTTGGCTTGCTGGACAATATATCACCCATGTTATGCTCTGTAAATGGCTTATTTCCTATGTTTTGTTGGACTGTATCGGACGGGAATGGCCAGTGATGGACTAAGTAGATTGGCTGGGGGACTAGGATTCGAACCTAGGTTGACGGAGTCAGAGTCCGTAGTCCTACCGCTAGACGATCCCCCAA
>CAZYBO010000002.1:0-438414 GCA_964645205.1 uncultured Rickettsiales bacterium
CGATCGTACCAATGTTGCAATGCGGTTTCGTGCGTTCAAATTTCTCTTTGGTCATTTTCGTAAACTCCTGACAATTTTAAGGGGTCGCTGCGTGCGATGGGCTGCGTTGTAACGGATATTTAGGGTTTGTCAATTGCGGCGTGCCTGATTTGCGCATCTGCGTGGCGGCGCCACGCGTAGCTGAAGGCGAAGCGTGGAGCGGGTGAAGGGAATCGAACCCTCATAGCCAGCTTGGAAGGCTGGAGCTTTACCACTAAGCTACACCCGCGGATGGGTTGGGTTCTAACGGAGGCAGGCCGGGAAATCAACTATTCTTCGACAGGATTATTTTGCCTCAGGCCGGTAGAACGGCTTTTGCACCGCAGCGGGTTTCGGCCTGGGCTTTGGTTGCACGATGGTCTCCGCAGCAGGTTCGCTGCCAAACCATGAATCGAACCATGAGGATTCTTCCTTCGCAGGTGCTTTTTTTGCCACGGACGCGGGCGCTTGCGGCGGTGTGCCGTCGAACATGTTCACTTTGCTGCCGCTGTCGCGGCGAGCGACGTAATCGGTTATCGCCTGCTTGCCTGCGTTCTGATCGGCAAAGCCCCACATGCCGCGCAGCGTGCCTTCCATCACCAGCGAATAGAGCGAGGTTTCGATAGCCTGACGCACGGCGAGCTGGCTCGGCTCGTTCACCGAGAAGCCGGTTTCCGCTTCAAGCAGCTTGTCAAACGAGAGGTAGCGCAGCACGCTGCCCGATACCGCGTAGGAGAACACGGTTTTGGAGCTGTTGACTGCGAGGATCACCTGCCCGGTATTGATGTCCACCGCACGTAAGTAAACCGTCACGATGTCGCGGCGATACTGCGCCGAGCCGCTAATACCGAAATACCCGGCCGCCGCGCCGCCGGTTAAGATATTGGAGTCATAGAACACAATGCCGCCTTCCAGCAGCATGCCGCCATAGATCATCGGCGGAAGATCGGGCAGTTTACTGCCGTCGGGACGCGTATATTCGCTGCGCATGGTGCGGATGATCTGGCGTTCCTTGAGCAGATTATTCAAGCCGCCGCGTTCGGCCACCGTAAACCACCTGCCGCTGCCGGTATCAAGCAGCGCCTTGACGAGCACGGACAGTCCGCCTTTGGTCACCGCGCTGGAATATTCGGTTGCCTGTTCGCTATATTTGAACTGGCCGGTCTGATCCTGGAAATCGTACACCACTACCGGAATTTGGCGCGTGGGCAGCGGCAAGCCGACCAGTAATTCCCCCGCGCGCGTCACATCCGTGACTTTCGCTTCCTGCACGAAGCCGTTCTCGGCGAGTTCAGGCATGGCGCAGGCGCTGGTTAGCATCGCGCCGATGAGAAGTGGGAATAATCGTTTCATGCGCGCTATCCTCGCCTAACTTCGTAAGTTTACCGTTAAAGCGGGAAGGAAATATCCGTGGTCGTGCCTTTGATCGTATCGCGGAAAGTAATAAAGCGCGTGCTGCCCACGGTGGTGAAATCGGCATAGGTGCCGTCGCCGAAATTGATGGTGCCACTGCTCTGGTCGGTGCCGGTCAATATCTGCTGGTAGCGCGAGGCGAGGCTGCTGACTACGCTGCGCTTCAGAAGATCGGCTTCGCTCAACCCTGCGTAACCGGAGGCGCGCGAGGCGGCCTTTTTATCTTTCGGGCGCGTCAGCTCCGCCGTTTTATCAAGATTTCCGGCATTGTACGGGTTCGCGTTCGGCGAAATGCGCGGGTTGTTGCCGCGATAAGTCATGGGCGACGCGGAGGCGTCGGCTACCATCGCCAGCATTGCCATCGTCATGGCTATCGTCATGTTTTTCTGCATAGAATACTCCTATTCTTCGTTTTCTTCGACGTCTTCTACCCATTCGCCGTTCTGTTTTACCTTCGCGCGGTTATGCGCACCTTTTTGCACGCGCTGGTATTGATTATTATCGCCTTCCTGCTCCAACAACAGCTCGTTATCCTCACCCTGCTGCGACAAGCTGGCTTTATTGCTATCGCCTTCCTGATGCACCTGTATTTTATTACCCTGCGCGGGCGCTGCGGGCGTATTCTTCTCGATCACCGACTGTCCCCTCGCCCGTAGCGAAATGGCGGGATCGTTAATCACTTCCTTGTTATAATCCACCGGCTTTTTAACTTTTTTATCCTCTTTGTCATCCAATTTTTCAGCATTCTGGCGGATTTCCACCGAATTGCCTTTGCCCGACTGCTTCACCACCACGCTGCCCGCCCCCACCTGCTCAATAACCACGCTGTTGGCGGCAAGCGACGGTGCCCCCGCAAGCGCGGCGGCGAGTCCTAAAAGCGATGTTTTGGCGTAAGTTTTCATGGGTTTCATCATAGCATAGTTGTTTTACGGTTTTATGACGGTTAGTAAGATTTGGGGGTATTTTTTAACTAATTGAATTACATCAATTAAACAATAAGGGGCGGTAAGAAACCCTACCGCCCCCAAGTTACCGCTTACTGGCCTACTGCATTGAAAACGTTGCCGTTGCCACGCTGTTCAACATTGCCGTAGTCCACATTGGTAAGGCTGGCGCTGTTATTATTGCCTGCCTGCACAATGCGCCCCCCTTCTACGAATAAAACCGCACTATTGGCGTTACCGCTCTGGCTAATCAAGGTTTCGTCAAAGCCCCTATCGTAGATGATACCTACGTTATCTGAACCGTCCTGGGATATGCTCGTAAATGCCTGAGAAAATCCAGAGCCCGTTATCCTCGCCGTGTTGCGATCACCTACTGTGTTGATCGTTGCATTAGCAGCCTCCATTATTCCGGCCATGTTATCATTGCCACGCTGCGTAATTTCGACTTCCTCAGATTCATCGATATGGGCAGTGTTGCGATCACCAATTTGTGAAACGCTTGCATATGTATATGCTCCGACCGACATACGGTTATCATCACCGCGTTGGTCAAGATAGAGGTCCATATCGAACGACTCGACTATCATGCTATTGTTAGAGCCTTCTTGGGTAAATGCACTATCAAGATTAGCGCCCTGCACAGAAAGAATATTTCCTTCGCCATTTTGCAACGCATCTACATAGCTGCTTCCTGCGTCAATATCTGCATGATTTGATCCACCTGTTTGTTCCAGAAACATAGTCGTACTTTCCACCCCGATATTCGCAACATTGCCGGCATTGGCAGATGCACTATTCTGAACTACACTGACATCCGAGTCGCCCACCTGCAGAATATGCGCGGAGTTCGCCGCACCGCCATGTTGACCGAGAGTAAGCGTGTTGTCGCCAAACAACTGCGTGACGTACGCCTCATGGAGGCCGCCTACCTGCTCAATATTGGCAATGTTATTATTGCCTTCCTGCGTGCCTTCCACATCGCCCGCATTCGCCCCGAAAGAAATCATCGCGCTTGCAAGCACAATCGCCGTGGTCGTCAGTAAATTCCGTGTATTCATAAGGCTTCTCCTTTTGGTTTTTTGGTTTTGGTTTTGTTACGTTGCCCCTGATTACCAGCGCGATGACCGGGGCGGCTTCACCGTGTATGCGCTTAATTTCCCTGTACGATGCTCAGGCTCTGGTTATTGCCGGACTGGAAAATATCCATCTGCTGTTTTTCGCCGTATTGTTCGATGCTGGCGTTATTGCCGATGCCGTCCTGATAGATTTCCGCGACGTTGCCGTAGCCCTGCTGGTAAATGGACGCCGTGTTTTCTTCACCCGTCTGACGGATGAACGCGGCATTGCTGTCGCCGGGTTGCAGGATTTTCGCGTGATTGTTAGTTCCTGACTGCATCAGGGACGCCAGATTCTGGTTGCCTTCTTGCGTAATCGCCGCATTGTTCCCATCGCCGAGCAACAGCATTTCCAGCATGTTGTTCATGCCGGTGGCGGTCGCGCGGGCGATGTTATCGTTCCCGCGCAGTTCGGCGTTCATGCCGTTGCCCTCTCCGCTAACGACGAAGGCTGCGTTATTGTTATCGCCGATCTGCAAACCGGTAAGCGCGTGATCGCCCCACACCTGCTCGACATACGCGATGTTACCGTTGCCTTCCTGCCGAAAGGTAAGGGGTTCAGCGTGCGCCGTGCTCACCATCACCGCCGCAAGTACTATGGCGCCGAAAACACCTGCCACGAACGTCTTATCAACCATGCTGTATCCTAATGATAAATATATATTTAGGGAAAATATTAACTATTATTTAATATATCACAGGATTGTGACGGTTTTGTGACGATTTGCGTGACAGTTTTATGACAAAATACATTGTGTTACTGTGATATTTGCCCACAGCGCACACCACGCGCTAAATCATGCCCGGATTTGCGTTTATTTACTTGGGAAAAATAATTTCAGGGGGGTACCAGTCCCCAGATCACTCGGAGCTTCGAGGAACTCCTACGCCTAAGATCGCCTTCTAATGGCCGCGCCACCCGAAGCCAAAGGCGCAGGGTGGTGGAGGAGGCAGGATTTGAACCTGCGAACGCTTACGCGGGCAGATTTACAGTCTGCTGCCATTGACCACTCGGCCACTCCTCCGCGCTTCGAGAGAATGTGAGGTAAAGGACGCAGCCAGCAAAGTCAAGGCTAACCTAGCCTGCCGTATGTCAGCGCAATGGCTCTTTGTAGCGGTCTTTATAGCAATAGATCGCCGCCAGCGATAAAAGATTGCAGAATATGACATATCCGGCGATAGAAGCATAGCTGCCGGTAGTCTTTACCAGCCATTCGCACACCATCGGCGCGGTGCCGCCGAACAGGGCGGCGCTCAGGTTGTACGCCACCGCCATGCCGGTATAGCGCACGGAGGTGGGGAACAGCTCCACCAGCATCGCCGGGATGGGGCCGATATAGAAGCCGAGGATGAGGGCGAACAGCGCCTGCGCCAGCAGAATCTGCATCAGCGGCGCGCCGGGGGTAAGGAACGTAAACAACGGATAGACCGCGCACAACATCAGCACCGCGCCTGCGGCCAGCACAGGGCGGCGCCCGATGCGATCTGACAGTTTGGCTGATGGCACGTAGAGCAGCATCATCGCCAGCATATTGACCACGTTGAGCCACATCACATCTTCCATCGGCAGGCCGAGTTGCTTGTGGCTGAAGCTGATGAAGTAAATCGCCGTCAGGTAAAACGGCATGGTCACGGTCATGTACATGGCAAAGCCCTGCACGATCTGCCACGGATGGCGGGCGAACACCTCGCGCACAGGCTTCTTAGAAAGGTGGCCGTTGGCCTTGGCTTCGGTATAAGCCGGGCTTTCATGGCAATGCGTGCGAATGTAAAAACCGATAAAGCCGATGGCGATGCCGGTGATAAACGGCACGCGCCAGCCCCATTCGCGGAAGGCTTCTTCGCCCATCAACCCCATGCAGCCCTGCGTTACCAGCAGCCCGAGCAGGAAGCCGAGATTGAGGCTCACCAGCGAAGCCGAGCCGCTCAAGCCGCGCTTGCCCGCGGGCGCATGTTCCACGATATAGGTGATGGAGCCGGAAAACTCGCCGCCGAGCGACAGCCCCTGCAGCAGGCGGATGATGGTGAGCAATATGGGCGCGAGGATGCCGATCTGTTCGTAGGTGGGCAGCAGGCCGATGCAGCCGGTGGGAATCGCCATCATCAGCACGGCGATCACCATCGCGGTTTTGCGCCCGTAGGCGTCGCCGATCCAGCCGAACAGGATCGCCCCCAGCGGGCGCACCAGAAACCCGGCGGCGAAAATGCCGTAAGTGGCGATCAGCGTGACGGTGGGGTCGCCTTCGGGAAAGAAGAGTTTGGACAGCAGCCACGCCATCTGGCCGTAGAGGGCATAATCATACCACTCCAACCCGTTGCCGATCATTCCCGAGACGAGGACTTTACGCATCCGGTTTTATTACCACAGTTTTTCGCCTGCCGCTATTGCGTATCCAGTTCCATAGCGGCCAGCTCTTCTGATGCATGTAGTTGCGCAGGCGGGTGTTACTCACCGCCAGCAGAAGGTCGATCGAAAGCAGGCACCATACGGCCGGCCATTCGTTGAGATTGTCCGTCGTCAATCGCGCAAATACCGGCCCCGATATAAGATGCCACAGCGTAAAGCGCCACGAGCCGTAGAGCGCCGGAATGATAAACCCTGCGATCAGGTAGGAGGGTATGCGGTTCATCATTTCGTTGATCGGCAGCGACCAGGCGATATGCCAGTTGCCGTGGAACGAGCACAGCATACGGCCGCACATCGGGCGCGTTTCGGGGTCGCACTGCACCGCCCAGCTGAACGGATAGAGCTTCAGCAGCATGATGATAGCAGCGACGAAGCAGGCCGTGTAGACGAACGGCGCGATTTTTTTCGCCACGCGTTTGTCGATGAAATAGAGCGAGAACATATTGATGAAAAAAGGCTGGAAGGCGATATGCATATAGCCTAGCACCGTCGCCACCTCGTTTTGCGGCAGCCCGCACTTGTCGATGACCGTGTACGTATACGCCTGCAGCGCTTCCATCAGCGTGAAATAGCCCAGCGGCATCCACAGCAGGATGGAGTCTTTTTTCACGCAGGCGGAATAGGCGGTAACCGCAAGTCCCAATGTCGCCAACGCCGCAGATGCTTCACCGCTCCAGCACATACCAGCTCATTTTCCGTATCGTTCCGAAAGTGCGCGAGTTATGCATGAAAACGGCAGCCGATCAAGGATTTTTCACCTTTATGGTGGGGATGAACGCGTCCATCGCGCCTACAATCTTCACAAAGGACGGGCGCTTATATAACCGCTCGATATAGACGGCGAGCTTCGGGTTACGCGTCCTATCCGGCTTCACACCCGCCAGCGCGATATTGGCGAATCCTGTTCCGAGCGCGATGTCGGCGATGGAAAAACGGTTTTCCACCATCCACTCGCCCGGCTTGAGTTGCGCTTCGATATAATCGAGCAGCGGCGGCAGCTTCGCCTGCGCATCCGCAAGCACGGCCTCATCGGTGGGCTTGGCTAAAAAACGCGGGTTGAAATAGGAATGGAAATAAATGTCGCTCATCGGCTTGATCATCGCCCCGTCGAAATATTCCTCGAACCACATGGCGCGCGCCAGCTCCACCGTATCAGAAGGATAAAGCGCGGGATCGGGGTACGTGCGCTCAAGATAAAAACAAATCACCGACGAATCGCACAGCCCGGTTTTATCGTCCTTATACGCCGGAATTTTCCCCAACGGGCTTAAGCCCTTGAACGCCTCGTCGCGGTCATGCGGGCGCACCATCTTCCATTCATAGGCCACGCCCTTCTCTTCCAAAAAAATCGCAACCTTGCGAACGAACGGGGATAGCGGCGCGCCGTAGAGTGTGGGCATGGGGACTCCTTATTTATCGTCGTACCGGCGCAGGCCGATATCTTATTGCTCTAGTCATTCCAGATGACAGAAAAGATACCGGCCCACGCCGGTATAACAAGATAAATAAAATTCTAAAGCTGCACCTTCTCACCTTTTTTCCGCTCCGAATCGGACTTTAATTGTCCGCAAGCCGCGAAAATATCCTGCCCACGAGTAGCGCGCACAGGCGAGGAGAATCCGCCATCATTCACGATTTTTGCAAACGCGTTAATGCGGTTTTTGCTGGAGCATTCGTAGGGTGCGCCCGGCCATGGGTTGAAGGGAATCAGATTCACCTTCGCGGGGATATCTTTCAGCAGGCGCACTAATTCGTGCGCGTCGGCATCGGAATCGTTCACGCCTTTGAGCATCACATATTCAAACGTGATGCGCCGTGCGTTGTTGGCAGCAGGATAGTTGCGGCAGGCATCGAGCAGCATTTTTATGGGATATTTTTTATTCAGCGGCACGATCTCATCGCGCAGATCGTCGCGCACGGCGTGAAGCGAAATAGCAAGATTCACGCCCAATTCCTTGCCGCAGCGCTCGATCATCGGCACCACGCCGGAAGTGGATAGCGTGATTTTTCGTTTGGAAATGGCGATGCCTTCGCCGTCCATGATAATCGTCAGTGCGCGCGACACGTTATCGTAATTATAGAGCGGTTCGCCCATGCCCATCATCACGATGTTGGTGAACAGGCAATCCTCACGCTTCTTGTTCCATTCTTTCAGTCCGTCGCGCGCCACCATCACCTGCCCTACGATATCGGCGGCCGTCAGATTGCGCACCAGCTTCATCGTGCCCGTATGACAAAAGGTGCAAGACAGCGTGCAGCCCACCTGCGACGACACGCACAAAGCGCCGCGATCTTCCTCGGGAATAAATACCGTTTCCACCTGATTGCCGTCAGGAAATTCCAGCAACCACTTGCGCGTGGCATCGAACGAGGTCAGGTCTTTTGCTATTTTCGGGCGGTCGAGCGTGAAATGCTCGGCGAGCTTCGCCTGTTGAGGTTTGGCGATACTGGTCATCTGCTCGAACGAAGTGACGCCCTTGCCATATACCCAGCTCCACACCTGCTTGGCGCGGAACGGCTCGAAGCCGTGGGCTTTCAATTTTTCCGCCAGCTCCTCGCGGGTCAGGCCGATAAGGGAGGTTTTTGCCGCCATACTTACCTGAACCAGCCTTTAAGCGTGTCGGAAAGCTGCGCCAGTATCCCTGCGCGGCGTGCGGACGGCGTGAGTCCCATATCATCCATCAACCCTTTGAGCGCGCGCTTATGATCATCCTGCACAAGGTAGGCCTGACCGAGCGCCGATTGCGCTTCTTCCACGGTAGGCGGGACGGAGCGCGGCGGCACTTCCACAAGGTCGCCCGCTTTCGTGCGCCACGAACCCGCCGCATACGCATCGCCCGCACGCTTCTGCAGATCGAGCAGCCGCGCCTGCAACGGCTCGGGTAACGAGGGCGCAATCGCATCGAGCGCAGGACTTTGCCTGATCAGCGTCATGAGTTGTGAATCGTTGAGCGCGGTCATGCCGAAAGCCTGTAGCCGCCTTCGACGGCGTCGATCATTTCTTCGGAGAAATTCTCCCTAATCTTCGCGCGCAGGCGGTAAATATGGGTTTCCAGCGTATGGGTGTTCATGTCGGGCGCGAAACCCCACACCTGTTTCAAGAGCGTGTCGCGGCCGATACCGTCCCCGCCCGCCTGCGCGATGGCAAGCAGGAGCTGCGCCTCCTTATCGGTGAGTTCCGCGGTTTTGCCGCCGGCGCTACGCGCAAGCAGCTTCTGCCGCATATCCAGCGTGTAGCCCGTGCCGATAGCGACGCTTGTCTGGTTCAACAAGGTGCGCAGCGCGGCCAGCAGGGTCTGCAACCGCAGCGGTTTGTCCCGCGGGTCGATCTGCAGCACCGGCAGCGGCCATGATTTCGCTGTTTTATCGCTGCCTACTACCAGCGCAGCATCGCCTGCGGGTTCCGGTGCAATGCACGCTTCCACATCCAGTTCGCGTGCCGCATGGTCGGCCACGACACGGGCAAAATCCGCATCGTCGCTTACGATAGTTATGGTTTGTTTAGCGTTCACCCAAGGAAATCCCTTAATTTTCGTCCACAGGTGTAGTATGGATTGGCTGCATTCACAACCCTAAAACGATTAAATGACACGAAAACAACAAGATACTCAAAGCTCGCACGAACGCGCCGCCCGCGCTGTCGATGAATTGCGCCGCCAGTCGGGGGTAGCCGTCACCGGCGCGGCGGCGAATTTTTCTATTTTTCCTATTGAATTTCTTGATGAAAACACGCTGACTGCGCTGCGCGCGGTGGGCGCCCCGCTGCGTGCTATCCTCACCGGCAAACGCGCCGCTTATGCCGGGCTTGCGCATACAGGCGCGGGCTGCGTGCAACTCGACGCCTCTGCATTGTCGCTTACGCAGTTGCGCTGGCTCGCCGATCCGGTCGCGCCTGAAGCCCCCCTGCCCGCACTGGCAGTTGAGCCGGCCACCGATATGCAGCAATCCGCCATCCTGCTTGCCAAACATGCGGCATTGCTTCCTGCGTTGCTGGCCGTGGAGACGATTGATCTCCCGCACGCATCGATAAAGCTGGACGCTGCCGATCTGCTGCATTACGCGCAATCACCGCAAGCGGACGTCATCGAAACCGCGCGCGCGAAACTTCCGGTGGCGGGTGCCGAGGACGCACGCATAGTAAGTTTCCGTGAGAAGCACGGCACGTCGGTACATCTGGCGCTGTTGATCGGCGAGGCGAAGGAAGCGCCGCTGGTGCGCGTACATTCCTCCTGCGTTACCGGCGATATTCTCGGCAGCCTGCGTTGCGATTGCGGCAGCCAGCTTACGATGGCCGTCGCGCAGATCGCCGCATCCGGCGGCGGTATATTGGTGTATCTGCATCAGGAAGGGCGTGGTATCGGCATCACCAACAAGCTGCGCGCCTACGCGCTGCAGGAGCGGGGTGTCGATACCTACGACGCCAACCTCATGCTCGGTTTCGACGAGGACGAGCGCGATTTCGCCGTCGCCGCGGCCATATTGAAATATCTGGGCGCGCCCGGCGTGCGGCTTTTGACCAATAACCCGCACAAAATCGCCAATCTCGAAAAGCACGGTATACGGATTATCGAGCGCGTGCCGCTGGTCGTAGAAACCGGCGCGCACAACCACGCCTATCTGGACGCGAAGGCGAAAAAATCAGGGCATTTGTTTTAGGCGGAAGCTAAACCGTTAGGGTTTGGCTTTCTCGTTTTTCTCGATGATATTGATCAGGTCGTTGCCGAGGCTGGTTTTGCCATCATCTTTTTTCGGCACGTCCGGCCACACGCAGCCGTCCTTTTTCCATACGCCGGAATCAGCATCGAGATTGACTTCTTTCCATTTCGGATGCGCCTTGGCCTTGAGCGAAGGCAGTTCATTGCGTATGGCTTTGGCAAGCGCGGCGAGTTTTTCGCAGCGCTTCTTGTTGGAGCCGCCGGAGAAATCGTAGGACACCATAACCGCCTGCACCGCGATGGTCTTTACGTCTTCCGACACGAAATTATAATCCGCGCGCGTGATGTCCGCGGGCTTGTATTCTTCCAGCATCTTCGGATGATCCATCGGCAGGAAATGCACCTGTTCCAGCATGGGTGCGTATTTTTGGTTTTCCGGCAGGGTCAGGTCTTCTAAGTTCTTAAACAGGCGCACCGGCTTGCCCGCCACGAAAATCACCGCGTCCAGCTCGCCCTTGAGCACGGCCGCCACGCCCACTGCGGGCGCGACTTTCTTGCTTTCGGCGGGGGTGATGTCCATCATGGAGAACAGGTTGATGGAGGTGAGCATGTTGCCGCTGCCTTCTTCACCGATGGCAATGCGCTTGCCCTGCAGGTCGGCGAAGGTTTTGATGTCCTTGCGCGCCAGCACGTGCACTTCTTCGTTGTAGAAGGGGAAGATCATGCGCAGGTTGCTCGCCATGCGCACCGAGTCAGGGCTTTTGGAACGGCTCAGGAAACCGAGCACGTCCGACTGCACGATGCCGAGTGCGGCGTTTTCAGCGCTGTTGATGCGCTTGATATTATCGATAGAGCCTTCCGACGATTTCACTTCGAGATCGACGCCCGCTTTCGACGCCACCGGCACGATGTCTTTGCCGAACGCGTAATAGGTGCCGGTTTTCGGGCCGGTAACGAGGCCTAGGATTTCTGCAGGGGCAGCCTGCGCGGTCTGCGAGAAAACGGCGACAAGCGCGGCGGCGAAAAGCGCGCCCATGAAGGTGCGGGACATAACTACTCCAAAGTCATTAGTTAATATTTGCTAATGATCGACAGTAGTGCCCGGCCTGTATTATTGTCAACCTTAGAAATGGTTTTTATTTCCGAGCCTTGCTCATCCGTAGCCGGGAATTTAGTCATTTGGCCGACGATCGCATCCGTTTTTCCTTGGATAACAATGGTCTTGTCCTGCTCAGCAGCGGAATTGGAGGCCATGGCGTTGGAGATTGGCGCGTTAAGCATTCCGGCCATGCCGGTGCCGCGCGCCGAGCCTTTGGGCGCGTTCTGGTTCGTGGAAACGGCAGCGATGGCGATGATCACAATGATGCACACCAGAAGCAGCGTAGCCTGCATGTCCCGTATTTTCACCAACGCGCGACGCGCCAGCGACGTTCGTAGCGCGCGCTTCGGCGCAGCAGCGGGCAATTTAAAGACTTTAGGTTTCATCGCAGGCGTGCCGGTCATAACGAGTGTCATTATACGCGTGCGACTTTATTACGCAATTTAAGGATTGGTTACAACCGTTCTTTCGTCGGTTTTTTACGCAAGCGTTGCGAAAATACACATTTTGCTTTCAGTAAGGCGTCAACATCGCGTAGATAGAAGCATGGTTTCAAGTTTGGATACGCTCTGCTGGCTACTCGAACGCACGCGCGCCACCGGCGCCGACGACGCCGACTGCATCATTTTTGAAACGGTCGATGTCAGCGTGAGCGAACGTTTAGGTAAACCCGAAGGCATCGAGCGCTCCGAGAGCAAGGGGCTGGGCTTGCGCGTCTTTGTCGGCGGCAAGCAGGCGATCGTCTCCTCCACCGACACCAGCCGCGACACGCTACAGCAACTCGCCGAGCGCGCCGTCGCCATGGCGAATGCCAGCCTGCCCGATCCCGACAGCATTCTGCCGCCTGCGAACCTGCATCCAACAGCTATTCCCGAACTCGATTTATTCGACGGCGATGAACCTTCGGCACTGTGGCTGCGCGAACAGTGCAAGCTGTGCGAGGACGCAGCCATGTCGGTCAAAGGCATCACCAATTCCGAAGGCGCCGACGGGCAATACAGCGCAAGCCGCATAAGCCTCGGCGTAAGCGCGGGTGGCGCGGTGCAGTTCGCGCAGAGCTACCCCACCAGCCATTTCTCGTTATCCGTATCGGTGCTGGCGGGCGAAGGTACTTCGATGCAGCGCGATTACGATTTCACCAGCGCGCACCATCGCGGCGATTTGCTTGGCGCTGCCGATGTCGGAAACTCGGCGGCGAAGCGCGCGCTTGAGCGGCTCAACCCGCGTAAAGTCGCATCGTGCCGGGTGCCGGTGGTGTTCGACCCGCGCATAAGCCGCGGGCTGCTTGGCGTGCTGGCGGGCGCGATCTCCGGCCAGGCGATCGCGCGCGGTTCCAGTTTCCTGAAGGATGATTTGCTCAAACCGGTGTTCGCACGCGGCATTTCCATCATCGATGACCCGCACATCGTGCGCGGCCTCGGCTCCAAACCGTTCGACGGCGAAGGCGTGCGAAACCGCAAGCTCGCGGTAGTCAAAGACGGCATCCTGCAAAGCTGGCTGCTCGACATGCGCAGCGCCAGCAAGCTGAAGCTCGCCTCCACCGGCCACGCCACACGCGGGTTGTCGTCACCGCCCTCACCCTCGTCCAGCAACCTTTACATGGAAAACGGTGCGCTTTCGCCGCAGGAGTTGATCAAGGATATTAAAAGCGGGTTCTACGTCACCGAAACGTTCGGCATGGGCATCAACACCGTTACCGGCGACTATAGCCAGGGCGCTGCCGGGTTCTGGATCGAAAACGGCGAGATCGCCTATCCGGTGTCGGAGATCACCATCGCCTCACACCTGCGCGAGATGTTCAAGACCGCGACACCCGCCAATGATCTCGCATTCCGCTATGCAACGAATGCGCCCACCCTGCGCGTGGACGCCATGACGGTGGCGGGCGCATGAAGAAAAAAACGCCTGTGGATTTCGTGGGCAACCGTATCCTCCGCCGTTTGGTGCGCGAGCATGTGCGCCCCTACTGGCGCAAGATCGCGTTCGCGGTAGGCTGCATGGTGACCATCGCCGCGACACAGGCCGCCAACGCGTGGATGACACAGCCGGTACTCGATAAAATTTTTATCGCGCAGGATCGCGACATGCTGATGCTGATCCCGCTGGCGGTATTCGTTATCGCGCTTATCGGCGCGGCGGCGAATTACGGCAACATGCTTAACATGCGCTATGTCGGCACGCGCATTGTCGCCGATATGCAGATGCGGTTGTTTACGCATCTGGTGCAAAGCGACATCGGCCTGTTCCACCACGAATCCTCGGGGCGGCTGATTTCACGCTTCACTAACGACATCAACCTGCTGCGCAACGCATTTTCCAATGTGCTCACCACGCTCGGCAAGGAAAGTCTTAGCGTCACGTTCCTCCTTGCCGTCATGCTCTACCAGAACGCGGAACTGGCGGGCATCGCGCTGCTGGTGTTCCCCATCGCCATCTACCCGACCATCCGCCTGAGCAAGCGCATGCGCCGCATCTCCAACGACACGCAGGAACAGCTCGGTGAATTCACCGCCACGCTCGACGAAGTGTTCGCGGGCGTGCGCACGGTCAAATCCTACAACCGCGAAGCGTATGAGTCCGCGCGCGCGCAGGGCGTCATCGAAGGGCTGTTCAAACTTTACTACAAAGCCATTCGCGTACAGGCGGCAGGCACGCCAATGATGGAAATACTCGCCGGCATTTCCATTGCTTCGGTTATCTGGTACGGCGGTTTTCAGGTGCTCGACGGGCAGACTACGCCGGGCGAATTCTTCTCTTTTATCATCGCGTTTTTCATGGCCTACAAGCCCGTGCGCTCTATGGCCGGGCTGAACACCACGCTGCAGGAAGGGCTTACGGCGGCTGCGCGGCTCTACAAGGTGCTCGATACGCCGCCCGCTATCGCCGACAAAGCGGATGCAAAACCGCTGGCCGTCGCGCAAGGCGAAATTCGTTTCGATAACGTAACGTTTTCCTATGCCCCGGATGCGGCGGGCGTGCACGGCGTCAATCTCGTCGTTCCCGCAGGAAAGAAAGCGGCGCTGGTAGGGCTGTCCGGCGGCGGCAAATCCACGCTGATGAACCTGCTGTTGCGGTTCTACGACGTGCAGGCGGGCGGCATCTCCATCGACGGGCAGGACATACGCGGCGTCACGCTGCGCTCGCTGCGCGACGCGATGGCGTTCGTGCCCCAGGAATCCATGCTGTTCGACGATACCGTGCGCGCCAACATCGCCTACGGGCGCGAAGGCGCCACTGACGAAGAAATCATCGCCGCCGCGCAGAACGCCGCCGCCGACGAGTTCATCCGCGCGCTACCGCAAGGCTACGACACAAAGATCGGCGCGCATGGCGTGCGGCTTTCCGGTGGCCAGCGCCAGCGGCTTGCGATTGCGCGCGCCATGCTGAAGAACGCGCCCATTTTGCTGCTCGATGAAGCCACATCTTCGCTCGACAACGAGTCCGAGCGCAGCATCCAGCAGGCGCTGTCGAAGCTGATGCAGGGGCGCACCACGCTGGTGATCGCGCATCGCCTGAGCACCATCGCCGAGGCCGACATTATTTACGTCATCGACCACGGGCACGTCATCGAGGCCGGCACGCATAAAAGCCTGATGGAAAAGCAGGGCAAATACTGCCAGCTTTACACACAGAATTTCGACACTATCGTCGCGCGCTGACGCATGGCTTTCGCAAAAAAACTGCTCAAACGCCCCGCCACGCAGATCGTGCTGGCATGGGTGTTCGCGTCCTATATCAGGCTCGTATTTTTCACCAGCAGCAAGCGCATGGATATTCATCCCGACGCCGCCCCTTACATGCTGGGAGACGCCAACGCCATCTTCGCCTTCTGGCACGGGCGCATGATGATGCTGCCCACGCTCTGCCCTCCGAAACACACGATGCGCGTGCTGATTTCCCTACACCGCGACGGGCTGCTGATTTCGCGCACGATAGGCCATTTCGGACAAAAGACCGTCACCGGCTCCACCAGCCGAGGCGGGCGCGAGGCGGTACTGGAAATGCTGCGCGCCCTCGAAGCGGGCGACAATATCAGTATCACGCCCGACGGCCCGCGCGGGCCTGCGCAGGTGTTGGCGAAAGGCACTATCGGTGTGGCGAAATACGCGCAAAAGCCCATCCTACCGGTGACGTTTTCCGCAACGCGCGCAGTGCGGCTGGGCAGCTGGGACAGCTTCCTGCTCGCGCTGCCCTTCGGCCGGATTGTGTTTTGCATCGGAAAACCTATAATGGTGGCGGAAAACGGAGATGAACAGCAGGACGAACAAATGCGCCAGGAAGTGGAAGCCGCGATGAACAGGCTGGCCGAACATGCCGACGGGGAGGCGCATGGATAAAATCTATGCGCTGCTCACTTCGCTGGTCGCGCCGCTGGTTCCGCTGTGGCTGGCCTGGCGGCGTGCGCGCGGCAAGGAAGACGGTTCCCGCCTATATGAACGTTTCGGCATCGCTTCCACGCAGCGGCCGGTGGGCACGCTGGTATGGCTGCATGCGGCGAGCGTCGGCGAGGCGAATTCGATTCTCGTGCTGATCGGCAAGCTGCGCGAGCGCTTCCCGGAACTGCGATTGCTGCTCACCACCGGCACGGTGACTTCCGCGCAACTCATGCAGCGGCGCCTGCCCAAGGGCGCGATCCACCAGTATGTGCCGGTTGACACGCCGGAAGCCACCGGCAAATTCATGCGCCACTGGAAGCCGGACATCGCGCTGTGGGTCGAGTCGGAATTTTGGCCGAATCTGGTACGCACCGCCGACGAATGGGAATGCTTCATGGGCGTGATCAACGCGCGCATGTCGGAGCGCTCGTTCGCCTTCTGGAAAAAATACCCGTCGCTGATTGTCTCGATGCTTTCACGTTTCAACGTCGCGTTCGCACAGAGCGAGGCCGATCAGCAGCGACTGGAATCGCTGGGCGCGAAACAAGTGTCCTGCGTCGGCAATTTAAAATACGACGCCACGCTGCTGCCGTGCGACGAGGGTGCGCTGCTGGCGCTGAAAACCGCGACCGGCGAACGCCCGATCTGGCTGGCAGCCAGCACGCATCCGGGCGAAGAGGAGCTCATCGCGCATGCGCACAAAATGCTTTCGGCTACGCGGCGCGGGCTGCTGACCGTGATCGTGCCGCGCCATCCCGAACGCGGCGCAGCAATCGCTGCGGAGCTTGGCAAGCAATTCAACGTAAGCTTACGCTCACGCAAGAATACGATCGGCGCAGACACCGCCATCTACATCGCCGATACGCTGGGCGAGTTGGGGCTGTTCTACCGCCTGTGCGAAATCGTGTTCATGGGCGGCTCACTGGTCGATCACGGAGGTCAGAACCCGCTGGAGCCCGCTCGCCTCGCCTGCGCGGTGGTCGCGGGCATACACACGCAGAATTTCCGTGACATCTATCTGGAAATGGAACGCACGCGCGGATGCCTGCGCGTGAAAAACGCCGACGACCTTGCCGCGCAGATCGATATGCTGCTCAACCATCCTTCCGCCACGCAAGCCCTGCAGTCGCAGGCGCGCCAATGGGTGGAAGGCAAGAGCGGCGCCACCGACAAGCTGCTCGACGAGCTGGCGCCCATCTTTGCGCCACGGAAAAAACCATGAAAACTCCGAGCTTCTGGCATACGCAGCATCCGCTGTTCAACCTGCTGCTCCCGGCGGCGTTTCTCTACCAGCATGCAAGCATGCTCTATCGCATGGCGGCACGGCCGGTAACGCTTCCCATCCCGGTCATCTGCGTAGGCAACCTGACCGCGGGCGGCGCGGGCAAAACGCCGGTGGCGCTGGCAATTGGGGCGATGCTGAAAGCAAAAAACGTCAACGCGTTTTTCCTGAGCAAAGGCTATGGCGGCACGCAGATCGCCCCGCTGCGCGTGAACCCGCGCGTGCACACGGCGAAGCAAGTGGGCGATGAACCGCTGCTGCTGGCCGGCGTGTTGCCTACGGTAGTGGCGAAAGACCGCAAGGAAGGCGCGATGTTCGCGCTCGGGTTGGGGGCGGATGTGATCGTTATGGATGACGGGTTCCAGAATCCGTTCGTGACAAAAAACCTATCGCTGCTGGTGATCGACGGTGTGTACGGCTTCGGCAACGGCCACCTGATTCCCGCAGGCCCGCTGCGCGAACCGCCGGAATCGGGCTTCGCGCGCGCCGACGCGATTATCGTAATCAACCCGTCCGACACCACGCCGCCGCTGCCGGAAGGAAAGCCGGTGCTGCGCGCGCGCACGAAACCGCTGGATAGCGCGCACGCGCTCGCTGGAAAGAAGCTGGTGGCATTCTGCGGTCTGGCCACGCCGCAGAAATTTTTTTCCACCCTCACCTCGCTCGGAGCACAGCTTGTAAAAACCGTTGCGTTCGGCGACCACCATCCCTACCGCGCCTCCGAAATCAAAAAGCTGGCGGACGACGCGCGCCACGCGCAGGCGTTGCTGGTAACCACTGCCAAAGACGCAGTGCGCCTGTCGCCGGAGTTGCGACCGCTGGTAACCATCGTGGACATCACGCTGGAGTTTGATGACAAGGCGCAGCTCGAAGCGCTGCTTGCCGGAGCGCTGGCACCTGCATGACGAAACTGATGCACCTTATCGAGGCGATGCTGCTGATGCTGCTGTTTACGGCGTTCCGCCTGCTTCCGCTCGACATGGCATCGGCGATGGGGGGATGGATGGCGCGCGCAATCGGCCCCTTCATGTCCGCACACAAAACCGCGCAAAAAAACCTCGCAGCCGCTTTCCCGGAAAAGCCCAAGGAAGAGCGCGAGCATATCCTGCGCGGCATGTGGGATCATTTAGGCCGCGTCGCCGCCGAGATGCCGCACCTTCCCAGCGGCGTGATGCTGCCACGTATCGACCTGCACGGCGCGGAGCATTTCCCCGACCCAAAAAATCCTTCCATGTTTTTTTCCGGGCATATCGGCAATTGGGAAATGCTGCCTGCGCTTGCCGAAAGCCACGGCGTTCCAATCACGCTGATTTACCGGCAGGCAAATAACCCGTATGTGGATCGCATGGTGGCAAAATTGCGCGCAGCGCGTTCTTCCAACATGTTCCCCAAAGGACCCAAAGGCGGCTTCAAGCTCGCGCGCGCGATCAAGAACGGCGAGACGCTCGCCATGCTCATCGACCAGAAAATGAATGACGGCATCCCGGTAAAATTCTTCGGCCGCGACGCGATGACCGCGCCCGCCATCGCCCAGCTCGCGCTGCGTTACGGCATGCCGATCATTCCCGCCCATATCGTACGCACGAAGGGCGCGCATTTCAAAGGCGTGATTTTCCCCCATCTGTCTTACGAAAAAACCGGCGACGACGCGCGCGATACGCTTTTAATCATGACGCAGATCAACGCGCAGCTCGAATCATGGGTGCGCCAGTATCCCGACCAATGGTTCTGGGTGCATAAGCGCTGGCCTAATGCGTAACCTTAATCTCGCCGTCCTTGAACGTCAGTGATAGGTCAGGTGCCTGCCGCGCCTGCTGCGCAGTAGTCACCAGCTTGCCTTTCTCGTCGCGCACGAGGGCAAACCCACGCTCCAGCACGCGCTGGTAATTGACGCTTTCCAGCAGTGCCGCGATATGCGCGATTTTATCTTCGCCTTTTTCGATCCGGCGCATGCAGGCATTCGCCATGCGCTGCTGCATATCGCGCAGGCGCTCGCCGGTGGTTCTGATTTCCGCTAGCAGCAGGCCGGGTTTTAATCCCGCGCTCAATACCGCCAGTTGCTGCTCCTTGCGCGACAGCATGACAGGCAGTGAAGCAAGCAGCCGCTCGCCCCAGTCGTCGAGTTTTTGCGTGGCGCTTTCAATAAGCTGCGCCGGTTTCGGCAGACCGCGCGAAAGGCCTGCGAGTTTTTCCTGCTGCTGCGCAAGCAATCGCTGCGCCGCCGTATTCAGGCGCATGTCGAGCTGCCCCACGCCCAGCCATAATTTCTCGCGCACAGGCACCGCTATTTCCGCCGCGGCCGTAGGCGTAGGCGCGCGCCTGTCGGATACGTAGTCGATCAGCGTGGTATCGGTTTCGTGCCCGACCGCCGAGATAAGCGGAATGCGCGAAGCCGCTGCCGCGCGCACCACGATCTCCTCGTTGAACGCCCATAAATCCTCGATCGACCCGCCGCCACGCGCGACAATCAGCACATCGGGAACAGGCATGTTTGAGTCAGGCGTCAGCGCATTAAATCCTTTGATGGCGGCGGCGATTTGTTCCGCCGCCCCCTCGCCCTGCACCATCACCGGCCACACGAGCACATGCACGGGGAAACGTTCCTCGATGCGGTGCAGAATATCGCGTATCACCGCACCTGTAGGCGAGGTGACCACGCCGACCACGCGCGGCAAAAACGGCAGCGGTTTTTTGCGCTCCGGCTTGAATAATCCTTCTTCCTCAAACTGCTTTTTGCGTTTTTCCAACAGCGCCATCAGCGCACCTGCGCCTGCGGGCTCAATAGAATCGACCACGATCTGGTATGAGGATTTGCCCGGATAGGTCGTCACTTTACCGCTGCACACCACCTCCAGCCCGTCCTCCGGCTTGAAGCTCAGCTTGCCCGCCGTACCGCGCCAGCACACGGCGTCGATCACGGCATTATCGTCCTTCAGGCGGAAATAGACATGGCCTGAAGTAGCCTGTTTCCAGCCGGAAATCTCGCCGCGCAGACGTACGACGCCGAAACGGTCTTCCACCATCCGCTTGATCGACAGCGATATTTCGCTGACCGAGTAGATCGGCTGGTTGTGGTTGAAATCAGGGGCTGGATCGGGCATAGTCCGCTGACTTTAAAGGAAAGAATCCCTCATGGCAAACGTTCTGGTCATAGGCTCCGGCGGCAGGGAGCATGCCCTGTGCTGGCGGCTCAAACAATCGCCATCCGTTACGCAGGTGTTTTGCGCACCCGGCAATGCGGGCATCGCCGAAGATGCGCAATGCGTTACGCTTGCCTCGCCGCAGGCGGCCATAGAATTCTGCAAACAAAATGCCATCGGTCTGGTCGTCATCGGCCCCGAACAACCGCTGGTGGAAGGTCTTTCCGATATTTTGCAAGCTGCAAACATCAACGTGTTCGGCCCTTCAAAACTCGCAGCACGGCTCGAAGGCTCCAAAGGCTTCATGAAAGACTTATGTCGTAAGTACGCCATCCCCACCGCCGCCTATGGATTTTTCACTGATGCGGCGGCGGCTAAACAATTCCTGGAAGGGAAATCGTTTCCTATCGTGGTGAAGGCAGACGGGCTGGCGGCAGGCAAAGGCGTAATTATCGCCGAAAACAAAAAAGATGCGTTGGATGCGATAGACGGCATGTTCTCCGGGCAGTTCGGCGCAAGCGGCAGCGCGGTGGTGATCGAGGAATTCATGGACGGCGAGGAGGTGAGCTTCTTCGCGCTGTGCGATGGAACATCCGCCGTTGAGTTTGGGTTCGCGCAGGATCACAAGCGCGTGTTCGATGGCGACAAAGGTCCCAACACCGGCGGCATGGGCGCCTATTCGCCCGCCCCCGTAATGACCGAACATTTACGCAAAGCCGTGATGCAGACCATTATCCTGCCCACGGTTTCGGCGATGCAAAAAGAAGGCTGCGTGTTTAGCGGCGTGCTATTCGCAGGGCTTATGCTAACTAAAGACGGTCCGAAACTGCTGGAATACAACGCCCGCTTCGGCGACCCGGAAACGCAGACGCTGATGATGCGTTTCAACGGCGATCTCTATCAGCTGCTATTGGCATGCGCGACAAAACAGCTTGCCAGCGCAAAAATTTCCTTCGTAAGCGACGCCGCCGTATGCGTGGTCATGGCCGCCAACGGCTATCCGGGCACATACGATAAAGGCTCGCCGATACAAGGCTGCGCGGCAGCGAACGCACTGGAAGGCGTAAAAGTATTTCACGCAGGCACCGAAAAGCGCGGCGGTGAGTTGGTCGCTATCGGCGGACGCGTCCTCGGCGTCACCGCGCTCGGAAAAACCATCCATGAAGCGCAGGCCAACGCTTACCGCGCGGTGGACGCCATCGACTGGCCGGGCGGGTTCTGCCGCCGCGACATCGCCTGGCGCGCGATCACTCTACCCAATGTTTCTTGATTAAGGGCAGTTGGCTGAGCATGAACAACATGCTTAAGCTGAACATGCCGAATACCTTAAAATTGACCCAGAAATCGGTGGAATAATTCCGCCAGATATATTCGTTCAGCACGGCCAAACCCATAAAATAAAGCCCCCAGTTCCTAGATAGCGCCTTCCAGCCTTCTTCCGTGAGTGACATCGCGCTTTCGAATACGTATTTCAGCATGGATTTGCGGAAGCATAAGCCTCCCAGCAAAATTGAGGAAAAAAGCAAATTGACGAGGGTTGGCTTGATTTTTATGAAATATTCATCGTTCAACCAAAGGGTTAGACCGCCGAGCACCGTAATCGCGATGCCCGACACCAGCGGCATCACCGCAATGCGCTTTTCCTTGATATAAGCGATCAGCAAGCACAGCAGCGTCGTGACGATAATTGCCCCTGTAGCCTCCAGAAGGCCAAAAAACCGGTAGGTGAGGAAAAACACCAACAGCGGCGCGAGATCGAGAACCAGTTTAGTTTTGCTGCCCATACATCAACTATTTTTTAATCAAAACCGTGCATAGTGTTGCCTTCATAAAAAATAGTATGCTAGAGTGATACTATTGGAATGAAAAGGAAAAAGGTTCTGTGTCTTTTTCCGCAACACGAGGATAGAGCTTTTGGAAACGTCCGTACTGATCGTAGAAGACGAAGTCGCCATCGTCACCCTGCTTCGCTACAATTTGGAGCGCGAGGGCTTCCGTGTCTACTCCACCGGCGACGGTGAAGAGGCCGTAGCGATGGTGAAAGACTACAAACCCGACATCATCGTGCTCGACTGGATGCTCCCGTCCATGTCCGGCGTGGAAATCTGCAAGCAATTGCGCTGGGATCAAGAAACCAAAGCGATCCCCATCATCATGCTGTCTGCGCGCGGCGAAGAGGGTGACCGCATACGCGGCCTCGACGCAGGCGCCGACGATTACATCGTAAAACCGTTCTCACCTGCCGAATTAGTGGCGCGCATCCGCGCGATTTTCCGCCGCTTCCGCCCGGCGCTTTCGGAAAAAGTCCTCGCGTTCGCAGGCATCAAAATGGACGTGGCCGGCCACAAAGTCACCCGCAACGATCAGGACGTGCATTTAAGCCCCACTGAATTCAGCCTGCTGCGCTATTTCTTAGAACACCCCAAGCGCGTATTCTCCCGCGAGCAATTGCTCGATGCGGTATGGGGACACGACATCTATGTCGAACTGCGCACGGTAGACGTCCATGTACGCCGCCTGCGCAAAGGCCTCGACTATGACGGCTCCCAGCCCGACCTCATCCGCACCGTGCGCTCCGCCGGTTACGCGCTGGAGGACAACCCAACAGGGGAAATGTACGTGGATGGGGAAGAAAAGTAATCCTCTTCACTCTGTCGCTGCAACACGTGCAAGCAACGCCTCTTTCGTAAGCGTGTAATCGCTCATCTCCCACGCCTCATCCAGCTTCGCCAGTAGCTCGCCCATGCGCTTGCCTTCTGGAATGCCAAGCGCCAGCAAATCTTTGCCGGTTACGGGGAAATGCGGGATGTCCCATGTGTCGGCCAGCTGCAACATCGCGCTTATGTCGCTGCCATCCATCGCGTGGCGCAGCGTGGCGCATTGGATAAACAGCTCGCGTCCCATGCGGCGCAACGCTTTTTTCTGTTCGGCGGGTGTCATGCCTGCGTGAAGGATTCGCGCGCCTTCGGTGATGTGCTTGAGGCGTTTGCTGAGATCGTTGGACAGCTTCCATGATGCGGTAAGTGCCTGAACGTCTGCGGGGTCTAGCAGCGCCGCCAGCCTTACCAACTCCCTCTCCCCTTGTGGGAGAGGGAGGGGAGAGGGGGCTGTCTCCACAATCTCATGCGTTGATGGTTTCCCCTCTCCCCGACCCTCTCCCACAAGGGGAGAGGGAGAAGCAGATCGTTCCATAGTCGTAATAACTTCAAGTTCCACCTTCTTGCCCATTACCTGCGCCAGCACGCCGCATTGCTGCATCGCCTGCAAGGTGGGCGACACCAGAGGCGCAGCCAGCAGTTTCAGCATTTCGTGCTGGATACGCTCGCCGGAAAGCGATGGGATATTGTGCGCGAGTTCGCCGCAGGCTTTTAGCGCATCTTCATCCAGCGGTGTTTTTCCGTAATGCGCATGAAAGCGGAACAGGCGCAATATCCGCAAATAATCTTCCTGTATGCGCGCGCGCGCATCGCCGATAAAACGCACCCTGCCCGCCCTTGTATCCGCTTCGCCGCCGGTATAGTCGAACAGTTCGCCTGATGGGGAGAGATACAGCGCGTTCATGGTAAAATCGCGGCGCGCGGCATCTTCCTGCCAGCTACCGGTGAACGTCACATCCGCGTGGCGGCCGTCACAAGCGGCATCGCGGCGCAGCGTAGTGATTTCAAACGGCTTGCCATCCACCAGCGCCGTGACGGTGCCGTGCTCGATGCCGGTGGGGATGCTGCGGATATGCGCGTCGTCCAGCAGCGCGATCACAGCGTCCGGCAATAGCGGCGTCGCGGCGTCCACATCCTGCACCGCACGCACCAGCAGCGCGTCCCGCACGCAGCCGCCGACGAAGCGCAACTCCGCCTTACCCGCGAACGCGGCAATCAGCGTTTGCGTGTGCGGCCACGCAAGCCATGCGGGAGTGAGTTTCATAAGGGCAACCTGATGATGACTCTTAGCCCGCCCGCAGGCGAGGTTTCAAGCGAAATGCTGCCGCCATGCGCCAGCGCGATATCGCGCGCGATGGAAAGACCGAGACCGACGCCTCCGGTTTTCACATTGCGCGACGGATCCAGGCGCGCGAACGGGCGGAACACTTCTTCACGCTGTGCTTCGGGAATACCCGGCCCTTCGTCGTCGAGCACGATTTCGCAACCGTTGGGAAGCACGCGTAGGGTGATGATGCAACGTTTGCCATAGCGTATGGCGTTATCGATGATGTTATGCAGCATGCGGCGAACCCCGCTTACGCGCAAATTAATTTCTACGTCCTGTTTCGCTGCGAGGCTTACGTCGGCATGCTGCCTGCGGTAATCGTCCACTACGTCCTCAAGCATACCGGCAAGGCTTACCGGCACGGCGTCCTCGCGACTATCGCCGCGCGCGAAATCGAGATACTCCTGAATCATGTGTTCCATCTGCTGCACGTCGTCCTGCAATTCCTTCACCGCGACCGCATCGCCGAGCATGGCCAGCTGCAGCTTCATGCGCGTCAGCGGCGTGCGCAGATCGTGGCTTATCCCGGCAAGCATCTCCGTACGTGTACGAAGCTGCCGTTTAATGCGCTCGCGCATCACGATAAAAGCACGCGCCGCCGTACGCACTTCAGTGGCGCCATGAGGACGGAAGCCGGGCGTATCGATCCCTCGGCCGAAATTATCGGCAGCGACGGCAAGCCTGCGGATCGGACGTATCTGGTTGCGCAGGAACACCACGGCGATCAATAGCATTACGGTGGTCACTCCCAGCATCCACCACACGAAGATCGCGGTGGTACGGCTTTCCAGACGCTTCACCGTGGTTTCCAGCCGGAGCACCTGGCCGGGCAGCAGAACGCGGATCTGCACCGTGCCGCCGTCGGTGCGATTTACCGTGAAGCGCTCCTTGACCAGCGCCGCGAATTGCTCGTCGAAATCGGCGAAATCGTCGCTGGGACGCTGGTCGTCGAACGATTCGACCGCATCGAAAAATACGCTGATGCCGGTAACCTCCTCGAAATCCTCCACCGCGCGCGATTTCTGCTTCGGCGGCATCACTTCCAACTGCCGCACGAGAAACGCCGCTTCGCCCGCCAGCGCATTGGACATATAGCGCGTAACGTTATCCCAGTGGCGATCGAAGAACACGTAGGTCATCACCAGTTGGATCATCACGGTCGGCAGCAGCAGGATGAGCAACGCGCGCCCGAACAGGCTTTTAGGCAGGATGGTTTTTCCGATCATGCCGCGTCCCCATACAGCACATAGCCAGAGCCGCGCACCGTTTGCAGATAGAGCGGCTTGCCCTCGCTCTCTTCGATTTTTTTGCGCAGGCGCGTGACCTGAACGTCGACGCTGCGTTCATTGCCGCCGCCGGGCATGCAGGAAGCCAATTCCTCGCGCGATACCGGCTTGCCCACCTGCTCGCCCAGGCATTTTAGGATGGCGCTTTCGCTGGTTGTGAGCGCTACGAACATCTCGCCGCGCCTGAGTTGCCCGTTGCCCACGTCGAACAGGTAATCGCCGAACCGCAACTGCCGCGTTTTCTGCTTATCCGCGAGCTGGCGCTTCAGCAGCGTTTTCACACGCAGCACCAGTTCTTTCGGCTCGAACGGCTTGACGAGGTAATCCTCCGCGCCGGTTTCCAGCCCCTTGATGCGGTCGTCGGCTTCGGCCATCGCAGACAGCATCAGCACCGGCATGGTGCGCCCTTGCCCCAGCGAGGCGAGCAGCTCCAGCCCGGACTCGCCGGGCATCATCACATCGAGAATCATGGCATCGAACGCGAACCACGCCATCTTACGCCGCGCTTCGGCAGCATCGGCGGTGGCCGTCGCCATAAAGCCCTGCTCGCCAAGGTAACGCACCAACAGCGCGCGCAGCCGGTCGTCGTCGTCGACAATGAGGATATGGGGTTTTTCGTCCTGCATCTGATCTTATTAATCTATTGTTTTGTTGATATAAAGCCTTATTCAGCGTTTCCGCTTCAGCAATACATAAAACGCGCCGCTGCCGCCGTGTGGCGGTTTCGCGTGCCCAAAGGCAAGCACCACCGCACGCAGATCCGGCTCGTTCAACCAGCGTGGAAGTTCGGCGCGCAACACACCGTCGCCGGTTTTTCCCTTGCCGGTGATGATAAGCATGCAACGGCTACCGCGCATATACTGCGCCTGTATAAACGCCCGCAGCATGCCGTGCGCTTCCTCGCGCGTGTGAAAATGCAAATCGAGCGTGGCGTCGATAGGGTAATTTCCCCTGCGCAGGCGATCCGCATTACTACCATCGACATTCGTATAATCGTCGGAGATAAGCGGCTTGTCATTGCGAGCGCGCAGCGGAGGAATCTTAGGTCGCTGGCTTGCGCTCGGGATGACGGCAGGTTTCTGCCGCTCGACTGGCGCGGGCAAATCCTCTTCCTGCTGCCGCACATGCAGCGGCAGGTCGTTGCGCGTGACGTAGTTCCACAGGCGGCGTTCTTCCGCTGTCAGGCGGCGCAGGTGGCGGTTACGCGACTCGTCGTTATCGCCCGCCATGGCGCAGTTCGCGCGGGATCAGCAGGGAATAGCTGCCCCTTCCTTTCATGTTGCCTGCGAAATATTCGGCTTTTTTCCCGCTGCCGAAGAAAATGTCGCCGCGCACCGCGCCGCGTATCGCAGTGCCGGTATCCTGCGCGATCATCAGCCTGTTGAAAGGTTCGGGCGCTCCATGCGGCGGCGTGGGTAGTTCGGTGGTGAGGAAAAGCGGCAGGCCATAGGGAATATACGCATTATCGACGGCGAGCGAACGTCCCGGCGTCAGCACTGCCCCGGCCGCACCGATGGGGCCGGAATGCTCACGCGGCGTGAAAAATACAAACGACGTGTTGCGCTGCATGATCTTCGCCGCCTGCTTGGGATGGTCGTACAGCCATTGCCGCAACGTGAAGAAATCGATCTTGTCTTTAGGCAGCAACCCTTCGTCGCCCACTACTTTTCCGAGTGAGACGTAAGGTTGCTCATTCTTGCCCGCGAACCCGAGATAAAGGTCTTTGCCGTTGGTAAGCCGTATGCGCCCGCTGCCCTGCACATGCATGAAAAACAGCATCACCGGATCGTCTACCCACACAATTTCCAACCCGCGCCCTTTTAGTTTTCCGCCTTCGATTTCCGCGCGTGTCGCATAGGGTTTCTGCGTGGCCAGTTCCGGCGGCGGCGCGTATACGGGGTATATATAATCGCCCTGCTTCTTCAGCGAGCCATGCAGCAGCGGCACGTAATAACCGGTGAACAATCCCTGCGGCTTACCGCCTTCTTCCACCTCAACCGGCAGGAACCGGCGCTCGAAAAATTCGCGCGCTTTCGCACGGTTACCTTTTGCGTGCAAGCCGTCTTCGCAAAGCGACCGCCACAGCGCGGGCTTCACGCCGAGCTTGCTGGCAGAGGAAGGCTCGCGCTCCCTGGCCGCCATTAACGGGCAGGAAGTAAGGAATGCATCCAGCGCCTCGGCATGGTTATCGTCCGCCCATCCGGGAAGGTGCGCGTAATCTTTTTCGTGTGTGGAAAACCGTTTCGCTTCAGGCACGTCGCCGCAGGCGGCGCACAACAGCAACAGCGCGGATACGCAAACCTGCCTCCATCGTTTCACTCCCTGCCCCATATCAGGTTTCGATGATTTTCCAGTTGGGATTCTTCGCCGTGACGTCGCGCTCGAACAACCATTCATCCTCGGCCTGCTGCACGGAAGAAGCGTCGCCTTCGACGATGGCACCTGCCGCGTCGCGCACCAGCGCGATTTGCTCGCTTATGAATTTCACCTGTATTTTCGCCGTGTTGCCGATCAGCGTGGCATAGGTAACGTTCTTCGGCAGCACCGACACCAGCGTGGTTTCCGTACGCCGTGAATCCGCGGCGCGCTTGTCGATCGCATCCGAAAGCTCCTTAAACAGGCTGTCGGACATCAGCATTTTCAGCGTCTGCTTATCGCCTTTTTCGTAGGCTTCCATCACCATCTCGAACGCGCCTTTTGCGCCGGAGAGGAATTGCGTAGTGTTAAATTGCGGATCCTTGCCCTTGATCGCGTTGATTCCATCCAGCACGGTAGGATCGGACAGGGCGGCAAGATAGGTATCCGCCTCTTCCTCTTTTATTTTGGGTTTTTGCAGTTTTTCCTGCAGTTGCACCACCGGCTCCAGCTCGCTGGCCTGCTGCCTGCGCCGCGCGAGATCCTCGCCGTCGCTTGCGCCATGCCCCAGCACGCTGCGCAGGCGCAACAGAATAAATCCTGCAACCAGCGCAAGAATAACGATATCGGCGTACGGAATACCTTCAGACATAGATGTTTTTCGTCCCGTTCTTAATGAAATATAATGACCGCAGTGAGTTTTTTGTATATACGCCAGCATAAATCCATTTCCACGCTTAAGGAACAGAATAATGACCGAACAGCCTCCCGCGCAGCCGCAAAGTTTCATCGTCAAAGGACAATATATCAAGGATCTCTCCTTCGAGAATCCGCACGCGCCGCAAAGCCTCATGCTCAGCGATACGAAACCGTCCATCGAGGTGAATGTCGATCTGAAGGCACAAAAGCTGCAGGATAGTATTTACGAAATGACGCTGCACATCACCTCCCGCGCATCGGCTGAAGGCAACACCATGTTTCTGGTCGATCTCGCCTATTCCGGCATTTTCCAATTCACGAATATACCGGAAGAACGTGTGGAAACGCTCATCTTGATCGATTGCCCGTTCGTACTGTTTCCGTTCGCGCGCCGGGTTATCGCCGATGTTACCCGCGACGGGGGTTTCCCGCCATTAATGCTTGATCCTATTGATTTTCAGGCTCTTTATATGCAAAACAGGGCAAGGCAAGCGGCGGGTGCGAAATAAGCGCCTGTGGCAATCCGGCATCACTTATGTAAATAATAGTCGTTTTCGGCTCAACTCCGCACACCATACTATCTAATTAATTGATCTTTAATATAATCTGCATAAGGTTGCTGCTGCATACTAAACAAAATTTACGTTGCGTTTGGGGTGTTTCTGAATTATTTTCCGGGTACATAATAGCTATCCCTCAGCTTACTGTTTTTAACTAATAAAAAGGATACCGCTCATGATTAAAATCAATAAAGCCTGCTTGCTGGCTACCGTCGGCCTGATGCTCGCTCCGGCCGCTGCTATGGCAGGTAATCATCCCCATGATGTCGTGAAAGACGTTCGTGGCAATGTTGTTCTCAACACGTTCGGCAACTGTGTGATCTCCAAGTGGGAATCCAACACTGACGAATGCAGCGGCAAAGTTTCCGCTTCCAAGATCAGCAAGGAACAGCGCACCGTTTACTTCGACTTCAACAAGTCGACCCTGAACGCCAAAGAAAAAACCAAGCTCGACAGCCTCGCCAAAATCATCACCGCTTCCAAGGAAGTTGAAAGCGTTGACATCGTGGGCTATGCCGACCAGATCGGTAAATCCAGCTATAACAAGCGCCTCTCGCAGAAGCGCGCTGAAACCGTTAAATCGTTCCTTTCCTCCAAAGGCCTGAAGACCCGCAAGGTTCGCGTTGAAGGCAAGGGCGCTACCGGTTCGGTTACCAAGTGTGATCCGAAGAGCGAAAAGAACGCACTGATCGCCTGCCTCGCAGCTGATCGTCGCGTTGAAATCGAACTCAACCTGACCAAATAAGCTACGGCTTATACGGAATCAAAAGGGGCTCCCTTCGGGGAGCCCCTTTTTGTTTATAGCTTCTGAATGAAGCCTTTTTACGCCTCGTCCCAGAGCGGTTTCTTGAGTTTGGCGACCAGTGCCGCATGTGCGGCAAGTTCCTCATCCGAAATCGGAAATTCACGCGCAGGCAGTACGGGTTTATCCTGCGCGCTGGCCGAAGCATCCATAGCGCTGGGCGCGTTCTGGCGCTCAAGTATCAACGCCGCCTGCCTGCCTCCAAGCAACTCAATATACACTTCCGCCAGTAGCTCGGCATCGAGCAGCGCGCCGTGCTTGGTGCGCGAAGACAGGTCGATGTTGAAGCGTTTGCACAAGGCGTCGAGACTCGCCGGCGAGCCAGGAAATTTTTTCCGCGCCATCACCGCCGTATCGATCGCACGTTCCATCGGCACAGCGGAAAAGCCCAGCCGTGTAAGTTCCGCGTTGATGAAACGCATATCGAACCCTGCATTGTGAATTACCAGCGGCGAATCGGCGATAAATTCGAGGAAGGCGTCCACCTGCTCCATGAATAACGGCTTGTCCTGCAGGAAGCGCTGGCTTAGCCCATGTACGCGCTCGGCTTCGGCGGGCATATCGCGCTCGGGATTAAGGTACGTATGGTAGAATTTCCCGCTGCGTGAACCGCCCAGCATTTCAATGCAACCGATTTCCACGATGCGGTGACCCGACGCCGGATCGAGCCCGGTGGTTTCGGTATCGAGTATGATTTCACGCTTCATAATGCCTCATGATCTTCGCAAGCACGCGGTAACTGAAGGCTCTTCCCAGTCCTGTGGGGATAATATGGTCGGCGCGGCGGCGCTTGTCGCGGTCACTCATCTGGCGGTTACGTATCTGCCGGAATTTCGCTTCTGTCATGCCAGTACGCTTCATCACGCGTTGTTTCTGGATGAACGCAGGCGCGCTCGCCAGAAACGTTGCATCGCAGCGCACCTGCCCGCCCGTTTCAAACAACAGCGGTATGTCGAGCACGATAAACTTCGCACCGAGCCTTTCCTGCGCGCGGATAAAGCGGTTTTCCGCCTCGATTACCAACGGGTGCAGGATGGATTCCAGCGCATCGAGTTTGGCAGCATCTTTGAAAACAATATCGCCCAGCGCCTTGCGATTCACTTCACCGCCCGAAACTGCCTGCGGGAATTGCGCGGCGATAGCGGCAACCGCAGCCCCGCCTTTTTGCATTAACCCGTGCACGATGGCATCGGCATTGCAAATACGCGCACCGAACGTGGCAAGTTGCGAGGCGAGCAGGGTTTTCCCCATGCCGATCCCGCCGGTAAGCCCGATGATGCGCACGCGCCTAGCCATTAAGCAGCAGCCTCCTCAGCGTATCATCCACTTCCGGGCGCACGCCAAACCATGCCTCAAATCCCGGTACGGCCTGGTGCAGCAGCATGCCCAGCCCATCCACCACAGGGTTTCCGCGCTTTTTTGCCGATTTAAGCAAGTCCGTCTCCAGCGGCGTATAGACAATATCGGTAACCGTAGCCGTGGTGGGCAGCGCGCCGAGCGAAAACTCCAGTGCCGGCTGGTCGACCATGCCCAACGGCGTCGCATTGACCAGTAGGTTGACATCACTCATCGCCGCTTCGCATTCGTCCCACGCGACGGCCTGTATAGTTCCGCCAAGCTCTTCCACCAGCGCATCCGCCTTGGCGCGCGTGCGGTTGGCTATCGTCACCGTCGCGCCTGCATCGAGCAGGCGCACGCAGATCGCGCGTGCAGCGCCGCCTATCCCTATGACAAGGGCATGACAGGAAGCATCGGGTGCATATCCATGCTCTTTCAGGTTTTCATAAAATCCATATCCGTCCGTGCTGCTGCCGACTAGTTTTCCGTCTCGTATCACGATGGTGTTGATGGCGCCTACATGCCTAGCATTATCATCTTTTTCATCGACTATGCCCAGCGCGCTTTCCTTATGCGGAATCGTTAGGTTGCATCCGGCGAACCCATCGGACGCAAGGGTTTCCAGCCTGTTTCGCAAATCTTCCGGCTTGCAGGCAATACGCTCATAAGTAGCGTCTATGCCATATTTTTTTATCCAGTGGCCGTGAAGTTTGGGCGACAGGCTGTGCGAAACCGGCCAGCCGATGACCGCTGACTTTAACCTAGCCATGCGCTTCCATCTTATCCTGATGTTTCTTAAAATACTGCATGATGGTCGCCGCCGTTTCTTCCACCGAACGTTTGGTCACGTCGATCACCGGCCATTTATGCTTATGGAATAATTTGCGCGATTCGGCGATTTCTTTTTGCAACTGCTCCATATCGACATAACTCGTATCCTGCTCTTGCTTAAGTGATTGCAGTCGCGTCTTGCGGATCTGCTGCAAACGCTCCGGCCCGATGGTAAGCCCCACCACCAGTGGTTTTTTCAGCGTTTCCAGCGCGGGCGGTAGCGGGCAACCATGCACGAACGGTATATTGGCGGTCTTATACCCCTTATAAGCAAGATATATGCAGGTGGGGGATTTCGACGTGCGCGACACGCCGACCAGCACAATATCCGCCTCTTCCAGTTCCCAGTGCGCCTGCCCGTCATCATGCGCGAGCGCGTAATTGATCGCATCCACACGCGTGAAATATTCTTCGTTCAGCTCGTGCTGGCGTCCGGGCAGCGCATGGGTTTCCTGCCCGAGATACGAGGAAAGCTCGGCGACGATCGGAGCGATCACCGCGATGCAAGGGAGTCCTCGGCGCATGCATTCCATCTTCAGCATGTCGCGCAACTCATTATCCACCAGCGTATACATCACCACGCCGGGATATTCTTTTATCGCATCAATCACACGTTCAAGCTGCGGCTTGCTGCGCACCAGTGTCCAGCCGAATTCCTCCGGCTCAACATCGTCGAATTGCGCGAGCGCGGCGCGTGATACGCTGCTGACGGTTTCGCCGGTGGAGTCGGATACGAGGTGGAGGTTGAATTTTTTCATTTGCTGTGTGTGTTCCTGTGGATAAGTCCTGTAGGACGCTCTGCGCTAAAATTGTATGGTTTGTTATCCCCGATCTCCATCTTTTTATTCTCGCCCTGTCCACATGTGGAAAAGTTTTACGGCCTATTGTTGGAAGCGTGCATAAAGGTAGAAATACGTAAGCTATCAACGTTATGCACCGATACACTCCCTCTTTTTATTACAACAGGATGTAAAATCCATCCCTTTTACTGTACACTTCCCGCCTTTAGCTGCGCCGCCTGTGCAATCAATCGTGGACAAAATTCTATCCCCACTATAGGCACTACCTACTATAACTACATTCCTAATTTATATATTTATTAAGTTTATGAGTAAGAAAATTCTCCTTTCGGCATATCAGGGTAATCAGGTGGAACGAGTTCCTTTCTGGTTTATGCGCCAAGCGGGACGTTCTTTGCCTGAGTATCGGGCATTACGCGCGACGACGAAAGGATTTCTCGATTTTTGTTATACACCGGACAAGGCATCGGAAGCGACCTTGCAGCCGGTTCGTCGTTTCGGCATGGATGGAGCGATTATCTTTTCCGACATACTCGTAGTACCGCATGCGCTTGGTATGGATGTGCAGTTCAAGGAAGGCGAAGGCCCCCTGCTTGTGCCGGTGCGTACGCAAAAGGAGCTTGGCAGACTCGATGTTTCTCAGCTTACGGCAAAACTTGCCCCCGTCTATGAGGCGCTGAAGAAAACCAAGTCGGCTATGCCGGAGGAAACGTCGCTCATCGGGTTCGTCGGCGCGCCGTGGACACTGGCCTGTTATGCGGTGGCGGGAAAAAGTGATCAGGCGTTTGAAGGCGTGAAAACGATAGCACGCGAGGATCGCGCGTTTTTTTCCGCGCTGATCGAATTATTTTCGGAAGCGGTTATTCGGCATGCCGTAAACCAGGTGGAGGCGGGTGCGGAAATCATCCAACTTTTCGATTCATGGGCGGGCGTGCTGAACCCGCAGGAATATGACGATTGGGTACTTACTCCCGCTAAGAAAATCATTGCCGCCATTAAAACGGCACATCCGCACGTGCCGGTGATAGGCTTCCCGCGCATGGTGGGGGAAAAATGCGAGGCGTATGCGAAGCAGGCAAAGCCCGATGCCGTGAGTTTCGACAATTCGGTATCGCTGGGCTGGGTGCGCGACCATTTGCAGCCGCATTGCATCGTGCAGGGCAACCTCGATAACGAACTTCTCGCCGACGACAGGGATGGGATGCTGAAACAGGCCGCCGAGATTGTCGCTACCCTAGGGCATAAAACTTTTGTGTTTAATTTGGGACATGGTATCTTGCCGCGCACGCCGATAGATAATATCCAAGCCTTATGTGATTTTCTCAAAGCCCAGCGCCACTAGCCATGAAAACTGCCGTCGTTTTATTCAATCTGGGAGGACCTGACAGCCTTAGTGCGGTGAAGCCGTTCCTGTTCAACCTGTTCAGCGATCCGGCGATCATCCAACTTCCGCAACCGCTGCGTTACATCGTGGCGAAGCTGATTTCATGGCGACGCGCAGGCAAGGCGCGTGCGATTTACCAGCAGATGGGCGGCAAGTCGCCGATTCTGGATTTAACCTCCGCGCAGGCCGATGCGCTTGAGCAGCTTCTCAAGAAAAAAGGCGAATATAAAACCTTCGTTTGCATGCGTTACTGGAACCCGATGAGCGAAACGGTCGTCAAGAATGTGAACGCCTACCAGCCCGACCGCATCATCCTGCTGCCGCTCTATCCGCAATTCTCCACCACTACCACCGGATCATCGCTGGCAGACTGGGAACTGGCCGCGAAGAAGGCCGGCCTTACCGCGCCTACGACCTCCATTTGCTGCTATCCCACCGAGCGCAGCCTGATCGCCGCGCATGTGAAGCTGATCAAGGATGTTTATTGGAAAGCCGCCGAGCACGGCCAGCCGCGCCTACTTTTCTCCGCGCACGGGTTGCCGGAAAAAATCATCAAGGCAGGCGATCCGTACCAGTCGCAGGTGGAAAAGACCGTGGCGGCCATCGTGCAGATTCTGTGCATCGACGGGCTGGATTATTCCGTGTGCTACCAGAGCCGCGTGGGTCCCATGCAGTGGATCAAGCCCTCCACCGAGGAAGAGATCGAACGCGCCGCCAAAGACCAGGTGCCGGTAGTAATCGTGCCGGTGGCGTTCGTGTCGGAACATTCGGAAACGCTGGTCGAGCTGGATATAGAATACCGCAAGCTCGCAGAATCGCATAATATTCCCGGCTATTACCGCGTGCCGGCACTTGGTACGGAGCCGTATTTCATCGAAGGGTTGGCCGATCTCTGCCTCGCTAATACGGAAAAACAAAAATCCTTCTGCTCGCCCGATTACACGAAATGCCCGTGCCTGTCTGCGAATGCGGTCAGTGAGGATTTGGCTCATGCAGCCTGAACTGTATCACTGGCTGAAAGCCCTGCATATTATTGCCGTGATCGCGTGGATGGCCGGGATGCTCTATTTGCCGCGCCTGTTCGTCTATCACAGCAAGGTTGCGCCCGGAAGCGAAGCGTCCGAGCTGTTCAAGGTCATGGAGCGCAAGCTGCTGCGCCTCATTATCAACCCCGCCATGATCGCTACGTGGATTTTAGGCCTGTGGCTTGCTTACACCATCAACGCCTTCGACCCGGTCAACGGCAAGTGGCTGCATGCGAAAATGGGGTTGCTGGTGCTGATGCAGATTGCCCACGCCCTGATGTCACGGCACCGTAAGGCTTTCTTCCGCGACGAACGCCCGAAATCCGAGCGTTATTTCCGCATTTTCAATGAAGTACCCGCAGTGCTGATGGTGGGCATCGTATTGCTGGTGGTGCTCAGGCCATTTTAGGCGATTTTGCTGACTGAGAGGGTATTTCATGCATAAAACCCTTGACGGTTTCTACCCAATCGGTTAATTTTCGGGCTACGGGGGCTTTTTAGAGCCTCACCTAATTTGTTCGTACGCGAACGTTTGGCCCCCTCTCCTTATTCGTCGTTCCTTCCTTTCCCTTTTCCAACCTCCATTTGTTTATTTATATGAAATTACAAGACCTCAAGCTCAAAACGCCGGACGAATTGCTGCAACTCGCCGAAGCGGAGCAGATTGAAAACGCCAGCACCATGCTCAAGCAGGAGATGATTTTCGCCATTCTCAAGAAACAGGCGGAAAAGGGCGAGGCGATCCTGGGCGAAGGGGTGATCGAAGTGCTGCAAGACGGTTTCGGCTTCCTGCGCTCGCCGCTGGCGAACTACCTCGCGGGTCCCGACGATATTTACGTATCCCCCAATCAGGTGCGCCGGTTTGCGTTGCGCACGGGCGATACGGTAGCCGGTGAAATTCGCGCGCCCAAGGACGGCGAGCGCTATTTCGCCCTGCTTAAGGTTAACACCATCAATTACGACGATCCGGAAGCCGTGCGCCACCGCATCAATTTCGACAATCTGACCCCGCTTTATCCCGAGCGCCGCATTAAGCTGGAAGTAGAGCTTGGTTCCAAGCCCCTGCCGAAATCACAGACGAGAGAAAGCTCTGCAAGCGCCGCCGCGCGCGAGATCAGCGAATTGTCGCAGCCTACCTCCACCGGGGGCGGGCGCCGCCAGCAGCAGTCGCGCAGCAACCAGAACAGCAACGATTGCTCGATGCGTGTGACCGACATCGTCGCCCCGCTAGGCTTCGGCCAGCGCGGGCTGATCGTCGCCCCGCCGCGCACCGGTAAAACGGTATTGCTGCAGAACATCGCGCATTCTATCAGCGTGAACCATCCTGAAGCGTTTTTGATCGTGCTGCTCATCGACGAGCGCCCGGAAGAAGTGACCGACATGCAGCGCACGGTAAAAGGCGAAGTCGTTTCCTCCACCTTCGACGAACCGGCGACTCGCCACGTGCAGCTTGCCGAAATGGTGATCGAAAAAGCCAAGAAGCTGGTGGAACACAAAAAGGACGTCGTCATCCTCCTCGATTCCATCACGCGCTTAGCCCGTGCTTACAACACCGTCATCCCTTCATCGGGCAAGGTATTGACCGGCGGTGTGGATGCCAACGCCCTGCAACGCCCCAAGCGTTTCTTCGGCGCGGCGCGCAATATCGAGCATGGCGGTTCGCTGACCATCATCGCTACGGCGCTGATCGAAACCGGCTCGCGCATGGACGAAGTGATCTTCGAAGAATTCAAAGGCACCGGCAACTCGGAAATCGTGCTCGACCGCAAGCTCGCCGACAAGCGCACCTTCCCGGCCATGGACATCACTAAATCCGGCACGCGCAAGGAAGACCTCCTCGTCGATAAGGGCACGCTCACCAAAATGTGGGTTATGCGCCGTATCCTTGCCCCGATGGGCGCGATGGACGGCATCGAATTCCTGCTGGAAAAACTGAGCGATACCAAGACCAACGACGAATTTTTCGATAAGATGAATTCGTAAAAGTCGCGATGCCGGTTATTTACACCTATCGCAAGGCGCTCAGGAAAAGCCCGGTTTCCTACTTTTTTCTTCTGGTGGGCGTCGGCACCATGGCTTGCGTCACCCTGATCCCTTCATCTGAATTTCCGGCCGCTAACGTCTGGGTGTTTTGGATAGCGGTGTTGTTTACGCTGGCCATGCTGCATGCGCTGATTTCCAATTACCGCGGTGAGCTGGTGCTGGATGCCGATACGCTTTCGTGGAGCTGCAGCGGGTTTTCGCAGAAAACTACTCGGATTTCTCTGGATGCGCTGGCGGAAATCCATATCTGGGACGCGTGGTTCGACGTGGTCACGCAAGACGGCAGGCGCCACTCCATACCGGGAATATGCCAACCCTCTAATAATCATGAATTTATTTCCCATATCGCCCAGTTGCGCCCGGACGTGAAAATCACCCGGAAATAACGAGGCTATGTAGTACATAAAAATATTTTATATCAATGGATTATATTAATCGTGATCCATCCCGCCATGGGCTTGAATTATCATTAACTTGGCCTTAAGTAAGACCCCGTATGCTTAAGCTCCCCATTCTCAGCAAAAGGAATATGCTATGACCGCTCGTAAAAAAATCGCACTTATCGGCGCCGGTATGATCGGCGGTACGCTTGCCCACCTCGCCGAACTCAAAAACCTCGGTGACGTGGTGCTGTTCGACATTGCCGAAGGCCTGCCGCAGGGCAAGGCGCTCGATATTTCGCAAAGCTCGGCGATTGATGGTGCGGACGTGCATCTTAAGGGTACCAACGATTACAAAGACATCGCAGGCGCCGACGTGGTGATCGTCACCGCAGGCGTGCCGCGCAAGCCCGGCATGAGCCGCGACGATCTCGTTTCCATCAACACCGGCATCATCAAAACCGTAGGCGAGAACATCAAGCAGCATGCGCCGAATGCTTTCGTCATCGTCATCACCAACCCGCTCGACGCGATGGTATGGGTGATGCAGAAAGTCTCCGGCCTGCCCGCGCACAAGGTGGTGGGTATGGCAGGCGTCCTCGATTCCTCGCGCTTCGCCTATTTCCTTTCCGAAGCGCTGAACGTATCGATTTCCGATATTAACGCTTTCGTTCTCGGCGGTCACGGCGATACGATGGTACCGGTGGTGGATTACACCACGATCGCTGGTATCCCATTGCCGCAATTCGTGAAAATGGGTTGGCTGAAGCAGGAAAAACTCGACCAGATCATCCAGCGCACGCGTGATGGCGGCGCGGAAATCGTCGGGCTGCTTAAAACCGGCTCGGCCTATTACGCACCTGCAGCATCGGCGATCCGTATGGCTGAGGCCTATCTTTACGACAAGAAACGCATCCTCCCCTGCGCCGCGCATTTGAACGGTCAGTACGGCGTAAAGGACCTTTATGTCGGCGTTCCCACCGTGATCGGCGCGGGCGGCGTGGAGAAAATTGTTGAAATTTCTCTCAATCAGGAGCAGAAAGCCATGTTCGACAAGTCGGTAGAGGCAGTACGCGGGCTTTGCGCCGGTATCAAGCTCGACCAGAACAAGGCGGCATGAAGGAAGCGGTCAGCGACCAGTGGTCGGTGGCCGGTTAGAAAAGAAACGGTTTAGAATTTATTGATCGCTGGCCGCTGGCCGCCGGTCACAAGGGAGCAAAGCGACCATGAATATACATGAGTACCAAGCCAAGCAGATTTTAGGAAAATACGGCGTGCCCGTGCCGCGCGGCAGCGTGGCCTACACCCCGCATGAAGCGGTGCAGGCAGCACAAGGGCTGGGCGGTAAGCTCTGGGTAGTCAAATCGCAGATCCACGCAGGTGGCCGCGGCAAGGGCGGTGGCGTGAAGCTCGCCAAGTCGCTGGACGAAGTGGAATCGCTCGCCAAGACCATGATCGGCATGACGCTGGTCACGCACCAGACCGGGCCGGAAGGCAAGCTGGTCAAGCGCGTCTATGTCGAAGAAGGCACGAGCATCAAAAAAGAATTATACTTAAGCCTGCTGGTTGACCGCGCCACCTCTCGCGTTACGTTCGTCGTGTCGGCGGAAGGCGGCGTGGAAATCGAAGAAGTCGCCGCGCACCATCCCGAAAAGATCATCAAGGTGGAAATCGATCCGGCAGCCGGTATGCAGCCGTTCCACAGCCGCAAGCTGGCGTTCGGCCTGAAACTGCCGAAAGAGCTGCACGGCAAGTTCGAGCATTTCGCTACCACGATTTACCATGCGTTCATCGATACCGACGCCTCCCAGCTCGAAATCAACCCGCTGGTCATCACCGGCGAAGGCGAATTGAAAGCGCTCGACGCGAAAATGAATTTCGACGAGAACGCCCTTTTCCGCCACGGCTACATCCACGAACTGCGCGACCCGGATGAAGAAGATCCGCTGGAGCAGAAAGCCGCCAAGTTCGGCCTGTCCTATGTGAAGATGGACGGCAATATCGGCTGCATGGTCAACGGCGCAGGCCTTGCCATGGCAACCATGGACATCATCAAGCTCTATGGCGGCACGCCCGCTAACTTCCTCGACGTCGGCGGCGGCGCAAACCGCGAAAAGGTAGGCGAAGCGTTCAAGCTCATCCTCTCCGACCCCAACGTGGAAGGTATTTTAGTCAACATCTTCGGCGGCATCATGCGCTGCGACATCATCGCAGAAGGCATCATCACCGCCGCACGCGAAGTGAACCTGCACGTCCCGCTGGTCGTGCGCTTAGAAGGCACCAACGTGGAACTCGGCAAGAAAATGCTGGCCTCCTCCGGCCTTGCTATCGTGCCTGCTGATAATCTGGGCGACGCCGCTGAGAAAATTGTCGGCGCCGTTAAAAGAAAGGCTGCATAACATGTCAATTCTCGTCAATAAAAACACCAAGGTCATCTGCCAGGGCATCACCGGGCGCGAAGGCACGTACCACTCCGAGCAAGCCGTTGCGTACGGCACGAAGATGGTCGGCGGCGTTACTCCCGGCAAGGGCGGCACGTCGCATATCGACCTGCCCGTATTCGACACGGTGGAAGAAGCCAAAGCGAAAACCGGCGCGAACGCATCCGTCATTTACGTTCCGCCGAAATTTGCCGCCGACGCGATTTTAGAAGCAATCGACGCGCAGATCGAACTGGTGGTGTGCATCACCGAAGGCATCCCCGTGCTCGACATGGTGAAGGTAAAGCGTGCGCTTTCGGGCAGCAAAAGCCGCCTGATCGGGCCGAACTGCCCCGGCATCATTACGCCTGGCGAATGCAAGATCGGCATCATGCCCGGCCATATCCACAAAAAAGGCAAGATCGGCATTGTCTCGCGTTCCGGCACGCTCACCTATGAAGCGGTGGCGCAGACCTCTGCTGAAGGTCTGGGACAATCCACCTGTGTGGGCATCGGCGGCGACCCGGTCAACGGCACCAACTTCATCGATTGCATTGAGCTGTTCCTTGCCGACCCCGAAACGCAAGCTATCGTCATGATCGGAGAAATCGGCGGCGATGCGGAAGAGCAGGCGGCGGAATTCATCAAGCAGAGCAAAGTGAAGAAACCCATCGTCGGCTTCATCGCAGGCCGCACGGCTCCCCCGGGACGCCGCATGGGTCACGCAGGCGCAATCGTCTCCGGCGGCAAAGGCGGCGCGGACGACAAAATCGAAGCCATGAAATCGGCCGGCATCACGGTATCGGATTCGCCGTCGGCGATCGGTATCACCATGTCGCAATTGCTGAAGAAAAAAGCGGCGTAACAGCATAGAGGCCAGCTATGTCCGACATTAAAGAGCAGGCAAAAAGGGCTAAGGCGATTGCCTTGAAGATCAGCACGGGGCTTTATCTGGTCACCGACGAAAAGTGCAAAGAAAAAGCCCCGGATTTGTATCCGGCCTTAATTGAATCCGGCCTTATGCTCGATGCGGGTCCGGGAAAAGCAGTGCTTAGCAACGGCGTAGGCCTATGCGTGGAAAATGGGCCTGTTTATGCCATAGCTGCCAGCCTAAACGAGTATATGCACGATATTCCGGCAAAATTGAAAGAGCTGGGCATAGAGTATTACCGTGACGGTGCAGAAATCACGAGCCAGCAAGCCAAGGCAGAGTTGCACCGGCGCGGCCTGACATTAGATGCAGGTCTAGCGACGGTGCGTGGATAATAGCAAAAAATCGCAGGAAGATTATGACTCAGTTCGACCCCTCCACCCCTTTCTTCGCCGGTAACAGCACCTTCATCGAAGAGCTGTACGAGCGCTACCTGCAAAATCCCCAAGGCGTGGATGCGAGCTGGCGCGAGTTTTTCCGCGAAGCTACCAATGGCGCGGGCGCAGCCGCACGCGGCGCAAGCTGGGCGCGCGTAAAAACGCAGGTGATCGGGGCAAGGGAAGAAGTCGATGCGAAGCCTGCCGCAGGAAAAGATAAAAAAGCCGCCCCCGCCGCCTCAACTGCTGATATAGAGAAATTCGCTCACGATTCCATCCGCGCGATCATGATGGTGCGCGCCTACCGCGTGCGCGGGCATCTCATCGCCAACCTCGATCCGCTGGGTATCGAAGTCAACGATTACCATCCCGAACTCGACCCGGCGAGCTACGGCTTTACCGAAGCCGACATGGATCGCGAAATTTTCTTGGATGGTAGCCTCGGCATCCAGAAAGCCAAGCTGCGTGATATTATCTCCATCCTGCGCCAGACCTATTGCGGCAATATCGGCGTGGAATTCATGCATATCCAGTATCCCGACCAGAAGGCGTGGATACAAAAACGTTTTGAAGCCGACCGCGGCCGTTTCAGCCTGAGCGCGCAGGATAAAAAGGATACGTGGAAAACGCTGGTGGAAGTCGAAGCGTTCGAGCAATTCCTGCAAGTGAAATATCCCAGCACTAAACGCTTTTCCGTACAGGGCGGCGACGCCATGCTGCCGGGGTTGGAAGCGGTTATTCACACTGCGTCGAAGCTCGGCGTGAAGGAAATCGCCATCGGCATGCCGCATCGCGGCCGCATGAACGTGCTCACCACTGTGATGGGCAAGCCCTATGCGGAACTGCTTTCGATTTTCCAGGGTAATATCGATTTCCCGGAATGGATCGCTTCGTCCGGCGACGTGAAATACCATCTCGGCACCTCGGTGGATCGTGATACGCCGTACGGCAAAATCCACCTCTCGCTGCTGGCCAACCCCTCGCACTTAGAGGCCGTTAACCCGGTGGTCGTCGGCAAAGTGCGCGCGAAACTCGATATCTTAGGCGATCTCGAAGATAAAGGCAGCGTCATGGGTGTGATGCTGCACGGCGACGCGGCGTTCTGCGGGCAAGGCTCCGTTCCGGAGGTCTTGTCGCTGTCGGAACTACGCGGTTACCGCACGGGCGGCACGGTGCATATCATCGTCAACAACCAGATCGGCTTCACCACCAGCCCGAAATATTCGCGCTTTACCCCCTACCCCACCGACGTGGCGAAAATGGTGCAAGCGCCCATCCTGCACGTCAATGGCGACGACCCGGAAGCGGTCGTCTATGTGTGCAAGCTCGCCGCCGAGTTCCGTCAGGAATTCAAGCGCGACGTGGTGGTGGATATTTTCTGCTACCGCAAATACGGCCACAACGAATCCGACGAGCCGATGTTCACCCAGCCGATCATGTACCGTGAAATCGGCAAGAAACCGCTGCCGGCTGAAATCTATTCCGACCGTCTCGTGAAAGACGGCACGCTCTCGCAGGCCGACGTAGACGCGAAATTCGCCGAGTTCCGCCAGTTCTACGAAAAAGAATACGAAGCCGCCAAGAATTTCAAACCCAATAAGGCCGACTGGCTGGAAGGCCAGTGGGCGGGCTATGAAAAACCCACCGGCGAGCATCCAGCGGGCGATAGCGGCGTGGATGTCAAAACCTTGAAAGATGTAGGCATGGCGCTGGCGAAAGTGCCCACGCACATCAAGGTCAACAGCAAGATCGTGCGCCAGCTCGAAGCGAAAGCCAAGATGATGGAAAGCGGTACCGGCATCGACTGGGCGATGGGCGAAGCGCTCGCGTTCGGCACGTTGCTCAAAGAAGGCCATGGCGTGCGCCTGTCCGGACAGGATTGCGGCCGCGGCACCTTCTCGCACCGCCATTCCGTGCTGGTGGATCAGGAAACGGAAGAGCGCTATTTGCCGCTGAATAATTTAGGCGGCGAACAAAAGCGTTATGAGGTGATCGATTCTTCGCTATCCGAATTTGCTATCTTGGGATTTGAATACGGCTACAGCCTCGGCCTGCCTAATTACCTGACGCTATGGGAGGGGCAGTTCGGTGATTTCGCCAACGGCGCGCAAGTCATCATCGACCAATTCATTTCCTCTGCCGAAGTGAAATGGCTGCGCATGTCAGGGCTCGTCATGCTGCTGCCGCACGGGTATGAAGGGCAAGGCCCCGAGCACAGCTCGGCGCGCCTCGAGCGTTATCTGCAACTCTGCGCGGAAGATAACATGCAGGTGGTCAACTGCACCACGCCCGCCAACTATTTCCACGCGCTGCGCCGTCAGCTCAAACGCAAGTTCCGCAAACCCCTTATCGTCATGACGCCCAAATCGCTGCTGCGCCACAAACTCGCCATATCGACGCTGGCGGATATGGGCAAGGGCACCAGCTTCAAGCGCATCATTCCCGAAACGGCGCCGATTGCCAAAGACGACAAAATCCGCCGCGTGATCATTACGTCCGGCAAGGTCTATTACGATTTGTTTGAAGCGCGCGAAGCGGCGAAGATCGACGACATCGCCATCATCCGCATGGAACAGTACTACCCCTTCCCCGAACGCGAGCTGAAGGCGGAATTGTCCCGTTACAAGAACGCCGAAATCGTGTGGTGCCAGGAAGAGCCGAAAAACATGGGTGCATGGACGTTCGTAGTTTCCCGCATCGAGGATGTTCTGGAATCCATAGGTCGCAGCGATCGCGTGCGCTACACCGGCCGCCCGGAAGCCGCATCACCAGCCGCCGGTTACTACAAAATCCATGAAAAGGAACAGAAGCATCTGGTGGAAGTTGCTTTACAGGCGGCAATACCCAAGCTAAAAGCGGCTAAAGCATAATCTTCTCAAACAGGAGCTGTCATGGCTGGTGAAATTGTTGTCCCCTCGCTCGGTGAATCCGTTACGGAAGCTACCGTTGCGAAATGGTTCAAGAAAGTGGGCGATTCCGTCGCCGCCGACGAACCGTTGGTCGAACTCGAAACCGACAAAGTGACGATGGAAGTCAACGCGCCTGCTTCCGGTGCGCTGAAAGACATCAAGATCGGCGAAGGCAAGACCGTCAATGTCGGCGCCGTGCTCGGCCTGATCGAAGTCGGCGCTGCCGGTGCGAAAAGCGCTGCGCCAGCACCTGCCGCCAAAGCCGCACCTGCCCCGGTTGCCGCTGCTGCCAGCGCGCCGCAGAACCCGCCTTCCGTGCGCAAGCTGTTGGAAGAAACCGGCATCAACCCCGCCACCGTTCCCGCCACCGGTAAAGACGGCCGCCTGACCAAGGGCGACGTGCTGGCCGCGCAGAGCGCGCCCGCTCCTGCCGCCCGCGCCGCATCGGGTTCGCGCAGCGAAGAGCGCGTGAAAATGTCGAAACTGCGCCAGGTCATCGCCAAGCGCCTCAAGGATTCGCAGAACACCGCTGCCATCCTTACCACCTTCAACGAAATCGACATGACCAACGTCATTGCCCTGCGCAATGAATACAAGGACGCGTTTGAAAAGCGCCACGGCGTGAAGCTCGGCTTCATGGGTTTCTTCCTCAAAGCGGCGATCAACGCGCTGAAGGAAATCCCTGCCGTCAACGCCACCATCGAAGGCGACGAGCTGGTCTACAAGAATTATTATGACATCGGCGTGGCCGTAGGCACCGAGCAGGGCTTGGTCGTTCCGGTCATCCGCGACGCCGACCAATTGTCGCTCGCCGACGTGGAAAAAGAACTCGCACGGCTTGCCACCAAAGCCCGCGAGGGCACGCTGGCGATGAGCGATTTGCAGGGCGGCACGTTCACCGTGTCCAACGGCGGCGTGTACGGCTCGCTCATGTCCACCCCCATCATCAACCCGCCGCAATCGGGTATCTTGGGCATGCACAAAACCGAAGAGCGCCCCGTGGCGATCAAAGGCCAAGTGGTCATCCGCCCCATGATGTATGTGGCGCTGTCGTACGATCACCGCATCATCGACGGCAAGGAATCGGTGACTTTCCTCGTGCGCGTGAAAGAAGCGATCGAAGATCCGCGCCGCCTGCTGCTCGGACTCTAAGAAACAGGCACCGTCATGGGTCTCCGCCTGCGCAAAATCTTCAAGCTCGCTCCCGGTATCCGGCTTAACGTAAGCAAAAGCGGCGGTAGCGTATCGTTCGGCGGCAAAGGCTTCACGGTGAATCTGGGAAAAGACGGAACGCGCGGCACGGTAGGCTTGCCTGGCAGCGGGATTTCCTATTCCGGCTATAAGCGCAGGGAAACGAAATCCGGCTGGCTGTGGACATTGCTGCTTATCGGCGCGGCGCTTGCGCTTTATTATTATCGCTAACATCTAAGGATTTTTATGAGTGCAGATCAGTTTGACCTTGTTGTCATCGGCGGCGGCCCCGGCGGGTATGTGGCGGCGATCCGCGCAGCACAGCTCGGCATGAACGTCGCCTGCGTGGAAATGCGCGGCGCGCTCGGCGGCACCTGCCTGAACGTGGGCTGCATTCCCTCCAAGGCGCTGCTCGATTCTTCGGAAAAATTTGAAGAGGCCAGCAAGCATTTCGCCGAACACGGCATCAATACCAAAGTATCACTGGATTTGAAAACCATGCTCGCGCGCAAGGACAAGGTCGTCCTCGACCTCACCAAAGGCATCGAAGGCTTGTTCAAGAAAAACAAGGTTACCTACATCGTCGGCAAGGGCGCAATCAAGGGCGCGGGCGAAGTGATCGTAAACGGAAAAGACGTACTCAAAACCAAACGCATCCTGATCGCCACCGGCTCGGACGTGATGAAACTGCCGGGCGTCGATGTCGATGAAAAGAAGATCGTATCGTCCACCGGCGCCTTGTCGCTGGAATCCGTGCCCGGCCATCTGGTCGTGGTCGGCGGCGGCGTGATCGGGCTGGAATTAGGCTCAGTATGGCGCAGGCTCGGCGCGAAAGTGACCGTGGTGGAATATATGGATCGCATCGGCGGGCCGATGGATGTGGAAGTGGCCAAACAATTCCAGCGCGTACTCGAAAAGCAGGGCATGGAATTCAAGCTGGGCGCGAAAGTAGTCGCCGCCGATGCCAAGGGCAAGGGCGTGACGCTTTCCATCGAACCTGCCAAGGGCGGCGCGAAAGAAACGCTCGCTGCCGACGTGGTGCTGGTGTCGATCGGCCGCAAACCCTATATTGACGGGCTGGGCTTAGATAAGATCGGCGTGCATCTTGACAGCCGCGGCCGCGTGGCGGTGGACGCGCATTTTGAAACCAACGTGAAGGGCATCTACGCCATCGGCGACGTGATCGCAGGCGCCATGCTTGCGCACAAGGCCGAAGACGAAGGCGTCGCAGTCGCCGAAATCATGGCCGGGCAGAAAGGCCACGTCTATTACGAAGGCATCCCGAGCGTCGTCTACACATGGCCGGAAATCGCTTCCGTAGGCAAGACGGAAGAAGAAGCCAAAGACGTGGGCATCGCCTATAAGGTCGGCAAATTCCCCTTCATGGCCAACAGCCGAGGCCGTGCGGTCGGGCAAACGGACGGGTTCGTGAAAATCCTCGCCGACGCCAAAACCGACCGTATCTTAGGCGTCCACATCATCGGCCCCGACGCGGGCACGCTGATCGCCGAAGCCGCGCTCGCCATGGAATACGGCGCATCGTCCGAGGATTTAGCCCGCACCTGCCACGCGCACCCCACGCTGAACGAGGCGGTGAAGGAAGCGGCGCTGGCGGTATTGGGACGCGCTATTCACATCTAATCCCCGTCATTTTAAACCCTTATCCCGGCCTGCGCCGGGATGACGGCTAAATATTGAAAAAACAGACAAAACATCCCCACCTCTTGCATATTGACATCAAAACCCCTATAATACTTTCCCTGAAAAGGTGAAAGCCATGACCCAGACCCAAACAAAAGCCCTCGCATTGCCTGTCTCGCTATCGCCGCAGGACGGGCTGCGCCGTTACTTGCAGGAGATCGCCAAGTTCCCGATGCTGGAGCCGAAGGAAGAAGTCGCGCTGTCGAAGCGTTGGCTGGAACATGGCGACGTGGCCGCAGCGCACCGCCTTGTCACCTCGCATTTACGCCTTGTCGCCAAGATCGCGTTCCGCTACCGCGGCTACGGCCTGCCGGTGGGCGAGCTGATCGCCGAGGGCAATATCGGCATGATGCAGGCGGTCAAAAAATTCGATCCCGATAAGGGATTCCGCCTTTCCACCTATGCCATCTGGTGGATCAAGGCCGCCATTCAGGAATATATTCTGCGCTCGTGGTCGCTGGTGAAAATCGGCTCCAGTGCCGCGCAAAAGCGCCTGTTCTTTAATCTGCGTAAGCTGAAAAAGCAAATCGGCGCGGTGCATGAGCGGGGACTGAGCGACCAGCAGGCCGCCGACCTCGCGCGCATGCTCGACGTATCGAGCGAAGACGTGATCGACATGGATCAACGCATGACCGCGTCCGATGTATATCTCAACAGCACGGTCTCGGCCGATGGCGACGAAGAGAAGATCAATTTCCTCGTCGAGCCTTCCGCCAATCAGGAAACCTTGCTTTCGGAACGTCAGGAACGTAGCGGCAGGCAGGCGTTGCTCAGCGACGCGTTATCGAAACTTTCGCCGCGCGAGCGCGAAATCATCGAACGCCGCCGCTTGAAGGACGAACCGGATACGCTGGAAGAACTAAGCCAGGTCTACGGTATTTCCCGCGAGCGCGTGCGCCAGATCGAGGTGCGCGCTTTCGAGAAGCTGCAAAAAGACATGATGGCGTCGGCCGCGTGATCTTGCAATCCCTCAAACAGCTTTTCACGCCCGAACCGCTTAAGGAAGAAGCGCACCGTGCGTATGTCGCGCTGGTGAACCAGTCGCGCAAGCCGTGGTTCTACCAGTCGCAGCGCGTTGCCGATACGGTGGACGGGCGTTTCGACGTTATCGTGGTGCATATGTTCCTGCTCATGCACCGGCTTGAGGCCGAGCAGAGCGAGGAAGCCGGGCAGTTCAGCCGCGCGCTGGCGGAAGTGTTTTTCGCCGACATGGATCGTTCCCTGCGCGAGATGGGTTCCACCGATACGGGCGTGGGCATGCGCGTGAAGAAAATGGCGCAGGCCTTTTACGGTCGCATCAAACACTATGAGGAAAGCCTTGAAGACATTGACGCGCTCAAGGCATGTATCGTGCGTAACCTTTACCGCGGCAGCGACCCCGGCGAGGACGCAGTGCAGGCGGTTGCGGCGTATATTTCGCGCAACATCATTTCCCTGCGCGAGCAACCTGCGATGTCGCTGCTCGGCGGTATTGTCGTATTCCTAGACTGAGTCTTCCACCCCGATAGTTTCCGCATTGCTGCGTGTGGCAACGGCGGCATAGACGCTGGCTACGAAGCGCGGCGTTTGCACAGGCGCAGTGCTGTTGCCGCCGCTGGTTTTCGCGCGCGGTGCAGGCGTTTCCGACACGCTGCCGCGTTGCGCAGCGGCGCGTGGCGCCGGTGCATTTGCATTCGCGGCGGCTTGCGCGGACTGCCCTGCCCTTGCAGCGGTTTGCAGCGGTTCCTGTGCTATAGGTGCGGGCTTCGCCGCTTTTTCCTGCTGCAGGAGGCGCGTAAACAGGCTTGACGGTTCCGGCTCCGGCAGCGTCGCGTAGCTCGGCTTGTATTTCACGCTGCTGAACGAAACCAGTTTTTCATATTCCACCATGATGCCGCGCAGCGTCGTGCCCGGCGGCGAATCTTGTCCCAGCATCTGCGCAAATACGGTGGTCTGGCTGCTGGCGCTGAGCGGCGCGGGTGCGCTGCTTAGCATGGCGGGCAACGCACCGCCTGCGGAATTCACGACGGGCAATACCGCCTGTTGCGGCTGGGCTTGCGTGACGGCGGCACCGCCGTTGCCTCTTGCGTTATTATTGACTTGTGCGATAGAAACGGAGGGAGCTACATTGTCGTGCGGCACGCGCAACGCATTCGTACCGGGCAACGGAGTTGCTATCAGGTTGTTGTGTGCGGGCGTAAATGCCGGCGTGCTGCTGATCGTGGGTACCATGGGCGAATACTCTACCTGAGCCTATGGGTAAACTATACTCCCGGCAGGGGCAAAAGTCAACGCATGGTAACATTTAAGTCTATGAAATTATTACTAAATACCATATAAACCCCTATCCCGCCTTTTTGTTCGCAACCCATCAATAGATTGAAATATATGAGAAAAATACTTCTGGCGCTGATCATCATCCTAAGCGGCTTTGCGGGTCTGCAGCTCTGGCTCACACAGGGCAGCCAAAGCGCCCTGCCCCCCGCCGCACAGCAAGCCGATGTCGGCGGCGCGTTTTCACTTACCGATCAAGACGGAAAACCGGTTACCGACGCCGATTTCCGTGGCCGCGTGATGCTGGTGTTTTTCGGCTTCACCCACTGCCCGGACATCTGCCCGGTGACGGTGGCATCGCTGGCTTCCGCGCTGGAAATGCTCGGCGAACAGGCGAGTGCGGTAGCGCCTATTTTCATCACGGTCGATCCTGCGCGCGACACGCCGGAAGTGATAAAAACCTATCTCGGCAATGCCGACAGCCGCATCATCGGGCTGACCGGCACGGAAGAGCAGATCACGCAAGCCGCTGCCGCCTACAAAGCCTATTTCTCCGCGCCAGAACCTGCCGAGCATGAGCACGGCGAGGAAGGCGGGCATGAAGAGCCGGAAGCCACGGTCGATCATTCCGGGTTCGTGTATCTTATGGGCAAGGACGGGAAATATATCCGCCATTTTTCCTATGACGTGCCTGCCGCCGATCTCGCCGATGCTGTCAGGAAGGTTCTGGAATAGCCATGTCGCTGCAGAAAAACGTAGAGCTTAAGCGCCGTGGGTTGATGTTCATCCTGTCCTCGCCGTCGGGCGCGGGCAAAACCACCCTGTCGCGCAAGCTGTTCGACCGCTACCGCAACGCCGCCGAGCACGAAGCCATCGTGATGTCGGTCTCCGTCACCACGCGCCCGAAGCGTCCCGGTGAGGAGCATGCCCGCGATTATTTCTTCGTAAGCGATGCGGAATACGCCACGATGGTAAAAGAAGGCAAGCTACTGGAGCATGCGCAGGTATTCGAGCACCAGTACGGCACGCCCGCGCAGTTCGTGCGCGACCATGTGGAGCGTGGCGTGGACGTATTGTTCGACATTGACTGGCAGGGCACGCGCCAGCTCGCGCAGAAAAGCCGCGACGATCTGGTCAGTGTGTTCATCCTTCCTCCTTCGCTGGAAGAGCTGGAACGCCGCCTGAAATCGCGCGCGCAAGATTCCGACGACGTGGTGGCGCGGCGCATGGCGAAGGCCACCGCCGAAATCAGCCACTGGATGGAATACGATTATGTGCTGATCAATCAGGATCTGGATGAAACACTGGAAAAAATCGACACCATCCTTAAGGCCGAGCGCTTGAAGCGCGTGCGCCAAGAAGGGCTGGATGGGTTCGTAGGCACGCTCTAAGAATTCATATCCTCTTCCACGAGGGAGAAGGAATTATAAGAAATCCTGATACACCCTTGCCAGCCTGCATAACGTTGCCACGTCGAGCTGCTCTACGCGCAGCGTGCCGTCAATTCCCGCCTTTTCCAGCAGGGCTTCAGCGGGTATTTCGAGTCCTTTCAACGATTGGCGGAGCATTTTCCGGCGGTGGTTAAACGCCTTTGCCACGATCTTTTCCACGCATTGCACATTCACGTCCAGCAGCGGTTTTTTGCGCGGGGTTAGGCTTACCACCATCGAGCTTATTTTCGGCGGCGGCACGAAGGCTTCAGGCGGCAGCAACATGTCTTCGCGGCATTCGCACAGCCATTGCGCCAGCACGGAAAGCCTTCCGTAATCCTTACAACCATGCGGGGCGACGATGCGCTCGGCCACTTCCTTCTGGAACATGAGCGTCATGCAGTCGAAGCTCTCCGGGTTACGGTATACGGCATGCAGCCAGTTGATGAGCATCTGCGTGCCGACATTATACGGCAGGTTGGCGACGATCTTGCGTGGCGCGGGCACGCGTTGGGTAAGGTCGATCTCCAGCGCATCGCCGTGAATGATCTCCAGCCGCGCGCCGAACGCTTCTTTGAGTTCTTCCATGATGGCGATGCAGCGGTCGTCTTTTTCTACGACATAGAGTTTTTCCGCGCCGGCTTTCAGCAGCGAACGCGTAAGTCCGCCCGGCCCGGGGCCGATTTCAATAACGTTCGTCTTGCTCAGGTCGCCTGCATAGCGCGCGATCGTATCGGTGATGCCCTCATCGAGCAGGAAATGCTGGCCGAGCGATTTGCGCGCGAGCAGGTCGTGCCTGTGGATAACCGTGCTAAGCGATGGAAGTGTAGGAAAATCGTGCATTTTAAGTGCTTGCAAAACGGGATGGTTGGATGATTATAGGGAAAACACGCCCACCCTCCAGCAGAATCGGAAGGTTTCTATGGATCATGCGCTTATCGCCGCCTGTGCGCTGCTGCTGAACGCCGCATTCGGCGCTTATGTGCGTCTGCCTGATACGTCCGCCTTCCTGCGCGATCTTGAGCGGCGTCTTAACCGCGAGCACCGCAGCCCCGCTGAGCGCGAGGGGCGCGGCACGCTGCTTCTGGCCGCAGTCATGCTGGGCGCATTGCTGGTAGGGGCAATTGGCGCATGGCTGTTGCAGGGTAATCTCAAATTCCTCGAATTAGGCATTGTCGCCTGCCTCCTGCCCGTGCGCCCGGTATGGGATGCAGCGGCGAAGGTGCGCGCAGCGCTCGCTAGCGGCCACATTCAGGACGCGCGGCAGGTTTTCGCCGACAGCCAGTGGCGGCATTACGCCGTGATGGACGAGTATGCGCTTGCGCGCGCTTCCATCGAAACGCTCGCGGTGAAGGTGACGGAAAGAATCGTAAGCCCCGTGCTGTGGTACGTGACATTCGGCCTGCCGGGGTTGCTGCTATGCAGTAGTGTTACGCTGTTACGGGAAAGCTGGTCGCAGCCGCTGTCGCGCGCGGATTTCGGCAAGGCTGCGCAGTTCGCCTCCGACGTGCTGCATTACCTGCCGTCGCGCGTGGTGATGCTGTTATGGTTGGTTGCGTCGTTGTTCATATCGCCAAAGTATACGCAGGCACTGGTGCAGGAGTTGCCGAAAGTATTGCCGCGCCTGTCCTCGCACCTGCTCGCGCTTACCTGCGCTGCTTGTGTGCTCAGGCTTTCGCTCGGCGGCCCCGGCTCAGTCTATGCGCACGGCGCGTGGGTGGGCGGCGGCACGCACAAGGCGCTGCCTGCCGATATACGCCGCATGCAGCACGGGTTCGCGCTGCTATGCCTGTTTGTGTTTGTGGCGCTGGGGCTTGCGTTCTGACAGGCTGCCGTTGCGAGGTTGCATTCCGGGGCCGCGCAGGAATTTATCGTGTATATTGACACTTGATTTCACGCCGATGTCGCCGCCATGCGTTTTCAGCCAGCGGTCGGCGGCCTGCCTGCCGATATGTTTCAGGTACAGGAAAAAATCCCAGTCGGCGTTGACTTTGCTTGAGGCGTTGAGATCGTGCATTTGTTCGGGTGAATAGATGAGGTGCATACGCATATCCTTGTAACGCTCGCGTTCCAACCTGTCTTGTTTGAGCAGTTTGGATACGAATTCGATCGCGCGCATTTCGGCGATCAGGCTGGAATTGAACGTAATCTCGTTCAGACGGTTGATGATTTCATCGGCGGTGCGCGGCAATGCCTCGCGGTGGATGGGGTTGATCTGCACCAGCACCACGTCTTCCGAATTGCAGTTGTAGATCAGCGGCCAGATGGCCGGATTACCCATATAGCCACCGTCCCAATAATGCTCGCCGTCAATATCGACCGCCTGAAAGAAGAACGGGATGCAGGTAGACGCCATCAGCACGTCGCTGGTGATTTCGTCGCAATGGAACACACGCGCCTGTCCGCTTGCCACATGCGTGGCCGAAATGAACAGCTTGATGATGCAGCAGGCGCGTAATGCCTCGAGGTCGAGCATATCCTCAAGGATGGTGCGCAGAGGGTTGATATTGAGTGGGTTGAGCGTGTAGGGGGAAAAGATGCGGCTGAGCAAATCGAACCAGCGATAGGCAGGCGATGCGTCCATGTTCCAGCCCGTCAGCATGCGTTCGGGCGCGGATTTATGCAGCGGGCTGAAAGACGCGATGTCGCTCACCCGCTTCCAGAATATCTCCAGGCTTTCCTTCGCCCCTTCGCTGCCGCCCTTGACATAGCCGTCCACCAGCACGGCGGCGTTCATTGCGCCCGCACTGGTGCCACTGATGCCCTCGATGGTGAGATCTTTTTCTTCTAAAAGCCGATCAAGCACGCCCCACGTGTAGGCGCCGTGTGCGCCGCCACCCTGGAGTGCGAGGTTTATGGTTTTGGTCATGAGGCGGTTTCGGATGTTGCGTAGGTTGCGGAAGTGTCGGAGGGAGCAAGCGAGCGCATGAGCGCTTTCAGTAGGCGGCTTACCGATGCAAGTTGCGTATGCAAACCTTCAAAATCATAGATGGTAAGTTTTACTCTTTCTACAATAAGCAATTGCGTTTCCGTTTCGCAGAGCGAGCCGTAAGCAATGCGCAGGTGCTGGATAAACTCTTTGCGCGAGCCTCGCCCGCTGCCTTCTGCGATATTGGAAGGAATGGAAACCGCTGCCCTTCGCAATTGGCTGCCGATACCGAATAATTCATCCTTCGGTAGTTTCCGGCATAACGCATAAATATTTTCCGCAAGTTCCATTGCCTGCTGCCACACCAGTAAATCTTTATAACTTTCTCGCCTATTCATGCCTGCGCCACCCCCGAAACCTACGCAACCTGCGAAACTTCCCTACTGCGCTGTCCAGCCGCCGTCGAAGGTGATAATCTCACCCGTCATAGCGGTAGCATTATCCCCACACAAAAATACGATCAATGCCCCAATCTGTTCCGGCTTAATAAAGCGTTTGTTGGGCTGCTTTTCGCCGATCAGCTTATTTGTCGCTTCTTCGGCGCTGGTGCCTTCGGCCTTTGCCTTATCCTGAATCTGCTTATCCACCAGCGGCGTATGCACCCAGCCGGGGCAGATGGCGTTGCAGGTGATGTCGGCCTCGGCGTTTTCCAGCGCGATAACCTTGGTAAGCCCCACGATGCCGTGCTTGGCCGCGACATAGGCGGATTTGTTTTTCGAGCCGACCAGCCCGTGTACCGAGGCGATATTGACGATGCGCCCGAAATTGCGTTTCTTCATGCCCGGCAGTGCGGCCTTGACCGCATGGAACGCGCTCGACAGATTGATGGCTAAGATCGCATCCCACTTATCTTCCGGGAATTCATCCACCGGTGCGGTGTGCTGGATACCGGCATTGTTGATGAGAATATCCGCGCTGCCGAACTGTTTTTCGCAGAACGCGACCATCTCGGCGATGTCTTTAGGTTTGCTCATGTCGGCGGGCGAGTAATCGACGCGGATGCCACGGTATTTTTCGCTGAATTCAGCAACCAGCGCGCTGATCACCGCCTTATCGCCGAACCCGTTGAGCAGGATGTTGCAGCCTTCATCGGCCAGTGTGCGCGCTATCGCAAGCCCGATGCCGCTGGTCGAGCCGGTGACGATGGCATTTTTCCCTTTGAGCATAATTTCTCTCCCTGATGTGCGGCAGACAATATACTCCCGCGTGTGCGTAATATCAAGAAACGCCGCGCGGCATGGCAAAGCGCACGCGCAAGCCCGGCTGGTTGTCCTCAAGCGAGACGGTAGCGTTGTGGATGCGCGCGACGGCTGCGACAAGGCTCAGCCCCAGCCCGTTGCCCTTGGTGTGGCGGCTTTGTTCCATGCGGAAGAATTTCTCGAATACTTTTTGGCGGAATTCTTCGGGGATACCAGAGCCGCTATCTGCGATCACCAGCTCCACCGCGTCGTCGGTCGTCGCGTGGGAAATACGGATTTCACCGCCATGCGGCGTGAATTTCAGCGCGTTGTCGATGAGGTTGGCAAAGGCCTGCGTGAGCAGGTGTTTTTCACCGTACACCATCACCGGCGTATGGATGTCGGAGAGAAGCCGAATTTCTTTTTCCGCTGCATAAGGCTCATAGAATTCCACCATGTTGCCGATGATGCGTTGCATATCGCACGGTTCAAACGCGCGGAAATCCGTGTTGGCTTCCAGCTCGGATATTTTCAGGATGGAGTTGAACGTTGCCACCAGCTCCTCAAGGTCGTGGATGTTTTTTTCCAGCAGCCCGTGCGCGGGATTGCTGGTGTCGATGCTGCGCATGCCTGCATCCAGCCTGTTGATGATGCGGTTAAGCGGGCTGCGCAGATCGTGCGCGATATTATTGGCGAATTCACCCAGCGATCGCAGCAGCGTCTCGATACGATCGAGCATAAGGTTGAGATTGGCGGATAAATCGTCGAACTCGTCACCGCCGCGCGTGAACGGGATGCGCACCGACAAATGCCCGCGCATGATCGTGCGCGCCGAGCGGTTGATGACGTTGATACGGCGCATAACGCTCTGCGTCATGATCACCGCGCCGATGAACGCCATGACGATGGTCAGCAGCAGGCTCGCCCAGAAAGTCTGCACGATGGTTTGTTCAATTTTTTCGTTACTCTGTAGGCTTTGCCCTACTAGAATCGAGCGCCATTTCGACAGCGGGATCATCACCGCCTTGACCTCGATGCCGCTGGGCGTATTGCGCGTACCTTCGATATGGAACCGCACCCAGTTGCCGTCTTTTTCAAACGGCGTTTCATGTATGGCGTTCGTCGGCCATTCATTGAGGTTGCCGGAAATTTTTTCATATTCGCGGTTAACCAGCAGATAGATTTCTACCCCTTCATCGTCATGCGCGATCAGCTCTTTGATGCGCTCTTCCACCCCTGCCGAGCCGTTATCCCGGTATTCGTTGGCGAGGTAGGTATATTGCATGCGGATCGAATCGCTGATCTGCTCCTGCAGATAATTCATCGCGAACGTATAAATAAACCCGAACAGGAGTATCACCGACAGCGAGAACAGCCCCACATACACCAGCGCAAGGCGGAAGGTGAAGGTTTTGAGGATAGTCGCTAGCCGGGATTCCATGGCTTAATTCCTGCCCCTGCCGCCGCCAGAAAAGTTGTAGGATATGCCAAGTTTATCGGCGATATTCTTCATCGTCTGGAAAAAATCGGTGAGAAGCGGGTCATCGGGATTTATATCGCTCGTCACTTTCATAAGATGCGGCCAGCTTTCGATTTCCCACTTTACCCATATGTGAAAGGTCTCGGGATCTGTCCGCGCATTGTAAAACAATATGCCAGCCTTGTTTGCAACCAGATGCTCGGCATTCGTATGCCGCCTCCCTTTTGGGCTGTCCGCGCCATGCTCGGCTGCGATGCGCGCGAGATCGTCCACAAATTCCGGATGCGCGGCAACATAGGCTTCCAGCTCTTTCAGTACCGTATATTTGATAGCCATCAGGCTACTAATTTATACCCAGCGCCCCTCAGGGTCTGGATGAGGTTTTTCTCAAAGCCCTTGTCGATTTTGTTGCGCAACCGCGAGATATGCACGTCGATGACGTTGGTCTGCGGGTCGAAATTATAGTCCCACACATGTTCCAGCAGCATGGTGCGCGTCACCACCGTGCCGGAATTGCGCATGAGATATTCCAGCAGCGCGAATTCGCGCGCCTGTAAATCGATGGCTTTGTTGCCGCGTTTCACCGTGCGGGTGAGCAGATCCATTTCAAGATCGCCGCAGGCCAGCTTGGTGTTGGCCTTTTCCCCCGCCTTGCGGCGGGTGATGGCTTCCAACCGTGCGAGCAATTCGGTGAAGGAATAGGGCTTTGCGAGGTAATCGTCCGCGCCCGCTTTCAGCCCGCGCACGCGCTCTTCCACCTTGTCGAGCGCGGTGAGGATAATAATCGGCGTTTCGTTGCCGGAGGCGCGGAGCGTCTGGATGATGGTGACGCCGTCGATTTCGGGCACCATGCGGTCGATGATCATGCCGTCGTATTTTTCACCTGCGGCCATGAACAGCCCGTCCTTGCCGTTGTCGCAATGATCGACCACATAGCCATGCTCGCGCAAGCCCTTGGCGAGGTACTTGGCGGATTCCTTATCGTCTTCGATGAGTAAGAGTTTCATAACAGGCGGTTTTTAGCATTTTTACCCGTATGCTGTCTATAGGCTACCGCCCTAAGTCGCGCTTGGCCTGCGCCAGCGACGCTTCCACGAATTTCCCCACCAGATTCATGCCCTGCACGGCCATTTTCTTAATCAGGTCTTTTGACGCTTCGTACACGGCAAGCTGGGCAAGCGCATAGTTCATATGTGCGGCTTCGATAGTGGCTATTTCTTTGTCTTTCTTCCCTATTTTGCCTTTGAGAGCGGATACGAGTTTTTTTACTTCGTCTTTCTGGGTTTGTTTGCCCGCACGCAGGAAGGCAAGCAAGGCGGTGCGCAAATCCTCGTCCTCCAGATGCTGCGCCTGCGCGGCAATCTGGCCTGCATCGGCGCTTTGCCCAAGCAACTGGATCAGTGCGTTAATATCCATAATATCCTGATTAAGATGGTCGGTGCGGCCGCGGCAGTCACTATCGGCATAAGGTTTAAGCAACCCGGCGAACAGTACGGTATAATGCTGGTAGAGCTCGGAAATACGTTCTTTCGCCACGCGGTCGGGGCGCTTGGTTTTCACGGTGAGCGCTGGTGCCACTTCCACTATATCCGTGTGGGCGGAAAGCATGGCTCCGTGCGGCTTGAACGGCGCCAGCGGCATCGATTGTATATAGCGCAGGCAGCTCAAATCATAGGCCAGAAGTTCAACGGAAAGCCTGCCGTCGTCGGGGGTGCCGCCGGTAAACGCCCGCACCGCGTCGTGGAAATACTCGATGCGCGGCCGGAAATCTCCTTCTCCCACAAGCAAGTTAAACTCGGTTTCCATGGCGCATATATCGTGATAGATGCGCGTAAGCAGCGCTACGATGGATTGTTGTTCGGACGCGGAGAGTTTCATGCCTGTATTGGTTATTGGTAATTCGCCGCCGGTCAAGTAAAACCATGAATCCCTAACCCTTAAGGCCAAATCCTCAATGCCTCCTCTCGCCATCTACATCCACTGGCCGTTTTGTAAATCAAAATGCCCCTATTGCGATTTCAACAGCCATGTGCGTGACCGCGTTGAGTTTTCGCGCTGGCAGCAGGCGTTGTTGCGCGAGCTGGAATATATGGCGTCGAAAGTGAGCGGTCATGAAGTCGCCAGCATTTTCTTCGGCGGCGGCACACCCTCGCTGATGCCGCCTGCGATTGCGGAAGCGCTGATAAAACGGGTGCATGATTTATGGCCGGTATCGGATACGCTGGAGATTACGCTGGAAGCGAACCCGACATCCGTAGAAACTAATACCTTCCCCGACTTCGCGGCGGCAGGGGTAAACCGCGTGTCGCTCGGCGTTCAGTCGCTAGACGATAAGGAGCTGGCGTTCCTCGGGCGTGGGCATAGCGCGAAGGAAGCGCTCGCCGCCATCGCGCTGGCGAAAAAAACCTTCGACCGTTATTCGTTCGACCTGATCTATGCGCGCCCGAACCAGACGCTGGCCGCATGGGACGCCGAGTTGTCGCAGGCACTCGACCATGCGGCCGGGCATCTTTCGCTCTACCAGCTCACCATTGAGGAAAACACCGCTTTCCACCACGCCTACGCCAAAGGCAATTTCACCCTGCCGAATGAAGAGGCGTCGGAAGCACTCTACCGGCTCACCGAGGAGCGTATGCAAGACGCAGGTTACGCGGCCTATGAAGTATCGAATTACGCGAAGCCGGGGCATGAATGCCGCCACAATCTCGCCTACTGGCTGGGCGGAGATTATATCGGTGTCGGTGCGGGCGCGCATGGGCGCATTACCGCAAATGGCCAGCGCATCGCCACCCAGACGCTCAAAAGCCCAGAGCGCTGGCTGGAAAATGTCGAGCGCGATGGGCAAGCCGTGGAAATCTGGCAACAGGTTTCCCGCGAGGATGAAGCCGCCGAGCGTTTGATGATGGGGCTGCGGCTTGCAGGCGGCATCGAATACCGCGCCTTTTCCGAACGCAGCGGGTTTGCGCTGGGCGATTACCTCGATGCGAAGAAGGTCGCGCTCTACACCGGAAAGGGGTTGTTGGAGCCTTCCAGCGAACGGCTGCAGGTTACTCTGAAGGGGCGGCTGGTGCTGAACCGGTTGATTGCGGAGCTGCTGGCGGAGCCTCGGGCGCAGGCTTCCCTGTAAATTTGCGTTGCTCAAATCCCAGCGGCGCGGGGTCGATGATCTTGAAGCCGGTCGGCGTCACTTCCATCACCGCCAGCCTACGTTCGATCGTGCCGTCGGCGCGCAGGCGGAACAGGCCGTTGGCGGGGCTGTTGAAACCGCTGGGGTCGATGAGCGCAGCCGTGCTGATGCTGGTGGCGGGCGACGGCATGGACACGGCCACCGCGAGCGTCACGGCATCATAGGCCATGCTTGCTAGCCGCACGGGTTTATAGCCGTAGACCGTCATGAAGCGCCGCTCGAAATCGTGATAGGCGTTCGGCGGCGAACTTGCGAACCATGCGCCCTGCATTTCGGGGATTTTGGCGATTTCCGGATCGTCCCACAGGCCGGTGCCCAGCAGCTTGATCTTGCTTAAATCGAGGTTGGTTTTCTTCAGCGACTGGATGATGTTTTTTAACTGGTAGCCGCCATCGCCGATGAAGATGGCCTGAAAGCGACGTTCCTCGCTGGCGTTGTTGTAGGTGTTGACGAGGCGCGAGATAGCGGCGTCAATGTTAGCCGGGCTGGGCGCGTAGAATTCCGTAGGCGAAACGATCCCGCCTTTGTTGCGGTAAATTTCCCCGAGCGTTTCGTTGATCTTCTCGCCATAGGAATCGTTAGGCGCGAGCACCGCGACGCGCTGCAACTTATGCAGGAAGGCGTAATCCGCCAGCCGCGACACCTGCTGTTCCGGCAGGAAGCCGAACAGGTACACGCCGTTGCCCGCCACTGCCTTATTGTTGGAGAAGGTCAGCATGCTGATGTTTTTCTCCTGCGCCAGCGGCGCGATCGCGGTCACCGACTGGCTGAACAGCGGGCCGATGATGAAGGTGGCCTTCTGCTCCAGCGCCTGTTTCGTGGCGACCACGGCGTCGGCGGGCGTGTTGCCGGTGTCGCGCGGCATGAGCACGATCTGCGAGTGGATGCGGTTCGACGGCACGGCGAGGTAATTATCGTACAGCGCCATGGTCGCGGCATCGAGCATGGCGTTGCCCACTGCGGAGGAATCGCCCGAAAGCGGCAGCAGTAGCGCGACTTTCACTGCCGGTGTCTGGTTGGGGATAAGCCCTTTGGGGATGACGGCGTTATCGCCCACGACGGCTGAAGGCGGCTGCCCGGCCACGCGGGAACGCGACGGGGCGGCGTTTTTGTCGGGTACGCATGCCGGCAGCGCAAACACGCTTATCGCCAGCAGGCTATGCAAAATCGTTTTCATGGTGATATAGTCAGGAAAATATGTGGGGATAAGGCTAGCGTGAAAGAGGGTTCCAGTCAAACGATACTGCCAGGGCTATACGTGGTTCCAACGCCGATCGGCAACCTGCGCGACATCACGCTTAGGGCGCTCGACGCGCTGAAGGAAGCCGACCTCATCGCCTGCGAGGATACGCGCGTGACGGCGAAGTTGCTGTCGCATTACGGCATCAGGAAACCTACGCTTTCCTATAACGACCATAATGGCGAAGGCCGTCGCCCGCAGATCATGGACGCGCTGCGCGACGGCAAATGCGTGGCGCTGGTGTCCGATGCGGGAACGCCGCTGGTGTCCGACCCCGGCTATAAGTTGGTGCGCGAGGCGTTGCAATCGGGCATTTATGTCACCGCGTTGCCGGGTGCGACCAGTATCCTGCCCGCCCTTACCTTATCCGCCCTGCCTACGGATGCGTTTTTCTTCGCCGGATTCCTGCCCGCGAAAACGGAAGCGTGCCGGAAATATATCGCAAGCTTGGCTGCGATTCCTTCCACGCTTATATTCTTTGAGTCCGCGCGCAGGCTTGACGATACGCTGGCGCTGCTGCACGAAGGCTTCGGCGACCGCGAGGCGGCGGTGGTGCGCGAGATCAGCAAGCTCTACGAGGAAAGCAGGCGCGGCACGTTGTCGCAATTGCAGGCGCATTACGTAAAAAACGGCGCACCTAAGGGCGAGGTGGTGATCGTGGTGGCGCCGCCTGGCGAAGCGGTGCATGCGCAGGACGATATGGAATCTGCGCTGAAGCTGCTGCTTGCGTCGCACAGCGTGAAAGAAGCGGCGGCTATCCTTGCCGAGCAGACGGGAAGGCCGCGCAAGGAAATCTACGCACTGGCGCTTACGCTGGGAGCAGGCCATGGCAAAAGCGGGTAAGCGCAGGCGCGCGCATGATTACGGGCTTGTCGCCGAAAGAGTCGCGGCGTTCGCGTTGCGCTGCAAAGGCTATCGCATCCTTGCGGGGCGGCATCGCAATCATTTAGGTGAAATCGACCTGCTGGCCTTCCGGCGCGGCACGCTGGTGGCGGTGGAAGTGAAAGCGAGGAAAAATTTTGCCGCGTGTGAAGAAAGCATTCCCGCATGGAAACAGCAGAAGATTGCGCGCGCGCTCGAACTTGCCATGGCAGGCGGCAGTAAAATCGCTGGACTTGCCCAAGCGCGGGTTCATAATATACGCTTCGATGCGGTGTGGGTGGTGCCCTGCCGTTGGCCGAAACACATAGAGGATGCATGGAGAGTATGATGCGCATAGCGGTTTCATTGGGTTTGGTTGCCAGCTTATTGCTGACGTCCGGCTGTATACCGGTGCTGATTGGCGCGGGCACGGAAACCGCAGTGGTAGTGGCGCAGGAGCGTTCCGTAGGCAGCGCGGTGGACGACGCCAGCATCCTGATCCGCATCAAGAATCTCTACGCCAAGCAGGACTACAAAGACCTGCTCGCCAACGTGGAAGTGAAATCCGTGGAAGGCCGCGTGCTGCTCACCGGCAACGTGGATAAGCCCGAATCGCAGATCGAAGCGGTGCGCCTCGCATGGCAGGTGGATGGTGTGAAGGAAGTGATCAACGAAGTGCAGATCAACGACAAGGCGGGCATCTGGAACTATACGCGCGACGTGTGGATCAGTACGCAGATACGCAGCCGTCTTATCATCACCAAGGATATACGTTCGATCAACTACTCGGTTATCACCGTAAATCAGGTGGTGTACTTGACCGGTATCGCGCAGGATCAGGCGGAGCTTGACCGCGTAACCTACGTCGCCAGCACCACGAATTACGTGCAGCGCGTGGTCAGCTATGTGCGCCTGAAAGACGATCCGCGCCGCGGCTACCTGCCGCAATAGCATGACGCTTTCCGTCGCTATCCAGATGGACGAGATCTCGTCCATCAATCCGAAAAGCGACACCACGCTGCTGCTCGGTGCAGAGGCCAACCGGCGCGGCCACCGCGTGTGGCATTATACACCTGCCACATTGAGCGCGCGCGAAGGCGCGATCACCACGCCCGCTTCGCGCATTACGTTTCATCCCGGGGCAGAGCGCTATTATGAGCTGGGTGAACACGCGACGCTCGACCTGCGCACGATGGATGTGGTCTTGCTGCGGCAAGACCCGCCGTTCAATATGGCCTATATCACCAGCACCTATTTTTTAGAGGCGCTGTTGCCGAAAACCTTCGTCACCAACCATCCCGCCAGCGTGCGCGGCATGCCCGAAAAATGGTTTCCTTCCCTCTTTCCCCAATTCACGCCGCCCACGCTGATCACCACGGATGCGAACGAGATCGGGAAGTTCAAAGACGAGTATAAAGACATCGTTATCAAACCGTTCTACGGTCATGGCGGACGCTCGGTTTTTCGTACCGGCGCAAGCGACGTCAATTACCATGCCCTGCTGGAGGCGATGCTCGGCAAGGGTGCTGAACCGGTAGTAGTGCAGCGTTTTCTGCCCGAAGTAAAAGATCAGGATCGCCGCATCATCTTGATCGACGGCGAATTCGCAGGCGCAGTCGGGCGCATTCCTGCAGGCGATGAAATCCGCGCCAATTTCCGCGTCGGCGGCACGGCGGCGAAGGTGGAACTGAGCAAACGGCAAAAGGAAATTTGCGAAGCGTTGTCGCCCGTACTGAAAGCAAAAGGCATTTTATTCGCGGGCGTCGACGTGATCGGCGACTGGCTCACCGAAATCAACATCACCTCGCCCACCGGCTTCGTGCCGATCAACCGGCTCTACGGCAAGAAACTGGAAAGCGAATTTTGGGACGCGGTGGAGAAAAAATTATAACCAGTATTTTCCCTTATCCCAATTCGGGAGAAGGCATATGGTATTACTTCCCATACGCAATGAAATGCGGATTCTCGAATCCCGGCTTACCGTAGCGTAAAATTTCACCGGTTGGCGTTTCCACCCTGCCGCCTGCTGCGTCTAAAATCGCGTGGCCTGCGGCGGTATCCCACTCCATCGTGCGGCCGAAGCGCGGATAAAGATCGGCGCTGCCTTCGGCGACTTTGCACAGCTTGATCGAGCTCGAGCCGGGGATGATTTCCTTGATGTGCAGCGACTCTAAATACGCGGCGGTAGATGCATTGGCGTGAGATTTGCTCCGCACCACCACCAGCCCGTCGCTGGCGGGCTTACGCGCTTCTATCGGCTCCGGCTTGCCCGCTCCGGTTTGGCGGAACGCGCCCTGCCCTGCCGCGCCGAAATAGAGCAAATCCTGCGGTGGCGCGTAAATTACTCCCAGCACGGGCTTGCCGTCTTTAATCAGGCCGATATTGACGGTAAATTCCGGCTCGCCGCGCACGAAGCTGCGCGTGCCGTCCAGCGGGTCTACCAGCCAAAATAAGGCATGGCCGCCCTCGCCTAAAGTCTCATCCTCCTCGGCGATAATGGGGATATGCGGGGCAAGTGCCTGCAACTCCTTGCAAATATAGGCGTTCGCGGCAATATCCGCCTCGGTGACCGGGCTTTTATCTTCCTTCTGGCCGGAGGCGTAACCATGATGAAAATGATGCATAATAATGGCTCCCGCCCCGCGCGCGATCACGCAGCAATGGTCTAGATATTCTCCAAGAGGGGTGCTATTCATGGCGCATTCATACCACTTGTTCGCAGGATGCTAAATGAAAAATACCTACCGTTACCAGCACGGCGTGCTAATCGAGAAAATACTCGAGGCGCTGCCCCGCAAGGCCGATGCCTCCTTAAGGGAATTCGTCCGCCAGTTTTACGCAAAAGTGCCCGCGCCCGAACTTGCCCGGCTTGCGCCCGCCAATGCCATCGCGCTGGCGGAGTCGGCTTACGGATTCATGGCGTCGCGCAAACCCGGCACACCCAAAATCCGCATCTTCGTGCCTAAAAAAGCGAAGGACGGGTATGATTGCAAGAACACGGTGATCGAACTGCTAAACGACGATATGCCGTTTCTCGTCGATTCGCTGTCGGCCGAATTATCGCGCCACGGGCTTTCCATCCGCGAAACGCTGCACCCGATTTTCACCCTCACGCGCGACGCCAAAGGTGCGCTCAAAACGCTGGGGCAGAAAAGCGACGCGCAGCTCGAATCGCTGATCCATTTCGAGATTTCCTCCCTCCCGGACGATATGTCGCAGGAACAGCTCATTTTCGACCTTGAATGGGTGCTGCAGCATATCCGCGCGTCGGTGGACGACTGGCGCACGATCACGCAGCGTGCGCAGGAACATTCCAGGAAGCTCGAAGTCGCCACGCAGAAAAGCGACCGCGAGGAGGTGCGCGAAGTGCAGGATTTCCTGCGCTGGCTGGCTGACCGAAACTTCGTATTCTTAGGCTATGCGGAATATGATTTCTACGATGCTAAGGGCAAGGAATCGCTGAAGGCGATAGACGATTCGCGGCTCGGTATCCTCACGATCACCGACGAATTATCGCCGCAGGGCGTCAACACGCTTCCCGCCGAAGCGCGGCATTTCCTGCACGTGCCGCAGCTTATCGAAATATCCAAATCTACCCGCCGCTCGCCGGTGCACCGTGCCGTGCCGATGGATTATATCGGCCTCAAGCGTTTCGACGCGAACGGCAAGGTGGTGGGCGAAGCACGCTTCCTCGGCCTGTTCACCTCGAACGTTTACTACCAGAGCACCGAGAGCATTCCGCTGGTGCGCAAGAAAGTCGCGCATGTGATGGCGCGCTCCGAGTTCGATGCGTCCAGCCACGACGGTAAATCGCTGAAGGCGATCCTCGAATTCCTACCGCGCGACGAAATTTTCCAGATGACCGAGGACGAGCTGTTCGAAGCCGCCATGGGCATTCTGGCGCTGGAAGCCAAGCCGGGCGTGCGCATGTTCGTGCGCCGCGACGCGTTCGAGCGTTTCGTAAGCGCGATGGTGTTCGTGCCAAGGGAGCAGTTCTCCACCGAGCTGCGCAAGCAGATCCAGTCGATCGTGGAAAAAGCGTTTAACGGCGTGTCGTCCACCTTCTCCACGCAGATTACCGAAGCGCCGCTTGCGCGCCTGCACCTCATCGTCAAAACCCCGCCGGGCGACATACCGGGCGTCGATCATGCGCAGATCGAAGCAGAAATCGCCAAGCGCGCCTATCTGTGGAGCGATTTGTTGTTCGACCGCCTGCAGGAAGCGCATGCGGAAAAGCAGGCAGCCTCGCTGCACCGCGCCTACGCCAACGCGTTCCCGCAGAGTTACATCAATCGTTATAACGTTGCTGCCGCGCTGTACGACATCGAAAAGGTCGAAGCGTCGCTGGCTACCGGCGGTATGGTGCTCGACCTGTTTTCCGACAAGCACGACGCGGAAGGATTCTGGCACCTCAAGATTTATAACCCCATGGAAGAAATCGCGCTGTCCGACATCCTGCCGATGCTGGAAAATTGTGGCTTCCGTGTGGTGGAAGAACAGCCGTTCCTTATCGTTCCGCATGGCGACGTGTCGCAGGTGCGTATCCGCGATTTCAAGCTCCAGCTTCCCGCTGCGCTCACGGCTAATATCGAGGACGTAAAAGCGAAGCTGGAAGAAGCCATGCTGCGCGTGTGGCATGCGGAGATGGAAAACGACCGTTTCAACACGTTGGTGCTTACCGCCGGGCTCACGTGGCGGCAGGTGGTGATGCTGCGTGCCTATGCGCGCTATTTGCGGCAGGTCGGTTTTAATTACGGCCAGCAGGCGATCGAGCAGGCGTTCGGCAACCACCCTTCCATCGTGCGTATGATCGTTTCGCTGTTTGAAGCGCGTTTCCAGCCGGACATGAAAAATGCGGCGAAACAGCAGCAGCTTGAGCAGGCGATCGAAGATGCCCTGGCATCAGTGAGCAACGCTGCGGAAGATCGTATTTTCCGCCGCTATGCCGCGATCATTACCGCGACGCTGCGTACCAACTATTTCCAGACGAAGAAAATCCATAATAACGACATACTCTCCTTCAAGTTCAACTCTGCGAGCGTGCCCGATCTGCCGCTGCCCAAGCCCTTCGCCGAGATTTTTGTCTACGGCATGCGCGTAGAAGGCATCCATCTGCGCGGCGGGAAAGTCGCGCGAGGGGGCTTGCGCTGGTCGGATCGCCACGAGGATTTCCGCACCGAAGTGCTGGGACTCATGAAGGCGCAGATGGTCAAGAATTCCGTGATCGTGCCGGTAGGCTCCAAGGGCGGCTTCGTAGTAAAGCGCCCACCCGCAGCCGGTGGCCGCGAGGCATTATTGGAAGAAGGCATCGCCTGCTACACCATGTATCTGCAGGGATTGCTCGACATTACCGATAATATCGTCAAAGGCAAAATCGTGCCGCCTGCACAGGTGGTGCGCCACGACGAGGACGATCCGTATTTGGTCGTCGCCGCCGACAAAGGCACAGCGACGTTCTCTGACATCGCCAATAGCGTATCTGAAGCGTACGGATTCTGGTTGGGCGATGCGTTCGCTTCCGGCGGCTCGGTGGGTTACGACCATAAGAAAATGGCGATCACCGCGCGCGGGGCATGGGTGTCGGTCACGCGCCATTTCCGTGAGGTGGGCGTCGATATAAGCAAGCAGGAATTCACCGTGGCCGGTATCGGCGACATGGCGGGCGATGTGTTTGGCAACGGCATGCTGCTGTCGGAAAACATCAAGCTGGTGGCCGCTTTCAACCACATGCATATTTTCCTCGATCCCAACCCGGATGCAAAAGCGAGCTTCAAGGAGCGCGAGCGCCTGTTCAATCTCCCGCGCTCGACATGGAAAGATTACGACGCCGCGCTGATCTCCAAAGGCGGCGGCATCTTCGAGCGCAGCGCCAAGACCATCGCGCTTTCCAAAGAAGCGCAGGCCGCGCTCGGCTTCAGCAAAGCCAACCCCACGCCCGATGAGTTGATCCGCGCGATATTGCTCGCGCCGGTTGATTTGCTGTGGAACGGCGGCATCGGCACCTATGTAAAAGCCGAAGACGAAACGCACGAGCAGGTGGGTGACCGCGCTAACAATTCCGTGCGCGTGAACGGCCACGAACTGCGCTGCAAAATCGTGGGCGAAGGCGGCAATTTAGGGTTCACGCAGAAAGGCCGCATCGAATACGGACGCGCCGGTGGGCGCATCAACACCGATGCCATCGACAATTCCGCAGGCGTGGATTGTTCCGACCATGAGGTGAATATCAAGATCGCCTTCAGCCAGCTCATGAGCGCAGGCACCCTCACCCGGCCGAAACGCGACAAGCAGCTTGCGGCGATGACCGATGAAGTCGCCACGCTGGTGCTAAAAGACAACATTCTGCAGACGCAGGCGGTGACGGTAGCCGAACTGCAGGGTGCACAATTGATCGAGTCGCAGACGCGGCTGATTCACTCGCTGGAAAAAACCGGTCTGCTCAACCGCGCTATCGAATTCTTGCCTGATGACCGCCAGCTTGCTGAGTTGAAAGCCGCGCGCAGAGGCTTGACCCGTCCGGAAATTGCCGTGCTGCTCGCTTACAGCAAAATGGCGCTCTATAAGGACATGCTCGATTCCAGCCTGCCCGACGAAGGCTATTTCCATTCCGACTTGAAACGCTATTTCCCCGTCGCCATGCAGCGCGAGTTCGAGGCGGCGATCGAAGCGCATCCGCTCAAGCGCGAGATCATCGCCACCGTGATGACCAACAGCATCGTAAACCGTGCGGGCATCACCTTTTTCTCCGACATCGCAGGGAATACAGATGCGGATGTGCGCGACATCGCCGCCGCCTACGCCATGGTGCGCGACGCGTTCGGCCTGCGCAATCTCTGGAAGGAAATCGAGGCGCTTGATTACACGGTCGACGTATCGGTGCAGGTGGAAATGCACGCGGCGATCACCCGCTTCCTTGAGCGCGCGACCACGTGGCTGCTGCGCCATATGCCGCATCCGCTCGACATCGACAAGATCAGCGCCGAGATCATGCCCGCGGTGGCCGAGCTGGACAAGGCACGCCCATCCTTCGCAGGCGATACGGAAGTGTCCGCGCAGCATTTGGTCGCGCAGGGCGTAACGGCGTCGCTGGCGCAGAAGATCGCCGCGCTGCCGCTCATGTCCTCGGCCTTCGATATTATCGCAGTGGCCAAGCAGTCCGGCGTATCGCTTAAAGACGCCGCTTCCGCCTATTTCACGCTCGGCGCCCGCTTCCGCCTCGGCTGGCTGCGCGCCTCTGCCGAAGCGATTCCGGCGGTGACGCATTGGGATCGGCTTGCGCTGCAATCCATCGTGAACGACCTGTACGACGAGCAGCGCCGCCTCACTTCTCTTGCCGTTGCCAAATCCGGCGGCGTGGAATCTTCACCCGAAGCCGAGCGCACCGCGCGTTTCATGGAAGAACTGCAATCCGCCGATGCGCCCGACCTTGCACGGCTGATGGTGGCGCTGGGGCAGGTAAGGGCGGTGGGATAAGGGGATATTATTATTTATCTTTTCCCCGTGAGGGGAAGGATAATAGGAATAATCAATGTCGGAAATGCCGCACGCCGGTGGTTACCATCGCAATCCCATGCGCGTCTGCGGCTTTTATCACCTCGTCGTCGCGGATCGACCCGCCCGGTTGGATGATAGCCGAAATCCCTGCGGCGGCTGCCATTTCGATATTGTCCGGGAAGGGGAAGAACGCGTCGGAGGCGAGTACTGCGCCTTTGGTGTCGAGCTTGGCTTCACCGGCTTTCCAGCAGGCGATGCGCGTGGAGTCGATGCGGCTCATCTGGCCTGCGCCGATGCCGATGGTGGCATTATCGCGTGCCAGCACGATGGTGTTGGATTTCACGTGCTTGGCCACCGTGTAGGCGAACAATAAATCATCCATCTGCGCTTTGGTCGGGGCGGTTTTAGTAACGGTTTGCAGCGCGTCTTTGGTGATGATCGTATCTTCGTCCTGATACAAAAACCCGCCGGAGACGGTTTTAACCGTCATGCTGGCCGCCGGTTTGGTAAGCGCACCGGAAAGCAGCAGTTTCATTTTCTTTTTGCCCGCGAGCAGCGCAGCGACATCCGGGCTGGCATCGGGTGCGATCATCACTTCCAGAAACAATTTCCCCAGCGCCTCGCAGAAATTTTTATCCAGCGGCCGGTTGGTGGCGATGATGCCGCCATACGCCGATACCGGGTCGCACGCCAGCGCTTTTTTGAACGCGTCGGTGATGTTCGCGCCCACCGCCACGCCGCACGGGTTGGCGTGCTTCACGATCACCACGGCCGGCTGGTCGAATTCGCGCACGAGTTCAAATGCAGCGGATGCATCGTTCAGATTATTATAGCTCAGCGCCGCACCCTGAATTTGTTTTGCAGTGGCGAGCGTAGGCGCGGCCTGCGCGGTGGCGTAGAACGCCGCTTTCTGGTGCGGGTTTTCGCCGTAATGCAGGGTTTGTTTTAAGGTGCCCGACAGCGTCAGCGTCGCCGGGAACGGCTCGCCCAGCTGTTTGGCGAACCAATTGCTGATGGCGCTGTCATACGCAGCCGTGCGCGCATAGGCGCTGGCGGCCAAACGTTTGCGCGTTGCAGGCGTAACGCTGTTCCCGTTCGCCTGCATTTCCGCCGTGACGCCCGCATAGTCGGCGGGGTTGACGATGATGGTGACGAACGCGTGGTTCTTCGCCGCCGAGCGCACCATGCTCGGCCCGCCAATGTCGATATTCTCGATGCAATGGTCGAAATCCGCGCCTTTGGCTACGGTCTCCTCGAACGGGTAGAGGTTGATGACGACGAGGTCGATCGGTGCGATCGCATGGTCGGCCATCGCTTTTTGATGTTCGGCATTGTCGCGCACACCCAGCAGCCCGCCGTGGATTTTCGGGTGCAGCGTCTTCACGCGCCCATCCATGATTTCGGGGAAGCCGGTATGGGTGGAGACGTCAACCACCGGAATGGATGCATCGCGCAGCGCTTTGGCCGTGCCGCCGGTGGAGAGGATTTCGATGCCCTGTGCGTGCAAGAATGTTGCGAATTCGATGAGGCCGGTTTTATCGGAGACGGAGAGTAGCGCGCGTTTAATGTTCATGATTACACAGTGGCTGGGTTGAATTCAGGTACAAGTTTCTTGAGCAGCAACTTTGCTTCGGTCGTATCGCGCTGGCGGCAGGCGGCCAGCAATTTTTCGATACCGGCGCGCAGCGTCTCGATGCCTGCGAATTGCGGCGAAGCGAGGTAGATGCTTTCGTGCGCGGTTTTAACCGCATTTTCCGAGAAGTAAAACAATTCTTCGTATAATTTTTCGCCGCCGCGCAGCCCGGTATAAACGATCTTGATGTCTTCCTCCGGTTTTAAGCCCGCAAGCCGGATCATCTGCAGCGCGAGATCGAGGATACGCACCGGCTGCCCCATATCGAGCACGAAGATGCATTCCTTGCGCCCCTGCATCGCCATGCCCATCACCGCCGATTGCAGCACCAGCTCCACCGCTTCGCGCACGGTCATGAAATAGCGCGTCATCTCCGGGTGGGTGACGGTGAGCGGGCCGCCCTTGGCGAGCTGCTCCTGAAACAGCGGCACTACGGAGCCGGTGGAGCCGAGCACGTTGCCGAAGCGCACGGTGGTAAAACGCGTAGTGCCCGCGTCTTTGCTCGCGCCGAGCGACTGGCAGAAAATTTCGGCGAGCCGTTTGGTCGCGCCCATGATGTTGGTGGGGTTCACCGCCTTGTCGGTGGAAATCATCACCATCGCTTTCACACCATGCTTCTGGCAGGCTTCACTGATATTTTTTGTGCCCAGCACGTTGGTGAGCACGGCTTCCTCGATATTCTCCTCGGCGATGGGCACATGCTTGATGGCGGCGGCGTGGAACACCAGCGAAGGCGCATGAGTCTTGATGAGGAAATCGACATAGAATCCGTCGCGCACGTCGGCGAGCAGCGCGATGATGGCAAGGTTGGGGAATGATCCGCGCATTTCGCGCTCGATCTGGTAAAGGTTGAATTCGCTTACCTCCAGCAGCAATAATTTTGCCGGGCGGTAGGAGGCGATCTGGCGCACCAACTCGCTGCCGATCGTGCCGCCCGCGCCGGTCACTAGCACGGTTTCACCTTCGACGAGGCGTGCCATGCTGTCGCGGTCGAGCACGTTTTGCGGCCGCCCCAATAAATCTTCCACGGCGATGGGCTGTATCTCCGGTTTTTCGCTAAAGCCGGATTTCATGTCGCCGGACTTGGGCAGACGCGCGAGCGGGATGCCAAGCCCATCCGCTAGATGCAGCAGATTACGAACGGTTGCGCCCACGATACTGCTGTCGGCCAAAATCATTTTCTGCGGGCGGATGCCTTTGCGGTCGAGCTTGCGGATCACGGCGGCCAGCGTGTCGATACCGCCGTAGATCGGCACGCGGTGGATGGTGCGGTCTTTCTGCTTGGGGTCGTTGTCGAGAATGGCAACTACCTGATACGGCGCTTTCGGGTCGCGCGACATATCGCGGATGAAGCGTTCGGCACTGTCGTTCGCGCCGATGACAAGCACAGGAATTTTAGCGACTTCATCCAGCGTCATGCGCCAGAATAGCGTGCGGTCACGCAGCGCGCGGTAAGCAAAGCGCGGGCCTCCGAGCATGAACAACAACAGCATCCAGTTGATGAACAGCACCGAGCGCGGCACACCTTCCAAACGGTTGATGGCGAACATCAGCACGGCGAAAATCAGCACAGAAAGCGTGCTTGCCTTGAGGATGGTGAGCAAATCGCGCATCGAGGCGTAACGCCATAATCCGCGATAGAGCCGCATGGATACGAACACGGCGACGCAGATGAACGTGAACAGCGCCGTGCCGGTCTCCAGGTAATGTTCGGCGGCATCGAACTGGTCGGCGCCGAGGCGGATATAGACCGAAAGAATAAAGCTGAACGCCGCCATCAGCGCGTCATGCGCGGCGGCCACTACGTTGCGGTTGTGTCGGGAGAGCGGGTTACTGACGGTCATTATGCTTAAACGAGAAAAATCCTAGGATGATACAAACGCTGAGATAGGCCATCGCCGCATGATAAGCGTTGACGCTCGCATCAAGCGCCGAGTTGACCGCAAGGTAAATCAACAGGAAATTGACGCCGATAATGTAGCGCACGATTGCCGCATGCCCCCTGCCCCGCTGGAGAGCGTGTTCGTGGTAATGGCCTTTTGATTTTTTTGCCAGGCGGTTGATGGTAGAGAAGATGCCGTCGATCAGGTAATAGGCGGGCAGGATGAGCGCGGCGTAGACATAGCCCGCCTGCACGGTAAGCAGCAGCAGGTAGCCGAGGATGAAGCCGATGGGAATGCTTCCTGCATCGCCGAGCGCGATGCGTGCAGGGTAGCGGTTCCACCAGTAAAATCCGAACCCGGCGCTGGCGACCACCATGCTGTAGGCGAACAAATCGTTGGGAAACGCGCCGGTAAAAGCGACGATCATGCAGATACCCATGCCGATACAGGTCATTTCCGCAGCGGAGAGTCCGTCGATCGTGTCCATGGATTTGAATAGGTTGATGAACCCTATCCACAGGCCGCCGGTTACGATCACATCGAACCAGCGCGGAAAAATCCCTGCAAAAAACGGATCGGGCATCGCGCTTAAGGGGATGGAGACGGCGATGAGCTGCACCAGCAAGCGCACCCATGCGGGTATGTCGATAATATCGGCCAGTAGCGAGACGGAAGCCAGCAGCAGCAACGACACGACGATGCCGTAATTAACGTCGGCCACCAGCAAGCCGCTTACCATGGCGATGACTACTGCGATGCCGCCGCCGCGCGGCGTGCGCGTGCGATACTTATCGCGGAAGCTCGGCAAATCAATGGCAGGCATGCGGTTGCGCATGCCGAGAATAACCAGGCGCGTGCCCAGTAGCGAAATGAAAAAAGACGACAGGCCGAGGAGTATGTAGAAAATCATCCCCGTCTCCCGAACAGTTTTTCAATGTCTTTGCGCCGGAGCGTGATATGCGTGGGGCGGCCGTGGTTGCACTGGCCGGATAACGGCGTTTCTTCCATCTGGCGCAGCAGCGCGTTCATTTCGGTGACGTTGAGCGAGCGCCCGGCGCGTACGCTGCCGTGGCATGAAAGCGTGCCGCAGATATGGTCGAGCCGTTCTTTCAGCGCCAGCGCCTCGCCGAATTCCTTCACGCTGTCCGCTAATTCCTGTATCATCGCCGTTACATCCACATCGCCCAGCAGGGCGGGAATCTCGCGCACCACGATGGTGCCGTCGCCGAATCCTTCGATCGCAAGCCCAAGCTCCAGCAATTCTTCCTGCCGCGCGAGCAGGCATTCCACCATATCGCCATCCAGCGTCACCACTTCCGGCAATAGCAGCTTTTGCCGCGCGATGCCGTGGCGGGCGAGGCCTTCCTTCATTTTTTCCAGCGTAAGCCGTTCATGCGCGGCGTGCTGATCGACAATCACCATGCCGTCATCGGTTTCGGCGACGATGTAGGTCTGGTGCAACTGGCAGCGTGCCGCGCCCAAGGGGTAATGCGTATAGTCCGGGCTGCTGGGCAAGGGTTGTCCCGCCGGGCGTGCGAGCGGTGCGAACAGGGTAAGCACCTCGTCGTGGCGGTCGGCTTCGTAGGCGGCGGGACGTGCGGCTTCCCAGAAAGACGGCGATGCCCCGGCGGGCGGCGCGTACGCGTAGGATGCAGGGGCGTGCGCATGCTGCGCGGGCGTAAAATGCTGCAACACGTCGCTTGCGATGGTAGACGATGCGCGAAACCCGCCCTCGGCCAGCGCATGCTTGATCGCGCCGACGATCAGTCCGCGCACGCTGCTGCTGTCGCGGAAACGCACTTCCGCCTTGGCGGGGTGGACGTTCACATCCACCTCGTCGGCGGGCATGTCGAGGAACAGCACCACCACCGGATGGCGGCCATGCGCCAGTACTTCCTGATAGGCGGCGCGCACGGCACCCAGCAAAAGTTTGTCGCGCACGGGGCGAAAATTGACGAACAGATATTGTTCCGCCGACGTGCCGCGATTGAAGGTCGGCAGTGCCGCGAAACCGGTGAGGTTGAGATTGTCGCGCTGCCGGCCGAGCGCCAACGCGTTGTCGGAAAAACCCTTGCCCATGATGTCGTGCAGGCGCGTAAGCCTTGCGTCGAGCAGATCGCCTTGCGAAGCGTCGACGTTGAAGATCGTTTTGCCATCGGATTCCAGTGAAAACGATATGCCGGGATGCGCCATCGCAAGGCGGCTTACCGCGTCGAGCGATTGCTGGATTTCAGTGCGGTCGCTTTTGAGGAACTTCAGGCGCGCGGGCGTGGCGTAGAACAGGTCGCGTATTTCAATGCGCGTGCCCTCGGCAATACCGTCGGGCTCGATGCCGGACACCTGCCCGCCTTCGACGTGCAGTTTCCAAGCGTCGGTGCTTCCTGCGGCGCGGCTTGCTATCGTCATACGGCTGATCGAGCCGATAGACGGCAGCGCTTCGCCGCGGAATCCCATGAAACGTATGTCGAGCAGGTCGTCGCTGGAGAGTTTGGAGGTGGCGTGGCGCTGCACGGCAAGCTGCAGATCGGAAGCATCCATGCCTTTGCCGTTATCCTGCACGACTATGCGGTTTTTCCCGGCCTGCTCCAGCGCGACGGCGATGCGCGTGGCGCCCGCATCCAGCGCGTTTTCTACCAGCTCCTTGATTACGGATGCCGGACGTTCGATGACTTCACCGGCGGCGATACGGTTGACCAGCGTAGGCGGCAGGATACGAATGGTCATAAGTCGCCCTTCTGCAAATATTCGCGTGCAAGGCGCTTGCTCTCCTCCACCGCAGGCTGGTCGAACGGATTGACGTTGAGCAGGTAGGAGATGAAAATAATTTCCAACGTGAAATGCATCACCAACGCGCCGAGTTGCTCTTCTTTCAGCACATCCAACTCGAACAGGCGCACGGGGCAGCGGTTGCGCGTCATGGATTCTATCGTGGCTTTCTGCTGCGCGGCCATAATGTCGCCCGTGGTTTTGCCCTGCATGTAAGCGAGCGTTTCAGGCATGGGCTCCAGTAAGCGCTGCCCGGTATTCGCACGTTTGACGGTAATGATATTGAAAAATTTATCCTTCGGCCCGTCGAGATAAAGCTGGAGCTGGCTGTGCTGGTCGGGCGTGCCGGAAGCGGGAATAGGGGTCGAGCCTTTTCCGCTCTTGCCAAGACTTTCCGCCCAGCATTGGCGATACCACGCCGAAAAGCCCGACAGTTTTTCGGCATAGGGGAACATAACCGAAAGGTTGCGGCCTTTTTCGATGAAGGCGTACTGGATTACCGCGCCCAGCGCTGGTTGGCACTGGCGCGGCGTGGCGGCGATGTCCAGCTCGCGCACGACGCTTTGCGCGCCTTCACGCAGCGCGCGGATATTAATCCCTGCAATCGCTGCAGGCAGCAAACCGACATTGGTGAGCACGGAAAAACGCCCGCCTATGTCAACGTCGTGATCGAGCGTGCGGATGCGGTATTCAGCGGCGCTCTTGCGCAAAGGATTGTCGCCCGAGCCTGCGATGACGAGGAAACGTTCGGCTACGTAGCTGCCGCCGAGTTTGTTGCGCACGTGGTTGAGCAACACGTAGAACTGGCTTAGGGTTTCCACCGTGCCGCCAGATTTGCTGATGACGATGAAGAACGTGTTGTTCATGTCGCGCCCCTGCATGACATCTGCGATCGCGTCGGGGTCGATGGAATCGAGGAAATGCATGTAGGGTTTGGTGGAGGACGGCTTCATGCAGGAGAGCATGCGGCCGCTCATCGTCGAGCCGCCGGAACCTACAACGACGACATGCTTGTAGCGCTCGCGTATCTGCGCGGCGATGGTTTCCAGCTCCGTGAGGTCGTGGGTGCGGAATGGGAGCGCCAGAAGCGGCGTGGCGGAAAAATTCTTCCGGCTTTTCACCGCTTCCAGCGCCAGCGACGATGCGGCGAGCAGCGTTTCCGCCCGCTTATTGCCGATACCGTGTTCGCCGAGCCGTTCTTCAAAGCAATGATCGATGATCTGTCTGTAATGCATAGGTTACCGCTTGCCTGAGGTGAGGTTTGGTTTTCCGATCATGACCACAATGAGCTTATCCGGGTCGATGAGTTTGCGCGCAATGGCGTTGACACTGTCCTTGCCGACGGCCTGCACCATCGCGTTGCGTTTAGCGAGATAGTCGATGCCAAGGCGGTTGATTTGCATCGTGGTGAGGAACGAGGCGATGTCGGCGTTGCTGTCGAGGTTGAGCACGAATGAGCCGGTCAGGTATTGCTTGGCGTCAGCTATTTCCTTGTCGGTGGCGCCTTTTTGCACGAAGTCGTGCAGGGTGGTTTTCAGCGTGTCGTACGCCGTGCCTGCCTGCTCGTTGCGTGTGGAGAAGCCGCCTGCCCAGCTTGCCGAATGCGCCATCGGATTGAGATAAGAGGAGACGGAATATGCCAGCCCGCGCTTTTCGCGTATCTCCACACCGAGCCGCGCAGTGAGCGATCCGCCGCCGCCTAAAATCTGGTTCATGACAAAGGCGGGGAAATAATCGGGGTCGCTGCGTTTTAGCCCTGCGGCGCCGAACGTTACCATCGTTTGAGGAATATCGAACGGGATAATGACCGGCTCGCCGCCTGCGGGGATTGCGATTTCCGCTACCGTCGTATCGGGCGCGTATGTTTCCGGCAGGCTGCTGAGATTGCGGTCGAGCAACTCGGAGAGTTCACCGGGCGTGATGTCTCCCACCACTGAGATGACGATATTGCCGCGCGTGAGGTAGCGCTTCGCATAATCCTTGAGCATATCGCGCGAAAGCGCGTTGATACTGGATTCGGTGCCGAGTTGCGGGTTGCTGTAGGGATGCTCGCCGAACGCAAGCTGCTGCCATTTTTGCTGCAGAAGGTAGCCGGGTTTTTCGTTCTGTTTCACCAGTAGCGACAGCGTCTGGCGGCGGGTGCGTTCGATAGAGGCTTCGTCGAAGCGCGGCGCGGCCAGCATCAGGCCAAGATAGGAAAAGGCAGGGTTTTTATGTTCGCTGAGCGTTTCCATCGAAACATCGAATACGTCGTCGTCGGCGGTGCTGTTGATCTGCACGGCGTGCGATTCCAGCGCGTCGTTGAGCGCGCGCGCGTCCATGTCACCCGCCCCTTCGCTGAGCAGCGCGGCGACCATGTTGGCGCGCCCTTCCGCGCCTTTTGCATCATGCGCGGAACCGCTGCCGCGGAAACTGATTTTTACCGCTATCAGCGGCAACGCATGTTCTTCGATCAGCCACGCGGTAAGCCCGCCGGGTGTGACGACTTCCTTTACTTCCGCGGCAAGCACGGGCGTGGCGATGAGGTTTGCACAGATGACCAACCAGAAGGCGCGCATCACGAACCGCCTTTCGCATCGGGCAGCAGCAGGCCGGTAACCGACTGCTCCGGTTTCAGCGCAGCGCGCGCAGCCTGCGTGACCTGTTCGGCAGTGACGGCTTCAACCAACTCCGGCCAGCGCGTGAAATAATCCTTATCCAGTCCGATGACGCGCAGCCAGCCCATGAGCTGCGCCATGCCGCTAAGTCCGTCGCGCGCGTAGATCGATTCAGCCTTGAGCAGCGTTTTGGCGCGCTTCATTTCGATTTCGGTGAAGCCATCTTTCAGCGCTTTGGCGATCTCGACATCCACGGCTTTTTCCAGCGCGTCGAGATCGGCGCCCTGTTCGGGAACGACGGAGATTTCAAACTGTGCCGGTCCCAGCGAGAAGCCGGAATAGTCGGTATCGACCGCGCTGGCGAGCTTCTGTTCCACCACCAGCGACTGGTAGAGGCGGCTGGATTTGCCGCTGCCTAGAAGTTGCGATAGCACAAAAAGCGGCAGCGCCTGTTCCTTCGCGCCCGTGCCTAAGCTGGGTGCCATATAGTCGCGCGTCCATGAAGGTTGTTTGACGTTGGCATGACGCATCACGATGCGGCGTGCTGCGAGTTGTGGCGGCTCGGCATTCCACCGTCGCGCCGGTACGGGGGTTTTTTTCAGCCCGCCGTAATATTTCTGTGCCAGCGGTTTCAGTTCGGCAGCCGTGATGTCGCCGCTTACGATCAGCATTGCATTATTAGGATGGTACCATGTGCGGTGGAACGCCAGTACATCTTCGCGCGTCAGCCCTTCCATCTCATGCATCCAGCCGATGACGGGGATATGATACGGGTGGTGGCGGAAGAGCGCCGCGTTCATCTGCTCGGCCAGCAGCGCGCCGGGGTTGTTTTCTATGCGCGCGCGGCGTTCTTCGATGATGACCTGCTTTTCGGTGTCCGCCTCTTTTTTCCCGGAGGTCAGCCCGCGCATGCGGTCGGCTTCCAGCTCCATCGCCAGCGGGAGTTTTTCCTTGGCGATGTTGACGTAATACGAGGTGGCGTCGTGGCCGGTAAACGCGTTTTGCTGGCCGCCGTTGCGGGCGATAATGCCAGCATATTCACCCGCCTTGTAGTGCGGCGTTCCCTGAAACATCATGTGCTCGTGATAGTGGGCGAGGCCGGATTTGCCCGCCGGATCGTCGCCCGCGCCGATCTTGTACCACATCATGTGCGACACGGCAGGGATGCGGTGGTTGGGAATAACGATCACTTCCATGCCGTTATCAAGCGTGAAACTTTCGATGGCGGGCGCGGCCAAAGAAGGGCTCACCGCCAGCGCGCCGATCAGCACCGCCAGTCGTGCAACCCGATTTATGAATATGCGCCTAGTAGCCAAAAATCTTACCGAGTATGCCCTTGTCTTTATCTTTCATTTCCGGGGTTTCCCCTTCGGTGACCGGCTTGCCTTCGTCCTTATTTTTCTTGAGGCGCTCGGACTCGCCCTTGGGGTTTACCAACGGTTCTTTCTTGGATGGCAGCGTCGTCATCGTGCTCCACCAGCTTTCTTCCTCTTCCGGCTGTGCGACGGCTTTTTCCTGCTGCAGCACGGTGCGCACGGAAGGATCGATCTTGTCCGCCCCGGCGTTTTTCAGAAGCTGGTTTTCCGCAGCCGTACCCGGATTGCTCACGGTTACCGGCATGACGGCGGTGTCGGCGTTGCCGGGCTGCAAGCCTGCATCTGCCCCCTTATCCGGGTCGTTGCCGAGGATCAGCGTTTGCGCCTGTTTGTGCGCGGGCGGCACGATGTCGCCTTCCCCCGGCGCAGCCGGCGGGCGGAGGTTGAACTGGGGCGGTACCGACAGCGGCGGCTTGGATACGACGCGGAATTCGTCGGGCGCTTTGCGGCTGATGCCGAGCGTGTCTTTCACGCTGTTACCGCCACAGGCGGCGAGGGCTACGGTGCTGGCGAGGGCTAAATAACGTAAGCGGGACATCGGGATGCCTTTTTAAGGTTTCTGTTTAGGTTCCATGAACATACTGTGTATGCATAAAAGTACAACACCAATGAATATGGCGCTGTCGGCGATATTGAAAGCCGGCCAGTGATACGTGGCGATATGGAAATCGAAAAAATCGGCTACCGCGCCGAAGCGTAGGCGGTCGGCGACATTGCCTGCCGCGCCGCCGAGCACGGCGCCGAGTGCGAACGCCACCAGCGTCGACGGCGTTTTTATAAGCCATCCTAAGAGGATAGCGCTGATGATGCCCGATAAGCCCACCAGCAGCAGGGGTTGGTTATGCTCCGAGAACAACCCGAAACTGACGCCGTAATTCCACACCATGACCAGGTTGAAAAAAGGGGTGATTTCGATGGCGCCCTCCCCGGCGGGAGGCAGCATGGCGATCAGATAGGCTTTGCTGGCCTGGTCAACGGCGAAGATCGTCAGCAGCGTGGCGATTCCAAGCAGGACGCAATAGCGGTTACGCATTTAGGCGCTCCTTTTTTGTTGCAGCACGGCTCGCGCATCGGCGCAATCCTTGCCCATTTGCACGCGCAGGGATTCCGCATCGGGGAATTTCGCTTCGTCGCGCATAAAGGCGAGTAGCTCGACATGCAGCCTATGCCCATAGCACATCCGGCTACTATCGAAAATATGCACTTCCAATAGCGCTTCCGTGCCGCCGAAGGTGGGGTTGGTACCGATGCTGGCTACCGCATCGTACGGCTGCGCTTCATTGCCAAACCATACGCGCGCGGCGTAAATGCCGAGCTTCGGCACAAACAGTTTTCCCAGCGACAGGTTCGCTGTGGGAAATCCGAGCGCCCGTCCACGCTGTTCGCCTTTTTTCACATGGCCGGACATGCGGTACGGCCTGCCGAGCATGGCGGCGGCGCTTTCCATATTACCCAGCGACAGCAGCGTGCGGATAGCGCTGGAGGATACCGGCTGTCCGTGTGCGCCCAGTACGGGGGCGATGGCGGTAAAGCTCATCGCATGGCGGGCGGCTTCTTCGGCAAGAAATTCCGCATTGCCCTCGCGCCCTTTACCGAAGGCGAAATTATAGCCGGTCACGATGTGGCGCGCGCCGAGATGTTTATGAAGAATGTCGCCCACGAACACGGCGGCGGGGGTAGAAGCGAACTGGCGGTTGAAGCGGGCAAGGTAGACGATGTCAATATCCTTATGCGCCGCCAGCAATGCCATTTTCGTGTGGAAGGAGGCGATGCGCAGTTTCGGTTCGCTTTTGGTAAAAAACTCGCGCGGGTGCGGCTCGAATGTCATGACGGCGGCTGGGCAGCCGAGTCGCTTTGCCTCTTTCACGCAGGCGTCCAGTATCGCGCGATGCCCCAGATGTACGCCATCAAAATTGCCGAGCGCAATAGCGGCGCCTTTATGTGTGTTTGATAACGGGTGGAGGTCGCGGACGATGCGCATCAGGCGTGCTTGGAGGAAACCTTGATCAGCGCTTCGCCGTCGATCACCACCACATCTTTGACATAGCATTTGGTGTCCAGCAGCACGCGCTTTTTCTCAGGCATCAATTCGCGGATGGTGACGATAGCATAGACGGTGTCGCCCACGCGCACGGGCGACATGAATTTTAGCGTCTGGCTCATATAGATGCAGCCCGGCCCCGGTAGTTTCGTGCCGATAGCCGCCGAGATCAAACTCGCCGTGAGCATCCCATGCACGATGCACCCGCCGAACGGTGTCGTCTTTGCGAATTCCTCGTTCAGATGCATCGGGTTGGTATCGCCCGATACGCCGGAGAAATTGCGCAGATCGGTTTCCGTGATGGTGCGGCTGACGGTCGCCTGCATCCCGATTTTCAGATCCTCGAAATAATGGCCGTATAAGCCGGGATGTTCCATGGGGGCTATGCCGGTAGGGTTTTTGTTTCCGGCGCGGGGCGCAGATTCAAATAAATCAGCGTCGGCGCGGAAATATAGATCGACGAGTAGGTGCCGACCAGCACGCCGAACACCATCGCCCACGAAAAGCCTTCGATCACTTCGCCGCCGAAGATGGCAAGCGCTGTGGCGGCCAGCAGCGTGGTGGACGCGGTGAGGATGGTGCGCGACAATGTTTCGTTGATACTGATATTGAGCAGGTCGAACATCGGCATTTTCTTGAAGCGGCGCATGTTTTCGCGGATGCGATCATAGATTACCACCGAATCGTTGATGGAATAGCCGACGATGGTAAGGATGGCGGCGACCGCGGTTAGGCCGAATTCAAAGCGCGTTACCGCGAAGAAGCCCACGATCATCACGCTGTCGTGCAGCAACGCCAGGATCGCACCCACGCCATACTGCCACTCGAAACGGAACCACACATACATCATGATCGCGGCGAACGAGCACAGCACCGCCCAAATGCCCGCTTCCACAAGCTCCCGCCCTACGGTGGGGCCGACATAGTCGATTTTGCGGTAATCGATCTCGCCTTGAATATCCTGAACCAGAAGTGATTTCACCTTGGCCACCACCTTCGACTGCTCTTCATCCTCGCCCATCTGGATACGGATGAGTATGTCGTGGTTGTCGCCGATATTCTGTAGGGAAATTTCTCCAAGCCCCTGCCCGCCCAGCGTTTCGCGCAAGGTGCCTAAATCCGCCGGGGATTCGGTGTGGATTTCCATGAGAATGCCGCCGGTGAAATCGATGCCGAGATTAAGCCCGCGCGTCATCACCAGCCCTATCGCGGCTACGGTCAGCGCGATGGAAAGACCGAACCCGATCCAGCGCTTGCCCATGAAATCGAAATTGGTCTTGTGCGGGAAAATGCGAAGCGCCATGAGAAAACCTGTGGGTTAGTGGAGGGTACGAGACTGGTATATAGTATACGCAGCGAAAAGTGCAACCAAGACCCACAACTCGCCCTGTAAAAACAGCGACGACACACGTATAGGCGTCAGCAATGCTGAAATGCCCGTAACACCAAGTAAAATAAATACATTTCTTGATAGGTGCGAAAATGCTCCCTGCCGTGCGAGCGCAGCCGGTATCGTGGTGGCGATGGCTACCAGCGTAAGGCCGGTTAAGGCTTCCTGCATGCCCGCCGTTTGTCCGGCCGACAATGCGCCGTCGATAAAAATATCCCCACCTGTAAAGAGCAATCCCAATCCGGTGAGCATATACGCGCATGCGCACCAGCGGCAATCTTTCAGGGTTTTGTCGTTGCGCGGGGTTTCGGTGGCTGATGCGTGCATGAACCAGCCATAGGCGGCCATGCCGCCGAGCAACACCAGTGCCTCGGCGCGATCGATTTCCTCATCGAGGCAGAACAATACAAGCGCTACCAGTGCCGCCAGCATAGAGCGCATGGCAAATCGCGGCGCTTTTCCCCGGCGCAAGACCAGAAGCAACACTATGCCCCAGAGCGCGCCGCCGAAGATCGCGCCCAGCGCAAGGTCGGGGCTGCCGGTGGCCGAGGCCTGAAAACTTACGATCAGCGCGGCTGCGCCTGCGCCATAGGTCGCGGCAATCCGGTTGAAGAGCGGTGAGAAATGCGCCGCGCCGCGCGTGAGCAGCTCGTTGCCGCCCAGCAGCATGGCGACGCCCATCGCAAGTTCGATCACGTAGATCGGCATTATACCGCTTCGACGGCCACAACTTCCGGCACGTAATGTTTGAGCATGTTTTCCACGCCCTGTTTGAGTGTAGCGGTAGAGCTCGGACAGCCGGAGCATGCGCCGCGCATTTCAAGCCGCACGATGCCGTCCTCGAAGCTGTGGAACACGATGTCGCCGCCGTCCTGCGCCACGGCCGGGCGCACGCGCGTGTCGATCAGCTCGCGGATCTGCGCTTCGATTTCGCTGTCGCCTTCATGTTTGACCGCTTCACCGGCGGCGGCCATCACCGGCTTACCTGCGACGAAATGATCCATGATCGTGGTGAGCAGCTCCGGTTTCAGCGCTCCCCATTCCTGCTCATGGCTTTTTGTTACGGTAACGAAATCGCTCCCTAAAAATATAGCGACAACGCCTTCGACGCCGAACAAGGCCTGTGCCAGCGGCGAATGTTTCGCATCCTCTTTAGAGGTGAAAAACACCGTGCCGGTTTCCATGACGGCGATGCCGGGTACGAATTTCAGCGTTTGCGGGTTCGGCGTGGCTTCTGTCTGGATGAACATGGGGTTCCTTGTTTCGTTCAGGATGACATTGTGGATAAGTTCCTATATGTATAGCCTCCGACCCGTATTTTCAACCCTGACCGGAGGATTTATGACGTTACCCGCAGCATTCTTTCTGGCCGCAGCCCTGATTTGCGGCAGCGCCGTGGCGCAAGGCACGTTGGAGGTCAAAATCAGCGGGATTGAAAACGGCAAGCCCATTCCTCCAGAATACGCCTATTGCCAGCCCGACGGCAACGGCAAAGCCAAGCCCGGCGGCAATAAAAGCCCTGCCATAAGCTGGTCAGGCGCGCCGGAAGGCACTAAATCCTACGCGCTGATCGTAGTAGACCCCGACGTGCCGACCGATTTTTCGACAGCCAATCAGGAAGGCAAGACGATTCCGGCGGATATGAAACGTCAGGATTTTACACACTGGGCGCTGGTCAATCTGGAGCCCACGGTAACCTCCCTGCCGCCCGGCGTGGGGAAAGGTGCCGTAAACTCGGCAGCGGGCGCGGTGCCGCAGGTGGAGTCGCGCAGTTATATCGGCACGCCCGGCATCAACGATTTCGCCTCCTTCATGAAAGACAAGCCCGCCTCGACCTTCACCGGCTATGACGGCCCCTGCCCGCCTTGGAACGACGAGCGGCTGCACCATTACCATTTCACCGTCTATGCGCTTGATATTGCTACGCTCGATCTCAAGGAAGGCTTCACCGGCAAGCAGGCGCAGGATGCCATCAAAGGCCATATCCTCGCGCAGGGTGAAGTCGTCGGTACCTATAGCAATTACGTGAAGAAATAACGGATGACCCCGGCCGAGTCGCCTGCAACGCTTCCCAAGCCGTGGTACAAACTTCTGTATTTTCAGGTGTTGGTGGCGATTGCGCTCGGCATTGCGCTCGGGCATTTTTTCCCGCAGCAGGGCGTGGCGATGAAGCCGCTGGCCGACGGGTTCATCAAGCTGATTAAAATGCTCATCGCCCCCATCGTGTTCTGCACGGTGGTTACCGGCATCGCAGGCATGCGCAATATGAAGAACGCCGGGCGCGTGGGTGTGAAAGCGCTCATCTATTTCGAGATCATGACCACGCTCGCGCTTGTTATCGGCTTGCTGGTGGCCAACTGGGTGGAACCCGGCGCATCCATGCATATCGACCCGGCCACGCTCGATTCCAAGGCGGTGAGCGCGTATGTCAGCAAGGCCGCCGAAACGCACGGCGTCGCCGATTTTTTCCTCCAGATGATCCCCTCCACGATCGCCGAAGCCTTCGTCAAAGGCGACATGCTGCAAATATTGCTGGTGGCGCTGCTATTCGCCACGGCGCTGATTTCGCTGGGGAATAAGGGCTATGCGCTGGTCAGCCTCATCCAGCAGATTTCCGACGCGCTGTTCGCCATTGTCGGCATCATCGTGAAACTCTCGCCGCTCGGCGCATTCGGTGCGATGGCGTTCACCATCGGGCAATACGGCGTGTCGTCGCTCGGCGCGCTGGCCGATCTTATGCTGACGTTCTACATCACCTGCGCCCTGTTCGTCGGCCTTGGTCTTGGGCTGGTGATGCGGCTGTGCGGCTTCCGGCTGTGGCCGTTTTTACGCTATATCAGGGAAGAAATTTTTATCGTGCTCGGCACCTCGTCGTCGGAAGCGGCGTTGCCTAACATGATCGAGAAAATGATCCGCCTCGGCTGCGCCCGTCCCGTCGTCAGCATGGTGATTCCCACCGGCTATTCGTTCAATCTCGACGGCACCTCCATCTATCTGACGATGGCCGCCTTGTTCGTCGCACAGGCGCTGGGTATCGATCTGTCGCTTACCGACCAACTCACCATCCTCGCCGTGCTGCTGCTCACCTCCAAGGGTGCGGCAGGCGTCACCGGCAGCGGCTTCATCGTGCTGGCGGGCACGCTCGGTGCCGTCGGCCATATCCCTGTGGAAGGGCTGGCGCTGATTCTTGGTATCGACCGTTTCATGTCGGAAGCGCGTGCTATCACCAACCTAATCGGCAACGGCGTGGCCACCCTCGTCGTCGCCCGCTGGGAGCGCGCGCTGGACGTGGAGCATGCGAAAGAAATGCTCAGCTAGCAGCCTTCTTCCGCTTCGCCTCCCGGTGGGCGATATAGACCGTGCTTGCCACGATCACCAGCGAGCCGGTAATCGTATCGGAGGTCATGACTTCCCCGAACAGGAAATAGGCGATGATGGCGATGAACACCAGTCGCGTGAAATCGAACGGCATCAACACCACAAGATCGACCCGCATGTAGGCGCGTGCCATCATCAGGTGCGCTGCGGTGGAAAACAGCGCGATTAAAAACACCAGCCAGAACTGATAGAGACTGACGCTTTCCAAATGAGGCAACGCGGGCAACAGCGACCACGGGATCATGAAAAGCGCCATATAAAACACGATAGTTTCCGGCGATTCCGTGCGTGTCAGCGTTTTAACCAGCACGCCGGACACCGCTATGATCGCCGACGACGCAAGCACGAGAAACGCGCTTGAATCGATAGGCTGCATATCCGGTCGCAATATGATAAGCATGCCAGCGAACCCGGCGGCGATACCCGCCCAGCGGCGCACCCCCGCTTTTTCGCGCAGGAACAGGATCGCAAAAATCGTCGAGAAAATCGGGGTGGTGAACGACAGCGCGGTGGCCAGCGTCAGCGGCATGATAGTCAGCGAATAGAACCATGTTTCCATCGCGAGGATGCCGATGCTCGCGCGCCAGAAATGCCCTTTCAGCCGTGTGGTGGTGAAGCGCGGCACGTCCTGGTGCAGCATGATTTTCCACGCCACCACGATAGCGAGGCTCACCACGTTGCGCAGGAACACGATTTCGGTGGTGTGCATGCTGGCCGAAAGCAGCCTGACGATGGCCGTCATCGAGGCGAAGCAGGCCATGCTGATAAGCATCAGGATGATCGCCTGCAGGGTTTTGGAGAGTGGGAGCATAGGCTACATTGGCCTGATTTAGCCGTACAGTTCAATGGTAATTATTTGCTGCGCCCGTTTTGGGAAGGCGCTATGCTCGCCCCATGAAACCTGCCGCAAGCCATGCGAGTAAAGACCAGCTTGCCGCCATCGTCGGCGGGGCGTCGCCTGACATAAACGAACGCAAGCTCGCCATGCTGCCCGGTATCCGCACGTGGCTTGCCGCCTTGCGCGAGTCGCAGAAAGCGGCGTTCATGGAAAGCGGCGACGCCACCGCGCTGGTTACCGCCCACGCCCATGCTATCGACACGCTGCTTGCCGTACTGTTCGAAGCCTATTGCGCGGGCAAGCCCATGCCGGTTGCGGTGGTGGCCACCGGCGGTTACGGGCGCGAGGAATTATTTCCCTATTCCGACATAGACCTGCTGTTTCTCCATGACGGCCGCGATGCGGCGCAGGCGGCGGGCGTCGCCGAATTTTTACTTTATATGTTGTGGGATTTGGGCTTCAAGGTGGGGCAGGCGCACCGCAGCATCAAGGAAGCGGTTGCGCTTTCCCGCGAGGATTTGACCATTCGCACCAGCCTGCTGGATGCGCGGCTGGTGTGCGGCAGCGCGGACGTGTTCGCCAAGTTCAGCACGCGCTTTGAGCAGGAATTACAATCTTCGCCGCCGCTGGAATTCGTCGAAGCCAAACTTGCCGAGCGTGATAGCCGCCATTTGCGTTTCGGCGACTCGCGCTACATGCTTGAGCCTAACGTGAAGGAAGGCAAGGGAGGCCTGCGCGACTTGCACACGCTGTGGTGGATGGCGCGTTGCGCATATCCGATCCATGCGTTGAAAGACCTGGTAAAGATGGGGCTGCTCACCCGCGAGGAATACCGGATGTGCGACCGTGCGGGGCAGTTTCTGTGCAAGGTGCGCGCGCATCTGCATTATCTTGCAGACCATGCCGAAGAGCGCATCGCGTTCGACCGCCAGCATGCGCTGGCCGAAGCGATGGGTTACGCTCACCCTTCGCCCAACCGCGCTGTGGAGCGTTTCATGCGCCGTTATTTCGCGGCGGTGCGCATGGTGGGCACGGCGACGCGCATCATCTGCGCCCTGCTGGAAGATCAGAACAAGCGCAAGCCGCATAAATCACTCACATGGCTGTGGCATTCGCCGTGGAAGCTCGGCGGTTTCAAGCTCGACGGGCAACGCCTCGCCGTGCGCAACGACCAGGTCTTCGAGCAGAATCCGCTGCTTATGCTCGAGCTGTTCCGCACCGCGCAGCTGCATGAGCTGGACATCCACCCGCGCACGCTGCAACTGCTCACGCGCAGCCTGCCTTCGGTAGGGAGTGAACTGCAGAACGATCCGAAAGCCTGCGCCATTTTCATGGATATACTGACCGATTCCAAAGATGCGGAAATCACCTTGCGCAAAATGAGTGAGGCCGGGTTGCTCGGACGATTCATTCCCGATTTCGGCCGCGTCATCGGGCAGACGCAGTTCAACCTCTATCATGTATTCACCGTTGACGAGCATACTCTGGTGGCGATCGGTATTCTGCACGCGCTTGCCAACGGGAAACTGAAACACGAATTGCCGCTGGCGAGCGAAGTGGCGTCGCGGGTGCAGATGAAGCGCGTACTTTATCTCGCGCTGTTCTGCCACGACATCGCCAAGGGGCGCGGCGGCGACCATTCCGAGCTGGGCGAGAAAATCGTCATCAGGCTGGCGAAGCGTTTCGGCTTCAGCGCCGACGAAACGCAGACGGCCGCGTGGCTGGTGCGCGACCATTTGCTTTTTTCCAACACCTCGCTCAAACGCGACATCAACGATCCTAAGACCATCCAGGATTTTATCGCCGTCGTGCGTTCGTCGGAGCGGCTGAAACTGCTATTCGCTCTCACCATCGCCGACATACGCGCCGTATCGCCCACCGTGTGGAACGCGTGGAAAGGGTCGCTGCTCGACGAATTATACACGCTTGCGGAACAGGCGATCGGTACCGGCAAGGTCGAGCTTAAACAGCACCAGACCGGACAGTTTACCAAGGAATTGCAGAAGCTCCTGCCGGAATGGACGGCAGCCGACGTCACCGCTTACGTCGAGCAGGGCAACGCGGCGTTCTGGACGAGCTGCGATCTGCTCCATCACGCCTCCATCGCTCGCATGCTGCGCGAAGCGGCGCACGCGGCTTCACCGCTGGTGATCGGCACCGAGCACGATTATGAACGCCGCGTGACCTCGATCACCGTATGCGCGCCCGATCAGCACGGCCTGTTTTCGCAGCTTTCAGGCGCGTTGGCATTGTCGGGGGCAAATATCATCGGCGCGAAAATCTTCACGCTCAAGGGCAGCATGGCGGTTGACGTATTCCAGGTGCAGGACGCGGCGGGCGATGTGTTCGACCGCGCCGACAAGCTGGCAAAAATGTCGGTCTATATCGAGCAATCGCTGTCCGGCGAGTTGAACATCCCGCAGGCGTTTGCGTCTCGCCGTCGTGAATTCGGCAGCGTTCGTCGCAGCGCACTGGCCACGCCGGGGCAGGTATTCATCGAGAACGACGCGAGCAACCTCTACACCGTCATTGAAATCACCGGGCACGACCGCACCGGCTTCCTCTACCACATCACGCAGGCTATCGCCGACCTTGGGCTGTCGATCGTCACCGCGCACATCTCCACTTACGGCACGCAGATCGCCGACGTATTTTACGTGAAGGATATTTTCGGCATGAAAATTTCGCACGATGCCAAGATCAGGCAGATCCGCAATGCGCTGCTCGATATCGTCAATAGCCCAGCGTCTGCTTAAGGAACGGCACGGTCAGGTTCTTATGCTCGCGCAGCGCATGTTCGTCGAGCGTGGCCACGATGGAAGCGACGCTGGAAAACGAGCGCTCCATGCGCGATAGCAGGAAGGCGAGCGATTCGTCCGGCACTTTCAACTGGCGGTCGGAAAATTGCTTGCGCATCGCGGCGGCCAGCACGTCCTCATCCGGCGGGGTGATGGCGGCGGCCGGCAGCGCCAGCAGCCGCGACGTTAAATCCTTCAGCGTAAACGGCAACAGCTTCGGCGCCACCGCCGAGGTCAGCAGCAGGTAGTGTCCCTGCTCGCGGCTGTGGTTGAGCAGGTGGAACAGCCTTGCCTCGTTCTTCAGCCTTTCGATGTTTTCGATCAGCGCATTGCCGGAAAGCGTGTCGGGAGTCAGGGTTTCGTCGGCGGCATCGTACACATCCGCCTGCGCGCGGCGTGCCCAAATATGGCCGAGATGGGTTTTTCCGCAGCCCCTGTCGCCATAGATGACCAGCGCGTTGGCAGGCCAGTTCGCCCACGCTTCGATCCAGCGATGCGCCTCGCGGTTGCAATCGGACACGGCGAAATTATCCTCGGCGTATACCGCAGGCAAAGCGAGCGCCAGCGCGTATTGCGAAGTGGGCATGGTCAGAATTTCCCGCCGCGGTAATAGCTGCTTTCCAGATAGCGCGCGATGGAAAAACGGATGAGCACGCCGATCACCGCGCTGACGGGGATAGCCAGCAGCACGCCCACGAACCCGAACAGCGCCGCGCCCGCCAGCATGCCGAAAATAATCCACACCGGGTGCAGCCCGACTTTTTCACCCACCAGCTTGGGCGTGAGGAAATAGCCTTCCAGCACTTGCCCGCCGAGGAATACGCCGAGTACGGCCAGCACCGGCGTCAGCGTGTCGAACTGGAAGAAGGCGATGCCAAGGCCTAACATCATGCCGAACAGGAACCCGACATACGGTATGATCACCAGTAGCCCGGTGAGCATCCCGATCACGATGCCGAATTTCAGACCGACCAGTGTAAGCCCGATCGTGTAATACAGGCCGAGCAGCATGCACACGTTGATTTGCCCGCGGATGAAACCCGCCAGCGTGTCGTCGATCACGGCGAGTTGCTCACGGATAGTGGCGGCGTGCGCGCGCGGCAGCAAGCGATCGATTTTTTCTACGATCATGTCCCAGTCGCGTGACATGTAGAACGCCACGACCGGCGTGATCAGCACCAGCGACAGCAGGTTCACCACCACCATACCGGACTGGAAAATCCCGGCGAGGAAATTCCCGAGCATGCGAAACATCTCGCCGGAGAAATCGCTGATGGCTTGCTTCACGCTTTCCACCTGCTCCGGCGGCAGACCGCCCATCAGCTTTGAAAATTGTTCGCCGTACTGATGGTTCATCGCCGCGATATATTCAGGCATGGCGGCGATAAGCCCCGACACTTGATTGGCCACCAGCGGCGCGACCAGCAATATGAACGTAGAGACGCCTATGAAGAATAGCACGGTTACCGCAAGCGTCGCCATGTTGCGCGACAATTTACGTTTTTCCAGCCAGTCGATTGCAGGATCGAGGAAGAAGGCGGTGAGCACGCCGAGCACGAACGGCAGCAGGATCGAGCGGATCAGGAAAAGAAATACGAAAAAAAGGATGCCGATCGTCATCCAAAACAGCCAGCGCCTGTTCATACGGTCAGTCCTTCGATACAACCCAGTAGGTTTGGTTTTGCGTCAGGCGCAGCTTCTGCCCGGTGATGCCATTGGCCAGCGATTCCGGCGTGCCGCGGTAATGCACGACCATGTCCATCTGTTGCGGCGACGCGGCGAGCAGTTCCAGCCGCTCGATCATCGGCAGCGACGCGAGCTTGCTTTTTAGCTGTATCCACGAATCGAGCGTGGTGATACTGGCCAGCAGCATGACCTTGTTTTTCTCACCCGCCAGTACCCCTTTGGCGTTGGAGATTTCCTCGGTTTTTTTGTTCTGCAAATTATCCACGATGTCGCGTGCGGCGCGCGCCAGCAGCATATCGCGGGTTTCCTGCGGATCGGCGCGGTAGGTGAGCACGTTCACCGCATTCTGCGTGCGGTTGGTGCGGCGCTTGACCACGGTAAGCAGCATATCGGGCGTTTTTGTGAATTTGGCCTGCAGGATGACGATGTCGCTCACGCCGTAGCGGATCGCCAGCGCCGACATATTGCTGTAGGTGGCCTTATCCAGTGTTTTGGCGCTCAGGATGCCCTGGTCGGTATTGTCGCCGTAAGGGACGATAATGTCGCCGGTATTGATTTCCAGCCCGAGCATTTTCCACGCCATGCGCCACGGGCTTTTTTCTTCCCACAGCATCACGGTTCCTTCTTCTTCGTAAGAGGGAATCATGAGGAACGAGCCGGTTTTTATTGAAATGTCTTGCTGTGCGCCGCCCTCGCTGAATTTGGTGATGAGGGCGCTGACCATGTCGGCGTCGAAGCTCACGCGCAGGCTGGCGCGATAGCGGTTGTCGGATATTTTTTCCTCCAGCACCTCGGTGCCGCGCGCCATGGCCGCGATTTTCTTGGCGTCCATGCTGCTGATGATGCTCTCGGCTTGCGTGGCGGTGGCGAGCTTGCTCACCAGCGCCTTCAGCGCGTCGGACTCCGCCTTGGCCATGGCTTGCGTGCGGGCGTCGGCGGCGTCTTTCCCGGCCACATCCACAGTTACTTCGCTGTTAACCAGCGCTTCCCCGGCCATTGCGGGGCTGGCTAGAAGGAAAAACAGCGCAAGGGCGGGGATTTTTCTGAGCATTATCGCTTGAACCCTGTTAAAACTCTGGCATTACTCATACAAAGAAAGCCCAAAAACCGCAATACGGAATCAGTCATGAAAAAAAGCAAGGCCATAACCTACAAGCAGGCTGGCGTGGACATTGACGCGGGCGAGGCGCTGGTTGCGCGTATCAAGCCGCTGGCGAAGGCCACGCGGCGTTTAGGCTCGATGGACGAACTCGGCGGCTTCGGCGCGCTGTTCGATCTGAAAAAGGCGGGCTACAAGGATGCGCTGCTGGTTTCTTCCACCGACGGGGTAGGCACCAAGCTCAAGATCGCGCAGGCGGTGGATAAGCACGGCACTATCGGCATCGACCTCGTGGCGATGTGCGTCAACGACCTTATCGTGCAGGGTGCCGAGCCGCTCTTCTTCCTCGATTATTTCGCCACCGGAAAGCTCAAGGTGGGCGTTGCCGGGGAAGTCATCAAAGGCATCGCGTCGGGCTGCAAGGAAGCAGGTTGCGCGCTGGTAGGCGGCGAAACGGCCGAAATGCCCGGTATGTACAAGACGGGCGAATATGACCTCGCCGGGTTTTCAGTCGGCGCGGTGGAGCGTGGCAAGCAATTGCCCGGCACGGTGAAAAAGGGCGACGTGATACTGGGGCTTGCCTCCAGCGGCGTGCATTCCAACGGGTTCTCGCTGGTGCGCCATATCCTTGAAAAAAAGAAGCTGGGCTTCGGCTCGCCAGCGCCTTTCGCCAAGGGCAAAACCTTCGGCGAAGCGCTGCTCACGCCTACGCGCATCTACGTAAAACCCTGCCTGAAAGCGATCCGCGCATTCCCCGACGACATTAAGGCGCTGGCACATATCACTGGCGGTGGGCTCACCGAAAATATTCCGCGCGTATTACCCAAAACGCTGGGCGCGCAGCTCGATGCTTCACTGTGGAAAATGCCACCGGTGTTCAGCTGGCTGGCGGAAGCGGGCAATATGGGCAACGCCGAATTGTGGCGCACCTTTAATTGCGGCATCGGCATGATCATCGTCGTGTCGGAAAAATCGGCGGAGGCCGTTACCAAGGCGCTGAAAGCGGAAGGCGAAACCGTCTACACGGTGGGTCGCATCACCGCGCGCGGCGCCAAGCCGGTTGTGATCCGTGCGTAAAAAAGTCGGAGTGTTGATCTCCGGCAGCGGCAGCAATTTGCAGGCGCTTATCGACGCCAGCGGCGCAAGCGATTACCCCTGCGCCGTCGCGCTGGTAATTTCCAACAAACAGGACGCGTACGGCCTCACCCGCGCGCGCAACGCCGGCATCCCGGCTTACGTCGTCAACCACAAGGAATTCGCCACGCGCGAGGCGTTTGATGAGGCAATGCACGCGCTGTTGGTTGAATATAAGATTGAGATCGTCTGCCTCGCCGGTTTCATGCGGCTGCTTTCGGGCGCGTTCGTCAAAAAATGGCAGGGGCGCATGCTTAACATCCACCCTTCCCTCCTTCCCGAATTTAAAGGCGCGCATGCGGTGCGCGATGCACTGGCGGCGGGCGTAAAGGAAAGCGGCTGCACCGTCCATCTGGTCACCGAGGAGCTGGATGCGGGGCCGATCCTGTTGCAAGCGAAAGTGTCGGTACTGGAAGGCGATACGGAGAGCGCATTGCATGAACGCATCCACGCGCAGGAGCACGTGATTTATCCGCAGGCGCTGAAGAAATTAGCAGGGATGGTAGCTTAGGCGATACCGGCGGCGGTGCCGTTATCGAGCGCGGCATCGGCAGGGGTTGCGGGCGCTGCGCGGAACGCAGCCGGATTTTCCACTGCCGCCATGCCGCCGATATTGCGGATGGAGCTGGTGGCTTCGCGAGCCTGCGCGAGCATGTTGATTTCCTTCAGCTCGGCGCGTTCCCTGTTCAGATGTTCCGGCGAAATATTATTGCCGACACCCACGAGATCAATCCCGGTGACGGTGAAGTTTGTGAAATCAAGTTCGCCAGACATGGTATGCTCCGAAATAGTCATTACGCTATAGTTCAAAGTATACCCCAAGCGATTGGCTGCGTGTGTGAAGATTGTGTGACAATGAAATGAACGGTGCAAACGACAAGGGCACCCCTAGGATGCCCTTGTAAAACAATAATTTATAGCAATTGCTGGCTTAGCCGACGATTTCGCAGCCGCTGAAGAAGAAGCGGATTTCGGTTTCGGCGTTCTCCGGCGAATCGGAACCGTGCACGGAATTGCGTTCGATATTTTCACCGAATTCTTTGCGGATAGTGCCCGCATCGGCTTTGCCGGGATCGGTCGCGCCCATGATCTCACGATTTTTCGCCACGGCGTTTTCGCCTTCTAAGACCTGTACCACCACAGGAGCGGAAACCATGTATTCCACCAGCTCTTCATAGAACGGGCGATCCTTGTGCACGGCATAAAATTCACGTGCCTGCAGGCGGCTCAGGCGGATGCGTTTCTGCGCCACGATGCGCAGGCCTTTTTCCTCGAACTTGGCGTTGATTTTGCCGGTGAGGTTGCGTGCGGTTGCATCGGGCTTGATGATCGAAAAGGTGCGTTGCTTAGTCATGAAAATAGTCCTTAAAACAGGTGGAGTTGGCAGGCTATATAGGGGGAAAGCACGCAGAAAGCAACTCTTTTACTTTTAGGGTCACGTGGCGCTATACAATTCACTCAAAATGAGTATGTTGGCAGAAGTTTATCCTGAGGCATCGACCATTATGCGCCCGCTCGTTATCATCCCCCTGATTTTGCTGCTTGGCGGCTGCACGTTCGGCAGCGTATCCGAGCTTAAAAAACTGAACCCGCAGGCCAATGATTTCGCCAGCGCGCTGGCAGCCGAGTATCTTGCCTACGCCGAATCGGAACAGGAGCAGGGGCATGGGCTTTCGGCGGGGCATTTCGCGGGCAAAGGGCTTGCCGCTGCCAAGGGCAAAGACGTAGCGCCGGAATCGGCGGGTGGCGACGCGGCGCTGGTATCGGCGCGCGCTACGCTGGTGGCGCTGCTTACCGACGACGCCAAGCGCGTGCTGCCGCAACCGGCGGCGCGTGCGCAGTTGCTCTACGATTGCTGGGCATCGCAGCTTTCGCGTGACGGTGCGGTGCCCGCCTGTGCCGAGGAATTTCAGGCCACGCTGCCGGAGTTGCAGAAAGTCGTAACGTCGCTGGTGCTTGGCAAGGAAAAAACCCAGATGCTCAGTTTCGCGCCCAAGAGCAGCAAGCTCGGCGATGAGGCGATGGATGCGCTGGGCGATATCGGCGAATATGTGAAGAACCTGAACAACTACACCGTGGTGCTGGAAGGGCGCGGCGGTAGCGCCTCCTCGCGTCGCTTGCTGGAGCGGCGCGCGTCGGCGGTGCGCAACGTGCTGGCCGGGCTTGGCGTCGAGGCGAAGCGCGTGCAGTTGGCGGGCGGCAAGCATTCCAAGGAAGTCTACCTGAGTTGCAGCGATTCCATCACCGATCCCAATGCCATGCGGGTGACGGTGCGGATCACCGGGCGAAGCGAACCTATCAGACAGGAGTCGGATTTATGAAGCGCATCCTACATGTAGTAGCAGTGCTGTCCTTAAGCGCGAACCTTACGGGTTGCGTCACTTACAGCCTTGAGGAGTTGCGGCATGCCGAGCTTAAAGGCTCGGATTTCCACAAAGCGCTGGCGCGCATGTATCTCGATTTCGCCTCGTCGGAGGAGAAGGAATATGATTGGTTCGATTCCATGTATTTCGCGGATAAAGGCCTGAAAGCCGCCTACGGTAAAGACACTGCGCCGGAAGACCTCAAGGGCTGGGACATTCCCAAGGACATCCTGCCGGAGATGGAAAGCACGCGCGCCATGCTGCTGGAAACCCTTACGCCGCAGACGATCGCCGCGCATCCTGAAATGGCGGCGCGCGCGCAGTTCATGTTTGATTGCTGGGCGGAGCAGCAGGAAGAAAACTGGCAGGTCGACGACATCGCCCATTGCCGTGACGGGGTGAAAGACGCGCTGAAAGAACTCGGCGTGACAAAATCGGAACCCTCGCCTGCGCCTAAAAAGGCGGAAGAAAAAGCGGAAGCCCCGAAAGAGGTGATCGCCCCGCAAACCGAACAGGCCGTGGAAGCTGAAGAAGTGGTGATCGAAGAACCCGGCCTCGAAGACGAGCATAATGCGGTGGACGAAGTGATGCTGGCAGATACCGCCCAGGAAACCGCACAGGAAGCGGCATATATCCCGGTTACCGCGCCGGGCACGGAAGTGTACGTGCTGTTTTTTGAATCCTCGCAGGTGGCCATCCCTGTCTCCGGCAAACGCATCATCGACGAGGTGATCCGCGCAGTCGAACCGTTTGAATCCTATGAGATCGTGCTCAACGGCCACACCGACACCAAGGGCGATGAAAAGGACAATCTCAAAATCTCCCTGCTGCGCGCCGAGGCGGTCAAAGCCCGGCTGGTGGAAGGCGGCGTTAAGGAAAGCGCGATCAAGGTGATTGCCTACGGCGAAACCGATTTACGCGTGAAAACGGCTGACAATGTTGCAGAACCTGCTAATCAGCGCGTGGAGATTCTCTTAAGCGAGTAACTTACCCTGATATGACAGACCGCATACTAATCCTCGATTTCGGCTCACAGGTTACGCAACTGATCGCGCGGCGCGTCCGCGAATGCGGCATTTATTGCGAAATCCGCCCGTTTAACATTCCCGACGGCGAGATCGCCGCGTTCGGAGCGAAGGCGATTATCCTCTCCGGGGGGCCCGCATCCGTGCACGAGGCCTATTCGCCCACCATCAGCCCCGCGATTTTCTCGCTCGGCGTGCCCATCCTCGGCATTTGCTACGGCGAGCAGCTCATTTGCCAGCTTTTAGGCGGCAAGGTCGAAAAATCCGACCACCGCGAATTCGGCCGCGCGTCCATCGACGTGGTGGAAGATTGCGCGCTTTTTTCCGGCGTATGGGCGAAAGGCAGCAAGCAGCAGGTGTGGATGAGCCACGGCGACCGTGTGATCTCCATTCCCGAAGGATTCCGCGTGGTGGCGACTACGCCGTCCGCCCCGTTCGCCGCGATAGCCAACGAGGAAAAACGTTACTATGCCGTGCAGTTCCACCCTGAAGTGGTGCACACGCCCGACGGCGCGAAACTCCTGCGCAATTTCACCCGCACCATCGCGGGCTGCAAAGGCGACTGGACGATGGCGGCTTTCCGCCAGTCCTCGATCGCGCGGGTGCGCGAACAGGTCGGCACCAAGCGCGTGCTGTGCGCGGTCTCAGGCGGCGTCGATTCGTCGGTGGTGGCCGGGTTGCTGCATGAGGCCATTGGCGACCAGCTTACCTGCATTTTTATCGATAACGGCCTGCTGCGCGAAGGCGAGCCGGAGCAGGTGGAAAAACTGTTCAAGGATTATTTCCATACTCCGCTCATCCATGTCGATGCGAGCATGGTGTTTTTAAATCGTTTAAGCGGCGTGTCCGATCCCGAGCGTAAACGCAAGATCATCGGCGAAACCTTCATTGAGATTTTTGAAATGGAGGCTGAAAAAGCCGGCGGCGCGGATTTCCTCGCGCAGGGCACGCTCTATCCTGACGTCATCGAATCGGTGTCGTTCACCGGCGGCCCCAGCGTCACCATCAAATCCCATCACAATGTCGGCGGTTTACCGGAGCGCATGAAAATGGCGCTGGTCGAGCCGTTGCGCGAATTGTTCAAAGACGAAGTGCGCGCGCTTGGGCGTGAGCTCGGCATGCCCGCTGCGATGGTCGGCCGCCACCCCTTCCCCGGCCCCGGCCTTGCCATCCGCGTGCCCGGCGACATTACGGTGGAAAAACTGAACCTGCTGCGCAAGGCCGACGCAATTTACATCGACGAAATCCGCAAAGCCGGGCTGTACGATGAAATCTGGCAGGCGTTCGCCGTGTTGCTGCCCGTGCGCACGGTCGGCGTGATGGGCGACAGCCGAAGCTACGACTATGCCTGCGCCCTGCGCGCGGTGACGTCCACTGACGGCATGACGGCGGATTACTACCATTTCAGCCATGAGTTTTTAAGCCGCACCGCCAACCGCATCATCAACGAAGTGCGCGGCATCAACCGCATGGTATACGACATCACCAGCAAGCCCCCCGGCACCATTGAATGGGAATGATATGAGCGAGCTACTCAGGGAAATCGAAGAGGACATCCGCAACGAACGCATTCGTAAAGTATGGCGTGCGGTGAGCAAAGTGATGGTGCAGGCCAGCGTGCTCGTAGTGCTGGGCACGATCGGCATCGTCACGTGGCAGCATTACAGCCAGTCGCGCGCGATGGAACAGACCAGCCGCTTCATGAAAGGCATCGACCGTCTGGGCGTCGAAGATTACCGAGGTGCGATTGCGGCGTTCGACGAACTCTCCGCCGATAAAGGAACGTCTTATTACGCGCTCGCCATGCTGCATAAGGGGCAGGCCGAGGAATTGAGCGGCGACCGTGAGGCTGCGCGCAAAACCTATGATGCGCTCGCCCGTTCCGGCGCTTCGGATGAAAACTTTACTGTGCTCGCGTCCCTGCTTGCCGTAAGCGACAGCGACGCTCTGCTGCCGGCTCCCGGAAAAGATACCCCGTTCGCCTACACGCGAAGCGAATGGCGCGCGTGGCAATTGCTCAAGCAAGGCAAGCGCGACGAAGCGGTAGCGATATTCACCGAACTGTCCGACGACGAACGCGTACCGTACAGCCTGCGCGCCCGCGCGTCGGAAGTGCTGTCGCATCTAGGCGCGGTCTCTTTCGCGGAAGAAAGCCATGAATAGGCGCGTTTCCGTTCCCATGCTGGCACTGGCGCTATGCGCGAGCGTCTCCGCGTGCAGCCATCTTCCGTCATGGATGGGCGGCGCCAAGGAAGAAAAACCAAAGCTGCCGGGAGAGCGTATCACCGTGCTGCCCACCGGCCGCAGTGATGCGCCGGATGACAGTCTGAAAATGGTGGCTGTCGCCATTCCGCCTGCGCAGCAGAACAGCGACTGGCCGCAGCATACCGGCATCTTCCGTTCCACCGACAGCAACCTGTCGGCCAAAGGTTTTTCCACACGTACGAGCGCGTCCGCAGGTGATGGCGAATCGTTTTCGCACACGCTGGTTCCGCGGCCGGTGGTTGCAGGCGGCACGGTTTATTCCATGGACGCTGAAGGCAATATTTCAGCGCGCGATGCAGCAAATCTTTCCTCGCTGCGATGGGAATCCAAAGGCGTATCCGAAAAACACAGCTCCGATGTATTGGGTGGCGGGCTTTCCTACGATCAGGGTAAGCTCTATGCCGTTTCCGGGCGCGGGCTGGTGATTGCCAGTGACGCCGCCAGCGGCAAGGAATTGTGGCGCCGCAACCTGAATATTCCTCTGCGCTCCGCCCCTGCGGTGGCTGACGGCAAACTGTTCGTCATCACCATCGACAGCCAGCTTTTCGCCCTGAACAGTGTGGATGGTTCGGTGCTGTGGACGCATCGCGGTATCAACGAAGTCACCGGGTTGCTCAACGCCGTATCGCCGGTCGTCGCCGGGCGCACGGTTATCGTGCCTTACGCATCGGGTGAAATTTATGCGTTGTCGCAGGACGACGGCAAACCGCTATGGGATCAGTCCATGGTGCTCAACGCGGGCGCCAACCAGTCCAATACCGCCTTCTCCGGCATCGGCGGCGATCCGGTGGTGGATGGCGACGTGGTGTTCGCCGTCAGCAACAGCGGCATGCTTTCGGTGTATAGCATCATCTACGGCCAGCGCATCTGGGACAAGCCTGTGGCGTCGCTGAACACGCCGTGGGTCGCGGGCGATTACCTCTACCTCATCTCTTCTGACAACACGCTCATCTGCTTCGTGAAATATGACGGCCGCATTCGCTGGTCGCTGCAGCTTGCCAGCTTCGAGGATGAAGACCGCAAGCTGGAACCCATCACCTGGCGTGGCCCGGTCATGGCGGACGGGAAGCTCGCCCTCGTCGGCTCGCACGGCAAGCTGGTGCTGGTATCGGCCGCCGACGGCACCATCGCCGCTACCGAATCCATCCCCGACGGCATCGCCACCGCCCCGGTCATCGCAGGCGGGCGTATGTATCTAGTAGGTAAAAACGCGACGCTCTATTCGCTGCAGTAGCCTATCCGCGCTGTTTTCCGCCGCCTAGAACTTGTCCTGCATCGCGCACTAGCTTGTCGTATTGCGGCTTTTTGAGCGCACCATTGGTCAAAAGATAATTACCCAGCGCGTCGATCGTATTGAATAACGCTTGTTGTTGTTTTTCAGGATTCTTGAGCTCGGTGTGCTCGGCAAAGACTACCGATATCGCTTCACGAAGCGAACGACTTGTAGATTCACGCTGAATAGCCATTTGCAGTGCCAGCAGCGTGAGCATATCTATCGGTTTTGCATCGGTGGGAACGATTTCGTATGCTTTACTTGTGCCCATGGAACGCTTCGGGTCGTATTCAAGTTGCGCCCGGTCAAGCGCACGTTCCAACGCAGGCTGTGCTGCGACAGGAACGTTTTTGATCGTGATTTTTGTAACTTTTCCTTCCCTTCCATGCCCATCCCCCAATACGATAAATTCCGGCTGGAACCTGGCCGCCTCTCCGCCCTGCGCTTTGTATAGACCTTCAAGCTCCGGTATAATTTGTTTCTCCATCGTGACTTGCGCCATTTGTTTGCTCATGGATTCGGACATAGCGGTCTCCTTCAGTTAACATTATGGTTACCCGACAGTTTTAGCATTACTCCCGGTGAATATATATTAAGATTTGATTACAATTACCTCCGTCCGGGCAAAGAATAGCTTTATTCTAGCAAGACAATAGATTAGACATAGCGCCTGTTTATCCCCCAAGGATGCGAGCATGCCCTTTACCGTTGCCATCGTAGGCCGTCCCAATGTCGGCAAATCGACGCTGTTCAACCGGCTCACCGGCAAGAAGCGCGCGCTGGTCGACGACCAGCCGGGGGTGACGCGCGACCGCCGCGAAGGTGCGGCTAACCTCGCCGGGCTGGAATTTACTATCGTGGATACGGCAGGGCTGGAAGATGCGGCAGCCGGCACGCTGCAGGCGCGCATGACCGACCAGACCAAGGAAGCCATCAAACGTGCCGATGTCACGATGATGATGATCGACGGCCGCGCGGGTGTGACGCCGGTGGACAAACACTTCGCGCAGCTCATCCGCACCATGAAAAAACCGGTAGTGCTGGTGGTGAACAAAGCCGAGGGCAACAAGGCGCAGGGCGTGGCCAGCGAAGCCTACGCGCTCGGCTTCGGCGAGCCGGTGGCAATTTCCGCCGAGCACGGCGAAGGGCTGGCGGATTTATACGCGGCGCTGGCGGTGTTTGAAAAGCGGTCAGCGGTCAGCGATCAGTGGTCTGAAGAAGATAGCTTAGACTGTCCGCCGACCGCTGACCGCCAACCGCTACAACTAGCCATCGTAGGCCGCCCGAATGTCGGCAAATCGACGCTGCTCAACCGGATACTGAAAGAAGAGCGCGTGCTCACCGGCCCCGAGGCAGGCATCACGCGCGATTCCATCATGGTGGAGATGCTGTTCGAGGGCAGCAAGCTCAAGCTGGTCGACACCGCCGGGATGCGCCGCAAGGCCAACGTCACCGATAAGGTCGAAAAACTCGCGGTGGCCGATACGCTGGAAGCCATTCGCTACGCGCACGTCGCCATTTGCGTCATCGACGCCCAGCAGCCGCTGGAAAAACAGGACACCACCATCGCCTCGCTCATCGAGCAGGAAGGCCGCGCCATGGTGCTCGCCGTCAATAAATGGGACACGGTAAAAGAGCCGGTGGCGCACATGAAAGCCATCAACGAGTTGCTCGAAAAAGTATTGCCGCAGGTGAAAGGCATTCCCATCGTGCCGATTTCGGCGGAGACCGGGAGTAATGTCGATAAGCTGCTCAAAACCTGTTTCAAGGCCTACGCGGTGTGGAACCGCCATATCGGCACCGGCGAGCTGAACCGCTGGCTCGAAGCCGCGCTCGATGCGCACACGCCGCCGATGATCTCCGGGCGGCGCATGAAGATTCGCTACATGACGCAAAAAACCGCGCGCCCACCCACCTTTCTGCTCTTTTCCAACACGTCGGATATTCCTGAGCATTATTTGCGTTACTTGAGCAACGGCCTGCGCGAGACGTTTGCATTGCCCGGCGTGCCGATCCGGATTAAGATCAAAAAAAGCAAGAATCCCTACGTCGACAAAGAGTGACGCATGACGCCCGCGATCGAGATCACCAAACTCCACAAAACCTATATCGACGGCAAGAAAAACCAGCATAAAGTAGCGCTGTCGGGCATCGATCTCACGGTGCCGCGCGGGTCGTTCTTCGCGTTGCTTGGGCCCAACGGCGCGGGCAAATCCACCATGATCAACATCATGGCCGGGCTGGTGTTAAAAAGCAGCGGCGACGTGAAAATCTGCGGCTACGATATTGAGCGTGACATGCGCAACGCGCGCCAGTCCATCGGCGTTGTGCCGCAGGAACTGGTACTCGACACGTTCTTCACGGTGCGCCAGGCGCTCGACATCCATGCGGGCTATTACGGCGTGCCCAAATCCAAACGCCGCACGCAAGAGATCATCGACGCGCTGGGGCTGTCCGATAAAGCCGACGTCAATTCGCGCCGTTTGTCGGGCGGGATGCGCCGCCGCCTGCTCGTTGCCAAGGCGTTGGTACACGCGCCGCCGGTGCTCATCCTCGACGAACCGACCGCAGGCGTGGACGTGGAACTGCGTAACCAATTATGGGAGCATGTGAAAGCCCTCAACGCGGCGGGCACCACCGTGCTGCTCACCACCCACTACCTTGAAGAAGCCGAAACGCTGTGCGACACGATTGCGGTGATAAACCACGGCGAAGTGGTGGCGTGCGACAAGAAATCCACCATGCTGCGCAGCTTCGACAGCAAGCAGCTCGTCATCACGCTCGACAAGCCCGTAACCGTAATTCCCCCCGCGCTCGAATCATGGCCGACCGTGATCGACGGCGACAAGCTCGCCATCAGCTACAAGCCGAGCAAGCACGGCATCCAGTCGATCCTCGACGCCGTGCGCGCCACCGGCCTGCCCATCCTCGACATGACCACGCGCGAGGCGAAGCTCGAAGACGTGTTCGTGCATTTAACGCACCGCGAAAAACGCCCCATAGCCTCGTGAATACCGTCTGTCCCGTGCGCCTGAAGAAAGGCCGCGACGAAGCCGTGCGCGCCGGGATGCCGTGGATTTACGCGGGCGATATGATCGCCTCCTCTGAGCATTTATCCGTGCCGCCGGGCAGTCTGGTTTCGATTGAAAATCATAAAGGACAAAATATTGGCATCGGCTATTTCAATCCACGCAACGCGCTTGCCTGCCGCGTACTGGCGCTCGGCACGGAACCCATCGACACCGCATTTTTCGAGAAAAAAATCCGCCGTGCTTTATCGCTGCGCGAAAAACATTTCCCCGAACTCTATTACCGCCTCGTCCATTCCGAAGCCGATTTCCTTCCCGGCTTATTGCTCGATCGTTTCGGTGATGTCGTCGTCGCGCAAGTCGGCACGGCAGGCATGGAGCATCTCCAGCCGCTCTGGATGGACGCGCTGCATAAGGTGATCGCACCCAAAGCCGTAGTGCTGCGCAACGACAATGCCGCACGCACGCTGGAAGGGTTGAAGCAAACAATCTCCATCACTCCCTCCCCCCTCCCTCTCCCACAAGGGGAGAGGGAAAATAGCTATCTCGTCGAACTCCGCGAAAACGGCTGTACTTATCTCGCCGACCTCCTGCGCGGCCAGAAAACCGGCTGGTTCTACGACCAGCGCGACAACCGCGCGATGATCGCCGCGCTCGCCAACGGGAAAACCCTGCTCGACGTCTATTCCCACTCCGGTGGGTTCGGCGTGGTGGCAGCGAAAGCGGGGGCAGATGTTACGCTGGTGGACAGCTCCAAACTCGCGCTGGAACTGGCCGCTAAAACCGCCGTGCTTAACGGTGTAACGCTTTCCTCCCTGCAAGGCGACGCCATCGACATCATGAAAAATCTCCACGCGGAACATCGGCAATTCGACATCGTCCTCGCCGACCCGCCCGCCTTCGTCAAAAGCAGGAAAGACATTGAAGCGGGCATGAAAGGCTACGCGAAGATCGCCGGTGCCGCAGCGAAGCTCGTCGCACCTGGCGGCATGCTGTTCATGGCGTCATGTTCGCACCACGCCACCCGTCCCCGCTTCACGCAGGCTGTGATGGACGGCATTCGCAAGGCGGGATATTCCGCTACCATTGTCAAGCAAACCGGCGCATCCGCCGACCACCCGAAACACTCTAAACTGGCGCAGAGCGAGTATCTCAAAGGCATACTTGTAAACTTACATCGTCCGTCCTAAGCTGTGCTTCATCAAAAAGGAGGCTAGCATATGAGTAAATCACCCACGAAATCCGTTGCCACCCTGCCGTCCGGCCAGCCGGTTGCGGCCAAGCTGCAAACGCTGCTTCAGGACACCTACGCCGCGTTCCTGCTCACCCATAACTACCACTGGAACGTCGAAGGCATGCATTTCGTCAGCCTGCACACGTTGTTCGAGCAGCAATACACGGAACTCTTCGCGGCTATCGATGTCATCGCCGAACGTATCCGTGCGCTTGGCGGCTATTCGCTCGACGGCGAATACAGCGCCGTGGCGAAAAAAATCACTTCCGTCCAGAACCCGCTGCACAGCCGCAAGGCGGGCGACAAAGATGCCGTCTCGCGCGAGATGATCGCCAACCTCATCAGCCTCAACCAGCAGGCAGTGGCTTCGGCGCAGGACGTGAAAAAAGCCGCGACCAAAGCGGGTGACGACGAAACGGTTGACCTTACGGTGGAGCGTATTACTGTGCACCAGAAGGCGCTGTGGATGCTCGGCAGCCTGCTGAAATAAAAATTTGGGGAAAGCTATGCTGGGAGAATTCAAGCAGTTCATCGCGCGCGGCAACGTCATGGACCTCGCGGTGGGGATCATCATGGGCGCGGCGTTCACCGGCATCGTCAATTCGCTGGTCAACGACATCATCATGCCGCCCATCGGCAAAATCACCGGCGGGCTTGATTTCTCCAACTATTTCATCAACCTCTCCGGCGGCGAATACGCCACGCTGAAAGCCGCCAAGGACGCGGGCGCCGCCACCGTCAATTACGGCATCTTCCTCAACCAGTCGCTCAATTTCCTGATCGTGTCGTTTGCGGTATTCATGCTGGTCAAACAGGTCAACCGCCTGCGCAAGCAGCAAGACGCCGCTCCTGCCGTGCCGCCGAAATCAGAATTGTTGCTCGCTGAAATCCGCGATTTACTGAAGAAGTAACGCGAGGTTGCCGCCGATGGCCGCCGTGTTGCTGGTCACCGTGCGCTCGGTGAGGAATTTCAGCAGATAATGCGCCCCGCCCGCTTTCGGCCCCGTGCCCGAAAGCCCTTCGCCGCCGAAGGGCTGCACGCCCACGGTTGCGCCGATCATGCTGCGGTTGACATAGACATTGCCCGCGCGGATGCGTGACGTAAACAAACGCACATGTTCCTCGATACGGCTATGGATGCCAAACGTCAGCCCGTAGCCGCTACGGTTGATCGCATCTGGCAGGCTTGCTATCGCGGAGGCCTTAAAGCGGATGAGATGCAACACAGAGCCGAATACTTCCTTTTCTAGTATGTCGATGGAAGCGATTTCAAATAGATGAGGCGCAATAAAAAGCCCACCTTTCATCGTGGATTCCGGGTTCGTAACGGTTGCCAGTAGCTTGGCCTCCGCTTTCATGCGCTCGATATGGCGGGTGAGCAGGGCGTGTGCATCGCGGTCAATTACGCGGCCAATATCAGTGGAAAATGCGAGCGGATCGCCCAGCGCCATATCCGCCATCGCTCCAGCAAGCATGGCGATTAACGCGTCGGCAATATCCTCCTGCACGTAAAGCACGCGCAGGGACGAGCAACGCTGCCCTGCGCTGCCGAACGCCGAAAGCACGATGTCGTCTACCGCTTGTTCTATCAGCGCGGAGCTGTCCACCACCATGCAATTCAACCCGCCGGTTTCCGCGATGAACGGCACGATAGCGCCGTCACGTGCGGCCAGTGCGCGGTTGATCGCGCGCGCCGTTTCAAACGAGCCGGTGAACACCACGCCCTTTACCCGCGCATCTTCTACCAGCGCCGCGCCGATAGTTTCGCCCCTGCCCGGCGCCAGTTGCAACACACTGCGCGGGATACCGGCGCGGTGCATGAGCGCAACCATCCATGCGGCGATGGCAGGCGTCTGTTCGGCAGGTTTGGCGATGGCGCAATTGCCGGTGGCGAGCGCGGCAGCTATCTGCCCGGTGAAAATCGCCAGCGGAAAATTCCATGGGCTGATGCAGCAGAACACGCCGCGCGGGTGCATCTCTGCGCGGTTGCTTTCGCCGGTAGGCCCTGCCAGGGTTTCTGCACGCATAAGTACCTTCGCCTGCTGCGCGTAATAGCGGCAATAATCGGCTGCCTCGCGCACTTCCGCGATGCCGTCTGCAACCGTTTTACCCGCTTCATGCGCGAGCAGGCACACGGCTTCTTCCATGCGAGCTTCCAGCGCGTCTGCGACCGACTCCAGCAACGACGCGCGCGCCTCTACCGGTGTTTGCGACCACGCAGAAAACGCCGCGCATGCGGTATCGAGCATTGGCGATATGTCTGAAATGTCGGCAACGGATTCCGGTTTGTTCCGCGCGCACGCGGCGAGCGAGCGTTGCAGCGCCACCACCATCGCCAGATTGCCGAGGTCGCGGCCTGAGGAATTTTTTCGTGCGCCGTAGAGATCGCGCGGTAACGGGATAGCGGCTTCGTCCGCATCGCATGCGAGTTGCGCTTTGGCTACCGGGTTTTCCAGCAATCGCTCAAGCGAAATATCCTCGTCCATCAGAAGGTGCACAAACGAGCTGTTGGCACTGTTTTCCAGCAGCCTGCGGATGAGATAGGCGAGCAGATCCCTGTGCGTGCCCACCGGCGCGTAAATGCGGCAGCGATGACGTTCCACCGCCTTGTCGTGCAACGCCTCGCCCATGCCATGCAGACGTTGGAATTCAAACGTCTCGACGCCATAGCGCCCCGCCAGCGCCTCGATGGACGCCACGGTGCGCGCGTTGTGCGTGCCGAATTGCGGGTAAAAGCAATCGGCGTTGCGAAAGATTTTATCGACGCAGGCGAGCATGGAAAGGTCGGTATATTCCTTGCGCGTGAACACGGGATATGACGGAAGCCCCTGCAATTGCGCCGCCTTGATTTCCGCATCCCAGTATGCGCCCTTGACCAGGCGCAGCGGCATTTTTTTATTATGGCGGCGCGACAGGTCGCACAGGAAATCGATCAGCGCGGGCGCACGTTTCTGGTAGGCCTGCACCACGAAGCCCAACCCTTCCCAGCCCGCCAGTTCCGGGTCGGCGAACAGGTCGGCGAACACCAGCATTTCGATGTCGAGCCGGGTGGATTCCTCCGCGTCGATCGCCACCGTGAGGTTGTGCGTTTTCGCCAGCAGCACGATCTCTTTCAGTCGCGGCAACAGTTCGCCCATCACGCGCGCATGTTGCGTAAGCTGGTAGCGCGGGTGTAGCGCCGAGAGCTTGATGGAAATACCCGGCGCGTCATAAAGCGGCAGGCCTTTAGCCTGCGCACCGAGGCGGGCGATGGCGTGGCGGTAGGCGTCCACGTAGGCTTCCGCCTGCGCCTGCGTGCGCGCGCCCTCGCCCAGAATATCGTAGGAAAAACGGAAGCCTTTCTGCGACCACGGCGCGGCGTTCTGCATCGCGCTTTCGATGGTTTCGCCGAGCACGAACTGCCCGCCGACGAAGCGCATCGCCGCCTTCAGCGCCTCGCGGATGACCGGCTCGCCAAGCCGCGACGTCAGGCTGCCGAGCACCGACGGCGCGTCGTTCAGCCGCACGATTTTTCCGGTCAGCAGCAATCCCCAGCTCGACGCGTTGACAAAAAACGATTCGCTTTTGCCCAGATGCCGCTCCCATTGCGCGCCGCCGAGCTTGTCGTGGATGAGCGCGTCGGCGGTGGCTGCGTCGGGGATGCGCAGCAGCGCTTCGGCAAGGCACATGATCGCCACGCCCTCACGCGTATCCAGCCCGTATTCCTGCAAAAACGCCTCGATACCGCCCTGCGCAGGCCGCGCGCGCAACGTATCCACATAGGCCGACGTCGCTTCCGCGATCGCCCCGTCCAGCGCGGAAAGCGCGGATACCGCCGCCAGTAGCCGCTGCACCGCCTCCCGTTCGTCCATAAACGCCGCCGCGCTCACGCGCAAATGCGATTCGGTGGCAAGGGCGGCAAAATCGGGTGCGTCAGGCGGCATGATTAGCGAGTAATAATCGCAAGTGAGGGTTGAAACAACCAAAACAATAGCTTAAACCATCATGGCGCATCACGGAGCCGTAGCTCAGCAGGATAGAGCACCTGATTCCTAATCAGGGGGTCGTGGGTTCGAATCCCGCCGGTTCCGCCACCCTACGCCTTCGGCTTCGGGTGGCAGGCCACCTTTGGCCTGACGCACGAAGGCGATTTTAGGCGTAGGAGTGTCGCCCGGAGCTTTAGCGTAGGGGGACTGGAGCAACACATGTGGTATGTCTACTTTCTAGAATTGAGCAATGCTGCTATTTACGTGGGATCAACTCCCGACCTGAAACGGCGTTTTGAATCTCACCAAAAAGGACAGGTACAATCCACCAAGGCTTTCGTGCCGATGAAATTAAAATCCTATGTTGCAGTCGAAAATGTAAATTTCGACGTTTATAATTTGTTCTTACCTTTCGATAGTGATATTAATTGATCTATGAAAACAAAACGTTATTCAGACACACTCAAAACTGGCAATCGTTTGCTAGAACTCAGTTTCGACGGCTCCGATGAAGTCGGAAAAGAAAATCCAGAATCCACTAATGTCATTCTTCGCTGCTTAAAAAAGAGTAACGAGGTTTGGGTAAAAAACCTTGGCAATATTCCTATGCCCGACGGTGCTTGGCATGGCCCTAAATTAATCGCTGCCTATAAAAATAGATTTTTTGTAGCTGCTGCAAATCGGCTGATGGAAGTGAATATTGAAAATGGCGAAGTTAAATGGGAAATCCAAACTGGGAATACTCCTATTTATAATGTTCTTCTTGCTGAAGGTTCAAAGCAAATAATAGTTCGCAATGGGTATTATAAGTTTAAACACCCGCAAGGTATGTCCAATATAGCTGCCTATAGTTTTGATGGGGTAGAGAATTGGCGATGCAAATTAGAAGGTGATGATGTTTTTGCTAATCCTCCGTATTTTGCCAAAAAAAGCATATTGCATAAAAGTAAATTGCGAGCTGGCACTTGGCAGAGTTTTGATTGTCAAATTGATGAAAATACAGGAAAGATTTTAGACCGCGAATTCACTAAGTAGATAAACTGGGAATTTCATAATAATTGCCTGATTCTTTCGAAAATCGTCAACTAAGGCTCGCCATTTTTCCAAATACGCCGCAGATTCGCAGAAATCTTGGATTTGACTGCTTCCCAAGCACCCAATTAGTTGATTGGGCGGTTTGTATACAACCGCTCCCTACTCCAGCCTAAATTCTATCGGCACCATTACCTGCGCTTCGACGGTTTCGTCGCCGCGTTTGGCGGGGATGAATTTCCAGCGTGAAACGGCGTCTCTGGCGGATGCGTCGAGCAGGGCGAAGCCGCTGCTTTCTTCCACGGTCACGGTTTTGGCGGAGCCGTCCTCACGGACTACGACGCTCAGCATCACGCTGCCTTCCATGGCACGACGTCTGGCCTGAGCCGGATAATCGGGCGCGGGGTTGCGGAGGTAGGCGGCATCGAATTGCGGGGTAGTGGTGACCATCTGCGCGGATGCTTTCGCGGCGGAACCGCTCCCGGCGGCTGGGCTCAGCGCGGCAAATTCCTGCGCGCTGCGTTGGGGTTCGGCTTTTTGCGGGAGTTGCGCCGGTTCCTTGCGGGCGGCGGGTTTTTCCGTCGCGGGCGTTGGCGCTGCCGCTTCGGGTTTCGGTTCGCTGATGCCGGGGGCGGCCGAGGCGACCAGCGTTACCACGATCATCTGCTGCGGCATGATGTCCACCGGCGCGGCGGGGGATAAGAACCACACGCCCAAAAGTGCATGAAGGGCGACGGAACCCCCGATCGCCCTCATGGTAGAGGAATCTTTTATGGAGAGAGACCTGTTCACCGCATCATCCTACCATAGCGCCACTTTGACACCCGCCATGGCGGTCAGCGGCATTCCCGGGCGCGCGCCAGCGGGACGGCGCGCGGCCACGTATTCTTCATCCAGCGCGTTTTCGACGGTTGCGAAGGCGCTGATATGGTCGGTGATGTGATATTCACCTGCGATGTCCACCGTCCAGTGCGAATCCACGCGGCGGTTCTCGGCTATGGAGCCGCTGCCTGCGCGGGTGCGCATCTCGTCTATGAATTTGCCGCCGACGGAAACGCCCCATTTTTCGGTTTCAATCCCTGCCGAAAGATAAAGCTGGTGGCGCGGAAGATAAGGCAACTCGTCACCCGAGCTTACCGTTCCCCATTCTTCAAAGCTGCTGACGAAACTGTTTTTGAACTGGCCGTGCATCAGCGTGTAGCTTACCGTAAGCGGCAGGCGGTAGCCCTTTGAAAACCCTGCGCGCTCCGCTGCGTCGTATTGCGCGGTGGCCTCAACGCCCTTGACTTCGACCTTGCCGCCGTTGAACGCATCGCCGCTGCCGCTGCCGCCGGAAGATAGCGTATCGCGACCCAGCAGGTTTTCGTAATCGGTGAAGAACCCGAACACTTCACCCGACCAGTTGCCTTTTGCATAACGCGTTCCGAGTTCGTAATTGACGCTTTCCTCTTCGCTCGTAAACGCCGCGTCGCTTGCGCTTCCCGGGACGCCTGGAGGCGCGAAGCCTTTATGCACGCCGCCGAGCAGTTTCCAGTCGTCGCTCAGCGCGTAGGAAACGCCGATACCCGGAATCCACACGTTCAGGCTGTTTTCGAGCACGCTGAGTGCGGAGCCGGTACGGTTCGGATCCGCGTTGCCGTAATCCTCGCGCTTGAGGGTGATATGTTCAAAGCGGACGCCCGGCGTTACGGTCCAGCGATCCCATTGCAGTTCGTTCTGCACGAAGCCGCTCCACGCATTGGCGGACTGGATGCGGTTGCCCGCCGCGCCGGGAGTGCCGGTGCTGGTCAGCACGGCGCGGCCTCCCACCATGTCGAAGCGATCATCGCGCTGATAGCGGTCTTCTTCGTCGGTATGGTAGCGCGCGCCGATTTCCAACCTGTTTTTGGTCTGTCCCAGCGCGTATTGCATGCCCATGGTCGATTGCAGGCCGTGCGCGACATATTCGCGGTTATTATCACGGATGGCGAAAGTGCCGCCCGTAGTGTCGGCGGCTTTGATCGCGCTCAGATAGCTGGCGTTGCTGGCGGGGTTGTCGAAGATGGTGCTGAGGCTTCGGCTTACGCCGCCGATGCGGACGCTATCGAGCTTATACCATGAGCGTTTTACCTCGTTGCGGTAGGCGGTGGTGGTCAAATCGAGATCGGGCGTCAGCTCGATAAAATGCGTGGCCGCCGCCTGCCATGCGCCCACATCCATCTCGTCGAGCTGGCTTGAACCGTAGCGGCGATTAGGCGTCACGGCAAAATCGTCATCGGTCAGGCCGAGATAGGTTTCGTTGGAAATTTCATCGTAATAGCCGAATTTTACTTCCACTTCCTGATAGCGCTCTGCGTGCGAGTCGCTGTGAAGACGGAACTTGCCCATGACGTCCTGCACGTCGTAGCCGCTGTCGCCGCCGGTAAAATCGATGTCCTTGAAGCCGTGCGTTTCCTTGTGGAAGGCGTTCAGCATCACGCCGCCATTTTCAAAACTTGCGCCCGCCGTCATGCCGGTGCGGAGGCTGCCGTAGCTTCCGGCTTCCGCCACGAAATCAGCCTGCTTCTTCGCGGGGATGGGTTTCGTGACCATGTTAAGCACGCCGTTGGTCGTGCGCGGGCCGTATTTAACCGCGCCCGTGCCTTTGATGATTTCCAACGATTTCATGCGATCCATCTGGGGGAAGTAGTACGCTTCCGGCGCGGCATACGGCGCAGGTGCGGCGAGAACGCCGTCTTCCATCAGCGTCAGGTCGGCGCTGCGGTTGGAGCGGCCGCCGCGAATCGCGATGTTGGGACGCAAGCCATAGCCGTCTTCTTCCTGAACCGCGACGCCGGGTACTTCCTGCAAGGCGCGGTGCACGTCGGTCGTCTGGTAACGATCCAGCGTTTGCTCGCTGACGATCGAAGCGGAACCGGGAATGTCCTCCCGCCGATCCTGTGAGCCGATGACCGTCACGCGTTCCATCACCTTGACGCGCTTATCGGGATTCTTTTTTTCCTCCGCGTAGACGTGCGTGGTCATAACGCTGGTAATCGCCAGCGTCGCCACATGTACGGAGAGAAGAAATTTTTTATGCGCCATGGCTGATACGTCCATTATATAATATTGAGAATCATTCGCAGCTATATAACGCCGGGCGGCTGGGCTGTCAATTATAATGATAATCATTCGCAATGAAGGTGAAATTTTGCCTTGTTTTCAACGTGTCGGGAGCCTACTTCTATAGGCCTGCAGGAAGCAGCAAGGAGAGGGTATGAAGCCATATTTTTGGGCAGGATTGACATTTTTATGTTGCACAAGCGCGTTCGCCCAGCCTGCTAAACCTATCGCCATCACCATTACTTCGCCCAACACTATCACTGCTTCCACCGTCAGCGGCACCGTCGTCGCCGGATATTCCAAAGAGGGAACTCTCCTTTTTTCCGCGGGATTTCCTCTGAAATGGAACACTTACACCGCTAATACGCCCGGCGAGCTCAGCATGTTCGTCCGGACGAAAAACATGGATACGCCGTTCCGTAAAATTCCACGCGCTTCCTCTCAGGATTTTCACAACGCGTACTTGACCAAATCGAGAGATGGCGTTCTGGTTTTTGAACCTAAGGGCGGGATGTACAAGATCGATGAATCCGAAGGCGGATATGCGATCGCTGAAAAATCCACGCCGCGCGGCGCGGAACTGTTTCGCAATCTCGGCTACGAATATTCCTTTGGCGATGATACCAGCACCAGTACCGTCAGTATGCCGCTGAACGCTTGCCGCCTCACTCCGCCCTTAGCGTGCGAGCGTATGGATGTCGCTTATGGTTCCGTAATATTCGCCTATGGGGGAAATGACATCAATACCGTGGCGGTCACTAATCAAGGGGATGTATTGTTCCACAGTGCGCAGGGATGGTGCCGTGGTGAAAAGAATGGGGAGTCGTTTCGTTGCCGCAAAGGAGCGCCGATTCCCGAAAGCAGGGGAGGATGGCAGCTATATTCTTCCATCAAAACCTCCGACGGCACGCTGATGGGCGAATATCCGACAGGGCGTTTCTGGAAACTTGGCGACGGCGAACTGATCCCGACCTCCCTGAGTCCTTACAGCGACGCAAGCGCCAGCAATATCGAGCTGCAATCGGTTTCCCTGTTCTGCGGTGAGTTACATGCAGGATTTTACCCGAACGGGGAAATATGGAGACGGCGGCTGGAGGATGGAAAATGGGAAAAAATTTATCAGCTTTTTTCACATCCAGGAAATCATAACGGTGGAAAAGTACCCTATCGTGATATGCTCGTAAGCGGCAAATTCTCGATGTATGGCAACGGTTCCTTCTTCGGCCAGCGTGCCACCTCGATGGTGCGTCACCAGAATTCGCTTTTCATCGCCTCGGGCAATCTGGGCGAGTGGGGAAAGGACGTGCCGATACCGCCGTTCATGACGAAAGAGCAGTTCGATGAATATGGGTTGGTGCATTACAAGACGGACACGAATTGCCTCAATACTATCCTGCCGGAGGACGAGTTGAGCTTGCGTATTGAACTCAGTTCGGATGCGATCCGCCTTTTCCAGAAGGGCAAAAAAATCGCTGAAACGTCCCTGCACGATTTCGATGTGGGCAGGCTCGACCGTTTTGAAGTGGGCAACGGCGTTCACGGTACGTTGAGCGATAAACAAATGCGCGTCGAGATTGAACGCTAGCGTTCCCCGAACAGCGCCCGGCCTATCCGCACGCAGCTGGAGCCCATACGCACGGCGACATCGTAATCGTCACTCATGCCCATGCTGAGTTCACGCAGGCCGTTTCGTACGGCGATGGCGCGTAGCAATGCGAAATGCGGCGCTGGCGGCTGATTTTCCGGCGGCACGCACATCAACCCTGCCACCGGCAGGTGCAGCGTCTGGCAGTAGCGGATAAAATCGTCCGCTTCCTCCGGCGTCACCCCCGATTTTTGTGGTTCCTTACCCGTGTTGACCTGAATGAAGAGATGCTTTGTGCGCACCCCTTCCCCACCCTTTGCCCAGTCTGCTTCACGCGCGATGGCATCGGCGAGCTTCGGCCGATCTAGTGTCTGTATAATGTCGAAGAGCGCCAGCGCCTGTCCGGTCTTGTTGGATTGGAGTCCGCCGATGAGGTGTAACGCGACCTCAGGATGACGCGCACGGATCGCCGGCCATTTTTCCTCAGCCTCCTGAACGCGGTTTTCCCCGAAAACGGAAATGCCGGCCGTAATCGCCTCCTCAATGATAGCGGCGGATTGCGATTTGCAGGCGGCCATTAGGGTAATATCGGTTGCAGCCAAGGCTGAGCCTTGCTTAGCTTTGCTAATGGCGGTTTGGATGGGGGTGAGGCGGGTGGCAATATTCATAGGGGCGCAGGAGTTTGTTTATTAAAAAACTATTAAAAAAATAGCGGTTTAGCCTTCGATTTGTTGCCATATTGCAACAGAGAGGGTGAAAAACCGCCCTTTTTCATAGAGTCTTTCCGTTACAGCTTGCATGGGCAACATCTTTGCACAATAACTACACAAGGTAAATGCATAGAGTAATTACGCTTTGTGTATCCTAGAGTATTCATCTAATTACGTTTTTTAAACTCTAAAGGGAACAAACTATGAAAAAAATTCTCCTTGGTACCACTACTCTCATCGGTGCCGCCGTCCTGTTTGCAGGCGCTGCTTCCGCTGAGACCCCGAAGATCACCCTCGGTGGCTTCGCTGATTTTCAGGTAGGCATCGTAGGTGAAGACCTCGATACCAACAAGCGCGCTGGCGCTTTCCGCAGCGATACGGAAATCACCGTTCGCGTTGATGGCAAGACCGATTCCGGTCTCGGCTACGGCGGCGGCATCAACCTCGAAGCTGATACCACTGACGATGTTGACACTCAGGGCACCAACGCTAGCCGTACCTTCGTATACCTCGATGGTCAATGGGGTCGCGTACAGGGCGGTTCCGATCTCGGCGTAAGCAACACCATGAAAGTTGATGCTTCCAGCATCGCTCGCGCTACCGGCGGTATCGATGGTGACTACACCTACTTCATGACCGGTTCCACCGGCCAGGTGATTGCTACCCCGGATCTGTTCCTGGACTACGGTACGGGTCAGCTGCGTAACGAATCCACTGAAAACCTCAACAAAGTCAGCTACTACACCCCGCGTTTCGCAGGCGTACAGCTCGGCGTAAGCTATCTGTTCGACAGCACCAGCCGCGGTCAGACCGTAGCTCGTGGTGATGCAACCTCCGGCGAAGCTGAAAACATCTTCGTTGGTGCGATCAACTACGAAGGCAAGTTCGACCAGATCGGTCTCGCTGCTGCAGCTACCACCGAATGGGGTAACTCGGAAGTGAGCACGCTGGAAGATCTCCGCACCTGGAGCGTTGGCGCGAAAGTTACCTACATGGGCTTCAGCGTAGCTGGTTCCTATGGCGATTGGGGTGATAGCCTCCGCACGAAAAACGGCGGTCTCGATGACAGCAACTACTGGACTGTTGGTGGTGCTTACGAATACGGCCCGTTCGGCGCGAGCGTAACCTACCTCACCAGCAACTATGAAGCGTCTTCGACCACCGATAACGAGTTCAGCAACCTCTCGTTCGGCGTAGACTACAAACTGGCACCCGGCTTCACGCCGTATGCTGAAGTTAGCTTCATCGAACTGGATCCGACCGCAACTGCTAACGATAACGACGCTACCGTCTTTATCGCTGGTACGCAGCTGGCGTTCTAATCTAGATAATTTTCTAGAAGTGGAAGGGGGCGATGCTATTGCATCGCCCCTTTTCTTTGTCTATGCTCTGCCCCTCTTTTCCACCTTCACTTAAAGAGGATATATATGCGTAAGTCTCTCCTGCTTCTGGGCATCACCGCGTTGCTGGCCGCGTGTTCCGGCGTTAAGGTGGAGCAGGACGCGCCTGACGAAGCCAAAATCCAACGCCTCGAAGGGCGCGGCAAGCTCACTGGTGAGGATGGGTTGATCGTTGCAGGCGGCGATAAGGACGAAACCGCCAGCGCAGGCTCCGCGATCAACGTCAATAGCTTCCTGTGGCGCGCAAGCCTTGATACGCTCTCCTTCATGCCGCTGGCGTCGGCCGATCCGTTCGGCGGCGTCATCATCACCGACTGGTATGAAGACCCGAAAACACCCGGTGAACGCTTTAAGATCAATGTGCTCATCCTCGATAAAACGCTGCGTGCGGACGGTGTAAAAATCACTGTGTTCAAGCAGTCCAAGGAAAAAGGCGGTTGGGCGGATAAGAAGGTCGATGACAAGTTGGCGCGTACGCTGGAAGACACGATCCTCACCCGCGCCCGCCAGTTGCGTGTTAATCAGGGCAAATGACGACAGCTCCCCGTTATAATTTCCGCGAAACCGAGGCGAAGTGGCAGCGCCACTGGGAAGAAACCCACGCGTTCGCCGCGCAGGAAGCCAGCGATAAGCCCAAATATTACGTACTGGAAATGTTCCCCTACCCGTCGGGCAACATCCATATGGGGCATGTGCGCAACTACACGCTGGGCGACGTTATCGCCCGCACCCGCCGCGCGCAGGGCTATAACGTATTGCACCCGATGGGCTGGGACGCGTTCGGCCTTCCCGCCGAAAACGCCGCCATCCAGAATAATTCCCACCCCGGCGACTGGACGCTGGCCAATATCGCCACCATGCGCGACCAGCTCAAGCTGATCGGGCTGTCCTACGACTGGTCGCGCGAAGTCACCACCTGCCTGCCCGAATATTACCGCTACGAGCAGTTATTCTTTCTCAAATTCTTAGAAGCCGGCATCGCCTACCGCAAGGAAGCCGAAGTCAACTGGGATCCGATCGACAACACCGTCCTCGCCAACGAGCAGGTCATCGAAGGCCGCGGCTGGCGCAGCGGAGCGCTGGTCGAGCGCCGCAAATTGTCGCAATGGTTTTTGCGCATTTCCGACTATGCCGAAGATTTGTTGTCCGCACTCGACAGCTTAAAAGAATGGCCGGAAAAAGTGCGCACCATGCAAGAGCGCTGGATCGGCAAATCCTACGGCGCGACGCTGAAATTAGCGATCAGTGGTCAGCGGTCGGCAGTCAGTGAAGAATTTCTGGAAATTTATACTACCCGCCCCGAAACGCTGTTCGGCATGTCGTTTTGCGCTATTTCTCCCGGTCACCCGCTTGCGCAATCACTGGCCGCTGACAACCGATCGCTGGTCGCTTTCATAGAAGATTGCAAACGCACCGGCACCAGCGAAGAAGCCATCGAAAAAGCGGAGAAAAAAGGCTTCGACACCGGCATAAAAATCCAGCATCCGTTCGAGGATCGCACCGTGCCGCTTTACGTCGCCAATTTCGTGCTGATGGATTACGGCACCGGCGCGATTTTCGCTTGCCCGGCGCATGATCAGCGCGATTTTGAATTCGCTACGAAATATAATCTACCGATCATCCAAGTTGTCGGCGATCCCGCAAAACCCCTGGAAATACTCACGGAAGCCTATACCGGCGATGGCGTGCTCATCAACTCCGACTTCATGAACGGCATGAATGTCGAGGACGCAAAAAAACGCATGTTGGCTGCCCTGCATGCTTGCGGCGTCGGCACCGCCAAAATCAATTACCGCCTGCGCGACTGGGGCATTTCCCGCCAGCGCTACTGGGGCTGTCCGATTCCCATCATCCATTGCGAATCGTGCGGCATCGTGCCCGTGCCCGAAAAAGATTTGCCGGTGGAGTTGCCGCGCGACGTCACTTTCGACAAGCCCGGCAACCCGCTCGACCGCCATCCGACATGGAAACATGTCCCCTGCCCCACCTGCCAAAAGCCCGCCCGCCGTGAAACCGATACGTTCGACACGTTCTTTGAATCCTCATGGTATTTCGCGCGCTACACCTCGCCGCACAGCAAGGAAGCCTTCGATAAAAAAGCCCTGTCTTACTGGATGCCGGTGGATTGCTATATCGGCGGCATCGAGCACGCGGTGCTGCACCTGCTTTATTCGCGTTTCTTCTCCCGCGCGCTGAAAACCTGCGGGCTGGTGGAGTTCACCGAGCCGTTCAAGCGTCTGGAAACGCAGGGCATGATCTGCCACGCCACCTATAAAGACGCGGACGGAAAATGGCTGCTGCCCGACGAAATCACCACCGATGCATCCGGGAAAGTAGTCGAATTGAAAACCGGAAAACCAGTCACTGTCGGTCGCTCGGAAAAAATGAGCAAATCCAAGAAAAACACGGTCGATCCGCGTGCCATGATGGAAACCTACGGCGCCGACGCCGCTCGCCTGTTCATGCTTTCCGACTCCCCGCCCGAGCGCGATCTGGAATGGACGGACGCAGGCATCGAAGGCGCGTGGCGCTATATAAACCGGCTGTGGAAGCTGGTGCAGGAGCATAAGCAGGCCAAGGGCAACGGCGACGAAGCCGCCATCCGCAAAGCCACCCACAAAACCATCAAAGCGGTGACCGACGACATTGAGCGTTTCCATTTCAACAAAGCCATCGCGCGCATCCGCGAACTCACCAATATGCTCGAATCGCAAGGCAGCGCGGGTGCTGTGATGGATGAAGCGCTGGCCGCCGTTACCCAGCTCCTTCAGCCGTTCATGCCGCACCTCGCCGAGGAGTTATGGCAGCAGCTCGGCCACAAAGGTAGCGTTAGTACGTGCCCGTGGCCGGTAGCCGACGCGAAGCTCGCCGAGGACGACGAGGTGACCATCGCCGTGCAAATCAACGGCAAGCTCAAAGCCACCATCCAGATGCCCAAGGATTTGGATCGCGCGTTGGCGGAGGAAAAAGTTTTAGCGCTTGCCGAAATGAAACAGGCGCTTAAAGATAAGCAAGTGGCTAAAATCATCGTCGTGCCCAACAGGATCGTCAATGTCGTGGCTAAGTAAATTCATTCTCCTCATTCCGCTTACGCTTGCTGGCTGCGGCTTCCAGCCTTTATACGGCAAGCACCAGCCTACCTCTTCTCCCGGCATGCTCGCGGGCGTGAAGGTGGATACGATCTCCGGCCGCATGGGGCAGCGGTTCAAGGCCGATCTCGAAGACCGTTTGAACCCGTCCGGCGCGGTGCCCGCCAACCCCGCCTACCGGTTGTCCGCTACCCTTACCAATGCGTCGTCCCCCATCGGCGTGGCGCGCGACGGCACGATCTCGCGTTACAACGTCTATCTTGAATCCACCTACGTGCTCACCCGCATCAGCGACGGCAAGCAAATCACCAAGGGCAGCCTGCGCCACGTGAGCAGCTTCAGCAACCTCGCCAACGAATATTTTTCCACCTTCGTGTCCGAGGAGGATGCGATCAAGCGCGGCGTTACCGAGCTTAGCGAAATGTATCGCCAGCGGCTCGCCACCTATCTGTCCGGCCAATGAAGATTGCGCCGCGCGGGATAGAGCCATTCCTTGCCGCGCCCGATAAACCTTACCGCGCGGCGCTGGTGTTCGGCGTCGATACCGGGCTGGTGCGCGAACGCGCGGGCAAAATCAAGGCCGCTGTGCTGCCCGACATAAACGACCCTTTCGCGCTCGTAGAGATGTCGGAGGCTTCACTGCTGGCCGACCCCGCCCGACTAGCCGATGAGCTGCTCAGCGTCGGCCTAATGGCATCTAAACGGCTGGTGGTGATACGGGATGCCTCCGATAAAATCGCCAAAATCGTCCAAGAGGCGGGCGACTGTCTCCACGCCAGCGCGTTTTTACTCATCACGGCTGACGAATTATCCACGCGCTCGTCTTTGCGCGCATGGTTCGAGGCCGAGGATAAATGCGCCGCCGTCGCCTGTTACCGCGACGAAGCGCGCGACATCCAGTCCCTCATCCAGCAAAGTTTCAGCGCAGCGGGCATCACCGCCAGCCGCGACATCACGGATTATTTAGCCGGCCAGTTGGGTAACGACCGCTACGTCACGCGGCAGGAGCTGGAAAAGATCATCACCTTCGCGGGCGATGAAAAAACGCTGAAGCTGGAGGAGGTGCAATCGCTGGTCGATTACAACCGCGACACGCAGCTCGACGACATCGTGCACGCGGTCGCCGACAAAAATCTGAAAGCGCTGGAATCTGCTATCACCGCTCATCTGTGCGAAGGCACGCAGCCGGTGGCGTATCTGCGCGCGCTGCAGAGATATTTCAACCGGCTCTATTACATCCGTTCGCTGGTCGATGGCGGACAGAGCGTGGACAACGTCATCGCAGGGCTGAAACCGAAAGTTTTTTACAAGCACGTGCCCACCCTCACCCGCCATGCCCATCAATGGGAGATCGGCGGCATCGTCAAAGCCCTGAAACTGTTGATCGCCGCGGAGCTGGCCTGCAAAACGTCCGACATGCCGATCATTCCCGCCAGCTCACGCAGGCTGCTGCAGGTAACGCAAGTGCGGTAAAATTGTAATAAATACAAATATTTCAATAAATTGCATGGTATCGACACGGCTATACCCGATGTCATAAAAGATTCATAATACAAACCATACGGTTATGCTAAATTGAAGGTGGGAGAAACCGTATTCATGACCGACGATCGTTATTTAGAGCAGCGCATGAAGGAAGAATCCGCCAACATCAAGGTGGATTCCTACCAGAAAATCGCGTCGCGCGGGGGATGGGCGGGAGCAGGTCGCACCTTGTGGGCGATCAGCTTCATCGGCGCCGTCACCGGCGCGGGCATGGGGCTTATTGCGCCGTTTTTCCCGCTGGTGGTCGGAGCGTCGTCGCTCGCTGCGGCTGCTGCGGCCATTCCTGCCGCGGTTGCGACATTCGCGGCGGTCGGCCTGTCGATGGGGTTTGCCGGCGGCCTGATGCTCGGGCGTATCAGCGGCGCTACCGCAGCGGTGGCCGAAGAAAACGAAAAACGCATGAAACAATGGACAGCGCGCCAGCTACTGGCCGCTAATCCCGAAGCCAGCATCGTGCCGGATGCGCCCGTCCAGCCTAAGCCACCGCAATCTTATTGGCAGCGCGCGAAGGATAAATACTACACTTACGTGAATCCGAAGCTGGGCATGGCGTTTGCTGCCATAGGCATGGCCGGCGGGTTGATCATGGCCGCTGCCTTCCTTGCTACCGGCGGTGCGGCGGGCGCTGTCATGCCCGCGCTTGAAACTATTTCGGGAGTGCCGGGCATTGCGTCGAACGCGGCGGCGCTCACGGCGTTCAGCGCAGGCGTCGGCGGTGCGTTCGGCGCGATTTTCAGTTTCAATTATCCGAAAATCACGTCGGAAGTTACCCACTTCTTTGGTGATATGCTCAGCGGAAAAACTATCGGCAGGCCATGGGAGCCGCCGCAGGAAAAAACTTCAAGCCAATCGCGTCCGCAGGCGCCGGAAGCAAGCATGAGCGAACCTCAGCGTCAACACGCATCGTATGCAGAAATGCTCGCAAGCCGCGCGGCCGAACAGCTCACGCTGCAGCCTAGACGCTAGACTTAGATATTATCCCCGAGACGGCGCAAAATATCATCAAGGTGCGATAGTGAATCGTACGCGAGGATGATTTCCCCGCTTTGCCCGCGGTCATTGATACTCACGCGCACGCCCAGATTTTCCGACAGGCTTTCTTCCAGCGCGATGATGTCGGGATCCTTGTTTGTGGGCGGGTAGTAGCCGGATGGCGACGAACCCGCGCGCGATACGGTTTTTTTCTCGCGTCCCTGTGCCTGGCGGCTGGCGTGTTCGGCCTGGCGCACGTTATAGCCTTTGCGCACGATGTCATGGGCGAGTTCCACAGCGTTGGGAACGCCAAGGAGCGCGCGCGCGTGACCCATGGTGAGTTCGCCCTTGTCGAGCATATCCTTCACCTCGTCGGGCAGCGAAAGCAGGCGCAGCATGTTGGCGACATGGCTGCGGCTCTTGCCGATGGTGGAGGCTAATTCTTCCTGAGTGTATTCAAATTCTTCAATCAGGCGTTGATAACCTGTCGATTCTTCCAGCGGGGAAAGATCCTGGCGCTGGACGTTTTCCACCAATGCAAGCTCCAGCGCCTGCTGGTCGCCGATCTCGCGGATGATGACCGGTACTTCCGCCATTTCCGCCATTTTAGCCGCGCGCCAACGGCGTTCGCCCGCGATGATCTCGAACTTGTCCGCTTGCTTCGGCGAAGGGCGCACGATGATCGGCTGCATAATGCCGTTCTTCTGGATCGAATGCGAAAGTTCGGCGAGTGCCTGTTCATTGAATTGCGTGCGCGGCTGATATTTGCCTGCATGGAGTTTGGACACTGCCAGCGTGTAGACGCCGCCTGCGGATTCCGCCGTGGGTTTAGCGGCGGCAACAGCAGCGGCGGCCGGTTGCGGCTGCGCGTTATAATTTTCTGAAATCAGGGCGGAGAGCCCCTTCCCTAATCCGCGTGTGGTGGTCGCCATGATGATTCTCCCTCGTTTAAGCTGCTTCAGTTTCTTTGGCGCGCGCGCTTTCGCGTTTGAGTAGCTCGCTTGCCAGTTGGATATAGGCTTTGGAACCTGCGCAATGCATGTCGTAGATCAGCGCGGGCTTGCCATGCGATGGCGCTTCCGACATGCGGATATTGCGTGGGATAACCGAGCTGTATACGAGATCGCCGAAATAGCCGCGCACGTCGTTTTCAATTTGCTCGGTGAATTTATTTCGCTTGTCATACATCGTGAGGACGATGCCCTGGATGGAAAGCGTCGCGTTGAGATTTTCCTTTACCAATTGAATGGTACGCATCAAGTGGCTCAATCCTTCCAACGCATAAAATTCACATTGGAGGGGGATAAGAACGGCGGTGGATGCGGCTAACGCGTTCAGCGTCAACAGGCCAAGCGACGGCGGGCAGTCGATCAGTATGTAGTCATATTGCCCGGAAATCCTATCCAGAGCCATTTTCAGTCGATATTCACGGCGCATCAGGCTTACCATTTCGATCTCTGCGCCCGATAAATCGATGGTTGCAGGTATGACGTGCAAGCGTGGGATGGCGGTCTTCTGGATGGAATTTTCGACGGGCGTATCGCTCAGTACGATATCGTAGGAGGTGACTTCACGATTATTGGATTCGATGCCAAGCCCGGTGCTGGCATTGCCTTGCGGATCGAAATCAATGACGAGGACTTTTTTGTTTACGGCGGCGAGTGCGGTGGCGAGATTGACGGTAGTAGTGGTCTTCCCTACCCCGCCCTTCTGGTTGACGACGGCAAGGATAGTGGGAGATGCATTATCGCCTGTCATGGTTCACGCTCCCTGAGATTCGAAAGTTGTAGAATAACACCCTGATCACTGGTGACGCTTGGAAAAATCGTATGTGCGAACGACCATATTTTCGAAGCGTCTTCTATCTCTTTAGAATAATTTTTTCCTTTATGGAAGAGGCAAGTCGTTTCATGTGAAACGAAAAGATGCGCATATTTGCATAAGCTCTTCAATTCACTACAAGCGCGCGATAAAATTATTTTTGCAGTGAGATTTTTTATCGATTCGATTCGCGTATTATGAAATGTAACACGCGTGTCGGTGAGTCGCGCCACCTCTCTCAGGAAGGTAATTTTTTTTGCATCGGATTCGATCAAATGCATATCGCGCGCGCCGTAAATCGCCAGCGTCATACCCGGGAAACCCGCTCCTGTCCCCATGTCCAGCATCGTCGAAGAAAGATCGGGAATATATTTTATAAGCTGCAGCGAGTCGAGAAAATGACGGTGCCATGCGGTGTCAATCGATTCGTTACTGACGAGATTGATGCGTTTCTGCCATTTGATTAGCAGGTCGTGATAGATGGACAGTTTGTCGTATGTTTCGCGTGAAACAGGGATATGCTGATTCAGGGTCTGGAAAATTGAATCAGGCACAGGCTTCTTGAGTATGGGATGATTTTCGTATATGCGCCATCAACGCGATGATGGCCGCCGGTGTGATGCCGGGGATACGGCTGGCCGCGCCCAATGTTTCAGGACGTAATTGGTTCAATTTCAGTTTCACTTCACTAGAAAGCGATGAAAGCTGGCTATAATTAATATGTTCGGGAATACGCAAATGCTCTTCTTTTTTAAAGGCGATTTTATCCAATTCCTGCCGGTTGAGGTAACCGGCATAACCCGCTTCAATTTCGATTTGCTCGATAATAGCAGAAGGTATGCTCGTCAATTGCGGCCAGATACGGCATAAATCGGTAAATGCAATATGCTCGTATTTCAAAAGCTCTAAAGCCGTTTTGCGAATGCCGTCCTGATTGATGGCAATATCATGGGTTTTGAGTTGATTCGGGGTGATAGAGAGTGCTTTTAGCGTTTCACGTGAATCGTGTAAGAGGTGCGTTTTGACATTAAACGCGGTTTCACGTTCGCTTTTCACACATCCGGCATCGATGCCTTTTTGGGTTAGTCGCAAATCCGCATTATCAGGACGAAGGCTGAGCCGGTATTCCGAACGCGACGTGAACATACGATAAGGTTCGCTTGTGCCATGCGTAATCAAGTCGTCGATCATTACCCCGATATAGGCGTCGCTGCGATCAACGATAAATGGCTGTGAGCCTGAAGCAGCGAGCGCTGCGTTGATCCCGGCGATAATGCCCTGCCCGCCTGCTTCTTCATACCCCGTGGTGCCGTTGATCTGCCCTGCAAAGTAAAGCCCCCTCACCTTTTTGGTTTCGAGGGTTGATTTTAACTCGCGCGGGTCTACATAATCATATTCAATCGCATAGCCGGGGCGGATCATGACGGCATTTTCTAACCCCGCGATCGTTTTTAGCAAGGCAAGCTGGACGTCTTCAGGTAATGAGGTGGATATGCCGTTTGGGTACACCGTGTCGTCATCCAGCCCTTCCGGTTCAAGGAAAATTTGGTGATTTTCACGGGCAGCAAAACGCACCACCTTATCTTCGATGGATGGGCAATAGCGCGGCCCGGTGCTTTCAATTTGTCCGGAATACATCGGAGCGCGATGGAGATTTTCGCGGATAATCGCGTGGGTTTTCGGGCTTGTATGGGTAATATAGCATGAAATTTGTTGCACCGTAACTGCCTGTGTAAGATAGGAAAACGGGCTTGGCGGATTATCGCCGGGCTGAGCTTCCAGCGATGCCCAATCAATAGTTTTTCCGTCCAATCTCGGCGGGGTGCCGGTTTTCAGACGGCCTACCATAAAATTAAGTTTTTTCAGCGTATTAGATAGTCCGATAGAAGGCTGTTCCCCTACCCTACCCGCACGGATTTTTTTCTCACCGATATGGATAAGCCCGTTCAAAAACGTACCCGTGGTAAGGATGATTTTTCCGGCGCTGTAGGTTTTTCCGGACTGGCACATAACCCCGGTGACTTCGTTTAGGTCGCTGATGGCTAAATCTTCGACGGAATCTTCGATGATGGTGAGATTCGGCATTTCCGATAGGATGGATTGCATCGCCTGACGGTATAATTTGCGATCTGCCTGCGCGCGCGGGCCACGGACAGCCGCGCCCTTGCTGGCGTTGAGCATGCGGTAATGGATACCGGCGCGGTCGATCACGCGTCCCATGACCCCGTCCAGCGCGTCGATTTCCTTGACCAGCGTGCCTTTGGCGATACCGCCGATGGCCGGGTTGCAGGACATTTCACCGATGGTGGAGGCTTTCTGGGTAATCAAAGCCGTGCGCGCCCCTACCCTTGCGGACGCTGCCGCAGCTTCGCATCCGGCGTGGCCGCCGCCTATGACTATGACATCGAAATTAACCATTACCCTGTCCCGGTTTCACATGAAACACGTTATTTGCCAATACAAAACCTACTGAATACGACGTCTAATACATCATCTACCTGTATTTTACCAGTAATTTTGCCAACCGCCTGCGCCGCCAGCCGTAATTCCTCACAAGCCAGCTCCAGCGGCGCATTCGGGTCGAAACGCGCCAGATGCCTCTGGCACTCATTCAACAACGCGCGATGGCGTGCCCTCGTAATCACCGGCGCAGTATGAGATGCAAAAAATGTCGTAAGATATTGCTCTAACGTCTGTACCAATAGGTCAATCCCCTCACCTGTTTTAGTCGAAATCGCAAGGCTTCCGGGCAGCGGATTTTTTGGTGATGTGGCGAGATCGGATTTATTGAAAATGACGATGGCGTGTTCGTCGATTTGCGCGCGCGTTGTGGTGTCGATATCGGGTAATTTCTCCCCGTCGAATACGAGTAATTTGATGTCAGCGTCTTCGGCGCGCGCCAATGCACGGCGTACGCCTTCCTGTTCGATATCGTCGTCGCTTTCGCGGATGCCGGCGGTGTCGGTGAGTATCAATGGAAACCCCGCAATATCCATATGCGCTTCGATGACGTCGCGCGTGGTGCCGGCGCGGTGTGATACGATGGCGACGTCACGCCGTGCGAGTGCGTTCATGAGGCTGGACTTGCCCGCGTTGGGCGCGCCAATGATGACGGCATGGATGCCGTCACGCAAGCGTTCGCCACGCTTGTGATCGGACAGTGCTTCGGCGAGCGTGGTCTGTAGCGTGGCAATATCGCGTTGCAATTCGACGAGTACGGATTCAGGAATTTCTTCATCGGGAAAATCGATATAGGCTTCCAGCAAAGCGAGGCAATGGATGATACGCTCGCGCAGCGTCTGGAAATAGCGGCTCATTTCACCTTGCATCTGGCGCAGGGCTTGTTTCTTTTGTTGGGCGGTTTCGGCGTCGATAAGGTCGGCCAGTCCTTCGGCTTCTACCAAGTCCATTTTGCCGTTTAAGAACGCGCGGCGGGTGAATTCGCCAGGTTCGGCGGGGCGAAGCCCGTCTAAGCCCGCCAACGTATCCAGCAGCTCGCGCAGCACGCCTTGCGAACCGTGTACATGCAACTCCACCACGTCTTCGCCGGTGAAGCTGCGCGGGGCTTTGAAATAGAGGTAGAGGCCGCGGTCGATCAGCTCGTTTGCGGGGGTGTGAAAAGCAGTGTAGGCGGCGACGTTGGGGACGGGGGATGCATCGCACAGGCTAGACAATGCCGCAAGTGCCTGTTGCCCCGAAATGCGCACGATTGCCACGCCGGATTTTCCGCCGCCGGTAGCCACAGCGAATATGGTGTTTTTCCCAGACATAGGGTAAGAGGGGTAGCATATCGCGAAAGGAAAGCAACATGACGCAGACAATACGCATTACCCAGCCGGGCGGTGTGGAGGCCTTAAAAGTAGAGGATGTGCCGCTGACGAAGCCGCAGGCGGGTGAGGTGCGCATCCGCCAGATGGCGGTGGGGGTGAATTTTATCGATGTGTACCATCGCAGCGGGCTGTATGCGTTACCGTCTTACCCAGCGGGAATCGGGCTGGAGGCGTCGGGCGTAGTGGAAGAAGCGGGCGAGGGTGCTAGTCTGAAGCCGGGCGACCGGGTGGCCTATTGCGGCGGTGCGCCGGGGTCGTATGCGGCGGAACGGGTGATTGCCGAGAAGCATCTGGTGAAAATTCCGGATGGCGTGAGCCACGAGGTTGCGGCGGCTTCCATCCTCAAAGGATTGACCGCGCAATTTTTGCTGCGCAAGACGTTTCGGGTAGAGAAGGGGCATGCGGTGCTGATTCATGCCGCAGCCGGTGGCGTAGGGCTTTTGGCCTGCCAGTGGGCGAAGCATCTGGGTGCGACAGTGATCGGTACGGTCAGCAGTCCGCAGAAGGCGGCGCTGGCGAAACAAAACGGCTGCGATTTCCCGATTATCTATACGCAGGAGCCGATCGTGGCGCGTGTGCGCGAGCTGACGAACGGGACGGGGGTGGATGTGGCGTATGACTCGGTGGGCAAAACCACCTTCATGGATTCGCTCGATTGCCTGAGAAAATTCGGGATGCTGGTGAGCTACGGCAATGCGTCAGGCGCGGTGCCTGCGTTCGAGCCGCTGCTGCTGTCGAAAAAAGGCTCGCTGTTCGTGACGCGGCCGACGCTGATGCACCATATCGAAGACCGCGCGTCCTATCAGGCGATGGCGGATGAATTATTCGGGTTGCTGGGGCAGGGAGCCCTGTCGGTGCATATCGGGGCGCGCTATGCTCTGGCCGAGACTGCGCAGGCGCATATCGACCTGGAAGCGCGTAAAACGGTAGGGTCTACGCTGCTGCTGCCGTAATTTATTTGCTGTGTAAAAACGCCGCGTCGATCAGGGTTTTGGTGTAGGCGTTCTTGGGATTGCCGAACAGTTCTGCGGTTGGCGCGTATTCCACCATTTTTCCGCGATGCATGACGAGAATGTTATGAGCGATGGATTTGACCACGCGCAGATCGTGGCTGATGAAGATATAGCCCAGCGCGTATTTAGATTGCAGGGTTTTAAGCAGTTCGACAATCTGCTTCTGTACCGATAAATCGAGCGCCGAAGTCGGCTCATCCAACACTACGAAACGTGGCTTGAGCACCATGGCGCGGGCGATGCTGATGCGCTGGCGCTGGCCGCCGCTGAATTCATGGGGATAGCGGGCGGTGCAGTCGGCAGGCAGCCCGACTTCCGCGAGTATGGCGGCTACCGCATCGGCGCGGGCGGATTCGTTCATTTCGGGGTGGTGGACAAGCAGGCCTTCCTCGATGATCTGCAAAATATTCATGCGCGGGTTGAGGCTGGAGAAGGGGTCCTGAAACACCACCTGCATCTGTTTTCGCAAGGGGCGCACGGCATGGGTTTTAAGATTGTGGATGGGCTGGCCGTTGAAATGGATGGTGCCATCGCTTTTAAGCAAGCGCAGCAACGCAAATCCCAGCGTGGTTTTGCCCGATCCCGACTCGCCGACGATGCCGAGTGTCGATCCTTCCGGGATCGTAATGGATATGTCGTCGACGGCTTTGACATGGTCGACGGTGCGTTGCAGGAGACCTTTTTTGATCGGGAAATAGACCTTGAGATGGTCGCATTGCATAAGCGGTTTGGACGAGGCGGGCAGGGGCACGGCTTCGCCTTTGGGCTCGGAGGCCAGCAGCTTTTGCGTATAGGCGTGCTGCGGGGCGTCAAAGACGGCCTTGACCGCGCCTTGTTCCACGATCTCACCTGCGCGCATGATTGCCACGCGGTCGGCCATGCGGCGCACGATGGTGAGGTCGTGGGTAATGAACAATATCGCCATGCCGGTTTCACGCTGGAGGCTTTTGAGCAATTCAAGGATTTTGACCTGCACGGTGACATCCACCGCCGTCGTCGGCTCGTCGGCGATGAGCAGGTCGGGTTTATTGGCGATCGCCATGGCGATCATCACGCGCTGGCGCTCGCCGCCGGAGAGCTGGTGCGGGTAAGCGTCCAGCCGGTCTTTGAAATGGGCAAGCCCGACCTGCGCGAGCAGTTCGATAATCCGTTCGTCGGGATCTATGCGCGTTTCCTGCGGGTGGCAGGTGAGCATTTCGCGGATTTGCGTGCCGATCATATGCAGCGGGTTGAGCGCCGTCATCGGTTCCTGGAAAATCATGCCGATATGCCGCCCGCGGATAGTGCGCAGGAGCGAAGTGGGTGCGCCTACGATTTCCGTATCCCGGAAGCGCACGCTGCCTTCTATCGTCGACGATTCCGGCTGCAGGCCGAGGCAGGAAAGGGCGGTCAGCGACTTGCCGGAGCCGGATTCCCCGACGACGGCCAGCATTTCGCCCGCATTCATGGTAAGGGAAAGGGCTTTAACCGCCTGTACCGTGCCAAAGGACAAAGAAAGCCTATTGATGGAAAGCAGGGTCATAATTTGACGGTCTTTCTCGGGTCAAACGCGTCGCGCACGGCTTCGCTGATGAAGATGATCAGCACCAGCATAAGCGCGATGGTGAAAAAGCCGGTAAAGCCCAACCACGGAGCCTGCGGGTTGTTTTTACCCTGCAGCAGCAATTCGCCCAGCGACGCCGAACCGGGGGGCAGGCCGAAGCCAAGGAAATCGAGGGTGGTGAGCGCCGTCACGCCCGCGCTCATGATGAAGGGGATGTAGGTCATGGCGGAGACCAGCGCGTTGGGCAGCACATGGCGCAGCATGATCTTGCCTTCGCTGACGCCGAGCGCGCGGGCGGCTTTCACGTAATCGAAATTGCGCGCGCGCAGGCATTCGGCGCGCACCACGTCGGTCAGCGACATCCAGCGGAACAGCAGTAAAATCGCCAGCAGCCACCAGAAATTCGGAGTAATCATGCTGGCTAAGATAATCAATACGAACAATTCCGGCAGTCCCGACCATATTTCGATAAAACGCTGAAAAATCAGGTCGATCTTCCCGCCGGAGAATCCCTGTATCGCACCCGCCAGCACGCCGATGATGGAGCAGGAAACGGTGAGCATCAGTCCGAATAGCACCGACAGGCGGAACCCGTAAATCAGCCGCGCGAGGATGTCGCGCCCCTGATCGTCGGTGCCAAGCAGGTTTTCGCGGCTGGGCGGGGCAGGGGCGGGGCGCCCCAGATCGTAATTGATCGTGGTGCTGCCGTAGCGGACGGGCGGCCAGATCATCCAGCCCTCGGCGTTGATGCGCTCGGCGATGAACGGCTCGCGGTAGGAGGTTTCGGTATCGAAATCCCCGCCGAAGGTTTTTTCGCTATAGACCTTAAAGACCGGGAAATACAGATCGCCCTTGTACGACATGACGATGGGCTTGTCGTTGGCGATCACCTCCGCGCACAGGCTGAGCGCGAACAGCGCGAGGAATATCCACAAACTCCAGAACCCGCGCGTATTGGCGCGGAACAGGGCAAGGCGGCGGCGGGCAAGGGGGGAGAGGGTAGGCGGTTGCATCATCAAGATACCTCTTCCTGCCCCCTCTCCCTTTCAGGGAGAGGGTAGGGGTGAGGGTTGCCCAACGCAGACTGGATGCTGATAAGCACTCCTTCCAGATTTTCAACAAGCTCATTATTCCAGAAGCGCAACACGCGGTAACCTTCCCCATGCAGCCATGTATCTCGCGCATGATCACGTGAGGATTGGAGCGCATGCTGGCCGCCGTCCAGTTCGATAATCAGCTTTGCTTCGGTGCAGATAAAATCCACGACATAGCCGCCTATGGGATATTGCCTGCGGAATTTGAATCCATAGAACTGGCGGTTGCGCAGGCGGTACCATAGTTTTTTCTCTACGTCGGTTAAGCGGGTGCGTAAGCGCTTTGCGATGCCAACCAGCGAGCGGTTGCGTGGGTGGAGAGAACCCTCACCCTGCCCTCTCCCTGGAAGGGAGAGGGGACTTTCGTGTGCTGTGCTCACACCTCCCTCCGCTCGAAATCAATGCGCGGGTCAACCAGCATGTAGGTTAAGTCCCCGATCAAATTCACGATCAGGCCGAGCAGGGTGAAGATGTAGAGCGTGCCGAACATCACCGGGTAGTCGCGGTTGATGACGGCTTCGTAGCCCAATAACCCGAGGCCGTTAAGTGAGAAGATGATTTCGATCAGCAATGCGCTGGTGAATACGACACGCAACAACGCGCCGGGGAAGCCTGCGATGACAATGAGCATGGCGTTGCGGAACACATGCCCCCATAACACCTGATTGCGCCCCAAACCCTTGGCGTAGGCGGTAAGGACGTATTGCTTGTGGATTTCGTCGATAAAGCAGTTTTTGGTGAGCATGGTCAAGCTGGCGAAACCGCTGATGACCATGGCCGTGATCGGGAGCGCCAGATGCCAGAAATAATCGGCGATTTTACCGGCAAATGACAATTCGTCCCAATTGCTAGAGGTAAGGCCTTTGAGCGGGAACCAGCTGAAATAGTTACCGCCCGCGAATACCACGATCAGCATGATGGCGAACAGGAAGCTGGGGATGGCGTAGCCGATGATAATCGCCCAGCTTGAGAGCATATCGAAGCGGCTGCCGTCGCGCACGGCCTTGGCGATACCCAGCGGAATGGAGATGAGATATACCAGTAGTGTCGTCCACAGCCCGAGCGAAATGGTCACCGGCAACGTGTCTGCGACCAGAGAGAGCACGCTCTCGTTGCGGAAAAAACTCTCGCCGAAATCGAGGCGGGCATATTGGCTGAGCATCAGAATAAAACGCTCGGCGGGCGGCTTGTCGAACCCGTACATTTTCTCGATGCGTGTGACCAGTTCAGGGTCGAGCCCGCGTGCGCCGCGATACGCCGAATCCATGCTCGGCTTAAAATCGCCCTTGGCCGCGAAGTCCGAGCCGCCGCCGCTGATACGCAAGGTGGCGTCTGCGGACGTAATGTCGGTAAGCTTCGCCACCATGCGCTCGACGGGGCCGCCCGGTGCGGCCTGCACGATGATAAAATTCAGCACCATAATGCCAAGCAGGGTAGGGATCATCAGCAGGATGCGGCGGATTATGTAGGCGGTCATGATTTAGGCATTGGGGATTAGGGATTAGGTATTGGGGGAGTTATAGCATTATTTGCCTGAATTCCCAATCCCTAATGCCTAACGCCTAATGCCTCACTTCTTCATCCACCACGTCTGAAACCCGATATTATATTTGGGCGTTACATCCGGGATGCCGAACTTGTCCCAGTAGGCGACGCGGAAGGAATTGGAGTGCCAGTTGGGGATGACGTAGTAGTTCCACAGCAGTACGCGGTCGAGAGCGTGGGCGGCGGTTTGCAACTCCTGCTCGTTGGTGGCGGAAAGCAGGGCGGCGAGCGCGGCATCCACGGCGGGGTTTTTTACGCCGCCTAGGTTGTTGCTGCCTTTGACATCGGCCTGCGAGGAGTGCCACAGGGCGGGTTGCTCGTTGCCGGGGAAGAACACGCCGCGGTTGATCCAGATGGAGACCATATCGAAATCGCTCTCATCGACGCGCTTCTGGTATTGCGAATCATCAACCATGCGGATGGACGACGCGATACCCAGCCGCTCCAAATGTTTGCGCATGGGGCCGATAACGCGCTCCATCGTGGGCTGGCGCAGCATGAATTCGATGGAAAGCTGCTCGCCTTTGGCGTTAACGCGCTTGCCGTCCTTCACGCCCCAGCCTGCGTCATCCAGCAACTTCTGGGCGCGCAGGAGATTTTCGCGCGGGTTGCCGGAGCCGTCAGTGACAGGGTTTTTGAAGGGCTGGGTGAAGAGTTCCGGCGGCAGGTCTTTTTCAAACGGCTTGAGCAGTTCAAGCTCCTTGCCCTCGGGGATGCCTTTGGACTCGAAATCGGTGGCTTCAAAATAGCTTTTGTTGCGCACATAAGCGCCATAGAAAATCGTCTTGTTCAGCCATTCGTAATCCATCGTCAGGCCGATGGCTTCGCGCACGCGGGCGTCGGCGAATTTGGCCTTGCGCGTGTTGAAGATAAAGGCCTGCATGCCTTGCGGGATGGAGTGCTGGATTTCGCGCTTGATGATGCGGCCGTCCTTGACGGCGGGCGCGTTGTAGGCGGTCGCCCAGTTGCGCGCGATATATTCCTGACGGAAATCGTATTCCCCGGCCTTGAGCGCTTCGAGCGCCACGTTTTCGTCGCGGTACATATCGTAGCGGATCGTATCGAAATTATATTGGCCTTTATTCACCGCAAGGTCATTGCCCCAATAGTTCGGGTCGCGCGCATAGATGATCGAGCGCCCCTGATCGACGGATTGCACCTTGTAGGGGCCGCTGCCGAGCGGGGCTTCCAGTGTGGTTTTATCGAATTCACGCGTAGCGAAATAGGCCTTCGAGATGATTGGCATGGAGCCTGCGATCATCGGCAATTCGCGGTTCTTCGCATCGGCGAAGGTAAAGCGCACCGTGCGTTCGCCAGTTTTTTCCACGCCCTTGATCGGCGTATACATGATCTTGTAGGTGGGGTCGCCCTTGTCTTTGAGGGTGTTGAAGGAAAACACCACGTCGTCGGGCGTGATCGGGGTGCCGTCCTGCCAGCGCGCTTCTTTGCGCAGGGTGAATTCCACGGAGCTGTTATCCTCGGGAATTGTCACGCTTTCGGCGATCAGCCCGTACATGGATTGAGGTTCGTCGAGCGACTGCGTCATCAGCGATTCAAACAGGTAGCCGATGCCGGGGGCTTTCACGCCGTTGAGGATAAAGGGGTTGAGGTTGTCGAACGAGCCGTTTTCAGCGAGTTTAACGCTGCCGCCTTTGGGGGCGGAAGGATTGGTGTATTCAAAATGGGTGAACCCGGCCTTGTATTTACATTCGCCGTAGAAAGCGATGCAGTGAGAGGGCGCAGCGAAGGCTGCGCCAGTGGACAGCAGACAGTGGACGGTGGACAAGATTACGAAACGCCTTGTCCACCGCCCACCGTCCACCGCCCACATTTTTTTCATACGCTGGTTTTCTTCCTGATCGAGTCGAACACGGTAAGTGCCTGCGCGACCATGCTTCCGGCATCGCTGGCGTTGGCGGGCAGCAAGATGGTAGTGCCTTCCTTCGCCAGTTCCTTGAACGCGCCGACATATTGCTCGGCAATGCGCAGTGCCACGGCATCTCCACCGCCTTGCTTCTGGATGGCGGAGGCGACCATTTCGATGCCTTTCGCGGTGGCTTCGGCGACGGCTAGAATAGCTTCAGCTTCACCCTTGGCGCGGTTGACCTGATCGGTGAGCGCGCCTTCGGAGGCGAGGACGATTTCCTGTTTTTTACCTTCGGCGACGTTGATCTGCGCCTGGCGTTTGCCTTCGGATTCAAGGATGGTCGCGCGCTTCTGGCGGTCGGCGGCCATTTGCAGCTCCATCGCCTTCAATACCGAAGTCGGCGGGGTAATATTCTTGATTTCATAACGCATGCATTGGATGCCCCAGCTCTGCGCCGCCAGATTGATGGCCGAGACGATGTTGGCGTTGAGCGTTTCGCGCTCTTCAAAAGTCTTATCGAGTGTCAACTTACCGATTTCCGAGCGCATGGTGGTCTGCGCCAGCAATTGCACGGCGTAGATCGGGTCGGACACGCCGTAGGACGCCGCTACCGCATCGACGATGCGCACATAGAGCACGCCGTCGAGCGCGAGCGTCACGTTGTCACGGGTGATGCCCGCTTGCTCCGGCACATCTACGGCCATTTCTTTCAGCGAATGCTTATAGGCGACCGACTGGTAGAACGGCACGATCCAGTTGAGGCCGGGTTCCAGCTTGCGGTCGAATTTCCCGAAGCTCTGGACGATCCACGCCTGCTGTTGCGGCACGGGCTTGGCGCCCATGAACAGGGCGATAAGGAGAATGGCACCGAGTGTGAGGAATAGCTCCATGAGGTAGCTCCTTAAATTTGGGTTTATGCCTTCGGCTTAACAATCAATATATTGCCGGATATTTCGACGATGGTGACCTGCGAACCGGCTTCAAGCCTTTCCGCCTGCACGCCGCGGGCGATCTGCGCGCGCATGATCGTGCCCGACCAAGTGACTTCGCCGCCCTTGCTGTCAAGACCGGCGCTGCCGACATAGGCGGTGTCGCCCACCATGTTGCTATAGCCGCCACGGGTTTTGCGCTTCTGCAGCGGTTTCCAGAGCACGGCCGCTGAAACAGCGGTGGCGATAAAAAAGACGGTGAACTGGGTGAGCGTCGCATCTTCAGCTATGATATGCAGGTAAATCGCCGCGCCCGTGATAATCGCGCCGAGTCCGGCGAACAGCATGCCAACACCCGGAATACCGAGCGCTTCGACGCCGAGGAATACGACCCCGGCAAGCAACCATAAATACATGGTAGTCATAAGTTTTCCCTTCTTTTGCGGCGCAGTACGCCAGAATGACGGGAGCCTAAGCGATAAACCGCCAAGGCACAACGTTATTTCGGCAGCGCCAGCGGCTTGTCACTCAGCGTGTTGAGATAGGCAATCAGGTTGGCGCGATCCTGCGGGTTTTTCATGCCTGCGAAGGACATTTTGTTGCCGGGGATGTATTTTTTCGGATTGGCGAGGAAATCCGACAATTCCTGAAAGCCCCATTTCTTGTCTTTCATGGCCGCTAAAGCCGAGGAATAGGCAAAGCCTTCCATATGACCGAAATGACTGCCCACCAGACCCCACTGGTTGGGGCCGATGCCGTTCTTGCCGCCCTTGTCAAGCGTATGGCAGGAGGTGCATTTTTTCGATGCGGCTTCGCCTGCCTTGATGTCGGCTTTCGCCAGCAGGGGAAGGATGTCCACGGGTTTTTCGTCTTCCTTGGGTGCGCCGCCCGTATCGCCTGCGGATTCCGCGCCTGCGATGGTGTAGCCGCGCTTATGTTCGCCTTCGGCGTGTTCCCCGAGGCCGCCGCGGTAAAGCGCTTCGCTGGCGATGCCCGCGACCATGGCGATAATACCCGCCAGCAGCACGGCTGCCGCGATTTTATTCATTTCCAGACCCGAATCCGACATAACACACCCTTACGTTTTTCAATCGCGTTCTTATAATATGCTGGCCTTGGTTGAGCAATAAAGATTATAACGGCGGAGGAAAAATTATTATCGTATGCGTCCCATAATCCTCATACCGGCTCGTATGGCCTCGACCCGGCTGCCCGGCAAGCCGCTGGCGCTGATCGCCGGCGAACCCATGATCGTGCATGTCTGGCGCATAGCCGCAGCGTCCGGCGTGGGCGAGGTGGCGGTGGCCTGCGACGGCGAGGCGATAGCGGAGGCGATTGCGCGAGCGGGCGGCAAAGCCGTGCTGACCGATCCCGACCTGCCGTCCGGCTCCGACCGTATCTGGCAGGGTCTGCAGAAGATCGACCCGGAAGGGATATACGACACCATCGTTAACCTCCAGGGCGACATGCCGACGCTCGATCCGAAGGTCATCGGCAAGTCGGTTGCATTGCTGGATAATCCGCAGGTGGATATTGGCACATTGGCGGCAGTAATTACCGATGAGCATGAAAAGCGCGACCCCGCGGTGGTGAAGGTGGCATTTTGCGGTGAAAACTCCGCTTCAGGCGGCCGGGCGTTGTATTTCAGCCGTCAGCCCATCCCCTATGGAGAGGGGGCGCTTTATCACCATATCGGGATTTATGCGTATAAACGCCACGCCCTGCAACGATTTGTAAACCTTTCTGCGAGTATGCTGGAGAAACGGGAAAAGCTCGAGCAGCTCAGGGCGCTGGAAGCGAATATGCGTATCGACGTGGCGGTGGTGGATACCGTGCCGCTGGGAGTGGATACGCCAGAAACATTGGACAAGGCAAGGAAACACTATGAACCTTAAGCGTCTGCTTGGAAATATCGTGTATGACGTGGCCGGCATCGGCAACGCAATCGTTGACGTGCTGAGCTTCTGCGACGAGGCGACACTTGCAAAGCACAAACTGGCCAAGGGCACAATGACGCTGGTGGATGAAATCCGCGCGGAAACGCTCTACCGGCAGGTAGGCACGACAATGGAATGTTCCGGCGGTTCGGTGGCCAACACGCTGGCGGGGCTGGCCTCGCTGGGTGCGAAAACCGCCTTTATCGGCAAGGTGGCGCAGGATCAGCTCGGCTCGATCTTCGTGCATGACCTCCATGCGGTGGGCGTGAATTTCGATACGGAGCCGACCAACTCAGGTCCGGCTACCGCAAGCTGCCTCGTATTCGTAACGCCCGACGCGCAACGCACGATGGCGACCTATATCGGCGCATGCAGCATGGTATCGGAACACGACATCGACGAAGAAGTGATCCGCCACGCGGCGGTGACGTATATCGAGGGATATTTGTGGGACACCGCCAACGCCAAGGCCGCGATCCGCAAGGCGATCACGCTGGCGCGCAAGCATAACCGCAAGATCGCCTTCACCCTGTCGGACGTATTCTGCGTCAATCGTCACCGTGAAGAATTCATGCAGATGATCGCCAATGACATCGACGTGCTGTTCGCTAACGAAGCCGAAATTAAATCGCTGTTTGAAACCGACGATATCGACGAAGCGCTCACGAAAATTCGCGGCGCATGCAATATCGCTGCCATTACGCGCAGTGAAAAAGGCAGCGTGGTGCTCACCGCCGAGGCGGTTGCCGTTGCGCCGACGCAGCCGGTGGCGCGCGTGGTGGATACGACCGGTGCGGGCGATCTTTATGCCAGCGGCTTCCTGTTCGGGCTTACGCGGGGATGGGATTTGCAGTCATGCGCCATGCTCGGAAATCGTTGCGCTGCCGAAATTATCACGCAGGTAGGTGCGCGTTCGCTTCGTCCGCTGAAAGATTTGGTAGCGTAAATTACGCTGATTTGGCGTGCAGGTGGGCGGTTATTTTCGGCACGACCATGCTGAAACGCGCTTTAGCCAAGGCTTTCACATAATTAAGGTCGGTCACGTTGCGCTTGTGCGCGGCGATGCTGACCTTTTGTGACGCATCCAGCGCAAGGCTGATTTCATGCATCAGGCGTGCGAATGCGTTGGTGCGCTGCGCGCCGCGCAGCAACGTGCCGGGGAGATCGGCGGCAGCAGTGGCAGTAAGCGATACCAGCAGATCATCCATGATAAGTTTGGCGCGCGCCGCCGCGATGCCGCGCAGCGAGTCGCCTTCGATACGCATCACCTGCTCGGCAAACCCGTGCCAGCGGCGCATGAACTGCACGAATTCCTGCGCGGGATTGTAGTTGGTACGCAGGCAGGTATCCTTAAATCCCATGGAAGGTTTCGCCCGGTGCGTGCGGTTCAGCGAAAGCATGGAAAGCATGCCATGGACGTAAGCGGAGGCGGGGAAAATATCGAATGTCACATGCTGCGGGCCGCAGGCGTGGGAATAATGGGAAATGCGCGCGCCATCGAGCGCTTCGGCGAGGCTGGTAAAGCGGGGCGCGTAGATTTCCAGGAAATCGGCGAGTTTCTGCTCAAGCGATGCGTCCGCTTGCGCGGCTTCTTCGTTGCGTTTTTCGGAATTATGTTTCATTGCTATGCCTTGTTGCTACCTGCAGGGGTTATGGGTGCCCTCCTAAGCGAAGGCGGCAAAAAACTAGCACGGAACGCAAAAAAAGTAAATAACTCATAAATGAAAATGATAAAGATCAGGATTATCATATGATTGCAAAGAGGCTGCCGCTCTATGCCCAGCCGCGCGTGGTGGCGATCCTGTTCCTCGGTTTTTCCAGCGGGCTGCCGCTGGCGCTGACCGCATCCACACTCGGCACATGGATGGCGCAAGTCGGTGTGTCGAAAGCCGCGATCGGTCTGTTCGCCTCGGTCGCCACGCCCTATGCCCTGAAATTCCTATGGGCGCCGCTGATCGACGGCACGCGTTTTCCCGTACTCTGTCGTTTGTTCGGGCAGCGGCGCGGCTGGTTGCTGGCAACGCAGCTTGCCACCATGCTGGCGCTGGTGCTGCTGGGGATGGCGGATCCGGCTGCGAACGCGTGGATGACGGCGCTTGCGGCGTTGTGCGTTGCGATATGTTCGGCGAGTCAGGACATCGTCATCGACGCGTATCGCGTGGAAATATTGCCGCCGGAGCAGGCGGGGGCGGGGGCGGCCAACGCCGTGCTCGGCTATCGCATCGGGATGATTACGTCTACGGCGGGCGCGTTGTGGCTTTCGGTGTATGTAGGCTGGATGCTGACCTACTGGGCGATGGCCGCGCTGCTATGCGTAGGCATGGCGGCTGCGCTCCTGGCGGGCGAGCCGGAATCGCGCAGGGAGGCGCAACTGCCTGCCACCATGACGGAATGGGCGAAGCGCTATATTTTCGATCCGTTCCGCGAATTCACCACGCGCCAGCACTGGTTCGCCATTCTCATGTTCATCATCCTCTACAAGCTCGCCGACGCGTTCATGGGCGTGATGACCAACCCGTTCCTACTGGAGATCGGCTTTTCCGTAGAGCAGATTGCGCTGGTGCTGAAAGTGTACGGCGTCGTCGCCACCATCGCGGGTAGTTTTATCGGCGGCTGGCTGGTAAGTCGCTGGGGGATCGTGCGCAGCTTGTGGGTGTGCGGCATCGCGCATGCGCTCACCAACCTGATGTTCGTGGTGCAGGCGAGGGTAGGGGCGGACATCAATATCCTCGCGCTGGGGATCACGATGGAAAATGTCAGCGGTGGCATGGGACTGGCGGCTTTCGTCGCCTATATCAGCCAGCTCTGCAACCAGCGCTTTACCGCTACGCAATATGCGCTGCTGTCGTCGCTGGCGGCGGTGGGGCGCACATGGCTATCCACGCCCGCAGGCTGGGTGGCGGAAAAATTGGGGTGGGAGTTGTTTTTCTTCGTTGCCTCCAGCCTTGCCGCGCCGGGGCTGATCGTGCTGTGGTGGCTGCAGAAACATCAATCCGCGTCTAGTGACGAGCAAGGGAAATAGGGTTTACGCCCATTTCACTTCCGGCGGCATCGACATCAGGATGGCATCGACATTGCCGCCGGTCATCAGGCCGAATTTGGTGCCGCGGTCGTAGAGCAGGTTGAACTCCACATAACGCCCGCGTTTTGCGAGCTGCCATTCGCGCTGTTCCTTCGTCCACGGCGTATTGATGTGGCGGCGCACCAGTTTCGGGTAAATACCCGCGAAGGCTTTGCCCACATCCTGCGTGAAAGCGAAATCCTTCTCCCACGCGCCGGTATCGACGTAATCGTAGAATATGCCGCCGATGCCGCGTGGTTCGTTACGGTGCTTGAGGAAGAAATATTCATCGCACCATTGTTTGAATTTCGGGTAATAGGCCGGGTCGTGCGCGTCGCAGGCGGTTTTGAACGCGGCATGGAAATCAGCCGTATCCTGCGCATCGGGGTACATGGGCGTCAAATCCGCGCCCCCGCCGAACCAGCTTTTCATGCCCTCGCCGACTACGATCATCCGTGTGTTCATATGCACGGCGGGCACCAGCGGCGAGCACATATGCGCCACCAGCGACACGCCGCTAGCCCAGAAACGCGGGTCTTTATCCGCGCCGGGAATTTCCTTGCGCATCGTGTCAGAAAATTCGCCGAACACGGTGGAAATATTGACGCCGACTTTCTCGAACACCCGGCCTTTCATCAGCGACATTTCCCCGCCGCCGCCGCCTTCGCGCTGCCACGGCGTACGTACGAAACGACCGGCGGGCGCGGCATTTTCCGTCACTTCGTGTTCCAGAGTTTCAAATTCCGCGCAGATGCGGTCGCGCAAGTGTCTAAACCATGCGGCGGCTTGTGTTTTGCGTTCGTCTAAGGACATAATTTTCCTTTCGGGAATAGTTGAGTTTGCCGCAAGGCCTCACCGAGCACCATGCTTGCCGCCAGCGCGACGTTCAGCGAGCGCATGCCGCGCTGTACGGGAATGGCCAGCCTTGCGTCGGCGGCATCCCGCACCGTGTCCGGCACGCCTGCCGATTCCCTGCCCAGCAGCAGCATGTCGCCCGGCGAAAAGCGGTATTCGGTATAGGCCATGGAAGCGTGTGTGGAAAGCACTAGCAGGCTGCCCTGCTGCCCGCCTTGCCTAAAGTCAAGGAATCGCTGCCATGATACATGGCGGGTGATGCGCGCCGCGTCGTAATAATCCATCGCCACGCGCCGCAGCCGTTTGTCGTCCAGCGGGAAGCCGCAAGGCTCGATTATATGCAGGCCGACATCCATGCAGGCGCATAGGCGGATCATGCTGCCGGTATTCTGCGGAATGTCCGGTTCGTAGAGGACTATATCCATAAATATTATTTTTCAATAGGTTGGCGCGTACACAAAAACTTCATAAAAAAGCAGTTTCGTGCGCGCGGGAAATCTGTGACAATATAAACCATCTGTCATGGAAAAAAGGAAGCCTGTCCGTGCCCCTGCCAACTGATCCGCGTTTTAACGGGTTTTACCTTCTCACCGGCGTGACGTTCATCAGCTTCGCCTCCGGCTTTGGTGTATGTTTATTCGATCTGGAAACGGTCGATGCGTGCCTGGCTACCGCCGATAACTGGCTGGATACGTTCCTCGGCGTCGGCAATCACATGCTCGCATGGGCGTATGCCATCGTGCGGGGCGCATTCATCCCCTCCTGATCTAGCCTTCTAAAGCCTGTGCCTTGGCGTATGCGCTGGCTGCGTACTGGCTTTCGCCGTCGCCTGTGATCATGGCGAGGAGATGGTCGCCAATATCGCTGCCGCTGATCGCTTCAATTCCCGAATTGACGACCGCCGCTAAAAACCCCACCGGGCCGCCCATCAGCGCGCCACCTGCCAGCCGCGAGGCGGTGGAGATGGTATCGCCGCTCAGTGAGCGATAGAGTGTCCCCACGACAGGTAATTGCTGCAGGGGGTTAATACTGTCGAGCAGATCTTTGAATCCAAGCCCGTCATCGCCGAACAGGGCGAAGGCATCCGCGGCATCGTCGGTAGCGGCGCCGCTGCGTTGATCCAACCGGGGGGAACCGGTGGGGTATGTATAGGCTATTTCCATGGGATAATGGAAAGCAAGTGTTGTGCCAGCGCAGCGCCAGCCTTGCTCAGGCTTGTTCGATCAACAGCGTGCCGCGCTCGGGGACGATCTCGGCGATGCCGCCTTTGACCGCGACCGTGCGCTGCTCGCCGCCAGGCAGGGCGAGGGTTATCGTACCTTCGCGCAGGGTGGAGATAAACGGCGCATGGCCGGTCATCACGCCGAAATCCCCTTCCGTGCCGGGGATGGTGGCAAGCTCCACTTCGCCGGAGAAGAGGATTTTTTCGGGTGTGATGAGTTGCAGATGCATAGTTTACCCTTTACGCCGCTTCCGCAGCCATTTTCTTCGCTTTCGTCATGGCTTCGTCGATGGAGCCTACCATGTAGAACGCCGATTCCGGCAGGTCGTCGTACTTGCCAGCGCAGATGCCTTTGAAGCCTGCGATGGTATCGGCCAGCGACACGAGCTTGCCCGGCGAACCGGTGAAGATTTCCGCAACGTGGAACGGCTGCGACAGGAAGCGCTGGATTTTGCGGGCGCGGGCGACCACGAGCTTGTCTTCTTCCGAGAGTTCATCCATGCCGAGAATGGCGATGATGTCCTGCAGCGATTTGTAGGTCTGCAACACGCGCTGCACTTCGCGGGCGACGGCGTAATGTTCGTCGCCGATCACCTGCGGGTCGAGCACGCGCGAGGTGGAATCGAGCGGATCCACCGCCGGGTAAATGCCGAGTTCGGCGATCTGGCGGGAGAGTACCGTGGTAGCGTCCAAATGCGCGAAGGACGTTGCGGGAGCCGGATCGGTCAAATCGTCGGCAGGTACATAGACGGCCTGCACCGAGGTGATCGAACCCTTGTTGGTGGAGGTGATGCGTTCCTGCATCGCGCCCATGTCGGTGGCCAGCGTGGGCTGGTAGCCTACTGCCGAGGGAATGCGGCCTAAGAGCGCCGACATTTCGGAGCCTGCCTGCGTGAAGCGGAAAATGTTGTCGACGAAGAACAGTACGTCCTGACCTTCTTCGTCGCGGAAATATTCCGCCTGCGTCAGGCCGGTGAGTGCTACGCGCGCGCGCGCTCCCGGAGGTTCATTCATCTGGCCGTAGACCAGCGCGATTTTCGACTTGCTGGGGTCTTCGGAGTTGATAACGCCCGATTCCATCATTTCGTGGTACAGATCGTTCCCTTCGCGGGTACGCTCGCCCACGCCTGCGAATACCGACACGCCGCCGTGCGCCTTGGCGATGTTGTTGATGAGTTCCATGATGAGTACGGTTTTGCCTACGCCCGCGCCACCGAACAGGCCGATCTTGCCGCCTTTTACATACGGTGCGAGCAAATCGATAACTTTAATGCCGGTGACAAGGATTTCCGTTTTGGTGGACTGGTCAACGAAGGCGGGCGCTTCCGCGTGGATCGGCGCGGTTCTCTTGTGACCGACAGGGCCGCGTTCGTCGATCGGTTCGCCGATCACGTTCATGATGCGTCCCAGCGTTTCGCGGCCTACCGGCACGGAGATCGGCTTGCCGGTGTCCTGCACGTCATTGCCGCGCGTCAGGCCGTCGGTGGCGTCCATCGCGATGCAGCGCACTTCGTTTTCGCCGAGATGCTGCGCCACTTCGAGCACGAGCGTCTTGCCGTCGTTTTTGGTGTGCAGCGCGTTTAGGATCGAAGGCAATTGCCCGGAGGGGAATTTCACGTCGATGACGGCGCCCATGACCTGGGTGATGATGCCGGTGTTGGTTGCAGTTGCGTTCATGGTGTTATGCTCCTTTAATTCCATTCGTTACACGGCTTCGGCGCCGGAGATGATTTCGATGAGTTCCTTGGTAATCGCAGCCTGACGGGTGCGGTTGTACTTGATGCTGAGTTTCTTGATCATGTCGCCTGCGTTGCGCGTGGCGTTGTCCATCGCCGTCATGCGCGAACCCTGTTCGGAGGCGGCGTTTTCCAGCAGCGCCTTGAACAGCTGCACGCCAAGGTTGCGCGGCAGGAGATCGGCGAGGATTTCTTCTTCTTCCGGTTCGTATTCGTAGGGCGTGGTCGCCGTCGTGCCGACTTGCGCTTCCACTTGCAGCGGGATGAGCTGCTGCCACGTCACCACCTGCGAGATGGCGGATTTGAACTGGTTGTAGACGACATGCACGGCGTCGAACTCCCCGGCTTCAAATTTTTCGAGGATGGTTTTGGCCACTGCGTCGGCTTCGCCGTAGCCCAGCTTTTTGACCTTGAGTTCGGACTTGCCGATGATGAGCTTGCCGAATTCGACATGCAGTTGCTCATATCCTTTGCGGCCGACGGCGAGGATTTTTACGGTTTTGCCCTGACCCTGCAATTCGCGGATTTTGCGTTTCGCCGAGCGCACGATGGTGGAGTTGAACCCGCCGCACAGCCCACGGTCGGATGTGGCGACGACGATCAGATGGACATCGCTCTTACCCGTGCCGGATAGCAATTTCGGCACCTGCGCGCCTTCGGTCACCGACGACGCCAGCGCCTGCACCATACGCTCCATCGCTTCCGCATACGGACGCGCGGCTTCCGCCGCTTCCTTCGCGCGGCGCAGCTTCGCAGCCGCCACCATCTTCATCGCTTTGGTGATCTTCTGCGTGTTCTTAACCGACTTGATGCGGTTTTTTAGGTCTTTTAACGATGGCATGAATTCGCCTTATGCAAACCGTTTGACGATAGTTTCAATCACCGCTTTCAGCTTCGCTTCGATCGCATCGTCGAGCTTTTGTCCCTGTTCGATGGAGGCGAGGATGTCCTTGCCGGTGCGGAGTTCCTGCAGGAGCGCCTGCTCGAACTTGCCCACGTCTTTGGTGGCGATGCGGTCGAGATAGCCTTTCACGCCGGAGTAAATCACGCAGACCTGCTCAGGGGTGGAGAGCGGGGAATATTGTCCCTGCTTGAGCAGCTCGGTGAGGCGCTGGCCACGGGCGAGGAGCTTCTGCGTGGCGGGGTCGAGATCGGAGCCGAACTGCGCGAAAGATTCCATTTCGCGGTACTGCGCGAGTTCGAGCTTGATCGTGCCTGCGACTTGTTTCATCGCCTTGATCTGTGCGGCCGAACCTACGCGGGATACGGACAGGCCGACGTTTACCGCCGGGCGCACGCCCTTGTAGAAGAGTTCGGTTTCTAAGAAGATCTGGCCGTCGGTGATCGAGATCACGTTGGTGGGGATGTAGGCCGATACGTCGCCCGCTTGCGTTTCGATGACCGGCAGCGCGGTGAGCGAACCTGCACCCTGCGCGTCGGACATTTTAGCGGCGCGTTCGAGCAGGCGCGAGTGGATGTAGAATACGTCGCCGGGATAGGCTTCGCGTCCGGGCGGACGGCGCAGCAGCAGCGACATCTGGCGGTAAGCAACCGCCTGCTTGGAGAGATCATCGTAAATGATAAGAGCATGCATGCCGTTATCGCGGAAGAATTCGCCCATCGCCGCGCCCGTGTAGGGTGCGAGATATTGCAGCGGCGCGGGTTCCGACGCGGTGGCGGCCACCACGATGGAATATTGCAGCGCGCCAGCTTCTTCCAGCTTCTTCACGACCTGCGCTACGGTGGAGCGCTTCTGGCCGACGCAGACATAGATACAGTAGAGTTTTTTCTTCTCGTCGGTGCCGGCGTTGGCCTGCTTCTGGTTGAGGATGGTGTCGATGGCGATAGCGGTTTTTCCGGTTTGGCGGTCGCCGATGATAAGTTCGCGCTGGCCGCGGCCGATGGGGATCAACGCATCGATGGCTTTCAGGCCGGTGGACATCGGCTCATGCACCGATTTACGCGCGATGATGCCCGGCGCCTTGACTTCCACGCGCGAGCGGGTCACGTCTTTGAGCGGGCCTTTGCCGTCGATCGGGTTGCCGAGACCGTCTACCACGCGCCCGAGCAGGCCTTTACCCACGGGGCAATCCATGATGGTGTTGGTGCGCTTTACCGTGTCGCCTTCGCGCACGGAGCGGTCGTCGCCGAAAATCACCACGCCCACATTGTCGGCGGCTAAGTTGAGCGCCATGCCTTTCATGCCGTTGGCGAATTCGACCATTTCACCGGCTTGGATGTTTTCCAGCCCGTATACGGTGGCGATACCGTCGCCCACCGAAACCACCTGACCGGTTTCGCTGAGTTCAGCATCGGCGCTAAACTGGCCGATCTGCTTTTTCAAGATTTCCGAAATTTCCGACGGGCGAATGTCCATTCTAGTCTCCTAACTATTGATTCTCTAAGCCGCTTGAAGCGAGTTCTTCAGCCGGCGCATTTTTCCCGAAAGCGAGCTATCCAGCTGCACGCTTCCAATATTGATAACCATGCCGCCCAGCAAGCTGGGGTCGAGGCGTGTGGTGACGATAACGGTTTTACCGTAAGTCTTGCTGAGGCGCTCCGCGATGGCGCGGGTGTCGGCGTCTTTCAGCGCGGTGGCGGATACGACTTCCGCGCGCAATTCCCCGCGCGCCTTGCTTGCCCATTCGCCGAACAGTACGATCACGGCGGGAAGCAGATCCAGCCGCTTCTGGCGAGCCAGCAGGGTGATGAAATCTTTGGTTTCTGGCTGCGCGCGCATGGCGGCGAGCACGGCGTCCATCGCCTGCGCCTGCTGAGCGCGCGTCAATAGCGGATTGGAAATCAGCGCGCGCAGCGCTTCACTTTCATCCATCATCGCTTGCAGCGATGCGAAATCTTTTTCGATCTTCGCACGGGTGGGCGCGTCTTTGGCCACTTCAAAGAGTGCCTTGACGTAACGTTCCGCAATTTGGCGCGAGCCTGAAAGTTTCACAGGAAAAATACCGGAGTTGGTTCGGGAGTCGGGAAATTAGGCAAATTTATCCACAAGAGCAACAGAAAAGTAGCGGTCAGTGGTCGGCGGTCAGCGATCAGTGGTAAGATGCTACGAAATAAGCTCTATTTGCCTGCCTGGGGCGGTATTACATAAAGCTCATCGGATCGATATCGATCTTTACCCTCAGCGAAGGGGGGATTTTGACGCCGCCGAGCCAGTCGCGGATCGTATCGGGCAGGCTTATCTTCCGCCCGGCGCGCAAAAGCAGGCGGTAGCGGTACCTGCCGCGCAGCAGGTAGAGCGGAGCGGGGGTGGGGCCCATCACATGAAGCTGCCCGCCGGATGGCGCCCGGGCTGCAAGCTCCCGCGCGGCGCGGATGACCTGTTCTTCCTTTGTTCCTTCTATAATAATGGCGGCAAGGCGTGAAAAGGGCGGCATATCGGCCTGTTTGCGCGCGCTAAGTTCGGCTTCGAGGAATGATTCGCGGTCGCCGGAGACCAATGCCTGCATCACCGGGTGCTCGGGCAGGAAACTTTGCATATAGACCTTGCCGCGTATGCGTTCGCGCCCTGCGCGTCCCGATAGCTGGTGCAGAAGCTGGTAGGTGCGCTCGGTGGCGCGGAGGTCGCCGCCTGCAAGCCCGAGATCGGCATCGACGACGCCCACGATGGCGAGGTCGGCGAAATGGTGCCCTTTGGCGATCATCTGCGTGCCGATGAGCAGGTCGATGCGCTTTTCGCCCATCGCGGTAATCACCTCTTCCAGCTCGCCATGCGTATTCAGACTGTCGCTGGCCATGACCGCCACGCGCGCCTGCGGTAGGAATGACAAGACTTCTTCATGGATGCGTTCGACACCGGGGCCGCACGCATGCAGCGTGTCTTTGTTCTGGCAGGCCGGGCATTGTTCCGGCAGCGGAATTTTATAGCCGCAATGGTGGCATTCAAGGCGCGGCTTTGATTTATGCATCACCAGCCAGGACGCGCAGCCTTCGCACTGGAAGCGATGTCCGCAGGTGCGGCACAGCATCAGCGGCGCGTAGCCGCGGCGGTTGAGGAACAGCATGGCCTGATGCCCGTCCGCGACGGCCTGCGCGAGTTGCTGCCGCAACGCCGGGGAGATGAACGCACCGCGCTCGGCGGGGTTGCTGCGCATATCGAGCATCTCGATGTCCGGCATCACCGCTTCCGCGTGGCGCACGGGAATTTTGATTTCGGTATATTTGCCGTCGCGCGCGTTGCAGTAGCTTTCCAGCGATGGTGTAGCCGATACAAGCGCCACGGGAATTTTTTCAAATTTGGCGCGTGCGATCGCCATGTCGCGCGCATGATAGATGACGCCTTCTTCCTGCTTGTAGGACGCGTCATGCTCCTCATCCACCACCACCAGCGCTAGTTTTTTGTAGGGCAGGAACAACGCCGAGCGCGCGCCGACGACCACGCGAGCTTCACCCTTGGCGATCTGCCGCCAGCCCGCGCGTTTGGTGGCATGGGTGATTTCGGAATTCCACACCAGCGGCGAAAAACCGAAGCGTTTTTCAAACCGCGAAAGCCATTGCACCGACAGCGCGATTTCCGGCAAAAGTACGAGCGCCTGCCCGCCGTCGTCATTACTTATAATGCGCGCAATGGCATCGAAATACACTTCGGTTTTGCCTGAGCCGGTGACGCCGTCGAGCAGCGTGACGCTGAATCCGCTGCGTAGTTTTTCCGCAAAGGTTGCCGCTGCGTGCGCTTGCACGGAGGAGAGTTCGGCAAGCCGCATATGTGCGGTGTTGATCGCGTGGGCGGGGATTTCTTTTCGCCCCTGCTTGTCGATGTCTGCAATCGGCAACACCATCTTCAGCATCGCGCCCTTTTGCGCGCAATTATACCATGCCGACCAGTCGATGAACTGGCGCATGGCGGGCGAAAGCGCGGGGAATTCGCCATGGTGCGCGAGTACCTGCTTGAGCTTTGCGGGCGCGATCGTCGCATTGCCCTTGCCCCACACCACGCCCAGCGTCTCACCGCGGCCAAACGGTACGGTGACGATGTCGCCCGCTTCCAGTGCCATGCCTTCTGGCGCGCGGTAATCGAACCCGTGGCCGAACGCGGCGGGAATGAGAATCTCGATCTGGTTATTCATATTGCCAAACTGTTGCAAGCTGCTTATCGTCGCTTTTGTCAACTCATACACCAAGGACGGACAAGTTTTATGAAATTTTTTGTCGATACCGCCGATGTTAAGGAAATACGCGAACTGGCCGACACCGGCCTGCTCGACGGCGTGACCACCAACCCCACGCTGGTCGCCAAAAGCGGTCGCGATTTTTTCGACGTGCTCAAGGACATCTGCGCCATCGTGCCGGGGCCGGTATCCGCCGAAGTGACCGCCACCGATTTTGAAGGCATGGTGAAGGAAGGCGAAAAGCTCGCACGCATCGCCGACAACATCACCATCAAAGTGCCGCTGACCTGGGACGGGCTGAAGGCGTGCAAGCATTTCACCGGCAAGAACATCATGGTGAACGTGACGCTGTGCTTCTCGGCGGCGCAGGCGTTGCTGGCGGCCAAGGCTGGCGCGACGTTTATTTCGCCGTTCGTCGGGCGTCTGGATGACACCGGGCATGACGGCATGCAGCTCATCGCCGACATCTGCACCATCTACAACCAGTATGAATATTTCACCACGCAGGTGCTGGTGGCTTCGATCCGCAATCCCCTGCATATAACCGACGCGGCGAAAATGGGTGCGCACGTGGCGACCATCCCGCCTGCGGTGCTCAAGCAGCTCGTGCATCACCCGCTGACGGATAAAGGACTCGCCGCCTTCCTGTCCGACTGGCAGAAAACCGGGCAGAAGATTGCGTGACCGCAAAGCGCGCAGCATCGTCCGGCGTTACCGAGGAGCAGGTGCGAACCTATCTCAAGGCGCACCCGGAATTTTTACAGAACAATCCTGAAATCATCGGCGCTATCACGCTGCCGGAGCGCGATCTCGGCAACGGCATCATCGATTTCCAGCATTATTTATTGAAGGCGCTGCAGCAGGATAGCAAGGCGCTCAAGAGCAAATACGAAGTGCTGATCGATTTCTGCCGCGACAACATGTCGGTGCAGGCGCAGGTACACAGCGCCGCGCTGAAGCTGATTTCCGCGCGCAGCCTCGATCAGCTTTTAGAGGCGGTGACGCTCGATATGGTCAGCCTCTTCGACGTGGACGTGGTGCGGCTTGCGATGGAATCCGAGCTTGCCGGGCAGTATGAGCCGAAATACGGCGAAGATAATTATTCCGGTATCGTAGCGATCGACCCCGGCACGGTGGATGCCGCGCTCGGGCACAAGAAAAACGTGCTGCTCGTGGCCGATTGCGGCAAAGCCCGCCCCGCCGGATTCGAGGAGATTTTCTCCGATTGCACCGACCTCATCGCGTCGTGCGCGTTGCTGCGCCTTGAGCTTGAGCATGTCAGCCGCAACGTGGTGCTGGCGTTTGGCGTGCGTCACAAAGACCGCTTTCATCCCGGGCAGGGCATCGAACTGCTGCATTTCCTCGCGCAGATCGTGGCGCACCAACTGGATATTACCCTTCAGGACGCGATAGAGTGACTATGCAGCACGATGCGCCGCTTCCCGTCACTAAAGCGCTGGCGCGCATCATCGGCGAATGGGAAGCGTGGCTGCGTGATGTGCGGCGCGCGTCGGAGCATACGGTTATTTCCTACGGCACCGACATCCGCCAGTTCTGCACCTTTTTGAGCGAACATTTGGGCGCGCGCGTGGATGTATCGCATCTGGAAGCGCTGGAGGCCAAAGACATACGCGCGTGGCTTGCTTCCCGCGCGGCGCATTTTGAAACGGCGTCGTCGGCGCGCGCGCTGTCCACGGTGAAAAATTTTTTCCGCGCGATGGGCAAGCGCGGCGTGCTGGCTAACGAAGCGGCGCTGCACATACGCAGTCCCAAACATAAAAAATCCCTGCCGCGCGCGCTTGGCGAAGAGCAGGCGCAGGCTGCGCTCAAGGCAATCGCAGTGCAGCATGAGGAGCCATGGGTCAACCTCCGCGACCTCGCGTTGCTGGTGCTGATCTATGGTTGCGGGCTGCGCATCAGCGAAGCGCTTTCCCTGCGCGCGCGCGACATTCCCGAAGGCGACGTGCTGACGATCACCGGCAAGGGCAACAAGCAGCGGCAGGTGCCGGTGCTGCCTGCGGTGCGCGAGGCGATCGCGGCGTATATGGCGGAGTGCCCGTATCCGTTTACGGCGAAGTCGCCGTTGTTCGTCGGCGCGCGCGGCGGTGCGCTCAATCCGGGCATCTTCCAATTCCAGTTGCGTAAACTCAGGCAATCGCTTAACCTCCCCGACAGCACGACGCCGCACGCGTTCCGGCATAGTTTCGCAACCCACCTGCTTTCCGCCGGTGGCGATTTGCGGGCGATACAGGAATTGCTGGGGCACGCGTCACTGAGTACCACGCAACGGTACACGCATGTAGATAAGGATCGGCTGCTCAAGGCTTACAAGTCTGCGCATCCGAGGGCATAAGTAATGTTAAATGAAAAGGGACGGCATATGAAAAAAGGATTCTTGTTATCGGTCGCAGTTGCAACGGCGTTGCTCGCGTCCCCGCTCGCAGCGCAGGAAAACGCGCCGCAGCAGCAGAAACCGCAGCAACAGACGCTGTCTCCCGCCGACATCGCCACGATCCAGTGGATGGATTATTTCTATTTCCACAAAGACGTGTCGAAAGTGCCCGATTACCTCGCGTTCATCGACCGCACCCTTCCCGGCAACGAAGCTGCCGTGCAGCCGACGGTGGCGTTCCTGAGCATCGTGTTCGCCGAAAACAAGGATAAGGTTGAAGGCTGGGTGAAGCCGCTGAAGCTCTCGCCCAAGGCTGCGGAAGTCGTGGCGTCGGCGCTGTGGGTGTCCGGCAACAGCGACAAGGTTACGCTTATCACCGGTACCGCTCCCGAATGGGCGGCGAAAAAACCGCCGGTGCTGACCGAACAAGAAGTGAAAGGCCCTGCCGATCTCGGCGTGATGTGGCTTGCGTTCGCCGCGTCCGGCAGTGAAGTATACGTGAAAAAAGTTGCTACCGTGCTGAACGAAGACACGAAGCTGCTCGGCAACAAAGAGTCCGATCAGGCCACGCGCACGGCGGCGGAAAACTCGCTTGCCGCCAACATCCTCACGCATGAGCTGGTCAACCGCGCCGTGAACAAGGAAGCGAAAACCGCCAAAGGCAAGTATAAGGCGAAGCTGGATAAGATCATCGCCGATACCCGCGCAAAGATCACCGCGCTGCCCACGAAAGACGGTGACTTCTCCGCCATGCTGGTGGTGACCTCGGTGGAAGACGCCAAGGCGTTCGACACGCCCGGCAGCGAAGCCAAAACGCTGAACGACAAACCCAGCGCCAAGCGCGGTGAGCAGGTGGCGCTGAACACCATCTTCTCCGGCATGGCGCTGTCCGATACGCTCAGCGCCGACGTCACCTACGACATGCAGGTGCTCGACCCCGAAGGCAAGGTGTACGACAAGTTCGCCGAAAAGAACCTCGATGCGCTCAAAGGCCGCGTGCCGGGTCGCTTCCGCGTGTTCCACGGCAACCTCTACCCCGTGCTGAAATTCTCGCCCACGGATAAGCTCGGCAAATACACCGTGAAAGCCGAAATCCGCGATAATATCGGCAAGAAAAAGGTGGCGCTGACCAAAACCATCGAGCTTACCGAGTAAGTCCGGCGCGGTTTCCGCCCGTCACCGCCGCCTTTGATGGCCGACCTTTTTTGATGGCCAGTCTTTTTAATGGATAATCGCGCCTATCCCGGCTATGACATGCGCTGCACGCACCCGTAGCTCAGCTGGATAGAGCGCTGCCCTCCGAAGGCAGAGGTCGTAGGTTCGACTCCTATCGGGTGCGCCACCCTTCGCCTTCGGCTTCGGGTGGCTTACGCCATGGGCATTCTAATATACTAAATTATATCATTTAATCTTATCATCCCATCGCTTTGGCGCGCTTCTTGCTCCTGTTTACTTAGGTTTTTCTGCGAACAAACGGGAAAGGTACAATTATGTTATCCATACAATCGGCATTTGCGGCGCTTGGCGGTGCGGGGATTGATCAGCGCGGGGCGCAGGTGCGCCAGCAGGTTGAGGCGTCTAATTTCGATGCGTTGCTGGCGAGTTTCGGCACGCGTAAAAAAGAAGATGAGCAGACGCCTGCGGATGCCATTCTCGGCATGGGCGGGCTGAATAGCAGCTTTGGCGCGGCAGCTTTGCAGGCGTTCAGCGGCGATTCGTTCGATTTTTCATCGGAGTTCGCATCTACGTTCGGCTTAAGCGGGCCGTTGCCGGAATTTATTTCCATGATCTCGAAAAAGCTGAACCTCAGCGCCGAGCAGAATCGTGCGCTGCAGGACATCGCGGTGGCGAACAAGGATGCCACGCGCAGCCAAGAGAGCGTGCAGAAAATCGCCGTGGCGCTTCAGCAGGCCGGGATCACGGCTTAATCTTATAATTCCGGATAGAATATTCGCGCATGCTCTGCGAACGTGCTGACGCAGTGCGCGGTGGCTTTCGCGGCATCGCCGTAAAAAGCCGTATCGCGTTTTTTGATCATGCCCTCGGCGATGGCGGGCGCTTTGCCGGTAAGCGCGGTGAGCAGGGCGGGGTTTTCGATCAGGTCTTCGTAGCGGAGTATGTCGATATGTTCGCGCAGGCTGTGCAGCCGGTGGCAGATGAGGTCGTACATGTGCACCTGCTTTTCCAGTATGTCCATCGGCATTGTGGTGAGCGCCGCCATTTGCTGCCAGTAGACCACGGCGCCGGGCATCCTGCCCTCGCGTAGCTGGATGGGAATGGCGTTCCACGAGCAAATGACGCCCACCGGGTGGCGCACGATGGCGATGACGCGAAACGCGCCGGTTTCGACGATCTGCTTGAGCGCACCGAGATACAGGCCGTTATGCTTAACGGCGAGCGTGAAATCGGGCGAAAGGCCATGGCGCGTGAAGGGAACCAGTTCGATGGATTTTCCGATGTCGGGACGTTCGGGGTCGGGCCGGTAATAGTTGGTGGACGCCTCGCCGGTTTGCGTACGGCGTTCAGGGATGGGGATGCCCTGCAGCAGCCGCTGGCGGATCACGGCATGGTCGCCCACCAGCCAGCGGGCGAAATCGTCGGCGGCGGAGTTCGCCCGGTTTTTCATCGCCCAGTCATATTGCCAGCGCGGTTCGTTGAGCGCCACGGCATCCGGCATGCCGTCGATGAGCGCGGCCAGCAGCGTGGTGCCGGAGCGCGGGATACCGGTGATGAGGATATTGCGGTCAGGCATGGACGGGTTCGACCTGCAGGAAATCGGAAAGCTGCTTGAGCCACGCGTTTTTGAACGGGCCGTAGCCATAATGTTTCGCGGTGATTTTCCCGGCTTCTGCGCAGCGTTCGGCCAGCGTGTGGTTGGTGACGGCGCGGTGGAGCACTTCGTGGAGATGGCGTAAGTCCTTGACCGATCCGACCAGACAATTCTCCCCGTGGCGCATATAGTCGCGTCCTGCCAGCCCGTCTACGCCGGTGACCAGCGTGCCCATCGCCATCGCCTCCAGCGGCACCAGCCCGAATCCTTCCGCCAGCGACATATTGATGAAATAACGCACCGAGCCGAGCGCGGCCAGAAAATCCTGATGGCTCATGCCGCGTCCTTCAATCACGTTAGATAGGTCGAGATGTACGCCGCTGGCTTGCAGCTCGTGGGTAAGGTGACCGATGAGGTAACGATGTTCGTGCGAGGGATTCTTCACATAAACCAGCGCCGAGCCGGGCGGTCGTTCGTGCCACGGCGCAACCGGCGGCATGCGCCCAAGCTGGATGAAAGCGGGGATGACGGGCGAGGCGATGCCGTAGATCGCTTCCAGCGCGCGCTGTACCAGCGAGCTTACCGATACATACATGTCGAAATGGCAGTCGAGCGATTGGAATGTGCGGAAATCCTGCACATACATGATTTTACGCCCCTTCAGCCGAAGGCCGAACAGGAAAGGGGAAAAAAACGGGTTAGCGATGAGGATGTCGTCATCGGTGATGAGCGATTCGATGTCGTGTAGGCTGATCGAAGGAATGTGCGTGTCGTAGCGGAAAAGTTTTTTTTCCACCTTGTAGATGGCGATGTCGAACGGCTCGTAGCCGAAATGCAGATGCAGGAGCCGACCCAGATGATAGGCCATATACGCCCCGCCGGTCGGCATCATCGCGCCTGCAATATATACTCTGGCCATAGGCTTAATCCCCACCCTATACTGGGGTTAAGGGGCTAATAATGCAATAAAATTAGTGGATTGTAACCATAATGTAACAAATATCCTGTGTATTTTAACCAAATGGCGGGCTATTATGATCTTGTCTATCCCATAGATGGATAGATTTTTTGGTTAGCGCGTCCCTGCATGGTGCAGGCATGCGCATTTTGTTAACGTTACGTTAGTTCATAAGGAAGTTTTTTATGAAGACTGTTTCTAAAGACGTACGCACCGCCTGGCAGATTTGCCTGATGGTGATGCTGACCGTAGCCGTTATTATGGCTCCGGACTTTGCTTTCGCTGGTGCTGAACCCACCGGTCGTATCCTCTGTACGGTTGTTACCTGGCTGACGGGTGCTACCGGTAAAGGTATCGCTACCATCGGTATCGTGATCCTCGGCATTGGCGCACTCCTGGGTAAAGTATCCTGGGGTATGGCTATGATCGTTGGTATCGGCGCCGCTATCATCTTCGGTGCTGCTGCAATGGTTGACACGCTGGCTACCTCCAGCGGTGCAACTACCTCTGCTTGCTCCACCACCTAATCTCACGATTGGGTATCTACAAGAAGGCCTGCCGGGAAACCGGCAGGCCTTTTTTGTTGTCCTATGAAATGTCATCCTGAGCGTAAGCAAAGGAGCTTGCTCTAGCCTCAGATCCTTTGCTTACGCTCAGGATGACAAGCTACCGCAAAGTAATGCCTACATATCCGGGTCGCCCCAGGTTTTGCGGGTGAAGTTGTGTTGGGCTTCGATGATGCGCACCGTGCCGGTTTTGGAGCGCATGACGATGGAGTGGGTCGTCGCCCCGCCAGGATAACGGCGCACGCCGCGCAGCATCGAGCCGTCGGTTACGCCGGTGGCGGCGAACATCACGTCGCCCTTCGCTAAATCTTCCAGCGCATATTTTCTGTTCAGGTCGGAAATGCCCATGCGCTTGGCGCGGGATTTTTCTTCCTGCGTCTTAAACAACAAACGACCCTGCATCTGCCCGCCGGTGGAACGTAATGCCGCTGCCGCCAGCACGCCTTCGGGCGCACCGCCGATGCCGATATACATATCCACGCCCGTGTCGGGGCGCGAGCAGGCGATAACCCCGGCCACGTCGCCGTCGGCGATGAGTTGGATGCGCGCGCCTGCGGCACGGACTTTGGCTATCAGGTCTTTGTGACGGTCGCGTTCCAAGATCACCACTACCAGATCGGAGATGGCGCATTTTTTGGCTTTAGCCAGATTCTTCAAATTAGCCGCCGGGCTGGAATCGAGATCGACGACGCCCGCAGGCAAGCCGCCGCCTACGGCGATCTTGTCCATATAAACGTCCGGCGCATGCAGGAAGCCGCCTTTTTCCGCCATGGCGATGACCGCCAGCGCGTTGACGCCGCCCTTGGCGCAGATGGTGGTGCCTTCCAGTGGGTCGAGCGCGATGTCGATGGCGGGGCCACCACCGGTGGCGCTACCGACTTTCTCACCGATATATAACATGGGCGCCTTGTCGCGTTCGCCTTCGCCGATTACCACCGTGCCGTCGATGCTAAGCCCGTTGAGCGCATGGCGCATGGCGTTGACCGCGGCGCGGTCGGCTTCCTTTTCATCGCCGCGTCCCATCAGGCGCGAGCAGGCGAGGGCTGCCGCTTCGGTGACGCGTGCCGCTTCCAGCGCGAAATTGCGATCCGACCAGAACGAGGTCTGCTTTGCGGGAGATTTCTTTGCAGCTTTGGTCATAGCGTCTCGATCCTTATCATATAGGGTTTTTCATGCACGCTTTCGAGGTTTGCGATGGCGGCAACTGCGCGCAGCATCGAAGATTCATGCGTGGCATGGGTAGTGAGCACAAGCTGCACGCTTTCGCCGGGCTTGTGGGAGTGCTGGAGGAATGAGCGCAGCGAAATGCTTTCCTGACGGAAAATGCCGGTGACTTCGGCGAGCACGCCGGGGCGATCCACCACGTTCAGGCGAAGGTAATAAGAGCATTGCAGCGTCTGGATGTCGGCGAACGGCAGATGCTTGAGTGCGGCCACCGGCAGGGTGAACGGCTTGTAAGCGACGCCGCGCGCGATGTCGATAATATCGGCCACAACCGAAGATGCCGTGGGGCCTGCGCCTGCGCCGCGACCTTCAAATAAAACCGTGCCTACGGAGTCGCCCTCGGCCAGCACCGCGTTGAACACGCCACTCACGCTGCCCAGCGATGAGTTGCGCACGACCATGCACGGATGCACGCGTTGCTCGATGCCCGAAGGCGTCATCGACGCGATGCCTAGCAGCTTGATCGTGTAGCCCAGCTCATGGGCGAATTCCATGTCGCGTAAGGAGATATGGCGGATGCCTTCGATATGCACGTTGCCGATCGACGGCGCGCAGCCATAGGCGAGGCTGGTGAGGATGGCGAGCTTGTGCGCGGTGTCGATCCCGTCCACGTCGAAGCTGGGGTCGGCCTCGGCGTACCCTTTCGCCTGCGCTTCGGCGAGCACGTCGTCGAAGCCGCGTTTCTCCTCCCACATGGTGGTGAGGATGTAATTGCAGGTGCCGTTTAAGATGCCGATGATGCGGGTGAACTGGTTGGCCGCCAGCCCGTCGCGGAGTGCCTTGATGATGGGGATGCCGCCTGCGACCGCCGCTTCGAACGCCAGCACCGCGTCCGCTTTTTCAGCAAGGGTGGCAAGCTGGATGCCGTGATGCGCGATCAATGCTTTATTGGCAGTGACGACGGATTTTCCGGCTGCCAGCGATTTTTCCACCAGCTCGCGCGCGACACCTTCCGCGCCGCCGATCAGCTCCACGACGATGTCGATATTCGGGTCGCCGGCCATGTCGACGGGATTGTCGAACCAGCGCAGGCCGGACGTGTCCATGCCGCGGTCTTTGTTTTTATTGCGCGCACTGATGCCGCCGATGGTGATCGGATGCCCCGTGCGCTCTGCCAGCAAGGTGCCATGGCGCAGCAATATCGACAGCGTGCCGCCGCCCACCGTACCGAGCCCGGCGATGCCGATGCGTAACGGTTTGCTCATCCGACTTTCTCCAGTTCACGAATTTGTTTTTCAGGGTCTTCTGCGAGAAAATGTTTGATGTTGCGAACGGCCTGGCGGATGCGGTGCTTGTTCTCGACGAGCGCGATGCGCACGAAGCCTTCGCCGCCTACGCCGAAGCCAACGCCGGGGGCGACCGCTACGTCGGCATGTTTCAGCAGCAGCTTGGAAAATTCAAGGCAGCCGACCTTACGATAGGCTTCGGGAATCTGCGCCCACAAGAACATGGACGCGTTGGGCACGGTGACGTTCCAGCCTGCATCTTCCAAGCCTTCGGCGAGGATGTCGCGGCGTTCTTTGTAGAGCTTGCGCAGCTTTTCCACATAATCCTGCGGGCCGTTGATGGCGCTCGCGGCGGCGACCTGCACGGGCAGGAACGTGCCGTAATCGAGGTAGGATTTTAGCTTGGTGAGCGCGGCCACCAATGTTTTATTTCCGGCGGCGAACCCGATGCGCCACCCGGCCATGGAGTAGGTTTTGCTCATGGTGGTGAATTCGATGGCGATGTCTTTCGCCCCCTTCACCTGCAAAATGGACGGCGGCGGGTTGCCGTCGTAATAGAGTTCGCAGTAGGCGAGGTCGGACAGCACATAGATGCCGTAATGTTTGCAGATGTCGATGACGCGTTCGTAAAAACCTATATCGACGGACATGGCGGTAGGGTTGCACGGGTAGTTGACGACAAGCGCCACCGGCTTCTTGCCCGGCTTGTCGAGCACAGCTTTAAGCGCGGTGAAGAAATGTTCGTCGGGCGTATTGGGAATCGAGATGACTTCCGCGCCTGCGATAACGAAGCCCCACATATGGATCGGGTAGCTGGGATCGGGCACGACGAACCTGTCGCCGGGGCCGGTGATGGCTTGCGCGAGATTCGCCAAGCCTTCCTTCGAGCCGATGGTGACGACCATTTCCGTTTCCGGGTCAAGCTCGACGCCGAAGCGACGCTGGTAATAGCCCGCCTGCGCTTTGCGCAGGCCATGGATGCCGCGTGAGAGCGAGTAGCGGTGCGCTTTCGGGTCTTTCAGCGTTTCGCGCAGTTTTTCGATGACGTGCGAGGGTGGCGCGGAGTCGGGATTGCCCATGCCGAAATCGATGATGTCGTGGTTAGCCGCGCGTGCGGACGCCTTCATCTTGTTTACTTCGGCAAAGACGTAGGGCGGCAACCGTTGGATACGGTAAAATGAGTCGTCCATACGGGCTATTGCGTGCGAACGCGCTGGCTGTAGCGCGAAGACGGCATGATCCGAACTTTCTGGAGCATCGCGGGCGACGGCAACGCGCTGTCCTGTGCGGGTGCGGCGTTTGCGGTTTCCTCGCGCTCGTCGCTGGCGGCGACGGCGGTAACCGGCGCGGCCGAAGGCGTAAGCGACGGCAGTGCGGCGAGCGGCGCGGGTTCAGGTGCGGTCACAGGCGCTGCGGCTTGCTGCGGCTGCGATTCTTCCAGAGGCGTTTCTTCTTCCGCCGCAGCCGTCAGCGGAACGGGCTGCGAGCTGTATGCAGGCTCAGGCGCAGTGGCCTGTTGTGCGGGCGCAGGTTCGCTGGCCTGCGCAGGCTCCTGCGCCATGACAGCGGCAGGTGCCGCTTCTTCAGGTGCGCTCGCGGGCGCGGGCTTTTTCTTCAGCACGCTCCAGCCTTCCCACCAATAGGGCTGGCGAGTTGCGGCAGCAGCGGTTTCCGGCGCGGCGGCTTCTTCCACGGCAGCAGCAGGTGCGGCTTCAGCTTCCGCCTGCGAAAATTGTTCCGATTTCGTAACGAAATTTCCATTCGTCAGTTTTTCAGGCGCCATGGCGTGACCGAGCAATACGGTGTTGTCCTCGCTTACGGGCGCGGCGTCCTGCGGGGCGGCGGCGGTCTGGGGTTCAGGCGCTGGCGCTGCCGCAATTTCTGGTTCCGGCGCCGGTTGCGCGTCGGCTACGGGCAAGAGCTGCTGCTGCGACGGCTCGCTGTCGAGCGCAATTTTTTCCTGCGCGGCGAGCGCATGCTCGTCCTGCATTTGCTCCACCTTATTTTTATGGCCGGCTTTGATGGAGGTGAATTGTTCCGGGGTCTGCGGCACTGAGGACAGGGCAGGATATTCCAGCGAGCTGTCGGCATTGGAAGCGGCTGCGCTTTCGGTTTCCGCAGGCGCATCCTTGTCATCGCTGAAAGGCGCTTTTACCGAATTCCACGTGCGCTCGAAAAATGACGGTTGCGGCTTATCGGAGATAATTTCCGTAACGGCTTCAGGCTCGGCGGCCGCTGTTTGCTGCGGTTCCGGCGCTGCCGGTGCGGGGGCATCCAGCATCGGCTGCACGGAAGATTGCGGCTTTATTTCTTCTGCTTCCTTTTCCACAGCGGGAACCGGCTGCGGGGTGGCGGAAATCGGCGCGGTCTCGTGCGTTTCACCGGAGACATAGCTGTTGCCGGGGAACATTTTGCGCGGCACCTGCTGCGGTTGCGGCTTGCTTGTTTCCGTCGCCTGCGCTTCAGGTTTTTTGAATGTGTTCACCATGCGGTCGAAAAAATTGCCTGACGACGAATCGGGCGCCTGCTGCGCCGCAAGTGCGGCTTGCGGGTCGACACGGTTGCCTTCGGCATCGAAATGATCGTACGGCGACACGTCGTAGGACGGAGCCTTCGCGGGCGTCTGCTTGGGTGCGGGCGCGCTCTGCATGACGGGCGCAGGCGCGCTGCCGGGTACTGCCGCTTGCGGGTTGAGCACGGGTGCGCGGCGTTCGCCGACGGCGACATTGTTGCTCTGCGGCTTGCTTTTTGTAAGCGTGTCCATCCAATCGCGGTTACCGCAGGAGGAAAGCATCACGACCAGCGATACGCTGGTTAAAAGGACAAAAGGGGCACTACGTATCGTCGAACGTTTTTTCATAAACACCTAAAAAATATACACTAGAGATCATCACCGTTTGCGCTGGGTCTTTATGCCCGGTTGTTGCATAAAAACATCTAACTTATTTAGATGAAAACATATATCGTAGCGGGTGGTTGAGTGCAATTACCTATTTTCCGAAACCGCTAATATAATGCGATCTCCTCATGGCTAAACATTCTGCGAACTCGCCCGGCGAAGGCCAGGAGAAACATTACGATCCCGTTGAATTTGCTAAAAATATGGCAACAGCTGCGGAGAAATGCCAGCAGGTGATGCAGCAGTTCATGGCGCGTCAGGCCAAGGATTTCACGCATCAATCGTTCGATCCGCTGAATGTCGGCAACGCGTTTACCGAATTGCTGGTCAAGATGATGAGCGACCCCGGTAAGGTGCTGGAAAAGAATATGGAACTCTGGCAGAATTATATGCATCTCTGGCAGAGTGCGGCGCAGGGGCTGATGGGCGAGGAACACGCGCCTGTGATTGAGCCGGAAAGCCGCGACCGCCGCTTCAAAGATGAGGCGTGGCAGAAAAACGCGGTATTTGATTTCCTCAAGCAATCCTACCTGCTCACCGCGCGCTGGATGCAGCATTCGGTGAGCGATGTGGAGGGACTCGATCCGAAAACGTCGCGCAAGGTCGATTTCTACACGCGCCAGTTCGCCGACGCCATGTGCCCGAGCAATTTCCTCATGACCAACCCCGAAGTGCTGAAAGCCACCATCGACAGCCAGGGTGAAAATCTCGTGAAGGGACTGGAGAACCTGCTGGAAGATTTGGAGCGCGGCAAAGGGCAGTTGCGCATCAGCATGACCGATCTCAATGCGTTCGAGCTGGGCAAGAACCTTTGCCTTACGAAAGGCAAGGTCGTCTACCGCAACGAGCTGATCGAGTTGATCCAATATGAGCCGTTGACCAAAGAAGTGCATAAAACGCCGGTGCTGGTGATGCCCGCATGGATCAACAAATTCTATATTCTCGATCTGCAACCGGAAAATTCGCTGGTGAAATGGCTGGTGGAGCAGGGGCACACGGTGTTCGTCATTTCGTGGGTGAATCCTGATGAGCGTTTGAGCAAAAAATCCTTCGACGATTACATGAGCGAAGGGCCGCTCGCCGCGATGGATGCCATCGAGCAGGCCACCGGCGAGGAAGAAGTCAGCATCATGGCCTATTGTCTCGGCGGCACGCTGCTGTCGATCACACTGGCGTGGCTTACGGCGAAAAAGCAGCAGCACCGCGTGAAATCCGCCACCTACCTCACCACCATGGTCGATTTTTCTGAAGCGGGCGAGCTTTCCGTATTCGTCGATGAAGAGCAGCTTAAAATGCTGGAATCACGCATGTCGGAAACCGGTTATCTTGAAGGATCGGAGATGGCGATGACCTTCAACATGCTGCGTGCCAACGATCTCATCTGGTCGTTCGTGGTGAATAATTATCTGCTCGGCAAAGACCCGTTCCCGTTCGACCTGCTCTACTGGAACGCCGACTCCACGCGCATGCCCGCGACCATGCACAGCTTCTATCTGCGCAACATGTACCAGAAGAATTTACTGGTGAAACCGGGCGCGCTGAACATCGCCGGCGTGCCGATCGATCTGCGCACGGTGGAAGTACCCACCTATATCCTGTCGTCGCGTGAAGATCATATCGCCCCGTGGAAATCCACCTATGCGGCCACGCAGATTTACAAGGGCGATATCCGTTTCGTGCTGTCGGCGTCCGGCCATATCGCGGGCGTCATCAACCCGCCATCGAAAAACAAATACTGTTTCTGGACGAACGACAAACTCCCCGCCGCGCCCGACAAATGGCTGGAATCCGCGAAAGAAACTCCCGGCTCGTGGTGGACGGACTGGGATAAGTGGCAGAAGCAGTTCGCCGGTGAAAAAGTTCCCGCCCGCAAGATTGGCAGCGGCAAGCTCAAGCCGATCGAAGATGCGCCGGGCAGTTACGTCAAGGTGATGGTGTAGTGCCGAGATAGGCGCTGAGCTTACCCTGTTCGCGCTCCAGCTTTATACGGTCTCCAGCCTGCATGCCGTGGCTGTCGAGCTTTGCATCGATATGTTTTTTCAGCGCTCCTGCTAATTCCTTTTGGTCGCATTCGACGGCGATGTCGGCCATGGTTTTACCTTCATGCATATGCGTGACGTCGGCGCCGAATGCGAGCAGCGTATTCACATAGTCCGGCGATATTTTCAGCGGGGTAATAAATTTTGCGCCCTGTTCTTTGTGGAAGGCGATCATAGCCGCGCCATCGACGGCGCGTTTGACGATTAGCGCATAATAGTCGCGTATGTTCATTTCCTCGGCGGAGAGTCCGTGTTGCTCATGCAGCGTGTGGAAGAACGCCGCGCGTTGGGTCTGGCGGTCAATTCCGTCATAGGGAGAGTCGCCGCGATCCATGCCGTATTGAAGGCTGAAGGCGATGGCGGGATTTGCCGCCTTGTCTCCCATGATGGTTTTGTCCAGCAACTGTGCGCGCAGTTCGCGGTTGAGGCTCGCGACATTAGGATCGTGGAACAGGAGGATGTGGGTGGCCGCGTTCGAGCCTTTGCTGCTGTTACAGTTGAGGCGTTCGGTTTTGATGAGACGCACCGCTTCGTCCGTGGGCAGTATGCTGATCAGCGGCGCATAGGTGGCGGGGCTGGCGCGTATCATATCGGCTAGCGCACTGCGTGCGCGTCCCAGATTTGCCGTCTGTTCTAAGAGCGAAGCGGACGTATCGTCCTTTGCGAATTTATCGAGATACAAGGACGCGATATCGGCGATCCGCAAATGCGCATCCTCATCGGGGATGGCTTGCTGCATGTATTTGATGCAGGCCGCTTGCAGGATGTTTTTTCCGTCCGTGGGCGCGAAAATATCCACGCCGAGTTGCTGGAGTATGGCAAGCCCCGTACCACCGCCGTGGCCTGAACACCAGAACGGCAGGCCTTGCCCGAGATCGTCTTTCTGTTGCGCGATATGCGGCCAGCATGTGCTTAAATGCTTCAGTAACTCATTCTGGTTATTGATGACGACCTGAAAGATCGGCGTCAGGCCAAGCGCCGATTCCTTTTCATCCAGCATCGCGGGGCGTGCGGTTGCCATAGTGACGACCATATGCGGATCGGGCATATATTCGGCGACGAGGTGCAGGAGATTTTTGCCACCGCTGGTTTTGCGTTCAAGCAGCGCGGGACTGGCGGCGAATTGGGCGGCAAGCTCGTCGAGCGACGCCTGCGGCAGCGAGATATACGCGACGCTATTTTCTGCTTTGGTTTTCTTGAGCAAGGCTTCCAGCCCGTCGAGGTCACCCGTCTGCGGCAGGGATTTTAACGCCTCGATTATATGGGCGTAATTTGGCATGGCATCAGCGCACTTCCACGAACCCGTCGCGGCGTAAATTCCGCATGTATTTCTGCGCTTCCAGTTCCATTTTCTGGGCGTAGATCATTTCGCGGATGCGGTCGTCGTTGGCTGGGGATTCGGTTATGTCTTTTTTGCCGCAGAGCATGTAGAGGCGGATGCCTTCGGAGCTGGCGAACGGGGTGGAGATATCGCCCTGCTTCAGGTTTTCGCTGATGATGCGCAGCGCCTGCGGCAATTGCGAGAGCATATCGGTTTTGAAATTCACCTCGATATCGAAATCCTTGAGGTTATCCATCCCGGCGAGGCCTTTTTCCTCGCAGGTGCCGGGGTGCTTGGCGACGTCCTCGCCGATCTGCAGCAGCACGTTCGCTTCTTTCGACGTGGCTTCCGGCTTCAGGCGCAGGAGGATTTCCTTGAGTGTGATTTCCATCTCTTTTTCCACGGCCTTGTCCTGCACGCGCATATCGTAGATTTTTACGATGTTATAGCCGGTTTCGGTGCGCACCGGATCGGTGATCGCATCAGGCTTCGGGCTGGAAAGCGCCTTGCTGATGATGGGGTGGAGCTGGCTGGGGCGGATCCAGAACGGCTCCGGCGTGCCGCCGCCGCGTCCCGACGAACCTGAGAACTGGCGGGTGACTTCCTCGAAGCTCGCGCCTGCGCGGATTTCCCTGACCAGCTTATCGGCCAGTTTTTTAATTTCGTTTTCGCGGGCGGCCTTATCCACTGGCAGCGTGAATACGGCGATCTTGATCTCGTTGATTTTCGTGGGCGCTGCGATCTGCCCGCGCGCGAGCTTCACTTCTTCGTCGCTGATTTTCACCAGTGGGCGAAGGTTTTTCATTACCAGCTTATTCCATGCGAGCTGGGCGTGGATCTGGGTGGTGAAGGTTTCTTTCGGCACGTTGTTTTTCTGCAGGATGGCAAAGATGCCGCCCTGAGGCATGCCGCGCTGTTTTTCGATTCCGGCGATGGCGTTATTGATGTCGTCCTCGCTGATATTGATCGAATATTTCGCGGCTTCCTGAAGCTGCAGGCGCTCATCGACCAGCGCGCGCAACACCTGCGGGCGGATACGCTCCAGCACATCCTGCGTACCGGAAAGTTTGGTGGTGGCGATGATGAACTTGATGCGGTTTTCCACGTCGTAGGACGAGATCGCCTCTTCGCCGACGACGGCGGCGATGTCGAGATTGGTGCCGCTGGCGGCTTGCGCTGCGAATGCGTTGTGCGCAGTCAGTGCGGCGAGGGCGACAAATATTAGGAGTTTGGCCGTTTTCATATCAATCCAGATTGGCTAACGAAACGCGGAACAGGAACGTGGTGGCGGGTTTGATGTCGCGGTCACGCGTGTATTCCCTGCTTACCACGGTTACGAAACTGGTGCATTCATTTTTGAATGTGAAACCGGTGGCTGCCGAAGTGATCTGGTTGAGCAATAAATCCTGGCGGCTGGCGACCGTCCATGTCCATTGCTTGGTGAGGTTGACGGACGCCGTGCCGGTAATTTCTTCTTTGGTGGAGAGGATCGGATCGTCTTTCAGCGACAGGTATGACACCGAGCCGCTCACCGGGTAGTAGTTGAATCCGCCATCCACTTCGCTGCGCTTGGGCTGGAGGTCGTCCTTGTCGAGGCGGAAACGGTACGCGACGTTGAACGGCTTGTAATCCATCCCGACTTTGCCGACATAGTCGGAGAAATGGCTGTCGAGTTCGTTCGAGAAGGGGAAATTGCGGTTGCTGTCGATGCGGTAATGCTGGCCGAACATCCAGTCAAGATACTTGTCCTCCATGAACTGCGCCTGACCACGCATGCCGTAGCTGACGCGCGGGCCGTTTTCCACGCGGTCATAGCCTGCGAAACGGTTGGGCGAGAACAGGTTGGTGTCGGTGAATTCCGGCACGAGGCTATCCTCGTTGGGAATGGTTTCCGGGTTGCCGCCGCCGGGACTTACGGTGAAATTTACGATCGGCTCGAGCATGAGGCTGCCCATTTCGCCGCGGTTGATGAATGGCGTGCGCCATGTCAGCGAAGCCTGCGGCACGAGGCGGCCGGTGGTGCCGTCGAACATGCGGCCGTCGCTTAAGCGCTGGTCGTTGACGGAATAAATGTCGCCGCGCACCGTCGTTTCAAATTCGATGATCTGCCCGTCATCGCTGATATAAGGCAGTTTCCAGCCCACGGTGTTCGACAGGCGGCGGCTCTTGACGCCGGTATCGCGGTAGAGCGCCATGACGTTGCTGTTGAAGATGAAGCGCGAATTATATTTGCCGGGATCGCTCTCGAACGAGAAATCGCCGAGCGGTAGCACGATGGGAATTTTGTGCTGGTCGTCCTCCGCGTTCATCCCCTGAAACGAGATGCCGCGCAGGGCACCGTAGGAACGGTCGTTCATGCCGGGGAAGTGGTGGCCTTCGATATAGAGCTTGGAGGTGAGCAGGGTTTCCTGGCTGAAATTATAACGGCGCAGGTACGTGTCGTCGGTGGCGCGGTGGATATCGAAACCCCAGTTGTAGCGCTCGTTGATGGAGAATGCCCCGGTGCCGTTGATGTGGCCGCGCAACTGGTGTCCGGAGGTGCGCACGCCGAGCGCGTCGCGATCTTGCGGGCGGGTGATGCTGCCGTCGAAACTATATGCGCCGTTATTGAGCGCCTGCCGGTATTCGCCCGCCATTACCAGCCCTTCGTTGGTGGTGATGATGGGGGTGATGGTGACGTCTTTGTCGGGCGAGATCGCGTAATAGACCGGGATTTTAAACGAATTGCCGAGATTGCTCGAATGCTTGAATTCCGGGGTGAGCAGGCCGCTCTGGTTGTCGGCGTCGGGCGTCGGGTGCGAGAAATAGGGCGTGTAGAATACCGGGATGCCGTAGGTTTCGATGAAGGCGTTGTCGTAGGAGATTTTCTGCTTCTGCTGGTCGACCAGCACATGATCGGCCTTCACCTGCCATAGCGGGCTGCGCGCTTCTTTCCCGTCGGGCGAGCAGGTGACTTTGCAGGGGGAGTATATGGCCTTGAACAGTTCCAGCCGGTTCTCGTCGAGCTTCTTCGCACGTGCGGCCACCATCAGCGAATCGTCGGCGAGCCGTGCCTTGAACTGGCGGATGGCGCCCGCTTTCAAATCGTCCTTCAATTCCAACCTGTCGGCGAAATAGACGTTGCCGGACGGTTCCAGCATGCTGACATTGCCGTGCGCGGTGACGACGTTGCGCTTCTGGTCGTAGGTCAGCTCGTCGGCGAGCACGATGGTGTCGCCCTGCGACACTTCCACGCTACCGCTGGCGACGGCCAATGATTCTTCCTGGTGATAATCGACCTGCGACGCTTCCAGCAGCACCGGGTCTTTCGACGATACGATCGGCTTCTTATCTGCGGCGGGCAGCGCGGTTTCGGTAGCGTCCGGCGCAGGCTCGACGGCGAAGGAGGGCGCCGTAGACAAAAGGCCGGCGGCAACGATCTGCCCCGGTAACGATAACCGGCGTGCCTTTACGTAGTGAGGCAGGGGTTTGTCCCTTTGCTGCATTCCATCAATGGAGTTTTTTCCAGAGATTGCGTTTTGCAATGTACATGAACGCGGTGAAGATGGCGAGGAAGATCAGCACTTTGATGCCCATCTGCTTGCGCGCTTCCATTTCCGGTTCGGCGGCCCATTGCAGGAAATTCACCACATCGTAGGACATTTGCTCGACGGAGGCTTTCGTGCCGTCGCTATATTCCACCGATCCTTCGGACAGCGGGGCGGGCATGGCGAGCGCGCCGCCGGGGAAATAGGGGTTGTAATGCTGGCCTTCGGAAATATGCGCGTCGGCGGGTGGGCTGGCATAGCCGGTCAGCAGTGAATGCAGGTAGTTCGCCCCGTCGCCCCGCGCTTTGATGATGAGGCTCAGATCCGGCGGGTACGCGCCGTTCTGCGCGGCGCGCGCGGCGGCTTCGTTGGGGTAGGGCGGCACGAAATAATCGGACGGCTTGCCGGGGCGCTGGAACATTTCGCCGTCATCGTTCGGGCCGTCGTTGATCTGGTAGCTGGCGGCGAGCGCTTTGACTTCCGCTTCCGAAAAACCAATATCCTGAAGGTTGCGGAACGCAATGCGCGACAGGCCGTGGCACGCCGCGCAAACTTCCTTGTACACCTGAAAGCCGCGCTGGGCAGCTTGCTTGTCGACCGTGCCGAACACGCCGTCGAACTGCCAGTAGGTTTTGCGCGGCGGTTTCTGGTCGGCGCTGGCGAAGGCGGTTCCGGCGGTAGCGCAGAGGAGGGAGATGGTAATGGCTAGGGAGATTTTTTTCATAAAGGACATTCCATCAATGATGCGCGGTGCGGGAAGCGAGCACGGATTTGCTGATGCTTTCCGGCAGCGGAAGCGTTTTTTCCTTGCCGGATAGTAACCACAAAGCGGGGAAGTACGCGAAATACAGCGCGGTCGCGATGCGGCCGATGCTGATGTCGAGCACGGACTGCTTGTTGGCGTCCATGAAGCTATAGAGCACGCCCCAGTCGGCGGGCTGCGAGCCTACATAGCCGAGCAGTACGGTGTTGGCGATGAACACCCAGTAGAGTTTCTTGAAGGTGGGGCGGAAGGTGCCGCTGCGCACTTTCTGGCGGTCGATCCACGGCAGCACGAACATGATGAGGATCGACGCGAACATGGCGACGACGCCCAGCAGCTTGTCGGGGATCGAGCGCAGGATCGCGTAGAAGGGCAGGAAGTACCATTCGGGCACGATGTGCGGCGGGGTTACCATCGGGTTGGCGGGGGTGTAATTGTCGGGATGCCCGAGCGAGTTGGGGGAGAAGAACACGAACCACGCGAAAATCATGAAGAACACGCCGAGCCCGAAGAAATCCTTATAGGTGTAATAGGGATGGAACGGAATGGTGTCCTGCGGGCCTTTCACATCGATACCCAGCGGGTTGTTGGAACCGTGCTGGTGCAGCGCCCAGATGTGCAGCACCACCACGCCGACGATGACGAACGGCAACAGGAAGTGCAGCGAGTAGAAGCGGTTGAGCGTCGGATTATCCACCGAGAAACCGCCCCACAGCCAGTGCACGATCGACTCGCCCACAACGGGAACAGCGGAAAATAAATTGGTGATTACGGTAGCGCCCCAGAAGCTCATCTGCCCCCACGGGAGCACGTAGCCCATGAACGCGGTGGCCATCATCAGCAGGAAGATCACTAGCCCCAGCCACCACAGGATTTCGCGCGGCGATTTGTACGAGCCGTAATAGAGCCCGCGGCAAATATGGATGTAGACCACGACGAAGAACATCGACGCGCCCACCGCATGCGCGTAGCGCAGCAGCCAGCCGTAATTCACGTCGCGCATGATGTGCTCGACGCTGTTGAAGGCGAGGGATACGTGCGGCGCGTAATGCATGGTGAGGAACAGGCCGGTGAGAATCTGCATCACTAGGCAGATGCCTGCGATGGAGCCGAAATTCCACCAGTAGTTCAGGTTGCGCGGCGCAGGGTATTTGCTGCCGAGGCTGTTATCGAGGAACGAAAAAATCGGCAGACGGTATTCGATCCATCCGATGATTCCGGGTGCCTGAGGTTGGGGAGCATGTGCCATGCGGATTATCCAATCTTAATGCGGTTGTCGCTGAGGAATACGTATTGCGGAACCGGCAGGTTCTTCGGCGCGGGGCCTTTTCGGATGCGTCCGGCCGTGTCGTAATGCGAGCCGTGGCACGGGCAGAACCAGCCGCCTGCGCCGCTGCCGCCGTAATCACCCGCGCCCGAAAGCGGGATGCAGCCCAGATGCGTGCATACGCCGATCATCACCAGCCATTGTTCGTGGCCTTTGGTAACGCGCTTGTCGTCGGATTCCGGGTCGGGAAGCGTGGCTAGATCCACCTTGCGCGACTCTTCGATGTCGGCTGCGGTGCGGTGGCGGATGAACACGGGCACGCCGCGCCATTTTACTTTGATCGTCTGCCCCGGTTTGATCGGCGAAAGATCGACTTCCACGGTGGAGAGCGCGAGCACGTCGGCCGAGGGATTCATGCTGTTGACGAACGGCCACACGGCGGCGCCTGCGCCGACAGCGGCCATCGCGCCTGCCGACAGCATCATAAAATCGCGGCGGGTCGGCTCTGCGGTTGCGGAAGAGGTTGTTTTTTCAGAATGACTCATGAAACATACTCAACAAATGAAGGTGTCGAGTTGTCTCTATAACAAATGCCCGCGAAGTTTCAACAGGAGAAACACGAAAAAGCGCGATGTGCCGAGCAGTTATTTTGCGACGGTTACCGGGATGGATTTGTTCCTGAGTTGGGCGATCAGGAAATCAATGTCGTGGCGCGCGATGACGGATGAGAATTCCGAGCGCTGGGTGGTGATGAGGCTCACGCCTTCCACGATGACGTCGAATACTTTAAACCCGCGCTCTTCCTTGCGTAGGCGGTAATCGACCAGCACGGGTTCACTGCCCTTGTCGTCACCCATCAGATGCATGCTGACCGTATATTCGTCGTCGCCGTCGTCTTTCGTGCCGGTGATTTTGAACGTGCCGCTGGTATATTCCGCAAAGCGCGAGGTGTAGTGCTTGATGAGGAAGGTTTCGTATTCCTTCAGGTATTGCGCTTTCTGCGTGTCGGTAGCTTCGCGCCAGTAGCGTCCCATAACGAAGCGACCCACCCATGCGATGTCAACATTATCGGCGAAGATTTTATCGAGGCGCGCCTGCTTCTGTTCTTTGTTCAGTTTTTTGTCGGTGATGGCGGCGATGGCCTGATTGCCAAGTTCCTCGACATAAGCGCTGGCCTTCGCCGCGCCGTCGATAGCTGCGCTTGCGGGCAATGCGGGCATAACAAGGCAGGCTGCCAGAGACAAAGCGGCGGAAACGAGTGGGCGCATAGGGTGATGATACCTTGAATTTTACCGGATGCCAGCTTTTTCCTGCGATTTTTCACGCGCAGTTGCGGCGCGGCGAATGTCGCTGGCGCGCTTCTGGGTGTAACCGCTGCGGAACGTGCTGTAGGGATCGAGCGACGTGGTGTAGATGTCGTCGATCACTTTCATGTTTTGCGAACGCTGGTCGACGGCGGTGATGCCCCACATGGCGTAGGACGTGCCTTCGACATAATTGAAGGGGTTGAGGAACGCATCGGCGAGGCGGCCGGTCGCATCGCGCAGGTTGGACGGTCCGATGATCGGCAGCACAAGGTATGCGCCCGGCTCGCATCCGTAAAGGGCGAGCGTCTGGCCGAAATCGGCGTCGCGGTTTTTCAGGCCGGCTTCGGTGGCGACGTCGAACAGGCCGCCGATGCCGAAGCTGGTGTTAATAAAGAAGCGCCACATGCTGGCGAAGCTGTTTTCCGGGTCGGCCTGCAGCACCGAGTTGGCGAATACGACGGGTGTGTAGAGGTTTACGACGAAATTGTGTACCATTTCCTGTCCCTTGGCGGGAACCACGGCGCGATAGCCCTGAGTGATCGGCTTCAGCACCACGCCGTCCACGGCATAGTTGAACTGGTAAACCGCGCGATTCCACGGCTCCATCGGATCGGCGTCGACCTGCGCGGCGGATTTTGCGGCCGGGTTGCCGGCGGGTGCGCCGCTGCATGCGCCAAGCATCGAAACGCCGCCTGCGAGAATAAGCCAATATGCTATTTTGCCGATGTTTTTCAAAGCCATATTCCTTCTGCCCGTTTCGTGGATGGAGTGACCCATCACAATCTTACAGGGCAATTCTTAATCTTTCGTGAACCGTATTTTTACGTAGTTTTTATGGCGGGATTATAGATATAAATCGCTTGCCAGCAACGGGAAGAATGCCCATTGTTGTGAATGTATGCTCCTGTTGCATATTCGACACAACGTAACCTCACCCAGCCTTACCCATGCCACTTCCTACTATATCTTTTGAATTCTTCCCGCCGAAAACACCTGAAATGGAGCAGAAGCTCTGGGATACGGTGAAGCGGCTGGAGCCGTTGGCGCCGTCTTTCGTGTCGGTGACGTACGGCGCGGGCGGTACCACGCGTGAGCGCACGCACCACACGGTCGCGCGTATCGCGCGGGAAACGAAGCTCAAACCGGCGGCGCACCTGACCTGCGTCAACGCGTCGCGCGCGGAAGTGGACGAGGTGGCGCGGCAATACTGGGAGGCGGGCGTTCGCCATATCGTCGCGCTGCGCGGCGATCCGCCGCAGGGAGCGTCGCACTATACGCCGCATCCCGAGGGGTATCGCTATTCCTGTGATCTGGTGGAAGGGCTGAAGCGCATCGGCGATTTTGAAATTTCCGTGGCGGCGTTTCCGGAAAAACATCCCGACTCAGCAAGTTTCGAGGACGACATTACCTACCTGAAGAAAAAGATCGACGCCGGCGCGACGCGTGCCATTACCCAATATTTTTTCGAGGCGGATTTATATGCGCGGTTTCTGGAACGCGCGCGCAAGGCGGGCATCACCATTCCCATCGTGCCGGGCATCATCCCCATCGGCAATTTCGCGCAGGTGAAAAAATTCAGCGCCATGTGCGGCGCGAGCATACCCGCATGGCTGGAAGCGCGCTTTTCCGGACTGGATGAAAACCCGCAGGCGCGCAATGAAGCGTCCGTCGAGATAGCGGCGGAGCTTTGCGAAAAACTGCTCGCGCAGGGCGTAGAGCATATCCATTTTTATACGCTGAACCGCGCCGATCTGACCGAAGCGGTATGCCGCAGGCTCGGGCTATAGCACCCGTTCCAACTTGATCGTGATGCGCTCATTGCGCTCGCGGTTTTCGTTGATGGGGTTGTTGTTGATGTCGGTGTTGGGGACTTTGGCGAGCGTATCGGCGTAGCCCACGGCGCGCAGGCGGTTGGCCGCCATGCCCTGATCGATGAAGTAGCGCACGATGCGCGCGGCGCGCGCTGAGGATAATTCCCAGTTGGAAGGAAATTGCGCGGTGTTGGTGGGCGGCACGTCGCTCGTATGGCCTTCGACGATCACGCGGTAGGTCATGAAATCAATATTCTTCAGCGCCGTTACCAGCTCCTTCAGCGCGTCCGCATTTTTCTTGCTCAGTTCGATGGAGCCTTTTTCAAAGAACGCGTTGTTGGAGAGTTCCATCTCGATGCTGCGCTCTTTTTTCTCCACCGACACGTCGCGGAAAATCTGGCGGCTTTCGACGACGGCCTGCAGCGATTGCGCCACGCCGTTGAACGGGGTGGATAAATCGACGCTGCCGAATTTGTTGGCGATGCCGCCGGTGATTTCGGTAAATTTGTCGTTCTTCGGTTCGGACACGGACACGAAGATGATGAAAAAGCACATCAAAAGCGTGATCATGTCGGCATAGCTCATCAGCCAGCTATCGACGCTATCTTCGGGCATGGGGCGTTTGACAGGGATCATGCCGCCTCGGTCTTGTTGTTAAGCTGCGCGTCGATATTGAAATGGATCGAGGGTTCCAGGAAGCTGTTCAGGCGATCCTGCATGAAGCGCGGGCTTTGTTTTTCCGCCAGTAGCACGAGGCCTTCGGTCATCATATAGTTGCGGAAGCGCATGATTTCCTGCTTCTGCATCAGCTTGTCGGCGGCAGGCAGGCAGAGCAGGCGCGCGACGATGATACCGTAAAGCGTCGCCAGCAGCGCCACCGCGAGGCCGGTACCGATTTTCGTCATATCGCCTTGAATATTCTGGAGCATGATCACCATGCCCACCAGCGTGCCGACCATCCCGAAGGCGGGTGCGGTGGACGCCATGTTGCGCAATACGGTGACGGGGGTGATGCTGCGCTCGAAATCGGCTTCTACCGCGGTGTTCATCATTTTACGGATCACTTCCGGCTGGTAGCCGGTAATCACGAGGTCGATGCCGTAGCGCAGGAGCGGCTCTTTAATGCGTGCGCCCACTTCGCCTTCCAGCCCTGCAAGCCCCTTGGCGTGCACGAGGTACGCCCATTTGATCAGGCGCATCAACTCGGCATTCAGGCCTTCGCGGGTGGCGTCGGCTTTTTTGACCATGTGCCACAATGCGCCGAACGCCAGCAGCACGTAGCGCGCCTGATAGCTCATGAACGCGTTGGCGATGGTGCCGCCGATCACGATCAGCCCACCTTCGACGCTCAAGAAGGAAATATAATTATCCGTCCCGTGCGCGATTGCTCCCAGAATGAGGGAGAAGCCCAGCACAGTCCCGGCGATAGTCGCCAGTGATATGGATCTTACGACGCGTTCCATAATATGGTGTTTTTCTAAATTGGTTGTATACTTACCCATGAAAACAGGTATGGGTTAAGAAATCGCCAAAAATTGATAAGTTTTCTATGAAAAACGATACAAAATCAGCATGTCCGCGTATCGGCATCACGCTCGATTATGAGACAGGCGGCGGCTATTCCAAAATGCCGTGGTACGGCCTGCGCGAGAATTATTGCAGCGCGGTGAGCCGTTTAGGTGCATTACCGCTGCCCCTTCCGCATGGTCTGGAGCAGGTAGACGCCTATCTTTCCATGATCGACGGGCTGATGATCACCGGCGGGGCGTTCGACGTGTCCCCGGAATTATACGGCGAATCGGGCAAGCATGAAACCGTCACCACCAAGGATCGGCGCACGCAATTTGAATTCGCGATTACGCGCGGGGCGATCGACCGGGGCATTCCCGTGCTCGGTATTTGCGGCGGCGAGCAATTGCTCAATGTCGTGCTCGGCGGCACGCTCATCCAGCATATTCCCGATGCGGTGCCGAACGCATTGGAGCACGAGCAGAAAAATCCGCGCACGGAACCCGGGCATGATGTGCGCGTTACGCCCGGCACGCTGCTGTCGAAAATCGTCGGCGCGGGCACGATTGCGGTCAATACCGCGCACCATCAGGCGGTGGCGAAGCTCGCCCCCGGCGTGGTCGCCAACGCGCATGCCGGCGACGGGGTGATCGAAGGCATCGAGTTGCCCGGCCACCCGTTCTGCCTCGGCGTGCAGTGGCACCCTGAATACCATGTGGATGCGGCGGATATGAAGATTTTTGCAGCTTTCGTAGCGGCGTGCGGCAAGTGAAAACGGGCGAAAAAACCGGAGAAAGACTGGCCAAGCGCATTGCCCGCGCAGGGATATGCTCGCGGCGCGATGCGGAAGTGTGGATCGCCAACGGGCGCGTCACCGTGGGCGGCAAAAAAATCACCACGCCTGCATTCAACGTGAGCGAAAAAGACGCGGTCAAGGTCGATGGCAAGCTGCTTGAAGCCAAGCAGGAAACGCGGCTGTGGCTTTACCATAAACCCATCGGGCTGGTGACGACGCATAAAGACCCGCAAGGCCGCCAGACGATTTTCGACCATATTCCCAAAACCTTGCCGCGCGTGATTTCCGTCGGACGCCTCGATTTGAATTCGGAAGGGCTGCTGCTGCTGACCAACGACGGCGATTTAAGCCGCAAGCTGGAATTGCCGTCTACCGGCTGGATACGGCGCTATCGCGTGCGCGCCTTTGGTTCGGTGAGCGACGACGTGCTGAAAAAAATGCGTGCGGGCGTGAAGGTAGACGGGGTCGATTACCAGCCGATGGAAGTGACGCTCGACAGCCAGAAAAAAGACAATGCGTGGCTGACGGTGGGACTCCGCGAAGGAAAAAACCGTGAAATCCGCAAGATTTTCGAGTATTTCGGGCTTAAAGTCAGCCGCCTCATCCGCACGTCGTATGGGCCTTTCCAGCTTGGCAGCCTTGGCAAAGGTGAGGTAAAAGAAGTAACTGGCAAGGTGATTAAATCGTTCGTGAAGCAGTAATATGCGCATCATTTCCGGTAAACATAAGGGCAGGCGTATCGACCTCGGCAAAGACGGCGGCAAAACCATCCGCCCCACCTCCGAATTCGCGCGGCAGGCGATTTTCAATATCCTCATCCACGGCAAGCATGGGCTCAACGGCGAAACCTTTGAAGGCAAGCATGTGCTCGACGTATTCTGCGGCACCGGTGCGTTCGGGCTGGAGGCGCTCTCGCGCGGCGCGGCGCAGGTAACGTTCATCGACCATTCGCGCGATGCGATCACGCTGGCGCGGCAGAATGCGGCGCATATGCATGAGGAGGCCAGCAGCCTGTTTGTACATGCCGACGCCACCAAGCTCGGAAAGGCGAAGCAACCCGCAAGGCTGGTGTTTCTCGATCCCCCGTATTTCGGCAAGCTGATTACGCCTGCGTTGGAAAGCCTGCGCGCGGGCGGGTGGATCTCGCCCGACGGCATCGTCGTCGTCGAGCACGATGTGAAAGAAGAAGTGAAGCTCCCCGAAGGCTACGCGCTGCTCGACGAGCGGCGCTACGGGCGTGCGGTTATCAAGCTAATTCAGCTTCAGTGACAGGTGGTTGAGCGCTAGCGTGGCGGGGGTTTTCGCCGCATTCAGCACGGCATCGAAACTTTTAATAAGGCACTGCGCGCCTTCCTTGTCCTCGCAGTAATACAGTGTTCCCTGCAGTCGATAGCTCCCGTTTTCCAGCGCGGGCAGGGTGATGCGTTTTTTCTTTACTTCCTCCAGAGAAAAAACCTGTAGCGGCTTCGGCGTACTATCCGTTGTGAACAATGCCAGATAGCTTGGCGCGTCGGCATTGATTTTCCAGCCCGGCTTCAGGCCGATCTCCACCGAAGTCGCCTTACCCGGCGTCAATGTCAGCGCAGGGATGGCTTCAAGGTTAGGCAGTTGTCCGGCGGCTGCGAATTCCACTGTCTGTGCAACGGGCGCGGCGGTAATTGCCAGTGTGGAGACGTTGCCCGACATGGTATCTATGATACGCAGCGCATGGTTGTTCGTATCGGCGACATAGAGTTTGTTGCCCAGCATAAGCACATCATTGGGTTCATTGAAGGAAGCGGTTGACGAAAGCCCGTCCTCTTTCCCCCGCACGCCGTGGCCTGCGAAATCGGTCAGCGTTTTCGTTCCGGTATCGTAACGTCTGATGGAGTGGTTGTAGGAATCGGCGATATAGACGCCCGTGGCGTCCGCATATAGCCCCAGCGCATGCTGCATCAATGCCTGCCCTTGCTTGCCTTCCTTATATCCGAAATCGAAGAGGCCTGTGCCGATCAGCGTGGTGATTTCCCCATTTTCCAACACGCGCAGGCTGCTGGTTTCCGAATCGACGAAATAGAGTTTGCCGTCATGCGCCGAAAGCCCGCTGGGTTGCGACAGCGAGTTGAACGGCAGCTTGCCGTCGTCGATGGATTCGCGTCCGTTGCCTGCGAGAACGCTCACCGTTTCGGCCTCAATGTCATAGCTCCAGAGCTGGTGCGTGCCTGCCATGGCGATGGCGATATGCGTATTGTCGGGATAAAATGCCAGATCCCACGGCGAAGCGAGCGGCGTTTGCAACGCAGGTGCATTGCTGGCGCGCCGCTCGTAACCCTGCCTGCCGGTGCCTGCGATGGTGGTGACGGTTTTATCTAGGAAGCTGATGCGGCGGATAACGTGATTACCGGTATCGGCAACGTAGAGGTAATCTTCGCGCACGGCGGAATTTTTCAATCCGTGGCTGAGCGGCGTGCGGGTTTCATACAGCAGCCCTTGCGGGCTGGAAAATTGCGCGTCCTCGAACGTGCCATCCTTCAGGCCTTCCTTACCGGAGCCGACGGTAAACAGTACCTTCCCCGATTCGTCGATGGCAACAAGGCGGTGGTGGCCGGAATCGCTGATGAAGAACACGCCTTGCCCGCGGCCAATGTCGTCTGTGCCCTGGAACGGGGTTTTGTACGTCATCTTCCCCGGGAATTTCAGCACCGATTCCGGTTGCTTGCTTGCCTCCAGCGCGATGGGCAATGTGCTTTTGTTTCGCTCGGGATATTTGGCGATCAGTGCGGCGATGTCGCGTTCGGCTTCCTCGCGGTTGCCTTCGCCGGAATAGGTGGCTTCGACGATGCCTTTAGGGTTGATGAGCATGAAGGTCGGCCATGCGCGCACGCCGAAGCGCTGCCAGATGGAAAAATCGAAATCGTTGACCACCGGGTGGTGGATGCCATAGCGCAGGATGGCGTTGCGGATATTGTCGGTGTCGCGCTCATTTTTGAACTTAGCGGAATGCACGCCGATGACAGTGAGGTCGTCGCCGAATTTTTCCTCCAGATATTTCAAATCGGGGATGACATGGATGCAGTTGATGCAGCAGAACGTCCAAAAATCGAGCAGGATGATGCGTCCCTGCAAATCCTCCGGCGTGAGCGCGCGCGAAGTGTTGAGCCAGCCGGTCTGCGAGGCGAGGGTGCGGTGGATGTTGGTGATCTGCATGTCAGGATTCGGGGTTTGCGCGTGGCTATAATAGGGTAAGAGTAACATAAGCCCAAACATCGCGCGTTTCCAGAGTTTGCTCCCTGAAAACATTTTCATACTGCGTCCGGGTGCGCTTGCTGGAATGCGGGTAGTTTGGCGCAGGCCGCGTCGATGCGCGTCAGCGTGGGGTAGGCGGCAAGGTCGCATTGATAGCGCCGTGCGTTGTAAAGTTGCGGTACCAAGCAACAATCGGCCATGCCCGGCGCATCGCCATGGCAGAAAACGCCTGCGCCTTTTGCCGTCATGGTTTCGAGCGCCTGCAGGCCTTCTGCGATCCAGTGCGCATACCACGCGTTTTTGGCGTCGTCGGATACGCCGAGCGTCCCTGTGAGGTATTTGAGCACGCCGACATTATTCAGCGGCGCGATTTCGCATGCCACGGCCAACGACAATGCACGCACGCGGGCGCGTTCGGCAGGCGTTGCGGGAAGCAGGGCGGGTGTGGGGTGCGTTTCTTCCAGGTATTCGATGATGGCGAGCGACTGGGTAAGCAGCATCGCGCCGTCGAGCAACGCGGGCACTTTGCGCTGCGGGTTGAGCTTCGCGTAGGAATCGAACAGCTGTTCGCCGTCCAGCAAATTTACGGGGATGGTGTCATAGGCAAGCCCCTTCAGCGCGAGTGCGATGCGCACACGGTAGGAGGCGGAGGAGCGGTAGTAGGAGTAGAGTTTCATTTCCCGTACTCGTATTTTACCACCTTCTGCTCGATCGTCCCGAAAATGGAGGCGCCTTTCGTATCCTGCATGTCGATCTTCACCGTGTCGCCGAAGCGCATGAACGGCGTGGTGGATTCGCCGGTTTCGAGTTTTTCCAGCGTGCGTTTTTCCACGATGCAGGACGAGCCGACGCTCTTATCCTTGTTCGATACCGTGCCGGAGCCGATGATGGTTCCAGCCGAGAGGAAGCGTGTTTTCGCGGCGTGGGCAATCAGGGTGGGGAAGTTGAATACCATATCCACGCCCGCGTTGGGCTTGCCGAATAATGTGCCGTTGTAATGGGTGACAAGCGGCAGGTGCAGCTTGCCGTCTTTCCATTCGTCGCCCAGTTCGGCAGGCGTGACGGCCACCGGCGAGAAGGCGCTGGCGGGCTTGGCCTGCAAAAATCCGAAGCCTTTGGCAATTTCCGACATGGCGAGGTAGCGCAAGGATACGTCGTTGACCAGCATGACGAGGCGGATGTATTTCGTGGCGTCCTGCGGCGTGACGCCCATCGGCACGTCGCCGGTGACGACCGCGACTTCGGCCTCGAAATCGATGCCGTATTTTTCATCCGTCACGAGAATATCGTCGCGCGGGCCGATCAGCGAATCGGAGCCGCCCTGATACATCAGCGGGTCGGTCCAGAAACTCTCCGGCATGTCCACGCCCCGGCTTTTCCGCACCAACTCCACATGGTTCACATAGGCCGAGCCGTCGAGCCACTGGAAGGCGCGCGGCAGGGGCGAGGCCAGCTCGCGCTCGTTGAACGCGAACATGCCGGGTACGGTTTCGCCCGCGTTGAGTTTCGCGTAGGTTTCCGCCAGCTTCGGCGCATCGCGTTCCCATTCTTCCAGCGCATGTTGCAACGTGGGCGCAATCGCGGGCACGGTCACCGCTTTTTTCAAATCGCGAGAGACGACGATTAAGGTGCCGTCACGCCCGGCGCGTTTTAGGGAGGCGAGTTTCATTTTTTCTTTTCCTCTTTCCAGCTATCCACATATCCCGTCCATTCCACGCTGCTCGCTTCCTGTGAAATCTCCACCGCGTCGCGCGTGTCGATCATTACCGCCACCTCGTCGGTTTCTTTTTTCGCAGAGGCTGCGCCTGCCGAGAACGCCTTGGGGTGCGGGCCGTGCGGGAAGCCGCTGGGGTGTAGCGTCGCCATGCCGGGATGGATATTGTCGCGGCTGAAAAACTCGCCGCGGTGGTAAAAAATGATTTCGTCGAAATCGTTGTTGGAATGGAAGAACGGGACTTTCAGCGCGCCTGCGTCGGACTCGATGGGGCGCGGCACGAAGGTACAGACCACGAAGCGGTTAGCGAGGAAGGTGGTGTGTACCGATGGCGGGATATGGTAGCGGTGGCTCATCACGGGGCGGAATTCGCGCCAGTTGATGCGTGCGGCTAAGTTATTGCCGTGCCAGCCGAGCGCGTCCAGCGGGTTGAACGGATAGGTGATGGTGGAAAAACGGTTATGGCGTTTGACGATCACCTTCCACACTACCTCGCCCTGTTGCGCTTTAAACTGCGCGTTGATCGCGGGCACGTCGAGCATAGCGGGGTCGAAAATCGCGTGCTCGCCGAGCATGCCTTTATCGGGCAGGCGGTAGCCGTCATTCGTGGCTTCGATCATTAGGAATGCGCTCGCGCTTTTGCATTCCACCCGCCATTTCGCGCCGCGCGGGATGAGGATATAGTCGCCTTCGCTAAACGGCATATGGCCGAAATCGCAGAAAAAATCGCCCGCGCCCGCATGGACGAACAGGAGTTCATCGCCGTCTGCGTTAGTGACGAGATGATCCATCTTGCCTTGCGTATGCCACAGCCGCAGGCGCATCGAGGCGTTATGCACGATGGGCACGGCCTGCCACGGGGAAGAATGATTCGCATGCAGTTTGACAAGGTCGAACGCGCGCGGGCGCATTTCACCTTCCCACGCGCTCCAGCCGGTGGGCGGGTGGGCGTGGGTGATGTGGGTCGCCGGGCCGAAAAATCCCTCGCGCCCGAACTCGCGCTCATACGCACCATCGGGCAAATCGCAATGCGCCTGCCGCGAGGTGACGCCTTCGATGCGGGGAAAATGCAGCCAGTTTTTCATGCGCGCCTTTCAAAAAAATGCCGGTACGTCAGCAAGATTGGGATGGTAAGAATTAGCCATTGCTTTGAAATCGCTATATATTCATTGCGCTTGTGCCAAGCGGTGCCGTAGGATTCCTTAACGATTTCCCACACCGGCAGTTTGGAAGACGTTCTTTCGTCGGCGCTCATTATACGCGGCCTTTCTGCCCTGCTATTGAAACTCTATACCCCGAACCTATTTTCTTATCGCCAGCTTATATGCGGCATGGTATACAAGCCTTGGAAAAAATCAAGGCAACGGAGGGGTTTATGCGTACTATTCTTTTGAGTTCAGCAATGGTGGTGGCGATGTCGGCATCCGCGTTCGCGCAGGAACATCCGTCGGCCAAAACGCTTGATGAGCAATTGTCGCGTGTGCAGCAGGGCGAACCCGCCGTGTCGGGCGAGTGGAAAGAGCCCGCGAAAAAACCGATGCCGGTGAAAACCGCGCCGGGCGGAGAATGGCCTGCCGATCCCGCGCTGTCGCAACGCAAGCCGGTGAACAAACAAATGCCTGCTGCCGTTGCGCCCGCAGCTAAACCCGTAGCCGCGCAGCAACCTGCCGTTGCGCCGGTTGTAGCGCAGCCCGCGCCCGCGCCGCTTCCCATCGCGCCGGACGGACAGATTATCGATTCTGTCGGTGGCGGTGCGATCCCCGCCCTGCCATTACAGGCGCAGAAAAGCGGCGACGTCATGTACCTCACCGGCGGTATCGGTGACGAAGAAATGGCGCAACTCAAGGCCGAGGAAAATAACTACAACGTGCGTATCATGATGAGCGCTACCGGCGGCGCCTATATCGGCGACGTAATGGTGCGTGTGATCGACGATAAGGGCGCGGTAGTCGCCACGTCCGAATCGGCCGGCCCGTATTTCTACATCCAGCTTCCCGCAGGCACCTACGTAGTGGAAATGACCTCGCGCGCGGGCGGCATCAAGAAAGCCACCGTCAAAGCCCCGGCCAAGGCGTTCGTGAAGCAGAACGTGGTGTTCGCGGAGTAGTTTTAGGGGCGGGAGAGTCTCAGGCTGTTTTTCTTGAGCGCCATGTTCATGGCGAGTTCGGGAATGATTACCGCCGAGTCGGGAGCGGATACAATTTTGCGCCCGTTCTCTTCCCCGAATAAAATCGCAGGGTCGGTGCCCGATACTACGTTACGCAGGATGAAGCCCGAATCCGTCGCCTCCACGGTGACCTGCTCCAGCTCTTTCAGATTGGCGTTGCGGATGCCTTGCTGGATTTCGGTATCGATCAACTGCGTGCCAGCCGGAAAGACGGTGGCCATGATCTCAGTAGGAACCGTCCATTTTCCGGGTATATCATACCTGTCGAAATTAGTTCCCGCGAATCCGATTTCCGACAGGTGCGCGCGCTGAAATGTCTTGGGTAGCAGGATGGCGAAGGCGGGTTTCCCGTCCTTGCGCGTTACGCCCGCGCGCATAGGGATGAAAGAAAATTTCTCGTTAAACTTCGCGGTGAATCCATCGATAGCTTGTTGCTGATCGGGGGTAAACCCTTCCAGACGTATGGAATTATCGTCAGTAGTTGCGGCGGGGGCGGCAGCAACTACAGGTGTTTCCGGCCTGAAAATTCCTACGTAGGCATCTTTGGCTGCTGGTGGGGAGTCGGGTTCATTCATTAGGATGCATCCTGTCATTGATCGTTATATACCGTTAAGATTACAGGAAAGCACTTTCGCGAAGTATGAAACTTTCGTGACAATTGCGTATAAAAAATCGTTATTTTCCAACGCTCACAGCGCCTAACTCATGCAACAGTGCGGCGGCTCTGGCCGATAATCCAACCTCCGGAGGGTATTCGGCAGCATGTGCCTGCACCGCTACGCCCGCGCGGGTAAACAGCAAAGTGGCGCGGCGTGTATGGAAGGCGGAGGTGGTGATGATGGCGGTCTGCATGCCGTATTGCTGCATGAGCTTCGCGGAGAAGGCGGCGTTCTGGCGTGTGCTGCGCGCGCGCGGTTCCCGTATGATAGCGCCGTCAGGAACGCCTTGCGCAATGGCATAGGCGGCCATGGCGTCGGCTTCCACATGCGGGTTGGTGACTGCGCCGCCGGTGACGATGATGCGCGGTGCGTAGCCTGCTTTCCACAGCGCGATGCCGGCATCCATGCGCGAGCGCAATGTCGGCGTCAGCGTGCCGTCATCATGCACATGCGCGCCGAGGACGATGATGACGTCGCTTTTTTGTAAGGGCTTCGTATCCAGCGGCCACCACCCTATGAGGGCGGCAACCGACGCTGCAAATAACGCGCATCCGGTGATGATGGCGAAAGTGAGCATACGCAGCGCGCGGCGCAGGCTTATGGCTTCACGTCCTTCTTCGCATCGGGCTTTTCATCGGGTTTGGCGTCGCTCTTCTCATCCTTTTTTTCGTCCGTGGGTAGGGTGATGAAGGCTTCGTCCTTCTCGTGCAGCACGCGCACAAGAGCGAATTTGCGGCCCGATTTCTTCGCGTTCTCGAAGGCTTTTTTCACGTCCGCCACGGTTTTCACCGGTTCGCCGTTGATGTCGATGATGAGGTCGCCGGGGCGCAGGCCGCGCTTGGCGGCTTCCGAGCCGTTCTTGAGATCGACGATGGCGACGCCCGTTTCTTTATCGTCAAGCCCCAACTCGTCGCGCAATGCGGGCGAAAGCGGCGCGATTTCCATGCCCATCAACGTTTCCGAACCGGGCTTCGCGCCTTTGGATTTCTTGCCGCCTTCCGCATCCGCTACGCTTTCGCCGTCGGCGTTTTCTTCCAGTTCGCCGATGGTAAGCTGCACGGTTTTAGACGCGTTCTTGCGCCAGTAAGTCACCGACGACGACTTGCCGATTTTGCTTTCAGCCACCATGCGCGGGAGGAAGCGCATTTCGGAAATTTCCTTGCCGTCGAAGGCGGTGATGATGTCGCCCGCCAGAATGCCCGCTTTTTCCGCAGGGCTGCCCTTGCTGACTTCCAGCACCAGCGCGCCCATCGGTTTGGGCAGGCCGACGCTTTCGGCCACCTCATCCGACACTTCCTGAATCTTCACGCCGAGCCAGCCGCGATGCGTGCGGCCGAATTCTTTGAGTTGTGCGAGTACGGGTTTGGCGAGCGCGGTGGGGATGGCGAAGCCGATACCGACCGAGCCGCCCGTGGGTGAGAAAATCGCGGTGTTGATGCCGATGACTTCGCCCTTGAGGTTAAACAGGGGGCCGCCGGAATTGCCGCGGTTGATCGGCGCGTCGGTCTGCAGGAAATCGTCAAAAGGCCCGGCGTTGATGCTGCGCTGGCGGGCGCTGATGATGCCCTGTGTGACGGAACCGCCGAGGCCGAACGGATTGCCGATGGCGATCACCCAGTCGCCCACGCGCATCGCGTCGGAATCGCCGAGCGTTACGAAAGGCAGGTCCTTTTTCGCTTCCACTTTCAGCAGCGCGAGGTCGGTTTTCTTGTCGCGGCCGACGATGGCGGCTTTGTATTTCGTGTTGTCGGTGAGCGTGACGGTCACTTCCTCGGCGGCTTCCACCACATGGTTATTGGTGATGACATAACCCTTGGCGTCGATGATAAAGCCCGAGCCGAGTGAATACATGTCCTGCTCCGGCTCGTCCTTGCCGGGGCGCTGGCCGAAGCGGTCGAAGAACTCACGGAACGGCTCGAATTCCGGACTGTCGGGCATATCCTGAAACGGCATGCCCATGAAGCCCTGCGCGCCTTTGACTTTCTGGGTCGAGGAAATATTGACCACCGCCGGGGAGAGTTTTTCCACGAGATCGGCGAATCCGGCCGCAGGCGGCTGTTGCGCAAAGGCAGGCGGGGTGAACGCGATGACGAAAGCCGCCATCCACAAGCGAAGGGAATTACGCGAATGTGTCATACGATGTAGCTCCATGGATTATCTGGATGCGTTTTCGCCCTTGCCGAACAGTTTTAGGAAATCGTTATCGGGCGAGAGCACCAAAGAGGTGTCTTTTTGCGAAAGGGTTTTGCGATAAGCCTGCATGGTGCGGTAGAACTGGAAGAATTCCTCATCCTGCCCGAACGAGTCGGCGAATATTTTGGTTGCCTTGCCTTCGCCTTCGCCGCGCAATGTTTCGGCGGTCTTGCGCGCTTCGGCGAGCAGGATCGTGCGTTCTTTATCCGCCTGCGAGCGGATTTTCTGCGCGTCCTCGGCACCTTTGGCGCGGAATTCCTTGGCTTCGCGTTCGCGTTCGGTCTGCATCCGCTTGTAGATACCTTCCGAGTTGGCAGGCGGCAGATCGGCGCGCTTGATGCGCACGTCGACTACTTCAATGCCGAAGCCGCCCGTGTCTTTGCCCATCGCCTGCTCGTTGACCAGCGTGCGGATTTTCTGCATCACTTCCGGGCGTTTTTCCGAGATCACTTCCGACAGCGGCACGCTGCCCAGCACCTGACGCAGCGACGATTCGAGGATGGAATTGAGGCGCGAGCGCATGGTGCTTTCGTTAGCTACCGACTGCTTGAAGCGCAGCGGGTCGGTGATGCGGTAGCGCACGAACGCGTCCACGATCAGGCGCTTCTGGTCGGAGGCGATGACTTCCTTCGGCTCGGCGTCGAAATCGATCAGGCGCTTGTCGAAAAATTCGACATTCTGGAGGAATGGCATTTTGAGTTTGAGGCCGGGCGTTTGTTCGGCGCGCACGGGCTTTCCGAATTGCAGCACCAGCGCCTGCTCGGTTTGCGAAACCACGAACAGCGCGTTCGACAGCAGGAAAATACCCGCGATGCCTAGTGTAAAGATCAGTGTGGAACGCTTCATTTCTTTTCCTCCTCAGCCTTGGGTTTCAGGCCGTTAAGCGGCAGGTAGGGCACGACGCCCGAGTTGCTCTTGCCGTCGATAATCACCTTGTTCATGCCCTGCAGGATTTCTTCCATCGTTTCCAGATAGATGCGTTTCTTGGTGATGTCGCGAGCCTGCTTGAATTCGTTATACACCGATGTAAAGCGCGCCGCCTCGCCCTGCGCGCGGGCGATGACTTCCTGCTTGTAGCCCTCGGCTTCGAGCACCATCTGCTGCGCCTGGCCGCGCGCTTTGGGCAGGATGTCGTTGCGGTAGGCTTCGGCCTGGTTGCGTGCGGTTTCTAAGTCGGCGCGCGCGGTTTGCACGTCGCGGAACGAATCGATCGCTTGCGCCGGTGGGTCGGCTTTCAGCAGGTTGACGCTTACGATTTCAATGCCCGCCTTGTAATGGTCGAGCGTATCCTGAAGCAGCTTTTTCGTATTCTGCTCCACCTGCAATTTCCCTTCCGCCAGCACGGTGGCGATATTGGTCTTGCCGATGATTTCGCGCATGGCGCTCTCGGATACGGCTTTCACCGTTTCTTCCGGGTTGCGCACGTTAAACAGGAAATCCGGCGCGCTGCTGATTTTCCACTGCACTTCAAAGGTCACGTCCACGATGTTTTCGTCGCCGGTGAGCATCAGCCCTTCTTGCGCGGTCGGGGTGTCGCCCTTGGCACGGCCGGAACCCGAATAGTAGCCGATCTCGACGCGGTTGACGGCGGTGACCTTAGGCGTGGCCGCCGATTCGATCGGGTAGGGTAGGTGGTAGTTCATGCCGGAAGCGGTGGTGCGGTTATAGGCGCCGAAGCGCAGCACCACGCCTTGCTCGTCGGCCTTCACGAAATAAATGCCCGACGACAGCCACAGCACAACACCCACGGCCACCACCAGCAATATTCCTTTTTTGCCGTCATTATCTCCGCCTTTGAACATGCGGTTGAGCGTGTCCTGGCCGCGCTTGACCCATTCGTCGAGGTCGGGCGGCTGCGGGGCATTGTTGCCTCCGCCGGAATTACCTCCACCGGACGGTTTCCCCCACGGACCCTGATTGTCTCCGCCTTGCCAGCCGCCTTTATCGCCCCATGCCATAATCTACCCTTCGCGTTTGTCTGAATGTGCATTATATAGGGGCAGAGTATGGGAGATTGCAAGTAGATGTCATTGGCAAAAGAACAGGTGATCGCCGCCCTGCGGACGGTAGGCGACCCCGATAGCGGGCGGGACGTGGTCGAAACCGGGCTGGTTTCGGGGATCGCCGTGAAGGACGGCAAGGTCGGCTTCATGCTGTCCATAGACCCGAAGGATAAAGGGCGCATGGAAAGGTTGCGCGCAGCATGCGAAGCGACGGTGGCTGCGCTTCCCGGCGTTACAGGCGTTACGGCGGTGTTGACTGCGCATGCGGATCAACCCGCGGCGCAGCCGGAAGCGCGCAAGCCCGCCCAGTGGAACACTACCCCGCTTGAGTATGTAGGAAAAATCATCGCCGTGGCATCCGGCAAGGGCGGCGTCGGAAAATCCACCACTGCCGTCAACCTCGCGCTCGCCCTGCAGCGCATGGGCAAATCCGCCGGGTTGCTGGATGCGGATATTTACGGCCCTTCCGTCCCGCGCATGATGGGGCTCTCCGGCCAGCCGAACATCGCGGATGGGAAAATGGTGCCGCTGGAAAATCACGGTGTGCGCTGCATGTCGATGGGCTTCATCACCGGCGACGAGGCCGCCATTATGCGCGGCCCCATGATTAGCAAATCATTACAACAATTGTTGCGCGCCACGCGCTGGGGCACTGCGCAATCCCCGCTCGATACGCTCTTCGTAGACATGCCGCCCGGCACCGGCGACATCCATCTTTCCATGGCGCAGCAGGTGCCGCTGTCGGGCGCGATCATCGTCACCACCCCGCAGGAAGTAGCCCTGCTCGACGCGCGCAAATGCCTCATCATGTTCCAGAAAGTGAACGTGCCGGTGCTCGGCGTCGTCGAAAACATGAGCGGCTCCATCTTCGGCGCCGGCGGCGGCAAAAAACTTGCGGATGAATTTGGTGTGCCGTTGTTAGGCACGGTGGCGATGGACGCGGCGATTTGTGCGGCGGGCGATGCGGGGGTTGGGTATGCGGCGGAGGTGTATGATAAGATAGCGCGTGTTCTAATCTAGCTTGTCATGCCAGCGTAGGCTGGCATCCACGTTTATCAACTTCCGGCAACGCGTAAGGTGTGGATCCCGGCCTTCGCCGGGATGACGGTTACAACGTCCCCCGCCTAACCTGATCTTCCTCCATCGACTCGAACAGCGCTTTGAAATTCCCCTCGCCGAAGCCTTCGTCGCCTTTGCGTTGGATGATTTCAAAGAAGATGGGGCCGATGACGGTGGCGGTAAAGATTTGCAGCAGGATGCCGCCATTTTCGGTCGGCGCCCCATCCATCAATATCCCTAGTTTTTTGAGCTGGGCGATGCTTTCGCCGTGGCGGGGCAGGCGCGTGTCGAGCTTGTCGTAGTAGGTCGCAGGCGGCGGTTCCATGAAACGTATGCCGCGCGATTTGAGGTTCTCTACGCTTGCATAAATATCCTCGGTGGACAGCGCGATATGCTGGATGCCTTCGCCCTTATACTCGCGCAGATATTCCTCGATCTGCGATTTGTCGTCGGCGGATTCGTTGATGGGGATGCGGATTTTCCCGCACGGGCTGGTCATCGCCTTGCTTTTCAGGCCGGTGAGCTTGCCTTCAATGTCGAAATAGCGGATTTCGCGGAAGTTGAACACGCGCTGGTAAAACCCCGCCCATTCGTCCATGTGCCCGCGATAGACGTTGTGCGTCAGGTGATCGATAGCGGCAAGCCCGCAACCCGTCGGGCGCTGGTCAACGCCGGGAAGGGGGATGAAATCCACGTCGTAAATCGAATGTTCGCCGTAGCGATCCACCAGATAGAGCAAACTGCCGCCGATGCCGCGAATCGCGGGAATGTGCAGTTCCATCGCGCCGACTTTCGATTCCACCACTTCCAGCCCGAGTTCTTTCGCGCGCTTGATAGCGGCGGAGATGTTCTTCACGCGAAACGCCATGGCGTTGGCCGATGCGCCGTGCGCGCTGTAGAAACCCTCGGCGTGGCTTTCGCGTTCGGCGTTGAGGATGAAATTAATGTCGCCCTGCCGCCAGAGCTGCACGTTTTTCGAGCGGTGATGCGCCACGCGCGAAAATCCCATCTGTGCGAACAGCGCTTCCAGCGGCGCCGGATCGAGCGCGGCGTATTCGATGAACTCGAATCCGTCCGTGCCCATGGGGTTGGTGGTGTCGCTCATGCCAGATCCTTGGTGAAGTGATAGCCATATATGACATAGCCTTCGCGGAAATAAAAGCGGTGCGAGGGGTAATTGTAGGTATAGCTGTCGAGCACGGCGATGGCGCATTTTTGCCGCTTGCCTTCTTTTTCCACCCACGCGACGAGTTGTTTGCCCACGCCTTTGCTGCGGACATTTTTATCGACGACGAGATTGTCGATGTCGATATATTTGCCGCACCAGAAGCGCCAGCCGATCCAGAATCCCACCAGCCCGACCATCGCATCGTCTGCGTACGCTGCGGCGCAGCGATAGCCTTTTTCGCGCATGGCGGCGAGCGTTTCGGTAAATTCCTTGCGCGTCATTTTGGGGTTGGCCTGCTTGACGAGGCGGTACATGGAAAGCCATTCGGCGTTGGAGGTCAGTTCACGGATGAGGAGGGATTTCGAGCGCATGGATTTTCTATTATGGATAGGTTACAATGGGGACATGATGCGAGCAGATGTCCACCCACCCGGCATGCGTGCCGATTATACGTTCGATTTCGACCCGGCGCAATACACGGATGCGGATCACGCGCTCTGGCACACGCTCTGCGAGCGTCAGAAGCCGTTGCTGAAGGGGCGCGCCTGCCGCGAATATCTTGAGGCGATCGACCATCTTGGCGTGTTGACGCAGGGCGGAATTCCTGATTGGCGGCGCATCTCCGACCTTCTGGAGAAGGCCACGGGCTGGCAGCTGGTGGTGGTTCCCGGCCTCGTTCCGGGGGAAATTTTCCTCACCCACCTGTCCAAGCGCCAGTTCCCGGTGACGTGGTGGATTCGCGAGGAAGCCAAGATCGATTACCTGCAAGAGCCTGATATATTTCATGATTTATTCGGCCATGTGCCGCTGCTGGCCAATCCGGTATTCGCCGATTATTTGCAGCAGTTCGGGCGCGGGGCGGTCAAAGCCGAGGGGTTAGGGGCGGGCGATCTTCTCGGGCGGCTCTACTGGTTCACGGTGGAATTCGGCCTTATCAACACCGACGAAGGCTTGCGGATTTACGGCTCAGGCATCGTGTCCTCGGCGAAGGAATCCATCTACGCGCTGGAAAGCCCAAAACCCAACCGCATCGGTTTCGACCTCATGCGCATGATGCGCAGCGACTACCGTATCGACGATGTGCAGAAAACCTATTTCGTGATCGACAGTTTCGAGCAGCTATTTGAAGAAACCCGTCCCGACTTCACCGATTACTACGCAAAACTGAAGGGGCTGCCGCTTATTCCCGAAGGTGCGATTATCGCGACAGACCGCGTGCTTCACCGAGGAGTCCATACTTCCCTCTAGGGTTTAACTCCGCCCTGATGGTTCGCATGCCGGCGTCGAGGTCGGGCAGGGCTTCCGCGTGGATGTAAACCGTATCAGTCCTGCGGTGCGAAGAAATGGAAATATAGCTTTCATTTACCATCTGCTTTGCCTGCTCAGGCTGCATTCCTGATGCTTCCAGGCTGCGGATTTTTGCATCGCGCACCTCATGGATAAGCTGCATGATTTTTAGCCTAAATCTTTTATCGTATAGATCATGGTTATGAATATCGTAGCGCCTCGCCAGCATTAATAAACCGTATTGCTTTCCCGGGCCGGACGGCACGAACTGTGCCGCCAGTTCTTTCATAGGTGCGTCGAGGGCGGCAATGGCGGCGGGATAGATATCCAGGCTATGCAGGTCGTGTGACTCTCTATCGTAGGCGATGTAATCAGCTCCCACTTCCATTGCCGCCAGCGCGTGCGAGAATTTTTGCTCGCTCATGCGTCGCCCTATCTCATCGTTCCTTGCCTTTTCAATGATGGCGACGATGCTTTTGAACCGGTCCCCCCGGCATCTATCGTAGCTGAGGTGGTAATTCGCAAGCAACTTGCTAAGGCCGATGCGCCGGTGTTTCAATTCCTTGGTGCGTGTCAGCTCCGCGACAAGGTCGGCCTGTGCGTCCGGGCTGAGATCTATCCATATGGCGACTTGGCGTGGTTTTTTGTCCCATTCGGTATGTTCTTTTTTGAGCATAACAATGTGCACGTAATGTTCATGGCATGAAGCCTTGGCTTCTTCTTCCGTCGCGCCGTGCTGCATGGCGCGGTGGATATAGCGTGCCTGTATGCGCTCGAGGCCTTTGTTGGACAAGTTATGAGATCCAATATGTTGCCCACGCAATAGATGAGTCATCGTTTTCCAACCGAGGCTCATGCGCAAATTGTGCATCACGCGCTCGGTGATGGTGCTCGGACCTTCCTTGCCAAGCGCTATCATCTGTAGTTTCTCGGTGGTTACGCGCGTGGTGGTATTATCGATATCGTCTCCCCAATCAGTGTTGGGGTTGATTGTTATTTCACCGGAAAAAGCGGCGGCTTTTGGTTTCAGTGCCACTTCGTCGAGGATATGGGCGAACGTTTCTACCAATTGCTTGCGCGGGGCGTCTTCCTTCAGGGGCGAGGGACGTTCCATGACCTCTTCGGCGGCGCGGATGGCGTTGAAAATGGTGGCGCTCTGCACTGTTTCATCGGCAAGCAGCGCCTGCTGGTTCAGCACGCCGTCATGCTTGATGGCGTCGCGCACATACCACAGCAAGCCTGCGCTGCTGTCGGCATGAGCGCGGTGGGGAAGGTAGGGCTTAGGTGTATGGTGGGTCATAAGTTAACGATATTAACGTATCGGGCGGAGCCGTACAAGTACGTTAATCTATCGCGTAACCGCCAATTCAGCTTGCTTTATAAGCCGTTTAGCGTGGTCGCCTTCCTTCGCAGGCTTTTTATCGGGGAACATCGTGCTTATGGCTCTCTCCACCGCGGCCTCCGCATTCGGGTAGATGATATATTCGCGCACGCCGTCTTCACGCTTACCTATATGGATATAGGCGCTATCTACCATCTCTTTAGCCTGCGCCAGTGTAAGAGTCTTGCTTTCCCGAAGGCGGGCGATTTCCTCCGATTGCAGCGACGCCAGCATGCGCGGTAATTTTTCTACATAGGTATATTTCGGCAATCGCCAGCGCTGTACGAAATGGCGCAGCGATTTCCCCTGCGGCATGGCTTGGTTGACGGCGCGGCTCACATCCTGTAGCGCGGACGGGTATATCCTGCAAAAAAACGTTTCTCCCGGCGTGCCGAATATCGCGATGTAGTTGGCGTTCACATGCAGTTCCGCTTCCGTACGCCCCATCTGCTCGCGCATGCGCGTCATTTCCTTGTCGCGCAAATCCGTTACAATTTTCCGTACATGCGACACATCCTTTTCATCGGACAGGATAATATTGTGCTCCTTCAACACGTCGGCGAGCAGGTAATAGGAGGGTTTAGCCGCGCCGCCTGTGGAACCTTCCGCACGTGGCGTTCGCTGAGGAAATAATCCCTGTATCGCTTTGTCCACATCGGCCAGCGCGCGCGGGTAGATGGCGTAGCGGCGCTTGCCGTCTTGCGACGTGCTGATCTTCAGGTAGCTTTCATCGACCCATTGGCGCGCATCTTCCTGCGGGATTTTTTCAGTCACCTGCAATCGGCCGATTTCCGCCGTGCGTATGCTATCTAAAATATTCGGCAGCAGGTCGGCGAACACGGACGCATGATAGTGCGATCTTGAAAAACCCCAGCGCTCCAGCAAATCGCTTAAATTTTTCGGCTCGCCTGCGGGGGCGTAGCGCATAATTTTCCCGCGTGCTTTAAGCAACGCGAATTCCTGCGTGAAATCCTTCGCGGCCTGCGGGCTGAAATCCACTTCCGTGCGCAAAACAATGGGCGGATCGCTTTCATATGCAGGTGCGCGGGTTTTTACCGTCTTAGCGATATAGTTGGTGTCGCACATCGTCGCCGCATTTTCATGCGATACATGGTGAATATGCATGGCATTGGCGATGAACCGCTCGCGCAGCATATCGACAACCGCATGTGTAAAAGGGTTGCGCTCGCCGCAAATATCGGAAAGCGGTACCCAGCCGATATTTTTTCGCAGGCTGTGCATGACGCGCTGAGTAACGTTGGCTGTGGTTCCCATCAGACGGTCGCTTTCCCATCTGTTAAGGATACCGATGGCGTTGTTTCCGCTCTCGGAATCGTGCACATGGGCAATGGTTTCCGCGCGCACTCGGTATGGAGCAATGGCAGGCATCAGGCCGATTTCGTCGACCACGTTCGCCAGCATGTCCACAAGTTGGGCGCGAGGCAGCGTAAGATCCCGCGCAGGCGACTTGCCCAACGCTCCTTCGGCGTTTTTCAGCGCTTCCGCAATATGGCTGTCAAGCACGGTGCTGTCCGCCAGCAGATCGGCCTTCCACGGGCTGCCTTCTTCGTACAGCGCCTGATGCATGTAATGCTGCAGCCCTTCCCGGCTGTCGGCATGTGCGTGGTGGGGTTGGTAGGATTTAAGTGATACGTGAGTCATTACGCACGTTTCAGCGGCCTGTATTTTACTTTGCTAGGTGTGAGAACATCGACACCCAGCCTGCGTTTCAGGTCGGCTTCGTAGGCTTCATAGTTGCCCTCGAACCATTCCACGTGGCTGTCGCCCTCGAAGGCGAGGATGTGGGTGGCGATACGATCCAAGAACCAGCGATCGTGGCTGATGATGACCGCGCAACCGGCGAATTCGGTGAGCGCTTCTTCCAGCGCGCGCAGCGTTTCCACGTCGAGATCGTTGGTCGGTTCGTCGAGCAGCAGCACGTTGGCTTCGCGCTTGAGCATTTTTGCCAGATGCACGCGGTTGCGCTCGCCGCCGGAAAGCGATCCGACTTTTTTCTGCTGGTCGCTGCCCTTGAAGTTGAACGATGAGCAGTAGGCGCGTGATTTCACCAGCTTCTTGCCGAGCATGATTTCTTCATCGCCGCCGGAGATTTCCTCCCACACGCTTTTCTTATCGTCGAGCGTGTCACGCGACTGGTCGACATAGCCGAGCTGCACCGAATCGCCGACCTTGAACGTGCCGGAATCGGGTTTTTCGCTGCCGGTGATCATGCGGAACAGCGTGGTTTTACCCGCACCGTTGGGGCCGATCACGCCGACGATGCCGCCGGGCGGCAGGCTGAACGACAAGTTGTCGATCAACAATTTATCGCCGAAGCCTTTGTTTAAATTTTCCGCTGCGATAACCAGATTGCCGAGGCGCGGCGCATGCGGGATCACGATCTGCGCGACGCCCACCTGCGCTTTCGATTCCTGCGCCACCATCGCTTCATACGCCGCGATACGCGCCTTGCTCTTCGACTGGCGCGCCTTCGCGCCCTGACGGATCCATTCCAGTTCGCTCGCCAGCTGTTTCTGGCGGGAATTTTCTTCGCTCTTTTCCTGCGCCATGCGTTTTTGTTTCTGGTCGAGATACGCGGAATAATTGCCCTCGTAGGGAATGCCCGTGCCGCGGTCGAGTTCTAAAATCCAGCCGGTGACGTTATCGAGGAAGTAGCGATCGTGCGTGACCATCACCACGGTGCCTTCGTATTCCGTCAGGAAATGCTCCAGCCACGCCACCGATTCCGCGTCCAGATGGTTGGTCGGTTCGTCGAGCAGCAGCATGTCGGGCTTTTCCAGCAGCAGTTTGCACAGCGCGACGCGGCGGCGCTCACCGCCGGAGATTTTAGTAACGTCGGCGTCTTTCGGCGGGCAGCGCAGCGCGTCCATCGCGATTTCGATTTCGCGCTCGATGTCCCAGCCGTTCACCGCTTCGATTTTTTCCTGCAGCTCGCCCTGTTCCTCGATGAGCTTGTTCATTTCATTGTCATCGGTCACTTCGCCGAGCTTCATCGACACTTCGTTGAAGCGCTCGATCAACGCCTTCTTTTCGCCGAGGCTGTCCATGATGTTTTCCATCACGTTCTTTTTCTCATCGAGTTTCGGCTCCTGCGCGAGATACCCCACTTTCACGCCTTCTGCCGCCCATGCTTCACCGTTGAATTCCTTATCCAGGCCCGCCATGATTTTCAGCAACGTCGATTTCCCCGACCCGTTCGGCCCCAGCACGCCGATCTTCGCGCCCGGAAAAAACGACAGGTACATGTTCTTCAGCACTTCCTTGCCGCCGGGAAATGTCTTGGAGAGTTCTTTCATGACGTAGGTGTATTGGTAGGATGCCATAGGGTGATAGCCTCTGATAAGGGGGATCGGGAGCAGCAGAATAGTTAATTCTGCAGGCTTTGGAAGCGTTTTTTGCAGGGATTACTGGTATACGTCCTTGCGATGGCCAATTTTCAGCACCAGCACGGTGATGGTTTCGTCCTCGATTTTGCAGATGATGCGGTAGTTTTCTACCCGGTAGCGCCATTCACCGCTTCGGTTGGCAATCAATGGCTCCCCGAAGCGGCGCGGGTTTTCCTCGGTTGCAATCCGGGTTTCAAGATACCGGACGATTTTTTGCTGGGCGGGCTTTCCGAGTTTTTTGAACTCCTTTACCGCTGCGTTTTCCCACTCGATTATCCATGCCGATTTCATGCTTTACTTCTTCCATGCTCCAGCGCTTGCCGGGGCGCTCCAGCCGGTAGAGGGCGATGTATAAATCTTCCATGTCTTCAAGCGTTTGTAGCAATGCTTCGCGTACATAATAGCTCTTCGTCCGTCCGGTAAGCTTAGCCAGAGCCGTAAGGCGCGCTTCCAAATTGCTTTCCAATCGTATAGCCAACGTCATATTATACCTATTTGTAATACAGTCAATACATGTAATATTATACGGCTAAAATTGTGATATTTGCAACAAATATTCCTACAAATTGTAGGTAGGGATGGTTGGAAACGGCTGAGCTATCGCCGCATCAGAAAGAATTTCCTCAATAAATCCCCGCATTCCTGCCCCGCGATGTCGCCGTAGACTTCCGGCGCATGGTGGCAGGTGGGGTGCGTGAAGATGCGCCCGCCATGTTCCACGCCGCCGCCCTTCTCGTCGGAGGCGCCGAAATAGAGTCTGCGGATGCGCGCTAGGCTGATGGCCTGGGCGCACATGGCGCAGGGTTCCAGCGTGACATAGAGGTCGCAATCGGTAAGCCGTGGGGTCTGCAACATCTCGCAGGCGGCGCGGATGGCCAGCATTTCGGCATGGGCGGTGGGGTCGTTGCGCGTTTCCACGAGGTTATGGCCGGACGCTATAACTTCACCATTGTGCACGATCACCGCGCCGATGGGCACTTCACCCGCCTGCTCCGCCTTATGAGCCTGCGCGAGTGCCAGCTGCATAAACGAATGGGTCACTTTTTGCGGAAGGCGTCCAGCGAGATAACTTCCGCGGAGGCTGCATCGTCCTCGGCTGCTTCCGCTTCGGGGAAATCCTCAAACATGCCGGGCAGGGCTAAATCATCCGCATCTTCCGGATCGGCTTGGAATTGCAGGCCGAATTTCACCGACGGATCGGCGAACGCCGTGAGCGCGGCAAACGGGATGGTGAGTTTTTCCGGCACGCCGCCGAAGCTCATCGTGACGTGGAACTGTTGGTCTTCCACCTTGAAATCCCAGAACTGGTGCTGCATCACGATGGTGATTTCCTTCGGATATTTGGCTCGCAGCTGCTCGGACATTTTCACGCCCGGATGGGTGGTATGGTACGAAATATAGAAATGATGTTCGCCCGGGAGCCCCGCAGCGCTGACGCGCTTCAGCAGGTCGCGCACCATATTGCGCATGGCCTGGTCGATAAGGGCGGGGTAATTTATGTTGTTGTCCATGTACCTGATTCTATTCCACGAAGCGCCCGCTGGCAACCGTATAAAGCGGCCAAATAAAAGCGGGATGTGTTTCTGTTGCCCGGCACACATCCCAAAGCCGCGTTACTCACTAGAGTTCGTGCTCGCCGTTAGGCAGCAGCGCGAACTTCAACGACGGTGTTGTCGTTAGCAGCAACAAATGCCTGATTGTCGTTGGCATTTAAACGTTGACCCGGAAAGTCGGAATCATCACTGGCAAAAACAGGTTCTTTAATGCGTCTGTCGAGCCTGATTCGCCCCCATATACTGAAGCCACGTCCTCCTACGCCTAGGCTTCGGAGGACACTCCTTCGGCCTAACGGTTCCTGATGTCTGACTGGCGTCAGCCATCCGAAGCCCGTAAGGGCGAAGGGTGGTGGAGGCGCCGGGTTCTGCCCCCGGGTCCAATCCGCGTATTACAAACTGCGTTTATTGCCATAGCCACCCGAAGGTGACGCTTACATTATAGGGAGGGTTTAACGGTTTGTGAAGGGGATAAAACCTTATTTAACACGGTTTCTGCCAGATTTCGGCCGCCAAGCCGTGCAATCGTGCCGATCCCGCCGGGGCTTACGACATTCCATTCCAGCAGGTACGGCCATGCTATATCCAACCCCGAAAACACGATGCCCTTGCTCAGAAGATAGGCTGCGACGCGGGTGCAGGCGGCATGTTCGGCGTCCGTAAGGTCGTAAGGTTCCGCCACGCCGCCCTGGTGCAAATTCCCCCGGTGATCTCGCGTGGCTTTGCGCCGGTACTGGCCGATGACTTCGCCGCCCGCCAGCAGCACCCTTATCTCGCCTTGCTCCACTTGTTTTACATAGCGTTGCATCAGGCATCTGCGCCCGCCTTCCGTCAATCTCTCCAGAAGCGCCTGCACGTTGGCGTCGCCTTGCTTGAGCATAAATATTCCGTAGCCGAAACTATCGGCGGCAGATTTTAGTATCCACGACTCACCGCTGGCATGGAATTGTTCCCAGAGGAACGCGGCATCCGATGAGATATGCGTGTACGGATGCTCCATTACTCCCAATGCCGGAATGGTGATTTTACTGTGGAAAAACACCAGCGATTCCGGCGAATTGACCACGCGCACGGGCAAGGCGTAGAGCAGTTGCATTTTGTCGAGGAAGGTGGCGCGGGTGCCCAGACTCAGTATCCATACGCAATCGAACGTGGCGAGCGATTGCCACGCCACCTTTTCCCACGGATGGGTTTTCGCCAGTATGTCGCCGCCTTCGCTGCGCAGGCTGTCGATAGCGGCGAATGTGACCGTATGTCCTGCGCCACGTGCCGCTTCCGCCAGCAAAGTTGCGTTCTCGCAAACCGGCATAGGTGTACGGTGATGCACAAGAAAACAAATTTTCATAGACAATCGCCCCAAAACCGTAATTACTAACGACGCATCACCAACAATCAGCAATCGAAATATTATGCCCTTAACGCCCCAACAGGAAGCGGAAATCACCGCGCAACGCAGCGAACAGAAACCCACCCGCCGCGAGGTCGCGCCCGCGCTGGAAGACATTCTTTATCAGGCGCTGCCCGTGCTCGACCACGGCTTTATCCGCGTGATCGATTATATGGGCACCGACAGCGCCATCGTGCAGGCCGCCCGCGTGTCCTACGGGCGCGGCACGAAGAAGGTGAACGAAGATGCGGGGCTTATCAATTACCTGATGCGCCACCGCCACACCACGCCGTTTGAGATGTGCGAAATCAAGTTTCATATCAAACTGCCGATTTTCATCGCGCGCCAGTGGATCCGCCACCGCACCGCCAACGTGAACGAATATTCAGGCCGTTACTCGATCATGGACAAGGAATTTTATATTCCCGCGCCGGAGCAACTCGCTGCACAATCGAAATCCAACCGGCAGGGCAGGGGCGACGTGCTGGAAGGTGCCGCCGCACAGCGCGTGCTGGAATTGCTGAAGGAAGATTCGCAGCGCTGCTATAAAAATTACGAGGAAATGCTCAACGAGGATATTGACGGCAACGTGCTGAACGAAGGCAAGACCGGCCTTGCCCGCGAGCTGGCGCGCATGAACCTCAATTTGAATTTCTACACGCAATGGTACTGGAAAGTCGATCTGCACAATCTGCTGCATTTCCTGAGCCTTCGCGCCGATGCGCACGCGCAGTACGAAATCCGCGTCTATGCCGAAATCATGCTCGACATTCTCAAGAAGTGGCTGCCGATCACCCACAGCGCCTTCATGGATTACCGCATCGGCGGCGCGTCGATTTCCGCAAAAGGGCTTGCGGTGGTGCGCCGCATGATGGCGGGTGAATCCGTCACGCAGGAGCAAAGCGGCATGAGCAAAGGCGAGTGGCGCGAGCTGATGGGCACGCTTGGGATTGCGGAATTACAAAAGGTAGGTTAGTGCGCTCAGATCGCAATGGTTGATGCGCGCGCTTGCCTGCGCCTGCACCACCGGCTTCGCGTGGTAAGCCACGCCTAAACCCGCTTCCAACAACATCGGCAAGTCGTTGGCACCGTCGCCGACAGCGATCACGTTTTGGGTGGAAATACCCAAATTTTTGCACGTATCCTTAAGCGTTTGCAGCTTGGCTTCCTTGCCTAAAATGGGCGGGATGACGCGGCCGGTGAGCATGCCGTTTTCGACTTCCAGCCGGTTGGAGAAATCTTCGTGGAAGCCTAATACATCGCGCACGCGGGAGGTAAAAAACGTGAACCCACCGGAAACCAGTACCGTGTATCCACCTTGTTTGCGCATCGCGGCAATCAACTCTTTCGCGCCCGGCATCATTTTTACGCGCTCGTCATAGCATTGCTGCAGCGTGGATTCGCTCAGGCCTTTGAGCAGGGCGACACGCTCGCAAAGCGCTTGTGCAAAATCTAATTCGCCGTTCATCGCGCGCTCGGTGATGCGTGCCACTTCCGCTTTCTTACCCACGAAATCGGCCATTTCGTCGATACATTCCACGGTAATCATGGTGGAGTCCATATCGCTGATCAGGAGCTTTTTGCCATGATGTGGAGCCGCTTGTACGATGGCGTCTATGGACTGAGAACCAATAATTTCTTGTACGATAGCATCAATAATCTCCCTCTCCCTTTCAGGGAGAGGGTTGGGGTGAGGGTTCTCTCCGCCTACTCTATCTACGTTTGTATTCGCTGAACCAACCCTCACCCTGCCCTCTCCCTGAAAGGGAGAGGGGGATTCTATTTGCAGCTCGCACGCCACCTGCGGCTTGAGCCATTTAACGCTTGCCACCGCTATGGCTTGCATGGCAAGCAGGCGCGACATAGACTCGACCGCAGCCTCGCTAAGCGGCTGCTTTTTCGGATCGGCAATCAGCGTAATGACAAAATCGGAACCCATAAAACCTATCGTAATCCTCGCAGGCGCCACCGCCAGCGGAAAATCGGCGTGCGCGCTTTCCATAGCGGAAAAATCGGACGGCGTCATCATCAATGCCGATTCGCAGCAGATGTACGCGGAACTGCGCATCCTCACCGCCCGCCCTACGCTGGAAGAAGAAGCGCGCGCGCCGCACCGTTTATATGGGATTTTGCCCGCGCACGATATTTGCTCGGCTGGAAAATGGCTTAAATACGCAAAGATGGAAATCGACTGGGCGCTGTCCAACGGCCAGATGCCCATCGTCACTGGCGGCACGGGGCTTTATTTGAAGGCGTTGCTACAGGGGTTGTCCGAAATCCCTGATATCGACCCGCAGGTGCGCGAACAGGCGGTCTCCGATTACGACGCAATGGGCAAAGAGGGGTTTTGCGAACGGCTGCGCGCGGTAGACCCGGCGTTTTTCGTGCGGCTTGCCGTCTATGACCGCCAGCGGCTCATCCGCGCTTATGAGGTATGGCTGGGGACAGGAAAGGCGCTGTCGTGGTGGCAGGATCAGCCGTCGCAACCGGCCTATCCGAGAGAGGCTTTTAGAATTTTTACGATGGATATAGATAGGGAAACCCTCTACGCACGCTGCGACGCACGGTTTGCCGCCATGCTGAAGCAGGGGGCGGTAGAAGAGGTGAAAAATTTACTACAATTACAACTAAAAGACGAATTACCCGCGATGAAGTCCGTAGGCGTGCGGGAAATCCGCCGCATGATCGCAGGAGAGCCGCCGGAGGTCTGCATTAGTGACGCAAAGCAGGCCACGCGCAATTTCGCCAAACGCCAATTGACATGGTTTCGCAATCAGTTACAAGAGGCGCTTCCGATTTCCGATGCAGACACGTTGTCAAAAAATCTTCTCTAAACCGTCATTATTCTTTTCGCTTCGCCTGCATTACAGTTAATACATGACAACGCATTCATCGCCCCAAAACGGCACGCACGCCCATGACACACTGATTTTCCTCAGTTCTTCGACACCGGAGAAGCTGCGCGACTACCAGATGATCTGTGAGGCGAAGAAACTGCCGATCCATTTTCTCGGTGCGCATGAATTGCTCGATGCTATTCATTCATCAGAAGAAAATACGAAAACTTACCGCGGCAACGCGCTCGACAAGCTGAAGAACTTAAAACTGGCATTGCAGCTATTGCCTAACGGCGAAGCGATCATGCAGAAAAAATGCGAACAGTACGGGTTTACGTACAATCCGCAGAATATTTATTTTGCGACGGAAGATAGCGGATCGCATATTCCTAAAGACATCTGGGCAAAGGTAGACAAGACCGGTATCCCTCAGAAAGCATTAAACAGTATAGACGAGAAGGGCGGGCATGGGCCCGGCGTAGAGCTTGCGCCCGTGCTCAGCAGCACGCTTGGCGCGCAGAAACTGATCGAACGGATTTACGACGCGGCGAAGCAGCTTGGATATGAAGGCAAGGATCACGTCCGTATCCTCGAAAAAGCGGTGCTGACGCTCGACCCTTTCATGACCGGTACGCAACTTCCCACGCTTATCGAAGGCAAGGGTATCAATTACCTGCATGCGCCCGATAAAAAACCCCATCCCGGCGAGCGCGTCGGCACCTATCACTATTACCGTCCGAACGCGCATCCGGAAAAGAGTTGTGCGGAACTGGGCGAAGAATTTATCGTCAGCCACAGCGCGCGTGCGCATGTGGTGGAAAAGCTGGCGAAGGAAACGCTGAAGATTCCCGATTATGCTCGCAAGGCGTTGCCGCTGCGCCCTGCGCCCATCGACGATTTTTCGGTGGGATTGCTGCCGCTCACCAAAGACGCCGTGCCGCACGCCGCCATCGACGCCCTGCTCCGCCGCAGCAACGGCGCGGGTAAGCATTTCAAGGTGCGTTATCCTGAGCATGACGACTCCCCGCAGAACCGCACGTCGCGTAACTTTCTGAGCGCGGTCGACGACATCGTGCGCCATAGCGACGGGTTTATCCTGCTGCCTGACAGCGAGCGCAAGGACACGCCGGATTCCAAATTCGAGAAATTCTACACGCTGTTTTCCCTGATGGTGGCCAAGCAGCTTGTTGCGCGCGACATGCAGAAACCTATCGTCATTTTAAATCATGACGGAAGCTGGAACGAGGCGATCGCCAACCACATGGATCTGGTGAATCTCGGCATGACCAAGGATCACAGCATTATCGTGCACGACACTCCTGCGGGGCTTCCGCACGGCGTGCGCGTCCGCTCCAACAGCTATTTCGACGAAGTGCGCGCCGACAGCTATGACGATGCGCTCAAGGCCGGGCTGCAGGTGCTTAATAAGCGCCGAGAACGCTATCAGCGCCGTCCGTATGCGCCGAGTGTGGAATATGAGCTGGGCGTAAAGCCCGATCCGAAGCAGTTCAAAGTGGCGATTTTCTGTTCCGCCGCCAATGAGAACGAACATCTCAACCAACAGATGGAGCGCTTAAGTTACGGGTTGTCCTCCGAAGGGTACGGCATCGTTTACGGTGCGGGTGACCGCTATACGATGGGCGCGGTGCTCAGCGGCGTTGCCAAGAACCGTAGCAGCCTTGAAATGATGAGTATGCCCGCCGATGAATTGCATAAGAGAGCATGGATAGGCGGTTACAGCACCGAGCCGATTTTAAAATCGGAGACGGACAGGGGCACGCCTTCGCCGCTGCTCAGCTATTTTAAGCAGACCCGCAATATCTACGACCGCATGGCCGACATGCTCGATACTTGCAACGCCTTGGTCGTCGCCCCCGGCGGCGCGGGCACGGTGCAGGAATGGGTGGGGGCGCTCATGCTCAAGAAAACCGCGCCGGAATTATTTAAGAATAAACCCATAGTGATATTCAACCCGCCGTTGAACAACGAAAAAGTAAAAGTATGGGATTCCACGCTTAAAGCCCTGCTCGGCAAGGATTACGACCTGCTTACCAAAGACAAGGATAAGCTGACCACTGCGGAAGCCGAACGGCGCGAGGATCGTTGCCGTAAGCTAGGGGTTTACGTGGAAACCGACGTTCCATCGGTGGAGATGCGCATTCAGGGCTTCGCCCGGCAGTACACAACCCGTATCCAGCCTCGCTCCAGTACATGGACTGCGGATCGCAACGTCGGCAACTCGCAGGGCTATTTAGGGCTTTAAAGCAAAACCCCCGAAATTTGTTGACCTAAACTGGTCAAAACATTAAATTTACTCCCTTTTCTCAAATCCTTCAGGGCGTATTATGCAAAAGGCGAAAGCGGTAATTCCCGAAACCTCCGCAACCACAGAAATGTCCGGCGCGGAAATCATCGTGCGCGCGTTGCTCGGCGAAGAGGTGGATGTGGTGTTCGGTTATCCCGGCGGTGCGGTACTGCCGGTGTATGATGCGCTGTTCAAGCAGAACCAGCTCCGCCATATTCTCGTGCGCCATGAGCAGGCGGCCACCCATGCCGCCGAAGGGTATGCGCGTTCCACCGGCAAGGTCGGCGTGGTACTGGTAACCAGCGGTCCCGGCGCGACCAACGCGGTGACGGGACTTACCGACGCGATGCTCGATTCCATCCCGCTCGTATGCATCACCGGGCAGGTGCCCACGCACCTCATCGGCTCCGATGCGTTTCAGGAAGCCGACACCACCGGCATCACGCGCTCCTGCACGAAATATAATTACCTCGTAAAAAATATCGACGATTTGGGCGCGATCATGCATGAGGCGTTCCATGTCGCGCAAACCGGCAGGCCGGGGCCGGTGGTGATTGACATCCCGAAAAATATCATGAACCAGCTTGGTAGTTATGCGGGCAAAAAACCCGTCAACCGCCCGTCCTATCCGGCGACTGCGAAAGCCGACAGTGCGCAGGTGGAAAAAGCGGTGGCGCTCATGGCAACCGCCAAACGCCCGGTATTTTACGTCGGCGGCGGCGTGATCAATGCGGGCGCCAAGGCGTGCGCGGCGCTTACCGAACTTGTGCATATGACCGGCTTTCCCTGCACCAACACGCTGATGGGGCTCGGCGCATTCCCCGGCACCGACAAGCAATTCATCGGCATGCTCGGCATGCACGGTTCGCTGGAAGCGAATATGTGCATGGCCGAATGCGACGTGATGATCAATATCGGCGCGCGCTTCGACGACCGTGTGACCGGCAGGCTCGATGCGTTCTCTCTCGGCTCGAAAAAAATCCATGCCGACATCGACCCCAGCTCGATCAATAAAAACGTGCATGTGCATGTGCCCATCGTCGGCGACGCAGGTGATGTGATTGCGCAGATGACCGCGCTGTGGAAACAGAAAAACCCTAAGCCCGATCTCGCCGATTGGTGGAAAAAAATCGAAGGCTGGCGTTCGCGCAAAAGTTTCAGCTATGTGCAGGGCGAAAAAACCATCAAGCCGCAATACGCGCTGGAGCGCCTGTACGAGCTGACGAAAAATCAGGAAACCTACGTCACCACCGACGTTGGCCAGCACCAGATGTGGGCGGCGCAGTTTTTGAAATTCGATAAGCCGAACCGCTGGATGACGTCCGGCGGCTTAGGCACGATGGGCTACGGCATGCCGAGCGCGATGGGCGTGCAGATCGCGCATCCGGATGCGCTGGTTGCATGCGTCACTGGCGAAGCCTCGCTGATGATGAATATCCAGGAACTCTCCACCATCATGCAGTACCGCTTGCCGGTGAAAGTATTCATCCTCAACAACCGCTATATGGGCATGGTGCGCCAGTGGCAGGAAATGTTCCACGGCTCGCGCTACTCCGAATCCTACATGGACAGCCTGCCCGATTTCGTGAAGCTCGCCGAAGCGTACGGCATGGTGGGCTTACGCTGCGACAAGGTGGCAGACGTCGATAAAACCATAAAAGAAATGCTCGCCGTCAAAGGCCCCGTCATCGTCGACATGCTCGTAGACCAGAACGAAAACGTCTACCCGATGATTCCTGCAGGCGCCGCGCATTACGAGCTGGTGCTCAACCCGCAGGACAAGGCTGCGGAAGTGAAAAGCAAGGATTTGCTGTAATGCAAACGATCAAGGAAATCAGTCATCTTCGCAACCAGATGATCGTCAGCTTCATCCGCACCTATTCGGGTAACGGCGCTAAATTGAAGCCGCGCGAGAAACCGCTCAGGCTGGTGGAAACGCTGAAGGAATTTTACGACCGTGGCAGCGTCGGGCCGAAGAACGCGGTCGGCGTGGTGCTGGGGCTGGATATGGAAGTCTCCGATGTGTGGCTTACGGAAGCGGCCAGCAAGATGCGCAGTTTCCTCCCGCCCGATCTGCAGGCGGCAATCGATAAGCCCGCCGCATTCGCCGCCGTGCTGCAGAAGAGTTATGCCCCTGCGTACGAGGAATTCAAGCGCTGGGAAAAAGCGGGCAGGCAGGAGCATTTTAGCGCTGAGTTGAGTGCAAAGGCGCTGAGTACATTTCCCAAAATATGGGGTAAATATCTTATCCCTGCGCTGGAAGCGCATCATCGTAACAAGACGGCCATGACCGGCGCGACTACCCAGCTTGCCGCCGCAATGCCGCCATCGGTCGGAAGCAAACGATTCGCCGCCGCGATGAAACCCGAAACTACATTCAACTCGCCGGAGTAAATTTGTGACCGAAGAAACGCTCGACATCGTCTACGACATTCCTAAAACCACGCAGGCGATCAACCGCCACACGCTTGCGGTGTTGGTGGATAACGAGTTCGGCGTGCTCGCGCGCGTGATCGGCTTGTTCTCCGGGCGCGGATACAACATTGAATCGCTTACCGTGGCGGAAGTGGAGCACGACCGCAAAATATCGCGCATCACCATTGTCACGTCTGGCACGGAAGCGGTGGTCGAGCAGATCAAAAAACTGCTGGAAAAAATGGTGCCGGTCTACAAGGTGCACGACCTCACGGTCGAAGGCGCGCATGTCGAGCGCGAGCTGGCGCTGGTGAAGGTGGGTGGAAGTGTGGAAAACCGCGTGGAGGCGCTCAAGGTCGCCGATATTTTCCGCGCGCGCGTGGTCGATTCGACGCCGGAATCGTTCGTGTTCGAGATGACCGGCGAGCTGGAAAAAATCGACGAATTTATTACTCTCATGCGCCCGCTCGGGCTGATCGAAATCTGTCGCACCGGCATCGCCGCGATGAGCCGGGGCAAAGAGGGAGTGTAGCTTTATGCACATCATCATGGGCATACTGAGCCTTGTCGTAACCGTCATGTGGATCATGTATCTCTATCAGGGGCTCAATCGCGGCAAGTGCGGCAGCCGTGGGAAATGGCATGGCATGCGCATGCGCAAGAACGCCGACTCCGACGTCATCGAAAGCGTGTGCGACCCGCGTGAAGCCGCGATGCTGCTCATGCTCGGCATCACCGAATGCGGCGGCATGCTCACAGCTTCGCAGAAGCAGCGCATTATCGCCTCCGCCGAACAGCAGCTCGGTCTTTCTCCTACGGATGCGAATGAAATGTTTACGCTGTGCAGCTTCATGCTTGGCAAAACACCGAGCCTTGAAAAACTAGTGAAACAGTTGGCACCGGTGGTAGACGGTGCGTGCTCCGTATCCGAAAAACAGGAGCTAATCACCATGATGGTGGAAGCCGCGACCGCCGACGGCGCAACGCTTTCGCCCGAACAGGGTGCGATGCTGGATCGTACCAAAGCATTACTGAAACTCACATGACGCAAGCCGGATTTTTCACCGCCCGCCAGTGGCGAAACCGGCCTTACCTGATCTCCCCGTTTTTCGATTTCCTGCTTGCAGGCGGGTTTGCGCTGTGCGTGCTGGTGGTGCTGCTGGCGTTTGTGCCGCCGCGCGGTGCGGCGTTTTACGATCAAAAAATGATTCTCGGCGCATTACTCACCACGCTGGCGTTTCTGGTGAACGATCCGCACTTCATCGTGTCGTATCAGCTATTCTACCGCGATTACCGCGCGAAATTGCAGCGTTTCCGCACCCGCACGGAATTGTGGCTGCGTTATATTCTAGCCGGTATCGTCGTGCCGCTGGCGATGGCGTCGTATTTTTTCTACGCGATGATGGCGCAGCGCATGGAGCTGTTCGGTTATGCGGTGAACGCGATGCTGCTGACGGTGGCATGGCATTACGCGAAGCAGGCCTACGGCGTGTTCATCATGCTGTCGTCGATGAAAAAAATTTATTACAAGCCGTGGCAACGCAAGCTGTTCGTGTTCAACAGCTATGTGCTGTGGGGGTTTTATAGCGTTGCGCTGCTCTCCGGCGGTGCGCCCGCGATGCAGGATATGTGGGGCGTGGAATATTCCGTTCCGCAATGGTTGGATCTGCCGCCGGAGTTGCGCGGGCTGGCAGGGCTTGCGCTCACGCTGTCGGGCTTCGCCGCGCTATTTGCCGCGATATGGGGAAAAACAAACCCGAAACCTTCCACTACCGGGCTGGTCGCGTATTTCTCGATGTATTATTTCCTGCTCATCGCATGGGTGCACCCGATGTGGATCATGCTCTACCCGCTGTTCCATTCGCTGCAATATCTGATGTTCGTCTATGCTTATAAGCGCGGCGAAACCGCAACGAAAATGCAGGCGGGCGAACCGCAGGCTATCACGCAACTAAAGCGCTTCGTGCTGGTTGCGCTGCTGTGCAGCCTGCTGTTTTTCGACCTGTTGCCGGAGGCGCTTTCCGGGCTTTTTAATGCGGGCGGCTCCCTGCTTTTGCCGCTTACGGCATCGTTCGTGGTGTTCATCAATATCCACCATTATTTTATGGATAATGTGATCTGGCGTAAGGAACACACTGAAATTCCGGCCTATTTATTCCATCGCGGCTGATTTTTCAGTTGATTCCGCCCATAAGCGGGCTATACTGCGCGGCCTTTGCAGCCCCTAATTCAGCGAGAAAAACCATGCGCGTTTATTACGATACCGATGCCGATCTGAACCTGATCAAAAACAAAAAAGTAGCCATCATCGGCTACGGCAGCCAGGGGCACGCGCATGCGGCAAACCTGCGCGATTCCGGCGTGAAAGACGTGCGCGTGGCGCTGCGTCCCGATTCGATTTCGGTCGCCAAAGCGAAACAGGCGAAATTTGAAGTGATGGCTCCTGCCGACGCCGCTAAGTGGGCGGATGTGGTGATGGTGCTTACGCCCGACGAATTGCAGGCGGAGATTTATGCTAACGACATCGCGCCGAATCTGAAGCAGGGCGCAAGCCTCGTGTTCGCGCACGGCTTCAACGTGCATTTCCAGCTCATCGAACCGCGCGCCGATATGGACGTGTGGATGGTCGCGCCCAAAGGCCCCGGCCACACCGTGCGCGGCGAATTCCAGAAAGGCGGCGGCGTTCCGTGTCTGGTTGCGGTGCATCAGAACGCGTCGGGCAACGCGCTCGACCTCGCGCTGTCCTATGCGTCGGCCATCGGCGGCGGACGTTCGGGCATCATCGAAACCACTTTCAAGGAAGAATGCGAAACCGATCTGTTCGGCGAACAGGCGGTATTGTGCGGCGGTATCTCGCACCTGATCCAAGCCGGGTTTGAAACGCTCGTGGACGCAGGCTACGCGCCGGAAATGGCGTATTTCGAATGCCTGCACGAAACCAAGCTGATCGTCGACCTGATCTATGAGGGCGGCCTTGCCAACATGCGCTACTCGGTGTCCAACACCGCCGAATACGGCGACTATGTCACCGGCCCGCGCATCATCACCGATGAAACCAAAGCGGAAATGAAGCGCGTGCTGCGCGATATCCAGACCGGCAAATTCGCCCGCGACTGGATGCTGGAAAACAAAGCCGGCAAGCCTTCGTTCAAAGCGACGCGCCGCATGCAGGCCGAGCACCCGATCGAAGCGATCGGCCAAAAGCTGCGCGGCATGATGCCGTGGATCGCAAAGAACAAGCTGGTGGATAAAGCGAAGAACTAGCCGCGTACGGATTCAGCGACTATGGCAAAGACACTATTAGTCGTGGATGACGATACGAGTCTCTTGAAAGGACTTGAGAGGTACCTGCGCGAGGATGGCCATAATGTGCTGACGGCTTCGTCCCCTGAGCTTGCATTGCAGGTGATACGGGAAAATAAAAAAGATCTCGATGGTGTCATCACCGATCTTTCGATGGGAATTCATCAGGACGCCGCTCTCAGATTGATTCGCGATATTCGCAGGCTTGGAATTTCGGCTCCTATCTTGCTGCAATCAGGTGGCGTGGATGATGAAGTGAATATGAAAAGGATGGTTTCCACAGCGGGTGGTAATGGGTTTATTTCCAAAATAAGCCTTACCTTCTTAGAAGAGCTCCAGCAGTGGGTTGCGGCGCTTGACAAGGGGCAGGGGAAAAATCAATAGTTGGTAATTGGCCTACTCTATCTCATAAAAAAGCCCCCCGGTTTTTCCGGCGGGCTTTTTCGTTAGCAGCGAAGCGGGTTACTGCGCTTTGCGTTCGTTGTGCTTCTTGTGGTAGATGTTGGCGTTCTGGCGTTTTTCCGCGTTTTTGATTTTGCGGATTTCTTTCGGGGTCATTTTGCCGTCGGCTTTGGCGGCGTCGATATCGGCTTGGATTTTGCTGTTTCTATGTTCAAGGCGTTTGGCCTCGCTGTTGGTCAATTCGCCGGATTCGACGCCCCGTTCAATGCGACGCTCCTGATTTTCGGCGCTTCTCTGCAGGGGGCCTGCAAGTGCGGGGGTGGCGAAGGCGATGCTGGCAGCCAGCAGGACGATAGCGGTACGCATGGGATGCTCTCCTAAAGTGGGTTGACGGCCTTGAGGCCTCCCTCAGCATAGCCTTGCCGCGCTAATTCGCCATTACAAATAATTTAAGTTGTACCAGCTTGTAATTTGGGGATAATTGCCCTTCCACAGCAGGTATTTACGCATATGACCAACCGCATCATCATTTTCGATACGACCCTCCGCGACGGCGAACAATCGCCCGGCATGTCGATGAACCTCGATGAGAAATTGCTGGTGGCGGAAGCGCTGGACGCGATGGGCGTGGACGTTATCGAAGCCGGGTTCGCGATGGCGAGCAACGGCGATTTCGAGGCGGTGCACGAGATCGCGAAAAAAACCAAAAACGCCGTTGTGTGCTCGCTGGCGCGCGCGAAAAATATCGACATCGAACGTGCGGCGGAGGCGATCAAACCGGCAAGGCGCGGGCGCATCCATACGTTCATGTCCACCAGCGAAATCCATTTGAAATACCAGTATCGCATCGACCAGAACGCCTGCCTCGGCATGATCAACGATTCCGTCACGCTTGCGCGGAAATTCACCGACAATGTCGAGTGGTCGGCGATGGACGCTACGCGCACGGAAGTGGATTTTCTCTGCCGCGCGGTGGAAACCGCGATCAAGGCGGGCGCGACCACCATCAATATTCCCGACACCGTAGGATACGCCACGCCGGGTGATTACGGCGCACTTATCCACGCGCTTATTACGCGCGTACCCGGCGCGTCCAACGTGATTTTTTCCACCCACTGCCAGAACGATTTAGGCCTTGCTACCGCCAACTCGCTGGCGGCGATTACCAACGGTGCTCGCCAGATCGAATGCACCATCAACGGCATCGGCGAGCGCGCAGGCAACACGGCGCTGGAAGAAGTGGTGATGGCGATCAAGACCCGCGCCGATTTGTTTCCTTACACCACGAATATCAACGCTACGCACCTAACGCGCATCTCGCGCCTGGTGCAGAATATCACCGGCGCGGTGGTGCAGGTGAACAAGGCAATCGTCGGCGCCAACGCATTCGCGCACGAGTCGGGCATCCATCAGGACGGCATGCTCAAGCACGCGGGCACCTATGAAATCATGACGCCCGAATCGGTCGGGCTTTCCAAGTCGAACCTTGTGCTCGGCAAGCATTCCGGCCGCCACGCGCTGCGCGAAAAACTGTCCGACCTCGGTATCGAAATCGGCGACAATGCGTTTGAGGAAGCGTTCCATCGTTTCAAGGAACTCGCCGACAAGAAGAAGGAAATTTACGATGAAGATCTGATCGCGCTGCTCGACACCGAGTCGCGCCGCGAGGATGCCATTCAATTGCAATCACTGCATATCACCTGCGGCACGATCGGGCCGCAGACGGCGATGCTGAGCTTGCGCGTGAACGGCGAAATCCGCCGCGCCACGGTCGAAGGCAACGGGCCTATTGACGCGACCTTCAACGCGATCACCGCGCTCGTGCCGCACAAGGCCGCACTGAAATTATATCAGGTGAACGCCATCACGCAGGGCACCGACGCGCAAGCGGAAGTCAACGTGCGGCTGGAAACGCCCGACGGTAAAATCATCAACGGCCACGGCTCGAATATCGATACGATGGTGGCGTCCGCGCTCGCCTATATCAACGCGCTGTGCAAGCTGCAAACGCGCACGGAGCGCGAAACGCTGCTGCCGAAAAAATAGCCGGGATTATTTCTTTGCCTTAGGCGGCGGGATTTTGTGGCTGGTGTCGCCTTTGTAGAGGCGTGCGATGCGGCGCTCGGCCAACGTTTGCAGGAACTCCGCCTCGTAGTCGGGGCGGTGGCCGTTCCACAGCCCGCCTTTCTTGAAATAGTGCCACATCTTGCCTTTTTCGTCGGCGCCGAAACCAAACAGGTCGAGCGAATCGCACAGGTGAACGGCCAGCGCGATGGTGCGGAAGCCCGTGCCCGGCCATTCCTTTTCATTGAGCTTGGTCTTTGGCCTGAACCAGACTTTCTCGATATTCTCCTTGAACGCATCGGTGTAGACAACGATGCGTTGTGTCGCGGGCGATTCGACCTTCAGGCGGGTGACTTCCTTGTCCGGCGGCATCTGCCCCAGCACCTGCCTGCCCATATGCCCGATCAGCCCGCCGCCGGCGCCCCAGATGATGGCGAAATGATTCTGGCCGTAATCTCTGATCCTTCCGACCCCGGAATTGATAACGTCGAACGTCACTTTTTTGCCTACGTCGGCTTCAAATCCGTCGATCGGAGCGCTGTTCATGCGGAATACGTAATCGTGGCTGTCGATAAGCGCGCCGTAGCCCGAATTAAGCGCCGTGACCCCGTTGGCGACCACCGCGCAGCTGATGCGCCCACGCTGCTTATGTTCGTCATGGAACGCATTAAACTCGGAGAGGTATTTGGCGAGCACGCCCCACACGTCGTCCTGCAGGTCGTCGATCTCCCCGACTTCCTTGGCTTGCAGCAGCGGCACGTCGGGGTCGTAGCGGTCGCGCAGCCACGGGTCGTATTGCTTCAGGCAGGCTAGGTCGTAGTCGCACAGGTAGCGCGGCCCATACCACCATGCGGCCGCAGCAAGGGCGGGCAGGGCGCAGGCGGCAAACGCGATAAGCAAAAACTTTTTAAGCATCATGCCATGATCTGTTGCAACACCAGCAGCGCGAACCCGGCGACCGCGCCGGCGCTGCAAGCCATACGCTTGCGGATGTCGGTTTTTTCATGCAGCCAAACATACGCAAGTATGACCTGAAATACAATGCTTAAGCGCTGCAATACTAGCGCCACCGACGCAGGCGCAGCGATCAGCACGTAGCAGAAAATAAACTGTGAGAGCATGAGCAGGCCGCCGGAAATCAGCCACCATTGCGGCTTAGAGCGCAATATCGCCAGCGGCTTGCGGCGGATGAAGGCTTCCACCAGGAACGCCATGAAGCCGATGGTGAGCATGAGCACGATGGTAAACGTGGCGGGGTCGAACGATTGCAGCGCCTTTTTCTGGAACACGGCGGCGAACGCCGTGGGGATGGTGGAGAGAAATCCCATAAGCACCGGCGTGGAGGAGGCGATGTTGCGGAAGGGCGTCATCAGCGCGTGTGTGAGCGACTCGCCTTTGCGCCGGTGCAGGAACATGATGTAGATCGAACTGCAGATCAGCGTGATGCCGAACAACTCGTAGGAATTGAGCGTTTCGCCGAGCATGAAATGCCCGGTGGCGATGGCGAACATCGGCGTGAGCGGCGAGAAGATGGTGATGTTGGCGACATCGGTATGCGCGTAGGCATAAAGGTACAGCTGCCGCGAAAGCATAAGCAGGAACGCGTTGGCGAGCAGGTAGAGATACGCGTCGGAACCTTCCGGGAAGGTGAGGTGCGCGCCGGGAAGAACCGCAAACAATGCCAGCAGCAACGCGCCGCCCGCGATATGCGTACCCAGCAGCGTGGTGTTCGGATGCACCTCCTTGTGGGTTTTCATCACGCCGGAGATGTAGACGATGTAGCACGCCGTAATTAACGCGCTCGCCAGCGACCATGTTATGTACATAAAGGTAAACGATAGTTTAGGGTTGCGATTGCAGTTAATTGTTGCATTGTGCGCCCGACTGTTTAATCTCCACGCGTGTACTTATTGCGGCTGGCGGTTCTCGTTTGCGCGTGGTGGTGCAGTTTCTAACAAATTCAATCCTGCTAGGCAAACGGTTCTATGTTCCATCGCCTCTTTGGTATGATGTCTTCCGATATGGCCATTGATCTTGGGACGGCGAATACGCTCGTCTACGTCAAGGGTCGCGGTATCGTCCTCAACGAACCCTCCGTGGTCGCTATGAAAGACCATAACGGCGTCATGGTGCCGTTCGCTTTCGGTAACGAAGCCAAGATGATGCTAGGGCGCACCCCTGCGAAAATCGACGCCAAGCGCCCCTTAAAAGACGGGGTGATCGCGGATTTCCAGTCGGCGGAAGAGATGATCAAGCACTTCATCCACCGCGTGCATAACCGCAACAGCATTATCCGCCCGCGCCCGCTCATCATCATCTGCGTGCCGTCCGGCTCCACGCCCGTGGAGCGCCGCGCCATTCAGGAAGCGGCGGAAAACGCCGGCGCGCGCGAAGTGTTCCTTATCGAAGAACCGATGGCGGCCGCTATCGGCGCAGGCCTGCCGGTGACGGAGCCTACCGGCTCGATGATTGTTGACATCGGCGGCGGCACCACGGAAGTGGCCGTCCTTTCGCTCGGTGGCATCGTCTATGCCCGCTCCGTGCGCGTGGGCGGCGACAAGATGGATGAGGCGATCATTTCTTACATTCGCCGCTACGGGAACCTGCTGATCGGTGAAACCACGGCGGAGAAAATCAAAAAAGAAATCGGCGCAGCGTGTGCCCCGCAGAACGGCGACGGCAAGCTCATCGAAATCAAAGGCCGTGATCTGATGAACGGTGTGCCGAAGGAAATCGTGCTGTCGGAATACCAGATCGCTGAAAGTTTAGTGGAACCGGTAGGGCAGATTATTGAGGCGGTAAAAGTCGCGCTCGAATGCACGCCCCCGGAATTGTCCTCGGATATCGTGGATAAGGGCATTGTGCTTACCGGCGGCGGCGCGATGCTGCGCAATCTCGATTTGGTACTGTCCAATGCCACCAGCCTGCCGGTGTTCGTAGCCGAAGAACCGTTGAATTGCGTGGCCTTAGGTTCCGGAAAGGTGCTGGAACATCCCGACCTGCTCAAGCACGTGTTGTTCAAGCAAGAGTAATCAATTCTTAAGCATTATTTTATATTTTTGCGTTACGATTATAAGGTAGTTGTGCGCATAAAATATCGCGCCGCGCTTTTTTCAGTTGCGGTCGCGCGTGTGGTGCGTACAATCCCAAACGTGCACATCAAGGTGAATTTGCTTGGCTAGACATTCACAATCCCAACTCATCAAAGCGCTTCCCGGCGGTCACTGGGTTTCGCGCGCGTCGATACTGATGCTGGTGATGTGCGGCCTCGTGCTTTTTGCGATGGATAAGGCCGGTCATCCCGCCGCATCGCGCCTGCGCACGGGCGTGCTCGACGTTGTGACGCCGGTGCTCGGCGTCGTCGCAAGCCCGTTCGACACGGTGGCTTCCATCGGCGAATGGGTCAGCCAGACATTTGCCATCCGCTCGGAAAACATCACGTTGCGTAACCAGAACATCCAGCTCCTGCAATGGCAGGCGCTCGCCAAGCAGACGGAAGCGGAGAACCGCTCGCTGCGCGCGCTGCTCAACGTCGTGCCCGCGCAGAAGCGCAGCTATGTGACGGTGCAGCTCGTGTCAGATTTAAGCGGGCCGTATGCGCATTCGGCGCTCGTCAACGGCGGCACGCAACAGGGCATCAAAGTAGACCAAGCGGTCATCAACGAAAACGGGCTGGTCGGCCGCGTGGTTGACGCAGGCGACACCAGCGCCCGCGTGCTGCTGCTGGGCGACATCAACTCCCGTGTGCCGGTGGTGGCGGAACAGGCGCGTGAGAAAAGCATTCTCGCAGGCAATAACGAAGACCTGCCTTCACTCTATTACGTATCGGCCAACAGCAAGATCGCAGTCGGCGAGCGTATCGTCACTTCCGGTGATGGCGGCGTGTTCCCGGCGGGTATTCCTGTGGGCATCGTCACCAGCGTTGAAAAGGGTGCGGTGAAAGTCCAGCCCTACGTGGATGCATCCAGCATCGAATATGTCAGTGCCGTCGGCCTGCAGTAATTTCTTTTCCTGAGTCGTTATGATTTCATCGGTCAAGCGTCTGGAATTAATGTTCTGGGCGCTGCTCCCGGCTTTGCTCACGATCGCGCTGATCGTGTTGTCGCTGGTGCCGAAGCATCTGGGGGGGCTGGGCAGCGTGATGCCGCTTCTGCCGCTGATGCCCATCTTCTACTGGGGCATGTCGCACGCGCGCGAGATGCCATACTGGTTCGCGTTCGCCGCGGGCGTGCTCATGGACGCCGCCACTGGCCTGCCGCTTGGCCTTTCCTCGCTGCTGCTTATCATTTTCCTCGCGCTGCTGCACGCACAACGCAAATACATCCACAAGGAAGGATTCCTTATCAAGTGGGGGTATTTTTCCGTGTTGCTGCTGGTGTATGCGGCGATGAGCTGGCTGTGCCTTTCGTTGCTGTATGCGCGTATGCTGGCGGTCGTGCCTGCGCTGGTGCAGTGGCTTTTGTCGGTGGGCATGTACCCGTTCCTGCACGTATGCTTCGAGCGTATCGACCGGCACATCCATGAGCGCCGCTGGCGCGTACTGCACGGGCGATAATAAGTTCGCGGATGACGGATGGGCAGAGACAGTATAAAACAATGCTGCGATGCCAAAAGATAATGAAAAACAACGCCTGTTCACCCGCCGTTCGGTTATCTTCGGAGGCGCGCAGGCGGCCGTGTTCTCGGCGCTGGCGGCACGGCTTTACTACCTGCAATTCATCAAGGCCGAAGAATTCGCCACCCTGTCGGAAAACAACCGCATCAAGCTGCAATTGATCGCGCCCGAGCGCGGCAACCTGCTCGACCGCAACGGTGTCTCGATGGCGAGCAACGAGCGCAATTACCGACTGTTCCTCGACTATAGCGGGTTGAAGCAGTCGGTGTATGCGGAAACGATCGACAGGCTGCATGCGTTGCTGCCGTTCAGCGAGAAACGGCTGAAGCAATTGCGCGCGCAGAAAGTCTCCTCGGCCTCGATGCCGGAAATGCTCAAGGAGCATATGACATGGGAGGAGGTGTCGCTGATCGAGCTGCACGCGTTTTCGCTGCCGGGCGCCTTCATCGACATCGGCCAGATACGTTACTATCCGCTGCTCGACCGCGCCGCGCACCTGCTCGGCTATGTCGGCACGGTGTCGGAACAGGAAATGACCGGCGAGGACGAATCGCTGTTCCGCCTGCCGGATTTCAAGATCGGGAAAAACGGTGTTGAGAAATTGCTGGAAAGCCGGTTGCGCGGCACTGCGGGCATCCGCCAGCTTGAAGTGAACGTGCACGGCGTGCCCATCCGCGAGGTGGGCAAAAAAGAAAGTATTCCCGGCGAATCGGTGCATCTTACCATCGATGCGCGCCTGCAGGATTATACGGCCGAGCAGGTGAAGGGCGAAAGCGCGGGCGTGGTGGTGATGGAAGTGGATACCGGCAACGTGCTGTCGCTGGTGTCGATGCCGGGCTTCGACCCGAACAGCTTCAGCAAGGGCATCGGCACCGAAGAGTGGAAATCGCTCAACGCCAATAAGAAAGTGCCGCTGCTGAACAAGGCGATCAGCGGGCAATACCCGCCCGGCTCTACATTCAAAATGCTGGTGGGCATGGCGGGGCTGGAAGCGGGCATCATCACGCCCGGCTCCAGCGTGTTCTGCCCCGGCCATTATTTCCTCGGCGACCACCAGTTCAATTGCTGGAAAGAAGGCGGCCACGGCACGGTGCGCTACCACGAAGCCGTCGAGCAATCCTGCGACACGTTTTTCTACACGGTGGCCGAGCGCATGGGCATCCAGAGATATGCGGATATGGCGCGGCGGTTCGGGCTGGGGCAACTGCATGACATCGGCATCGTCGGCGAGCGTGCGGGTATTGTTCCAGACCCGGAATGGAAAATGAAGCGCTACAAACAGAAATGGGCGGGCGGCGATACCATCAACTGTTCTATCGGGCAGGGGTACGTGCTCGCCACGCCGCTGCAACTGGCGGTGATGACCTCGCGCATGGCGAGCGGAAAAATGGTCAAGCCGCGTCTGTTCGTGCCGCCGGGACAGGAAAAGCCGGTATTCGAGCCGGTGCCGATGAAGCAAGATTTGTTGCGCATGAACTTAGAGGCGATGAGCGCCGTGACCAACAGCCAGAGCGGTACGGCGTGGGGCAAGCGCATCGTCGATCCGCGCTATGCGATGGGCGGAAAAACCGGCACGTCGCAGGTGCGCAAAATCCTCCAGCGCGGGGTAAAGCAGGAAACGCTGCCGTGGGAATACCGCCATCACGCGCTGTTCGTCGGTTTCGCGCCGATCCACGCGCCGAAATATGCTTGCTGCGTTATCATCGAACATGGCGGTGGCGGTTCCGCCGTTGCCGCGCCGGTGGCGCGCGACGTGTTGCTGAAAATCCAGCAACTCGCTGATGCGAAGGGCTAGCGGCTATTTTTTCAGCGATGCCTGCCCGGAAGGGGTGACGCGGTCATGTGCTTTTGTCCTGTTACTCAGGGCGGAAATCAGCTCGGCATCGAAAATATTTTGTGCCGGGCTCATGCCGATTTCGCGCGGGTTGAACAAATGCTCCTGCGCCGCCCAATGGGATATGCAATAGAGCTTCCTGCCATCGCCAGTTTCTATCGTGCCATAGGGCACTTCAGGGATTTTATCGAGAATATCCAGAACGGGTTTCATGCTGGTAGCGTCTTTGTAGCCGAACAGGATGATGCCCGGCGGTTCTTCCATTAGCGCCTGGCTGAGTACGTGGTGGATGGGGGTTCGATCTGCATACGCTTCGGGAAAGGGGAACGCATCCTGAATCTTGCGGAACGGAAAGTCGTGGCGGTTGAGCACGTAAGCCACGGCGGGTTGGCTCGCATGAGTTTTATCAGCTCATCTTTCAGCGTCGTATCCATGAGCGCATTATACCAGCATAGGGCGCTTACGATTGTGAAAATTCCGTGACATCGCCACAAAAAAAGGCCGGGAAACCCCGGCCTTTTTATTTGTTAGCGTAAAAAACGCTTATTCTCGGTATTATGTAGCAAGCACACCTAGCCGCCTATGGGAAACCGTAGGCGGCTTTGCTATGTTGGGGCATGGCAGAATCCCACTCAATCTATGCGCTTAAGCAGAAGCAAGACGACATCCGTAAAGCCATCCGTGGTTACGAGGTGCTTATCCAACGAGCGCAACGCGATCTCGCACATATAAATGCCACCCTAAAGCTTTTCGAGGCTACCGGCAAACCTGCCGACTTTCCATCCTATGTTGATCTTGCCCGCGTATTCCGGCGCGGGGAAACCACCGAGATATGTCTTGAGGCTTTGCGTACCGAAGGGACATTGGATACGCGGGAACTAACCCTGCGTGTCATGCGGTCGAAGGGGCTAGACGAAAGCGACACGATATTGAGAAACGCGGTTGGCTTCCGGGTGATTCACGTTATGCGGCGTCATGCTGTACGGGGGATGGTTGTTGCCATAAAGAAAAAGAATCGGGCGTTTGTCTGGCGATTACCGGGTTAATTTTATTTTCATCATCCTTTTTTTACACTTTTTATGCTAGGATCTCCTTATGTCTGGCCGTCTTATTAAAAAAGAACTAGAGGGCGTTCTCGCGTGGGCGAAGGAAAAAGCCCACGACGAAAGTAATCCGCCGTGGGCTTGGTTTCAGTACATGAAATTAATTGAAGCAACTGAAACTGTGCTTCAATCCCTCGGCAGCACTATTACCACGGGGAGTTTACAGCAATCGGTACAACGTCAGGGAAACGTGTACCAACTAAAGGCTTCCACTTCTCCGCAAGATAACGCTCAATCCCATCAGCCTGAAGAGCGCCCACTGCTGCCCATGTAACGTATAAGTTACGAGCTGCGTAAGCTTGCACTTCACGATCAAGCCTATGGCAATTTAGCCTATCGGCAATATCACCCTGTCCTACGCGAACAACTTGCCCCGGAGTCCCGGCGTGCCAGATAATATAAACGCCGAAAGTGTTTACGCTGGAAATGTTGAAGGTATTAAGCGGTAGCCAAGTATTGGTAGTGCTTTTTATCCACGTTAAATTAGGCATGTTACTTTTCCTTTATGGTTTAAATGAAGCCACAAAAGGAATCGAGATATCTTGACTTGGGGATAGACGGGGTTTAAAATCCTTCTTGTTACACCTTGATTCACAAACGTCTCGAAACCTTTTGTGTATCCGAAACGAGGCTAGGGCTTTTGCTCTAGCCTTTTTCGTTTCAGACGATGTCATTATCGTAGGATCTTCCAATCCGCACAACTAAATATTGTGCTTGACATGACTTTTGCCACTATATCCTGTGGCTATAGGCTATAGCGCACCTGTCGAAAGCGTGGCGGGTGATTATCTCAAATTACGCTGCCAATACCCTTTCCACTGGCGAGAAACCGGAGATTGCAACGCGGCATTCATGACGGTTAAATATTGTTCTCCATTCGACACGCGGCGATGATTTTCTCGCCAAGCCATTTCGTCGGCGTATAGTTCAAGGTACTTGCCAGCAATACTATGGTGCATCCCGATTTCAGCACGGCGAAGGCGCGAGAAGAAACTTTCCACCTGATTAGTGCAAGCGCCATCGTGGGAGTATGCTTCGCTGTGGTTGATGCGCTTCGTGAGATACTTTGCATGTAAGGTATCCCATGCAGTTGCTTCGTCGGCATGGATGGTGCTGCCGTTAGCAACATGCTGGCGAATCATCTCAACAGATGCGCTCTCGGACCTGCAAACGTTTGCAATGGTGTTGCCACCGCGTTGACGCATAGCAACCACCACTTCGCGCTTGCCGTTCTGCACATAGCGTGTGCGGCGGTCTAAGCGGTGTTCCTTGCGGTTAGCGGGTTTCACATATCCGCCGAAATACGCACCATCAATTTCCACTTCGCCGCTAACGGTCTTGCCGTGACTTTGCTTGCTCAGTGCTTCACGGATTTTATGCGACAGCACGAATGCCGTTTTATACTGAACGTCTAAGTCGCGGCTAAGCTGTAATGCGCTGTGACCCTTCGCCCCGTTCACGAAGATAGCAATAGCAGCCAGAATGTCGCGCAGGGGAAGCTTGCGGCTGGCGAAAATCGTTCCGGTGGTAACAGAGAACTGAGCGTTGCAGCCTTTGCACTTGAAAATACGGCGGGTGGAATAGCTATAGATCGACACGCAACCACAGCGGGGGCAGAAAGGCTCACCATTATTTGAAGCCCACCGGATGCCTTTGAACGTTTCAAACGCCTCAGCATCACTCAGGCGCATCACCTTTGACAGGCTCAGCGTCCGGGCTTGGCTAGAGAGTAAGAAATGTTGAGGCATCTAAAAATCACTATATCTGATGTAATTACATCGAATATAGTGACATTATGCCCCATTGTCAATGACAATTGCATCATATATGATGATGAAAATCACCGAATATGAGGTAATTTATGAGCGATGAATGGCAGAATAAGGTAAAAGGTCTTTTGAAATCAGAGCTTAAGCGCCGGAATATGGGCTATAAAGAACTTACCGAAAAATTGGCGGAAATCGGTGTGAAGGATAGCGAACGGAACATTGCTAACAAGCTCGCGCGTGGGAGCTTTACCGCTGTGTTCTTTGTGCAATGTTTGGTTGCAATAGGATGCCAGAATATTGATTTGAAGTAGTGTTATTTGCTAATATTCGCCAAAAATGATATTAAATAGAAATGTACAGTTCACTTCACATAGCAAAAAAATACCTTGAACTCGGACGCCATGCACAAGATCGGCATCTGACGCCCATGAAGCTTTTGAAGCTGGTGTATATTGCACATGGCTGGATGCTTGGGCTTTATGGTCGCCCTCTAGTTACAGAAGATATTGAGGCGTGGCAATACGGCCCAGTAATACCAGAGCTATACAGGGAAATGAAAATGTATGGCAATCAACCTGTTTCAGACTTAATCAATGTGCCTGATCTTAATTTCCTGCAACAGGAAGAAAGCATAATACAGCAGGTATATCAGAGATACGGTGCATTTACTGGCCCTCAACTATCAGCAATGACACACGCCAAAGGAACACCTTGGCATCAAATTTGGCATGATAATCCATGGGGGCATATTCCAAATGCATTGATTCAAGCTTATTACCAGCAGCTTGGTTCTAATGCCGGGTGATGTCGAAAAACCCAACGAAATAAAACAGATACCGGATGAAGGCTTTCGTCAGGAAAAGAAGAAAGCCGCCGGTAATACTGACAAGCTTTCCATAGAAGAAGAAGGCGCGATTGCAGACAGAGCGCTTGATCGCATCAAAGATAGTGAGGATGAAAACGTCCTTGCCCTCCACAAAGTCTTTCGTTGGGGGATCAAATTCCTTTTCGCCATTGCTTGCGTTGCTCTGATATATATTCTGTTCATGATGTGTTACCTGATATGCAGGCACATAGGATATATTTCTGCAGATCCGGTAAAGCTAGAACAGCTATTAACAAGTGTTTGGCATGTACTTTCTGGCGCGGCAATAATTAGCTTCGTGCAGCTTCTGGGTTGGCTATTAAAAGCTCAGCACGATAAATCAAGACGCAAATAATCTATTAAAACAAAAGCCACCTACGATTGCCCGTAAACTTCTAGGTGTGCTTGCTACATAATACCGCTTATTCTTCATCTATATACTGCTTTTCCAGCTTCTCGTGGCGCTCCTGCGCTTCGATGGTCATGGTGGCGATGGGGCGTGCCTGCAGGCGCTTGATGCCGATAGGGTCGCCGGTTTCTTCGCAGTAGCCGTAGGTGCCGTCGTCGATGCGCTTCAAGGCGGAGTCGATCTTGCCGATGAGTTTCAGGTAGCGGTTGCGCGTGCGCAGCTCGACGCCCGCTTCGGTTTCCAGCGACGCGCGGTCGGAAAGATCAGGCTCGCGCCAATTTTCTTCCTTCAGGTTGTTGATGGTTTCCTGCGATTCGGCGATCAGCTCTTCACGCCACGTTGTCAGCTTCTGGCGGAAATAATCCAGCTGCTTGGCGTTCATGTAAGGTTCTTTTTCGGAAGGCTGGTAAGTCTTGGACATCGTAACCATTACTCCTCGCTGATTAAAAGTTCGGGCTGTATAGCCAAAACCCCGTAAAAAGGCAACTGTAACCTGAGTAATAACGGTTGCGCAACGGATATTTGGGTGTATCCGTGCAGGACATAAAAATAAGCATTAACTTGCAATTGGTTGCATGGTGCGCGGGGGCATGCGGTGATAGCAGCCGAGCGCAATCGCAAGCGCGCCAAGCAGCAGTAATTGCAAAATAGAAATGAGCGAAATGCCAGCCTTTTCATAAGCATATGAAGGGATAGCGGGCAGGGCGGCTTCGACGCGCAATTTTTCGCGTTTGCCGACAGGTTTGGCGTCGGTGAAAGTAAACGTATGCTGATCCGACCATACGCCTGCGGCAGGACGCACCTGTTCGCCGGTTACAAGAAAACGATAGTCGCTGATATTGATCGACGCGGGAAAATGAACGCGCACCGTAGGCTTTGCGATCGGGTCGGTCCAATGATTGCTGAGTACGATCCATGACCACGGTGAATCGTGGCGCGGAAAGTCGGTGAGGCCGGTGATACGGTAGCGCAGCGTGTAGCTGTAGCGGTAATCGTCCGACAGGGGCTTGGTGCGCTTGCCGAAAAACAGGCGTTTCTTGTCTTTGTAATATTTGACGATGTAGGGCACGCGCTCGCCCTCGCGGTCAACCTGAAGAATGTCGCTGTGCACTCGCACCAGTCTGCCGGAAGCGTCCAGCCGGAAGGCGGGGAAATCACGGAACATGCCGGGCTCCTTAAGGCGGCCTTTATTCTCGACCACATAATGCTCAGACACGTCCATGCTTCCGTCCTCGTGCAGGGTGACATCGCTGGTGAAGGCGGTGACGGGGGCTTTTTCAGCGGCGAAAGCGGGAAGGGACATAAGAAGGATGATCATTCCCGCGCAGGCAGGAATGTTGAACCTGCCGTCAGTCATGGTGCGTGTCGGCGGCTTTTTGCAGCTTGGCCAGCTCGACCGCCACGCGCAGCTCGATCTCTTCGATGATGTCGATAAGTGCCGGGTCGCTCACCGTGTGTTTTTGTTGCGCAAGCTGGCGGTCGAGATCGTGCATCATATGTGCGGGGATGGCGCCGATCAAAAGCTGGCGGCGCAGTGATTCCAGCACATCGAGCATGGATTTGCCCTGCTGCGCGAGCTTTTTGCGATTGACTTCCTCGCCGGAGAGTTCCTGCAGCGCCAGCATGTTGGCGACCGAAGCGGTCTGCGCGACATCGGCGGTCTGGAGGGCGGGGGCGGTGTCATCCGCGCCGGACGCGTCGAGTATGTCGGAAAAAGACGACACGGAGCTGCTTGCGCCGCGCTTTCTGACATTGCTTGCTGGTTTGATCGGGTTGTAGCCCGTGACCTTGATCATGAACTGATTATATAGCGCAAGATTTAACGCCATGTAAACGATTGCCTGCACCGCAGATGAAAATGCGCAGGCAAAAAATGCCTAGCCAATTTTATTCCTGCTCCCGCGCGGCTGCCGACGCGGCAAATATTCGCGTAATGCGCTGAAATAACGCCGCTATTTTTGGGCACGGAAAGTGGCACGCAAATCGCAAGGGTACCCGCATCGATATTTAGCTGTGAGGAATTTTTGTTATGCGTCACCTGTCATTTACGAGCCGCGTCGGAGTGGTTGCCAGCGTATTGGCGATGGCCGCTTCCATGTTGCCGGTCTATTCCGCAGCCGCCAGTTCCGAGGCGCGCCTGAAGGACATCGTAACGTTTGAAGGCGTGCGCGAGAATATCCTGATGGGCTACGGGCTGGTCGTGGGCTTGAACGGCACCGGCGACAAGCTGAAGAACAACGCCTTTACCGAGCAAAGCCTGATCGCGTTCTTGGAGCGTCAGGGCGTGAATACGCGCGGCACCGAACTCAAGACCAAGAACGTCGCCGCCGTGACGATCACCGCCACCCTGCCGCCGTTTGCGCGCAGTGGCGGCCGTGTTGACGTAACGGTGAGCGCTATGGGCGATGCGAAGGATTTAACCGGCGGCATGCTGCTGGCCACGCCGCTTTACGGTGCGGACGGCGAGGTATACGCGGTTGCGCAAGGCTCGATCTCCATCGGCGGCTTCAAGGCTTCCAGCGATTCGGGATCGACCACCGTCACCAAGGGCGTACCTACCTCGGGCTTTATTTCCAACGGTGCGATTATCGAAAAAGAAATCGCCTTCGCGCTTAACGATATGCCGGAGCTTAAAATGGCGCTGCGCAATCCTGATATTTCCACCGCGCAGCATGTGGCCGAGGCGATCAACGCGCAGATCGGGCCTGGCGTGGCGTCGGTGACCGATCCCGGCACCATCGTGCTGGCCGTGCCTGCCGTATACCAGAACAACACCACGCAATTGCTTGCCGATATTGAGAAGCTGACGGTGGAAACCGATCAGGTGGCGCGCATCGTTGTGGACGAAGCGTCAGGCACCATCGTGATGGGCGAGAATGTGCGCATCGATACGGTGGCGGTGGCGCAGGGTAACCTGATCGTGCGCATCGAGGAAAAGCCGCAAGTGTCGCAGCCGCTTCCGTTCGCGCCGGAAGGAGCGGAAACCGTCACGACCACGACGACGGACGTTTCCGTGGACGAAAGCCCCGGCAAGCGCATGGCGGTGCTCGCAGGCGGCGCTACGCTGAAAGATCTGGTGGCGGGGCTCAATGCGCTGGGCGTAGGGCCGCGCGACCTCATCACCATCTTGCAAACCATCAAGGCGGCCGGCGCATTGCAGGCCGACATCCAGACCAAGTAGAGGGCATTATGATCGCATCCGCTAACATTTCGGCGCTTTTCGGTTCCGCTTCGCAGGCGCCCGCCGACGCCGCCATGCGCCTGCAGGGAGCGGCGCTGTTGAACAAGCGCGCCCCGATGAGCAGCGATCAGGCGGAAGCGGCGGCCAAGGATTTCGAATCGATGTTCATCGGCCAGATGCTTGAGCAGATGTTCGGCGAATCGCAGGGCGAGGAGGCGTTCGGGGATAAGGATACGGACGAAGTCTATAAGAGCCTGATGATGGACGAATACGGCAAGCAGATCGCCAAGTCCGGTGGCATAGGAATTGCTAGTTATGTAACAAGGGAATTGCTTAAATTACAGGAGATGTAAGATGGCCAGTGAATTAAGAACTGCGGAAAATCAGCAAGTTAAGATAAAAGACGTCATGACATTGACGGCGCGTCTGGCGCAATTGCTGGCGCAGGAGGTGGATTTGCTCGCTGAAATGAAAATGAGCAAGATCGAAGCCCTACAGCAGGAAAAATTGTTCCTTATCAGCGCGCTGGATGCGCAACGCAAGCTGGTGGCGAAAAACCCGCACGGGATGGAAACCATTCCCTCGCAGGACAAGAAGGATTTGCAGGAAGTGGTGGACGTATTCAATGAGATTCTCGAAGAAAACCACCGCAAGCTGCTGATCGCTAAGGAAGTGAACCATAAAATCGTGCAGGCGATTACCGATGTGGTCAAAGACCATACCGTAAGCAAAGTCTATGACGGGCGCGGCACCAGCGGCATGGCGGCTCCCTACCAGACTCTGTCGGTGACGCTTGATCAGACGATCTGAGTTTTAGGAGTACACTGTGAGCCTAGTCCTTGCACTGAATAACGCGCTGACGGGGATGAATATCAGCCAGCAATCGCTGGCGGTGCTCTCCCAGAATATCGCCAACGCCAACACGCAGGGTTACAGCCGCAAGGTCGTCGACCAGCAGGCGATCTATCTCGGCGGCAACGGCGCGGGCGTCAGCATCGCCGACATCACGCGCAAGGTGGACGGCTATCTGCAGAAATCCGTGCGCCTGCAATCTTCGACCAACGGCAAGGCGGAAGCGGTCAGCGACTACATGGATCGCACGCAGCTCCTGCTCGGCAAACCCGGCAGCGTCAACAACATCAACGCCTATATCGGCAATTATTTCAATTCGCTGCAATCGCTGGCGCAGACGCCGGAAAACACGACCCTGCGTGTAAACGCGGTCAATTCCGCCTCCACGATGGCGCAGCAGATCAGCCAGCTTGCAAGCGACCTTCAGGAATTGCGCTACCAGGCCGATCAGGACATCAAGCGCGCCGTGGACACCATCAACGAGAACATCGTCAACCTGCATGCGCTGAACGAAACGATCAGCAACGCGCTCGCCATCGGCAGGCCGGTCACCGAACTGCTCGACCGCCGCGATGAATTGATGAACGACATCGCGCAGTATATCGACATCCAGACCTACGAAAAAACTAACGGCCGGATGAATATTTTTACCGCCAACGGCATAAGCCTGCTCGACGAAAGCATTTACCAACTCACCTATAATCCCGTGCCCTCAGCGGAAGCGCTGGCGGAAAACCCGGTGCTCGCGCCGGTTTTGCTCTACCGTACGGACGATAGCGGTAATCTTGTCGGCAACCCCACCCAACTGGTGACCGGCGGAAAAAGCAACACGATCGTCACTCCGCTGCAAAGCGGAAAGCTCAAGGGCATGGTGGAAATGCGCGACCGCGACATTCCCAATATGCTGAACCAGCTCGACCAGCTCGCTGCCAATATGCGCGACCAGATCAACGCAGTGCATAATCGCGGTGTAAGTTTCCCAGGCAACCCCAGCCTTACCGGTACGCGTGCGGTCTATGCGGAGGATTTCAGCCAATGGACGGGCGAGATGCGTCTTGCGCTGCTGGGCAAGGACGGCGCGCCGATTCCTTCTCCCTACGAAGACGAAACGTCCGGCATGCGTCCGCTCACGCTCGACCTGTCCACGCTCAACACCGGCAACGGCGCGGGCTACCCGTCGGTGGAAGGCATCATCAACGAAATCAACCAGTATTACGGCATTCCGCAGAACAAGGCGGTCGTCGGCAACCTGAACAATATCCGCCTCGCCTCGAACACGGAATCGCTTCCCGGCTCGCCGCCGCAATTCAGTTTCGACCTCGACATCGAAAATATTTCTGCCGTTCCCGCCAACGTATTCGTGACCAACGTGCAGGTGCTCGATAGCCTCGGCGCGGCGATGACTCCGCAAACCAGCGGCGTGCCCACGGTGGCGATCGACCCGAGCAGCAGTTTTGTCACCACCGCCGGCAGCAATGTCGTGACCGTCAACACCACGGCGGCGCACGGGTTCGATAACGGCGACAAAATCTATCTCTCCGATCCGGGCGCCGATGTGGACGGCATCCCGCAGGAAGATTTCAACCGCTTCTTCACCATCGCTAACGTCACCCCCACCAGTTTCGAGATCATCGTGGACGGTGACGCCACCGCCGGCGGCACGTTCGGCGTGGCCGGGCAGACGGCGACGCCTTCTTACGTCACGGTAGAGCCGGGCGAATACGGACGCACGGGGGCGAACGGCTATATCACCACCAGCCTAGGCGATAACAGTTCCTCGCCGTACTACCTCGTCAAGGTGGATGTGGCGGTCGATGACGGCGACGGCGATTTCAGCCGCGCGCAGCTCACCTACCGCATTTTCAACAACCAGTCGAACATGCTCAACGACCGCACCTCGGTCGAAAACGTCACCGGCAACGGACAAATGGTGCTGCCCAACACGACGCAGGCGATGGCGCGCGCCATGCTGGTGGATGAAAACGGCGTTGAACTGCCGCGCTTCGGCGGCCAGTATACGACGCTGAAACAGGGCTACCTTAAAATTCAAACCCTCTCCGGCGACACCGTGATGGCGCTCGACAGCCTCGACAGCGTCGAGCAGGGCAAGCCGAACAGCGCGCCGCCGGTCGTAGGCACGGGGCGTGGCTTCTCGCATTTTTTCGAGCTGAACAATTTTTTTGAAACTGCCGGCACCGATGATCCTATTGCATCGGTGACCAACAGCGCGCTCAATTTGAAGGTCGAGCAGCGCCTGATCGACAATCCCAACCTGATTTCGCTCGGCACCCTCATTCGCAGTGCGGCGCCCTCCAATTCGTCGCTGCCGCCGCTTTACACCTATGAGCGTAATATCGGCGACAACAGTTTCATTCAACAGATGGCGGCGTTTAACGGCCAGCTTGTGGATTTTCCGGCGACCGGCGGTCTCGGCCAGACGCGCCAGACCTTCAGCGGCTATGCCGGACAGATCATCGGCGCGGCCTCGACCAATGCGGCGAGCGCGCAAAGCACCAGGGAAAACGCTAAAATCCTCATGGATGGATTCGCGGCGCGCTCGGATTCGATCAGCGGCGTCAACCTCGACGAAGAGCTGGCGAACACGATTATCTACCAGAACGCGTACACGGCTTCCACGCGGGTAATCACGGTGGCCAACGAATTGTTCGATACGTTGATTCAGGCGTTTTAGATGAGAGAAAACAGGAGTAGCCTATGACATTCGGCCGGATCAGTACCTACGCGATATTCCAGTCCACGCTTAAGGACGCAAGCCGCGTGCAGTCCGAACTTTTCAACCTTCAGACGCAGCTTTCCAGCGGGCAGAAAGCGCAGAATTTTGAGGGCATATCGGGGCAGGCCGAGCAGTTTATGGAACTAGAGGCGAAAATTTCCAAAACCGACCTGTACGTCACCAGCAATAAAATGGTGCAATCGCGCATCGATACGACCAGTTCCGTATTGGGGCAGATCATCGATTCCGGCACCAACCTGAAAAACATCATCCTCTCGCGCAGGAATAACCTGCAGAACGACGACGGCAATTTTAAAGAACAGCTACGCGGCCAGTGGAAAGCGCTGGTCGGTCAGCTCAATACCAATACGGAAGGCCGTTACCTGTTTTCAGGTTCACGCACCGACGTACCCGCCGTAGATGGCGAGCTTTTCCCGCAGGTTGCCGCCGACGGCCAGCCTGACGACGCCTATTATACCGGCAGCAAGCAGGATGTGACCGTGCGCGTGCAGGACGGCGTGGAGCTGATTTATAACGTGCGCGCCGACCATCCGGGATTCCAGAAGATTTTTGCAGGTCTGGCAATGGCGGACGACGGCGATAGCACCAATGACGACAGCAAGTTGGCGCAGGCTTACGATCTGGTGCAGCAGGGCGTGCAGGAAGTTACCAGCGCGCAGGCAAAGATTAACGCCGACACGGTTGCCATCGACCAGATCAACGAACGCCATAACACCCTGAAAGTCTACTGGAAGGGTGTCAAGGAGGATATCGGCAACACCGACATTGTATCGGCCTCCACGCAGGTTGCCATTAACCAAGGGATATTGACGGCGGCGTTTCAGGCCTTCGCCAAAATTAATTCCTTGAGGCTTTCAGAGTTTTTACGCTAGATTAGGGAAATGATGATATGATGCATAGCAGTATCGCAGGTAAGGAACTACCCATCCACATGGTCAACCAGTCGGCACTGATTCACGGGGCGTCCTCAGACGGCTCCAAGACGGAAACGATCACCACCCGTTTCGGTGAGGTGACGGTGGATCTCGGCAAAGCCATCATGTTTCCGCGCGGGCTGTTGGGCATTCCCGACAAATCCCAGTTTATTCTCGCGAAGTTCCCGAGCGAGAAAATGCAGCAATTCACCATGCTGCAATCGCTCGACGATCTGGCGCTGTCGTTCATCACCCTGCCTATCAACATGGAAAACGCCATTGTCGCCGCCAGCGACATCAAGGCGGCGTGCGCGGATCTGCAGATTGCGGAAGCCAACCTCGCCATGCTGCTGATGGTGTCGGTGCACCGCTATCCCGATCAGGTGCGCCTGTCGGTCAACGCGCGCGCGCCGATCATGATCGACGCCGAGCGCAAGCTCGCCGTGCAGTACGTGTTCCAGAACGACGCCTATAAAGTCCAGCACATGCTAGGGTAGGGCGTGCCGCATCCCGTTTCGCGCACCCGCCTCGTTTCACAATTCACATGCCTTGGCGATAAGTGCAGCGACACGTGTTGCCAGAACTGGTCGATGCAGGTGGATGAGGCGACGCTTGCGCGCTACCGCAAAGACGCTCCCGAATTGCTCAACGATATAGATACCGACGGCGACGATGCGCCGTGGGTGATGAAGCGCGATCCCGCCAGCGGCATGTGCGTGCGACTGGAAGGCGGATGGTGCGGACTCCACAAAAAATACGGCGACGCGTTCCTAGGCGACGCGTGCCATTTCTATCCGCGCGTGACGCGCGCGCTCGGCGATAAAACGACGATGACCGCCACCGCGTCGTGCCCGGAAATCGTACGCCTTATGTTGGAAGAAGATTCCATGTTCGGATTCGACGATGCCAGTGTCGAACGCCTGCCGCACGGCGTAAAAAATTACTTGCCCGAAGTGCTGAGCGCCGACGATGCGCTTGCCGTGCACCGCGCGTTTCTCGCCGCGGCGGAAGATCGAACCGTCACCGCCGAACAATCTTTTTTGCGCATGGCGAGCGTCAGCCGCTCGCTGGAATTGATCGACAAAAAGAGCTGGCCGCAGGCGGTTTCATTTTACCTGCGCAACGCCGACGGGCGATTGCCGCAGGCGGAAGTTCATTCCGCCGATCCGTTCAATATTCTTCATGCGTTGTCCGGCTTGATCGTCGCGTCGCAGAAGCCGATGTCGCCGCGCCTGAAGCAAACTGTGGACGATATGGAAAAAGCGCTTTCGGTAACGCTCGATTGGCAGAACGTGCTCATCCACGTGACGGAAGGAAGCGCGGGCGCGTACGAAAATATACGTGCGCAATGGCAGGGCGGGGCGGCGAAGCATTACGAAGAGCCGTTGCGCCGCTGGCTGCAATTGCAGCTATCGCTCGCGCTCTTCCCGTTTTCGGGACTGGGCGGGAACCTTACCGAGCGCATCACGATCATCGGCGTGCGGCTGGCCACGGTCAGGCTTGCATTGATGTGCAGTTGTGGTATACACGGTGCCAAGCTGCCACAAGATGTGGTGGTGCGGATCATGCAAAGCCTGTCACGCTTTCTTGATCATCTTGGAAATCCAGCCTTTTCCCTGCAAATTTACGCGGAGACAGGATGGAACCGGGAGTCGAGAATGCGGGCTTTGCTGGAAAATTGAATAAAAACAATTATAAACAGGAGGTTAGCGCAGGTTATCAATTATTAGCAACTTTAATTCAATATTAACCATTATCGCTAATAATGGGTTTAATGTGGCCGTAAAAGCCGCATAAGAAGTGAAAGCATGTAGCTTTCAGAATTATAACATCCATGTAGGAGAAGTCTTATGGCCGTCAGTTCAATTAATACCAACATCGCCGCATATTACGCGCAGCTTAATATCGGCATCGCATCCAGCAACGCCTCAGCCTCAGTATCGCGCTTATCGTCCGGTAACCGCATCGTGAAATCATCCGATGACGTAGCCGCACTCTCGACCGGTACTTCGCTTCGTACCAACGTAAGCACGCTGCGCACCGCCCTCATCAACGCCTCGCAGGGAACTTCACTGCTTCAGATCGCCGATGGCGCGCTGTCGCAGATCACCGAAATTCTCCAGCGTCAAAAAGCTATTTCGCTCCAAGCAGGTTCCGGTTCGCTCACCGATAGCGACCGCGTGTTCCTTAACCAGGAATTCCAGGCCTTGAGCCAGGAAGTAGACCGTTTGACCGGTTCTACCAACTTCAACGGCGTGAAGCTCATCAACGGTTCGCTCTCCACCTCTTCCAAAGTCAGCACCGTTTCCACGGCTGCTGATGCTGGTAATCTCACGCTGAACTTCGGTTCCAGCAACATCCAGCTCGGTGAAGTCGTGAACATCAACGGTAGCATCCTTACTGCTGTCGCTTCCAACGCTACCGCTACCGGTCTGCAATTCAACATCGGTGCGAATATCGCGCAAACCGTTTCCAACCTCGCTGATCGCCTGAACGTGCTTGCAAGCAACAGCAGCTACAACACCACGATCGGCGAAGCCATCTTCTCCGCGTCGGGCTCCAATCTGGTTGCAACGGCTCGTGCTGGTGGTTCGCTCAGCAACGCCTTCACGCTGACCAATGCTCCCCCGGCATCGCAGGCGATCGCCTCTGGTGACGTTGACACCGGTGCTTCCGGCAGCACCGACGTAACGGTTACCCTTGCCAACCATGGTTACTCAGTTGGTCAACGCGTTATCATCAATCTTGCCACCGATGCTGCAATCGCAGGTATCGCACACGAAAATCTCCGTGGCGTGATCACCTCGGTTGCGTCCGGTTCGTTCGTGTTCACCGCGCAGCAAGCCTCTACCGCTGCAACGGCTGGCAGCGCATCGGCTGCTACGGTGATCCTGGATTCGGCTAACACCTTTGACGAAGCTACAGTAGACGGCGGTTCGCAGGCTAGTTATTTCAACCTGTTTGCCACCACCACCGGCTACACCAGCCCGACTACCCAGATCTCGGCTGCGACCTCTACCGCTACCAATCCGTTCCAGAACGGTGATTCTTTCACCGCGACGATCAACGGAACCTCGCACACGTTGCATACCTTCGGTACCAACGACACGCTGCAAGGTTTGGTGAACGGCATCAACGCCAGCTCCAACACCACCGGCTTCTCCGCCGAACTGATCATGGACAGCAACTTCCGTTACAACGTCCGTATCAAGTACGAAGGCAATGCCGGTAACATCCTCCTCAACGGCGGCACCAACTACTATGCTACCGGTGCGGCTACCAACCTGTTGACGGGTAACAACCTCTCGACCCTCAGCACCATCGGTCACTCTGCAGCTTCCACCTTCTCGGGTAGGACGATCATCTCGACGGGTTATATCGACCTGACGGGTACTGCAGGCAGCGTCGGCATTACCGCAGCGAACCAAGCTGCAACGGTAATCGGTACGGGTGCTGCGGCTCCGTTTGAAGTGGATGACGATATTACGATCGTGATCAACGGTGAAACCAAGGTGCTGCACACGTTCGTAGCTGCGGATACGCTTGCTACGGTCATCACCAGCATCAACTCCAAGTCCGCTGACACGGGCGTGTATGCAGCTTTACTGTCGGATGCCGACGGTGTGGGTGCTTACAACATCCGTCTGTTCACCACGGTGCCCACTCCCGCTTCCGATCAGGTTCTGGTCGCTGCCGGTGACGGTATCTCCGGTGTTGCAGCCAGCACACTGACTTCGCTGACCACCACCAACGGCGGATTGTCGCAGGTTACCACCTCGACGTTCAAGGGCGGTCTGGACAACGGTATCGGTAAAGGCAGCACGTCGGTAACGGGTTCTGTCGGGGATTCGATCCTTGAAGATCTCGGCACCACCAAGGCGAATGCCTCGATCCTGTTTACCGCTATCCCGACGGCGAACGACTACATCACCGTTGGCGGTCAGGCGTTCTACTTCACCACCACCACCTCGAATGCTGCGCCGAACGAAATCTTGATCGGCGACACCATTCAGGAAACCATCAACAATGCGGTATCCACGCTGAAAAACTACCTTGCTAACGGCCATGCCGTCGGCACTGCGGCTTTCGAGCTGAACCAGCTGGATATAACGGCTACCAGCACGTCGCTGGTATTCACCGGCAAAGGGATGGGTACGGTGAAAACGCTTGCTGGCGGTAACGCTGCAATCTCGCAGAACCTGACCAGCGGTGCATTGGTAGGCGGTACGCTCAATAACAGCTCCACGAACTACGGGGTTGATATTACCGGCGTTACCAACGCTGCCTTCACCGGTACGATCAGTGGCTTTAAAGCAACCTACACCGGCACTGCCGATACAGTGGATTTGTCGATCAAGGTCGGCGATTTCACCTACACGGCAACGGATGTTGATGCTACCGTGACCTCCAACACCCGCGTCCGTTTCTACTCGGATACGGTCGGCGGTCAGTCCGGCGGCTTCTTCGACGTGCAGTTGCAGGCTAACGAAGTCGTTTCCTTCACCAACCAGGCAGGTGCCGACCAAGTCGCATCGCGCCTCGACGGTGCTTTCAGCAGCCTTAACTTCCTGCAAACCCGCAATCTGGCTACCTACTCCGGCACGCAGAGCATCTCTGCCGCTAACGTGGTAATCGGCTCGCTGGTAGGCAGCAAAGTTTCGGCTCAGTTTGCTGATTTCGACGGCGCTACGCTTTCTTCCGTTGAAGTTACTGCCCCCACCGGCAGCAACACCGACGCGCAGATCACCCTCACGATCGACGGGGTGAAATACACGACGGCTTCCGGTATCGGCAGCACGCTTGGTGCGAACCAGACGTACAAACTGCTGAGCGTGGAAGATCCCAACCAGTTCGTCAACTTCACGACCGGTAACTCGACCATCGACATCGGTAGCTCGGTTAAGGCTATCGCGGTGGAAGAAGCACTGAAAGAAGCGTTCGGCGCCACCGAAGGTAGCGCGGCTCTCTCCTTCCAGATCGGTACGACATCCACCGATACCCTGGCGGTCAGCATTGGTAGTGCTACTACCGATACGCTGTTCTCTGGTGTTACGCTGGACGTGTTGACTCAGGCCAATGCCTCCGCTGCAAGCGCAGCGCTGGATGGTGCCCTCGCGACGGTAACCTCGCTGCGTGCCTCTGTGGGTGCACTGCAGTCGCGGTTTAACTTCGCATCGGCCAACATCCAGATCTCTATCCAGAACCAGGACGCTGCTCGCGGCGAACTGCTGGATACGGATATCGCGTCCGAATCGACAAACTATGCAACCTATCAGGTCAAGCTGCAGGCAGGTATCTCGGTACTCGCCCAGGCGAACCAGCAGTTGCAGAGCTTGCTGAAGCTGATCGGCTAATAGGCGATTTACAGGAAACCCCGGGGTGGTAACCCCGCCCCGGGGAATCTTGTAAGGAGGACGACATGGATGCATTAGGAATAATAAATCCCGTCAAGACGCCTTCGCTGCCTGCTCATCTCAGTCAGCCAGCGGCGCCGGTATTGCCGAAGCCCGTTTCAACCGAAGCCCTGCCCGCCATGTTCGACGTGCAGGTTGCTGAGCAGAAACGCTACGAAACGGTGCAGAGGATTGCTCAGGATATTGCCAACGTGTTTATCGTAAGCGACAAGACGTTTTCGATTTTCAAGGACAATACGGGGCAATACATCACCAGGTTTACAAGCCTGCGTGATGGTAGGGTAACTTACATACCGGAACCGCAATTGTTGCGCATGAGCCAGTCGAGCGCGCCTTCGGTATTGAAAATCAACGTTTGAGGCGTGCTTCGGCACGCTTCTTGCGTAGGCTTTCATACGATTTGTTAGTGTTTTATTCATTTTAAACGGCTAGACTATTAAGCAATAGTCAGCACAGGGGAAACTGTATGGTTTCGCAGATCCAGTTAGGGAATTTCTTCTCTGCAAACGGCAAGACCGTTCTGGGCGGCATCAGCGGTTCCGGGCTCGATACCGAGTCGCTTATCAAAGGCCTGACCGAAGCGAAAGCGCTTCCCGCCAAAGCCCTGCAGGACAAGATCGATTTGAACGACAAACGCAGCGAAGCGCTGGCCGAATTCAAGCAGCTTCTCGGCAAATTCAAGGATGCCACCAATTTCCTGCGTAATCCCCCCGGCGTCGGCAATGCCGGCGACAACGTATTCAAATATACCAGCGCCACGGTGACCTCCAACACGACCACCCCCGGCAGTTCTTACCTGTCCGTGACGGCATCGCCCGGCACCGCGCTGCAAAGCTACACCATCAACGAAATTACCTCCATCGCGCAGGCGCGCAAGCAATCCACGGGCAACATCAATATCGCCACCGCCGATGCCGCCGCCGTATCCGATACGCCCGCAGCGGGTCAGTTCAAGACAGGCACCTTCACGCTCAAGGGCGAGGACATCACGTTCGAGGCCGGGGATTCACTTAATACAGTAGCCGCCAAGTTCAACGCGGTTAAAGACCTGACCGGCATTAGCGCTTCGATCATCAAAGTATCCACCGGCGTATACCAGCTTTCTTTCTCCGCCACTGCCACCGGCACCGATGGCGATTTCGATTTTACCCTGCCTTCTACCCTCGTTGATCCGGACGACGTGTTCGACGTGGTGACGATCGTTGACGGGCAACCGGCGGCCAACGCCGTGTTCAAACTGAATAACGTGGAAATCACTCGTCAGGGCAACAGCATAAACGACGTGGTAGACGGCGTGACTTTCACGCTGCTGCAAGAATTTGAAGACCCCACTTCGGTAACGGTCAGCGTGAAACCCGACGAGCAGATCGTAAAGAACGGCATCCTGAACCTCGTCAACGCCTATAACGACCTCAAGCTGTTCGCCGCCGAGCAGACGCAGCTTGCCGACGACGGCACGTTCTCGGAAGAGTCCGTCCTGTCGGGCAACCAACTGTTCCGCAATACGATCAACAGCATCAATTCCCAGCTTTCCTCAGTTGTCGCAGGTATCGCCGGCAGTAACCCCAGCCGCCTCGCTGACATCGGCATCACCTTCGCCGATCTGCCCGAAAGCAAGGACAACCCGCAGGTTCGCAATATCCTGAACGTGGATGAAGGTAAGCTCGCCTCGGCCATTTCCACCAATCCCGAAGGCGTGCGCAAGGTGTTTGAGTTCGACCTCGTGTCCGACAATTCCAACCTGCGCGTATTCTCGCGCACCAACGCCATGACTATTTCTGAATTCAGCCTGTATATAAATCCTTTAACCTCCACCTACGAAGCGACCTATGATAACGGCAGCGGCCCGGTCACCATCGAGCTGGACGGCGCGGCGATCACCGGCGACAATGCCGGCTATACGCTCACCGGCAGATCCGGCACGGTGCTGGAAGGGTTGGTATTGATTTACAGCGCGTCCGCCGAAGCCACCATAGAAGTGACCGCGACGCAGGGGCTTGCCGACAAGGTGTTCAACATCAGCAATAACGTGCTGAAGGAAAATACCGGCTCGCTGGCGGTGGAGCTCGAGTCGATCAAAACCAGCAACACCAAGCTCGATGAAGAAATCGCCCGCATCGACCTGATGGTAGAAAAATTCCGTGAGGAATTGTTGCGCAAATTCGGTGCGCTGGAGCAGGTGCTGTCGCGTATCAATACGCTGCTGCAAAGCATCGACGCGCAGAATCAGGCACAATACGGCAGTGATTAGCGCTATGAAACACAAATACCAGGCCTATGCCACGGCTACCCAAACGGTCGCGAAAACCCAGCAAATCGTCATGCTCTACGATGGCGTGATCCGTTTCGTGCAGCAAGCCAAGGAAGCTATTCGCGAACGCCGCATCGAAGATCGTTATAATCTGCTTCTTAAAGCGTCTGAAGTTATCGCAGGCTTGCAGGGCTGTCTCGATTTCGAACAGGGCGGGGATGTCGCCAAGGTTCTGTATAATTTCTATTCCTCGATCGAAAGCCGCATGTTCTCCATCCATCGCTCCAACAGCCTTGAAACCTGCGATGAAATCATCGCCGACCTCAAGCAGATGCGCGATGTATGGCAAGAGATCGATAAGAGCATGGCGCAGGACGGCAGGCAAGACGCCTCCGCCCCGCAACCGGCAGCGGAAATCCCGCCTTCGCCTGACATGCCGTCTGCGGTGACGCTCTCGGCCTAGACGCGTTAAAAACTCCCTTTTCATCAAGGTACTTACGGTTTGGCACACCCTTTGCAAGGGTAAGGATAAGCTACGGCTGAATCTTTATCACGAGGTGTGTTATGCCTACCCTGCCTATATCCATACTGAGCCTACTGGCTGCCGATAAATCCGTGCAGGGCGGTAACCAGCCGCAGGAAAGCGGCGACGGTTTCCAGTCGTTGCTTGACGTTGGCGGCCGGGCAGAAGGTGGCGTACCGGATAGAAGTGAAGATATAGGTGCGGCGCGGGACGACGAAAGCGACGAACGCATGCCCGATCCCACGGCGGTAGCGGTTGAAGTGCCCACGGCTATTTTTGCCGAGCGCGACCATGGCAGGTACCGCAACGAAGAACCCGTCAAACAGCCGGAGAAAATATCGTCTGCAAACGATGCGCCCGCGCAGGACGACGTTCCCCAGAATGCCGGAAACAATATCAACGCGGCGCAAGCAGCCGAGGCAAAGCCGCAAGGCCAGCCCGAAAAAGAAACACAGGCTGCGGTCGAAGCACCTTCCGATGCGGCAGTACCGGCCGCAAACGACAATGCAGCGGCAGTGCAGGAAACCAGCGCAACGGCTGCGGTCGTCGTTGCCGCCGAAACGCCGTCCGACCCGCTTGCGGCGCAGCTTCAGGATCATATCAAGCAGTTGAGCGATGCGTTGCATGCGCTGTCCGTCATACTGCAAGGCTTAGGTGGTATCGTGCGTCAGGCGGTGGTGCAGGTATCGGTGCATCACAGCACGACGGTATCTGCCGCCATCGCTACCACGGCTTCCGTGACGATTCCCGCGGCGACCGGCGAAGGGCAAACCCCGCAAGCCGTCACGCTGCCTTCCGTCCTCCCGCCCGGCACGCTGCTGGAAGGGCAGGATGCCGACCTCGTGCTTCCGGCATTTTCTTCCTTGCAGGAAAAAATTGCCGTACCTGAAGGCCTTGTTCAACGCCTACAGAATATGCTGCAGAAATTACAATCGGCGGGCACGGCGGTTGCCGGCGCGCAGGCGGAGATTACGCCGGATGTGGCTCTGCCTGCGGGCGAACTGCAGTCTGAGCTTTCCGAATTGCGCAGCGACATCGGCCGCCTGCTGCTCAGCCTGAAGCCGATTGCTGCGAAGCAGACGGGGGTTTTCCAGCAGCTTGAGGCCGCCGGAAAGACGATTGACGGCACGCAAACACAGCTTGGCAAAAATATCGAAGCCTTGACCGCCGTGTTGCCGAAACTCAAGAGCCAGCAGGCACAGGCGGCTGTTTCCGCCGTGATTGAAGGCACGAACGGCACGCCGAAAGACAATAATAACCCGGTAGTAAAACCGGAACTCGCCGCCGCTTCCGCTCTCTTGCCGCCGGTGGCCGCAAAGACGGATGTCGCGCCCGCACAGCCGAATCAGCCTGCCGTCGTCCAACCGGTGGCCGCATCGGGCGTGCAGCCCGTGGCGGCTGAAACCAGCCCGGATACGTCCTCCGGCGGCGAACAGCGCAATCCCGACCAGAATGCGGCGCAATCCATATTCGGCATCCGCAGCGCAGGACAGGCGGTAGCAGGCAGTGAAGCCGACCGCGCAACCTTCGGTCGCATCCTGCAGCACGTGGCCAGTGCGCCGGTGCAGGAGCAGGTGACGTTCCATGTAAAAACCGCACTCGCCGACGGAAGCAGCAAAATCCAGATCCAGCTCGACCCGGTTGAGCTTGGCAAGCTGGAGATCAAGCTCGATGTGGCAGCCGACGGTAAAACCGGTGTGACCATCACCGCCGACAACAAATCCACGCTCGACGCGCTGCAACGCGATATGGCCGGGCTGCAACGCGCGCTTGCCGATGCCGGACTTAAAACCGACAGCGGCAGCCTGAGTTTCAACCTGCGCGGCGGGCAGCAGGAAAACCACCCGTCGTCGCATGCCGCGCAAAGCTACCGCGATGCCGCGCCCGAGGAAGAAGAAATCGTACCGCTGGCGACGCTTTCGCGCAGCTATGTGGTGAACCTGGCCGATGGGCTGGACATACGTATTTAACAGGAGGACGCCATGGTAGACGCAATCAACAGCACCGCAGCGCAAACGGGCAATTCAAGCGCCCCGCAGAAAGAGCGTAAGACGATCGATGCCAACTACGAGGATTTCCTGCGCCTGCTGACCACGCAGCTCAAGAATCAGGATCCGCTGGAGCCGACCGATACCAACCAGCTCACCCAGCAGATCGCGGTGCTCTCGCAGGTGGAACAGCAGATCAACACCAACAAGAACCTGGAGAAGCTGCTCGGGCTTTATACTGCAACGCAATATAACAGCGTGGTCTCCTATATCGGCAAGCAGATCGAAGCCAGCGGCAGCGCCGGTTCGCTGCAGAACGGCAAGGCGCCGTTCGCCTACTACCTCGCCAGCGAAGCGGCCAAGGTGGACATCACAATCAAAAACAGCGCGGGCGTGGTGGTCTATACCGGCAACGGCCCGGCGTCTACGGGGCGCAACAGCTTCGAGTGGGACGGCAAGAGCAACGACGGCACGGCGATGCCCAACGGCACCTATAATATTGAGGTGAAGGCCGTTGACGGCAGCAACAACGCCATCGAATCGAAAACCTACATCACGGGTATCGTTGAGGCGATCGACAGCGTGGACGGCGGTGTCTACCTCTCGTTCGGCGACATGTCGATCCCCATCGAAAACGTACTTTCCATCAGGCAGCCAAGCACAAGCATTTAAATACAACCATTTTAACCAGCGGAGTTTTTTATGAGTCTTTACGGGGCATTATATTCAGGGGTATCGGGGCTTAAGGCGCAGAGCAACAAGATCGGCGTAATCTCCGACAATATCTCCAACGTGAACACGATCGGCTATAAGGGCGGGCAGGGCGATTTTGAAACCCTTGTGACCAACGCCAACAGCAACACAACCTACTCGCCGGGCGGCGTGCTCGGTGGCAGCCGACAGCTCATCAGCAAACAGGGCTTGCTGCAATCCACCGATTCGCCCACCGACATCGCCATCTCCGGCGGCGGGTTCTTCATCGTGAACCAGACGGTGGACGGCACCGGCCAGATTCTCTACACCCGCGCCGGATCGTTCCGCCAGGATTCCACCGGTAACTTCCAGAACGCCGGCGGGTTCTTCCTGCAGGCATGGCCGCTCGATCGCGAAGGCCGCCTGCCGGGTGAGCCGGGCAACCTGAACACCACTTCAAGCGCGAACTTAAGCAGCCTGAAGACGGTGAACGTACAGAACCTGACGGGCGTAGCGGCAGCGACTACCAACATCTCGCTGGGCGCAAACCTTCAATCCTCGCAGACCGTCTATCCAGGTGCTGCTGGGGTTACGACGATGGATGCGCTGCATACCGCCAACTTCGGCGTGAAAGCTAAAGACATCCTGGTGCCAGGTGGCGTGAACAGCCTTACGCGCGGCGATAAATTCGTGGTCTCCACCGGTGCGGGCTTAAGCTATACGTATCGCTACGGCGGGTTTACCTTCGGCCGCGATGTGAGCAACGCGGCTAACGGCGACAGCGGGCAAGCGCTTTTAACCTCGCCGGTGACGCTCGGCTCTCTCCCGTTTGCCACCACCTCGGGCAGCAACACGGTTACCGTGACGCAGACGGCGCACGGCCTTGCGACGGGCGCAGTCGTAACGCTCGCCGGCAATACTGCGGCGATCAACGGTATTCCCGCTTCGGAATTCAACGGCTCCTATGTAGTAACCGTGGTGAATGCCAACAGCTTTACCTTCACCACTTCCACCTCTGCGGCGGCGCAAACATTGGCTGCCAACCCGATTTCCACCACCAACGGCAGCACGACGGTGACCATTACCCAGGCGGCGCATGGTCTGGCGACCGGCGCATCGGTAACTCTGGCAGGTGTCGCAGGTGCGATCAACGGTATCCCTGCTGCGGAATTGAACGCTACCCATACCATCACGGTGACGGGCGCCAACACCTACACCATCACCACCACTACCGCAGCTACCTCGACGGCTACCGGCGGCGGTGCGTTGGTGACAGCATTCGCCAACACGTCCGGCGCGGGCACGATTACCAACACCACCCGTCCGTTCGTGGGCAACGTGCTAGATGCCACCAGTGCCACCACGCCGTTCCTCGGCACCACCGGCACCAGCGGGTTTACGGCGGCGTCGCTTAGCTTCACCATCACCACCCCGAGCGTGGGCACGGCCACCTTCACCTACACATCGTCATCGCCGAACGCGCAGCTTGGCCAGTTTAACACGCTTAACAACCTTGCGTCCGCCATCAGTGCCGTCAGCGGCCTGTCGGCACGCGTGGTGAGCAATCGTCTGTATGTGAGCGCCACGGACGCCAACGAATCGGTCGTGTTTGCCAACGGCTCGACCATCGGCATCTCCGGCCCGCCGGTGCAGGCCGGTCTCGACTGGGTACGTGAGTTAGGCCTTGCCGACCTCGGTATCGGCACCGACCGCTTCTCCACGCTTGAAGGGCTTGCAACCCTTGTGAACGCATCCTCCGGCCTCACGGCTACGATAGAAAATGCGCTCTCGGCCGCGACGTTGAACATCAACGTCAACGATCCGCTGGATACGATCACCTTTGCAGATAAGCCGGTTGCGGCAGCACTCACGGCCTTCGTATCCGCCACGCCGTTTACCACCACCAACGGCAGCACGACGGTGACGGTATCGCATCCTTCGCCGCACGGCTTCACCACCGGCGACATCGTGACGCTCTCCGACCTTAACACCGGGCCTTATAACGGTATTCCGGATAACGATCTGGCGGGTAACTTCGTCATTACGGTTACGAGCCCGACCACCTACACCATCACTGTGGATACCGCCGCCACCTCGTCGGGAGCAGCGGGTGATACGGGGCTTATCGTGACGCCGCCTAACAACAGCGGTTCCATTCTCGCGGAACTCGGGCTGGTGGATTCGCTCAACGGCGATCCCTATACCCCGCAGACCACGGGTGCAATCGGACCTGCTTACGATCCGAATAACAGTGCGAAAAATATGGCATCCGGGGCGATTCCGGCGCAGTTCAGCCGTCCTATCCGCGTATTCGACGCGTTGGGCACGGGGCATGATCTCAGCCTGAACTTCCTGAAAACGGGTACCAACACCTGGGCGATCGAAATCTTCGCGCTTCCGGAAACCGATGTGACCTCGGCACTGCCCGACGGACAGATCGCGTCCGGTACCGTAACCTTCAACGGTGACGGCAGCTTGCGCAGCGTAAGCGCCAGCCTGTCGCAGGACGTAGCCATCACATGGACGAACGGCGCGGCGGCCAGCACGGTCAGCTTCGATTGGGGTACGGCGGGTCAGCCTTTCGGCACGCCCAACGCATCCACCATCGGTAAAACCGACGGATTGAGCCAGTTCAACAGCGCGTACCGCGTGAACTTCGCCAACCAGAACGGTGCGCCGGTAGGTGAGTTGACGAGCGTGGCCATCAACGACGAAGGCTACATTATCGCTAGCTACAGCAACGGTGAAACCCAGCGTCTGTTCCGCATCCCGCTCGCCGATTTCGCCAACCCCGACCAGCTCCGCTCCATCTCGGGCAACGTCTATGCCCAGACTTCGGATTCGGGTGAAGTGAACCTGTCGCAGGCAGGCGCAAGCGGGGTGGGTAAGATTGCGTCGGCGTCGCTTGAAGCGTCGAACGTGGAACTTGCCGACCAGTTGACCGACATGATCGTCGCGCAGCGCGCATACCAGGCGAATACCAAGGTGATTTCCACCGCCGACAACCTGCTGCAGGATCTCAACCGGATTCTTCAGTAGGCTCGTAGCGCCTGACCTCCCCCTGCCACCGCACCTCCCCGGTGCGGGCAGGGGGAGTTTATTAATCTTCGGATTAATAATTAACTATTTGTTTATATTAGTAAAGCCCGGGCGATTTCGGGTTGACAAGTATAGCCAAATTTTCTACCACCTTTAGTAAGTAGCAACGATAAGTATTTGCCATATGTAGTGGGCGGCCATTTACTTGTTGATTTGTGTTCCTCGCTGTGATGTAAGATCAAAAATTAACATATCCAAAACAGGGGCTCTGCCATGAAGAAAATAAACCTCACCAGTAAGAAGTCCGGTGCGATGACGACCAAAACCGCTTCTGAAAATGAGCCCGAGATCACCAACATGATGCTCGACCCCCGTTACCTCCGCCAATCCTCCTCCCTGATTCAGGAAGCGCTGCAAAAAGGATTCGACGTACTCCAGCTCGCCAACGGCGATATTGTGACCACCGGCACCAAAACGGTCGTCTACCAGTACACGTGGGACGATTCCAAAGGCAAGCTCATCAAAGCCCGCCCCGAAAACGCCCGCAAAGGCCGCAAGGACGCCTCCGTATCCGAAGATGAAGAAGCGGAAAGCGAAGAGGCCTGATATTTCCGTATGACCGATCCGTTTCAGGCGTTGAACGTCATGAAGTCGGCGATGGCTATGCTGAGTAGAGAGCCTACCTATCCTAACCTTGAAAAATTTGAAGCCGCGTCATCCGTGGCGTGGATTACGATCATGGATCGCGCTGGGATGTCCGGCGATTTGTCGGTACAGGTTGCGACCGAGCGCTTTATCGGCATCACCGAGGAGGCGCAGCTTATAACTGCAAACGTGCCCGCTCCCACCCGCCAGGAAATGAAAAGACGCTACGATGCGTTCAACGCCAACATAGAGCTTCGGCGCGACTATGCGCAGATGCTGCTTGCGGAAGGATCGGAAGCGGTGTGGAATCGCATCATGAAGGAGCAGCGCAACCGCGGGTTGGAATGAGTGCGCCTAGTGAATCCGAATCTCGCCCTTGCAGAAGGTCACTTCCGCCGGGGTGATCAGCTTGGCGCTGGCGATGGTCACGGAATGCAGTTTGCCGTCGATCTTCTTTTCCCAGAAGGCTAAAAATTCGTTGAGTACCGGGAATTTTGGTGCGAGGTCGAGGTTCTGCCAGATGAACGTTTGCAGCAATGCCGGATGCGCGGGCATATGATAGAGAATCTCCGCCGTGGTCAGGCGGTAATCACTCAGCATCAGTTGGAAATCCTTCATGCACTTCCTCCTTCACTACACGCCCCCATTTTACCATAAAACGACGAAAAATCCACGCTAAAAACAAGCAAGCGATTGATATGGCTATACTATAGCAAAATCAATTTTCTGGCCGCAGGCCAAGACGCGTGCTATAATGTTCGTCCTTCCCCGCGCAAACATATTTACATTCCCTCCCCGATGGAATATCAACTGCCCCGGCTGGGCAATTAGCTCAGATGGTAGAGCAGCTGACTCTTAATCAGCGGGTCGCAGGTTCGATTCCTGCATTGCCCACCAGCCTTCTAAAGACCCTATGATTCCTTCATGACATCGGGGAAGCGCGCTACCGTGAAATTCCTCTTCTCATTTTTGTTCAGCCTTTGTTTTTATCTCGCGGCCACGGCCTATGCGCTGGAGCTATACCTCACCTATTTTTCAGACGAAGCGATACGCATTTCCGATTGGAAAGGCAAGGGATATGACGTGCGCAGCAAAGAAGACGTGCTTAGAGATTTGCAGATGGAAGGAAAAAATCCCGTACTCTCGCTGGTACCCAAATTCCTCGTCGATGAGCCGCATGACGGGAACCTGTTTCCATTAGGCGGTATATCCGGCAGGGTGACAGTGCTGTGCAATGAAACGGGCGCATGGGCGATTTATGATAGCGACGAGCATGGTTTCAATAACCCCAAAGGGCTTTATGCACCCGGCATTGATGCGCTGCTTGTAGGGGAATCGTTCGTGCATGGCGCATGCGTCGCGCCGGATGAGACCATTGCCGCACGCTTGCGCGCGCGCTACCCAGCGACAGTTTCGCTTGGTATGGACGGCAACGGGGCGCTTGCTACGCTGGCATCACTCGTTGAATTTGCCCCTGCGCTGAAACCGAAAAAGATATTGTGGGTGTATGTTGAAAATACGCTTGGACGCGTGAGGGGGGAAATGAAAGTTCCGCAACTTGCGGCCTATCTTGCGCCGGATGGCAATCATCAGGCGTTATCGCGGAAACAAGCGGAGGTCGATACGTTCTGGCAGCGCTATATTGATCTGAAATTACAAGGTAGGAAACCGGAAGCTGGGGTGGTGGGATTCGATATGAAGCGTTTCCTTGCGCTCTATTATGTACGTAAGCATGTCGCCATCGCACGGTATGGGATACGCGAGTTGCGCAACGCCAGCGACAGGGATGGCAATGAAGCGATTTTTAAGAATATCCTACTGAAAGCTAAGGTTGCCGCTGCACAGCAGGGTAGCGAATTCTATTTCGTGTATCTGGGCGTATTTTATCCCGGTAAGGATGAAGCGCATTCCGATCATGACCGTATGCTTGCCCTTGCCGAATCACTCGGGTTGCGCGTGATCGACGGGTATACAGCCATGAAAAATATGGATCCGGCTGCAATTAATGCCTATGGCGGCAGGGGGCACTATAACGCATACGGCTATCGTGTGTTTTCAGATGTGATTCTGGATGCGTTGGCGGTTTCAGAACAGGCTATAGATGAAGGGCGGCACGATCGTCCCTCCCAATAAGAAGATTACCGCCGCGAAGGTGGCCGCCGCCAGCAGGAGCGGCAGGAGCCAGAGTTTTTTATGTGTGCGCATGAAATCGCGCAGTTCTCTTAAAAACCCTTGCATGGTAGAAATCCCTGCATCACTGTTTGGTCTGTTATTAATTTTCTCTGGCCTGATCGTATAGCATGTTTCGAACCAGAAAACTATGGCTAGCCGTTTGTGTTATCGGCTTTACGTATCTCCTTATCGAGATCATGGCATTTACGCTCTATTTTGCCCTTCATGGCGAAGCATTCTCGTTTGCCGCGGTGGAAAAGCGCCGGGATGAAGTGCTGGCCGTTACAGCGCCCATAGAAGCAGAAGCAGAGCAAGACATTGAAGGCGAATTCATACAACGCAGGCACAGTGGAATGCTTGTGTTGCATCCCTATCTCGGCTTTGTGTGGCGCCCGATGGAGAGCAAATCAAGAGTGAGGGGGTATTACACGACCCCGTATGGATTTCTCGCTGAGGAAGATCCGCTCGCTGCCAGTGCCGATCCTGGGGTTGCGATTGTAGCGATTACAGGTGGTTCGGTATCCGAAGGGCTGTTCCGGGCATCGCGCGAACTGCTTCATGGCTATTTTGATGTCCTGCCGCATTTCAAGGATAAGAAAGTTATCATCGTTATGCTGGGCGCCAAGACATGGGGACAGCCTCAGCAGTTATTATCGATTGCCTATTACCTTGCTCAGGGCGGAAGATTGGACGTGCTGATAAATCTTGATGGTCATAACGAAATCGTGATGGCGTCGGATAACAGCGATTATAGCATCTACCCCGTATACCCATTTCGTTGGGGGAGTTATTTTCTCGCTAATTATCGCCCCGATTCTCTGCCCGTACTTGCGGAAGCGACTATGTGGAACAAAATGCGCGATGTTGCGGCCTCTACGCAGAAGGTACTTTGGTTTTCCGTTTCTGCATCAACATTGTGGGAATTGTTGGATACCTATTTCAACAGGCGAGCAACGCAGGCTGAATTATCGTTACGGAAAGGTAAAAATGAAAGCCTGCCGTATTTTGTCACAGGTCCGGATACGATGAATGATGTAACGGAAGGTACGGTGCAGGAATTTGTGGCGGATTTCTGGATGCGCAGCAGCATGCAGTTACATCATCTTTCAAAGGCAAACCAGTTCGCATATTTTCATTTCCTGCAGCCGAACCAATATATCGCGGATTCCAAACCGTATACGCCCGCAGAGATTGCCAGGGCAATTGACGATACATCGTACAAGAATCATGCTTTGCCGGCATATTACGCGAAGTTTACCTCGCGCATGCCGGAAATGCAGCGGCAAGGGGTAAATGTACACAGTCTGACGGGTATTTATGCCAACACAAAGGAAACCGTATATATTGACGCATGCTGCCACCTTAACAAGTTCGGCAACGACATTATGGCGCGGGCGATTGGGCAATACGTGACCGACTATTATAACAAAACCAAACCGGTGAAATGATGTGTATGGCGCAAAGGGTGGCGGAGATTTTCAAGGCGCTGGGGGCTAATTTTACTGAAGGTACGCTGAAAGTGACCTCGCCGGAGCATGGGGGTGTCATCGCGCAACTGGCTTGCGATGCGCAGGCTGGTATCGATGCTAAAATTGCGCAGGCCGCCAAAACGCAGGCATCATGGGCGGCGCAGCCGCGCACTGTGCGGGTGGCATTGGTCGAGGCATATGCTGCTGCGATAAAAACGCACCGCGCGGCGCTTGCGGAGCTTATCATGCTGGAGGCGGGCAAGACGGCGAGCGAGGCGCAGGGCGAGGCGGACGGTTCGGCCGATGTGCTGCTTAAAACTATCAAAGACGCGACGTTGCCCGATCTCGGCGTGATGCAGCGCCGCAAGGAGCGGCCGCCGGTGGGCGTGGTCGGGTTAATCACCTCGTTCAATTTCCCCATGGTGGTGGCGCACTGGACGCTTGCGCCCGCGCTGCTTTCGGGCAATGCCGTGGTGTGGAAACCGTCGGAGAAAACGCCGCTGGTGGCGCTCGCGTGCAAGGCGGTGTGGGACGGCGTGGCAGGGGATTATAAAGATATGCTGCAAATCATCGTCGGCGCGCGCGAGACGGGGGAAGCGCTGGTAGCGCATGAATCCGTGGGCATGATAAGCGCGACCGGCAGTGTGGCGATGGGGCAGGGCATCAGGAAAACGCTCGCCGGGAAAAAAGGCAATGTCGCGCCCCCCATCCTTGAACTGGGCGGCAATAACGGCGTGATTATCTCTGAAAAACTTTCGCCGGAACATTTGCACTGGTCGCTGTCGGCATTGCTGCAATCATTCCTCGGCACCACCGGTCAGCGCTGCACCAATACGCGCCGCCTGTTCGTGCATCGCTCGCTCCATGACGAGGCGGTGCGGCAGCTCGACGCGCATATCGCGGCGTTTCTCAGCAGTGCAATTAAGGACGGCGCGTTCGATCCCGCCAATGCTTACGGCTACCGAGCGCTGATCGACGAGGCGGCCTTCCGCCAGTTTGAAGAAGCAAAAGCGCAAACGCGGGAATCGCAAGGCAAGGTGCTGCACGGCAGGCGGCTGTTCGCGGAAACATCGCCGCACGCCTATTATGTCGAGCCTGCGCTTGCGCTACTGCCAAATCAGGCGCAACTCATGCACCGCGAAATTTTCGCGCCGATTCTTTTCATCGTGCCGTATGACGGCGGTATCGATAACGCGCTGGCGCTGCTGAATGCGCCCGCCAATGCCGGACTGGTCGGCGCCATCTACACGCAAAACCAACAGGAAGCCGATTATTTTGCGTTGAAGAACGAAGCGGCGCACAGCCTTATCAACTCCCCCAAAGGCACCGGCACGCCCGCGCACGGCATGGGCTTCGGCGGCAATAAGGAATCCGGCTGCGGCGAAATCCTCAACAGCGTCGACCCGCTGCAGGCTTTCTGCCGCACGGGGAATTTCTCGCGCATCGCGCAGAATAAAGATGTGGTGATGGATCGGTAGCAGGCGTCAGAACGTCAATTTCATCTCCGACACTTCGCACGGGTAGCAGAATTTCGTAGTGGCGAGCCTGTCGACGGGAACCGGCCAGGGGCCTACGTTGGGGTCTTTGTCGTAGAGCGCGGCGGATTTGCTGAAGAAAATGCCGGAGAAGGAAAACGGCGCTTTGAATAACGTGCCCGACGGCTCGGCGCGGGCGACGACCTGGCCTTTAGCGATGGCTTCCATTTCTTCGTATTGCGCGTGCTTGCCCGCTTTGACCATGTATACGCGGTCATCAGGCTGCAGCGAGCCTTCCATCACCAAATCGGCGTAGGTAATACGCGGTTTGACGGCGTAGCGCTCAAAGCGTCCGTTTTCGTGTGCGAAGTGGGGCGGCGTTTTCGTGAGGCCGAGCGTGTGTAAAGTAGAAAGCGTGAACGACGCGGCGATATGCGGCGCGTCTTTATCTTCATGGCGCCCCGCTTCGATCCCGGTCTGGCATAAGATATTGGGTAAGGGGGCGAGGATGGTTTTCAACGTCTGCACGGTCACTGCGACCGAGGCGTTGGCGGAAATGGCATCGGCCAGTTCGGTAAGCACCGCGCGGATGGGGGAGTGCTTCAGATCGGCGTCGCGTTTGTGGTCGGTGATGCACACCATTGTTCCGCGTGCGGAATGAATATCAAGTATGCCCGAGCAATGTTCGCCGACGGCATAAAGTTCCTGCGCGCGCTTGTCGTGCGCGGTTCTGGCTTCGCGCGTGCGGAAATCCACCGGGATACGGTTCATGTCGGGCAGCAGCGCGCCCTGCTCATCCACGCCGCAGCGATAGGCATCGCGCGTTTCCTGTTGCGCATCGGGGTTTGCTTCCCATGCTGCGAAATATTGTGAGGCTGCCAGCGGATTGCCGACTACGCCCAGCACGTCGCGCTCTAAAAGCCCGGCTTCGGAGAGCGCCATGGCGAGTAAAATGCCCGCAAGTCCTGCCGGCTCGTTGCCGTGCAATTGCGCGAGGATGACAAACGGCGCGCCGCCGCTTTTTCCCTTGATGGGGATCGCCGCTTCGATACGCTTCCCGCCGATCTGCGTATGTGAGCCGCGCACGGTTTCAAAGATGGTTTTGAGGTCGCGCAATCCCAGCGTCCGGGCAAAGAACGCGGGCGAAAAACCGGCGGCGTCGCGCTCGCCGGAAAAATCGTGGTTGAAAATCGCTTGCAACAGGTGTCGGATAGGGGGCATAAGCGCGAGTGTAAACCATCCGTTATCATAAGCAAACATGGAAACCACGGTAGAGGAAGTCATTTTCATCGGGCTGCCCGGCCCCACCCACAATTACGGCGGGCTTTCGGGCGATAATGTCGCCTCCAGCAGCAATCGTGGGCGCGTGTCCAACCCGAAAGAGGCCGCGCTGCAGGTGCTGCAGTTGGTACGGCTGCTGAAATCGCTCGGGCTTGAAGTGGGGATATTGCCGCCGCAATTGCGCCCGAGCCTCGCGCTGCTTTCTACGCGCTTTTCCGGCGATGCGAAAACCATGATCGCGCGTGCCGCGCAGGAAGCGCCTGAGCTGCTGGAAGCGGCCTGCTCCAGCTCAGCCATGTGGGTAGCCAATGCAGCCACCGTAACGCCTTCCTGCGACAGCGCCGACGGCATGCTGCACCTGACGGCCGCCAACCTCGCCACCAACCGGCACCGCCGGATCGAGGCGGCCGATACCTGCGCCACGCTGAAGGAAATTTTCGCGCATGTGCCGAAGGCGCGAGTGCACGAGCCGCTGGATGCGCAGCGCGGCTTGCGCGATGAGGGCGCGGCCAACCATATGCGCCTTGCGCCCAGCCACAGCGCCAGCGGCCTCAACGTGTTCGTCTACGGCACGGATGGCAACGGCAGCGGCGCGGCGAGTGCGCGCCAGACGCTTTCGGCGTCGCAGGTGGTGAAAATCCAGCACCGCATTGTCGATGCGGGCGCGGTGTTCGTAAAGCAGCACCCGCAGGCGATCGCGCAGGGCGTGTTCCATAACGATGTGATCGCCGTGTCCCATGCGTCTTTCCTGCTGGCGCACGAGAGCGCCTATGCGGAAGGTGCCGCCGATTTTGCGCGTATCGAAGCGGCGTACCATGCCCTGCATCCGGGTGAAAAACTGAATCTTCGCATCGTGCGCGATCACGAGCTGACGGTGGAGGAAGCGGTGCGCACCTATTTCTTCAACAGCCAGCTCGTCACGTCGAACGGCCGCATGCACATCATCGCGCCGGAGGAAACGCGCGCGCTGTTTGGCGGCAAGGCGGCGAGGTTGCTGGAGAGCATCTGCGCCGATGTCCATTATGCCGATCTGCGCCAGAGCATGAATAACGGCGGTGGCCCCGCCTGCCTCCGATTACGTGTGCCGATGACGCGCGCGCAGCTTGCGTCGGTGAAGGAGCATACCAACGTGATGGCCTATGACGGCATGCTGCAGGCGCTGGAAAAAACCATCGAGAAACATTATCCCAATGCGATCGCCCCCCACGATCTTGCCGACCCCGCGCTTTACGAGCGCAGCCTCGCGCTGCTTACGGAGCTTTCGGCGCTGCTGGAGCTGAAGCTGGTTTAGCGGGCAGCGCGGCGAAGAACCTGTCCGTCCATGCGGGCGGCAGGCAGGAAATCAACCATAGCGGCCAGTAGAGCAGGCGCGGGAACGCGATGCGCGAGCGGTTGCGCGCCAGCCCGTGCTTGATGACGCGCGCGGCGTAATCGGCCTCCATGATAAACGGCATAGGGAAATCGTTGACCGCCGTCATCGGCGTTTTGATATAGCCGGGGCAGATGACGCAGACTTCGACGTTGTGCGCGCCAAGCCAGCCGCGCAAGCCTTCACCCCACAGCCGCACGCAGGCTTTGCTCGCGCTGTAGGTGGGGGAACTGGGCAGGCCGCGTATGCCAGCCAGCGAGCTCATCAGCGCGATCTGCCCGCGTTTGCGCGCGACCATGCCCTCAATGAGCGGTTGCACGGTGTTGACAACGCCGTCGATATTGGCGGCGAAAATCGCGCGCACCTGTTTGGACGATTCACCGACGCCGCCCGTGCCTGCCGAGATGCCCGCGTTGGCGATGATGAGGTCAATGGGTGAGGCTTGGTCGATGGCGGTGAGCCAGGCTTCCATAGCGGCCGCGTCGGTGACGTCGAGCGCGCGCGTATGCACGGTTGCGCCCTGTTTTTCGCAGGCGGATTTGACGGTCGCCAGCCGGGTTTCGTCGCGCCCCTGCACGTGCAGGGTAATGCCGGGCGCGGCATAGGCGAGCGCGAGGGCGGCGCCTAAGCCGCTGTTTCCTCCTGTTATAGCGATATTTTTAGGATTTTTCATGAAAAAGTAACCATTTTTTGGCGATAATAGGGCTGTAAACCATAGGAAATCAACTCACACTATCCATAGCAGGATCTAATGACAAACAACAAATCGGTATGCGTCTTCTGCGGTGCTTCCAATAACGTCCCCAAGAAATTCCTCGATGTCGGCGCCGAATTCGGAAAAATCCTCGCCAAGAAAAACACCACTCTCGTTTATGGGGGCGGCGATTGCGGCGTGATGGGCGCGGTGGCGAACTCCACCATGAAAGCGGGCGGTCACGTCACGGGCGTGTTCCCGGTATCTTTGCGCAACATCGAAAACGAACATCAGGCGCTTTCGGAAATCATCATCGTGAACACGATGCACGAACGCAAGCAGCTCATGTTCGAGCGCTCGGATGCGTTCGTGGTGTTCCCCGGCGGCTTCGGCACGATGGACGAAATGTTTGAAATCCTGACATGGAAGCAGTTACTGCTGCACCACAAGCCGGTGGTGATCTTCAACTACGAACATTACTGGGATCCGTTGATCAATCTGATGAACAGCATCATCGATAACGGGTTTGCAAAACCGGAAACTGCCGGTTACTTCAACGTAGTCGATCGTGTCGAAGCGGTGCTGGAAATCATCAATTTCTAAAACCCTGCGCCTAATCCGACATTTTCCCACACGCCCGGTTTCTGCTGCGTGTCCAGCGAGAAGCGGCAATAGGTGAACCCTTCGTTCCAGCCGGTGCGGTACTGGTCGTTTCGCGCCATTTCCGTGCGCTTTTTCATGCCGTATGCCAGCTTATAATCCCAGCCGCCATGTGCGGAAAGTCCCGAGTCGCAGCCGTCCTCCCAGCCGAGCGTATATTCCGGCGGGCCTGCGGGATCGACGGTAAGCAGCCACATCGGGCGGCATGCGCCGAGCCAGATGACGCTAAGCGCGATGAATCCATAGCGTAGAAAGCCTGTCACATCGCCGCCATGGTCATCGGTTGCGAAGAAAGCGCGTTGCGTTCCGTAAATTGCAGCGCCAGCGGCTTGCGCGTGCGCAGGCGCACCTGCTCGCTGCGGCGCACGGCTTCGCTGACGACGGGGCCGTCGAGCGCGAGCGCATCCACTACGTTGTCGGCGGCGGTTTTACGTGCCTGCATGTAATGTTCCGTTATCGCGGCGACGGATTTTGCGTCCATATCCGGCAGGCGGGAGAGCAGTTCGGAAGTCAGCGCCTGCGCCGCGCGGCCTTTGGGGTCGAACGCGTCGGCTAGCGCCTGGTGCTCGATGATCTGTCCCTTGGCGTTGGCGTAAATATGCACGGCGGGTTCGCGTCCGAGAGGGCCGCGCGTCTGCACTAGCGATTCGATTAGCGTCTCCGCTTTTTCTTCCGGCATAGCGGCCACCGCTTTCGGAAGCGGTGTGGCGAGTTCCTGTTTCAGTTCGGCGAGGAACGTGGGATCGTCGAGCAGTTTGCGTGAGGCGAGCATATCGTCGCGGCGGTTGATCAGGATGCTGTGGATGCTGACGGTGGACGCGTAGCGCAGGCGGGCGGGATCGTTATGCGTATCGAGTTTGCGCAGGGACTGGAAATGCGCGTCGGCCAGCGCGCTTGCGAATACGCCCTTGGGATAGAGCGCCATGATGAAGGCGTCGCACAGGCGCTTCTGTTCTTCGCGGAAGCGTTCAAAAACAGCCTTGTCGTCGGGGGCGCGTCCGGCATAGTCGCGGCGCAGGTTGAGTAGAAACGCCTTGCGCTTATCACCTGCGAGGGCGCCCTCGGCAATCGGCGCGTCGGCAAGCGTCGCAGCACCTTGGGCCAGCGGCGGGCTTGCGTCTTTTTTTTCTTCCTTGTCGAGCGTGCTGCGGCGAGGGTTGTAACGGTCGCGCAATTCGTCGTTAAAGGCCTTGGAGGATTTCGGCAGCAGGAAACGCAAGCCGAGTACGGCTACCGCCGTGCCCACGCCGATACCAAGCCCGCGCGGGATCAATTCGGCGATTTCATGTTCCTTGTTTGCGATTTTCATGGCAGCGATACCGGCAACGGTTGCCGCGGCTCCGGTTTCCAGCACAGGCGCGGCAGGCATTTTGCGCGCTTCTTTGCGCTGTTTGCGTTCCATGTCTTTCTGTTCGGTTGCGGAGCGTTTCGGTTCTTCGTCTTTTACGCCGAATATTTTTTTTCCAACGCGCACCGCATGCGAAAAATACCGTTCGTCCAGTTCGCTGTCCAGCATGCTGGTGGCGGTGGGAAAGCGCGTGCGCAGGCCGAGCATCACGCTCATGGTGGCGATGGCGCCGACGATTTTGCTGGCGAGGATTACTCGCAGGTTCTGCGCGTTGCCAAGTACGCGCTGGAAGCCGACATTGGTAAGGGTGGCGCTGGTGGCGATGATGGTGGAGTCCACCGCATTTTCCGCCTGGAAATATTTATACGTCTCCAGCTTCTGCATATAGCGCGGGTCGTTCTCGGCGATATGCTCTTGCTTGCGCCAATGTTCAAGCGCTTTTTTGCCGTTTTTTTCGTAGTGTTTGCCGAGCGTGTTCTTCACGGTGCCGATCAACGCGTCGATCGGTCGCCCAAGGAAACGCTTCAGCCCGACATAGACGAAAAACGCGCTGGTGTCGCCCAGAAACTCGCCGCCCCACACATGCTTGTGCGTGACTTCATGGCTGCGGCTGCCGAATTTCGTCTGAAACCATTTGCTCACCGGCGGGTCGATGAAATCCGTCGCCCAGCATGCGAAGGTTTGCTGAATGCCGTAGGCGATCTCGCGTCCTGTGCGCTTATCGCGCGGCAGGTCTTTGCTGGCAATGTCGGGAAGTTCGGTGTCCATAGGCGCGCAGACTAACAATAATGATAATCATTCGCAAGTAAAAATGAGAATCATTCTCAATATTAGCAAGGGCGGCAAGGCGTTGCAGAATAATATTACTTATATTCATAGTATTAACGGTGATATAGGCAGGCTAAAACAGCTTGATCGCCACCGTCATGCCCTGCTCGGTAGGGATCAGGGTAGAAAAATAACGTTCCGTATCGGCCAGCCGTTCATTGAAGCGGCGCATGCCGTTCCATGTGGAAGGCGCTACCGATTCCGGCGGGCTTTCGAGGGCGATGGTGTTGAAGAGCAGCGTGTTATCGGCGACGATCAGCCCATACTGGCGCACATTGGCTTCCGCCCAGTCGAGATAATCGTTGTAGCTGATTTTATCGGCGTCGATGAACGCCATGTCGAACGGCGCTTTGGCGCTGAGTTCGGGCAGGCGCATGTGTGCGTCGCCTTCGAGCATGGTGATGCGGTCGCGCACGTCCGACTGGTCGAAGAAATGCCGCGCCATCTGGATATGCTCCGGGTCTTTATTGAGCGTGTAGAGATGTCCCTCCGGCGGCAGCGCGCGCGCGATCCACAGGGACGAATACCCGGCGAGCGTGCCGATTTCCACCACGGTTTTCGCCTGGTGCAGCGTGATGATCATCTGCAGCAGCTTGCCTTCCTCGGCGCCGATATGCATATGGATATTCAGCTTTTGCAGCGTGGCGTCGATGCTGTCGAGCAGCTTGTCTTGCGGCGCGTAGAGCTTGCGGATATAGTCGAGGCTGGGCGTGGGTGTGTGGCGCGGCATGGAGACAGAATGGAAGTTGCTCAGGCGAATGTCAATGATGGTGTGAAAGCGGCGGTGCGCACGTCGCTGACTGGCTGCGACTGGGTATTGCGCGAGGCCGACCCGCGGCAGGTATTGTCGTTTTCGCAGCGCCATGGCCTGCCGGAAATGCTGGCGCGGATACTTGCGGCGCGCGGCATCGGCCTTGAGGAAGCGGAAGCGTTTCTCAATCCCAACCTCAAGCAATCGCTGCCCGATCCCTCGCACCTGCTGGATATGGACGTGGCGGCCGACCGCGTAGCGTCGGCTATTATTTCGGGCGAGAAAATCGCCATCTTCGGCGATTACGATGTGGACGGCGCGACATCTTCGGCGCTGCTGGCGAGATTCCTGCGCGCGCTCGGCAACGACCCGATCCTCTACATTCCCGACCGCATGCGCGAAGGCTACGGCCCCAATACGCCCGCACTGCTGGAGTTGAAAGAGCGCGGCGCCGCGCTCGTGATTACGGTGGATTGCGGCACGTTGTCGTTCGAGCCGCTGGAAGCCGCGTACGAGGCGGGGTTGGATGTTATCGTCGTCGATCACCATACCGGCAGCGCGCAGCGCCCGAAAGCGCTGGCGATCGTCAACCCAAACCGGCTGGATGAAACTTCGCCGCACGGCCAGCTTGCTGCTGTCGGCGTCGCGTTTTTGCTCGCAGTGGCGACCAACCGGCTGCTGCGTGAGAAGGGTTGGTTTTCCACGCGGACGGAACCGGATTTGCGCCAGTGGCTCGACATCGTGGCGCTGGGCACGGTGTGCGACGTGGTGCCGCTTACGGGCGCAAACCGTGCGCTGGTGGCGCAGGGCTTAAAAATTATGGCGGGCAGGCAGAACGCGGGTATCCGCACGGTGCTCGACATGGCGGCCGCCGACGCCGCGCCGGGCGTGTACCATGCCGGGTTCGTCATCGGACCGCGCATCAATGCAGGCGGGCGCGTAGGAAAATCCGACCTCGGCGTGCGGCTGCTGGTGACCGACGATCCGGCTGAGGCGCTGCAACTGGCGAAGGAGCTGGAGCACTATAACAGCGAGCGCAAGACGATCGAGGCGATGGTGCAGGAAGCGGCGATGGCACAGGCGGAGCAGCTTGACGCTAGCGCACCGCTGCTCGTGGTATCCGGCAAGGGCTGGCATCCGGGCGTAATCGGGATCGTCGCCGGTCGCCTCAAGGAGCGTTTCCATAAACCGGTCGCCGTGATCGCGCTGGAGGGCGGCGTGGGCAAGGCGTCGGCGCGCTCGGTGCCGGGCTTCGATTTCGGCGGCGCGGTGATCGCCGCACGCGATAACGGTCTCCTGCTGGCAGGCGGTGGGCATGCGATGGCGGCGGGCTTTACCGTCGAGGAAGCGGCGATTCCCGCGTTTACCGAGTTTTTATCGCTGCGCGCGGTAGCGCAATTCGGTACGGAAATACGCACGCGGCGGATTATGCTCGACTGCGCGCTCGGCATTGGCGGCGTCACGCCCGAATGCGCCGATATGCTGGAGCGGCTAGGGCCGTTCGGCCAGGGCAACCCGAATATACGGTTGGTGGTGCAAGACGTTATCAACCTTGCGCCGCAATGGGCGGGCAATGACGAGCAGCATGTGCGGACGTTTTTAGGCGATCCGCTGAGCAAAACCCGCCTGTCTGCCATTGCCTTCCGCGCGGCGGGCAACGGGTTGGCGGAAGCGCTGTTTTCCACGCGTGGCAAGCGTATCGACGTGGCCGGGCAGCTCAAGTCGCAGGAATGGCAGGGCAAGCGTTCGCTCAGTTTGCACATAGAAGATGTTGCGGAGGCGCGGTGAGATGGTAAAGCTGGTGGCATGACCCATTCACTGACCCGCGCGCTCCATAAATTCAAAAAACCGAGCATCATTCCCGGCTTCGGCGTGACGCTGACGTTCACATTGCTCTATCTTGCGCTGATCGTGGTGATTCCGTTGTGGGGATTGTTCACGCGCACCTCCACTATGAGTTTTGCCGAGTTCTGGACGGCGGTCACCAGCGACCGCGTGATGCACGCCTACCGCGTCAGCTTCGGCCTGTCGTTCATCGCCGCGCTCGCCAATTGCTTTTTCGGGCTGATACTGGCGTGGGTGCTCACGCGCTACCGTTTTCCCGGCCGCAAGCTGGTCGATGCGGTGGTGGATGTTCCGTTCGCGTTGCCCACCGCGGTGGCGGGGATTGCGTTGACCGCGCTCTACGCGCCGCAGGGCTGGCTCGGCCAATATCTCGTGCCGATGGGTATCAAGGTGGCGTTCTCACCGTTGGGGATTCTGGTCGCGCTGATGTTCGTCGGCCTGCCGTTCGTGGTGCGCACGGTCGAGCCGATTTTGCAGGATGTGGAACAGGAGCTGGAGGAAGCGGCGATGAGTTTGGGCGCATCGCGCTGGCAGACGTTCTGGCAGGTGATTTTCCCCACGATATTACCGGCCTTGCTCACCGGTTTCGCCATGTCGTTCGCACGGGGCTTAGGCGAGTACGGTTCGGTGATTTTTATCGCGGGCAACATTCCCAAGCTCTCGGAAATCGTGCCGCTGATCGTGGTCATCAAGCTGGAGCAATATGATTATGCGGGTGCTACCGCGATTGCCAGCGTGATGTTGGTTGCGTCGTTTATCCTGCTGTTCATCATCAACTGGCTGCAGAAGTGGATGGGCAGCCACGCCGCGGGGCGCATATGAGGCCGCGCGCCCCCACGACCGATCCGCTATGGTTCCGCCTGTTGCTACTGACGCTGGCGCTCGGCTATATCGGCATTCTCGTGCTGATGCCTGTGGCGGTGGTATTCGCCGAAGCGTTCGCGCAGGGCTGGCAGGTATATCTGAAAGCGCTTTCCGATCCGCTGGCGCTGTCGGCGGTGAAGTTGACGCTGCTGGTGGCGGCGATCGCCGTGCCATGCAACGTGGTGTTCGGCGTGGTGGCATCGTGGGCGATCGCCAAATTCAATTTCGCGGGCAAGCGGTTGCTGATTACGTTCATCGACCTGCCGTTTTCCGTGTCGCCGGTGATTTCGGGATTGATCTATGTGCTGCTGTTTGGCTCCGGCAGTATGCTCGGCGAGTGGTTGAGCGAGCATGATATGCAGATCGTATTTGCCGTGCCGGGGCTGGTGATCGCCACAATTTTCGTTACGTTCCCGTTTGTCGCGCGCGAGCTTATCCCGCTGATGGAAGAGCAGGGCACGGAAGAGGAAGAGGCGGCGATCATGATGGGCGCGGGCGGGTTGCGCACGTTTTTTTCCGTCACCCTGCCCAATATCAAATGGGCGCTGCTCTACGGGGTGTTGCTGTGCAACGCGCGCGCGATGGGGGAGTTCGGGGCGGTATCGGTGGTTTCCGGGCATATTCGCGGCGAGACCAATACCATCCCGCTGCATGTGGAAATATTGTATAACGAATATAATTTCGTGGCCGCCTTCGCGGTTGCGTCGATGTTAACCATACTGGCGCTGGTGACGCTCTTGCTTAAGACGCTGATCGAGTTTAAGTTCGCCAGTGAGATACACGCACGGAAGAAGGCGTAGGCATGGCGGTAGAAGTACATAATATCGGCAAGAATTTCGGCAGCTTCGTTGCGCTGGACAATGTGAACCTGAACGTTAAGGACGGTGAGCTGGTCGCGCTGCTCGGGCCTTCCGGCTCCGGGAAAACTACGCTGCTGCGCATTATCGCAGGCCTTGAATTCGCCGATTCCGGCACGGTGATGATCGATGGCGCCGAGGCCAGCCGCATGCACGTGAAAGACCGGCATGTAGGGTTCGTGTTCCAGCATTACGCGCTGTTCCGCCACATGACGGTATTCGACAACGTCGCGTTCGGCCTGCGCGTGCGGCCGAAGGAGGTGCGCCCCTCGCGCACGGCGATCAACCGCCGCGTGATGGCGCTGCTAAAGCTCGTGCATCTCGACCAATTTTACGACCGCTACCCCTCGCAGCTTTCCGGCGGGCAGCGGCAGCGTGTGGCGCTTGCGCGTTCGCTGGCGGTGGAGCCGAAGCTGTTGTTGCTCGACGAGCCGTTCGGCGCGCTCGACGCCAAAGTGCGTAAAGAGCTGCGCCGCTGGTTGCGCCGTCTGCATGACGACATCCAGATCACCAGCATTTTCGTCACCCACGATCAGGAAGAGGCGATGGAAGTCTCCGACCGCGTGGTGGTGATGAATCAAGGCAAAATCGAGCAGGTCGGTACGCCGGAAGTGGTGTACCACCAACCCGCCAACGGCTTCGTGTATGACTTCCTCGGCAACTTCAACGAATTCGCCGGCTGGAAAGACGAGCATGGCGATGTGCACATGGCCGAGGACGATCTGTGGACGCCCAAGGCGCAGGTGGACGCAGAGCAGACCACGCAGTCGCACTGGCTGAACCGCTATCCCGAACTGGTAGGCGCGATCCGCAAGATCATGCCCGGCCTGCCGCTGCCGGTGGAAGTGCCGGAGGTGAGGGCGGCGGCGCATGTGACGAAGCAGGAAATGCGTTCGCTGCTTGCCCAGCGCGGCACGCCGGTGCGCGTATTCGCCCGCCCGCACGAAATGTTCGTCACCAAAACGCCCGATGACGCGCACGAATATATCCCCGTGGAAGTGGTGCATATCAACCCCGCCGGGTCGCTGGCGAAAATCGAAATGCAGCGCAAGAACGGCACGATCTTGCAGGCGGAAGTGCCCAAAAACATCGTGGACATGCTCACCATCCGCAAGCACGACCAAGTATTCGTGCGGCCGAAGCAGATACGGGTATTTGAATGAGCCACACCGTGCACGTTTCTTTTTTGTCATTTCTGCGAAAGCAGGAATCTATGCTTCCTCTATCTTATCCTAAGATTCCTGCTTTCGCAGGAATGACAAGGATGGAAGAGAGTATGTTATGAGCCTGCGCAAGAACCTGCCCAATTACCTGACCTACCTGCGCATCGCGGCGATCCCCGGCCTGTGCGTGGTGTTTTTCCTCAAGGGCGAATGGTCGTACTATCTATCAGCCGGGTTGTTTTTCATAGCCGGCGTCACCGACTGGCTCGACGGCTATATCGCACGCGCGTGGCATGCGCAGTCGAATATCGGCCGCTTCCTCGACCCGATTGCCGATAAGCTGCTGGTAGCCACCGCGCTGCTGCTGCTCGTGCAGGCGAACACCGACGACATCACGCGCTGCGATATTATTCCCGCCATCGCCATCGTCTGCCGTGAAATCTTAGTGTCGGGATTGCGCGAGTTTTTAGCCGAAATCCGCATCGGCGTGCCGGTATCCAAGCTCGCCAAATTTAAAACCGCCGCGCAGATGGGCGCGATTTTCTTCCTGCTGTTGTGGAGCGGCGCTCCGGGCTGGTTGCCTGCGGAATTTATCGGCCGCTTGTTGCTGTGGGTCGCCGCCGCGCTGACACTGGTGACGGGCTATGCCTATTTCCAGGTGGGTTGGAAGCATATGAATGAGAATGACGGCGCAAACTGAATTTCGTAGGGTGCCGAAAAAAACTCTCCCCCCGCATGAGCGGAGGGAGAGCGATAGTATTATTATCTCTGATTAGAGTACAATTTTACCGGTGCCGTTTGTGGGCGGAATGTTAATGCCCGGGCTGCCGGTCGGGGTCGGGCAAGCACCATCCGGGTAGATTTCACAGCCGATGGTCGGTGGCGGTGCGGTGGTGGGGCTGCCTACCGGCGACCAGGTGGCGGCAAGCTCAATCGTGCCTACAATCGCTACGGTGTTGGCGGGTTCAGACGACAGGAGCTTGTTAACAGAGGCTTCAGCCGAACTGATAACCGGCAATCCTGCGATGGAGATGGCAGTGGTAGTAAAGAGTGTATAGAGCGAAAGGTTCTTCATATAGTTATCCTATGTTTGTAAGTTAAGGGCATACCGTTAACAGTCCAATTCTACCGAACGAATGTGACAGTTTGGTGACGGCTATATGAAGGATTTATGACAATCGCGCTAAATTAGCGTGTGAGCGGCTTTGCGGGTATCGGGGGCAAGTTGGTTTGCGTGGCGTTGGTGGACGATACCGCATTGGTGACACCGGCATCCTGCAGGGACATGCGCGTGTTCTGGAGAGCCTCATACGTATCCAATGCATGGTGCACTGCTTCACTTGGTTTCAGGGCAGGATCATAACGCGCCGTATCCACCATCATCTTATGGATTTCAAAAACTTTTTCGCGCTTGAATAGAGTCCTGTCTTTATCTTCTTTCGACTGCGGATATTTATTATCCAATAGGGTAGCAAGATTTGCGGTGAGCACCTTACGGGCATGTTCTTCCTGCGTGATGTCGCCACGCTTTTCGGCGTCGAGTACGTCCTTGACGTTGCGGCGCATAGAAGTTTGCTTATACGCTTCGTCCGCGATGGAAAGCTCCCAGCTATTATCCATATCCGGAACGCCTGAAATCAAGTCTTTCTTAATGTGCCGCGCGGCGTCTTCTATCGCTTTGAAGGTGGGGGCTGCCATAAAAACTCCTTAATTTACGTTTTTATATGGTAGCACAGGTACAAAAAGACAAATGTGAATCTTTAATGAAATAATTATGACAGAAAAAGCATATAAATAACAATTATTTGTTATTTACCAACGCACTATACGCCCCCATCAGATCCTGCGTCATACGGCCGACCTGAAACGATTGCGTCCCGATCTGGCTGACGGGGGTGATTTCGGCGGCGGTGCCGGTGAGGAACACTTCGCTCACCTGTTTCAGCTCTTCCGGCTTGATGTGTCGCTCGACCACGTTGATGCCTTTGCCGCGTGCGATGTCCATTACGGTGCGGCGTGTGATGCCGTCTAAGAAACAATCCGGCGTGGGCGTGTGCAGCCCGCCTTCCATGACGAAGAACATGTTCGCGCCCGTGGCTTCGGCGATGAGGCCGCGATAGTCGAGCATCATCGCGTCGTCGAACCCTTCATTTTCGGCGGCATGTTTTGAGAGCGTGCAGATCATGTACAGCCCTGCCGCCTTGCTCGCAGTCGGCGCGGTGTTCGGCGCAGGCCGCGCCCATTTCGACACTTGCAGGCGCAGGCCGCGCATCTTGGCTTCCTGCGTGAAATAGTTCGGCCATTCCCACGCGGCGATGGCGACGTGGATTTTCGTGGACTGCGCGGAAATCGCCATCATCTCGCTGCCGCGCCACGCCACCGGGCGCACATAGCCGTTGGTGATGTTCTGCTTGGCGACAATCTCCTGCGTAGCCTTATCGAGTTCGGAGGCGGAATAAGGCAAATCAAAGCCCAGCAGCTTCGCCGACGCGACCAGCCGTTCGCTATGCTCGCGCAGCTTGAACACCTTGCCGCTATAGACGCGCTCGCCTTCAAACACGCAGGAGCCGTAATGCAACCCGTGGGTGAGCACGTGCGTTTTTGCATCGCGCCACGGAACCAGCTTGCCGTTGTACCAGATATGACCGTCGCGGTCGTCGAAAGGTATCAGTGCCATAGTCGTCCTTAATATTTTTATGTCATCCTGAGCGTAGCGAAGGATCTTCCTTCCTGCGTGTGGCGCTTAGATCCTTCACTGCGTTCAGGATGACACATTATTTTAGTGTGATCGCCGAAACCTGCCGCCCGTATACGGTTTCTCCCTGCAAACAGGCGCGGCGGTAGCTGAAAAACGTATTTTCTTCCAAACACGTATCATGTGCAAGCACATTTATCCGCCCGATACCGGCCGCCTGCAGACGCGATTGCGCGTAGGATTTCAGGTCGAACATGGAATGTCCCTCGCGGGAGGAAGGGGTGAAGTAGGCTTCGTTGCTTACGCTTTCTTCCAGAAAGCGCGCCCTGAACTCCTCGCCCACTTCGTAGGAGCAGTAAGCGATGGCGGGGCCGATGCTGGCGGCGATATTCGCGCGTTGCGCGCCAAGTGTTTCCATCGCTGCGATGGCCGATTCGACGACGCCGGAAATCGCGCCTTTCCACCCGGCATGCGCGGCGGCGATCACGCGCGCGGTTGCGTCGGCCATGAGGATGGGCAGGCAGTCTGCGGTCAGCACGCCGATGGCGATGCCGGGGGTGCGAGTGGCCAGCGCGTCGGCTTCGGGCGCGTTTTTCCATTCCCACGGTTCGCTGAGGATAACGGTGGTGGGGCTGTGAATCTGGTGCGCGGTGCACAAATTGTCCACGCCGAGCGCACGCGCGACATAGGCGCGGTTCTGCGCGACTTTGGCGAGATCGTCGCCGGAACCGAAGCCGCAATTGAGCGAGGCATAGGTGCCGGTGCTTACGCCGCCTTCGCGCGTGAAAAATCCGTGTTCGATACCGTCAAGCGAGGAGAGGGCGGGGCAGGTGACGCGCATGTCAAAATCCTTCCGGCTTGCCGTATGCGGCGGGCACGATGCACAGCACCTTGAACAAATCCCCCATCATGTCCGGCGACACCAGCCGCTCGACGCCCGCGAGTATTTCCAGTTGCTGCGATTCTTCGGCGCGTTCGCACAGCGCCACCGCGCGCGGCACCGCGCCGAGCCTGCCTAAAAACATGCCCTGCGGGATGGCGCCGTACGTTTCCACTCCTTCCGTGGCGGCGACCTGCGCCAGCCGGTCGAAATCGACATGGGCGGTGAGGTCGGCGCTGCCGGGGTCGGCGAGCGGGTCGTGATATTGGTGGTCTTTCATGGCCTGCCATGTGTCGCCGCGCGTGCCGCCGGTATAGCCGTAATCGACGATGAGCGCTGCGCCGCTAGAGCGTGCGATGTGGCGGCTGACCGCCTGCACGATCGCTTCCGACGCGCTGGAGCGTTCGCGTATGTCGCCTTTCTTGCCTTCGGGGAAGGGCAGGGCGAGCGTTTTGACGGTGAGGCATAGCTCGCCATTTGCATCCAATCCGACGGCGCGTTCGTGCCAACCGTCATCGTCGCAGATGAATTGCTGGATGGGCAGCGCGTCGAAAAATTCGTTGGCGACCAGCAGCAGCGGTTTGTCCGGCAATTCTGCGACGGAGGCGTGCCACTGGATCGCCGGGTGTTTGCCCGCTAGCGCTTTCCATTGCTTCTGCTGCAACGCCGGGCTGGTTTCCACCATATGCACGGAGAGCGCGTCATGGAAGCCGGGGATGTTGCGCGTGGCGCGGAGAATGTCGTTCATCAGCGTGCCGCGCCCCGGTCCCAGCTCGGCGAGCGCCGCCTGCGGCTTGCCCAGCTTGCGCCATTGTTCGCACAGCCACAGCCCGGCCAGCTCGCCGAACACCTGGCTGATTTCCGGCGCGGTGGTGAAATCGCCCTGCGCGCCCAGCGGGTCTTTGCGCATGTAATAGCCGTATTCGGGATGCGACAGCGCGAGCGCCATGTAATCGGCCACCGACAGCGCGCCGTTTTGACGGATACGTTCGCGGATGAGCGTCAGGAGGGTTTCTTGCGGCATATCAGGTACAGGCCACCGGCCAGCATCGGCAGCGACAGAAGCTGCCCCATTGTTGAAAAACCCAGCAGGAAGCCGATATGCGCATCCGGTTCGCGGAAACATTCAGCGATCATACGCGACAAACCGTAGCCAAGCAGAAACACGCCGCCGAGCAGACCGGGCTTATCGCGCGCGTTCGTATAACGCATCATCGCATAGAGCACGGCAAACAGCACGATGCCTTCCATCGCCGCTTCGTAAAGCTGGCTGGGGTGGCGGGGCAGGCCGTCGCTGTTCGGGAATATCATGCCGATGGGGGCGTCCGTGGCGCGGCCATACAGCTCTGCGTTGATGAAATTCGCCACGCGCCCGAAAAACAGGCCGATCGGCGTCACCGCCGCGATGAGGTCGATCAACGAAAGGAAGCGTATTTTATATTTGCGGCAGAACAGCCAGAACGCGAGGATCACGCCCACCATACCGCCGTGGAACGACATGCCGCCTGCCCATACCTGCAAAATCTGCGCCGGGTATTCGAGGTAATAGGCCGGTTTGTAAAACAGCACATAGCCCAGCCTGCCGCCGCCGATAATGCCGATCACCGCCCACACCATCATGTCGTCGATGGCTTTCTGCGAAAGATTCACAAGCGGCTTGCGCGCATGCTCCTTCTTCACCAGCCACCAGCCGATCACAATCCCGGCAAGGTACGCCAGCGAATACCAGCGAATGGCCAGCGGGCCAAGCTGCAGTGCGATAGGGTCGATGTTAGGGTAGGTAAGCATTCCTTCGTGAATATCACCGTTGCGAGGATTTTGCCACGGGGGATTTAGCGCGTGCGATCAGTATGCGTAGAGCGCCATCACCGCGAGATAGCGTCCGGTTTTCGCGAGCGCGACCAGCGCGATAAACGGCAGGAAGCGCATCCGCAGCACGCCCGCCATCACCGTCAGCGGATCGCCCACCACCGGCACCCACGACAGCAGCAGCGACCATTTTCCCCAGCGCGCAAACCACACCTGCGCGCGCGCCAGCGACGCCTTGCTCACCGGAAACCACCGCCGCCCCTCAAACCGCGCCAGCTCATGCCCCAGCCACCAGTTCAGCGCCGAGCCGAGCGTATTGCCCGCACTCGCCACCGCCAGCAACACCCACCCCGGATACCCTTCCGCCGCCAGCATCGCCAGAAACAACAACTCCGACTGAAACGGCAACACCGACGCGGACAGGAACGCGACGGTGAAGAGCGTGGGGAGATTTAGGAGCATGGGCTGTTGATAGACTATTCAAATGAAATCTACAAATCATGTGAAAATAGCGGTGCAAACGATTTGTAGAAACGAATGCAGGCTAATTTCGTTTCAGATGGCGGTGTGTGGTTCTATGACGAACCGACGAAAAATACAACGTGCATTGATAATCAACCATAATCTGGACTGAAAAAAGTCGAAATGGCGATACTATCCCCGCATCGTTCCAGCGCCTACTACACCAATTCATACCAGCGATAGCCGCCGTGCTTTGTAGAAGAAATCAGATTCGCTTCCTGTAGAGCTTTCACATCGCGTCCTGCTGTTTTGGCATGGACATGCCAGGTATCCACCAGATCCTCCGCGCGCATCTTATACCCCTGCTGCAGCTGCCCCAAAAACCATAGCTGACGCTGGTTCAATTGGACAGCCTTATGCGCATCAAGCCTGACCCGAATCAGGACAAACTTGTCCTTTTCCATCGACAATTTATTCCACTTTTCCCACCGCTCATCCAATCGGGAGCGCATAGTTTCGACCAGGCGCGCGCCGACTGCCTGGCGCCATACGACGCCCATGCCCATCAGCTCGCACACGGCCTGAAGTACTTCCGGGTAATGGGATGCCAAAGTCAGCAAATGCCTGGATTTTGGCGCGTATTGGCCTTTGTACCATTTGCTGGCCGTCTTGGCCGGAATGCCGGTTACCGCTTCGATATGCTTGAGTGCGGCGCTGATGTTGGCGTGCTCCTGGCGGAGCGCCGTCGCAACGGCTTTTGCGATCATCTGGTCGGAAATAATGCAAGGAAAGTAATGGTCTTTTTTCGTGGTGGGCATTGTTTGGCTCCCTTGTTAAGTTAACAAGAGAGCATTTGAGCTTAATCTTCAGGCGACTGAGGAAGGTTTTAATAGTGGAAAAAGAACGTGAAAACACCGCATCCCCCGCAGGGCACAAACGAACAGAATAAGAACCCGCCCCGCAAGGCAGCGATGTATGTCCGGATGTCGACCGACCATCAGAAATATTCCACCGAGAACCAGGCGGATGCCATCCGGGAATATGCCGTGCGGCATGACCTGGAAATCATCGAAACCTATGCCGACGCCGGAAAAAGCGGCCTGTCACTGGATGGGCGGGATGCCCTGAAACGTCTGATTGATGACGTGCAGGCGGGAAATGCATTGTTCACCATCATTCTGGTATTGGACGTCACGCGCTGGGGACGCTTCCAGGATGCCGATGAAAGCGCCTATTACGAATATATCTGCCGCCGCGCCGGGATCGACGTGCAATATGTCGCCGAGCAATTCGAGAATGACGGCAGTCCGGTTTCCACCATCGTCAAAGGCGTGAAACGCGCCATGGCGGGAGAATACAGCCGGGAATTATCCTGCAAGGTTTTCGCCGGGCAGTGTCGGTTGATTGAACTCGGTTACCGCCAGGGCGGGCCGGCTGGTTACGGCTTGCGCCGTGTGCTGATCGATGAGCGCGGCGAGCGCAAGGCGGAGCTGAAACGTGGCGAACATAAGAGCCTCCAGACCGACCGTGTGATCCTCGTGCCGGGGCCGGAGGAAGAAGTGGAAACAGTGCGCTGGATGTACCGAGCCTTCACCGAACAGGGCATGCAGGAAAGCCGCATTGCCACTATCCTTAATCAGCGAGGCGTGATGACCGACCTGGCACGCCCATGGACGCGCGGCACGGTGCATGAAGTGCTGACCAATGAGAAATACATCGGCAACAACATTTTCAATCGCACATCCTTCAAGCTGAAAAAACGTCGTGTGGTGAATGCGCCGGATATATGGGTTCGCGCCGATGGCGTATTCGAGGCAGTGATCGAGCCGAGCTATTTCTACACGGCGCAGGGAATCATCCGTGAGCGGTGCCGGAAATTCAGCGATGAGGAAATGCTGGATAAGCTGCGCAAGCTGCATGTGCAGCACGGATGGTTGTCAGGCATTATCATCAACGAATCGGAAGACATGCCGTCCAGCAGCGTTTATGCGCACCGGTTCGGCAGCCTGATCCGCGCCTATCAGCTGATCGGCTACGCGCCCGACCGGGATTACCGTTACATCGAAATCAACCGCGAGCTGCGCAAGATGCACAGCAAGGTTATCGAGGACACGATCCAGAAAATAGAAAGCCTGGGCGGCAAGGTCAGGCAGGAAAGCTCCTCCGATCTGCTGATCATTAATGAAGAGCTGCGCGCCTCGGCGGTGATCTGCCGGTGCCATAAGACGCAGGCCGGTGGTCAACGATGGAATATCCGGCTCGATAGCAGCCTTCTTCCCGACATCACCATTGCTATCCGCATGGACAGCAACAATGAAAAGCCGCTTGATTATTACCTGCTTCCCGCCCTCGACATTGAGAACCCTAAGCTCCGGCTTCTCGAAAATAACGGCCTGGCGCTCGATACATACCGATTCGACGACCTGGAACTTTTCTTTCTGCTGACAGAAAGAGTGCCGATATGGGAGGCTGCATGAAGCAAGGTAACGCATCCATCAAGACCATTCCGGTCGACAGCATCAACATCCTCAATCCGCGCGTCCGGAACGCAAAGATATTCGAGGGAATTGTCAACAACATCACGCAGGTCGGGCTGAAACGCCCGATCACCGTAACGCCATGCCGCTCCGGCGCCGACGGTAAGGAATATGATCTGGTATGCGGTCAGGGACGGCTGGAAGCCTTCATCGCCTGCGGGCAGACGATGATCCCCGCCATGGTGATCGACGCCAGCGAGGAACAGGCACTGATCATGAGCCTGGTGGAGAATGTCGCCCGCCGCAAGCACAAGCCGATGGAACTGCTGCAGGGCGTCGAGATTCTGCGCAGCCAGGGATATGATGCCAAGACCATCGCTACCAAGATCGGCCATAAATTCGAATACATCAACGGCGTCATGCGCCTGCTGGAACATGGCGAGGAACGGCTGGTGTCGGCGGTCGAAGCCGGGCATATCCCCATTACCCTTGCCATTGACGTGGCTATGTCGCCGCAGGACGAGCAGAAAGCCATTCAGGAAGCCTATGAAAACAAGCAGCTCAGCGGCCAGAAGCTCATGGCGGCGCGGCGGCTGTTTGAAACCCGTAGGCGTTATGGCAAGGAACTCTACGGCCCCAAGAAATACCGGGCGCAGCCGCGAAATGACGAGGTTACAGCGCGGGAAATCTTAAAGGCATATAAACGCGAGGTGGAAAGAAAACGCCTACTGGCGCGCAAAGCCGATGTGGTGAATACCCGCCTGCTTTTTCTGGTCGAGGCGATGCGCTGCCTGATGCAGGAAGACCATTTTACCACGCTGCTGCGCGCCGAAGAATTGGAAACCATGCCATCGCAACTGGCCGGTCTGTTAACGGCGAAGGGAGGCTGAGGCATGGCAAAAGCACAAAGGGTTATTAAGGAAAACGTCAAGATCGGCTTTGAATCGGATACCGTCAAGCTACGGCTCGATGAAATTTTTCCGCTCAAGATCGTGACGCCAGCCGTGCGTGAGAGCGAGAAATTCAAGCAGATACTGGCCTCCATTCGTGAGATCGGGATTATTGAACCGCCAGTGATTGCGCCGAAGAAAAAAGGCCAGGACAAACACCATCTGCTGGACGGGCACCTGCGTATCGAGGCGTTGAAGGAAATCGACGAGCGTGAAGTGATCTGCCTTATTTCCACCGATGATGAAGCATTCACCTACAATAAGCATATCAGTCGCATCTCCACGATTCAGGAACACCGCATGATTCTGCGCGCCATTAAGCGCGGAGTGTCGGAACAGAAAATCGCCAGGGCGCTTAACCTGAATGTCGCCAACATCGTGAAGAAGCGTAATCTGCTGGACGGCATCTGCCCCGAGGCAGTGGATTTGCTCAAGGACAAGATGGTGGCGAGCAACGTGTTCAAGGCGCTCAAGCGCATGAAGGCGATGCGCCAAATCGAAGCGGCCACGTTGATGAATGATTCCAATACCTATTCCGTTTCCTATGCCAATGCCCTGCTGGCGGCGACGCCGCGTTCGCAGCTTGCTAACCCGGAAGCACCGAAGAAGATCAAGGGTCTGACCGAGGAGCAAATGGCGCGCATGGAGGCGGAAATGGGCAGCCTACAGGGCGAATACCGCCTGATAGAAGAAAGCTACGGCACGAACGTGCTGACGCTCACGGTGGCCAGAAGTTACCTGTCGAAACTGCTGAAAAATCCGCGTATCACGAAATACCTTACCCAGCACCAACCCGAATTCCTTACCCAATTTCAGAAGATCGTAGCCATGAAGTCACTCGGCGGTGACGCCGACTAACGCCTGCCGGGGATCGGGACCCATGAAGCGCCGGGACCGCAGGAGAAGCCGCACGTCGGGGCGGATCAAGCGCGGCGGTGGAAACGGCGGCGAACCCGCCTGAGCCCACCACACACCGGCGTTGCAGCCGCGTCTTCTGCGCTCCGCCGGTGTTTTTTTCGATCGCAGGGGTACAGGATGAAATACAGCCAAGCTTTCAATTATCAGCTGGTATCGCTCTTAATATCAACTGCGCGTCGGTAGGACTCGGAAGCCGATTCCAGCATGCTGACCGTGTTTTCCACAGTACGCCGCATAATGTAAGCAATTTCCTGTATGGACAGTTGATGCTCATTATAGAAATACAAGGCGTCTCTTTCGTCAGCTTCCATTCCGTAAACGGCAGCTTCATGCTCAGCAACCATTTCCTCCGGCGTTGGCATATCATCGGGGATTAAATCTTCCCAGCGGTTAAAATCGTCAGGCTGATGCCACTCCCAATAAGATGCCCCATCATCGTAAATAGGTTCTTTAGGTATCGGAGATTCTAAAGAGATATCAGCATAACGCCGGAAGTCTTTCTCCTTCGCCATGATCCTGCCCAGTGTCAAGCGTTGCACGGCCAGTAACCATCCCTTTAGGCTCATGCCATCGGGGCGCTTAGCCCGATGTTCCCAGGCCCTAATAAGCGTCTCACCTATCAATTCCTCCGGGGTCAGCGTATCTTCATCAAGTTTATCCAAAAATACTTGGTAACGAATCTCTCTGCCTGCCGCATCTATAAGTTCAGTCAAAAAAGGTTCAGTAATACGTTTAAAAGTATCTCGGTCTCCTTTAAGCACTTTTTCCCAATCACGGTAGGAATCAAAGGATATGACCATGCTGCGCGTTGGCACTTTGGATTTTAAGGATTTCTTTGTCATGGCAAACTCCGTTATTTGCGCTGTACCTCCATAAATACTTATTTGGGTGGAACGAGTTACATTTCAAGCTGGGAAAATGGGTATAACCTAAATTTTTTGGTTACTAACCGCTAGATCCCTTGAAAAATAGCACTCATAAACTATATAGAAATTACATAAATAACAATACATTAGATGAAACCGTATGGTCTATCAAAGCGCGCAATCTCAGGTTAGGACATTTGGTGAATACGCCGCCGCATGCTCCTACTTGGAAAAGTCTGAGAAAAATTCCCAGCTAGAATTACGGGCACACACTTTTGACTTTGCGCCATCCGGTGCGGTCACTACGCCTCCGCCTACAGTGGGGGAATCCCAAGCGCTTAAAAAAGCGCGCGAAAACTTAGTCATCAAGCAGCTTCTGCCGTGTGGGGTAATTGCGCCGCGCGTACTGGATGCATTTTTGCAAATTCCACGTGACCGTTTTATCCCCGGCTATGAAGGCTCCACCATCGCCTATGCCGATGCCAGTTTTCCGGTAGGCAAAGGCAGGGTCTGCATGGAGCCGCGCGTACTGGGGCTGCTGCTGCAGGCCGCCAATATCACCAAGGAAAAGGATGTGCTGCTAATCGGATGCGGCAGCGGCTATGAGGCGGCGGTGGCAAGCAGAATCGCGCGTCATGTCACGGCGGTCGAGTGCCACGGAGAGTTGGTAAGGAAAGCGGAAGATACGCTAGCCCGCCTTGGCTGCAGCAACGTGCGGCTTATCAAGGTGGACAAACTTACCGGCCGGTTCTGGCCCAGTTTCGCGCCCTACGATGTGGCGCTGATCAATGGCGCGATTGAGGGCGATCCGCCGTCTCATTTTGCCAGCTTGCTCAAGCAGGGCGACCTTATGCGCGAAGGCGGCGTACTGCTGACGGTAAAGCGCGAAGGTGAATATCTAGGCAAAGCCATGCGTTACCTTAATATCAGAGGCAAACTGTATGGCCGTGAACTTGAGCTTGCGCAGGTGCCGCCACTGCCGGAATTCACACGTCCGGAAGGATTCAGGTTTTAGGCTTGTTCCGCTGACCGCATGAACTCCAGAATGAGCGGCGCTATTTCGTCACGGTAGCGCGAGCCGTTGAACAGCCCGTAATGCCCGACATTCTTTTGCAGATGATACCGCTTTTTCGCTTCCGGAATATTGACGCACAAATCCAGCGCGGCGCGTGTCTGCCCGATGCCCGCGATGTCATCACGCCCGCCTTCGATCGCCAGCAAGGCCGTTTTTGAAATCGCCGAGAGGTCAACCGGGCGCCCGCGCCAGGTCATCGTGCCTTCCGGCAGCGCGAATTCCCGGAACACGGTGGAAATGGTCTGCATGTAGAACTCAGCGGTCAGATCCATCACTGAGAAATATTCCTTGTAAAAACTCACAATTGTCTGTGTGTCCTTTTCGTTGCCGGTGGCGATATTGCGGTAAAGCTTGTTCGCGGATTCCAGATGGCGCGGCATGTTCATCGCCAGAAAACCGAAAAGCTGCAGGAAGCCGGGATAAACCGCCCGCATCGCGCCTGGATAGCGCGGCGGCACCAGCGTGATCAGATTTTGGGTGAACCACTCTTCGTGCTGCCCCGAAGCCAGCGCGTTGACTTCGGTGGGCGATTTGCGGGCATCGACCGGCCCGCCCATCAGAATCATGGATTTAGGGATATGCGGATCATCTTCCGCCGACATCAGGGCCACCGCCGCCAGCACCGGCACCGTGGGCTGGCAGACCGCGAAAACATGCACATCCGGGCCGAGCCTGCGCAGGAAATCCATTACATAGGAAATATAATCGTTAAGATCGAAGCCGCCCTTGGCGAGCGGAACGTCGCGCGCATTCTTCCAGTCGGTGAGATACACATCCGCATGCGGCAGCAGCGCTTCCACCGTGCCGCGCAAGAGCGTGGAATAATGCCCGGCCATCGGCGCCACGATCAGCAGCCTCGGCTGCTTGGTCTCCGTCTCTTTCTTGAAATGCAGCAGATCGCAGAAGGGATAATCCTCCAGCACCTCCTGCCGCACTTTCACCTGCTTGCCATCGACGGCGCACGCCGCAATGCCGAATTCCGGTTTCCGGTAGGTCATCCCCAGCCCATGCAGCGCTTGGAGATTAGCCACCGCCGCCCGGCCGAATTCCGTTGAATTGAGCGGCGGCAGGCTGTTCGAGTAAAAATCCAGGCCGCTTTCGATCAGCTCGTGCACCGGCGCATGCAGCTGCCGGTACATATCCATCAAATTATACAGGGAATAATGTTGAAGAAAGTTAAACACCGCCTATCTCCCCGCTTTCCATGCCAGCATCAACAGCGCGAATCCGTAAAGCAGCAGGTTGATGGCGATGATCCAACCTAGATAAAGAATGCCGAGTTCGGGAAAGCCGATCCACAGCAGCGCCGCCAGAATAAGTGTCACAATACCGGCAAGCAGCATCCACCGCCAGTTGCGCACTGGGCGGAACTGGAAGGCCAGCAGAATCTCGAAGACGCCTTCCAAGGTTAAAAAGACCGCCACTAGCGTCACTAGGGCTATCAATCCCGTGAATGGATCGAAAATCATGATGCCGCCCGCAATCAGCGACAGCAGGCTTGACAGCACCGACCACCAGTGAATCTTCGATTTTAGCGTCATGAATAATTGCGCCGCGCCGCTTACCAGCAGTAACGCGCCAATCAATATGCCCATGCCAAGCGCCGTCGCGCCGGGCAGCACGGCGGCCAGAATGCCGCAAAGAACAAACAAAATGCCCTGAAAGACATACCAGCCCCGGTGGCGGCTGATATTTTCGGCGATCCGCCGGTTCAGCGCCTCGAAATCGATGGCCAGCGCGGCTGATTTTTTAATGAATAAGGCCATGGCTATTCCTCCTCCTGTTGATGGCTCGCTTCGGCGAGCAATGAAAAAATCTCCGCCTGCACATTGCGCGGCTGGCGTTCAATGGCGCCGGTAAGTTTGCGCATGCGTGAGCGCAGGGCGTATATCTGATCGAGCAGCGACAGCACCACATCCACCGCGTCGTCGCCCACCTGCATGTCATGCCGCAGTTGCTGGATCAACTGAATGCGGGCGATGTCGATCTCCTCGAAATACCAGGTTTCCCGCTCACGGATTGGCCGCACCCAGGCGCGGTTGATATAATCCTCTAGCGTATCGCGGCCAAGCACGAGATCCAGCGCTTCCAGCACTTCATCGAAGGTTTTCATAGCGTGCCCTCCATGTGCTTGCGTGGATTATAACTGTGCGCGGAGGCCCATTTGCGCATAAATTCCTCCAACTCTTTGTCGATGTTTTCCGGCATGATCAGTTTTAGCTTGATGTACTGGTCTCCGCCTTTGATGCCTTTTCCCTTCAGTCTAAGCATGGTGCCGGTGCTTGCGCCTTTGGGCACATTGGTTTCGACAGGCCCATGAATGGTCGGCACGCGGACTTTGCCTCCCAGCGCGCTCTCATGAATACCGACAGGAAGCTCAATATGGATGTCATGGCCCTTGCGCGTGAAAAGCGTGTGCGGGCGGATATGCACTTCCACATACGCGTCTCCCGGCGCGGAGCGGGCGGAGCCTTGGCCGCCTTGGCCTTTTAGCCGCAATTTCTGACCATCTTCGATGCCGGCCGGAATATTGATATCGAGCGTTTTTCCATCCGGCATGGTGACCCGCTTTTTGCCGCCAAGCACGCTTTCCATGAAATCGATCTCGATGGCGTAATACGCGTCCGCCGCCTGGCGTTTGAACCCGGCGTGACGGCCGCCAACACCGCCGCCGAAAAAAGAACCGAAAACATCCTCGATATCTTCCGGAGAGAAGTCGCCGCCACTGAAATGATAACGCCGTCCCTGCGGCCCCTCGGCGAAGTCGCGGTAATAGCGCTGCTGATATTGCGGCTGGCCTTCCATATCGATCTCCCCGCGGTCGAAAGCGGCGCGTTTTTCCTTGTCCATCAGCACATCATTGGCGGCGTTGATCTCCTTGAACTTCTCCGCCGCTTCCTTGTTACCGGGATTAAGATCGGGATGATGCTTCCTGGCAAGCTTGCGGAACGCCGCCTTTATTTCCTTTTCATCCGCGTTCTTTCCTACACCTAGAATGTCATAAGGATTCTTCGCCATAATTACTCCGCCAGTCCCGGTAAAAGATTTTTAAGCCCGCTGACGATGAATTCGACCGACATCGCCGCCAGGATCAAGCCCATTACCCGCATCATCACGTTCATCGATGTCCGGCTCATTCGGTCGCCGATCTGCGGCGCGAGGTGAAGGGTTGCCCATACGCTTAAAGCTACCAGCGCGCAGATAGCGATCAAGGCGATTTTACCGCCAATATCCATCATCTGATTACTGTAGACGATGGTGGTGCTGATTGCGCCCGGCCCGGCTAGCAGCGGCAGCGCCAACGGCACGATGGCTACCGAATCGCTGTCAATCGCTTCTTCGTCTTCCTCTGGAGTATGGCGGGTGCGCCCGCGCCGCGCCTGCAGCATGTTGAAGGCGATGAATAGCAGTAAAATACCGCCCGCCACCCGGAAGGCGTCCACGCTGATATTAAAGAAATGCAACAATGCTTCCCCGGTAATAACCGTCACGATCAGAATAACTCCTACCGCCAGCGCGGCGGCGCGGGCGGTTTCCCTGCGCCTATCCTGCATGTTTTCGGTGAAGCTCAGGAACAGAGGCACGGTTCCCACCGGATTAGTGATGGCAAACAGAGTGGTGAATATCTGTATGCAGTCATTCCAACTCATAAAATTACCCCGTAAGCCCCGGCAGTTGATTCTTAATCCCTGTCATAATGAAATTCACTCCGATGGCCGCGACGATCAGCGCCATGATGCGCGCGGTGACATTGATGCCGGTGGTGCCCATTAGCTTTTTAAGGGGAAGCGCCAAGCGCAGCGTCAGCGCCACCAGCAATCCCATCACCACCACAGCGGCAATCAGCCATGCCTTTTCCTCCCAGCCGGAGGCATCGGTGGACATCGTCACCAGAATGCTGATTTCCGCAGGACCCACCAGAAGCGGGAACGCCAGCGGGGTAATGGCGATGGCGGTGACATTTTCCGCTTCCGCCTCGGCCAACTCTTCGGGTGTCTGTGTCAGGCCGCCCGCATGCGCCTGGAACATATTAAAGGCGATGAAAAGCATTAACAGGCCACCCGCGATACGGAAATCGTCCAGGCTTACGTTAAAGAATGTGAGTATATGCTCTCCCAGCAGCACGGAGCCAACGAGCAAACAGGTGATGGAGACAGTGGCGAGGACGATAATACGCAGCGCCACCTCCTTGGAGGCGGTCTTAATTAAATGTAAATAAACCGGGATGACCCCAATGGGATCGGTCACGGCATAAAGCAGCGCCACCACACCGATAAACTGGTTCCAATCCATAGATTTTCCGTAATTTTATAGATCGAGTTTATTGATAGATGTAAGTCGCTTACCTGAGATTTCAAGTTTGAATCCACAGAATTGTTTCATCTTCTGACTAACGTAATAAATGAATGGAGGCCATATGCTGCTGGAAGAAACGGACGTGCCCTTATTCAGCGCTAATGCACCACCGCAGAGAGGAGGCTACTGTGCGGAAGATATTCGATAGCGCAGTATCGCTTTATAAAACACGCCAGCAGCCCGCTAATCGAAATGCGGAAAGCTTGAAAAAATAGCTGCGCCTCCCCATATTTAAACATGGGAATCAACTGCTAACAGAAGGAGAATATAGCGAGAGGAGGTAATATCCATGCGTGCGATCACAACCAGCGGCTATACGTTTGCCTACCATGAAACGCTACACCGGCCTAACCAGGATTGGCGCAAGCAAAGTCCTTACTGGCTGGCCGTTTTATCGGCGGTGTTGGCGGGCTTGCTGATATGGATGTTTCCCAACAAGGTGGAAGACGGTGTGTTAAATCCCGCCGCTTCTCCGGAAATTAAGACTGAGGAACTGGTGCCACTTCCAACATCCGCTTTTGATTTTCTTGCATAAAAAAAAATCCCCGCCATTCAGGCGGGGATTCATTTTCATAGCATATAGTTAGTGTATTGGCCTGAGCCTGAATACTGGCGGTTTTCCTCATCATCATCACGCCAGGTGAAGTGAACGGTTTTACCCTTCGTTCTGTCATCTACCTTCACGGTTTTGTGCTGTACGGAATTATTGTACTTCGCTTCCACGGTATAAGCACCAGGCTTCACATCTATCAGAAGAATTGGCCCATCCGCCTTTGTGGAGATTACTGTCTCTCCATTGGCGTTTTTTACCGTCACCTCGGCGTCGCTTAAATAATGGCCTTTGGTGTCGCTAAGTATTACCTTCGCGTCGAAGTCTTTCGCCATGGCGTTAATGGCTTCAACCTCTTCCTGGCCGACGCCGCCAATCACATAGCGGGCTTCACCTTGTTGCCTTACCTCAGGCGTATAAGGCATACCCCACGCTGCGTTTGCGAAAGCAAGCGTCAGCAGGGGAAACAGATAAATTGGTTTCATATCTACCTCTTTGAGCCGTTGCTTTGCTGAAAAGTTGCCCGCCCTGAGAGAGACAGGGCGGGCACTGCCCTTAAGCGGCTTTTTTGCTGCCGCTGCTGGACTTGTTGTCATTGCCAGTGTTGATGCCGATCTGGCGGGCTTCCGACTTCGGCAGCGCTTTGCGTTGCACGGTGACCGTCAGCACGCCATTTTTGAAGTTGGCGTTGATATTGTCCTGATCGGCGTCTTCCGGCAGTGACAACACACGCTGGAAGGAGCCATAGGAGCGTTCGACGCGATAGGAATCGCGGTCTTTTTCCTCACGCTCCTGCTTTTTCTCGCCACGGATGGTCAGCGTGCCATCCCGGTCGAGTTCAAGCTTTACATCCTTCTCGTCAACACCGGGCACTTCCACGGTAATGCGGTATTCCTTATCCGTGGAATCGATATCGACATGAGGACGGAATAGCGCGCTTTCCAGCGATGGGAGCGACGATTCCGCAGCTAACGAAGGCAGTCCGAAACTGCGGAAAACGTTGTCGAACATCCGGTCGATCTCGTTGTGCAGCGACCAAAGCGGGCTGTAATACGAGCCGGAAGTCAACTCCTGGCCACCACCGCTGCCGCGCCGGGCCACCGGCACGTTGCGGCGTTCGCCTTCCTCTTCCTTTTTGAACCAATTCCAAGGGTTAAGTTTCTTAATGTCGAGATCCATAAAACTATCCTCCTTTCTTACTTAGGATTAGTGCTAGTGGTTGCATTGTTGGAAACAGGGGCAGCCTGACCGGGTTTCTCCTGCTGGCTGGATTTCACGGTTTCTTTAAGGTTTTCTTTTATCTTGGCAAAGAACCCCTTACCGTATTTTCCGCCAGCGGTTTTACCCTTGATCTCGTCCAGCTGCTCGTAAAGATTCTTGAAGTCCTGCTTGGTGCCATATCCCAGCGCCTGAGCGAACTCCAATTCCGTACGGGCGTCAGCCAGCAACGTATCGAGGCGGGTATTTTCCTCCGCCTTGCGATCCGCTTTTTCCGCCAGCGTTTCCGCTTCTTTCAGCATTTCCTCCGCCGCTACCACGGGAAGCGGAATGATGGTATCGGTGACAACCAGCGTATTAAGCGCTGTTTGCAGCACCCGTTTTGCATCCTCCAGCTTATCCTCATGAATTAGCTTAGCGGCCTGCTTGATGGCAGCGGGATACGTTGCCAGCGGAAGGTTGGTAACGCTGATAACAGTTTCACTGGCCAAGCCTTCAAGGAGATGACGGGCTTGCTGAACCTGCCCGTCTTCGAGCAGATTCTCAGCTTCCCTGCGCACTTCCTTGACCTTATCGGCATCCGCGATGACATCAAACGTCACCGCGCCGACGCCAGTGGGAGCCAGCGCAAGCTTTGGCTCACGCGCCAGAATGATTTCCAGCTTGCCGGTTGCGCGCTCTAAGGCCGCAATCGCATCCTGGCTCTTGCGGTCATCCAGCGCCTTCAGCGCATTCCGGGTTTCATTCAACGCCGTCATCGCCTCGGTGATGACTTGTTTACGCTTTTCCGCTGTTTGCGCATCCTTACGTTCCTCGACCTTTGCGTTTGCTTCACCCGTGGATTGGGGCTGCGCAGAGGGCGTGGCAGCTTTTGGAGTGACGGAATCAGCGGCAGCGGCTGCATAAGGCACCGCGAACGCCAGTGCAATGCAGCTAACAGTGGTCAATAATAACTGTTTCATAAGATTCTCCTCGCTATATCGCCCCGCCCGGCATGTAGCCGGAACCGGCGCACCGGGCGGAAGCGATTACAGCTTAAGCGGCTTTCTTATTATTGTTGTTATTATTGCTGCTGCCGTGCTCGATCGTCTGGCCGCCAGACTTTCCACCGCTCTGGCTACCGCTGATCGGGATCATGCGCGGCTTGGCTTCCTCAGGAATTTCCCGCACCAGGCGGATACGGAGCAAGCCATCGCGCATCTCCGCGCCGTTGACTTTCATATGATCGGCAAGGCGGAAGGTGCGCTCAAACGCGCGTCCGGCAATACCACGATGCAGATACTCCACGTTATCCTCTTCTTTTTCCTCGATGCGTCCAGACACCGTGAGCTGATCGTTTTGAACCACGATGTTCAAATCCTTCTCACGGAAACCGGCCACCGCCATAGTGATAGTGTAGTCATCCTCACCGCGCTTTTCGATGTTGTAGGGGGGATAATTGACTGCCGACTCGTCGCCGTTCAATACCGACTGGAACAGATCATTGAACCGGTCGAAACCAACCGTGTGACGAAGCAGCGGGGTTAACGATAATGTAGTGTTCATAGCTACCTCCTATTTCAAGCAAGGTTCAACAAATGTGAACACACCTACCGGGCATACCTCATGACTATTTTATTGAGCGTTATGAACCCCTAAGCAGGCAATTCACGAAAAGGGATATAAGCGCGGGCAAAAGGGTTTCAAGAGGGGGGATGCGCGGTGAGTGAAAAAATTTCAGTTCATTATGAAATTTTTATGCCGCTATGCTGAACAAAAAAACCGGCTCAGAAGAGCCGGTTATTTTACACGGCGCGAACCCAGGGGCTGCGTGGCCGGGCGGACGGCCTGCCGGAGAATATTTCCCTTAAGCGGCGCACGCGGTTTGCCGTGCTGGGATGCGTGGAAAACAAATTGTCCATCGAGCGCATGTGAAGCGGGTTGATGATAAACAAATGCGCCGTGGCGGGGTTCTGCTCGGCCACGTAATTATTCACCTGGCGCGCCGCATAGTCGATTTTCTCAAGAGCGGAAGCCAGGGCATCGGGATCGTCACAAAGCTCCGCGCCTATATGGTCAGCGGCGTATTCGCGCGTGCGGGAAATGGCGAATTGCACGAGCATGGCCGCCAGCGGAGCCAGTATGACCACCGCGAGCGTTCCAAGCGGCCCGACAGGTTGCTCCCGCCTGCCTCCCGTAAACATGGCGAAATTCGCAAGCATGCCCAGCGCGCCAGCAATAGTGGCAGTGATAGTCATGATGAGCGTATCACGGTTTTTAACATGCGCCAATTCATGGGCTATCACCGCGCGCAATTCGCGTGCGTCCAGCAAATCAACGATACCGCGCGTCACGGCAATAGAAGCGTTCGCGGGATTGCGTCCTGTGGCAAACGCATTGGGCTGTCCTGTTTCTACCATGTAGACTTTGGGCATTGGCAGCCCGGCGCTCCGCGCCAGCTCAAATACAACATTATATATATTCCCGGATGTGATCTGCTTGGCACCGTACATGGCAAGCAGCATCTTGTCGGAGAACCACCAGGCAAAAAAATTCATCACCAGCGCCATGCAAAGCGCCGTGACCATTCCTTGCTCACCGGCCACAAGCCAACCCGCGCCACCAAATAGGGCGGTGAGTCCAGCCAGCAACATAGCGGTCTTAAAGTAATTCATATTCATTACCTCTCGATAGCATTTCATCAAAATAGATAAGGGCCTCACTTCCAATTTCAAGATTGTAAGCAATTACTTGTACATGAACTAAGTTAATACACACTTTGAGAAAGTTCTGGTTGGCATTTCCCCAAAATTCTCTATTTTCTATAGCAACATAGAGCTTGGGGAATGCCATGGGCGGAAAAGACGAACTGATCACGATCAAGGATGTCGCCAAATTTCTGCAAATCGCGGAGAAGACTATTTACCGCATGGCCGCGGATGGAAAAATCCCGGCCTTCAAGGTGGGAGGATCATGGCGCTTTAAGCGGAAGGAAATTGAAAACTGGCTGGAAAGCCAAAGAAACGACAAACGATGACGACAGCTTATCACGCCAAATATTACGCTTACGACCTGACGAAGATCGGCCCGGCCTCGCAGACGGATCGGCTGTCCATGTCGCTGTTCGACGCCTGTGTCGATCTGAATCCTCACCAGATCGAAGCCGCGCTGTTCGCCGTCCGTTCACCCGTATCCAAGGGCGTCGTGCTGGCGGATGAAGTCGGTCTCGGCAAAACGATCGAAGCCGGCATTGTGCTGTGCCAGTCCTGGGCGGAAGACAAGCGCAAGCTGCTGATCATATGCCCGGCGTCGCTGCGCAAGCAATGGGCGCTTGAATTGCAGGAAAAGTTTGGTCTCCCCACCACGATTCTGGATGCCAAGACCTACGGGCAATGCCGGAAGGACGGTATAAAATACCCGTTCGACCAATCCGCCATCATCATCACATCCTATAATTTCGCCGCAAAATTCAAGGAGGAGATCAAGGCCGTCAAATGGCACCTGTGCATTATCGACGAAGCCCACAAGCTGCGGAATTGCTACCGCGCCAGCAATAAAATCGGACAGGCGATCAAGCTGGCGACCGAAGACGTCAAGAAAATCCTGCTCACCGCCACGCCACTGCAGAATTCACTGATGGAGCTGTATGGCCTGTCCAGCCTGATCGACGACCGCATTTTCGGCGATCCGGCATCCTTCCGGGGGCAATATACCAACAGCAAGAGCGACCTGGCCGATCTCCGGGATCGCATCACCCCGTTCTGCAAGCGCACCTTGCGTCAGCAAGTGCTGGAATATGTGCCTTACACCGAGCGCAAGCTGATCACGCGCGGGTTCAAGCCCAATGACGACGAGCATAAGCTGTACGAATCCGTCTCCGAATTTCTGCTGCGCGATGAAACCTATGCCATTCCGCACCGGCAGAAACACCTGACGACGCTGATCATTCGCAAACTGCTTGCCTCGTCTTCCCATGCCATTGCCGCGACGCTGGATACCATCGCCACACGCCTGCAGTCATTAAAGCAGGGCATCGTGGATGACAGCATCACCGAAAAGCTGGTCGAGGAAGAAGACCTTGAAGAAGAATATTACGAGGAGCTGCCGGAGATGGATTTCCCCAGCTTCCAGGAAGAAGGCGCCGAATTCGAACACGCTCCCCTCCGAGTGGACAGCCTCGATCTCGCCAAGCTGGAGCAGGAAATAACTGAAGTGGAGCAATATGCGCGGTGGGCGCGCTCCATCGGCGTCGATACCAAGTCGCGCACGCTGCTGTCGGCGCTGGAGATCGGCTTTAAGGAAATGGATCGCATGGGCGCCGCCAAGAAGGCGCTGGTGTTCACCGAGTCCCGCCGCACGCAGGATTATTTAAAGAACTTCCTTGAAGCCAATGGCTATGCCGGAAAGATCGTGCTGTTCAACGGCACCAACAGCGATCCGGAATCCAAGGTTATTTTGAATAACTGGCTGGAAGCCAATACCAACACCGGCCGCGCAACCGGCTCGAAGCCCATCGATATGCGCACCGCGCTGGTGGAGAATTTCCGCGATACGGCGCAGATTATGATCGCCACCGAAGCGGCGGCGGAAGGCGTAAACCTGCAATTCTGCTCCATGCTGGTGAACTACGACCTGCCGTGGAATCCGCAGCGCATCGAACAGCGCATTGGCCGTGTCCACCGCTACGGGCAGAAATTCGACGTGGTGGTGATCAATCTGCTTAATGAGCGCAACGAGGCCGACCAGCGCGTCCATCAGCTGCTGGAAGAAAAGTTTAACCTGTTCTCCGGCCTGTTCGGCGCATCGGACGAAGTGCTGGGCACCATCGAGTCCGGCGTCGATTTCGAGAAGCGCGTCCATGCCATTTACCAGCAATGCCGCTCGCAGGCGGAAATCGACACCGCCTTCAAGAAACTGCAGGAAGAACTGGACGATCAGATCAGGAACAAGATTGACGACACGAAAAAGCTCCTGCTGGAGCATTTCGACGAGGATGTGCATGCCCGCCTGCGCATGCAGCTGGATGATACGAAAACCACGTTGGATGCCATTACCCGCAAGTTTTGGGCGATTACAAAATACAAGCTGCTGGTGAAAGCCAAGTTTAACGACGACGATTATTCGTTCGACATGATTTTCCCGGCCGATGAAAAATTCCCCTTCACCAAAGGGCAATACCGGCTGATCTCGAAGGACAAGGAAAACGTCCCCGGCGAATTCCTGTACCGGCTCGGCCATCCCCTCGGCCAGTGGGTGATTGAGCAGTGCAAGCAGGACAAGCTGGGCCGGGCGACGCTGAAATTCCGCTATTCAGAGCATCCGACCAAGATTTCCGTGGTGGAGGCCATGAAGGGCAAATGGGGATGGATGACGCTGCAGCTGCTGACCCTGCAGTCCTTCGAGAAAGAAGAATACCTGCTGTTTACCGGCGTGCTGGATGACGGCACGATCCTGTCGCAGGAAACATGCGAGAAACTGTTCCAGGTCGATTCCTACGCGCAGGGCTGCGACAATATTCCGCTGGAAGCGGCAAACCTGCTTGGCCGCGAGGCGGAGCAATATACAAACGCCACCATACACAAAGCCTTGGAGCGCAACAGCAAGCTCTTCCAGGAAGAGCAGGAGCGGCTGGAAAAATGGGCGGAAGACCTGATTTTCTCCGCCGAAAAAGAGCTGGAAGACGCCAAGAACCAGATCAAGGCCATGAAGCGCGCCGCCCGGCAGGCGGTGACCACCGAGGAGCAGCACCGCATCCAGTCCGACCTGAAGGAAATGGAGCGCAGGCAGCGCCGCCTACGCCAGAAGATTTTTGACTACACTGATGAAATCGAAGCCAAGCGCGATGATTTCATTGACCGGTTGGAAAAACGCCTCCGTCAGGATACGAAAAACGAAACACTATTCACAGTCCGCTTCACGGTGGAATAAGAAGGAAACGCCATGGCAAATAATTTCGAGCAATTGCGCGACAAACTGAAAGAGATATTCCAGCTCGACCGGGGCGACCTGGATTTCGGCATCTACCGCATCATGAACACGAAGCGCGGGGAAGTGACGCGCTATCTCGATCAGGATTTGCAGCCGCAGGTAAAGGCCATTCTCAGCCAGCTCGACGGCGCGAACCGCAAGGAAATGGAAGAAGAGCTGCAGAAGGCCGTCGCCGCCGCGCAGGAACTGGGCGCCGATCCGGAAACGCTGCCGAAGGTAAAAGACCTGCGGGAAAAAATGAAATCCGCCGTGGATGTGGACGGGCTGGAAAAGGAAATCTTCTCCGACCTGTATAATTTCTTCAGCCGGTATTACGAGGAAGGCGATTTCCTGTCGCTGCGCCGCTATAAGGCGGGCGTCTATGCGATCCCCTACGAGGGCGAGGAAGTCAAGCTGCACTGGGCGAACGCCGACCAGTATTACATCAAGACGTCGGAATATTTCACCCACTATGCCTTCAAACTGGATGACGGCAAGCGCGTGCATTTCCGCCTGACGAAGGCCAGCACCGAGCAGAACAACAACAAGGCACAGAACGGCAAGGAACGCCGGTTCATGCTATCGGAAGAAAACACGATCAGGGTCGAGAATGGCGAACTGTATATCGGCATGGAATACCGGATCGACGATCAGGGGCGCAAGCAGGAGGAAATTACCCGCGAGACCGTGCAGGCCGTGCTGGCGCACAAGGATATCGGGCAATGGAAGCTGCAATTGGCGCGCCCGGCACCGACCGACCGCGAGCCGGAGCGCACCGTGCTGGAAAAGCACCTGCAGGATTACGCCGCGCGCAATACCTTCGATTACTTCATCCACAAGGATCTCGGCACGTTCATGCGCCGCGAGCTGGACTTCTTCATTAAAAATGAAGTGCTGGTGCTGGACGACATCATTGACCGCAAGCCCAAGGATTTCGAGAAGCGGCTGGCGAAGCTCAATGCCCTGCGCACCATCGGGCATAAGATTATCACCTTCCTGGCGCAGCTCGAAGATTTCCAAAAGAAGCTGTGGCTGAAAAAGAAATTCGTCATCGAAACCCAGTATTGCATCACGCTCGACCGCGTGCCGGAATCGCTCTACCCGGAAATCGCCAGGAACGATGCCCAGCGCGAGGAATGGGTGCGCCTGTTTGCCATTGACGAGCTGAAAGGCGACCTTGCGGGCGGCGTCAGCTACGGCAAACCGCTAAAGCCGGAATTCCTCAAGGCAAATCCCTACCTGCTGCTGGACACGCGCTTCTTCGATGCCGATTTCAAGCGCCGCCTGCTGGCGGAAATCGACGACTTGGACGAGCAGACGGATGGGTTGCTGATTCATTCCGATAATTTTCAGGCGCTCAATGTTCTGCAGGAAAAATATCAGGAAAAGATCGGTTGCGTATATATTGACCCTCCCTATAACACCGATGCATCATCCATCCTGTATAAAAATAATTACAAAAACTCTTCGTGGATTTCTCTAATAGAGAACCGACTCCTGTTAACCACATCTCTCATGACAAAAGATGCTATCATCTGTATGGCCATAGATGATGAAGAAGTTGCGGTAGCGCAGTGTGTCTTGCGCGACATCTTTGAAAAGGAAGTTGGGGTTGCCGTTGTTCGATCAAACCCCCAAAGCAGAAAAACAAAAGGTGTTTTTTCTCCTGTCCATGAATATGCTCTTTTCTATGGTAAATCTGAGAGTTCGACGCCCGGCAGCCTAGAAATTACTGAGAAAAGATTGTCCCGTTATCCCAACACCGATGCAAAAGGTAATTTTGCATGGATGAATTTTATTCGAACCGGCAATAACGATAAACGAGCGGATCGCCCAAAACTTTATTATCCGATATATGTCAGCAAGGACGACAAAATTCGCATTCCTGAAATGGCATGGGATGACGATAAACGAGAATATGCTGTTCACGAAAAACCCAGAAGTGATGAAGACGTAGTTTACCCCATTGCTGAAAATGGTGGCAGCACTTTAATCGAGAAAAACTGGCACAGAGGACATACTAGGATTGTTGAAGAGCCGGATGAATACAGAATACGAAGAGTGGCTGATGGGAAAATCAGCATCGACTTCAAAACAAGAATGGATGAAAATTCTACGCCTGTAACATGGTGGGATAAAAACGAATATGCCTCGGCTAATTATGGTGCGGCAGAACTAAAGGATTTATTCGGAGAAAAATCTTTTGATTTTCCTAAAGCTAGGAAATTGGTAGAGGACTCCCTACGCGCGTCAGGTGCCAACGATGATAAAAGCATTGTTCTTGATTATTTCGGCGGTTCCGGCACCACCGGTCATGCAATTATTAATTTAAATCGTGAAGATAGCGGCAAACGAAAATACATTCTCGTCGAGATGGGGGAATATTTTGAGGCTATTACCAAACCGCGCATCCAGAAAGTCATCTACTCGAAGGACTGGAAAGAAGGCAAACCTGTTGGCCGCGAGGGTTCCAGTCATTGCTTCAAATACATTCGGCTCGAATCATATGAAGATGCCCTGAACAATCTGGTTCTGCAGCGCAGCGGTGATCAGCAGGGTGCGCTCGACATGAATCCGGACATCCGCGAACCATACCTGCTTTCTTACATGCTGAATGTGGAAAGCCGCGAATCTCTGCTGAATGTAGGCGCCTTCGAGAATCCGTTCGACTACCAGATGAATATTATCCGCCAGGACGAAATGCGGCGGATGAAAATCGATCTGGTGGAAACCTTTAACTACCTGATCGGCCTAACCGTCGAAAACGTTGACGTGATTCGCGGCGTGCAGGTGATCAAGGGCAGATCGCCGAAGGGCGAGCGCGTACTGGTGTTGTGGCGCAACGTCAAGGAAGTCGATAACGACAAGATGGACGATTGGTTCCGCAAACAGGGCTACAACACCCGTGACATGGAATTCGACGCCATTTACGTCAACGGCGATAATAACCTAGAGAATCTCAAACAGGGCGATGAACGCTGGAAGGTGCGGCTGATCGAGGAAACATTCCACCGGCTCATGTTTGCCGGGACGGAGGAATAGATCATGCCGCCTCGTGGACGCCGCGCCGGGCAGCCGCCCAAGCTGAAATTCCATCAGAAGCTGGTGCTGAACCAGTGGATGCTCTCGCTGTTCGAAGCCAACAACTTCAAAAAATTCGCCGAGGCTTTGAAAGAGGAGCGCCTAGAAGGCTGGCGGGAAGACAACGTCTCCCATTTCCATGAGCAACTGACGTCGCGCCTGTTTGATCATCCCTTGCTTACAAACGATGATCTGCTTCGGTATGACCAGAATATTTACCATCATACCCAGACCATCAACCGCAGCCGCAAGGAGCCGATTCGCTGGAAATATTTCCAGTACCTGTCGCTGCTATTCGCCGAAATCTATCTGGACAAATATTTTCGCGACCCCGAGGGAATGCTGGCCGGGCTCAATGCCTACGTTCAGGCCTTTAACGAGGCGCACAGCGCCGAAGAGCGCATTGACCCGTATGTCGCCTCCGACTTGAGCAAGCTGGCCTTCTGGAACGCCACCGGCTCCGGGAAGACGCTGCTCATGCACGTCAATATCCTGCAGTATCGCCATTACCTGAAGGCGGCCGGCAAGGAAAACACCATGAACCGGATCATCCTGCTGACGCCCAATGAAGGGCTTTCCACTCAGCATTTGCTGGAATTTCATGAATCCGGCATGCAGGCGGAAATTTTCAGCAAGGAGAATAAGCGCACGCTGTTCACCGGCAAGAGCATCGAAATTATCGACATCCACAAGCTGGCCGACAAGATGGGCGACAAGACCGTGGCGATCGACGCTTTCGAGGGCGACAATCTGGTGCTGGTTGACGAAGGGCACCGTGGCTCCAGCGGCAAGGAATGGATGGCCAAGCGCAACCAGCTTTCCAAAAACGGCTTCTCCTTCGAATATTCCGCCACTTTCGGCCAGGCCATGAAGGCCAGCAACGATAAGAAGCTGGAGCAGGAATACGCCAAATGCATCCTGTTCGATTACTCGTACAAATTCTTTTACGAAGACGGCTATGGCAAGGATTACAACATCCTGAACCTGGACGATCGCATCGACACCGACGATGTCCGGCGCCGCAATTACCTGACGGCCTGCTTGCTGACCTTCTACCAGCAACTGCGATTCTATGGTGAAAACAAGGCCACGCTGGCGGCGTTTCTTATTGAGAAGCCGTTATGGATATTCGTGGGCGGCAGTGTCAATGCCGTGCGCACCGAAAACCGGCGCAGCGTGTCGGACGTAGTCGATATCCTTCTGTTTCTGGGCGAATTTCTTAAAAACCAGAAACAGAGCATCCACATCATCGACCTGTTGCTCAAGGGCAAGGCCGGGCTTCTGGTGCAGGACAAGGAAATATTTGCGCATAGCTTCCGCTACCTGCGTGAGGCGCAGGATTCGCCGGAGGCCATATTCCGCGACCTGATGGCGCGGCTATTCAATGCTGAAGCCTACGGCTCCCTGCATGTCGAGCTGCTGAAGGGCAGCGACGGCGAGATCGCCCTGCGCGTCGGGGAGTTCGAGCCGTTCGGCGTGATCAACGTGGGCGATGCGCCGAAGCTGGCCGATCTCTGCGAAGAACATACCGATTTACTGACGGTCACACGCAAGCCGTTTTCTGGCTCCTATTTCCGCGCCATCAACAATAAGGATTCGTCCATCCATATCCTGATTGGTTCGAAGAAATTCACCGAAGGTTGGAGCAGCTGGCGCGTCAGCACCATGGGACTCATGAATATCGGCAAGCGCGAAGGCTCCGAGATCATTCAGCTGTTCGGGCGCGGTGTGCGACTCAAGGGCTATAATTTCGGTCTCAAGCGCAGCGACCATGTGCCGGGCATACAAAAGCCGAAATTCATCAAGCAGCTCGAAACGCTGAATGTGTTCGGTATCCGCGCCGGGTACATGGAGCAATTCAAGCAATACCTGGAAGACGAAGGCATGTCGCCGGATGGCCAGTTCGAGGAAATCGAACTGCCGGTACTCAGCAATTTCAACCGGGATAAGAAGCTAAAAGTCATCCGGCTCAAGGATAATGTCGTCTTCAAGAAAGACGGGCCGAAGCCGACGCTAGATAAAGAAGATTATTTTTACAGCCACCGCATTTCCGTGAACTGGTATCCGAAGATTCAGGCCAGTCACAGCAAAGGCGCGGCGGTGATGGCGATCGACGTGGAGCCGGAAGCCTACCGCTTCAATGCCATGCACCTGGCGTTTCTGGATTGGGATGCCATTTATTTCGAGCTGCAGGAATATAAGAACGAGCGCGCATGGTATAATCTGAACCTGCCTAAGAGCCAGCTGCGCGACCTGCTGCTCGATGACTGGTACAATATCCTCATTCCCGCCGATCAGATGAAATTCCTGGATGTAGAGCGCGATGTGCGCCGGTGGCAGGAAATAGCGGTCAGTCTGCTCAAGAAATATGTGGATCGGTATTACACGCTGCAGCGCAGCCGATGGGAACAGCAGCATCTCGAATACAAAGAGATGGAAGCGGACGATCCCAACCTGCTGAATGAGGAAATGCCCTACATCATCAATGTGGAAAAAACGCAGGAAGAGCTGATCCAAAAAATCAAGGCGCTAAAATCGGCCATCGAGGAGCAGCGAGAATTCAAGGAAATGGAATTTGCCAAGTTCTTCGCCTTCGGCTTCCACCGCCATTTGTACGAGCCGCTAATTCACATCGGCAAAGGCTGCGATTATGTGCAGGTGAAGCCGGTGGCGCTCAATGACGGGGAACGGGAATTCGTCGAAGATCTGCGTGATCACTATGGCAGGAACAAGGAATTCTTCGCTGACAAGGAATTGTACCTGCTGCGCAATCAGAGCAAAGGCACCGGCCTGGGCTTCTTCGAGGAAGGTGGTTTTTATCCGGATTTCATTCTGTGGATACTGGCGGCGGGCAAGCAGTATATCAGCTTCGTCGATCCGAAGGGATTGCGCTTCGGGCGCGGGCTGGAGGAAGACCCGAAGATTAATTTCTGCCTGCGCATTAAGGAAATCGAGGATCGGCTGCGTGAGGGCGATTCCACCATCGTGCTAAATTCGTTCATCGTCACGTCCACCGATTTCCATTCCATTAAATGGTGGGCGAAGAATCGGAGCCTTGAGGATTTCAAAGCCGGAAACGTCTTTTTCCTGAAGGATGAAAAAGACACCTATGTCGGGCAGATCATACACAAAATGCTGAATTAGCCATGGAATGGGAAGTTGTCCGGTTGGTGCAGATCATGGATGGGGCGAAGTTCAAGGAGCGCCGGATCGCGCTGGGCTATGACACGCTGGATGCTATCGCCAAGGCGTTAAGTATTGATGTGGAAATAGTTCGAAGCTGGGAATCCGGCACGCAGGAAATCCCTAAATACGCCGCCCACTTCCTGGAGCGTGAGGAAAAGAGAAAGCAGCCGTCATGACAGATAAAGGGCAGTTTCCGCTTCCCTGCGGCGTGCGAGTCCCTTTAGCTTTCTTCCTCCCGCCCATACCCATTTCAGGAATTCCGGCGCTGCCTCGGCATATTCTTCGCGGTTGATTTTCCGACGCAGGGTAGAACGCTGGAGCGCCCCGGCGCCCAGGTTAAAGGTAAACGAGACCAGTGCGTCAAACTGCCCGTCCGTTAGCGGAACGGAAATCAGGCGCAGCACGGTGCGCTCCGCCATATTAACATCTGCTGCCAAAAGGGTTTCAGCTTGTTCTTCCGTGATGCCGTTAACGAACAAATCAGCTTCTGCAACTTTTACGACATGCCCATAACCGATCGTCGGATATCCCGCAGGACAGAAATAGGTATTTAATTCCAGTTTTTCCCATTTTTTGATGAGAAAAAGACCATTTTGAGTGCATTTTCTCATTTTGATACACCGCGTTTTGCCATAGCGCGCTGGCCGAAATAGAAGCTGATGATACCGGCAAAGATCGCGGCGTCATCTTCCGTCCACAGCGTGTCGTATACCACCACGAATGGCACGCCCACGTCAGGCAGCGCGTTATAGGCCAGCAATTTCACCGCGGTGTAGAGGATGAAAAAGGCATAAGCGATCACCGGGCGCACCGTGCCGTTCAGGGCATCCACCCAGGTAATGCCGGTGGTGTAGGTTTTATAAAGCGCCTGGCTTTCGGCGATGTCGGCTTGAGCGCCGATTTCTTCCAGCCGCTCCGCATGGCCTTGCGCCTGTTGCTGCATCTGCATTTGCAGCAAGGTGATCTCATACTTTTTGTCGGATGCATCTTTCCACATCTTAATGAATTCGGGAAAGGCCGAACCGGCAAATCCTAAAAGCGCACCGAGTAATGTAATCATGACAACCTCCCAGTCCCAAAGAGTATGAACATCTGAAAAACCATGCCGCCCAGAGCCAGGATGAGCGTTGAGAGCATCCACCACATGACGCGCTCAATGCGATCGAGCCGTTGTTCCAACGAACGGTAACGCTCGGCGCATACGGCGACATGGACGTCGAGATGCTCTGCCTCGGCTTCTTGAGTCATGGCTTTCTCCTTTGATTTGAAATAAAAAAACCGCCCGGAGGCGGCTGTTAGAACGGTAATTTGATTTGAGCGATCAGCTTGTCCCATCGCCGCAATCCCGACTCCATGCCAGGTTTCATGGGGTACATGAATTGAAAGTAGCTCTCGATTTCGTCTGGATAAATTTGCTCCACCGTTTTTGTCAGCAGTGAATAATAAGGCAGCCGCCATCCCAATTCTGTCGGCGCATCAGGGTGGCCGGGGAAGATGCCCAGTGATTTGTCATCCGAGCAGCGCAGCCATACATCCACCTTGACGTTCATGAACCGCATGACTTCACGATGCCGGAAATAGCTCCGGCCGGGCAGTTTCGGCGGCTTGTAATCAGTGAGATAAACAACGGCGTCAATATCGGATGTCGGCCTGAATCCTCCTAATACGCGGCTGCCGGAAATGACCACATCGCTGTATTCCGCGCGCTTTCCCTTCGGCAGGTATTGCGATGCGGCCAGGAATTCGATGATATCCGCGAGCAACTGCCCTTGCACTTCTTCCGGCCAGTTCTGCACCAGATCGTCAGGTATGGTTTCTTCCGCCATAATCACATTCCATATATGCCGATGCTCTGCACCAGCCCGTTAACCAGCTTTATGTTGAAGACGCCGCCGTAGCTGCCGCCGATTGAAATATTAAAACTGCCGGTCAAACCGGAAGGCGCCGGGCCGGGCGGGCCTTGTGTTCCCACCGTTGCCACCTGCACGGATTTTTCCTTCACGACGGCGATCTTCTGCTGGTCGATCTCAACCGTCTGAATAACCGTTTGCGGCGTAACTATGGTTTCGCTCATCGCGTAACCTCCGGGCTTACAAACACGAGGCCTTCAAGCAGGCGCGTGACGGTGACAGTATCCGGCGCCACCATTTCCAGATCATAAACGCCTTCCGTGACCTGGATTGCTGCCGTCGCCGTAGCGGAAGCTAGCAGATTAATCGTGCCGGCTGCACCGCCCAGAGCGATGCCGCCGTTTTCAGTGGTAAGCGTGAGAAATGGCGTGGATGCATCCATGGTTTCGCGCATATGCAGACGCGCCTTCCAGCCGGTGAGATTGATCAAGGCACCGTTTTCGTCCTTCCAGACGATCTGCTTGCTAAAGGTCGCGCCGCGATAGGCGAAAAGATTGTGTTTGCCGGGGAACGTGGTCATGGCGTTTCCTATGCGCTAAGGTTGGCGTACCATTTCGTCGCAGTAGCCGCCCAGAAGATGGCGTTCTTGCCCACCGCCAGGGAGAAAGCAGCGTTTGCCGCCAGCGCGTTGATGCTGTGGCCGGTGTTTGGATAGACGTTGAGCGCGTTCGCGCCGCTGTTCTGCACGAAAATAAACTCCCCTTGCTCCGGCGAAGGCAGGCGCGCGCCGGAGGAAGCGGCAACGGTGGTGAATTCATTCGTTTGCTTAGTGATTCCAGTCGCCGTGCCCTGCGTCGTACCGGCACCGCTTAAGCCCGCGCCATTCTGCTTCAATGCAATGCGACCGCTTGCAGCCAGCATTTTGAAGGCATCGAAAAACGAAGAACCGTCCGGCGAGACCTTCAGCGTAAAATTGTCATCGCCCAGCAGGCCGAACTCCGCGCGGGCTGAAAAGCCAGTCTGAAACAAGAAGCTGGCCTTGTCACCGGCAGCGTTCTTATTGATCTTCACCTGCATGTCGTTGCCGATATTGTTGAACAGAATCGCGGCGCTGTTGACGCTCAATTTGTTCGTGGCATCGGCGGTGGCGTTGATGCCGAGCATGGTCAGGTTTTGGAAGGATGTCAGATTATAGGTAAGCCCCCAGGCCGAGCCGTCATAGGTGAACAATGCATTGCTATCATTCGCCCATACCGTCAGGCCTTCCCACGGCGTAATGAAATTCCAGCCGGTGGTATAGAAGGCCAGCGTTTTTGCCTGTCCCGCCCACACGCCGGTGGGCGATGCGCCGACGACATAGCAATCCCCGGCGACCGGCGAACCAGGTGGCGTATTCAGGTTCACCGTGACGCACGCTGCCTGCAGCAGCGCGTCGATTAAATCGAGGCCGCTATTATGGGTGACTTCCTTTTGGCTCTGCGACTGCAGAATATAAGGAAGCTTCACCCGGTTAGTGGTGTTTGGCATAGAAGTCCCAATGATTAATGGTGTTAATAATTAGACGGCGGCATTGCCTGTATAGCCTCGGCCGATGGCGGCCGAGATCTGGTACACGTTCACGGTGACGCTGGCCTGCGCCGAGCCAAAGTCCGTCACCTGCTGCGCGGCGGTATAGAGCGCCGTGGGCGATGTCAGGCCGGTAATGGTGCGCACTACCGTTACGCCGTTCATAATGTCCACCTCGTAGCGTTCCGATTCCTCGGAAAGCGGAATATCCACCGCGTCGCGCCAATCGCCGCCAATGCGTGTGCGCCGCTTCCAGGTGATCGTGAGATCGCCCGCGCTGCGGCTGCCCGCGATATGCACCGGCGAATAAGGCTTGAGCGCCTTCGCCGAGTAAGTGAAATCCTGCGCGGTGGTGGCGCCCAGCGTCGAGCCGATGGTCACCGGCTTGAACTTCTTGGAAATTCCCCAGCCGGAAGACGCCATAAGTTCTCTCGCCATGGCGTTGGTCAGCAGAATGAAACGTTCCCCGGCAACATGGCTTCCCACCGCCCATTCGGTGCCCAGCCGCCCTCGCAGGATGCCGGAAAGGCGGTATTTATTGGTATCGATCAACGTGGCGGTCTGGAACTGGATCACCTCATCGCCGATGACGCAGACATTGGCGCCGTTCAGCACGGCGATGTCAGTGACGCTTTGCAGCTGGCCGAAGGTCAGCAGCACGTCGATGGTGGAGATATTATCCCACGAGTAAACCGTGCCTGCCGGAATGATATTCAACACCGCACCGATCGTCGCTTGCGCCGTCAGCGTCTGCATGAGCGCATAATTCGCGCCGCCGTCATCCGAACGGTAAACAGCCGAGCCTGTCCAGTCAGCGCCCAGACCCACCACGCCATAACGCAGATAGGCATCCGTTATCCCGTCCGTGGGAAAAGCAGGCAGGTCGAAAAGCTCCAGCCTCGTTGCGGAAACCGTGGATGGCGGCTGGATATTCGGCGTACCAGTGCCGGGAGGGTTATAGAAATCGTAAGAGGATACATCTTCCGCGACGGCAGTGATTTCCTGCATGCCGCTGCGCACCAGTTTCGTGGAAGTGATGCGCATCAGATAGGCGGCGCCATCCTTCGTGATGGTGATCACGTCGGTCGGCTCGATCAGTGCGTATTTCGGCGGCACGGTGAACTGGTATTGCACACGCCCGACCCATGCATTGTAGAGGGTAACGTCCGCCACCACCTTCGCTTCCTGATCGGAAAGCACGATGGGCAGATTGACCGTGGCATAATCCACCGCTTTCACCGTCTGGCGCTGCGAGGATTGCGTACCCGTCTGATAATCGGCGGTGCGGTTCAGGTAGATCACATCCACCTGGCGCGGCAAATCCAGTTCCTGCGTGCGCGTGATGGTCAGGGTTTCGATGGCATCGCTGGCCGGTACCAGCTCGGCAAAGTCGATAGTGGTGTTGGAAACCTTGCCGCGCTTGATGAATTTCAGCAGGCCGTCCGATTCTACCATGTCGAAGAAATACGCCGAGGCCAGCTGCTCCAAAGATGCGCGCACGGTCTGGCGGCTGCTTACGATGAAGCCGGAAACGATATCGGTCAGCCGCGATGTATCGTACATCGTGCTGTCGTAACCCACCTTTTTTAACAGATCGGCGACGATCTGGCCGAGGCTGGAGAGCCCCAACTTACCTTGCACCCAATGACCGGTCTTCCAGTTGCCGCCGTCAGACCATACCGAACCCAGATCAGGGAAGAACGGAAAAGGGCGCGCATCCCATGTCCAGATGAATTTGCGCGGAATGAAATTCGCCTCCAGCGCGTTCTGCGCATTGAGGAAGTCCACCGAGGCGTCGAGCGCCGTGCGCTGCGCCAAGAAATCCACGCGTCCCCGGCTGCCGCGAGGATAGAAGCTTTCCACCGAATCCGGGTCGATGAACACATTCGGCTGGTTGGCGCAGCCATCGACGCTCGGGAAGCCCAGCTCGGAAAACCATACCGGCTTCATCTTCGCCGTCCATGCCGTGCCGGTGGCATTGGGATTGGTATGGGTGGAATTCCACCAGTTCATCACATTCTTCCAGGCATAGGTCGGCCCGGAGTAGAAGGTTTTCACCGTGCGCGCGGCATCCCAGAAGTAATCCCAGCCTTCGTCGTGCGTCCATCCGTAATAGACCGCATTGTAGTCGATCTGCGATTGCGGCAAGTCCGGCGTGAGCGGGAAATAGCAATCGATCGCCACCACGTCGATGTTGGCATCCGACCATAACGGATCGAGATGATACCAGCCGTTCGTTGTATGGTATTCGCTCCAATCCCCGCCGTAAGTTACCTTTACGCCAGCGCCCACCGCCGTTTTAACCGAAGCGGCCAGGCTCTTCAGTTGCGTAACCGATGGAAATACACCGGTCGGATTCATATAGGTGGTCAGCCCCACCAGCTCCGAGCCGATCATGAATGCGTCGATGTTATTTTTCAGCAGAACGCCGCCGACATTCAGGTTGGCGTAGTGATTGATGAAAGCGTTATAGCCGTTCGTGCGGGTGAAAAAATTGTTGGCATCCGTGACCGTGGTAGGCGTAATGCGTCCGCGCCACGGCTTGCTCTGCGGCGTGATCGTATCCACCTGCAGCATCGGGTAGAACAGCACCTTGTAGCCGCGCCCCTTCAATTCCTGGCATAGCCGCACGATGCTTTTATCGGTCGGCGTGCCGCCGAAGGTGGGCGAGCCGTCGCCGAAATGGAGGATCTGGTGCGCCGTGTCGCGGGTAAACCCGGCCACCGCCCATTCGTCCGGCATGACGCGCGCGCCCTGGCTATTAAATTCCGCCGCGGGCTTGATGAGGCATACCGCAGGATCGAGTGAATCGGCGAACCAGTTAACCACTACCGACACCCATTCCACATTCGGCAGAGTCGCCTGAAGATTATCCAGCGCAACCAGCATATCCGCTTTGTTGCTCAGATTATTCTGATTGATCTTCGCTACTTTTCCGCCCTGCACGAAATTTCCGGCCACGTCCTGCTGGCCGGACTGCTTTTCCTGGACGACCGTATCGTAAACATATTCCCCCGCGCCGGGAATGATGGTGATGTCCTTGATCCTGTCTTCCAGGTCATTCGGCTTTTTCATGGCGCGCCGGACTTCAAACGTAAAGTTCGGTATGCGGTTGCCGAAGTCGCCCAGCGGGAAGTCCTTGATCACGACATAGGCCAATCCCCGATAGGCGGGCGTCTGCCCAGCGGGATAGAACGATGCCATGAACGTATCGGGCAACTGCGTTTCATCGCCCAGATACAGGGAATAGCTGCCCTGCGTCAGGTCAAGCTGCTTGGCATCCGCCCACACACGCACCACTTCGGTGATGTTGCCCTCGCAGATTGCCACCGCCAGAGAGCAGGTATAAGTATAGGTGGTCGTGGTGGTTTCTACTCCACCGCCGCCACCGCCTTTACCGCCGCCGGATGATTGCGTGGTGGTGGTGACGTGTTCCTGAATCGGCTGCGACCAGATAACGTTACCGGCAATGCGGGCATTGCCGTAAATCACCGGTATGGCCTTGCCATAGGTGGATGCCTGCACCATCAGGTCGGTCAGGCGCGGGCCTTCCTGGTTGATGCGTGCCTTGCTGCCGAAGATGGAACGGTCGATGAAACCGCCGAGATAACCGCCCACGCCTCCGGCCAGCGAAGCCAGGAATGTCGTCGCGCCGAGCGATGTGGCGGCCGAGCTGGCTGCTGCTGCGAGGACTATGGCTGCCATCGGAATACCTTAATCAGTCTGTTTTTCCAGTCGTCGTCGAGCCGGTGTTCCACTACGCGGCGCGCCTGCGCGTAGCAATGAATCATGCCCAGTGTGCCCTCGTAGTCGGTCAGGATCGCCAAGTGCTGCGGGTTCTCCCGCACCTTGAACAAGGCGAGATCACCGGCGCGTGCCTTGGCAATGGGGATTTCCGCAAGCAGGCCGGTTAGCTTTTGCAGAAGATACGCGCCGTCCGGTTCTTTCGAGTAGGTGATCTCGTCATAGCCCGCGAGCGGATTACCCTGCGCATCCCGCATGCCAAGCTCATCCACCACGCCGACAACCAGGCCGAGGCAATCACAGCCTTTGCCCTTGAGCCGCGCCTGGTGATGGAAAGGCGTGCCGATCCATGTCCGCGCCTGAGTGACGATGTCGGGAGCTTGAATCATGATTGTTCCAGGTCATTAGCGGTCGCGGCGGTCGCCAGCATTTTGTCCATGCCGGGAACGTAAGGCTCGCCCCGGAAATTGACGGCGTTATTGAACTTGGCGATGCAGGTGGCGATTGTTTTGTCGCATCCGGCTATGGCATTGAACGTATCCCCCACGGCCACGCTGTGCGGCATGGGCAGCGCCAGCGTGATCTGCGTATTCGAGAATTCCTTGATTTCCATTCGGCGTCCGGCATTGGCGCCGGTAAGCCATTGGACTTCGCCGCCGGAGAAATATCCCGCCGCCTGCGTCAGGGCAGTGCTGAGAAAAACCTGACGGCTGGTGACGGTGTTGACCGTTCCGGCGAAGGTGAAGCTGGCAAGATTGGCCTTGCATCGGGCATCGCCGAAGACGGCGCGGCAGGTGGGAGAGAAAAGCTCGCCGATATTCTGCTGCAGCTTCTGCGCCAGGCCGCGCACTTCGGCGACGAACTGGCCATTCTTCACGCTGACTTCGCCCAGCCAGCCGCGCCGATGAGTGATTATCCCCTGTGAAAGATCGGTCACGTTGACCATGAATATCTCGATTTCGGCGAAATCGTATTTTCCCGCCATGATGTCGGCTTCGGTAATGGAAGCGGCGTCCAGCACTCCCTCGACATCGAGATTATCGACGGAGAACTTGTCCTTGGTTTCGACGCTGGTCGGCGAAAAGCCGGTGGCGGCCTTATAAAGCTGGCTGCTGATGGTAAGATCGGACGTATGGTCGGTAAAGCCCAGCACGGTGCCGCCGACCAGCGTAAGCTTCCAGCAGATCGCAATGCTGGTGACTTCTCCGGCGATGTGCGCCGTCAGGTTTGATGATGCGGTTCTCACACCCTTATCTCCACAATGGGTATGCCGTCCCAGACATAAATGCCCGGCCCGTCTGTCCTAACCGACAGCTGATCGGTGTCGAAGCGGGCGGGAATATCGAAATCGAAGTCGGCGCTGACGATCACGCCCGCGCCGGGAGCGGAAGAAAAAGTCACGATGCCTGTGGCGTGATCCACGCTGTAGCCGGAGGATTGCAACACGGCGTTCAGGTAAATCTTTACGGTGCCGGAGACCGGCTTCTTGATGTCCCGGACATAGCTGTTGCCGCCGCTGCTATAGGTTTTGGTGAGCTGAAACGCCGTCAGCGTGCCGTTGCCGGTGCCGATGTTTTGTCCCACCGCCTGGTAATCAGCCCAATCCTTGAAGCGGAAGCCATACGCCTTGCCAAAGCGTGCGCGAAAGAAGGCGATCACAGCATCCATATCGGCCTTGTTCTTGATGCCGGTAGAAACATCCCACCGACCGCGCGCTTTCTGCCAGTTGACGTTGCGCTGCTCAAAGCCGCCGAAGGTGGTGCTGACGGATGTATTGAACTCCGGCCCGCCTGATGCGCCATATGCGATTTTCGGTGGGAACTGCACTTCATGGAATGTAGGCATTATCCGTTCCTTGCTTTGAAGCGCGCCATTTGACCTGCCAGGCGGCTCATAATCTGACCCTGCGAATCCATGAAGCTCTGCGCGTTGGGCGTGCTGATGTTGAACGTCACGTTCATGCCGCCCATTTTGCTATTCTTCGGCAGCACGGTTTCCCCGCGCTGCAGAATGGCCGGAAATTCATCAGGCATGAGTCCGTTATGCAGGCGCGGCGCCCCGATGAATGCATGGGCGGGAACGGCGCGGCGCGCGACGCGGGACATGCCAACGATACCGCCGTCATGAAACAGGCTGCCAAACAGGTCATCAAAGAATCCGCCGAGAAACCCGCCGCCCGACCCACCACCGCTGCCACTACCTTTAAGAAGATCGCTCAATCCACCGGCAATGGGGCCGGTGATATTTTCCCGAATGAACATGCGCAGAATGTCCTGCTCGATGGACATCACCAGGTCGCCGAGCTTCTTGAAGGAAAATTCGCCGGTCGACACCATGTCCACCAGCGTATCCTCCACCTTGCGCGCGGCAGTGCCGAACAGCTCTTCCGCGTTCTTCGCGGCATTGGTGGCGTCATCGGCATATCGCCGCAGCGCGCGGCTGACGCCGTCTTCCCATTTCTTGCTGTCGAGCAGGGATTTATTATAAATTTCCTTGAGCTTGACCGTGTAAATCTGTTCGATCAGCTCGATGTATTTCTGATTGGCTTCGGTCGCGCCGCCCAAGTTTTCGATCAGGTTGTTCTTCCAATCGTCCAGCGCCTGTTTCGCCACGTCAAAAGACGGCTTTGTCTGCAGGAGGGAGCGGTTGATTTCCTCGATCGCCCGCTTGCGGCGATCAAGGGCGCTATCGACCGCGCCTTTGTTCGCCTCGGCCAGTTTGGAAGCCGTAGAGGCGTCGAGCGCCGCCAATGCTTTTTGCGTAGCCTCGTTATTGTCGCCCTTCTTATTGAGCGCCAGGATATGCTCGCGGCGCTCGGCGGCTTCTTTCAGGACTTTCTGCTGCGCCGTCAGAGTAAGGTCGGCGCTTTCCTTAAGATATTTTTTCTGCAGCTCCAGTAGTTCGCCATAGCGATGTCCAGCCGCTGATTTTTCCGCCGACTCCTGCGCCTTCTGCGCTTCCTCGTCGGCTTTTCTCTGCTCGGCAGCCAGTTCGTCGTTAATCTTTTGCAGCTCGCGCTTCTTTTCTTCCAGCACCGGTGCGCTGCCAAGGAAGTATTCATCGACGCGCGTGCCGAAGCTGCCGGAAAGCTCGCTTATCTCCTGTTCAAGCTGTCGCTTGCGGTTCTTCGGCGAATTATCGAGGGCGTTGTTAAGCTTTTCGACAATGAAGGTAAGCGCGGCCAGACTGGCCTGTGCGGTGCCGGATTCGCTGACCGTGCGGCCAAGCGACTCCAGCAGGTTATCCCATGCATCGCTTAACTTATTCGCCGCGCCGGTAAGTCCCTGCGCCTGACCTTCGGCGAGGCCGCGCACCTTGCCCTGCAGGTGATCCAGTATAACCGCCTGCGCGGCGGCGACATCGCCCTGCTTAATAAAGTTGGCGATCGCGTCTTTCTGCAGCGGCGTAAGATCGGTGAACCGCCGCGCCAGTTTTCCGAGGCCTTCTTCCGGCTCTTCCAGCGCCTTGCCAAGCATCTCGGCGGCGGAAGGTACGTCGGTGCCAAGCCGGACGGCCAGATCGGTCGACAGCGCAAGCGCGCGCTTGAATACATCGCCCTGAATATTGCCGAAGGTGGTGAGCGCGGACGCCGCCTTCAGCACTTCTTCTTTCTTGAACAGCGTATTGCGTTCAATCGCTTCGCCCAGCTCCAGCACCTGACCGGTGGTGACGCCGGAAGCGGAATCGGTGGCCTTCAGCGCGGCATTGAGCTGATTGATCGCCTGTTCGGCTTCCTTGAATTCACGCAGCCCGGCACTGGTGGCCAGGCCGAGCGTTCCTATCGCTGCGGCGGCGGCCAGACCCAGCGGCCCCAGCCGCATCAGCGATAGGCCGAGCGTGCCCGCGCTGCCCGCCAGGTTTTGCATGCCATAGCGCAGCTGCTCGCCTACGACATTGACGGCAAGGAGCTGGCGCGTCGCGGGCTTGGTCGCTTCCTCGATCAACCGCAGCGCATCCCGGCCTTCCTTGCCGATCAGTACGAGATCGCGGCGGGCTTTTTCGCCGTCAATGACCGCGATCCGGACTGTGAGAGTCTGATTGGCTGACATGTTTTCTTATCGCTTCGCGTAGGCCGATATCGGCGTATTGGGTGAGAAGCAGCGCGGCCTGCGCGTCATAGCCCAGTGCCTGCGCGGCGGATAAAACGGCGGAAAGGTCAAATCCGGCAGCGGATTCGGAACGCATGCGCGGGCCGCAACGTTGGATTACGTCCCATGCCTCGAAGCCTTCCGCCGTCAGGGGTTCGTTGACAATGTAGGGGCAGTATTCTCCGGTGGTGGGGTTTGGCTTGCCCCGGCTGCAGGGGATTTCCGCTTCCTGGCACGCGTTGCAGTAGCCCGACCCGCCGCCGTAGTGCCATTCGCAGCGAGCCCTGATCCGTTTCCCTCCGCTTCCAGTAGAAACAAGGAGCTGGTGTATTGTTTCCAGAATTCCTGCGCGATGAACCAGATATCCATCAGGTCATGCACGCTCTGGTCGTTGACCGGTGCGGACGTATCGCTGTCCGGCATTAGCACGCCTTGCCATTCGATAATGGCGCCGCGCGCAAGAGCCTTGATCAGCAGAGATTCTGAAAGCCCAAGTCGCGTCTGATCGTCGTCGACGTCTGGCAATGCCGGATCGGCCTTCCGTTCTTCCCGCATGGCCAGAATACGCTTGATCACCTGCGACTGGGCGGCGCTCATGATGGCGGTGGTGAGAGGCCGCACATGCAGGCGCACGTTCGCGGGCATGTCCAGCCAATAGGATTCTTTTTTAAGATTGAGTCTCAGCATATTGCCTCCGATTATGGGTAGGATGTGACGTCGTTTTTCAGGACGACTGTGGCGGATTTCGTTAACGATTCGTCATAAACGCCCTGCCAGTTGAAGCTGGTCTGTACGCCGCCCGGCCCGCTGATGGGCACGCGCGGACGCGGCAGATACACTTCGTGGAACGTCCAGGTGAGAGAGAAGTTGTTGCCTTCCAGTCCCGCCAGCTTGTAGGCCAGCTCCAGCTCGATGGCGGTATTGTTGATGGCGTCATCGACCAGCGTGGTGTCGGCAAAGCGCGCCTCAATGCTGCCGTTGATGGAAATGATGGTGGGATCAACCGCTTCAATAAGGGCGTCGTTGCGTATGGTGGGCACGCCCTGCGCCCCGTTCGAATAGGTAAACTGCGCACCGGTGATATTTCCGAGCGCGACATTATTGCGCTTGATGGAGCCGTTGAACTGGCTGAAAGGCTTGTAAACCCGGCTGGTCGGTGTGCCGCCCTGGGAAGTGGAGAATCGCGTTTCACCCTGCGCGATGATATTCAGCGTCGCATTGGCCGCGCCGGATCGCTGAAAATTAAGCGCCATGCTATTCAAGATGCAGCCGGTATGGACGAAATAAGCGGGCACGTTGATGTGACCGATTTCCGCCGCGAAGGATGGAAGGCTTGCCGCTCCGCTGATGAAAGTATGTGTGTAACCGCCGCCCGACAGCGTCGCGCCGCTCACCACGGCATTGGCGTTGCCGGAAGCCAGGGTATAGGCGTTTCCTGCCGCGCCGAGCGTGTCGTGGACGATATTGAGCTTCGTGCCGCCGCCGTTCGAATAAGTGGCCGGTGTAATGCTGGCGTTCGCCGAAGCGTTCAGATCGGTGGCGAGCTGCGTCAGCGTGGCGTTCAGGTTGGCGCCGATGTTGGTCTGGGTTCCGGTTGCGCCGCTGGCGACGAACGTCCACACCACGCCGTTGAGCGTAATCGTATGTCCGGCGCTGGGATTGGCGGTAAAGGTAATGTCGCCGCTTGCGGCTATGCCCGCCGATGTGGGATTGCCCATCAGGAATTGCAGCCACCGGCCGAAGTCGCGCCCTTCCACCGGCACGACCATATTGCCTTCGTCGTTAATGACGTCGCGGAACGGGGCGCGCGGTTCCCGGCCTTGGCCGAGGAGATCGGAAGAGATCAGTCCTTGCTCGGCGCTTAAGTCCGAAGATACGAATGCGAATTTTTCCCAGTTACCGGTAGGCTTCGTGCCGTAGGTAACTTCTTTCAAGGCGAGCAAAGACGCTGCCGAGCCATAGGATCGAGCCATGGTATTTCTCCTTCAAATGGTTAATTGAGCGGGTCTGCGGTAAAGAAGCGGATCATCACAGGCACGGTTGCCATGCGCATCGTGGCCGCGCCTTCGACGGGTTCATCAAGGAATTCGGGAGCGCGCGGCTCCATCCATTCGGCAAGCCCGCCGAGCGTGCGATTGGCGGAAAGAATGGCGGCAATGCCGGTGAGCAGATTGTCCAGCATGGCGTCGCGCGCCGCCTGATCGGCGTTCTGCACCATCACTTCCAGCGTGGCGATGTGCTCATAAATGTAGGTAAGCGGAGACAGCAGCATCTCCGGCTCGCCGCTTGCGCCGTCGCGCAGGACGATCATGCCGCTGTCCGGTATTTTCTGCGGCTTGTCGAGATTGTGCGCGACGGTAACCTGCGGGCTTTGCAGCGCCGACAGGCTGCCGAGCAGCGCCTGCAATAGCTGTTCGCGTTTGCTGGACATAAATTCCCTGTCAATTCTGCGAAGGCACGTCCGGCCATGAGTTCAGGATTGCCTGCGGCAGGCGCGGTTCCCATTTGGTTGCCGCCGACTGCACGTCGAGCCGCTTTTTCATCTTCACCTGCGGCAGGAGAATGAACATGATGACGGTGGTCAATCCGCGCCCGGTGCGTAAGCTGGTATCGGAAGCCTTGCGGAATCCTCCGCGCTTGCCGGTTCCGGCGCGAAGATTGTCCACCACCAGTAAAGACGGGCCGTTCTTGCGATAGATGAAGTGCAGCCGCCCCAGCGAATGCTCAGGAAAATTCGACGGCGTGATCCGCTTGCCGCCAATGCCCCGTTTCGGCGCGGCGGAAGTGGGAATCGCCAGAAACAGGCCGTTCTTTCCCTTGATCAGCGCACCTTCGTTGAAAGCGCGGATAATGTCCGGCGCCTTGCTGAATACGAACCCGGCGATACTGATGGATACTCCGCCGGAAGGGTAATATCTGGCTTTCCACGCATTGGAGACGCGCTTGCCAAGACCGGCAGAAACCACTTGCTGGCGCAACTCCTGCTTGACGTTCTCGGTGATTTCCTTGACCGCTTTGGTGACGGCGATTTCCGCCGCCTGCGCCTGCTTTTGCATGAATGCATGCAGATTGCCCCGGACTGCCGCCTCAAGCCGCATGGAGATCAACCAGCCACGTCAGCTGCTCGGAGTCGCGTCGCGGTTCTCCCTGTACGACATAGCTATTCTGGCCGATAAGGAACCTATCGCCCTGCGCGGGATTCGGGCATTCGGAAACCTGCACTTCCAGGATCAGCGTCGGCAGGTTGATCACCGAATCACCGATATTGGCGAAAACGTCCGGCGCGCGCACGATGACGCGCACCGGACGGTTGTCGCCCAGCTGCGGAATATAGACGGCATCCCTTGCCAGGTTGGGATTTGCAAAGAGCGTGCGTATGGCTTGAGCGAATACGTTCGTCATGGCAATAATCCACCTCCCGGCAAGGTATCCTGATCCACTGGAACAGGATCGATGCCTGCCCTTCCGCTTAGCTGATAAAAGCCCCGTTGAGACGCACCAGCCCGGTGCTGCTGGGGTTGGTAGCCACCGCCACTGCCGTGCCGATCAGCTTGTTGGTGGAAGACGTCGATGTGGCGACCTTGTTGGTGTCATCCCAGTAGATCAGCTGGCCGACTGTCCATGCCTGCGCGCTGGTTTTCGCCAGCGAGAACACGCCTTCCGTCCGCGCTTCAACATCGGCGCCGGTGGTGGCATCGTTTGACGCCACGCCAAAGATGGAGCCGACAAGTAAGCCGCCGCCAGAACTGACGTTGTAAGGTGCGGCAAGCGTGATCGTCCTGCCGTCTTGGATAAAATTCTTCATAGGTTTCTCCTGATTTTGGATAATAAAAAAGCGGCCTTAAAGCCGCTGGGGTTGCTCACAAGAACGCTGATGCTTATGCGCCGTTGTTCTTGTACAGGCCGCGCCAGTCGATGGCCTTGGCCGCGAAGTCAAGACGGGCTTTAAGCTCAAGCCCATCGACGTCGAAGCCAACACGGCTTTCCAGATAGACGCCCTCGTTGCCTTCCAGGTAGGCGTATTCGATGGTGTCGATCTGGCCGGGATCGCCGAACAGATACCAGGCGATGGCAGACGCCGCGTCGAGACGCGGTTCCGCGATCACCTGCAGCGAGCCCGCGAACGGATTCACGTCCGGGTTCTTCGTGTAGACCACGTTGGTTACCGTCACGAATTGCTGCGCGATGGTTTCCAGCGCCGAGGGCACGACTAGGTATTTGGGGATGACGTTGATGAAGCGTCCGTTCAGCCCCTTCTGCTGGCGAAGCAGCTGGCGGCCGACGCCCAGCGAGGCGACGGAGATCGCCGTGCCGGTGCCGGTCAGGTTGGTATGCGCGGCGCTGAACAGAGGATTGGCATCACCCATATTGGCGTTGGCGGTGATGACGCCCCATATCGTGTCGCTTTCCAGATCGGCTGCGGCGCGACCGAACATGGCGGGCAAGCGCGTGAACGCATCCAGGTCGTCGTTGATGATGACCTGGCGGTTAATCGCCACCACCTTTCCGTAGGTAGCGAGCGCATACTGTTCACGCGCATCGCTGACTGTGCCGCGCTTGAATTCGCCGGATTCGTTCACCTTATCCAGCGTTGGCGCGTCGCCAAGCTGCACGCGCGCCATCAGCTTGAAGTCGGGCGCGAGTGTCTGGCGGCAGAACGGCTTGAAGGTCTGCGGCGCCGCATCATAGGCATCACGCAGCGTTTTGTTCGCCACGTTCGCCAGCAGATACGGGAAGTCGGCGGTACCGTGGAAGCCACCGCTGCGGCTTTCCAGCCCCAGAATGGTTCCCGCCAGCTGCACGCGGGACATTCCGCGCGTGCGCACACCGCGCCGCTCCAGCATATCGCGCCCGATTTCCAGGAGGCTCATGCCACGGAATTCGCGCGCCGCCGGATCGAGCTTGAACTTGTCCGGGTTGAAGCGGTTGAGCAGCGCGTTTTCGACAACAGCGCGGCATTTGTCCATCTCGTCGCGGGTAATGGTTATCTGCGGACGGATTTCACCCCCTTCGCCGCCGCGCTTCGCCAGCTCGTCCAGCACGGCCTTACGCGCTTTTTCCAGACCGGTGCCGTCACCGACCAGCTTTTGCGCGAAGGTATCGGGCAACTGCGCGGCGCGGACGATTTTCTGGATTTCCAGCACGCGGGTACGCTCGGCCCGCACACCTTCGGCGCGGGCGTTCTCCGGTGCTTCCGGTTCAGGCGCGGGATTGGCCGGAGCGTCAGAGGGAGGATTGGGATTATCGGCCGGAGCTTCCGGTTTCGCGGGCGCTTCGGGATTTTCCGGTGCGCCTGCCGGAGCGGCGGGCGTGTTCGGATCGTTGATGTCATTATCGGGCATGGTACGAGTCTCCTTCGATGGATGGTTAATGAAGATGCAGGGGCTGGCATTGGGCAGAGCACGAATACCCGCGCCCGCGTCCGCCCCTACGGGGACGAGGGAAATTTCGAACGGTTCCCAATCCACGGCGCGATACACCGGGATTTGGCCGTCTTCGCGGATGACTTCGTATTTGTGGACGCGGTAGCCGACGCTGACGTTGCGGATCACCTTGTTCTGAATTTTGGTAAGCACCGGCTGCGTGGCTTCTCCGGGGTCGATCATGATCCGCCCCAATCCTTGCCCGTCGGCGATCACGCCGGAATCGGCAAGAAAAACGCCGATCACATCATCGAGGCTATATTGCGAATGCGTGTTAAGCACCGCGACCGCGCCGGAATTGAGGCGATCCATGCGCACCGCTTCCGGCGTGACGACCAGTTCCTCATCGTACACTTCGTCATTCATCCAGTCGTAGCGGCGCACGCGCGCGCCGGTTGTCCAGACAATGTCGAAGATATTGCCGGCTGCATCGTCCTTCGGGGCTTCCAGGGGAGCCAGGCGCGTTTGCAGTGGCAGGTTGACGCGCTTATGCGTCGGGGTTGGCTGGGGCATCGTTTCCTCCTTCGTTGATGGATTGCGCGACGCCGCTTTTCGCCGTGTAGCGGGGATCGCTGTCGAGAATGATTCCGTGGCCGTCGAGCTGCTGGTTGGTTTTGGCGATTTCCTCGATCTGCTGATCGGGATCGAAACCGCGGTTGGCGATGGCCTCGCGGAGCGTCAATGTGCCGTTGCGCATCATCAGCGTGTCGGCCTGCGCATCCTTGAGCGGATCGATCATTTCGAATTTGGGCGCCGTCCAGCTCACGCCGTAATCGGCCTTGCTGATCAGTCCGGCGATGGTGGCGCGGTCGATGAACCGCTTCCATACCGGCATGCAGAGCATCGGTATGAACACCTGCCAGCGTAGCGTTTCGATCATGCGCCGGAATTCGAGCAGTCCCGCACGCAAGCTGCTGTAATTAACCTGGGACAGGTCGCCGGTAAGCTGCTCGTAGGTAATGCCTAGTCCAGCCGCCACGGCATGGAGCTGCGCGCGCATATAGGCGGCATAGTTGGCGTCGCTAGTCGGCGCGCCGAACCGCACGTCTTCGCCCGGCTTCAGGTATTCGATCATGCCGGGGCGGAAGGATTCGACCCGCTTGGGATCGCCTTGGCCGCCCGCAAGGGGAGTAGAAGCAATGCTGCCGAGCGTCGGGCCTTCGCTGCCGCTGTTTTGCACCACGAAGGCGGCGAAGCAGGATTCTATTTTCTTCCGCCAAAGCTCTGCGTCGTCGTAATCGTCCAGATCGCGCATGCGCAGCAGAACGGAGGCATAGGCGCTTACGCCGCGAATCTGGCCGGGCCGGTCTTTTTCATAAATGTGCAGGATCTGGTCGGCGGGGATGCGCACGCTCTGCAGCCGAGGCAGGAACATCTGGTCGTCACCGGGATGCTGCGGCCACATCCAGTAAGCGATGCGCCTACCAAGGCCGTCGAATTCGATTCCCTGACGGATGTAACCGCCGTTCGATGTTTCACCGCTTTTCGTGGCGTCTAGGAAATCCGACTCCAGCACCTGCAGCTGCATGGGCACGGCAAGATCATTCCCGGCGAAACGGTCACGGTAGCGCACGAAGCATTCGCCGCTTTCAAACAGGCTGCGGACAATCAGCGCCTGCAGGCCGTAAAAGTCATAGCCGCCATCGGCGTCGCAGTGGGGATGCCATTGTTCCCATGCGGCCATGATCTGCTTATTCAGGCGATCTGAACCTGTGCGCGCCTGCGGGATAATGCCGGTGCCCACGAAATTATCGGCGAAGATGCGCCGCGCCTTGCGGCCATAGGGATTATTGCGGGCGATGTCGCGCGCGCGGTCGCGCAGCTTGTTTCCCGCCGCGTAGATTTCCGCATTCGCCGATGTGCTGGCCGTCAGCCAGCCGTCCGTGCGCCTTCCGCTTTTGGCGCCGTCATAGACGCGCTCCAGCAATCCCATGACAGCGCGCGCCTGTTTGCGCTTCAGCGCCGCCGTGGGCGCGAAGTATCCAATGACGTCGTCGATCCACATGATTAATCCCTGCTGAATGAGGCGTAAGACGTGCGGTCAGTGGGGTTCTGCGCGCCCAACTGATCGCGCAGCAGGTCGCGGGCGCGGATCATGTCGGCGGTGGTCTGGTAGCGAACCACCTTGTCGCCGACGCGCACTTCGAGCGTGCCGGAAGCGATCGCCGCCTCGAGGGCGTCGAGCTGTTCTTGCGAGAAAGCCATATTTTATCTGAGCCAGTTGTCGATTTTCGGTATCCACGTCGATTGCGCGGGCGTAGGCGCGGACGGTTTCTCAGCCTCCGGGCGCGGAGCCAGCCGCATCGCGGCAGCCAGCGCGTCCAGGTCGGGGTTAAGAAGCTTGAGCGCCGCCAGCGCATACACGTTGCAGTCCAGCGCCTCGTTCCGGCTGCGCGTCTTGATCCATTCGCGGCGCGCGGCGCCTTTGTGGAAGCGCGTGACCTGCTTTTCTGCCGTGAGCTGGAGGAAATATTCGCGGTCGCGCTCCACCGGGAAGTGGCAATAGCCGGGGCCGTGATCGGTAAGCCGCAGGCGGCTGTAAATGACTTCCTTGCCGGTATCGACGCCGAGCGGGTAGAGGCGGATTTTGTAGCGGTTATTCTTGCTCGGCCTGCCGACCAGCGGCTTGCCTGGCTGGTTCATGCCCTTGACGGGGAAGATGCCGCGCAGGGCGCGTGAATTGCAGAATTCATAAACCGCCTGGGTATGATGCCCGCCAGAGTCGATGCAGACGCAGGCGATATTCAGATACACGCCTGTTTTGCTTTTGACCGGCCGCTGCAGATAGGCATCGAGTTCCTGCCACACCGCATCCTGCGCCGGATCACCGAAGAACTGCCGGTAATCCAGCGACCAGCTTTCCTCACCGATGCCCCAGCCTTTGATTTCAATTTCCAGCCTGTCGCCCTGAACGTCCACGCCTGCCGTGACGACTGCGACTTCTTCCGGCGCTTCGAATCCCCAACTTTCCTTGCGCTGCATGAGCACGTCGGCTTCGATGGATTCTCCGGCTTCTTCCCAGGATTCGCCGAGAGATGTGTTCACCCATGTCTTCAGCGTTTCCGGCAACTTTTTGGCCTTGAGGAATTCCGCCACCATCTGCGGAAATGTCACCCACGGCGAATATAGCTCGTTGACGTGAAAGCCGACAATGCCGGTGAACGGAGCCTCGGCAATCCATTGGCCTGCCTTCAGCATGGCCAGCTTGTCACTGTCCCGAAGTGCGGCGCCGCAATGCTTGCAGACATAATGCGCGGTTTCCGGCTTGTGCCGATGTATCCCTTCCTCGTTTTCGTCGCTCTCCCATTTGACCTGCTGCCATTTCAGCGTTTGCAGGTCGCCGCAATGCAGGCAGGGCACATGAAAGCGCCGCTGGTCGCTCTGCTGGAATGCGGATTCGATACGGCTCGCGCCCCTGATGGTGGGCGTCGATGTCAGAAGCAGCTTGCGGTTCCAGAACGTCGTGCTGCGTTTTTTCGCCAAGCTGACCGGATCGCCTTCCGTTCCAGCCGACACCGGGTAGCGGTCAACTTCGTCGCACAGCACCAGCCGGATAGGCCGCGAGGCGAGCGATGCCGGGCTGTTCGCGCCCGCCATGGTGATGTGCCCGCCGGGAAAACGCTTATGCAGAAGCGTGTTGCCGGAATCGCGTGTGCGCGGGTCTTTCACTAGGCCGTGCAATGCCTCGGTATCGCGCAGCATCGGCGCGAACCGGTCTTTGCTCCAGGCTTCCGCCATTTCGAGCGTCGGCTGCAAGAGCAGGATCGGCGCCGGATCGAGATGAATATGGTAGCCGATGACGTTGTTAATAATCTCCGTCTTGCCGATCTGCGCCGAAGACATGATCACCACGGCTTCGACCGATGGATCGCCCAGCGCATCCATCATCTCGCGCTGGTATGGCGCGCGTTCCGTATGCCACTTGCCAGGCTCGGCGGACGATTCGCTACTCAGCTGCCGGTGGCGATCCGCCCACTGGCTGATGGTCAGTCTCGGCGGGGGATTGAGATGTTTCAGCGCCCGTATCAGCGCCTGTTGTCCGGCTGTTGGGGTCATAACGCGCGAGTTCCGTTAATGCGTCGATAACGAGATCGCGCAGGGTGTGTTCGATCGCGTAAAACTCCTTAAGGTGAGAAACGAGATGCGCTGCGCGCGTGGGCATGGCGAGCATCCGCGCGCGGAAGGTGGCAAGTAGTGACGCCCATAATTCTTCTGTTTCTTCGGCGGGAATCAGCTTGCCACGGATGGTTTCCACTTCCAGCTCGGTCTTATCCGCCTGCAACTTGAGTAGCCGCGCACGTTCGTGATGCGTATCGCCCACGGCCATGGTTTTTCCGAAGGCGCGTTCCTGCAGATAGGCGACATAGCCGCGCACGCAGCCGACGAGATCGTACTTGCCTTTTTCCGGCTTCGGGATGACGCCTTCCTTCGCCAGCTGCTGCACCCTGCGCTCGGTGAGATTGAACAGCTTGGCGATGGTGCTGACAGGATAGGATGGCGTGGTCATAGTTTTTGCTCGATTTCCTGAATCCGCTCGCCCAGCCAGCGCATGACCGGCACGGCCATGCTATTGCCGAGCGCCTTGTACCGCCGCCCGTCGGCGGCGGGCTTTCCGCGATAGGGAATCAACGTGTAATCATCGGGAAATCCTTGAAGACGTTCGCACTCGCGCGGCGTAAGTCTGCGCACCGCCATGTGATGCATGATGGCCGGTCGGTTGTTTCCGCCGCCGCCAGCTTCCAATGACGGCGCCAGCTCATCCTCGTATCCTATGCCGCGCGCATCGGCTGATTGCCCAGGCTTGAAGCTGGCGACGCCCGGTACGAAGGCAGAGCTTAATGTCGCGGCGGGATCACCCGCCGCGCCGACGCCGCATCCTTGCCGATTCACCGCATCGCGTTTTTCCGGGTCGCGCCCGGCATTGCGCAGATCGAGCGGTATGGCTACGCCGTGCTGCGCCGTGGCCTGCAGGGTGAACATCGCATCGCCTTCGCGTCCGATGCCGACGCCGATGCTGGAATCGTCCGTTGATTTTCCGGTGCGCTTGCCAATTTCCTGCAAGGGAATGGCGACCGCGATCTGCCCGCCTCCATTGGCATGGCTGGCATTATGTCCCATGGCGCGCAGCGTCGGCGCATTTTCATCGGCATCGGCGCCGTAATCTTTGGCCGAAAATGCGATGTAGGTGGAAAGATCGCCATTGGAAGTCAGCGTTTTCGCCGCTTCCGCCCGGCTGACGTACAGCCCGCCGTTTGGCCTGTCTTTCCGCCGCCCGTTCGCATCGTTGAACGTGACGTTGTAGGCGACAGGATCGGCGATCAGGTTCTGGCATTCATCGCCAGCCGGCCCGCCGGTGCCTTTTGACCATTTGCTGCTCACGGTTCCGGCGACCAGTGGCGTGCCGCGCCCGGTGCCGTCCTCACTGGCGTCGAAGCCTTCGCCTCGCAGCGTATGCGCGACTAGCCCGCCACTTGTGGCAAAAGAATGTTCGCCGCTGCGTCCGCTACGACCATCGAGCGTGGGCGCTACGGATTTCAGATAATCTTCGGTAGTTTCTCCGCCACTGTTTGTAGGGCGGCTCTTAGCTGTTTCGGCAATTGCTTCCCGCGCTTTTCTGCGCGGCGTAATATCCCCGCGCAGGCCTTCGGGCTCAAATAATACCGAAGCGGCAGGTCGCCAGTTTCCAAGATATCCGACAACGAACACACGGCGGCGGCGCTGTGGCACTCCGAAATACTGAGCGTCAAGAACGCGGTAGGCGAACCCATACCCGCATTGCGCCAGCGCGCCGAGGAAGGCTCCAAACGCCCGTCCTCCGTCAATCGACAGCACGCCGGGGACATTTTCCCAAACCAGCCAGCGGGCGCGAGATTTTTCAGCCAGGCGTACAAATTCGAGGGCAAGGTTTCCCCGATCATCATCAAGTCCGCGCCGTTGCCCGGCGATGCTGAAGGACTGGCATGGTGTTCCGCCGACAAGAAGGTCAATTGCTCCATAATCGTCTTCCTTCAGCCGGGTAAAATCGTCATGCAGAGGAACGTCAGGGTAGTGATGCCCCAGTACAGCGCGCGCGAACGGATCGATTTCCGAGAATCCCGCCGCCCGCCATCCCAGGTGATGCCAGGCAACCGTCGCCGCCTCGATGCCGGAACATACCGAGAGATAGCGGAGAGATGGCGCGGGCATTCATAGACCTTTGGCGAAGTCAACGGCATTATGCTGTCAATCTATTGATTAATAATGGAAATATGCGGTTATACCGGTTGATAAGCATCGCCTTCGCTGGCTGTATCGCCATGTCCATCAGGACATTTTCAACCAGTAAAAAAGGAGATTTTTATGACTAAGCTTTCCCCCGCGCAGCAGCGCATTCTCAAAGCCGCCGCCAAGCAACCGCAATCGGATGTGCGCGAGCATATGAAGGACATCAAAAGCCCGGCGGCGCGCGATAAGTTGGTCGAATCGCTGATCAAGCGCGGCCTGATTGCGGAAGACCCGGATGCCGAGGGCGTGGTTTATGTCATCTCGCCGGAAGGGTTTGCCGCTATCGGTAAAAAGCCTTCGAATGCGCCCGCAGCCAAACCGAAGAAAGGCGACAGCGCGCAACCTGCGAAAAAGAAACAGGTGGCCGACAAGCCCGCGCGCGCCACGAAGAGCGGCATGATCATGGACATGCTGCGCAAGGGCGCGACCGTTAAGAAAATGATGGAGGCGACCGGCTGGCAGAGCCATTCCGTGCGCGGCTTTCTCTCCAACCTGCGCAGAAAGCAGAAGGCGGAGATTAACGTTACGATGGACAAGGACGGCGAGCGGGTATTCCGACTCGCCTAACGGCGGCGGAAATTCCAACCCTGCGGCGTCAGGCGATGCCGCAGGGTTTTTTTATTCAGAAAAGGGACATCTGCGTGATTTCGTCCATGCGCACGATGCCGTTGATCAGCCAAACATCGGGGTACTTCGAATGCGTGCCCATGGCGAATACCATGCCTCTCTTCGGGTATTCCTCGCCGAAGACCTGCTGCATCTGCGCTAGCGCCTGTTCTTCGCCGTAACGCTTGCGCCAGTGGAAGAATGTGGCATCAGTTTCCCAGTCCTGACAGGTGCCTTCGCGGTCGCCGTCATCGGTCTGGTAGCGGTATTTGAATTTGAACGGGCACGGCTCCAGGGGCAGCAGCTCTTCCTGGTAGAACATGTCCTTCTGTTTGCAGATGGATTCGTAGTCGCTTTTTTCCTGCGCAAGCTCGTCCGCAGGTTTGCGTTCGATAATGAACCGGAGATTCTGCGGGCGCAGCAGAGCGAGGCTTTTCCCCTGCGCGGCCACCGCGTTAAGGCCGGTGACTTCCAGATTGGCAAGCAGGCGCTGCCGCTCGTTTTTCGGCAGCTCGCCGATAATCTCTATCGATTGCTGATTGACCCTACGGCTTTCCGGCCGGTGATCTTCCTTCGAACGGCGCCACTGGAAGCGGACGCGATCCCAGCGCCCGAATTTCTTTGCGTCTTCAAGCCTTCGGAAGGTGACCGGGTAAAGCCGGAGCCATTCGCCGTCCAGCGTCACGCCCGCGCAGCATACCGTTTCGCCATACTTCTGGCTGACCTGCGGAGAGGCCTTGACGAGAATGATCGCCTCGGCTTCCCCCTCGGTTTCATGCATACGCTGCTTCGGGGTAGACGGTTCTGAATCGTTCCTTGCGGGCGATGCCTTCCGGCACGCCAATAGGCTGAATGCGCTGGCCGGTATCGGCGACGATGGCTTGCGCCACGATAGTGCGGTGACATTCGTCCGGGCTGCGCTCATAGCACAGCAGGCAGGACACGCTCGAAGTCGCCAGCTCGATAGCCGTCTGGAGATCGGACAATGCCTGTTCGGTTTTCATGTGTTTGGTAAATATCTGCATGAACCGCTTATAATCACCGGCGCGCGCCGCTTCGCGGCCTTCCTTCGGATCGCCGAGGCCTTTCAGATGCACATACTCGATGTCGTTGGCGTTTAGCAGCGCGTGCAGAATGTTTTTCGAATAGCCCTTGCGACGGGAAAGCGGGTACTCGCGCACGTCGATGACGCGCTCGATTCCGGCAGCCTTAAGGGTGGCGATAAAATCCTCTATCGCCGCGCTTTCGTATCCAAGGGTGTAAATTTTGTCTGCCATAATCACTTTTTAATAATCATTTATAAGTTTTTTTTCGATTCGATGATAGCGGAAATTTCTTGATACTCCGTTAAGATGCCGCTTTGGCGCGTTCCTGTGACACTTCCGCAAAGGACTTGCCGGTTTCTTCCAGCATCGCCTGCTTGCCGCTGAATTTCTCCCACCGCTTGATGGCGGCATCGACGAAGGGCGGCGACAGCTCCATGGCGAATACGCGCCGGTGACATTTTTCTCCGGCGATGATCTGCGATCCCGATCCGGAGAACGGCTCGTAGCAGATCTCACCCTCCTTGGTATGCTTGCGCATGGGGATGGCGAATACTTCGACCGGCTTCTGCGTCGGGTGCTCGGCTTTCGCGGCTCGCGCCTTGCCCTCCCAGTCTAGCTCCCACACGCTGGTCAGCGCATGGCCGTTATTGCCGTCATGCTTGGGCTTGTGGCCTTGCTGCCAGCCCATCAGGCACGGTTCATGCTGCCATGGATAATAGCTGTAGCTATGCACGGCGGCGGGCTTGACCCAGATAATCTGCTGATGGTTAATGACGCCGAGCTTCTGCCATACCTGCTCAATCAGCGCGGCGCGTTTGTGCGCATGCCAGCAATACCAGGCGGCATTCGGTTTGAGCATCTTTCTGGCGACGGTAAAGACGGAAGTGAAGAAACCATCGGCATCCTTGATATCCACTTCGTTGTAGCTGTCGCTCCAATCCTTGCCGTTGTTGCCGGGGCGATCGGCGCCGGTATAATCGACCAAGTACGGCGGATCGGTGGAAAAGAGATGCGCTTTCTGACCCTCGAACAAACGCCTGACTGTTTCTTCGTCAGTGGAGTCACCGCAAAGCAGGCGGTGATCGCCGAGCAGCCAGAGATCGCCTATTTTGCTAATCGCCTTTTCCGGCACTGCCGCGGCATCGTCTTCGCCATCGGATGATCCTTCCGGCGTTTCTTCCGCCAGCAGCTTGTCCAGTTCTTCCTCATCGAAGCCCGTGAGATCGAGCGCGAAGCCCGATTCTTTCAGCTCGCCCAGCTCGATAGCCAACAGCTCATCATCCCATTCCGCTTCTTCGTGCGTGCGATTGTCGGCGATGCGATACGCCTTGACCTGCGCGGGTGATAATCCTTCCGCTACATGCACCGGCACTTCCGCGATGCCCAGCTGCTGCGCCGCCATGAGGCGCGTATGTCCGGCGATCACCACCATGTCCTTGTCGACTACGATAGGCTGGCGGAATCCGTATTCCTTTATTGACGCGGCGACCTTCGCAACCGCCGCATTGTTCTTGCGGGGATTACGCGCATAGGGAATCACGCGCTCGATGGGGATCAGCGAAACCTTCATAATCGGTTGCTTCGGTTTTGGCGTTAAATAGATATTTTCAATTACAAGCGGTTACGCTGCTATAAGCGAAACGAAACCGTATTTTTCATGCTGTCGCTGGCGAAATGCCGGGCCTCGCCGCCCCGCATACGTTTCGCCGGGGAAGGACCCGCGAGACTCGAAATGCAAAAGGGCTACAGCCGGTTAGCTGCAGCCCTTGCGAAACGCACCTCGCGCGATCATGTCGTCAAGACTGGCAGAAAATGTTGCAGTTGTCGAAAGCAAAGATGTTGCAACACTTAATGTGTTGTTTCTTCCTGGCGATTGTTGCGGCTCTTTCCCATGCCATCAAGTCGTATGGCAATCTTGGTAAGCGCGATCACCCACTTGCGCCATGCGGTCGAGCGATCGCATCCCATCTGGCAGCAGATGGATTTCCAGCGCACCTTTGCCGCGCGCAGCCATACCAGCCGCCGCTCGTCGATGTCGTCGAGCAGGACAATCCATTGCAGCGTTTCTTCCATGCGGCTTATGTCCTGCGCGGGCGGCGGGCCGAGGCGCATAGGCAGCTTCTCCATCTCCCATATTTCCCGTTGCGTGTATTTAATCGCAGGCCACAGATTATAATAGCCTTGCACCTTGACGGGCGGAAGCCGCTTCAACGTGTACAGCGCACGTTCGAAGCGGTCGGCCACGTCCTTCGCCGTCCACTTATCTTGTGCCATGCATTCCCTCCGTCTGGTTAAGCTCGGCCAGGCAGGCGGCGTATCCGGCGACATCCTTGATGCTGTCCTGATGCTTCGGATTCTGCTTCAGGCGCACGAGTTTCAGGTCGATCAGGCACAGCATTACCTGCTGCGGCGTCACGTCGATGCCGAGGGTAAGCGACCATCGCTTCGCTAGCTCGGTCGAGGATTCCGCCACCGATCCATATTCACGATTGCGTTCTTCGATCGTATGGATCGCTTGTTCCAGTAAGCGCACACCATGTCTCATCGGACGCTCTCCTCGGTGACATGAATCGCGCAATGCAGAAGCGCGAGCGCATCGGCTTCGTTGTCGTCTTCGGGATGATGGCCAAGCGCCTTGACGGCAGCGATTACGCGCTCCTTGTTCGCATTGCCCTTGCCGGTGATGAAATGCTTGATGGTGCCGACCGGCACGCCTTCGTAGGGAATGGCATGATGTTCGCACCAGGCGGTCAGTTGCGCCAGAAAACCGCCATAGGCATGCGCGGCATCCACTCCGGCATGGTTGCGCACTTCCTCGAAATAGACCGCATCCAGTTTGCCGGTCACGCCGCGCGTTTCATTCAGCCAGCGTTCGAAGCGCAGATACCGCATGCCGCCACCCTCGAATCGGTGCGGGCGGAAATGCGCCGTGCCGCTGACGATGCGTCCATGTTGGTTGCGCAGCGCCCAGCCGGTCATGGTGCCGAGATCGAGCGCAAGAATAATCGGTCGGTTCATAGAGCCTCCTGGTGGGGTTGGGGAATAGGAAGACCGCCCATCCGTCCGCATGTGTTGGCGGCGAACACCCGTCGGGGTTCGGCCACACATTTATGTGTAGGCGGGAAACCACAAACTGGACGTGAGAACGAAGAAGCTGAATCAACAGCAGATTGTTTCAGTTGATCCAGTTTGCGCGGCAGTTTGCCGTGTCCAACTGGAAACATGGGCATGGCATTGAAAAAGCACGATTCCAGTTCGCGGCAGATTGCCAGATGGACGTCAAACTGGCGCAGTGTGACATGCATCATCATTCGGCCGCTCCATCGTGGTAAATCCACACTTCGGGGTCTTCCACTTTCATAAGCGCGCCGTCGGACGGCGATTTGTAATGCGTGGGGAGAAACCGCTTGTAGACGGTGAGAATTTCTCCGGTGATGGGATCGACTTCCGTTTTGTCGGTCGGCACTTCCATTCCTTCGACGCAAAGGAAGCCGTTCTTTGACCGGGCGGCTCCCTCCTTGACGAATTTGATGTAGCTCTTGGAAGTCAGCACGTCGACGCGGTCGCGTATGGAATGCCTGCCGCCGAGTTCGGCCTTATGCTCCCACACCTGATTGAACTGGCTGGCCGTGTAGAGCTTGCCCTTGCGTCCTTCGGCGTAAATGATTTCAAGGATCTGGTCATGCTTACGGCGGCGCTCGGCATCGAGACGCTGCCCGTATTCCTTGTTCACCAGGCGCTCGGATTCCAGCTCCAGCTCGCGCCATCTGCCGTCGATCTTGTCGACATATTTATTCTCAATCGGCGCACCGTTGCGCAGCTCGAAAACCATTTGCTTGATGCTGCGATGTTCATCTGGCCGGAACATGATGATGCCGGACGTGTAAAATCCGCGCAGCGATCCCGCGCCGCTCAAGCCCTGGAACGGCTCTTCCTCAAGGTTTTTCCTGCCGATCTTCTTGGTGTGGTGGGCGATGATAATGCCGGCTTCAGGGTTGACCAGAAAGCGCAGGCGCTCGACACGATCCTGAAGAAAAGCCAGCATGGCGCTGTTGTCATTCTCGCCACCGCTTTTGCCGCCGTCATAGACGTTGCGAAGCGGATCGATGGCAATGACGTCCAGCATGGACGGATCGAAAAAGCGGACGATGGTGTCGCGCACCATCTCCACGCCTTTTTCGTCCAGCAGCATGCGCACCTGCGGCGTGATGACCAGATTGCGGCGCACCAGCGGCAGCAGGTTAGGATCAAACTGCAGGCTTTTCAGTCGCTCACGCAGGTAATGATAGCCGATCTCCGCCTGCAGGTAGAAAATCTTGAGCGGCTTCGATGGCTTCATGCTGAGAAACGGAAGCCCCGCCGCCATGTGCGCCAGCCAGCAGATCAGCAGGTCGCTTTTGCCCACCTTCGGCGCGCCGCCCAGCACGAGCAATCCGCCCGGTGTCAGCACGCGCGGGGAGATGATGTCTTCCGGCATGGGCGAATCGTCATCCAGCAGGTGGCCGACGGTAAAAGCCGGAAGCGCCGTGGCGGGCGTGACTGCAGTTCGATTGGCGGATACAAGGAATTCCGCCACATCCATGTTTTCGGTCACTGCATCCGCCGCATCCCATTTCGCCGGTTTGCCGTCAGGAATGGAGAGAACGGCCAGCGAGGCGATGTTCTGCGTTTTGAGCCGCGCGGCGACTGCCTCGGCGTATTTCACGCCAGGCTCATCATTGTCCGGCCAGATCAGAACATGCTTGCCGTCCAATGGCGACCAATCGGTTTTATCGACCGGCGCACTGGCGCCGTTCATGGCGGTGGTGGCGCATATTCCTTTATCGATGAGCGCCTGCGCGGCTTTCTCGCCTTCGACCAGCACCACGGCGTTCGCCGCCTTCATCCCCGGCTGGTTATAAAGCGGGCGCGGTTCCGGCGCCCGCTGGCGGCGCGCCTTGACGTCCCATGGCCGGAACTGTTTGCCTGATTCTGTATCAAAACGATACACGCAGGCAATCAATGCGCCGTCGCCATCGAAGTAATCCCATTTCGCACTCGGCGCGCCGAGATCTTCGGTTTCCGCCTGTGCCTGTTTCGGCATCGGCCTGGCAGGCGTGCCGAGCCATTCATGAATCGAGCTGATAACTTCGGGAAAATGGCTGCGCGTATCCCAGCCGTGCGCTGCCGCCCACAAAGAAATGATGTCTCCGCCTTCACCGGTGGCGAAGTCATGCCACATGCCAGCCTTCGCGCCTGAAAGCTCAACGGTCAGGCTGTCACCTTTATTGCCGTGAATGTCGCCGACATGGAACTTGCCGCCACGCCGGACGCCGTTTGGCAGCAGAAAATAGAGTGCCTCAGTGAGACGCCCGATAAGGAGGCGCTTTATATCGTCCGTCGATAGCTGCGGCTCTTCCTTCGGGTAGGCTTGCGTCTGCGCGTCGTTGAAATCCGACCATTCCTGGCTCATGCTTCTTTCTCCCAGCAGCGTGTCCGGTATGGGCAGAAGCGGCATTCGAAGTAGTCGGGATCGGCGGTAACGCGCGGCATGATCTCACCGGCATGGGTGGCGCGAAGAATATGCACGGCGCGGTCGCTGACGTTCTGCGCAAGCGACGCATCAAAAGGCACCAGCTCGTGGTAAATTTCCGCCGTATCTTTGTTGACGGCGGTAAAGAGCGCGGGGTTCCGGCTGATGCCCGATATCGAACCTTCCATGTATGCCTGGTAAATGGCGATCTGCGCGGCATAGACCGGCTTGGATTTGGCGACGCCGTGCTTGACCGTTTCTTTCCACGACTTGGCATTCATGGATTTGCATTCCCACAGCATGGGAAAACTCAGGCCAAGATCCTCCGGCCCGCCGCTGATCACGCCGTCGACATGGCCGCGTATGCGCCCGTCGGCAACCGAGAAACCGAAGGGCTCGCCGTTTCGTCTTTGCGTGAACAGCTCAAGCCCGGCAGCGCGAAGCCAGCCGATGGCCAGATCCTCGAAAAGATGACCGGCGGCGAAAATGCGCAAGGCCTTGCCGGAAAAATCCTCGTCCTTGGGCGTCCGGGTAAATTCATATTGCAATGATCGCGCGCAGGATACGCCCAGGCGGGACGCGCCCAGATACTCACGCTCCGGTATTTTGCGCCGCTCTTCTACCAGCGCGGCGTCGATCCGCTCGTTCAGATTTTCGGCGAAGGTCGGCCTGTGGTTGAAATCCAGCATCAGAACGGCGCCTCCGCGCGGCGCTCGATCATGCGATCCTGATAAGCGGTCACCACCACTTCGATCAGCGTCAGCACTTCCTGCCTGGTAAGATCAGCGAAAGGACGCTGCATGCCGATTTCCGCGACATATTCTCCAAGCGGAACCAGCGCGGATGCCATGCATTCTTTCTCAAGGTCGGTGGGATCGATCATGCTGCCCTCCCGCGATTGATGGCGCCCTGAATGGCCTGGCGGTTGAACTGCATGGTCATGAGCGCCGATGCTTTGTAGCGGGTCAGGCTGTAGTCGTTGCGGCAGGACGGCGGCAGGTATTGCAGCTGCTTCTCAGTGGCGGGCTGGTGCAGCCATGAGCGCGTCTTGTGCGCCGTGTCTTCATTTTCATACAGATTCAGCCAGTCATCCGCGGCGGCGAAGCACACCAGCCTTTCGCCGGATGCCAGAAGTTTCGGCGATTCGCCCTTGCGGCCGCCCACGGCGTGCCAGTCGGTATCCTTGATGAACACGCCCGCCCAGGCATTGAAGCCGGTGGCCATGTAATAGCGGTCATCGCCGTTCAGGTCGCACCATAGGAAGCTCGACCGCTTGAGCAGATCGATTTCCGTCATCAGGAAATCGCCCGATGCGGCTGTGGCGGCGGCAGGGCTTTCCCATACATAACCGCACAGAGGGCATTCCTTTACCGCCAGCGGCACCGAAGCGGCGCATTCCGGACATTCCTTGTAAGGCGCGTCGCCGTCCTGATGATGGTCGTCGAGATCGACTTCCTGCTCGATCGAGCCGTGGATCAAGGTGGACGTGCCAAAATCCAGCACGACGCAATCTTTTTTCACGACACCCGGAAACTCCGCAGGATCGACCGTGCGCAGCCCGCGCCCGATCATCTGAATCATGGTGGATTTGTAGGAGCTGGGGCGCAGAAGGATAACGCAGCTGGCGGGCGGGTAGTCCCAGCCTTCGGTTAGCACCGCCACGTTGACGATGATTTGCGCACCGCCCGACGTGAATGCCGCCAGCGCCTGCTGGCGATCCGTATCGGACATTTCTCCGTACACCATCACGGCGGGAATACCGGCGCGCAGAAAACTGTCGCAGACGTCGCGCGCGTGATCGACCGTGGAGCAGAAGGCCACGGTCTTGCGGTCGCAGGCCTTTTCCTTCCAGTGCTGCACCACGGCGTCGTTGATGGGGCGCGTGTTCATGATGCTGGCAACGGCATTCATGTCGTAATCGAGCGCGGTTTTGCGCACGTTCTTCAGGTCTTCCTGCACGCCGACATTCATGACGAAGGTGCGCGGCGGCACTAAATGGCCGGATGCGATCAGCTCCTTGACAGTGATTTGATCGGCGACGTTGGAAAAGACAGGACGCAGGCCGAGCTTATCGCCGCGGTTAGGCGTCGCGGTCATGCCGAGCAGCTTGATGTCCGGATTTTTCTTTTGCGCATGGTCGATGATGCGCAGGTAACTTTCGGCGCGGGCGTGATGCGCTTCATCCACGACCAGCGCGTCCAGTACCGGCATGGTATCGAGATTGTTTTCCCGCGTCAGCGTCTGCACCATGGCAAAGGTGACATCGCCTTCCCATGTTTTGATGGTGGCGTTATACATGCCGGTGGAAAGGCCAGGATTGATGCGCTTGAATTTCGCCTGATTTTGCGCGGTCAGCTCGTCACGGTGCGCAAGCACGCATGCTTTGCTGGCATCCTCTTTGAACAGCTCGCCGAGGATGGCGGAAAGCATGATCGTCTTGCCTGCGCCGGTGGGCGCGACGGCCAGCGTGTTGCCATGCTGGCGCAGCGCGGTCACGGAGCGGGAGACAAGCTCCTTCTGTCTGGGTCTAAGCAGCACTGTCCGGCCTCCTTACTGCGCCCAGGAAGGCAGGTTGCCCTTAGTTTGCGCAGGCGCGGAGGCTTGCGGTGCGGAAGAAGAACCGCCTGCGCGTCCCATCAGCGCGGCGTAATCCTTGTGGTCGCAGGTGACGGCGTATTTGATGACGTTCTTGTCATTGCCGTTCTGGTCTTTCTCAATGTCGGCGCGCGCCAGGAACTCGATGCCGTCGAGATCGCCGAGCCCGTTAATGCGCCGGGCGTTCTGCGCCTGAGTGGAATTGTCCTTGTTGCCGATGCCGCGGGCGGAATTGAGGATGCCCTTGATCAGCGACCGGCCGATATTCGCCCAGTCTTCGCCTTTGGGGCTGTGCAGGCCGATCAGGTTCCAAATCTTGCGGCGGGCATACTGGCCTTCCAACACCACGAATTCGCAGTTCAGATAAATCGAACCAGTGGTGGCATTGCGCGTGGCATAGCCGCCTGTCCATCCTTTCTGTGGATCGTCGTAGCCGCCGGGGCGGACGGTCATCCGCACCTTGATCAGCGTGCCTTTGGGAATGGGATCGAAACTATTCTGGTCTTCGGCGCTGTTAAAATCGCTCCAGCTCATATCATGCTCCTTGATTCTGCGTTTGGGGGACGGCGTAAGAAAGGCGCTCGGCGGCGGGCTTGGCCTTGCCTTTGATTTTTTCCATGAGCCGGCCGAGATGCGGCTCCTCCATCATTTCGAGGCGGCCGGATCGATCTTTGGCCGGATAGCCGTAAGGATTGAGCGTGTGGCAGATGAAAGCGCGGAAGAATTTGCCCTCATCGGCGGCGATCTCCGTCATGGTGATGACCTGATCGACGATGCCGGGCAGCTCCAGGCCGGTCTTGCTGCCTTCAATCTGCGGTTGGAAGTAGCGCCGGTTAAAGTCGTCTATCCGCTCGTCGAGAATGCCGACGAACCAGATGTTCTTGCCGCGCGTGTGCTGCAGGTGCGTCAGCCAGGCGATCATTTCCTGGCCGTGCAGACCGTAGGCACCGCGCGTATCCGGCTTGCCGGTTTTATCGCTGAACGCCTGCGGCTGGCCTTTGCACCAGTTGAAGCAAAGCCGACCGGCGACCGTGATCGAATCAATGAAGACGGTGTCGTACTTGTCGAGCGCGTCCGGCTTGCCGTAACGCTCGCACACTGCATCGAAATGCGCCTGGCTGTAAGGTTGGTCTTCCCGCAGCGCCGGGTTGGGGCCGCCGATGAACGCCGCGAAGTCCCGGCATTCCTGCCAGGTGCGCGGGCGAATGGTGTCGCCCGGCCAGCCCTCGATGGCGAGATCACCGGCTTCCAGATCAAAAAACAGCGCCTTTTCCGCTGGCAGCGTCCACAGCAGGGACGTTTTGCCGATGCCAGACTTGCCGAAGATGCAGCCTTTGATACCCTTGGCTTCCTTCAGGCGTTCGTCGGCGCTGATGATGGGAAGCGTCATTGAACGCCTCCCTTCCGGGAGAGCGCGTCGATGATGTTATCGCTCCCCAGCGCGCCACGGCTGCGAGCCTCGCGGTAAAGTCTGCGCAATGCGCTCAGGCGGCTGTAAAGCGCGTCCGATTCCTGATCCAGAGCCTGCGCCGCGAAGGCGATGTCATCGAGCGTCGCCGTTTCCAGCGGCTTGATAACTTCATTATGGTTGTCGCCCAGCGCCGGGATACGGATGTTCTCCGGCAGATGGCCATAGGTGAAGCTGTCCTTGATCAGCTTTTCCAGTTTTTCCTTGCTCATTACTTTCCTCCTTTTTTGGTTTTCAGACGCAGCGCACCGCGCAGCCATCGGCAGAGCAGTTCCGCCTTGGCGAGCAGCGAGCGGATTTCGGTTTCGTCCATCTCCAGCAGCTGCCCGACGGGCGTGCCGAAGACGGCATCGAGTGATGGGGAATTGGTCATCGGAGCCTCCTTGGTTTCGAGAAATGCTCTTTGGTTTCAGTCATTTCGGCTGCCGAGCCCCGACGCCGCCCAAAGAGCAAGGCGGTCGCGGTATTTCCTTGGGAAAGGTTTTGTATTTCCGCGAAGACTCGGCATGTTTTCGTGCCTTCATTCGGTTACTTACCGAGGGGGCATAAAAACTGTCGGAGGCTCAGTGGAGGTAATGGTGCAGCCCTTGTTCCCGCAGGCGGGCGCGCAACTCATTGATGGAGCCGTACAGCGTCGAGCGCGGCACGCCGGTGCGGCGTGAAATCTCACTCACGTTGTAAATGCCGAGCTGGGTAAGCAGCACGGCCATCGGCTCCGGCAGGTCGCGGAGGATGCGGTTGACGTCGATGGAAAAATGAATGGCTTCCGTCCGGTCGTAAGTATGGTCGGGAAGTTCGTCGTCATCGCCATCGCGGTTTTCCAGCCACGACTCCAGCGACATTTCCCGCACGCCGCCGCCGCGTTTCTGCGCCTTGGCTTCTTCGATAATGCTTGCGCATTTATGATTGAGGATGCGATCGACGAAGGTTCTCCGGCTTGCCCGTTCGGGATCGTAAGCCTGGATGCGGGAGAGATAATCGAGCATCAGTTCTTGCTCGATGTCCTCCACCTCCATGCCGTGAACGGCGGGATGCCGGGTTAAAGCACGCGCATGGTAGCGCACCTGGTTAACAACGTATTGATCAATGCCTTCATAACGATTTTGACTCTTGCTCATGGTTTTCGTCTCCATTTGCGTTAGCGGCCACGGGGGCCGGACGCTTCGGATGGCGAAAACTCACCGGGGGCTTGGCCGCGGGAGGCGGAAATACGGGCGGAGAAACAGAAAAGCCGCCATGAAGGCGGCTTTCAGAGATGAAAAATATTTTGAGATTTTTTTGCTGGACTCAGTGAAAAATCACCGGGCTTAGAAACCGAACCATTCCCGCTGTTCTTCCCACAGGTCGGGGAAAGGCTGCTGCATGTCCTGAAGGCTCATGCCGCGCGGCTGCATGCCGTCCATAATGGCTTGCTTGATATTCGGCGCCAGCAGCGTCAGTCGGAGAATACGGGAAACATAAGAAGCGTTAATCTTGTTCTGCTGCGCCAGGTCGTCGAGAGATTTGTATTTACCTTCATCGAGCATACGCTGCCATTTCCACGCCCGCGCCAGTGCACGCACCATTGTCTCATCGGGCTTGCGGACGGGGATTGTATTCAGATGCGATGCCGGGGACATAATCAGTTTCCGGCCACCCTTGCGTTTTAAATTCAGGGGGACTTTGATCGAGATGATATTCTCATGCACGCTGATAAGCGGCTCGGTCATGTCTTGCATTGGCATCCTCGACTTTCACTTTGATATTGCGCAGCTCCCGCACCAACGAGTGCAATCCATCGGCGCGCACACGGACATCGATCGAATGCGGCTGCACGACGACTTTCTCCAGCATCAGGTTCAGCAGGCGTTCCTGCTCGGCGGGAAACAGCTCTTTCCAGATGGGGAAAATATCCGTCAGCGCCTGCCTCACGTCTTCTTCGCTTGTCCGGCCATTTTCATCACTGACCTTCTTCCATACCTGCATGATCATTTCCGGCGTCTGGAAAATCGATTGGAGCTGGCTTAAAACCACGGCCTCGATTTCGCTCGCGGCCAGCTGCTTGATCGGGCATGTCTCGCACCCGCCTTTGGCGTGCGCGCTTGGAACGTAATAGCGGTAAAGCTTGCCGCTTTTCTTTCTGGTGTGCTTGGGAGTCATGGAGCTGCCGCAGCCTCCGCATTTCAGCAGGCCAAGCAGAACGGCGGGGATTTTCCGTTTGGTCGCCTTGCCGCGCTCGCGCGGGCTGATTTTAAGAATGCTCTGCGCAGCGTCCCATGTTTCCTGCGCGATGATAGGCTCGTGCTGCCCCTCGAAGAGCTGGTCTTTATGCCGAATCTTTCCGATGTAAATGGGGTTGTTGATCATTTTGTAAACGGTGCCGACATCGAAGAGATTGCCGCCGACTTGCTTGCCGCCGCCGGTGATGCGGAATTTTGTGCGCACGCCCATCTGCCTGAGCGCCTGCACGGCCAGCTTCACCGAACGCTTGGTCACGAACTGGTCGAAAACCAGCTGCAGGATTTCCGCCTCCGGCTCATTGATTACCAGCTTGCGTTCCTTGCAGTCATACCCCATGGGCGGCGGCCCGCCCATCCACATGCCTTTGCGCTTGGAAGAGGCGATCTTGTCGCGGATGCGCTCGCCGGTCAGGTCGCGCTCGTATTCGGCGAAGCTCATCAGTACGTTAATCATCAGTCGCCCCATCGGCGTACTGGTGTTGAACTGCTGCGTGACGGACACCATCGAGACTTTGCGCTCATCGAACATGCGCACCATATTCAGAAAGTCGAGCAAGGAGCGCGATAGGCGGTCGATTTTGTAAACCACGACCATATCGACCAGCCCGGCATCGATATCGGCCATGAGCCGTTTCAGCGCCGGACGTTCCATGTTGCCGCCGGTAAAACCGCCGTCATCATAGTGTTCGGGAATCAGTGTCCAGCTTTCATGCTTCTGAATCTGGATGTATTTCTCGCACGAGTCCCGTTGCGCATCGAGGGAGTTGAACTCCATGTCCAATCCTTCCTCGGTGGATTTGCGGGTGTAGATGGCGCAGCGCACCTGTGGCTTCGTGTTATCCATGGTTGGCCTGCGACAATGTTAAGCCGAAGAAAACCGGTCCCGACCATGCGGTGCCGGTGATGACCTTCGCCACCGCGGAGAGGCTGGGGTACTTGCAGCCATCGAACTGATAGCCGTCTTCCAGGATGGCCACCTGATACTCCATACCTTTATATTCCCGCACCAGAATGGTGCCGGGTGAAAGGCGCTTAACGGTGGATTTCGATTTCTTGCGCTGGCCGTAATGCTCTTCCGCCTTCAGCATCAGCCGCGTCTCCAGCTCGGCGCTGTTCCCGCCGTAGGCCAGCTCCTGAATGCGATAGGCCAGGCGCTTGACCATGTATTGCATGTTCGCCTGTTTCGGCTCCGACTGGTACAGCTCCCGCCATAGCGCCTTCAGCTCATCCGGAGGCATTTTCTGCAGGTGGATTATCCTTTCTAATATATTGTTTTTCATATGGTTTTTCTCCTTTGTTGCCGTCCTTGGCATACATGCGTGAAAAACCCTCTAAGTCCATATAATTAACGTCCTTCTGGCGTTTCCACAGGCGCACGATGCCCAGCGCCAGAATGCTAGCCGCTTCTTCCACGCGCTGATTGGTAGTTAATAGGTTTGGATGAATTGCTCCCATGGCGGAAACCCTGCGGTTGTTCACATGGGATTACTTACCGAGAGAAGAAATGAATCGTCGGAATCGAAAAATCGTTGACCGGTTGTGTAGTAACTATATTATTCAACTATAAGGTGTTAATCGGTTATGTCTTGGCTGTATATTGAAGCAGTTATAGAATAGGCGATTAATATAAAGGGAGCATAAAGCCTGTGCGAATTAAAGAGCCGCCCAGGCGAAATAACAAGAACATCAGGAAGGGCATCGATATGTAATTGGCGCTCCCCCTGTACCGACGAACAGGAGGCGAAATGGCGCAATACAATCCCAAGGTATTTACCGATGTCGACAGTCTTGGCAGCCTGGATAGCGGCCAGCTTATTCTTCTACTCAAACGCTTTCCCAAATTCTTCGCCGCGCACAATATTCCGCTCGACAATGGCGGCATCCAGTATGCGCGCCTGACGCAAGTGCTGATGAATCCGGACGGCGCGGTGCAGAAAGATCAGGAAACTCACGACCTGATGGAAGCCCTGCAGCTCATCACGGAAATGTCGAGCCATGAGGCGATGGATTCATTGCTCGCCATGGCGAAGGAGCAGAAAGTCACGCTTGATTTCGGCGCGCAGAGCAGCCCGGCGGACGTGGCGCTTTATTGTTGGCTGAATCATCAGTCTCTTTTCCATACGCAATACGCGAAGACGCTGGTGCAGAATTATAAATCCTTCTCGTATTTTCTCGGCGCGACTGGCGAGGCGCGGGAATTTCCTGCTTATACGGACGACACCATCAAGGCATTGCAGACCGATCTCGACGAGTGGTTTGCTGCAAATAATCGGCTGAAGGATTGCCGTGTCTATTTGTTTCCACAAGGCCATCGCGTCAGCATCGTCATCAAATACGGCATGCCGCTTAAGCGCGAGATGGAAATGAAAAACGGAGATTCGGAGAGCATTTTCTACAATCCGCAAAGGCATGATCTCCTGATTTACAATTGCCAGCGCGATGAAATTAGCGTGAAGACCGACAGTAAAAAAGGTCAGCAATCCACCTACCTGGAATGCATCGGCAGACACTTGTTCGGCGATGATACTTATTTCCGGGAAAAGAAATTGTTCTCGCTGGAGAAGCTGCGGGAAATCGATTCGGCCACCTATGACTTCGCCACCGTTCCCGGCGTGGAAGATGTCAAGTTGGTGGAGCTGCAATACGAATGGGGCGGTGAAATCGAAATCCGCAAATCCGGAAATCTTCTTGCGACGCTGATTCGCAAAAATAATCAAGAGGCGACGAAGCGCGCGAAAATCGTTTCCGCCAATTTCAATGTCCGGTTCGATGGAAGTAAGAATCCCCGTAAGGTGCGCATCCAATCAGGCAACCAAGCCAGGTTTGGCAGGGATGACGACAGCCTGATTATCGAGGAGTGGATCAACGACCAGGGACTTGTGGAGAAAAGCCCCAACAAACCGAGGCAGCAGAATGTGGAAACGTCTAGAGAACTTGCCCCGGCATGAACATACGCATGCTTTCCTGACGCAGCATTTCAACGGTAATGCCGCGTTCATTGATGGGTGCTTTGACCGTACATCGGAATTCTCCGAGGCATTTCCATGCCCGGACGGCGGCGCCAATGGATGCTTTCGCCAAATCGTCAAATTGCCTGACGGCAAGCTGGTCGCGGTTTGCGATGACGATCACGGTTGCGATGATGTGGAGATTCAACGGGAGGATCTGCGCGTCTATTCGCTGAATACACGCAAGCTTGCTATTAGGCTGGCGGAGGCGCTGGCCGACGCCAATATTGTCAGTGATCCGGAAATTCTCGACCAGCATTGCAACCTTGCGCGCATCGGATATTTTATTCCACGCGGCACTCTACGGTTCCCGGTATTTCTGCATCTGCCGATCTATGGCGGCGACCGGGATAAGGCTATCAATAAACTGCTGCACGCGGATCGCAGTTTCATCCTTCTGCTCCCGACCATTGATGGCATTGCGCCGGAATTGCAGAATCTCCTTGCGAAAAAACACTCGACCGTCATCGCGGCGGAACAGATTTCTTCGCCGGAGAGCATCATCGATGCCGCCGCGGCATTGCAATCCTTTCAGAAATTTTATGAGATGCAGCCGGACGAAAACCCGGAAATCACTTGCGAGAAATTTCCTACGCCGCCGGGCGCGCAATGGTCGGACATCACCATCAAATTCGTCGATGGGCATCGTGTGCGTGTTTCCTGCAAGCGCAAGGCCGGGGGAAGCGAGTCCGCCGTTTACAATTTCACGCAGATGGGCATGTGCGATGCGCGCGCAGGCGAGCCCAACAAGCAATGGGGATTGTTGACAGCGTTTGCGGAAGAAAGAGGCAATCTCACCTGGGACAATTCCAAAGCCACCGACCGCAATAAAAAGCGCAAGCAGTCATTGAAGGAAACCCTGCAGAAATTCTTCGGCATCCATGACACCGATCCGTTCGAGGATTATAAAGACGAGAAAGGCCATGTTTGCTACCGGTCAAAATGTCACGTTTTCCCGGAAGACGATACCGCGCCGATGAAACAACGGCAGGCATAGTTCTTAACAACTTTTACCATTGCCGAACCGCAGATTGTCTTGACTAAAAGCCCCGTAGTTGGCATTTCCAAGTACGGGGATGCATATAGGAATGGGGTATTTAAGCCCGTACTATCGAAAAATGGGCATGTTCCGGCTGGTGGCAAAGTCAGGGCAGCTAGGCATGGAAAGCCCGCAGATACTGGGCGCGCGGCGTCATGCCATCCTGGCTATATAGCGGTTGTTTTCAGAACAATGGCGGAGAGGAGAGGATTCGAACCTCCGGTACCCTTACGGGCACAACGGTTTTCGAGAAATCCCCAGTACGAAAACGGACGATAATGCAGGAGCGAGGCCGTTACAAGAAGATAGTCGTTACAGCAGCTTAGTTGTCGCGGCGTTTCATGGGTTCCCATCGCCGCTTTCGGCTTTTCACCGCGAAGTGTCCCAAATTTGTCCCACGGCGATGATTACCCAAAGAGACTATCTCAATGCGCTCACGGATACCCCGCTGCCTACCGGAAAAATCAGCACGGCGAGGTCAATTATTTTCTTGTTATCAGAGACATGGTGGAACTTAAACCGGAGATGGGTCGGCCCCTTGGCGGCTAGCGTCTGTACATGGCATCCATGCGCGGCGACCTCTCGCTTCAGATGTTCGACTGCCTCCGTAGTGTTCCCACCGCGATTGAAGTAAATCAGAGCGGCTTTCGTGGCACTCCATGTCAGGTAACGCTCAAAAAGCTGGTCTATTTCCTTTCCGATTTGGGCTTGGCCACCCCAGATTTTGCACTCGCCAATGAACACGTCGATGTCCTGGTGACGGATTAGGATGTCGCTCTTCCCGCCCCGAATAAACGTCTCTCCTGTGACGCTGCCGGTCTTGGCATAGCACTGATTCAGATACAGCACTAGGCTGTCGCGGTAGCAATTCTCGTCCCAACGATGCGTCATCTTCGGGGTGCGCTCGTAAGACCGGCCCGCTGCCTCTACCACGCCGAGGATACCGTCAAATTCAGACATGCTCACCGGTTCCTGAGCATTACGCGCCTTTGGCACCACGATAGCATTCTTGGCGGATAGTAATGAGCGCGAGCTGTCTTCTGCTTGTTCCTTAATGGGGATGCCGAGCGCGTTAGCAGATTCGCGTGATTTAATAATTTTCTGCTGACGCTGCTGTATAGCCTCGGTAATCTTACCGGGCAGGCCGTCGAGAAGATTGTGCAAATCCTTATTGGCGTTAATTATGTACTTCTCAATCATGTCGAGATTCTGCTTGTGCCGGGTGGTCAATTTCTCGCCGTGCTCAACGCCGGGCAACTCATACTCGCATACTATACGGCCATCGCTTACATATCCGGTCGGATGGACGCTAAACCATGAAGATGGCTGCATTTCCAGCAGCTTTAGGTATCCGCTTACGGGATAATAAATGCGGTATCTCCGGCCTTCTACAGAGCCGCCGAATCCATAATCAATACTCCCTGAGACATCAACGGTGATGGGAGCGGGCTTATCCTGAAAAGGCTCGCCTAGCTTCAGCGGTTCCGCGTGAATGTTCACCATCACGCCTGAGACGAACAGTTCGGGGTCGCAGTTCAGCACTTCCTCTTCGGGCGCATTTTCAACGAATTGAATAGCCTGATTCTGTATGCGGACAAGCGCATCGCTGTCCCTGTCGCTGAAGAGGTAGTGGAAACGGTCTCTATGGCTGCGTGCGGCGAACATAATCATCCTCATGCCCCCATTCCCACCTTCATGGCCTACAGGTGCATAGCGTGAAAGAGTGCTACCTGCACTCTAGTGGCACACTATATAGCATTCGATAAGTGGAGAACCCACAAGATTTATGTGAACCTTTTGTTACAGAAGGAGATAATTCTTCCTGCTACCTGATAGCCTAAAGCCTTGGGTCCACCGGCTCACTCTCCAACGCCAGCACCCCGAACACCGACTCATGCACGCGGTAAAGCGGCTCGTTGTTCACAAACCGCTGCAACGCTTCATAGCCCAGCGCATATTCGCGCAATGCCAGCGAACGCTTCGCACCAAGACCACGCGAGCGCAGGCGTTCCAGATGTTCCGGCGCAGTATATTCCGGCCCGTAGATGATGCGCAGGTATTCACGGCCACGGCATTTGATACCGGGTTGGATTAAGCCCTTGCTGCCTTTGGCGGTGAATTGCAGCGGTTTGACCACCATGCCTTCGCCACCGCTGTCGGTCATTTCCGTCCACCATGCCGTCGCTTCCGCGCAACTTGCCTCGTCATTCGTATTCACCAGCTTATAGGCGGTTTTACGGAATATCTCTGGGTCGGCATCGCACAGGCGGTAAATAATTTCCATGTGCCACAGATGGTCTTTTTCCATGTTAAAGCTGCCTTCCGAGGCAAGTACATGGAACGGTGCCAGCTTATAATCCACCAACGTATTGACCGGCCAGCAATAGCGGCGGTAAGCATCGCGGTAGAGTGTCGCCATCTCTGCCCGCGCCTGGAATTTCTTATGGAGCGCATCAACGCCTTCTACTTTACCCGCTATTTTACCCAGCAATGCCGCAGTATCCGGCAAAGCGGCAGTAGCGGATGCACCGACCGGCGCGTATTGCTGCTCAAGCAATGCCATCGCCTTGGCTGACCACGGCATCAGCTCGCAATCGAAGCAGAACCAATCGGTTTTGAATTCCTCCCATAGTCCCGCCTTACCCACGGCCTGCGCCACGCGGCTTAAGAACTCCTGCTCAATTTCCTGCTTGTTGAAGAAGCTGCGGCCTGTGCGGGTATAGCAGATACCGATTTCGTTGCCGGTGATGCCGAAGCGTTTACGCGCCGCTTCATTGTCTTTGCAGACAATTACGATAGCGCGGGAACCCATGTGCTTTTCTTCGCAGATGACCTTTTCCACGCCTCGGTTGCGATAGAAGGTAAAGGCTTCGTTCGGATGCTCCAGCAGTCCGTCTTCCTTGGTCGTTTCCGTGGGCGACATGGTGGGCGGTAGATAAATCAGCCAGCGCGGGTCAACTGCGAAACGGCTCATCACTTCCAGCGCGGCAATCGCATTTTCCTCGCGGATGGTGATGTTGTGATGCAGGCCGGTGCTGACGATACGCTTGCCGATAACGTCATCAATATCCAGAATATCATCGCGTACGCGGACTTCTGCTTCGTGGTTCAGCGGCTTGATGGGTTCGCAGTACACCTGCGCAGCCTGCACTTCCACTAGCTCTTTTTCAGGATAGCGCAACGCAGTCAGCTTACCGCCGAACACGCAACCGGTATCAATGTTGATGGTGTTATTCAGCCATTCGGCTTCGGGAATAGGCGTGTGGCCGTACACAATCATGGTATTGCCGCGATAATCCCGCGCCCACGGATAGCGCACCGGCAAGCCGAATTCATCAATCTCGCCAGTGGTTTCACCGAACATGCAGAACTCGCGTATGCGAGGCGAACCCCTGCCGATGTATTCCTCTTTCAATCCCGCGTGCGCGACGGCCAGCTTACCGTCATCAAAGACGTAATGACTAATCAGCCCGTCAAGGAACTTTACCGCCTTATCCTTGAACTCCTGCGGCTCCGGCTCCAACTGCGCCAGCGATTCGGCCAGACCATGCGCAATCTTCACCTCGCGGCCTTGTAGCTTGCGTTTCAGCTTATCGTCATGGTTGCCGTTGACGCAGAACGCCGCGCCGGATTCCACCATATCCATGACGATGCGTAGCACTTCCGGCGTTTTCGGCCCACGGTCTACTAAATCACCGACAAAAATCACCCTGCGGCCTTCGGGATGCGTCACGGCGTATTGGCCATTTTTCTGCACTTGGTAGCCAAGTTTCAGCAGCAGAGCGTGTAGCTCATCGAAGCAGCCATGAATGTCGCCGATAATGTCAAACGACCCTTTTTCATGCTTAAGATTGTTCCATAGCGGAGCGCGTTGAATAACGACATTATCCACTTCCTCCACGGAATTCAGTACATAGACCTGGCTGATACCCTCACGTTTCAGGCTCTTGAGTGAACGGCGTAGCTGGTCGCTCTGGTTCCATACCACATGCTTGCCGAACTGCCGGTCAGGGCGGTTTTTATTACGTTCATGGCATAGCTCACGCGGCAGATTGAGCACAATCGCCACCGGGATAACGTGATGCCGACGTGCCAAGTCCACCAGCGGTTTACGCGCTTCCGGCTGTACGTTGGTGGCATCCACTACCACCAGCTTGCCCGCAGTCAGCCGTTTGGATGCGATGAAATGCAGCACCTCGAAGGCATCTTTCGTTGCGGCCTGATTATTTTCGTCATCCGACACCAGTGCACGGCAATAATCCGACGATATAATCTCGGTTTCCTTGAAATGCTTGCGCGAGAATGACGATTTGCCACAGCCGGACGGCCCGACCAGCATCACCAGAGAGAGTTCGGGGATTGTGATAATGTTCTCAGTCATTTCTTGTAAAAATCCCCGCCTGTGTCGGCGCTCCTAATGTTTCATGCCGGTTGCCAATGCCTTCAAACGTCACCGCATAGCCGAAGCGGGCAGCAACGTCATTCGCCCAATCTTCAAACTCTTTACGTGTCCACTCAAAGCGGTGGTCGCTATGGCGGAATTTGCCAGGAGGCAGATTCTCGAACAGCGCGTTATATTCCGCATTGGGCGTGGTCACGATGACTAGCGCAGGCTTGGCAAACTCGAATACTACGCGTTTGAAGGCATCCAGGCGTGGCAAGTCCATGTGCTCAATTACTTCGATGAGCGTGGCGGCATCATAGCCAGCCAGTCGCTTGTCGCGGTAAGTCAGCGCGGTTTGCATGAGGCTAATGCGCTTTTGCTGAAAACTGGGGAGCCGGTCAATCTTCAAGCGTTCCTTAGCGATTTCCAGCGAACGGGAAGATACGTCACAGCCGGTAATCTGCTCGAAAAAATTATCCTGTAATAGCTTGCTGAGCAGCTTGCCCTCGCCGCAGCCCATATCTACTACGCGCTTGGCGTTGTGCGCCTTGAGTTTGGCGACCACCCATTCCATGCGCTCTTGGTTAAGGTTGATTTTCTTCTCCAGCGTTTCTTCCTGTGGTGCAGCGGCTTCACCGGATTCGTCAACTTCCACCAACGGCTGGCCTTCGGAAAGCCGTTCCAACGCCTCATCCGCGAGCGATTTGAAGTTTTTGAGGTAGCGGCGGGTGATAAGCTCCTTCTCCGGGTGCGCACTCAGCCAGCCTTCGCCGAATTTAAGCAGCTTCTCGATTTCGTCATCGCCAATCCAATAGTGCTTATCGTTATCCAGTACCGGAATCAGCACATAGAGATGAGTTAGGAATTCACGCAGCGGACAAGTACGCTTGAGTGTTACCGTGAAATACGGGCTATCACCCCATTCCGTAAACTTATCGTCCAGAATATGCCGCTCGGCCTGCACCTCGTACCCAAGCGGCTCGAACAGGCGGCGCAGCACCTTCTCCCCACCACGGCAAGGCAACACCGTAATTTTCACTTCCAGCGGTATTGACTGGTCTACCAGTTCCTGCCGGTGCTTGCTCTTGCCGGAAAACGTCGTACCGAATGACCGCGACAGGGCCACGCTCATGAAAGACGAAGCGACATAAGGCCGGTCATTCACATACTGCTCAAGCGCGAACCCCTCGCCGGATGGGGTATTTTTGCGTACCAGTGCCACCGGGTCAACGTCGAGCAACAGCGCAGCCGTGCAACGCTCTGCGGTCGCTTCGGGATAAAAAACATGCGCATCCCCAAACGATAGCGACACCGTATGCAGGTTATCGGGATTCTTGTGCAGCAAGTACCCGATGTCCGTAGCGGGTTGGTGTGTGGTGGTGATGGTTAAGAGCATTTTCTCTAGCGTTCCAATGTGTTGCGCAGCAGTAATAGATGATATGCCCTGCGACTGCAAGGTGCGGACAGCAGAATTGTTACTGTTTTATCGGCATTTCTTAAAAAAACCATCCTACACTGAATAATTCCCAGAAATATATGAGGAAATTACTTCCGATAAGTAGAGTTTATCGGAGGTAATGTCGCTACTGCTCATTGACCCTCACGTCATCGGCAATCCAGCCGGACGCGCCACCCCCGTTATATTTCAAGCGGCAGAAATACGACATCCGCAACATGGTGCCGAAGCTATTCTGCGCATCAACCTGTGACGTAACGGTGAAGAACTCGTTGGTGCTGGAAATCCTGACATCAGGAAATGTGGGAAATTTTGCGGTCGCCGGAGCTTTAAGCTGATTCTGCACCAGATTCTTGCAATACCGCCCCGCGTGCAGGCTCTCTGCATCCAAGTTGATGTTCTGTAGCTGTGATAAGCGGGCTTCCTTCGCGGCCATCTTGGCGTTCATTGAAGCCTGCTGCTCGCCATTCTTCCTGATTGCCTCTTGGTATAGCTTCTGAAATTCCTTGTCCTTGACGTTTGCGAACCGCTCACCCCAGGCGACAGCTGCGATATACCCCTTCTTGTCCATCAACGCCTTCAGCATCTTCATAATCTGCGGGCGCGTAGCCTTAAACTCTGCTTTAATCTCCGCATCGGCAACCAGTTGCTTCTCCTGTGCCAGCTTCTCTGCTGCTGCCCGCTCCTCCGGAGATATGGTAGGTGCCGCTATCACATCCTTGCGGTCCGGTTCCTTCTCGCCGATGAATAAATACCCAAGCGCGGTGATGGTAAGGGCAATGAAAAATAACTTGATAATGCGCATCGCAACTCTCCTCCCAGTTAAATAAAATGGCCGCCAGATTTCTCTGGCGACCGGGAGTTAAGAAGCCGCTATTACACGACCGCGACGGCCTTTAGCCGAAGCTTGGACATGCGCCGCCGCCTCCCGGCCATAAAGGTCGAGAAACGGCGTGATGACGGACACGCACCGGTAATAGCGGGATTCTTACGTCCCGGTGCTGCTTTTACAGCACGAAGAATAGCTTAGGAGATTACGCCGCAAGGTCAATGGGAAACCGAGAATGTTTCTTATAATTCAGTGGAGAAGCTACCAGCCATTATCTTCTCGCCACGGAAGCACGCCGCGCTCCGTTGGCTGATATGGGAATTTTTCCTTATGCTTAATCAGAACATCCCACACCACATCCGGTACAGCAAATGGGGCATCAAGTTGTTGGAAGACCTGGCCGGGTTTAAGGGCACTGACGATGATGCCCCTAGCGATTAAAGTGGTAGCATTGCCGCCGTCTATATCACCAGTAAAGGTTTTTTGATTATGGTGAAGCAGGTGCGCAATTATCGACCGCTCCTGCTCATTCATAAATGGAATATATGCGCTGACGCTATTTCTCGCCTTCTTTTGCCACCGCCATTCTTTTATTGCGCTTCCAAGTCCGAAAAACCGAGTAAGCGCGCTTAGAATACTGGCCGCTGCTAGACAGCCCGTCACAATACCGATGCTCGCAACCGAAAAAATAATCCATCCTTCAGGTGTGGGTAATACTTCGTTACTGACGAGTGCGATAATAATGGCGCAGGCAAGGGCGATGGCGGTTGTCTGCCAACCACTTGCTTTAAGAATTTCGAGCCATTTTGGGTCAGGTGTCATACAGGTGGAGTATTAACACACCCTCCCTTTTTTACATAGCGAGATTCAGAACAGCGCAGCGGCATTATTGCTGAATAGGTCGCCACTCCTTATGTACCGCGCCAGCATTGCATCGCTTTTATGGCCTGTTTGCTCACGGATTTTCCATGATGATACGCCGTGTTGGGCTGCGCTGGTAGCAAGACCCGCCCGCAGGCTGTGGCCGCTGTAACGATTGGCATCGAGTCCAGCTTTCTGCGCGTAATGCTTGGTGATGTCGGCAACAGCGCGGTCTGATAGCGCAGCATCGGATATGACACCACCTTTCGTGATGGCGCGGAATACCGGCCCGCTTTCTGCTCTTGTGTGCAACACCCAGTCACTGACCGCTTGCACCGGACAGATGCGCCCGCGTCCTTTCGGAATGCCGATTTTTCTGCCTTGCCCGGTCTGGTCGGTCTTGCTGCGTGGCAGGGTAAGGATGATGCCCTGCGCGGTGAACTCCAAATCCTCCACCCGCACCGCCACCAGTTCACTACGCCGCAGTGCTGCACAAAAGCCAAGCATCAGCAACGCACGGTCACGTTTTCCTTTCACCGTGTCCGGCACATGCGATAGCATCACCGTCAAATCTTCCTTGAGTACCGGCGACACCTGCGCCTGCGGCCTTCCATGCTCCCGCCGGATGCCACGCATCGTCAGCTTCACTAAATCAGCTTTCGTCGGGTCGGCGTAGCCCTGCATGGTGTGCGCCTTGCCGATGGACACCAGCCGCCGTTGTAGCGTGGCAATGGTCAGACTGGCGGCATGGTCGCTGAGATACGCGGCTACGGTTTCAGCGCTGGCGGGAATGCTGCCGCCCCATGCACGGTAGTGCTGCATGTCTGCGCGATACGCTTTGCGGGTGTTCTCACTCAGCGCCTGCTCGACGTAATGGCGGATACCGGTGGAGGGCAGTGTATTGCCGGAAAGCGTCAGCTCGTTCATGCTGCGCCTTCCAGATGCCGTTGCAGACGCCTGCGCCGGATGTCATTGAGCAGGGGCATATTCTCGGTCAGCAGTTCCCGCAATGCCATGTATTCGGGCAACCATACGCCTGCGCTCTCCATGTCCGTCAGTTCGCCTCGCTGCTGCAATTCCTCCAGCGCATCGTTGGTCACGCGCTGGTTGACCCGGTGGCCTTCCATGTAAAAAAGCGCGAGGCCGATTGCCTTGACGCTATATGCTTGTAGCCCGCGCACCTCCTGCCGAAGCTCGCGCAAACTGGCGAGGCCCACGCGGGTAAACATATCGCAGGCGTACAACGGCACGCCCTCCACCTCCGGCGTGGCGGGGATGGCATCATTCACCACGCGCATGGGATGCTTTTGCGCCTCCTGCCAGATGAGCGGAAGGAACAGCGCAAGAGGCCATTGTGATGCGCCTGTAACGCCCGCACAAGCTTCTTTGAAGGAGGCGGGTAGGTTGAGTGCCATCATCGCGGTAATCGCCTCAGCAGGCTTCCCTATACGCTGCGGCAGATGCTCCGAAGGAAACTTCTTCGTTCCTGCCAGCAGCCAGACGGCGATGCACCGCTCCACCAGCGGCGTTTCTTCATCGGCAACGTATTCGGCAAGCGTCACCTCATCAGCCTTCGCCAGCCGCTCGCGCAGGTGCTGATGCTCCGCTGCGCGTTCCGCCAGAATAAAGGCCGCATCAGCCAGACGGTTCTTTGCTGCCGCACACAGCAGACGCACCAGATGCAGGCCGACTTGCATATCGCCCGTTTCTTTACGCCATGTGGGCGAAGAAAAAGCAGTCAGCGTCTTTACCACCGGGTCGGGCGCACCAATACCGACATCTTCCAACGCGATGATATGCAGCCTTCGCCAGAAGCGGGCGCGGTCTTGCCGCCATAAAGAAATCGCCGCGCCTGTCGCTCGCCTTTCTTCGCCCCGGCGTATCGCCTTCTGGATGGCCGATGCCAGTAGCCACGCATCACCCGACATGGGCGTATGCCGTTTCTTCGTTTCTCCTTCGATACCGCGCTCGATGCTGAGCAGGATTTCCTTCGATGATTGCATGTCACATCCTCCGTGATGATAATGAAACCCAAGGAAAAGCGTGACTTGCTGGCGAGCGTGGTCAATAGGATTGCGACTCATGCTAAAATTTTTTCGTATTAGTACCGCATGGACACGCGCCGATAATCCAGGATGAATGCCTATTTTTTCTGAGCGCGTGCAAGCGACAGCGGAGGTGCGGTGACAATTTCTTTGTTAGCTGAAGTCCTCAGAATTACTAGCTTTTCTAGCTTTGCCGCTTCTTCACTGACGAATTTCGTATTCCGTAATTCTTACTATTTCGTCCGATTTTACTGTTTCAGCGGCTACTGAATTACATGGGTTTTTCAGGAGAATTACCTAGGGGAATGGTAACAATTACCATTCCCCATAGGCGGCTGCACTGGTTGTGCAAACCATCGTCATGTGTAGTCATTTACGCCGCCTGCCCTACGAGATACGCCATGCAGAATGGGGGCGGATTTTCGGGAAGCTTATGCAGTCCTGCGTTTTTCAGCACCTCCGCCCACATCTGCGGCCAAGCTTCCGGGGCAATGTCCCACCATGAAACCGCGTTCGCAGAGACAGTCTTTTTGAGCAGCTTCCGCTCCGCTAGGGGCTGCATCTTTAGAGCGTTGTTGATACCCCGCATACGGCAGGCATCCTGAAACGAGCGCCAATGCCCTTGCGAAACCGGAGGGTTTTTGCAGGCGAGCGAATATAGCTCCACGCGCTCAAGCGGATTCTTGAAGTGGATGAGTTCCTTGGCAGTCAATCTGGTGCGCCAGCGGGCTTCAATGCGTGTCATCGGCTCTGCTGCGCTGCAGCCGTGCAGCTCGTTAGCCTTGTCATAGGCAACAATCTGATTGCCGCCCGCTTTCCCCAAATACAGGGTTTCCAACTCGCCCCCCTTACCGAAGACGTTTTGCGACACCTTCGACCACTTAGCTTTAATCAGCACATCCTCCATGCTGCATCCGATGTCGCGGCAAACATCAATGCGCGTGAAGACGGCGTGCGCTAAAAATTCCCACACGGTCAGACCCATCATGCAAAGCATTTGGTGATTGAGATGGTCTTCGCCCACTTCGGTGAGGTGTGACGGATTGCATTCAAAACGAATGTGGCGGTTTGGATTATCTTTACCAGTGAATTGCAGGAGCAGGTGCGGCGCTTTAGTGAAAGCTTGCTCTGCCACCCCGTAATACAGCTTCAGTGCAAGCGGGTATCGTTTGCTTGCACCCGCCATCGCCACGCCCGGCTCATAGGTTTGGATGAGGTTCAGCGCCTCATGCTTCACCAGTCCGAACAGCTCCGCTTCCTTCACACGTACCGTGCCACTGAGCTTGTCGATATGGGGGAAGCTGAGTGAAGGAATAATTTGATTCATATTTTTACTGCTATACTTCTTATTCATCTTCTTCATTTCTTTATCCTTTCTTTGTTCTTTAACTTCTTTATCTTCATTCATCCTACCCCCTGATTAGAACCGGTGGGGAATCACGCCGGGTTACTCGCTGTCGGAAGTGGTGGTTTTTTCGAGCTGGGCATCCACCCACGCATCCAGTCCAGTAATCGGATACCGGATGTGCTTGCTGCCGGTCTTAATGAACGGCGGCCCGCCCCCATTCTTGCGTAAGCGTTCTAGGGTCTTCAATGACAGGGTAAATTGCTGGGATACTTCCTTGGGGGACAGAAATGGACCGCCCCTCTTTGCCTTGAAGCCGTACTTGCTCTGGCTGGCGATTTTGTTTTGCTCCGCCGTTTTGCCAGACAATAAATCAGCGGCCACGCCTGCGATGAGGCTTGGTAAGTCCTTCATAGTTCTCTCCTAAATGTCGATGGTTTGCACCCGGTTGCTTGTTACGGATGCGAAACGGTTTCCCGCTGGCGCATTGTCCATTCGCGGAACTTCACGGCGTCAATCAGCACGCGGCGTCCTAGTCGGATAATCGCGCCCGCTTCCACGAGGCCGTTGCCTTCGATTTTATCGCCACCTGCGCTGTATCGCGGTCGGCTGTTGAAAATGAGATGCCGCAGGCTGCTTTCCGTCAGATAGCCGAACTCCGGCAACTGCACCAATTCCTTCGGCGTGAACAGCAGACGCTGCGGCAATACCGAGCATTCCGATAACATTTGATTCGTCAGGGCGTTCATTTGGGTTTCTCCATCGTGTGTGTTTCATAACGACCACGATGGATAACTTACGGCTGAACGCGAGACAGCGCATCCACCTTAGGTTTGAGGGTATTCTTACCTAAGAGCCTTTGAACAGCAGCATATTGAGATACCCGCCACGCACCATGCGCCGCGCAGCGGTGACGAATTTATCACCGTCCCGGTTCAGCTCATCCAGCGTTGCGGTTTTGTTTTTATCACCTCCCAACGTTCGGGCGATGTCGGCATAGGATGGGCAGGGATTCGTTCTCAAGGCGTCCAATACGCGCAGGTGCCGGAGCCATAAGCCCTTCTTCCCCGCATGGCCGGACGTTTTAATTTTGCCCGCCTTCTTTAACTGCGCCTTCCATGACCGCAGCATCGCCCCGGCAGCCTCTATCTGGTCGCCCAACGGACGCGCCAAATGGAAAGCGATGATGGCGTGCGTATCGCCCACGCGCTCAATCAGCCGCTCCTCTGTCTCGTCATCTTCGACCAGCGCATAGAAATCATCCGGCAGGAAGATAAAACGCGGGAAATCGCTCCACGGCTTGATAAAGCGCATGGATGGGGAGAAAGGTTGCTCAGGGTTATAAAGCTTCTGTAGCCCCCATTTTTGCGCCCTGTGCAGGTCTTCCCGCATGGTGGTGGGTTCGATGTCTGTTTTCAGCAGCACCCGCGCTATCCATTGGTCAGCCGTTTCAGTAGCCTCTAGCGGAGGGTGATAATGTTTCATCTCCATGAGCGTGTCACGACTCTGCCAGTCTGCCCGGTAATCAGGATTACGGCGTAGGACTTCCCAAGCCCACACCTCCGGTGCAACATCGGCCATGAATGCGTACTCCTCCGGCTTCCTCCAGTCCGGCAGTTCCTTCCATTCAGATTTCGACATGGCCAAGCACCTTTTCTGTCATCTTCCCGACGACGCTTGAGGTATGCGATTCGCTGAGGTGCGCGTAACGGCGGGCCATCTGGAGCGTCTTGTGTCCCAAGGCTTCCGCTATCTCGACCGCGCTGGCTCCATTCATGGCGAGGTAGCTGCCGCAGGTATGGCGGAGGTCATGGAACCGGAAATCCGCGATCCCGGCGGTTCTCAGCGCATTCTGCCATGACGATTCAAAATTAACCGGCTGCGTCGGGTCATTAGGCGATGCAAATAGGTACACCTGCTCCGGCTGCTTTTCCTCGCGCATCTTCTGCACGATTCGGGCGGCAGGGCCTGTCAGATGAATGGCGCGAACCTCGCCGTTCTTGGTTTTCGGCAGCGTCACCCGCGTGGCGTCAGTGTTCACATCCGTCCACTTAATGCACTGGAGTTCTCTGCGCCGTGCACCTGTTGCGATGCCGAGAACGACAAGTGCAAAGAGGTGGGGGCTGCTGCTCTGGCGGCAAGCATTCAGCAAACTCTTGATTTCCTCTTCGCTCAGGAAGCGGGTGCGTCCGGGCGGCTCCTTCAGCTTTTCCACGTCATCCACTGGATTCGAGGAAATCCACTTCAGCGGCCTGATACCGAAGCGCATGGCCGTATGCAGTGCCGCCGTGTAGCGGTTCACAGTAGCGGGCTTGAGGGTAAGAAGCTTACCATCGGCATCCTTGCTGCGCGTGGTGCGGCTCATTAGCTTTTGCTGGGCATTGACGATAGCCTGCCCCTTGAAATGAAACAGCACGTTATGGCCGATTTCGTCCTTCCACCATGCCAGCAGTGGCTTAACCTCGTCATGACGGCGAGGATTTCGGACTTTTAGATTCGCAAGATAAGCGTCAATGAGGTCAGTAACGGTGTGCTTCCGGGCCTTGTTGCTAGGAAAATACTTGTCTTCCCGCATCTCGGCTTCCGTCCGTTGCGCCCATTTGTCCGCATCGGTTTTACGCTCGAAAGTCGCGCTCACTTCAGGATAGCCCTTGACCCGCACCTTTGCTTGCCAAGAAACAGCACCAGTTTTTGAAGGACGTTTAATAACACTAGGCATACGCATACGCTCCACAGTTTTGTCGAGTTAAAACAACGCACAAAATGTACTGGGACGTCTCGGATTTAACCGAGGGTAAGCCATAAGGCTCCGTATGCTGTACTGTCCCAAATTTGTCCCAAGCGGAACAAATCTCTTCTTTAGTATGGCGGAGGGGGAGGGATTCGAACCCTCGATAACCTTGCGGCTATACTAGTTTTCGAGACTAGCCTGTTCAACCACTCCAGCACCCCTCCATACTATTTCTTCATCGGTTTTCGAGACCGCCGCATTCGACCACTCTGCCACCTCTCCGCACGGGAAGTCGTATAAACCAGATGCCGCCTTGCGGCAAACGGTTTTGATTCGCTGCGTTTTAACGCCGCTCACCCTTCGGGCGGCTTCGCCGTCCACCGCCCTAACGGGGCGGTGACGAGACCGCCGCATTCGACCACTCTGCCACCTCTCCGCATCTTGTCACCCGGTCAGTTTGGGCGATGACGGCAGTGCTTATAGCAGACCTGATACCATTGTCCAGCCGCAGCGCCGGAAGAAAAATCGCGCGGCTTCGCTGAGGATTTTCAAATGGTTGAGAATCGCATGCGGATTAGGGAAACTGAGGGCTTGCGTAGGCGTAAGCCCCCACGTTTTAAGGCGCATAAAGCAGTTGACAGCATAGGGTCGCACGCCTATAGTGCCATTCCTTTTGGAACGCACATATTAAATTAATTACTATAATTCAGGCGGTTATATGTTTGCAGTAATTCGTACCGGCGGTAAGCAGTACAAGGTAGCCAGCGGCGATGTGATCGCGGTGGAAAAACTTGCCGGTGAACCGGGCAGCAAAGTTGAAATCAGCGACGTGCTGATGGTGGACAAGAAAATCGGTTCCCCGTTGGTGGCTGGCGCTAAAGTTCTGGCAGAAATCGTGAAGCAGTTCCGCGACGAGAAGGTGATCATCTTCAAGAAGCGCCGCCGCCACAATTACCGCCGCAAAAAAGGTCATCGCCAGTATTTGACCGAAATCAAGATCACAGACATTAAGGCGTAAGGAGTCACGTCATGGCACATAAAAAAGCAGGTGGTAGTTCACGCAACGGTCGCGATTCCGCAGGACGCAGGCTCGGCCTGAAGAAGTCCGGCGGCCAGGCGGTTATCCCGGGCAACATCATCGTTCGCCAGCGCGGTACCGAATTTCACCCCGGCACGGGCGTGGATATCGGCCTCGACCACACCATCTTCGCAGTGATTCCCGGTAAGGTGGAATTCCGCGAGAAGGCGGGCAAAAGGTTCGTAAGCGTAGTCGCCTAAACCGGCTCATTCCTAAAAATGATAAAGGGGGCAGGTGACTGTCCCCTTTTTTATTGGCAACGATTAGTGACATGAAATTTCTAGACGAAGCAAAAATCTTCATACGTTCCGGCGACGGCGGCAATGGCTGCGCGAGTTTCCGGCGTGAAAAATTCATCCCCGACGGCGGGCCAGACGGCGGCAACGGCGGGCGCGGCGGCAGCGTGATCGCGGAGTGCGTGGGCGGGCTGAATACGCTGATCGACTATCGCTACCAGCAGCATTTCAAGGCGAAAAAAGGTCAGCACGGTATGGGCAGCAATTGCTACGGTCAGGGCGCGGACGACCTCATCATCAAACTGCCCGTAGGCACGCAGATTTTCGAGGAAGACCGCGAAACGCTGGTGGCCGATCTTACCGAAGTGGGGCAGCGCGTGGTGTTGGCCGAAGGCGGCGCGGGCGGGCTGGGCAATAGCTGTTTCAAATCGTCTACCAACCGCGCGCCGAGGGAATTCACCTATGGCGGCGAAGGCACGGAGCAATGGTTGTGGTTGCGCCTGAAACTGATGTCGGATGCCGGGCTGCTGGGCTTGCCCAACGCAGGCAAATCGACATTTCTGGCCGCCACCTCGCGCGCGAAACCGAAAATCGCCGATTATCCCTTCACCACGCTCACGCCGCAGCTTGGCGTGGTCTATGTCGATGAAAAAGAATTCGTGCTCGCCGACATTCCCGGCCTCATCGAAGGCGCGCATGAAGGCGTGGGGTTGGGCTTGAAATTCTTAGGCCATGTGGAACGTGCAGGTATTTTGCTGCACCTCGTAGACGGCACGCAGGAAGACGTGGCGGGCGCCTATAAAACCATCCGCAACGAGTTGAAGGCCTACAGCGCCGAGCTTTACGCGAAGGAAGAAATCGTCGCGCTCAACAAATGCGACGCGCTTGATGCAACCGAGATCAAACTGAAATGCGCCGCGCTCAAAAAAGCGAGCAAGCGGAAAGTATACCCCATCTCCGCCGTCTCTGGCGATGGCGTGAAAGATGTGCTAAGGGCTATGTTGGCGGTAATCGAAGCAAAGCGTGAAGAAGGAAAAACTGCGGATGTCGCGGATCAATGACGCAAAACGCATTGTCATTAAAGTCGGTTCGTCGCTGATCATCGGCGCTGATAATTATGTGCGCAACGCATGGCTCGTTGCGCTTGCCGCCGACATCGCCGCACTCAAACAATCCGGCAAGCAAGTGATCGTAGTCACCTCCGGCGCTGTCGCGCTCGGGCGGCATCCGCTGGGCTACGGCGTGCGTGCGCTGGAACTGGAAGAAAAACAGGCCGCCGCCGCGTGCGGGCAGATCATGCTGATCTCCGCCTGGGAGCAGGCATTGCGCGAACAGAAACTATGCCCCGCGCAAATCCTCCTCACTGCCGACGACAGCATCGACCGCCGCCGCTACCTCAACGCGCGCAACACGCTCGATGCGCTGCTGGAAAACGCAGGTATCGTGCCCGTCATCAATGAAAACGACACGGTGGCCACCGCCGAAATCCGCTTTGGCGACAACGACCGGCTGGCCGCGCGCGTGGCGCAGATGGCGGCGGCCGACCTGCTCATCCTGTTTTCGGATATTGACGGGTTATACAGCGCCAATCCCGCCACGAACGCCAACGCGGAATTCATCGGTGAAGTGAAAGAAATCACGGCAAACATCGAACGCATGGCGGGCGGTTCCGGCTCGGCAGTCGGCTCCGGCGGTATGGTCACCAAACTCGCGGCGGCGAAAATCGCGATGGCGGCGGGCTGCCACATGCTGATCGCGCGCGGCACGGAAAACCATCCGCTCGCCACGTTGCAGCAGGGCGGCAAGCACACGCATTTCGTGGCGCAGGGCAATCCGCTGAGTGCGCGCAAACACTGGATCGCAGGATCGGTGCATGCGGCCGGAAGCGTTACGGTGGACGCAGGCGCGGCGAGGGCGCTCGGTTCCGGTAAAAGCCTGCTGCCTGCGGGCGTGATTTCCATCAGTGGCGAATTCGAGCGCGGCGATGCCGTGCTGATTCAGGACAATGCGGGTAAAATTCTCGGCAAAGGCCTGATTTCCTATGCGTCGGGCGACGCGCGGCGCATTATGGGCAAGCACAGTCAGGAAATCGAGGGAATTCTGGGCTTTAAGCGCAAGGATGTGCTTATACATAGGGATGACATGGCGGTAGAATAGGCGTAAAATAGCGTATTCTTCCGCAACGAAGGGAGCGTATCATGAACTCAGGAACCGCAACGGCCATGCAGGACGATATTCATTCGCTGATGCAAACGATGGGGCGCAACGCGCGCATAGCCTACCAGCAACTCGCGGAAACCAAGAACGACCAGAAAGATATGGCGCTGGTGGAAGCGGCGCGCAGCCTCCGTGCACGCGCGGCCGATATTCTCTCCGCCAACGCAAAAGATTTGGCTTTTGGCCGCGAAAAAGGATTGGACGCCGCCATGCTGGAGCGCCTCACGCTCGACGAGAAGCGCGTGGAAGCAATGGCGGTAGGGCTGGAAACGGTGGTGACGCTGCCCGATCCGGTGAACAAGGTGATCGACGAATGGACGCGCCCCAACGGGCTTACGCTGCAGCGCGTGAGCATCCCGCTGGGCGTCATCGGCGTCATCTACGAATCCCGCCCGAACGTGACGGCGGATGCGGCGGGGCTGTGCATCAAATCCGGCAACGCGGTGATCCTGCGCGGCGGATCGGAGAGCTTGCATTCCGCGCAGATGATTGCCGAATGCATCCGCGACGGATTGAAAAAAGCGGGGCTGCCGCAAGACGCCGTGCAGCTAGTGCCCACGCGCGACCGAGCGGCGGTGGGCGAGATGCTCTCGATGGTCGGCATCATCGATGTGATCGTGCCGCGCGGCGGGAAATCGCTGACCAAGCGGGTGATCGACGAAAGCAAGATTCCCACCATCCAGCATCTTGACGGCAACTGCCACACCTATGTTCACAAGGATGCCGACGCGGAAATGGCTGCCAGCGTGTTGCTCAACGCCAAGATGCGTCGCGTAGGGATTTGCGGCGCTACCGAATCGTTGCTGATCGACGAATCCGTGGCGCGTGCGATGCTGCCTGCGCTGGCCGATAAGCTCATCGGTGCGGGGTGCGAGTTGCGCGGCGACACGCAGGCGCAAGCCATCGATAAGCGCATCAAGCCCGCGAGCGAAGAAGACTGGGGCACGGAATATCTGGCGGCGGTGCTGTCGGTGAAAATCGTAAAAGACCTTGATGAAGCGGTGTCGCACATCAACCGCTACGGCTCGCACCACACCGATGCGATCATCACGAAAGATATGGGCGCGGCGCGTAAATTCCTGCGCCGGGTGGACAGCGCCATCGTTATGCACAACGCGTCTACGCAATTCGCCGACGGCGGCGAGTTCGGCTTCGGCGCGGAGATCGGCATCTCCACCGGCAGGCTGCACGCACGCGGCCCCGTTGGGGCGGAGCAGCTCACCACTTATAAATATGTGGTGCATGGCGACGGACAGGTGCGGGCGTGACAGTAGTGTGCTGACCAAAAATCGTACCATCGGGCTGCTTGGCGGTTCGTTCAATCCTGCGCATGATGGGCATCTGCATATCAGCCTGTATGCGTTGAATACGCTTGGCTTGGATGAGGTATGGTGGCTGGTGTCGCCCGGCAATCCGCTCAAGTCGCACGATGCGCTTGCGCCATATGCCACTCGCCTCGCGCAGGCGAAAACGCTGGCGGCGCACACGCGCATTCGCGTATCCGACATCGAGGCGGCGCTGCGAACGGTGTATACGGTCGATACGGTAGCGGAGCTGAAGGCGCGTCATCCGGGCACGCAATTCGTGTGGCTGATGGGGGCGGATAACCTCGCGCAGTTCCACCGCTGGCGGAAATGGCGGGCGCTGTTTGCCATGCTGCCGGTGGTGGTATTCGACCGCGCGCCCTATTCGCACCGTTCCCAGCGCAGCAAGGCCTACCTTGCTTTTCATAAATTTATATTAAAAAACAATGCAATAAAATGTGGGCAAGCCTTGCCTGCCCTGCGTTTCGTGCACCTGCGGCGGCACCCGTCCTCGTCTACCGTATTGCGAAAACGCTTGGAAAATTAGCCTTTCTGGGGCATAATTAGGGTGTGGGGTGATTTAAACCATACGGGCAAAAGGAGAACGGCCATCGCTACCAAAACCGCACGTCCCAAGATTTCCCATGAAAAGCTCGAAAAACTCATCCATCAAGCCCTCGATAAAAATAAAGCCGAAGATATTGTCATCATTCCTTTAGCGGGCAAATCCGATTTTGCCGACAGCATGGTTGTGGCGTCCGGCACCTCTGCGCGCCATGCGGCGGCGCTCGCCTCGCACGTAGTGCAGGCACTGAAAAAATCCGGCTACGAATCCGTGCCCACCGAAGGCGAAGAAACCGGCGAATGGGTGCTGGTGGACGCAGGCGACGTGATCGTGCACATCTTCCGTCCCGACGTGCGCCGCTACTATAATCTGGAAAAGATGTGGTCGGTGGCGATGCCTGAAAGCGAAGCCGCCTACTAACCGTGGCCGCATGCCATGAAAATCCTCATCGCCGCCATCGGCAAAGCCAAGCCATCGCCTGAGCAGGAGTTGATGCGCAGCTATCTGAAGCGCCTGCCGTGGAAGGTCGAGTGCAAGGAATTCGACAGCCGCGGCGATGACGGCGCGAAACGCAAAGCCAAAGAAAACGCACAGTTGCTCGACGCCTGCAAGGGTAGCGAAAAAATCATCGCGCTCGACGAATCGGGCAAGGCGCTGGGCAGCCGGGAATTTGCGGAGATGCTTGGGAAGTGGCAGCAGCAGGGCTGCTCCTCGGTGGCGTTTATCATCGGCGGTGCTGATGGGTTGGAGGCGGAAACGCTGCAGAAATCCAACCTCGTATGGTCGCTCGGCCGCGTGACATGGCCGCATATGCTGATGCGCGCGCTGCTTGCCGAGCAGCTCTACCGGGCATACAGCGTGCTCACCAACCACCCCTACCACCGGGACTAAAAAAACACTCGTAACCTACACTATATGTTGTAGTATGTGCCCATGACTTTAGGCCACCACACCCTCCGTTCCTACGACAAGCAGTTGCAGCATTTGTTGCAGCTCATCCTCGATATGGGCGGCGAAGTGCGCAAAAGCGTGCTCGCCGCGAAGGAATCGTTCCGTTCGCGCGACGAGAGCCGCGCCGCCGACGCCAAAGCCGCCGACAAGCTCATCAATGAGCTGGATCAACAGATAGAGGACGAGGCCACCATCGTGCTGGCCTTGCAGAACCCGTTGGCGATTGATCTGCGTTTCGTCACCTCCATCCTGAAAATCACCGGCATGCTCGAACGCGCCGGCGACCTTGCGAAGAACACGGTCAAGCGCAGCGTGAAGATGGGCACGTTCGCACCCGAGCCGATCATTGCGAAGCTGGAACTGATGGCGGATATTATCGTTGAAATGCTCGACGCCGCCTTGGAATCCTTCGCGCAGAAAGACACGCAGAAAGCCACCGAAGTATGGAAGCGCGATCAGGAGATCGACGATCTCTACCACGAGATATTCACGCTGATGCAACAAGATATGGTCGCCAATCCCGCCAACGCGATGGCATGCACCCATGTGGTGTTCGCCGCGAAAAACCTTGAGCGGCTGGCCGATTACACGACCAATCTCGCCAAGACGGTGTACTACGTCACCTCGGGCAAGCGCGCCGATAAAGCCTATCTCAAAAGTCTGTCGGGGAATGCGTCCTAAGCCTGTCATACTGGTCATCCTCGACGGTTGGGGGCATCGCGCCGAACGTGCCGACAACGCCATCGCCGCTGCCCGCACCCCTAATCTCGACGCGCTGGAGCGCGAATACCCCAACGGGCTGATCAACGCATCCGAGCTGCATGTGGGATTACCTGAAGGGCAGATGGGCAATTCCGAAGTCGGCCACATGAATATTGGCTCCGGCCGCGTGCTGATGCAGGAATTGCCGAAGATCGACGCCGCGATCAAAGACGGCAGCCTTGCGAACAATCCCGAGCTGGTCGAGTTTATACGCAAGACCAAAGCGGGCACGGGCGTGTGCCATCTTATGGGGTTGCTCTCGCCGGGCGGGGTGCATGCGCATCAGGCGCACATGGCGGCGCTGGCGAAGATACTAGCCGGGCAGGGGCTGAAAGTTTGGGTGCATGCGTTCCTCGACGGGCGCGATACGCCGCCTAAAAGCGCGGAAGAATATGTAGGAAATTTCCTCGGCGAGGTGGCGTCATGCAAAGCTGTGCATATGGGCACCGCCTGCGGCCGTTATTATGCCATGGATCGCGACAAGCGCTGGGATCGCGTGCAGAAAGCCTACGCTGGCCTGGCCGAAGGCGACGCCGAAATACTGGATGATCCCATCGCGCATGCCTATGCGAACAATATTACCGACGAGTTCGTGCTGCCGTGCCGCAATCCCGACTATCACGGCATGCATGACGGCGACGGCCTGCTCATGGCCAATTTCCGCGCTGACCGCGCGCGCGAAATCCTCACCGCGCTGCTCGATCCCGAATTCAAGGAATTTCCGCGCAAGCGCACCGTGAAATTCGCCGCCGCCCTCGGCATGGTGGAATATTCCACGCCGCTGAACGCCTTCATGCCTGCCCTGTTTCCTGCCGGAAAACTTACGCAGATACTGGGCGAAGTCGTCTCCAACGCGGGGCTGAAGCAGCTACGCATCGCCGAGACGGAAAAATACGCGCATGTCACGTTTTTCTTCAACGGCGGCCGTGAGCAGGAATTTCCCGGTGAGGAACGTATTTTAGTGCCGTCGCCGCACGTGGCGACCTACGACCTCAAGCCGGAAATGTCGGCGTTCGAGGTAACGGAAAAACTGGAGGAAGCGATCGCGTCCGACCGGTTCGATTTCATCGTCGTCAACTACGCCAACACGGACATGGTGGGGCATACGGGCGACATCGCAGCCGCCGCCAAAGCGGTGGAGGCGGTGGATAGCTGCATCGGCAGGCTGCTGGCCGCCGTGCGCGCGAAAGGCGGGGCGATGGTTATTACCGCCGACCACGGCAACGCCGAGATGATGTTCGACCACGACACCAAACAGGCGCACACCGCGCACACGCTCAACCTCGTGCCGCTGATCGTGGTGGCCGACGCGTGGAAAGGCAAGCCCGTTAAACTCCCCGAAGGCAAGCTGGGCGATGTTGCGCCCACGCTGCTTACCTTGCTGAACCTGCCGCAACCGCCGGAGATGACCGGAAGGGCGTTGCTGCCGTGAGAGGGTGGGCGTTCACAGCCACGGCTGTTTGCGCATTGTCGCTTGCGTTTCCGCTTCAGGCCTCGCCCAAAGACGAGTTGGAGAAGGCGCAGCAGGATATAGAGCAATCGAAACTCAGGCAGTCCGAACTGGAATCGCAGCAGAAGGCGCTGGAAGGCGAGTTGGCCGAGTTCCAGAAACGGCTGGTTATCTCCGCCGAAGCGGTGCAGAAGGCCGAGCTGGACGTACAGGCGGGCGAGGAGCGCCTGCGCATCGTCGAAGAGCAGCTTAAACTCAAGAACACCATGCTGGTCGAGCAGCGCAAGCATCTTTCCGCGCTGATACAGGCGGCGCTGCGCCTGAACCGGATGCCGCCGGAAGCCATGCTGGTGATGCCCGACGACGTGCAGGAATCCATGAAGGCGGGCAGGGCGCTGAAAATGACCTCCGACAGTATCCGCGAGGAAATGACCGGCCTTGCACTGCAGGTGAAGGAGCTCGACCAGTTGGAGCAGAAAATGAGCGCCCGCCGCCTTGAGCTGCTGTCGCGCAAGGAAGCGCTCGGCGAGGAGCGCGCGGCGCTGGAAGCGCAGCTTGAGCAGCGCAAGAGTATGCAGGATAACCTCAACCGCCAGCAGCGTGAAGAGGCGAAGAAAACCGCCCAGCTTGCGAAGAAAGCCGAGGATTTGCAGGGGCTGGTGGGCAAGCTCCGGCAACAGGAGCGGGCGAGCAAAGAGCAGGAAGCGCGACGCAGCAAACGCTCATTCGCCCGCGCGAAGGGCGACCTGCGCAAACCGGTGGCAGGCAAGGAAGTGCAGCGTTTCGGCGCATCGCAGGGGGCGGAAGGCAAGGGTATTGTCTATCAAGCCGGCCGCAACGCGCAGGTGGTTGCGCCGTTTGAAGGCGAGGTGGTGTTCGCCGGCAGCTTCCTCAATTACGGCCGCATGGTCATCCTTCGTCACAGCGACGATTTCCACACCCTGCTCGCGGGGCTGGCGACAATTGATACCAGCGTCGGCGAGTTTCTGTTGGAAGGCGAGCCGATTGGTGCTATGGGAGATGGGAAAGCGGATAATCGCCTGTATGTCGAGTTGCGAAAAGACAACCAGCCGATCGACCCCGGTCCGTGGATAAAAAATCAGTAGGAGAATTATACCGTTATGCGCCGCATCGCCAAACTCACTATCACCACCGCTTTAGTTGCCGCAGCGCTCGCCCCGGTATTTTCCTACGCGCAGAAGAACGACACGTTCCAGCTGCTCAACCTGTTCGGCGACGTGTTCGAGCGCGTGCGCAGCGACTATGTTGAGGAAGTGAAAGACAGCGATCTCGTGGAAGCCGCGCTCAACGGCATGCTCACCTCGCTCGATCCGCATTCGGGGTACATGAATGAAAAAGCCTTCAAGGAAATGCAGGTGCAGACCAAAGGCGAATTCGGCGGGCTCGGCATCGAAGTGACGATGGAGAACGGGCTGGTGAAAGTCGTCTCCCCGATCGACGACACGCCGGCGTTCAAGGCGGGCGTGAAGCCGGGCGATTATATCAGCTACATCAACGACGAGCAGGTGATGGGCATGACGCTGTCCGAAGCGGTCGAGAAAATGCGCGGCAAGGCCGATTCGCAGGTGAAGCTCACCATCTTGCGCGAGGATACGCCGGAGCCGGTGGAACTTACGCTGACGCGCGCCGTCATTAAAATCCGCTCCGCGCGCGCGCGGGCGGAAGGAGACGACATCGCGTATGTGCGCATCACGTCGTTTACCGAACAATCCACCGAGCTGATGCGCGAAGAATTCAAGCGCGTGAAAAAAGACCTGCCGCACCTGCGCGGTCTGGTGCTCGATCTGCGCAACAACCCGGGCGGGCTGCTCGATCAGGCCGTGTCGATATCCGACGCGTTCCTCACGCAGGGTGAAATCGTTTCCACCCGCGAACGCGACCCGAACAAGACCAAGCGATTTACCGCGCAAGGCGGCGACGAGCTGGTGGATGATTCGGTGCCGGTGGTGGTGCTGGTGAATAACGGCTCGGCCTCGGCGTCGGAAATCGTTTCCGGTGCGTTGCAGGATCACAAGCGCGCGATCATCCTCGGCACCAAAACCTTCGGTAAAGGTTCGGTGCAGACGGTCATCCCGCTTACCGAGCACGGCGCGATCCGCCTGACCACGGCGCGTTACTACACGCCGTCGGGTCATTCGATTCAGGCGAAAGGCATCGAGCCGGACATCATTGTCGAACAGGCGAAGATCGAGCCGGTGAAGGGCAACGAAAAGCTGCGCACGGAAGCCGATTTGCGCAAGCGCCTTGAGAATCTCGAAGACCGCAAGAAGAAAGCGGAAGAAGAAAAAGCCGCCAAGGAAAAAGGTGCCGAAGGCGCCGCCGTTGAAGAAGCCAAAACGCCGGAAAAGCCCGACGCCAAGCTGGAAAAAGAGAAAGAAAAGCTGGAAAAGGAAAAGTCCGCCAAGAAAAAGGAACTGACTCCCGCCGAAGCGGAAGCGCAGCAGGATTTCCAGTTGCAGCGTGCGCTCGACCTCCTGCGCGCCGTCAACGTTTACAATCAGGTTTCGGCGAACAAATAGCGAAAAGGTGCATGGATGGCGTCGTGGTCGCAATGGAAAAAAATACCGTTTCTTTTGTGGTACGGCGCTGTTTCCCTGCTGTCGGTGGCGCTGCTTGCGCTACTGGTGACGCTATGGATGTCGGGCGGTTCGGAAACGAAAGACGCGTTTGAGTCCGGGCGCCGCCTGCTCATTAAGCTCGATGGCGGTGAGATACAAGGCAAGCTGATTACGCTCGATGTTCCCAGAGAGCCTTCCAAAGACGTGGTAGACGCCTCGCCGAAGCCGGAAGAAAAGCCCGAGGAAAAATCCCCTGAACCTGCCGCTGCCGTATCACCGGAGCCGGAAAAGCAAGCCGATGCTACCCCGGTTTCGCCGGAGCAGAAGGACGCAAGCGCCGAACCCGCCCTCGCTACGAATAATAACGCCCCGTTGCCTGCGCCGGATACGCTCGTGGTGAAGCCCGCCCAGCCGGATTTGCCGCGCACCGCGATGACGGGCGTGAACATGGATTTGCTGGAAAAAACGGAAAATGGCGAGTTGCCGGTCATCGCCAAGGACGGCACCAAGCCGTGGCGTTTTTATTCCAAACCGTTCGAGCGTAAAAACAGCCAGCCGATGGTGGCAATCGTCGTGACAGGTCTTGGGCACAACAAGGGTGCGTCCGATGGCGTGCTCAAGCTGCCGGAACAGGTGACTGTCGGGTTTTCGCCCTATGTGAAAGACCCATCCGTGTGGATGGCGGCGGCGCGCGCCACGGGGCATGAAATGCTTATTGAAATCCCGCTCCAGCCCGCTAATTACCCGGTCAGCGATCCCGGCCCTTACGGGCTGTTCGTGGACAAGGGCGTGGTGGAAAACGAGAAGCGCCTGCAATGGCTGATGTCGCGTTTCCCCACCTCGATGGGTTTCCTCACGCCGCAGAACGAAGTGTTCACCGACAATAGCGATATGTTCAAGGCGCTGCTGCAATCGCTGGCGAATCGCGGGTTGATGCTGGTGGTCGGCCGCGAGCCGCACCGCAAGGAAACCCGCGAACTGATCGACGCCAGCTCGACGGCGATCACCGTCGGCGACATCCTGCTCGACGAAGAGCTTTCCGTCGCCGCTATCCAGACCCGGCTGGCCACGCTTGAGCAGCAGGCGAAGAAAAATGGTTACGCTATCGGAATCGCCCGCGCTTACCCTATCACCGTTGAGCAATTACGCGAGTGGACGGCCACCCTCGCCGAGAAAGGTATCGTGCTGGTGCCGGTATCGGCCATCGTCAAGCTGCATTTCTCGTAAGCGCATGAACGCTTCCCTGCCATACCGCGACGGCGTCGGCATCATGCTGCTGAATGAGCGCAGGCAGGTATTCGTGGCGCGGCGTATCGACATGACCTCAGAAGCGTGGCAGATGCCGCAGGGCGGCATAGACGCGGGCGAATCGCCCGCGCAGACGGCGCTGCGGGAGCTGAAAGAGGAGATCGGCACCGATAAGGCGGAAATCCTGCGTGAAAGCCGCGACTGGCATGCCTACGACCTGCCCGACCACCTCATCCCCAAAGTGCTGGGCGGGCGCTATCGCGGCCAGCGGCAGAAATGGTTCGCCATGCGGTTCCTCGGCACCGACGCCGACATCAACATCGCCACCGACGATCCCGAGTTTTGCGAATGGCAATGGGTGGAGATGGAAAAACTGCCTGATCTCATCGTGCCGTTTAAACGCGCGCTGTATGTGGCATTAATCGAAGAATTCGCCGATTTGCGCTAATCGTCCGCCAGCGCGTCGTAGAGGCGGAACAGGAACGGGTTGATGACGATGGAAAGCATCGCACCCGCGAGGATCAGGTTGTACAACTCCGCCGTGAGCAGCCCGTTGGCAAGCGCCAGCCCACCGAGGATAAAAGAGAATTCCCCGATTTGCGCCAACCCTATCGCTACCGTGTAGCCCGCCTTGCGCGGTAGCGAGAAGCTGCGTGCGATGAGCAGTGCTACTACTGCTTTGGCGCCTACGATAATCAGCAGCGTCGTCGCCACCGCCAGCGGTTGTTGCACCAGCGTCAGCGGATCGAACAGCATGCCCACCGACACGAAGAACAGCACCGAAAAGGCATCGCGCATCGGCAGCGAATTCTTCGCCGATTTCCGCCCGATCTCGCTTTCCCCCAGCACCATGCCCGCGAGGAACGCGCCGAGCGCCAGCGATGCGCCGAACACCACATAAGCGACGGACGCGAAGCCAAGCGCGATGGCGAGCGTGCCGAGCGTGCTGAGTTCCGACGAGCGCATTTTCGCGATGACGGTCAACAGCCATGGCAGGAAGCGCCTGCCTACGATGAGCATGAACGCGAAGAATCCGCCGATTTTAAACAGCACCGAAAGCGCAGTGGAAGCGATGATAAAAAAATCCACCGGCGTTTCCGAGCGCAGCATTCCGGCGACGGCAGGCAGCATGACCAGCGCCAGCACCATCACGATGTCTTCGACGATGAGCCAGCCGACGGCGATTTTCCCTCCGTCGCCGTCGAGTAGTTTGCGCTGCTCCAGCGAGCGCAGCAGCACGATGGTGCTGGCCACCGACAACGACACGCCGAACACGATGCCCTGCGCGATAGGATAGCCCATTGCCGACGCCATCAGCGCGCCGACTAGCGTGGCCGAAAGCATTTGCGCCAGCGCGCCGGTAAGCGCGATTTTACGCACCTGCATCAGGTCGCGGAATGAAAAATGCAAGCCGACGCCGAACATCAGCAGGATAATCCCGATTTCCGCAAGCTGCTTTGCCATCGACAGGTCAGCCACGAATCCCGGCGTATGCGGGCCGATCGCCACGCCTGCGAGCAGGTAGCCGAAAATAGCGGGAAGGCGCAGTTTCTTCGCCACCATGCCGAAGATAAAGGCGGTGACGATGCTGGCGATGATCGTGTTGATGAGCGCATGTTCCATAGCGCTACTATAGATTTTTATGACGCGTTATGCCATGCGAAACATGCGCGGCCTTTATGTGGCGGGGAATTTTTGCACATAGCCCTGATGCAGCACGCTTGCGGTGAAGCGGTTGGCTTCCGGCGCCACGCCCGCCTTGATGCGTGCGAGCGCCTGTGCGTGCAGCGGGGCTTGCGCGGCGAGCACGCTGAATTCGCTGGTGATGGCGCTTTCGGGAAAACGCAGCTTGTTGCCATTACCGTCGCTTACGGTAACGCCCGCGCTTTGCAATATAGGAATGAGCGCGGCGGCGTCGTGATAGGCGAGATCGGCTTCGTAGCCGATGTCATAATCGCCGTGCAGGATGCGCATGAACCCGACGCAGTTCTGATCGCAGACGCAAGATGTGCATGCATCCGCGAGCGCCTGGAACCCGCTCCATTTTTCCGCATTGTTGAACATGACCGGCGGTGCGGTGCAGGTGAGGGTGGCGTCGGCGAGCGCGTGTGCAGCAGGAAGTTTGACCGGATTCCCGTTCAGTGTAGCAGCAAGGTTTTTCCCGCCTGCCCAGAGATGGGCGATTGCAAGCGTGCCGCCTTGCGCGCGTAATTCCGCAACGACGCCTAAGGTCGCCTCATCGCCTTCCACCACCGCGACCGTGATGCCGAACGACGGCGCAGGCTGCGGCGGCTTCATGCCGAATGCTTCGGCCATGGCGGTGCGGATCATCGCGCTGGTGCCGTCCACCGGATCGAACACCCAGCGCGTGTCACTACCCGGTGTGTAGCCGTGCTCCTCGCCGACGACGGCGTGCGTGGGGCGGGAGGCTTGTACCGCTTTCGTCATCAGCGCTTCCGCTTCTTTTTCGGCGACGGTGACCAGTTCCCTGTTGCCCTTTTTGAGCGCGGGAAGGTCGGCTGCATCCAGCGCGGCATCCAGCCCTTTTTCACGCACCAGCCGCGCAAGCTCCGCATTCGAGCGCAGCTTCTGCACAAGGGCGCTATAGCCCCGCGCAAGCTCCGGCACGGCAATGTCCCGCACAAGGTGTAGGGCGAATGCGTGATTGTCGTTCATAGTCAATTGCCTGAAAGCGTTCACAAAACCATATATGAAGCTGCAATCATACAACCATAGGGAAATTATGCTATGAATAATAGCGGCTCCCGCCGTACCTCCTCGGCGGCTATTTGCAGTGCTGCGGCACGCGTAGTTTAAGGCGAAACGCGATGCGCCAGCGCGAAGAAACTTCGAGCCGGATTTTAGAGTTTATTGAGGCTTGCAGGATTAGATTGTTCGAAATGTCGCTTAGTCTTTAGCTGCAAGTCCTAATTTGATGGATGCTTCATGTAGACGCTTATCACGCGTCCATAGAGAAACTGCATTTAAACGTGCCGAAGCAAGTAGATGTGCATCTATATAACCAATGCCAAGACCAGACAACGCATGTCTTTGTATGAAATCAAGCGTTTCGGTGTCGCTGGCTGTTATTGCTTGCGGTAAGTCGCTCAATAACTGCAATACTATGTCGCGCTTGCGTAAATTGCCTAACGCAAGTTCTCCGGTAACGAAGGGATGAACAAGCACTTGTCCCTCAGTAAGTAATGCCTTTAGTCTAGCGTCGGATTCACGCAAATGGTCAACCCATACGGAGGTGTCTACCAGAATCATTGTTTAGGGCGGCGGCGCAGGGCGGTGGTTATTTTGGGTTCGCTACCACCAAGCAATGCAAGCCTGCGGCTACTTTCACGCTCGATGAGCGCTTTCAATGCCTCATGGATTAAGGAGGTTTTTTCCTTAAGTCCGGTAAAAGCCTGAGCCTTTGCTATAAGATCATCATCAAGAGCAATTGTAGTTCGCATACGTATCTCCCTATTATAAGCATAATTATAGCATCATTTGATGTCTATTTCAATGCCTATTAATGTGTAAAATAGTATACGAATCCGCAATCATACGGCCATAGGGCAATTATGCTATGAATAATAGCGGCTCCCGCCGTACCTCCTCGGCGGCAACTAAGCGGCTTTGATAGTCCTTAGAAATTCGTCAACTTTTTGGCGCAGTAAAGAGGTTTGCGTGGTAAGCGTTGACGCCGTATTGAGCACTTCCGTGGATGAAATGTTCGTCTGATCCGCACCTTGCTCAACCACGATGATATTGCGGGAAACATCCTGTGACGCCTGCGAGGTGCCTGTAACGTTTTTTGCAATTTCGCCAGTTGCAGCCGACTGTTCTTCAACAGCCGCTGCGATCGAAGATATGTTGGTATTTATTTCATCGATGATTTCAACGATCTGTCTGATCTGTTGCTCCGTCTGAGCGGAAGCGTCCTGAATGCGCAGTACCTGCTGGCCAATATCCTCAGACGCCTTGGTGGTTTGCCCCGCCAGATTTTTTACTTCCGAAGCAACGACGGCAAACCCTTTGCCTGCGTCACCGGCACGCGCCGATTCAATGGTTGCGTTCAATGCCAGCAGATTGATTTGCCCTGCGACATTGTTGATGAAATCCGTAACCTGATTGATGCTTTTGGTTTGCTCCAGCAACGATAACATGGAGGCGCTGACGGATGTAGCCATGCTCGTGGCATGGTTGGTGATGGTCGTGGACTTTTGAATCTGTGTGCTGATTTCGCGGATAGCCGCGGATAATTCTTCCGAGGCGGACGCGACGCTGGACGATGTCTGCGATGCCTCTGTCGCAGCGGCGGCTACAAGCAGCGCTTTTTCCTTCCCGTCTTTGGCGATCTTGGTAAGCGATTCCGCGCTATGTTGCATAGTCGCCGCTGATCCCGCCACCTCGTCGATCACTCCGCTGACGCTCGACTCAAAATTTGCAGCCAGCTTATCAAGCAGTTCTTTCCTCTCGCGTTTACCTTCCTCAAGATAAACGCTGATAGCAAAATCCATATCCAGCATGACCGCACGGTTGAGCGCAGTGAGCCAAAGATTGCGCTTATCCACCACGTTTCTAAGCGCGCTATCTTTGAGATGCGTCGAAACGGCCTGAAAAATCCCGCAGGTGATAAAATTATATCCGCCAATATACCAGCGCGGTTCCAGCCCGATGCGGTTATGAACCTGACCGATCTTTTTCACGGAAGCGACGTAATGTTCATCAAACTGAGCGGAGGTAATGAGTCCCCAGTGGCTTGCCTGAATATTTTTTGCGCGATCCATCATCTGTTAGTTGGCAAACATCTTCGCCACTTCAGGGAATTTCCCCACATGGCTGTAAAAGCCGCTTAAAATATCCGGGAGGATTTTATCGATAAAGGGCTTCGCTTCCCTTAGCGCCGCCCGCACTTCCGTGTCGATACCCAGAAAGTGCAAGCGTTCGTTTAAATTTGCATTCTCGCTCATAAGACCCGCTTTCTGTGCATGGAGTAGGCGCTATGTAAGTATAAGTTGTATATGTGTTACCGAAATTTCATCGTGTTGCGTTGATTTAGATCAATACGCCTATTTTTTTACAACTATAAATATGCGCCTTAATTTCTTAAGGCAGCTTTCCGCGCTCATAGGAGTGGCGAAGGGTGGTGTTGCCTGCGCGGAAAAAGTTCGAACCGGATTGAGGAGTTTATTGCGGCGCTACAGGGGCTATCAAATATTGTTCAGGTTTATATCTGAATACGTCATCACCCTCATTTCGATAATAGATCGATACATCTGTTATATCTACCTGTGTATTTTTAAATTCGCCATCTAGTACGGTAGCTATAGGCTTTAATGACGTTACAAATCCAAAGAAAAAGGAAAAATCTTTTTTCAAGGTAAGTTTTGTTAACTGCAGTTTTGTGCCTTTAGGCAAAACTCCCGCCACATTAATTTTGTAGGAGCCACTTTGCAGTGGTTTTGTTGAGGCAGCTTCAGGGTTAGCTTTGTATTCTTGAATGGAATTTGGCGCTGAATAATGCCTGCCTAATCTTCTTCCGCTTTCAGTAAACGATTCTGGCGGTACTAAAACTAAACCATGAAAGTTATCTCGCATGATAAATGCGTCATGCTCAAGAATATATATTTTTGTAGGGTCATATGCTCCCCAGTAATATGGGCTGTCCGACACATCGCGATCTAATAGCTTCCACGTAGCTAAAAGACTAAAACCTAAAACTATAAATACTGCGACCTTTTTATGCTTCATAGACATCTTCTGAGCTAGAACCGCTTATGCTATTGTAGCGACTATATTCTTGCTATCAAGCCTCGAAATGGGTGCCATGAGATTGGCGAAATTTAGAACCAGCGCCAACTCAGGCTCCCACGCGGAATTGAGGTGTTATCACCAGAATCTTTTCTTTGCAAATGCCTGTCCTGAGCCTGTTTTAAGATAATGCTCAAACTCTTGAGCGGTGCGCTTATCTGCGAAGGCATGGTAACTGACTATTTCCCATGGAGCAAACTCACTCAGCACATGCCTTTGCGTTTAGCAATGATTGTATAAGCCCCACAAGCATACCATGCCTGTAGTAAGTTGTTTTTATTTACCTGTTGTGTGTCGTCAAAATTATTATCGTTGTAAATATAGTCATTCCCTTGTTTTCCTATAATGACAATAGCATGATTGGATTTATCGAGAGGATCGAGGTACAGTCCATTATGTTTTACTATGCAAATAGTAGGAATTTTTTTCTCTAGATTCTGATCTAGCATATCCAAATCTGGCAATGTGTAAGAAAGAGGGATTCCCACTTGAAGAATTTGAATATCAAGGCTTAGTTTCTTGCTCTGATAAGTAATAGAATCTTTCTTGATGGATTTATATTGATCCCTCAATTTCTCCAATTCAATCGGTTCCGAACTATTAGTTAAAACGCCCAAGTCATGATGGGTAAATGACACATCGTATCCATTTTGTGCCAGCCAGAGTGCAATGCCTTGGCTATGACGCTCGTTGTTATCAAGCGTGAATGGGAGGAAAGCCAAAATTTCTTTTTCTGCTTGTTCGGTATCTATGGATTCCCCGTAATATGCCCTAACCATCAAAGCCGCCGCCAGTTGGCATAAATTGCTGCCTTTAGAAACTTTTATGATTGGAACTGATAATTGCATAGTTAGAACCGCTCATCTATTTGAATTGCCTAATTTCTACCAGAATTTATGCAAATTGGGTATCGGAAAGTTAGAACCAGCGCCAACTCTTTGACTGGAGCGGATTTGAATTTATAGTAATCGTTTGTTGGCAAAAGCCCTACCAGAATGTGACTTCAGGTATTTTTCAAATTCTAGGGCTTTGTGTTTATCGGGGAAAGCGCAGTACCATATTAATTCCCAAGGGGCGAATTTAGCAGTATGGGTAGATTTTCCTACGTTATGGTCGGCAAGCCGTTGTTTTAAATTAGCCGATGCACCAGTATATTCCTTTTCAGGAATATTTTTGCTTCTGATAATGTAAACATACCACATAAATTGCTCCAGCCCCTCTTCGCCCTACGGGCTACGCCGGGCACTGCTTCGCCTAAGATCGCCCACGCGCGGCTGCGCCACGCGTAGCCGAAGGCGAAGCGTGGTGCCCCCGGTCGGAATCGAACCGACACACCTTGCGGTACCGGATTTTGAGTCCGGCGCGTCTACCAGTTCCACCACAGGGGCTTGCTAGGAAGGTGGACACTATAACTGTCACATTTCTCAGGTCAAGATTGCCTTTGCGTGGGCGGTGGGGTAGGATGCGCGGATGAAATCATGCTGTTTCACAAAGGAAAAATTGACCTCCCGCGCGCTGTTGCTGGCGGCGGCGGCGTTTGGCGCGGCGATGCTTGCGGCTGCGCTGGTGGCGCAGTACGGGTTTGGGCTGCATCCGTGCGAGCTGTGCATGCTGCAGCGCTACCCTTATATCGCGCTGGTGCTGCTGGGGGTGGCGGGAGCGGTGCTGGTGAAAAACCCGCGCGGGCAGCGGGTGGTTTTTTACGGATGCGTGCTGCTGCTGCTCGTCGATGCGGGGATTGCGTCGTACCATGCGGCGGTGGAGTTTGGCTGGGTGAAAGGGCCGGAGGCCTGCTCGGGCGACGGCGGCACGGGGCAGACGATCGAGGAAATACGCGCGGCGATTCTGGGCGCGCCGCTGGTGTCGTGCAGTCAGGCGATGGCGTATGTGTTCGGCTTGTCGCTGGCGGCATGGAACGCGCTGCTGGCGCTTTTTGCGGCGGCGGTGCTGGTGATAAAAGGGCGTAGCGCATGAGCAAGACGTTGCCGGGCGATTATTCTCCGGCGGAAAAAATCAAGCGCATGCTGCGCGTGAACCATGCGGGCGAATACGGCGCGAAGCGGATTTACGCGGGGCAACTCGCGGTGCTGGGGAAATCCGCGTCGGCGCCGCTGCTGCGGCATATGGCCGAGCAGGAAGAAAAACATCTCGAAACCTTTTCAAAAATGCTGGTGGAAAAGCGCGTGCGCCCCACGGCGCTGATGCCCCTGTGGCATATCGGCGCCTACGCGATGGGCGCGGCCACGGCGCTTCTCGGCGAGAAAGCGGCGATGGCGTGCACGGTGGCGGTGGAGTCGGTGATCGACGAGCATTACGCGAAGCAGGAAGAAGAACTCGGCGACGATGAGCGCGCGTTGAAAGAAACCATCGCGCAATTTCGCGCCGAGGAAAAAGAACATCACGATGCCGCGATGGAACATGGCGCGGAAGAGGCTCCCGTTTACCATATATTAAGAACTGCCGTAGTATACCAAACGAAACTTGCGATATGGTTGTCCACACGCGTGTGATAAAAAATTGCAGCGTGTGGGAATTGTGTTGTTGTAAAACAAAACTACTAGATGTAGTAGTTAAGTGCGGTATCAATGGTTATGGAGTCACACAGCGTGAAGCGCGCAGGCAGGCTTGCAGTACTATGTTTCTCTGGGCTGCTCGCCGGTAGCTGTGCCGGCGATGACTACAGCATCTTCAATCGCGAAAAGCACGATCTTATCGACCCCTCCGGCGCGCTGAACCGCGACGATTTCAAGAACATGCACGTGCCCAAAGGCGTGAAAATCGGCGATAGCGTGGTCAAGGCCGAAGTTGCCGAGCCGCCGATTCCCGACATCGCTGAAATTCTGGCTGCGCCCAAGCCGCCCAAGCTGGGCGAAACGCAGCTTGTCTCCATCGCGGTCACTGACGATGTGCCGCTGAAAGATGTGCTGGTGGAACTTGCTCGCCTTGCCAACGTCGATATCGAAGTGGATTCGAGTATTACCGGCGGCGTTATTTTCCGCGCGAAGGATAAGCCGTTCAATGAAGTAATCGAACGCCTTGCCGATCTTGCCGGGCTTCGCTATCAGGTGAAGAACGGCGTTCTGCGCGTGGAGCGCGATACGCCGTATGTGCAGATTTATCCGCTCGATTTCATGAATATCGAGCGCACTTCCAACGGCAGTATCTCGGTCAGCTCCAGCGGCGCAAGCAGTAGCGGCAGCGGATCCTCTGACTCGTCCGGCAGCTCCGCGTCCGGCAGTAGCGGTTCTTCCGGCGGTTCGTCGGGCGGCGGCTCCAACAGTTCCAATTCAAGCATTTCACTGAAGTCGGATAACGATTTCTGGAAGCAGTTTGAAGAGGCGATTAAGGGCATCATGGCCTATGCGCCCAGCTCGCAGGTCTCGCAAACCAACATCGCCGCTCAACCTCCCGCACCCGTTGCCGCAGCAGCAAATGGTGCAGCACCCGCCGCGCCCGCACCGGCTGCGCCTCCCATAGCAGCCTCCGCTTCCGGCAACGCTTCGGCTACCGGCTCGTTCTACATCTTAAACCGTCAGGCGGGCACGCTTACCGTATCGGCCTCGGAACGCCAGCATGAAATCGTTCGCCGTTATCTCAGCGTGATGCGCTCGAACGCATCCTCGCAGGTGCTTATCGAAGCGAAGATCGTTGAAGTGGCGCTCAACGACACCTACCAGAGCGGTATCGATTGGACGCGCTTCGGTAACGGTGATGTGAGCTATACCGGCATCTTCAAAGATGTGAAAAGCAGCAACACGGAAATCACTCCCGGCAAGATTTCCGTGCTTGGCAGCGGTTTGTTCGGCACCGGCGTAGATTTATCGGCGGCGGTGACGTTACTCGACGAATTCGGCACCACGCGCTCGCTTTCCAGCCCGCGCTTGAACGCCATGAACAACCAGCAGGCGGTGCTGACCTTCGCGGAAAACGTGGTTTATTTCAAAGTATCGCTTAAGGTGACGCCGGGTACCGCCGCGACCGCGACGTCTGCAGCCGTGCAGCCTACGCTCGATGTGGAAAGCGAAGAGAAATCAGTGCCGGTTGGGATCATCCTATCGCTCCAGCCGTCTATCAATACCGACAGCAACGAAGTGACACTGGCAGTGCGCCCCACGCTTACGAAAGTCATCAAATTCGTCTCCGATCCCGGTTACCCCGTAGTCATCGCGGCTGCCATCGCCTCGCTTTCGGGCAGCCTGCCTGCAGAAGTGCTCGATAAAATCGAGGCTACCAGCAGCACCGTGCCGCAGGTGGAAACGCGTGAAATGGATTCCGTTGTGAAGATCAGGAGCGGCCAGACGATGGTGATCGGCGGCCTGCTTGAAGACAAGATACTCAACACCGACATTGGCATTCCCGGCGCGAGTCAGGTGCCGTGGCTGGGTAATCTGTTCAAGAGCGTGGATAAGCAGAACACGAAGAAAGAACTGGTCATCTTCCTGCGCGCCACCATCGTCGGCGGCAACACCACCACGGACAAAGCCGACCGGGATGTCTACAAAAAGTTCATGAACGATCCGCGCCCGATCGACTTCCAGTAGCGCTCCCATGCTGACTAACATCCGCTATATCCTGATCACCGCGCTGCGCGACTGGCTGTTTATCGGCCTGCTGATCGGCGTGCTGTTCGCCACCGGCATATCGGCGGCGCTCGGCGGCACGGCGTTTATTGAAGAACGCGCGATGACCATCGCTTTTGCCGCCGGTTCCTCGCGCATCATCCTGATGGTCGGGCTGATCGTGTTCGTGTGTTTCCATATTCGCAATGCTTTCGACACCAAGGAAATCGACGTCATCCTTTCGCGTCCCATCTCGCGCGGGAATCTGGTGGTTGCGTACTGGCTCGGCTTTTCCTGCGTGGCGCTGCTGTTGACGATACCGGTGGTGGCGATTATCGGGCTGATCGGCGCGGGCAATGTGAGCGGCTTTATCGGCTGGTCGGTAAGCCTGTTCATGGAAGGCGCGCTGGTGGTGGCGCTGGCGCTGTTCGCCGCATTCACCATGCGCAGCGCGGTAACGTCGGTGCTGGCCTGCATGGGATTTTACGTGCTGTCGCGCATGATGATATTTTTCGTGATGACCGCGCAGTCCGGCGTGGTGCACGGGAAGCAGTACGAGCTGCTCAAATACGTGTTGTCGACGATTTCCACCATCGTGCCGCGTCTCGATTTTTTCTCCAAGAGCGAGTGGCTGGTCTACGGGTTTGAAGCGAACCGCGAATGGATGCTGTTCGCCGCGCAAGCGGGGATTTTCATCCCGCTGCTGCTGCTGGCTTCCATCGTTGATTTCAGGCGCAAACAATTTTAGCGGGAACCATGTCCACACGCCTAGCCCTCGTAGTCCTCGTGCTGCTGCAGTTCGGCTACTGGTGGAAAACCGAATCCATACGTCCTGCGCTCGGCATCGTGCCCGACGTGCCGGGACGCGCGGCCATGCATGCGCTGGCCTTCGGCGACGACCAGTTCTATTTCCGCGTGCTCGCCTTCAACCTGCAGAATTCCGGCGATACGTACGGGCGTTTCACCTCGCTGCGCTATTATGATTTTACCAAGCTGTATCTGTGGTTCACCCTGCTCGACGAGCTGGATAGCCGCTCGCACATGATCCCTTCCATCGCCACCTATTATTTCAGCCAGACGCAGAACACGCCCGACGTGCGCTATGTCGTCGATTACCTCTACGAACGTTCCATGCGCGACATCCCGCGTAACTGGTGGTGGTTGCTGCAATCCATCTATCTCGCGCAGCACAAACTTCAGGATATGGATTTAGCGCTGAAGGTCGCAAAGGCGCTGGTCAGCGACGGCGTGCCGGTATTCGCACAGCAGATGGCCGCCGTCGTGCACGAAAAGCGCGGCGAGATGGAAGATGCCCTGCGCATTATGGAAACCATCCGCGACAACGTGAAGGAAATTCCCGAATCCGACCTGAATTTCATGAATTACTTCGTCGAAGAACGCCTCAACAAGCTGGAGGAGTTCAAGAAGAGCCGCGCTGAAAAACCTTAGCTTTTGGCTGCCGCCGACTTTGCAGCGTCTCGTTTCCATTCCCCAAGCTTGTGTAAAAATTCAGGCTTGGTGCGCAGGAACGTTTCAAAAGTAGGGTCAGCCGAAACGGCCTTCGACCATCCGCCTACCGTATTTTTGGGCTGCATCGGAAGATCCACCGCACGGGACGCATCGATCACATGCGTGGTATTGCCGCATAGCGTATCGACGGAAGTGATGAACCCATCCATCGCGCGTGAATTGCTCTGGTCGTAATAGTTTTTTGCGCCGAGCAGGAAATGCACGACATTGGAGGGATAGAAGCTATCTATATGTAGGTGCTTTGCGTGCAGTGCATTGCGCAGTTCGGCCGTTTTTTTCGGGTCGGTAAGATCGAGCCGGAGAAAACCAACCTTATGTTCCGCAAATAACGATTTGACGTGTGCAAAGCTTGCGTCGGAACTCAGCCAGCTTGCCGGGCGCGACAGCTCGGCATCAAGGCGATTCTGGATAATGGTGCGGTCGTATTGCCCGCTGGCGTCGGGGCTGAAACGGCTATGAGGTTGGCCGAACGCGGGCAGAAAATCTTTTATATTATGGACGAAATCCTGCCGGTTTTCACTCCAGTGCAGGCTGATGGCCACCAGTTCCCACAGCGCTTCCTGCATGGGGTTGATGTCGCACAATACGGCGGCTTTTGAGCGCCGCGCCGCGATGAGGTCGAGATTGAAAAATCCTGCGACGCCGACATGCGTGCCGCCTTCTTTCGCCGGGGCTGCTTTTTTTAGCGTTTCCACGATGCTGTCGTGGTGGGCTTCGACAAACGGCAGGCTATGCGGCGGTGCAAGGATTGTTTTGCCGGAGCGCTGTAAGTTGATTGTTTGCTGGTTGGCTTGTTCCAACGCATGCAATTGTTCGTGAAATCCGTGGCTATCGGGCTCTGCGGGTAACATCATTCTGGCGTTTGCCATTTTTTGGCTACTTACGAGGTAAGCGGTTTTCAACGCTGCGCCATAGAGGTAGGGTAGGGTGCCGGTCAATGGCGGGCCGTTGTCCATCGCGCGGATGGTGGCTTCTACAGTGTCAGGAGGTGTTGCCTGTAATGATTCGTGATGGCGTACGGATTCTACCATTCCCCGTGCTACGAATTCCGCCAGCGACTTTGGCTGCTCTTCTTTGGGAAGGCGCTGAAAAAACCGTTTGTTCCAGCGGCTGATATTTGCAACGGCGGCACCTACTCCTTTTTCAATCGCGTGTAAATCGCCGCCGCGTTGCGTAATCCAGTCACCCAGTGAGAAAGTGAATGTATAGGCGCCATTTCTGAAGAAAAGTTCATTCGATGGGCGCAGCGCATGTGCGCTTATAAGTGTGGTAAGTTCGCCTAAAGCCGCCTTGTCGGATCGGCTGGCCTTGTGGGCTAGGGCTATTAAGGTTGCACGATCCTGCTCTGTCGGCGCAAGCGCCTCTGCGATGGATTGCGCGGTAGGGTCGCGGTCAATCTGTGTAGCCGTTACTGCCTTGAATTGCGCCTCAATTTCTGGATAATCGCTATGCAGCGTGTGGATTCCTATGCAGGGTTTCCCATTTGGGACAAACATAGGGCATAATAATTAATTTTTATTTACAAATCAAGTAGCTTCCGGCTATCGATTCGCCTAATTTCCTGTCAATATCCGTTCCACCAGCTGCCCAACCGTAGGCACGAAGCCGTTGGCGTAGAACGGGTCGTTCTTGAAGCGGTAGGCGTTGTGGCCGGAGAACATGAGTTGGGTGTCTACCGGCGCGCCGTGGACGACGTCCTGCAGGGTTTTCTGGATGCAGAAGCTGCGCGGGTCGGCTTTTTTGCCGGTGGTGTAGTCGTCATGGTCTTTCCAGTTGGAGAAGCGGCAATGGCTTAAGCAACCCATGCATTCCACCTGGTCGGTGTGGATTTGCGCGGCTTTCTCAGGATCGACGAAAATCAGCGAGGAATCCGGCGTTTTTAACGCCTCGACATAGCCTGCGGCTTTCCATGCGTCGGCTTTCGCCTTGTCGTCTGGCTGTACATAGACCGGGCGTCCGCGCGCGCCGACGGGCAGCGGCTCCGAGAACAGGCCTTCCTGCTCCATGCGGTATTCGATCTGGCGTTCACCGCGGCCGCGGAGTTCCGCAATAAAGCTGTTATTGACCGCCGAGGAATAAAACCCGGTGGGGCTGAAATGATTGAGGAACACGTCGCCTTCTTCGAGCACCATCAGTTTGCGTTTCCACTCTTCCGACACGGGGCTTTCCTGCGTGAGGATCGGACGCGTGCCGAATTGGAAGGCGATGGGGCCGATCTCGGGGTTGCCCAGCCAATGTTCCCATTCTTTCAGGTGCCACGCGCCGCCGGCCATGATAATCGGGGTTTCGTTCAGCCCGAAGCTGTTCATGGTCTTGCGCAATTCCGCGACGCGGGGGTAGGGGTCTTGCGGCTTATCGGGATCTTCGGCGTTGGACAGGCCGTTATGCCCGCCCGCCAGCCAAGGGTCTTCGTATACGACGCTGCCGAGCCACTCTGCGGTTTTATTGTAGGAGCGTTTCCACAAGGCATTGAACGCGCGCGCCGACGAAATAATCGGGTGATAATAGACGCTGTGATGCGCGGCCAGCTCGCCGAGTTTATAGGGCATGCCCGCGCCGCAGGTGATGCCGTGCACGAGGCCGGGGGCGCCTTCTAAAATACCCACCATCACGCGTTCCGCGCCGCCCATTTCCCAGAGGATGTTCATGTGGATGCGGCCATTGCCGTTCGATACTTCGTGCGCGATCTTCGCCTGCGCGATGCCGCCGCGGATGCTCTGCTCGACCAGCTCTTCGTGGCGTTCGCGGCGGGTGGCGGCGTGGTAGACGTAGGGGATGGGGTTGCCGTCTTTGTCGTAGCTGTCGGCATTCACACCGGAAAACGTGCCCACCGCGCCTGCGGCTGCGAACGCGCCTGACGTGCGGCCGTTACTCACGGCGACGCCTTTGCCGCCCTCGACGATGGGGAATACTTCTTTCCCTGAGATGACGATCTTCTTCAGTTTATCACGAAATGATGCGCTCAAGACAGCCTACAAAATACAATAAAGTTATAAAACTACAGGATGCCAAACAACCATGAAACCCAAGGGAAGTCTAGCGCATTAATGCGCCTCGCCCCAGTGCGCGCCGCAGCCGGTTTCCACGGTGAGCGGCACGGAGAGCGAAGCTGCGTGTTCCATCTGGCGCTTGATGAGGATTTTCGCCGCTTCCGCGTCGCCTTCGCGCACTTCAAACACCAGTTCGTCGTGGACTTGCAATAACATACGCGCGTCAGGCTTGCGGGGCGCCAATTCCTTATCAATCGCAATCATCGCCCGCTTGATGATATCGGCGGCCGTGCCCTGCAGCGGGGCGTTGATCGCGGCGCGTTCGGAAAACTGGCGGCGGGCGGGATTTTTATCGAGGATGCCGGGCACATGGCAGCGGCGTCCGAACAGGGTAGTGACATAGCCGTGCTTGCGCGCGAATTCCTTGCTGGCTTCCATGTAGTCGCGGATGCCGGGATATTGCGCGAAATAGCGCTCGATATACGCACCCGCTTCCGAGCGTCCGATGCCAAGCCGCATGGCCAGCCCGTGTGCGCTGATGCCGTAGATGATGCCGAAATTGATGGTTTTCGCTTTGCGGCGCAAATCGGAATTTACGTCGGCTACGCTTACGCCGAACATCTGGCTGGCGGTAATCGCATGAATGTCGTCGCCGTTGCGGAAAGCGGTGCGCAATACTTCGATCTGCGCCATGTGCGCAAGCAGCCGCAGTTCGATCTGGGAATAATCCGCCGAAAGCAGTACGTATCCGGGGGGGGCGACGAATGCTTCGCGGATTTTGCGCCCTTCGACGGTGCGGATGGGGATATTCTGCAAGTTCGGGTCGTTGGAGCTCAAGCGGCCGGTCGATGCGATGGCCATGGCGAAATTGGTGTGTACGCGCCCGGTTTTCGGGTCGATCTGCTGCGGGAGCGAATCGCTGTAAGTGCTTTTGAGTTTGGCAAGCTGGCGGTATTCGATGATTTTTCCCGGCAGCGCATGCCCCTGTTCGGCTAAATCTTCCAGCACTTGGTTGTCGGTGGAATACGCGCCGGTTTTTGCGGATTTCTTGCCGCCTTCGAGCTTCATTTCATCGAACAACACTTCGCCTAACTGCTTGGGTGAGGCGACGTTGAACGGGTGGCCGGCAAGTGCGTGGATTTCCTCTTCTAGCTGCTTCATGCGGATGGCGAAATCGCCGGAGAGTTTCGCGAGCTTGCTTGTATCCACCTTGATGCCTTCGCTTTCCATGCGCGCCAGCACGCCGATGAGTGGGCGCTCAATGGTTTCGTAAAACCCAAGCATGTGCTGCGCGAAAAGCTGCGGCTTGAAATGGGTATACAGCCGCAGCGTAATATCCGCATCCTCGGCGGCGTAGGCGCAGGCTTTATCCAGCTCCACCGCGTCGAAGCGCACGCGTTCTCTGCCGGTGCCGGTCACTTCGTCGTAGGTGATGGTTTTCAGGCCGAGATAGCGCTCTGCGAGTTCGTCCATGCTTTGTCCGTGCTCACCTGCGTGGAGCGCGTAGGACAGCAGCATGCTGTCCTCGACGGGGTGGATGGCAATAGCGTGGTTTTGCATCACCAGCATATCGTATTTGATGTTGTGTCCGATCTTGAGGACGCTGTCGTCTTCCAGCAGCGGCTTGAGGAGCGCGAGCGCTTTATCCAGCGGTATTTGGCCGGGCGCGAGCTGCACGGTGGGGGTGGCGGCGAATAAATCGGATTGCGGCGCGGCCTGCGCGCTTCCGGGGGCTTTATGCGACAGCGGCACATAGCATGCCGTGCCTTCCTCGCAGCACAGTGAAAATCCGACCAACTCGGCTTGCAAAGGTTGCAGCGACGTGGTTTCGGTATCGAACGCGACGAAGCCTTTGGCGCGGGCGGCTGCGATCCATTGGGCAAGTGTGGCTTCATCTTGTATCAGTGTGTAGCGCGTGTCGGCGGCGGGTGCGGGGGAGGAAGAAGATCCCTCGCTGGCGCTTGGGATGACGGGGGTTGCGCCCGATTTTTGCTGCAGCCGTGCAAGCAGCGATTTGAATCCCTGCGCCTGCAGGAAGGTTGCCAGCGTAGTCATATCCGGGGCTTTGAGCGCGAGTTCTTCAAACGGCAGGGGTAGGGGCACGTCGTCTTTCAGCGTGACGAGCTGGTAGGATAGGCGTGCTTGATCCGCAAACTGCGTAAGGCTTTCGCGGCGCTTGGGCTGCTTGATGGTGGCAGCGCCTGCGAGCAATGCGTCGAGTGACCCGAACGCGCTGATAAGTTCGGCGGCGGTTTTGGGGCCGATGCCGGGCACGCCGGGCACGTTGTCGGAGCTGTCCCCGATGAGGCTCTGCACGTCGCGCACTTTCTCCGGCGGCACGCCGAATTTCTCCATCACTTGGTCGGTTCCGATGGTTTTCTGCTTCATCGCGTCGAACATGGATACGCCCTCGCCGATGAGTTGCATCAGATCTTTATCGGAGGAGACGATGGTAACGTCGATGCCCTGCGCGCGCGCGGCGATCGCGTAGCTTGCGATAATGTCGTCGGCTTCGTAATCGGCAAGTTCGATGGCGGGTAGGTTGAGCGCGCGCGTGGCCTCGCGCACGATGGCGAATTGCGGGACTAAATCTTCCGGCGCGGGCGGGCGGTGCGCTTTGTATTCGGCGTAGATACGGTTGCGGAAGGTCTGTCGCGCGGCGTCGAAAATCACGGCGGCGTAATCGACCTTGCTGCCTTCCATCAGTTTCATGATCATGTTGACGAAGCCCAGCACCGCGCCCACGGGCGTGCCTTGCGGACTGGTAAGCGGCGGCAGCGCGTGGTAGGCGCGGAAGATGAAGCCGGAGCCGTCGATGAGGAGGAGGGTTTTTTTAGGCATTAGGCATCAGGGATTAGGCGTTAGGGATTGGGTATTCATATAGAAGTTGCGTTTGAATCACAATGCTCGTATCAGTTTTTATCTTCTTTAACCCCTAATCCCTAACGCCTAATGCCTAATCCCTCCCTTACCGGCTCTACCCGCAAACCGCGTTCCGGCGCGACGCCTAAGCAACTCGTCGTGCTGCTGCACGGTTGGGGCGCCGATGGTGCGAATCTTATCGACCTTGCCGACATGTTCGCGCCGACCTTGCCCGACGCGCAGTTTATCGCGCCCAACGCGCCGTACCCGTGCGAGGTAAATCCGTACGGCTACCAGTGGTTTTCGCTGATGGACAGGCAACCGCAGCATATGCTGGCGGGCGCGCGCAACGCGGCGGATATTTTCAATGCGTTTCTAGACGAGCAGCTTGCGGCATTGTCGCTCGATAACAGCAAGCTCGCGCTGGTCGGGTTTTCGCAAGGCACGATGACGGGGCTGCATGTGGCGATGCGCCGTATTCCGCAGATAGCGGCGCTGGTCGGTTTTTCCGGCGCGCTGATCGGCGCGGATGAATTGCAGAAGGAAATCGCCGCCCGCCCGCCAGTGTGTCTTATTCACGGCGAGATGGACGACGTGGTGCCGTATAGGTCGTTGTCGCTTGCCACGCAAGCATTGGAATCCTGCGGCGTGAATGTAGAATCCCACACGCGCCCGTATCTCGGCCATAGTATCGACATGGAAGGGATTTCGCTGGCGGCGGAGTTTTTAGGGAAGCGGTTTTAGGCGCTATGTATTCCCTCTCCTCTTGTGGGAGAGGGAATATACATGAAATCAACGCGTCTTTGCGGTGAGGATAGTAGCGACGGGGCCGCTATTGTTGGTGAGCACCAGCGAATCATATTCGATATTCTGCCCGCCGGTAATGCCGTTTTTCTCAACCGCCAGCGCTTCTGCAGCCGCTTTCGGCGTGATGCCCACGGCTGCCAGCTCGCGTACCGGCGTGGGGATTTTGCTATATTCAGCGGCGGCAAATTCGGCGGCTTGCTTGGCCATTTCGTCGGCGTGGCTTTTTCCGAGCAGGCCGGTTGACGTAATAAGGCCGGGCATTTCCTTGCCGTGTTTTTCCAGCTCGTTTTTGATGTTGACGCGCAGCGCATCTTTCAATTCATCCTGCGAAAGCTGGCTGATGGGTTTGCCGTCGCTGTTGCGGAATTTCGGGTCGAATACCGCGCTCGCGCCGTCTGCGATGATGTCGGCGGCGCGTTCCATCGCGTTCGCTTCCGGGATGCGCGTGATGTGCAGCGCATGCGCGACACCAACTACTATGCCGTTCGCGCCTTTGATTTCGCCCATCTCGTCGTTCGCCTTGCCGTTGATTTCCGCGTAGGTTTTCATTTTGGCGAATCGTTGCACCGCCGGGCGGATGGCGGCGGATAAATCGTCGCGCAGGCCTGCGGTGGTTTTCGCAAGCCCTTCCGCGTCGGAACCGGGCTGGCGGTTGAGCGGCTCGCCTTCTTTAGCCTTGGCGTTTTCGGCGATGACGGCAATCGCCACCATGTCGCCGTAATGCGAGCGCACCTGCTTTTCGATTTCGCTGTGCGCTTGCTTCATGACCTGCGAATCCTTGCCCAGCAGCGCGGCCGGGATGCCAGCGTCTTCAGCGGTTTTCGCGAGTTTCTCTGTGACGTTGTTTGTGACCAGCGCGGTGAATTCATCCTTGCTTAGGTTGGCGGGTTTCTTGCCGTCTGCCGATTTCAGGTCGCCGGTGATGACGTCGGTGATCGATTCGGCGACCAGTGGCGATACGCGCGCGCCGAATCCGTCGATGGCGGTGTTGATGCCGTCGCGCAGTTTCGTGCCGCGTAGCGCGGGGCTGGCGTCAGGCGCGTTGAGGTATTTTTCGGCTTCCGCTTTCATCGTCTGCGAAAGGATTGCGCCGAGCGTGGGTTTCGCATGGCCGTTCGCATCGAGCAGCGGCGCGCCTTTTTCATCGATACCCATGACGGTGCGCGCCACATCTTCGTGGAGCTTCGCCTTTGACGGGATATTGAGGTCTTTCTGCGCGGTGTCCTCATAGGACGCCACGGCGGGAAGGCCGGAGGCGGGCGCTTTGTCGCCGACGCCGAGCTGCTTGTAGGTGCCGGCAACCACCTGCTCACCCATGCGCTCCATCACCGTGTGGCCGGTGTCATCTTTTTGTTCGAGGAATTTTTTCATGTCGGGGTCGGTGGCGGCACGCGCCTCGAGGCGTTCCTTCACGGCGGCCTGCACAGCGGGTGCTGCGACTTGCGCTTGTGCTTCGCCGAAGCTGATGGGCTTACCGGAAATCATCGCGGCCAACCAAGTGCCGATAGCCTGAATCAGCAGCAGGAATCCGCCGAAGCCGCTTTTAACTGATTCGGCTCCTTTTGCGGTTTCCTCGGCGACATCGTCGATCACCTCGTCTTTGGTGAACATCTGGCGCATGCTGGTGAATTTGCCCATGCCCTTTTCGCGGATGGCGGGCGGCAGTTCGGCGATTTTCTTGTCGAGCTGCTCGGGGTTGATTTCATAGTCTTTGCCGCCTTCGCTGAATTTCGCCACCTCGCCTTTTTTGATCTGGCTGATGATTTTGCCCATCGTGTCCTTGTCGGGCGCGTTGGCAGGCAGTTCAAACGCAGGCGTATTCTCGGTGGGGATGGCGGCCATGAGGCGCAAATTATTCCACTGCGCCTTTACCCCGGATTGTTCCGCGGTTTCGATGCTTTGCGTCAGCTGTTCGCGTATCGTGTCTTTCAGAGCCATAGCCACTATCCTGCACTGTGCAATTACTACTGATTATCAGGGTACTATAAAAGCCGCCCTGTGTTTGTGAAAATATCATGACAATCGAGGCGGCCGGGTGTGGCCGGGAAGGTTTTGGTTGATTTTCGGGCGGAAACTGTCATAAATATTTAACAATCCTAAAAATTATCAATAAAAAACAACAGGGGTACCGGTATGGCAGCCATCAGCATACGGGTCAACGGGCGGGAATATCAGGTTGCCTGCGATGACGGGCAGGAGGAGCAATTGCGCCTTCTCGCCGATGAGGTGGACGATCGCGTGCGCTCGCTGGTGTTCCGCATGGGCGCTAACCCCGGCGAAGGCAAGGCGCTGTTGCTGGCGGCACTCACCATGGCTGACGAAATCCTCGAAAGCCGCAAGGAAAACGAGCGTATGTCCGCTGAAATGAACGATTTATCCTCACAGGTGGATGATGAAAAGCGCCTCGCTCACGAAACCCGCCTGATCGAGATGGAAGCGGCGATGGCCACCACGCTGGAAGAAATCGCCCACCGCATCGAAAAGATTGCCGAGCAGGTCGAAATACGCTAAAGTGCGCGCTGAACGGTTCTGCCCGGTTCGTCAGGCATACTGTCCCTTAGACCGATAATTTCTCAAAAAGGGAGCTGTCCCTGGCCGGAGCCTAGCTCTTGCACATATGGCGCCCACCTGTGTAAACGGGTCAATGAGGCTTTTTCGCCAACGGCCAAGGTGGTTCCGTTCATGATACATTGGCTTTTATGCCTTAGAATGCGCGTCCGGTCATAATGCAAACCTCCGAAAAATTCACACTCCGCAGCCAGTGCCTAGCTGCACGCAGCGCGCTCGACGCTGAATATAAGCGCGAGGCTTCGGTTGCTATCGCGCCGTATCTGCGTGAGGCGATTGGCGCCGCGAAAATGCTAGCAGCGTATGTCCCCATTCGCGATGAGCTGGATATTTTGCCAGCGCTGGAGGGTTATGCTTTATGTCTGCCCGTGGTGATTGCGAGGGGAGAACCGTTGCAGTTTCGTGCGTGGAAAGCGGGCGATGCGCTGGAACGTGGGGAGTATGGCGTTTCCATCCCGCGCACGGATGCGGCGGTTGTCGTGCCCGACACGGTGATCGTGCCGCTGGTGGCATTTGATGCGCAACGGCATCGGTTGGGTTATGGCGCGGGTTATTACGACCGCACGCTGGCGGCGTTGCGGGCAAAAAATAAAGGGGTGCGTGCCATCGGCGTGGGCTATAGCGTGCAGCAGGTTGCGTGCATTCCCGCTGCTGCGCATGATGAAATACTGGATGCAATCGTGACGGAAAAAGGAATCCTGTGAAAATTTTGTTCTTAGGCGACGTGGTAGGGCGCAGCGGGCGCGACGCGGTGGTGAAGCATGTGCCGGTTTTGCGTAAGTCGCTCGCGCTGGGTTTCGTGCTGGTCAACGGCGACAATGCCGCGGGCGGGTTCGGCATCACGTCGCAGATTTGCAAGGATTTTTTTGCAGCGGGTGTGGACGCGATCACCGGCGGCGACCATATCTGGGATCAGAAAGACATCGTGCCGTACCTTGCCACGGAGAAACGCTTGTTACGACCCCGGAATTTTCCTGACAAAACGCCGGGAAGAGGCGAAGAAACCTATACGGCAGCAGGCGGCAAAAAAGTCACGGTGCTGCACCTGCTCGGGCAGGTGTTCCATAAGGAACATGCCGCATGCCCGTTTGCAGCGGCGGACGAAATGCTGGCGAGCGTGAAACTGCGCGCGAATACGGATGCGATCCTCGTCGATTTCCACGCCGAAGCCACCTCGGAAAAAATGGCGATGGGGCGCTATCTGGATGGGCGTGTAAGCGCCGTTGTCGGCAGCCATACGCACGTGCCCACGGCGGACGCGCGCGTGCTCGCCAAGGGCACGGGTTACCACACGGACGGCGGCATGTGCGGCGATTATAATTCCGTCATAGGGTTTGAAGAAGCCGCCCCGCTGGAGCGCTTCTTAAGTAAAATCACCAAAATCCGTATGGAAGCCGCCGCAGGCGAAGCGACGCTCTGCGGGACGCTGATCGAAACAGACGATGCGACGGGACTGGCGAAACGCTGCTCGGTGTTTCAGTATCCTGAGTTGTTGTTTTCCATTCCTTAAACTCCCTCTCCCACAAGGGTGGAGGGAGTATTCATCTATAATTCTGGGCGCGCCCATCAGGATTTAGAAGAAAGCCACGGAGGTTTGTATCCGAGCCCTCCTTGCCCAAGCGGGGAACCTGAGTCCCGCTACCGGTCTTGTGCCATGCGCATGACAAAGGCTAGCTTACGCGCGCTAACGTTGCCCCGGAAGGGGGGAAATGATCTATTGTCACAAAACCTTCACAATCTTGTCATGAAACTGTCACAAAATGACATTACTATGGAATGGTTATCATTTATTAACATATTCTGCTTGTTCCATAAACAGCTAAAGCGATTCAAAATAAAGGAAGTCATATGAAAACACGCAATTTACTGACGACTACGGCGATTGTGCTGGCAAGCACCATGCTTTCCTTCAATGCCAGCGCAGGGAGTGTGAACGGTGTCCAGAAAGGCAATGATAATATTGCCAATATCGAGCAGGTGGGTGGCGTGCATGTGGTGAATTTTAGCCAGAATGGGTTTGATGATTTACTTACAGTAAACCAGATTGGCAGTGGAGGAAATTCGCTGACCAGTTTGCAGGATCAGGATAGTGAAAGAAATTCGCTATATGTGATACAAGATAGCACGGGACAAAGTGCACAAAACGGTAATACCGCAAGCGTTGAGATGCTTGAACAACAAAAGGACTCTACAGTCACCATATCACAGAAAGGCGGATTAAATAACGCCAAGATTATATCGCTTGTAACGTGGGGAGGTAGAGGTGCTAACGATACAAATGTATCACAAATTGGTAATGCCAATTCCGTTTATTATGATTCAGAAAATTTATCTCATAATTTGTATCGAGCGACCATTGTGCAAGAAGGTGACTTTAACCGCATGCATGCGGGGGGCGATAATCATGATGCCTCACAAATTGGCGATAACAACCGACTTGAAGCCTGGTATGCAGGAGATGGAGTCTTCCAGCAAATCGGTAATAACAATCAGGCTTCTTTAATTGAAGGTTTGAATCTGACCGTTCAGCAAGTCGGGAATGACAATTTAATTGAATCGTCTCTCTCCGCTGACCTTACCGTTGTTCAGTACGGCAATGCAAACATTGTTGATAGTGAAGGTGGAGACGTGTCTATCGATCAAACTGGTAATGACAATTCTGCTCGATCATACTACGCCACCGTCGCTACCGTTGTTCAGCATGGCAATGCCAACCTTGTTGATATTAACGGTGGACAAGTGTCTATCAATCAGACTGGTAATGGCAATCTTTTTAAGGCTAGTAACTTCTAATAGTTTAAAATCCGTCATCGCGAGACTGCGAGAGCCACCGTAGCGATGACGGATTTTTATATTCCTATCCCAGCACCCTCCGCGCATGCGCAATCGTGCGCTCCAACCCGTTGCGCACGGAGACTTTGGGTTGCCAGCCGAGTACGGTGTTGGCGAGCGTGATGTCCGGCCTACGCTGCATGGGGTCGTCTTGCGGTAGCGGGCGGGTGGTGAGTGCGCTGGCGGAGCCGGTGAGTTCTAAGATCAGCTCGGCGAGTTCTTCCATCGTGTATTCTTCAGGGTTGCCGAGATTGACGGGGCCGGTGATGCCGTCTTTGCTTTCCATGAGTCTGATGAGGCCGTCTACCAGATCGTCGACATAGCAGAAGGAGCGCGTCTGCGTGCCGTCGCCGTAGAGGGTGATGTCTTCACCGCGTAACGCCTGGAAAATAAAATTGGTGACGACGCGGCCGTCATCGTGGCGCATGGCGGGGCCGTAGGTGTTGAAGATACGCGCGACCTTGATGTCGGTTTTGAACTGGCGGTGGTAATCGAAAAACAAGGTTTCGGCGCAGCGTTTGCCTTCGTCGTAGCACGCGCGCGGGCCGATGGGGTTGACGTGGCCGACATAGGATTCCGGCTGCGGATGCACTTGCGGGTCGCCGTACACTTCGCTGGTAGACGCCTGCAAAATGCGCGCGCCGTTTTTATTCGCGAGCTCCAGCAGATGGTAGGAGCCGATGATGTTGGTCATGGTGGTGTGCACCGGGTCGAGCTGGTATTGCGGCGGCGAGGCGGGGCAGGCGAGGTTATAGATCTGGTCGCACTTTATGTCGAGCGGCTGCGTGATGTCGTGGTCGATCACCTCCGCGTCGATGTCACGGATGTTTTCGCGCTCGCCCGTGGAGAAATTATCCACGATGATGATTTTATGTCCCTGACGGTGCAGCGCGCGCGACAGATGCGAGCCGATAAAGCCGGCGCCGCCGGCTACCAGAATTGTTTTCATAAGCCTGTAATCTTTGGTAAGTGTTGGTTGCCTGCGACCATACGCAACCTTTAAGGAATGTTCAAGCCGCCATGCTTATTGTTTTATCCCCGTCTAAAACGCTGGATTTCAGCAGTAAAATACCCGCTTTGCCGCATACGCAACCTGAATGGCTGGGGGAGTCGGCGGCGCTCATAAAGGCGTTACGGGGCTATTCGGAAGCGGAACTGGGCGAGTTGATGGGAATCAGCGCCAAGCTCGCAGCGCTGAACGCAGAACGTTACCGCACGTTCAAAACACCGTTTACCGCGCGCAATGCACGGCCTGCGTTGCTCGCGTTCAAGGGCGACGTGTATGACGGCATCGCGGTGGAAAGCTACCGCGAAAAGGATTTCGCGTTTGCGCAGGCGCATATGCGCATTTTATCGGGGCTGTACGGCGTGCTGCGGCCGCTCGATCTAATCCAGCCTTACCGCTTGGAAATGGGCATCGCGCTGCCGACGAAGCGCGGCAAGAATCTTTATCGTTTCTGGGAAAACCGGGTGACGGATACGCTGAACGCGGCGCTGGCAAAACATAAAAACAAGCTGCTGGTGAATCTCGCCTCGGAGGAATATTTCAAGGCGGTGAAGCCGGATGCGCTCGACGCCAGACTGCTCAACGTGGTGTTTAAGGAAAAACAGAAGGGGACGCTGAAAGTTGTCGGCTTGTTTGCAAAAAAGGCGCGGGGATTGATGGCGGATTTTATCGTCAAAAATCGTATCGATGACGATAAGGGGTTGAAAGCATTTGTAGAAAACGGCTACCGCTTTGAAAAAGGGCTTTCCGATGAATATCACTACGTTTTTGTACGCTGAGGGGAAGTTTAATTTGATTTTAGGGTTTCCTCTGGTATCTTATTAACTAATATTAATAAGAAAAGCCCCATGCCGCAGACGCCTCTCGACCTGAAATCCGATAGCCACCTCCAGCTTGCTCACGGCCTCAGCGATATGCTGATCGACATCGTGCGCGCCAAGCCCGACATGGGCAACCATGTTGTCGCCGAAAAACTCACGCATCTGCGTGACGCGATCTGGCCGCTTGCCGGCGGCGCGCCCGCGCACCGGGAGCAGACGTTCCGCGAGGTGCTTTCGGGCTTGGATGATAAGCAGCGCTCGCAATTGCTGGAATCTTACGCGCATATGGGGCATCTCTACGAAATCGCAGGCCTGATGGCGCGCGAGAATTATTTCGACCGGTTGCGTAAGGAAAAAAAACCGTTCCCCGGCGGCGTGCGCGAATTCATCGCTGCGCAGCCCGACGTGGAAACGGCGGTGGGAAAACTCGCGCAGCCGGTGTTCGAGGTGGTGATGACGATGCATCCCACCAACGTCAATTCGCTGGAATTCATGCAGGCGCAGCGCAGGCTGGCGCGCGCCATCGAAGGCGGCGACACGGCGCAGGTGCGCTCGGCGCTGGAGCGATTTCAGGCGACGCCGGTGCTGCATCAGGTGGCTGGACACGACGAAAATCTGAGCGTGCGCGATGAAACGAGGATCGTGCTTAATTTCCTGAGCAACATCTACGAAGATTTCCCGCGCGTGTACAAACAGTATGACGATGCGCTGAAAGAAAAGCAGCAGCCTTACGACCCACTCGCACTGAAGCTGAATATGCGCTTCGGCTCGTGGGGATCGGCGGGCGATAAAGACGGCAACCATAACGTCACCGCTGAAAAAACGCTGGAAGCAATCGCACTGCATACGCATGCGATCCTTGAGCGCTATAACGATAACCTGCAATATATCGCGTCACCCGCGCTGGAGGACTGGAAGGTAAAGCTCAAAAAAGCGCAGGCTGTACTGGAAGGCGACCTGCTGCCGAAAATCAGCGCGTTGCGCGAAAGCAGCGACCCGGCGGCGCATACCATGCATGCAGACCCGAAACGCGCGGCGGAGGAATTCGACACGCTCTCCGCATCGCTGGCATCGCTGCGCGCTACACTCGATGCCGGGGAATTCACCCGCGCGCTGGAGCGTGCCTATGCGCAGGGCAGCGGCGAAATGAAAGACGCTACGCTCGACCTGATCCGCAAGGTGCGTACGTTCGGTTTCAATTTCTCCAAGATCGAATATCGTGAGACGGCGAAGGAATACGGGCGCGTGGTGGCCGAGATCGTGCCCGGCTACGACAAACTCACGCCGGATGAAAAAGTGAAAACGCTTACCGCGCTGATGACGGAAGAAGGCAACAAGCCCGCTGAGCTTTACCGCAAGGTGCGAGAAACCATCATGGAAGAAGGCGCCGCGAAGCCTTACAGCGACGACAACGCCCTGCCGATCGCCTACCACACGATGAAGCGCATGGAGCTGGCGCGCGACCATGGCGGCATCATCCGCGACAACGTGCTGGCCGAATGCGGTCGCATGCCCGACGCCACCTCCGACGAGCAGGTGAAAATGCAAGGGCTGGCGAATATTCTCGAAGCGCAGTTTCTCCAGCGCGCCGCGACGAGTCCCAGCGGAAGGCGCCCGCTGATGGGCATTGTGCCGCTATTTGAAGAGCCGGATACGATGCAGCAGGTGGATCGCATTCTGAAAGCGGCGTATGAGAATGCGGCGTACCAGCAGCAGCTTTCCGCGCTGGCGGATGATCGCAACAGCGGCAAGAAAATCCAGCAGGTGCAGATCGCGCATAGCGACAATGTGCGGCGTTCCGGCCTGCAGGCGGCGCGCGCGTTCATCCATGAAGCGCACAAAAAAATCCGCGCGGTGAATAAGGAATTTGGCATCGGCACGCAATTTTTTGAAGGCGGCAGCATTTCGGATGCGTACCGCAACGGCGTGCGTGCGGTGTCGGCCTCGGTCAACGCGTTCGGGCTGCATGATTTCGCCAAGTTCACATTCCAAGGCGGTGACCTGCTCAACTATTTCAACGTGCCATGCTCCAACGCGCGTATCTTCGCGCGCAATCTTGTGCACCCGGCGCAGCGGTTTGAAAAAGACGCAGCGGGCGGCTGGAAAATCGGCGAGATGGCGGCTACGGGCAGGAACGAAACGATCGACGAAGTGGCGATTGCCGCGCTCAAGCGCACGCTGCCGGATTACCAGGCCAAGGATTTTTCCGCCGGCAAGATGGGCGTGATGCTGGAGCGGCTCGGCTATTTCGACGAGATCAGGGCAGGCACGCGCGGCTCGCGCGCGGCGGCGCGTAAAAACAAGCCGGTGGCGTTTGCGAAAGTGGATAGCACCCAGATCGGCGCGGCGGAATACCGGCCGGTTGCCGTGCAGGATATACGCAGCATTTCAGCGAGTGAAGTGTGGCAGCATGGTGGCATCGTGCCGTCCTTCTTCGGTGCGGAAAAACTCGGCGAATATCTGTATGACGAAACGATCAAGAAAGTACGCGCCATTGCCGGAGCCCCGCGCAACGAGGACGAGCGCGAGTTTCTGGAGAAATTTTCAAACGTGGGGGAGACGCTTTCGCCCGCGCATGTGAGACTGGTGTATGAAAAATCGCCCGCCTTCCGCGACGCGCAGGATCAGGCCGCGTTTGCGCTGGCGAAAACCGACCCGCATGCGCTGGACGCGCTCAAGCAGAAAATGGCTTCGATCCCCGACGATAAATTACGCGCCAGCGGCGAAGGCTACCTGCAGCGTATCCGCGGCACGTATAAAGCCTCAGGAAAACTGGCGCACGCCGCACTGCGCGGCAAGGCGCTCGAAGGGGAGAAAATCACGGTGTCTTCCGTGCAGGCCACGATGGTGGACACGCTGGCGCGGCTTACCGACGATATTCACCGCAAGGTGGCGTATAATGCGTTCCTCGGCCATGTGCGCGACCATGCGAAGCTCGGCGACCACGACCGCGGCGTGGCGCACAACGCAGGCGACACAGCCCTGCATGGCCGCTTCCTTGCCGCGGACGATCCGGCGTATGGGCAGGCGCTGGTGGAGGACAAGCTTGCGCGCATAAAACAGGACTTTGGCGCGGGTATCGGTTAGCCTAGCTATTCCTGTGAAAGCGGGCATCCTGATCAGAATGCCGTCCTGAATTGCAGCTCCGCCAATCGCGCGTAAAGCGGACTTTTTGCCAGAAGCTCGGTGTGCGTACCGACGCGTTCGATGCGGCCTTCGTTGAGCAGCACGATGCGGTCGGCTTTCATGATGGTGGACAGGCGGTGGGCGATAACGAACGTGGTGCGCCCCTGCATGATGCGTTCCAGCGCCTGCTGGATGTGGTATTCATTTTCGGAATCGAGCGCGGACGTTGCTTCGTCGAGCAGCAGGATGCGCGGGTTGCGAATGATGGCGCGCGCGATGGCAAGGCGCTGGCGCTGGCCGCCGGAAAGCCGGATGCCTTTTTCCCCGAGATAGGTGCCGAGTCCTTGCGGTAGCTTGCCGATAAATTCCAGCGCGGAGGCGGCACGCGCGGCTTCGGTGATTTCTTCGTCGGTAGCCTCAAGATTGCCGAGGCGTATATTTTCGCGTGCGGTGCCGGAGAAGATCACCGGATCCTGTGGCACGATGCCGATCAGCGTGCGCAAAGTGGCAAGCGGGATGTGCCGTATATCGGTGCCGTCGATGCGGATGATGCCCGAAGATGGATCGTAAAAGCGCAGCAGGAGCTGGAACAGGGTGGTTTTACCGCTGCCGGACATGCCGACCAGCGCGATGGTTTCACCCGCTGCCACGTCGAGCGTGAAGTTTTCGATAGCTGCGGTTTCAGGGCGGGTGGGGTAGGCGAACGTGACGTTGTCGAACGCCACCGCACCGCTATAGGTTTGCGCGGGCAGGGTTGCGCCCGTTGCGATTTCCGGTTTCGTGGACAGCAGCTCGCTCAAACGTTCGGCTGCGCCCGCCGCGCGCTGGAGGTCGGCGATGACTTCGCTGATCGCGCCCACCGCGCCTGCGACGATGACGGAATAAAAAACGAAGGCCGATAGATCACCCGCGGAAATGCCGCCGTTCAATACGTCTTTGCCGCCCAGCCACAATACGGTGACGATGGCGCCGAAGATGAGCATGATGACGAGCGCCGTCAGCAGTGCGCGCATGCGGATACGCCGCTGCGCCGCGTTCAGCGTGGCGTTTACGTTGCTGCTGAAACGTCGGTTCTCATAGTCTTCCAGCGCCAGCGCCTGCACGGTGCGGATGGCGTTGAGCGTTTCTTCGGCGTGCGCGCTGATGTCGGCCACGCGCGACTGGGTTTCGCGCCCGAGTTTGCGCACTTGGCGTCCGAGAATGATGATCGGCACCACCACCAGCGGCAGGATGAAAAACACGTAGAAGGTGAGTTTGGCGCTGGTCACCAGCAGTAGCGTGAATCCGCCGGTAAGCAGCAGCGTGTTGCGCACCGCTACCGATACGGAGCCGCCGATGACGGTTTGTAATAGCGTGGTGTCGGTGGTCAGGCGCGAGAGCAATTCGCCGATGCGCGTGGATTCAAAAAAGCCGATATGCATGGAAATGAGGTGGCGGTAGACGTCGTTGCGGATGTCGGCCACCACGCGCTCGCCCAGCCAAGACACCAGGAAAAACCGCGCATAGGTCGCCGCCGCCAGCAGCAGCGTTACGCCAAGCAGCAGCAGGAACGCCCGGTCGAGCAGGTGCGCGTCGCCTTTGCTCAGCCCTTCATCCACGAGGTAGCGCAGCGCACCGCCCAATCCTAAAATGGCGGAGGAAGTGCAGATGATCGCCGCCAACGCGCCCGCCATCTGCCAGCGGTAGGGGCGCAGATAATGCGCCAGCGGCAACAGGTTTTTCACCGAGCCTTTCAGCGGCTGCGTGGCGTGCGGGACGGTCATTGAAACCGCACCTCTATCTTGGCGAGCACGTGCAATTCGTGCGATACTGTGTCACCGAGCGTGCGCCCGTCGGCCAGTTGCCAGCGGGACGTGTCCGGGCGCCATGAAAAATGCAGCCCGCCGCTTAGCGGAGAGGAGAACCAGAGCTGCTTCATCGGGGTGTGCTTACTCACCAGTAAGGTTTTGCCACCGGGGATAAGAATAGTTAACGCGCCATTTTCGCATTCCGCGTCGATAAGGCCGGATTCATCAGCTTTTTCCAATGCTTCAAGCATGGAAAAAAGCGTTCGGTCGGCCACGCTATGAAAATGCTGTTCGTCCATAATGGTATTTTTACAGGAAATTATGCAAGAATTCTGTCTGGAATGGGGATTTTAAGCCTGCGCTTCGTATGAACGCCTATAAACAGTAAGAATATTAATGTTTTTTTCATCATATCGGCCGTAAAATCATAAGATCACTATTAATAGGTAGTAATAAATTCCGGAAGGATCAATACCTCATGATGACCATGCGTGAAAACAGCCATCTCTATAATCTCCATGAAATGCATTACGCCGCCATCGCCCCTATTAACATGCTGGCGGGCGCGAGTAAAGCGCTGCACCGCAGCCCGTTCTCCCCGCTGGCTTATACGGGCATCGGCAGGAGTATAGCTGCGGCCGCTGAAGTCATCGAACGCGTAACACACCGCTACGGCAAACCGGATTTCGGCATTACCCATACGAAAATGGGTGACAAGCATGTGCATGTGGTGCAGGAGACCATCGACGAAAAGCCGTTCTGCCGCCTGCTGCATTTCAAGAAAGATGCGAATAAGGAGCAGCCGAAGCTGCTCATCGTAGCGCCCATGTCCGGCCACCACGCGACATTGTTGCGCGGCACCGTGGAAGCGCTGCTGCCGTTCCTCGACGTGTATATCACCGACTGGATCGACGCGCGCAACGTGTCGATGGCGCATGGCGATTTCACGCTCGACGATTATATCCATTACACGGTCGAATATACGCGCATGCTTGAAGGCGCGCACCTGCTCGCCGTGTGCCAGCCTTCCGTGCCGGTGATGATCGCAGCCGCAGTAATGAACGATGCGGGCGACGAATTCGCGCCGCGCTCGATGACGCTGATCGGCGGGCCGATCGATACGCGCATCAATCCCACGAAGGTGAACCAGCTGGCGGCGCAAAAACCGATCCAGTGGTTTGAGAATAACGTGATTACCCGCGTGCCGTTCAATTATCCGGGCTTCATGCGCCGCGTGTATCCGGGCTTTTTGCAATTGTCGGGCTTCATGCAACTCAATCTCGACCGCCATATCAACGCGCATGTCGATTTGTTCAAGCATCTCGTTGCAGGTGACGGCGACAGCGCAGGCGCGCACCGCAAATTCTACGACGAATACCTCTCGGTAGCCGACCTGCCCGCGGAATTCTATCTCGACTGTATCGAGAAAGTGTTCCAGAAACACGAACTGCCCAGAGGCGAATTCGTGTTCGACGGGCATAAGGTGAAACCGCAGGCGATCACCCGCACCGCGCTGCTTACGCTGGAAGGCGAACTGGACGATATTTCCGGCGTCGGCCAGACCGAAGCCGCGCAGCACCTGTGCACCAACCTGCCCGACGACATGCGCCACCACCACATGCAAAAGGGCGTCGGCCATTACGGTATCTTCAATGGCCGCAAGTTCCGCGAGCATGTGGTGCCGATTATCGTGGATTTCGTCGAAAAACACGAGAAATAAGCCCCCACCGGCCTTGACATGCCGCGTCCCGCCTCGTATTGTCCCGGGAATTTGCCCGGAGATAATGTTAACGAATGAGCGAACACGCGCCCGCCATACCTGAAAACGCAACCGCCTGCCTGCTTCTGGCGGACGGAAAAATGTTTTTCGGTGAGGCCATCGGAGCGGAAGCGGTAAGCGCCGGGGAAATCTGCTTCAATACGGCCATGACCGGCTATCAGGAAGTGCTCAGCGAGCCGTCGTTTGCCGGCCAGATCATCACCTTCACCTTTCCCCATATCGGCAATGTCGGCTGCAACGATGAGGATATGGAAGCGGTAAAACCCACTGCGAGCGGCCTCGTGCTGCGCGAACGCCCCACGGAGCCGTCTAATTTCCGCAGCACCTCCACGCTGGACGCATGGCTCAAAAAACACAACATCCCCGGCATTTGCGGCGTGGATACGCGCGCGCTGACACGGCATATCCGCAAATTCGGCGGGCAGAATGCGTGTATAGTGAGTTGGCAGCGGTCGGCGGCCAGCGGTCAGGTTATTGAAGAGGCAAAAAATAAAATAAAATCCGCACCCGATATGAAGGGGCTGGATTTAGCAAAGGCCGTCACTACGCAAAAACCTTACGAGTGGAAGGAAGGCCTATGGGCGCTTTCTTCTACTGACCGCCGACCGCCGGCCGCTGGCCACTACCATGTAGTGGCAGTCGATTACGGCGCAAAACACAACATCCTGCGTTCGCTGGCCGAGCGCGGCTGTAAGGTGACGGTGGTGCCCGCGAGCACGTCCGCAACCGACATACTGAAACTCAATCCCGACGGCGTGTTCCTCTCCAACGGTCCCGGCGACCCGGCGGCCACCGGAGTGTATGCCGTGCCGACGATACGCGCACTGATCGATTCCGGCCTGCCGATTTTCGGTATCTGCTTAGGGCATCAATTGCTCGGCATCGCGCTTGGCGGAAAAACCGAGAAAATGGCGCAGGGACATCGCGGCGCGAACCACCCGGTGAAGGATCTGCAATCCGGGAAAGTCATCATCACCTCACAAAATCACGGCTTCGTGGTGAGCAAGGACGGGCTGCCTGCTGATGTAGAAATTACGCATATTTCGCTGTTCGACGGCACGATTCAGGGGCTGCGCCACAAAACCAAGCCGGTGTTCTGCGTGCAGGGTCACCCGGAAGCGTCGCCGGGGCCGCATGAGAGCGGGTATTTGTTTGATCGGTTTGTGGAGTCGATGGAAAGAAATAAAAGGAAGGGGGCTGCCTAAATGTTTTATTCAGTCGATTATCCGAATGAAGAAAGCGTTATTCTGAAGGCTCATGAAACATTTGTGGATAATGATTTGAGAATAAAATTTTTAAAAGAACATTTTTTAGAGAAAATTACCGACAGCAAGGATGGTTGGGAAACGCTTTGGAAAGATAGAAAAGATGGGAGGCTTTGGGAAGAAAGCAGAGCCTTTAGTAACGTGCATGGTGGAGGATACCAACTCCTGCACAATATTCCAGAAGGTACAGCAAAGATAAAATACAATGCCTAAACGCACTGACATCAAATCCATCCTCATCATCGGCGCAGGCCCCATCGTCATCGGGCAGGCGTGCGAGTTCGATTATTCGGGATCGCAGGCGTGCAAGATTTTGCGCGCGGAGGGGTATCGCATCGTGCTGGTGAATTCCAATCCGGCGACGATCATGACCGATCCGGATCTGGCAGATGCAACGTATATCGAGCCGATCACGCCGGAATTCGTGGAGAAGATTATCGCGAAGGAACGACCCGACGCGCTCTTGCCGACGATGGGCGGGCAGACGGCGCTCAACTGCGCCAAGGCGCTGGCGGAATCGGGCGTGCTGGAAAAATATAAGATCGAGCTGATCGGCGCGAAGCTGGATTCGATCAACAAGGCGGAAGACCGTTTGCTGTTCGGGCAGGCGATGGCGAAAATCGGGCTGGAAGTGCCGAAAAACGCGGTGGTAAAATCGCTCGATGAAGCGCGAGCGGCGCTGGAAAAAACCGGCCTGCCTGCGGTGATTCGCCCGTCATTCACGATGGGCGGCAGCGGCGGCGGCATCGCGTATAACCGCGAGGAATTCGAGAAAATCGTGCTGTCGGGGCTGGACGCATCACCCGTGGGCGAAGTGATGATCGATGAATCCGTGCTCGGCTGGAAAGAGTACGAGATGGAAGTGGTGCGCGACCGCGTGGATAATTGCATCATCGTGTGCTCGATTGAAAATGTCGATCCGATGGGCGTGCATACGGGCGATTCGATCACGGTGGCGCCTGCGATGACGCTGACCGACAAGGAATTCCAGATCATGCGCGATGCGTCGTTTGCGGTGCTGCGCGAGATCGGCGTGGATACCGGCGGCTCCAACGTGCAGTTCGCGGTGAACCCGAAAGACGGGCGCATGGTGGTGATCGAGATGAACCCGCGCGTGTCACGCTCGTCCGCGCTTGCTTCTAAAGCGACCGGTTTCCCGATTGCGAAAGTCGCGGCGAAACTCGCGGTGGGCTATACGCTGGATGAAATTTTAAACGATGTGACGAAGGTGACGCCCGCTTCGTTCGAGCCTACGATCGATTACGTCGTGGTGAAAATCCCGCGCTTTACGTTTGAAAAATTCCCCGGCGCGGAACCGTTGCTGACGACCGCCATGAAATCGGTGGGCGAGGCGATGGCGATGGGGCGCAATTTCCAGGAGAGCTTGCAGAAATGCCTGCGCTCGTTGGAGATTGGGCTTACGGGGCTGGATGAAATGACGTTCGCCAATCTCGACGAAGTGCGCGCGGTGCTTTCGCGCCCAACGCCGGATCGCTTGCTGGTTGCGGCGCAAAGTTTGCGCATGGGCGTTACGGTGGAAGAAATCTGCGCGATTGCGAAATACGATCCGTGGTTCGTGCGGCAGCTTGAAGAACTTATCAAACTGGAAGCAACCATCCCTAAAAAATCCGGTGCGGATTTCGCATTGTGCAAGGAACATCTGGAACACTTAAAACGGCAGGGTTTCTCGGATGCGCGCATCGCGGAGCTGGCGGGCGTCAAGGCATCTGATGTGGCGAGCTGGCGTGCGAAATATAAGCTGCACCCCGTTTTCAAACGCGTGGATACCTGCGCGGCGGAGTTCGATTCCAGCACGCCGTATATGTATTCCTCTTACGAAGGCATCGGCGCGGAATGCGAATCGGAGCCTACCAACCGCGAGAAAATCATCATCTTAGGCGGTGGGCCGAACCGCATCGGGCAGGGGATCGAGTTTGATTATTGCTGCGTGCATGCGTCTTATTCCCTGAAGGAAGCCGGATACGAAACGATTATGATCAACTGCAACCCGGAGACGGTGTCCACCGATTACGACACGTCCGACCGGCTCTATTTCGAGCCGCTGACTGCTGAGGACGTACTGGAAATTATCCGCAAGGAACAAAGCAACGGGAAGCTCAAAGGCGTGATCGTGCAGTTCGGAGGCCAAACGCCGCTGAAGCTGGCGCGCGCGCTGGAAGCGGCGGGCGTTCCCATCATCGGCACGTCGCCGAAATCCATCGACCTCGCCGAAGACCGCGACCAGTTCCGCACGCTGGTGAACAAGCTGAAACTCAAGCAGCCGAAAAGCGCTATCGGCCACAGTGTGGAAGAGGTGGTGGCGGCGGCGGACGCTATCGGTTTCCCGCTGCTGGTGCGCCCGTCCTATGTGCTGGGCGGCCGCGCGATGGCGATCATGCACGATAAGCCTTCATTGCAGAAATATGTGGTGGAGCTGACAAAATTATTTGGCGATGGGCCGATCCTGATCGACTCGTATCTGAAAGACGCCATTGAATTGGACGTAGATGCGCTATGCGATGGCACGGATGTGTGCGTGGCGGGCATCATGCAGCATATCGAGGAAGCGGGCATCCATTCCGGCGATTCGGCGTGTTCGCTGCCTGCCTATTCGCTGGACGACGCGCTGCTTGCGCAGGTACGCAAACAAACGGAAGCGCTGGCGCGCGCGCTCAACGTCATCGGGCTGATGAATATCCAGTTCGCGATTAAAGACGGCGAGATTTACCTCATCGAAGTGAACCCGCGCGCGAGTCGCACGGTGCCGTTCGTGGCGAAATCCATCGGTGTGCCGTTGGCGAAAATTGCCGCACGCGTGATGGCGGGTGAAAAACTTGCGAAATTGCTGCCTGCAAAAATGCCGGTGGCTAAGCATGTGTGCGTCAAGGAAGCCGTATTCCCCTTCGCGCGCTTCCCTGGCGTGGATGTGATTTTGGGCCCCGAGATGAAATCCACCGGCGAGGCGATGGGCATCGACAGCGATTTCCCGCGCGCGTTCGCCAAGTCGCAATTGAGTGCGGGCAGCACCATCCCGCTTTCGGGCACGGTGTTTATTTCGGTGAAGGAATCCGACAAGCCTGTTATTGCTGGTGCGGTGAAAGAACTGCTGGATATGGGATTTACGGTGATCGCCACGCGCGGCACGGCGTCGTTCCTTCAGCAAAAAGGATTGGATGTGGGCACGGTGAACAAGGTACGCGAGGGCAGGCCGCATATCGTGGACATGCTCAAGGACAACCGCATCGCGCTGGTTATCAACACTACCGAGGGGAACCAGTCTATCGAGGATTCGTTCACCATCCGCCGCACGGCGTTGCTCGGCAAAATTCCCTACTACACCACCATCGCAGGCGCTAAGGCGGCTGCGCAGGCGATTGCCGCGATGAAAACCGGAAGTGGGCTTGAGGTGCGGTCGATTCAGTCTTATTTCGATTTGGATGCGGCATGATCACCCGGTACGACCCTCATGAAGGATTAAGAGTCGCCGCAAGGAATTTCCTGAGAAGCGCACCGCTTCCTGACATTATGTATGAACTGCTCGGAGGCGAGAAGGAATTCGGCAAAATTAGCGATCCGAACGAGCTGACCGTATTGCGCAGCCGCTTGCGAACCCCTGAGGGATTTTTTAACGCTGGAGCGATAAAGACTTTTAAAGCCGCTTCATCGATTCCTCTTTTGCTGAATCCTCCTAATGTCGTGGGGTGGCTGGAATTTGAAAAAAAAGCGGGCGAATCTTTCCACAGGATCCATGAATCCCTGTCCGTGATTGAAACGATGGCGACTTCCAGAAGAGCCGTGTCTGCCAAAAACAAAGAAAATTTGCGCCGCCTTACCTTGGACGCCAACAATGACATGCTGCTGCTGGCGCGCTTTCTGGAAGATAAGGCGTGCCGCATGCTGCATCTGGTGAAGCCTGAACATTTAAGCGATGAGGGAGTCAAAAACTGGGTAGCCATCGCGCATGACAAGGCATGGCCGGACGGCAGGCTGGCGCACGACGATATTGCCGGAGCTGCGGCGGATATTGAAGGGCTTGCAAATAATATGCGCGTTTGCGCGCGCTGCCTGATGCATATTCAAGGCGAATATGCCAAGCAATTCGGCGGGATTTTTCCTTCTGGTCCAGCGAAGGCTTGACGTAAGCCCGCTGCAATCGTATTTTGCAGCTTAATCATTCCGTTAGGATCGTTATGGATAAATTCCCGATGACTGCCGCAGGCTATACGCGGCTTGAGGCCGAGTTGAGACAGCGCAAATCCGTCGAGCGCCCCGCAATTATCGAGGCGATTTCGGAAGCGCGCGCGCATGGCGATTTGTCGGAAAACGCGGAATACCATGCGGCGAAAGAAAAGCAGAGCTTCGTGGAAGGCCGCATCAAGGAGCTGGAGGCGGTAATTTCGCGCGCGGAGGTGATCGACGTGAAGGCGCTTTCCGGTGATTCGGTGAAGTTCGGCGCTACGGTAAAGCTGGCCGACGACGAATCGGGCGACGAAAGCACCTACCAGATCGTAGGCGAGCACGAGGCCGACCTGAAATCCGGCCAGATTTCCATCACCGCGCCGCTGGCGCGCGCCCTCATCGGCAAGAAAAAAGGCGATTCGGTGGAAGTGCGCACGCCCAAGGGCGGGAAGAGCTACGAAGTGGTGGCAATCGCGTATAAATAAATTCCCTATATTTCCTCCCCCCTTGTGGGGGAGGGGTAGGGAGGGGGGTGTCTATCAACGCATCAATATGTTGAAGCAGCCCCCTCTCCCCCGCCCTCTCCCACGAGGGGAGAGGGAGTAAACAAAGGGGTATTATGACGACTACCAAAAAAACCGACTACCTCATCATCGGCGCGGGCGTTATCGGGCTGGCGGTGGCGCGGACGCTGCGGGAAAAATTTCCGGTGGCGAAGATTACCATCATCGAAAAAGAGGATCATGTCGCCGAGCATGGGAGCGGGCGCAATAGCGGCGTGCTGCATGCGGGGTTTTATTACGGCGCCGATTCGCTGAAGGCGAAATTCTGCCGCGAGGGGAATGCGGCGTGGAAAGCGTATGTGCAGCAGCATGGCTTGCGCATCAATCCCTGCCAGAAAGTGGTGGTCGCCAAAAACGAGGCGGAATGGGAATCCATCCACGAGCTGAAACGTCGCGGGGATGCCAACGGCGTCGAGGTGTCGGTGGTGGATGAGCAGGCGCTGGCGGCTATCGATCCCAACGCGAAAACGCACCGCGAGGCGCTGCATTCGCCGACCACGGCCACTGTCGACCCGGTGGAAATTTGTAACCACCTTGCGCAGGGCTTGCGCGATAGCGGGGTAGAGATTCTGCTCTCGCACCCGTACCGCGAGCGGGTAGGGGATACGGCGGTGCTGGCGGGAAACATACGCATCTATGCCGGAAAAATATTCAATTGCGCAGGATTATATGCGGATAAGGTCGCTGACGATTTCGGGTTCGGACGGGATTACACGATCATCCCGTTCAAGGGCATCCATCTGCGCACGAAACTGCCGAATAATCTGGTAAAGACGCTGGTCTACCCGGTGCCGAATTTGAAAAACCCGTTCCTCGGCGTACATTTCAACCTTACGGTGGACGGGCATGTGAAAATCGGCCCCACTGCCATCCCCGCCTTCTGGCGCGAGAATTATAAAGGGCTGGAAGGGTTCCGGTTAGACGAGCTGCTTTCCATCGCGGGATGGGAAACAAAACTGCTCGCTACCAACGCGTTTAACTTCCGCGCGCTGGCGTGGGAGGAGATCCGCAAATACCAGCGCTCGCATTTGCTCAACCTCGTGCGTCCGATGGTGAAGCAGATGGATGACACGCTGTTCGATACATGGATGCGGCCGGGTATCCGTGCGCAATTGCTGCATAAACAGTCGCTGAAATTATTGCAGGATTTTGTGGTGGAGGGGGATGGCAGCAGCGTGCATGTGCTTAACGCCGTGTCGCCTGCGTTTACCTGTAGCTTGCCGTTCGCGCAGTGGGTGGTGGGAACATACCTGTAATAAGCCCTATTCGCCCAGCCTGCGCCCGCTCCTGCTTCCTAACGAATCCGTCCAGAGTTTGCCGTCTGCGCGCGCCACGTCGAGTCGAGGTTTCTTGTCTATTTCGATTATGGCTCCTAACTGGTCAATGGTCATTTCACGCACGATCTCTGGCGAAGGTTTATAGGAGGTGGTGTAATCCTTTCTTAGCGGCTCGCCCCTTAGTGCGGCGACCCTGTTTTCTACCTCAATGGCGGGGACTTCAAAACGATCGACATAATGTTTGAAATCCGGGTCGTTGTACAGATGACGTTCTACCGTTCCCTGCAGAGGCATTACGGCGCCATCTACGTAATTTGCTATATGTGCTCTTGCTGTATGATAATCCGTCGCTTCCGAGGCTTTCATCAGCGGTTTTATTGCTTCCATAAGCTCTGCTTCGCTCATTTTCGGCATGGCGGCCGCTTCCGCTTTAAGTCGAATGCCCAATAAAGCCATATCCGCATCAGCAGCTTCTTTTGCGGGTCTTGCCGTATGCTCCAATTCATGTGCCAGCGCTCGTTCAACGGATATAGCGTGCGATGTTCCATCCGCTGCTTCTATGGATATGTGGGCGATGTGTCTCGGATTTATTTTTAGGACGTGGCCGAGCAGGGGATAGTGACCGGTCTGTTCTGTCGTCGTGGCGACGATGGTTAGGGGAATGCCGTGCGTAGCATGTGCATTATGCAGCAGTTCTTGCCCGATACCTTCGGCTTTGGGGGAAAGAAGCCATTCCATGGCTTCTTCCACGCGCTGCACCGCTGCGCGTTCTTCCCCGATAATTTTAAAAAGAGTTTTTACATCAACCATGCCGCTATAATAGCACGAATTACGGATGATTTTATGAAGGTTTTGTTAAAATAACCGGCAACAGCGCAAGGCGGTTGGTTAATACTCGTCCCAGGCCTTTTTCTCGGAAGGAGCGGCGACCGGCGGGGCGGATGGTGCCTGCGAGTCGATGACCTGATAGCTTCCGGCGACTTCTTTGCGGATTTCCGGGGTGGGTTCGCCGCGCCCTGCGGCGATGACCGAACCGAAATCGCTCGGGTTGAAGGAATTGCCGGAGCGGATGGCGCTCTTGAGGTTCTGGAGATCGCCCAGCGTGATTTTCAGGTAGGAATAGATTTTATCGCCGAAGGAATTTTTTCCGTACAGCAACAGCACGACGAACTGTTCAGCCAGCGAAGCCTCGCCGCCTGACGCGGCATTATTGCCGGAAAGCGTATTGGTCGTCCATTTCGTCGTCATTAGCCTGCTCGATCCCGCTGCAAAATACGCAATCGCAACATATTACACTAAAGAGCGGTAAATTGAAAGGTGAAACAACGGATTAGGGCTAAATTGCCCGCAGGCGTGGCCTAATTCCCACAGCTTAGGCGAGTTCCATGCCCGTGCCGCTCATGGAGGGAAGGCCGCCGTTGGAGGCTCCCTGGGAGGCTAGCGAAATGGAGTTAATGTTGCGGGCGAACTCGGAACCTACCGCTTGACCGATCTTGCTGTTGGCGTGAGCAAACTCAACACCGGTGCAGCACGCAAAATCTTCTGAAACTGCCATATTCCCTCCGCAAAACGCCTGATTTTTTTATCGCGTAAAAAACGTATAAGAACATCCTAATCAAAAGCAAAAACCGGTTCAAATAGTAAGTTGGGGATACGTGCAAACTTCATCGTTCCGTCACCGTTTTGTCATAAAACTGTCATAGTGATTAACCGGAATGGCAAAACGCCTCTGAATCTTCATACTTGTTAACGATAGCCTTTGCTAGAATGGCGGTTTGAACATAAGCTACAAGGCTAAACCCATGAGTGATCGCAAGGCTCATCTTACCGATATTGCCAGCGCGCTTAGCGCAGCGCTTGCCCCCGACGCATCCGGCAAGGTGCGCTTCGGCGATGCGGGTGAAGAGCTGCGCCTTTCCCAGCAGGAAACACTGGCTGCTATCAAGCAATATTGGGAACGTTCTGGGCAGTTAGGATATATCGTTGGCCCCGGTGGTGTTGGCAAAACCCGCAATGGCATTGCACTTTCCGACGTGCTGCATAAGCACGGTAAAAAAACCCTCTTCGTGGTGCCAAGCCAACAGGCGCTTGTTGATTTTGCCGCCAAAGCGGAGGAGCTTTGCCCCGCCATGCATGTGGGCAAGGTTTATGCAGGCGAAAAGCGTATCGGCGATCTGACCTTTATTACGTACGCCTCGTTGCTCAAGCGCGTGTTAGGCGTTGATGAAGGGCAGGATGGCGCTAAAAATGAATTACCCAATGGGCTTGTCATACATCCTAAGGACTACGATCTGGTCGTCTGGGATGAAGCGCATATGTATCTCACCGCAAATGCCCAACGCCTGCTGAAGCAATTTCCGCATGCCCAGCATGTGGGTATGACCGCTACCCCGCGTTACTATGAAGGCAAGGAAGTAGGGGAGGTCTTCGGCCATGAGATCCACCGGATTTCATTGAACACCGCGCGCGATCGCGGTGAAATATGCGATTGGACAAACATTCTCTACGATACGGGCTTGAAGACCGGCATTGTGCTGAGCAGCCCCGATCAGGAAGAAAGCGAAGCAGTGGCGCGGGCGCTTAATCGTGCGGATCGCAATCACCTGATCGCGCATCTTTATAAGAACGAAGAAATCAATGTAAAGCGCGGTGGTAGGAAACGCCGTTATTTCCTCGCCGGTGAGCCGGCAATCGTATTTTGCGCCAGCATCGACCACACACACGATATGGCGGATCATATCAATAAAATGCTCGCCCCGGCATTGAAACACGACGAGGCGTTTCGGCATAAACTGCGCGATAAGGGGATTAATCCCGACGATCCGGAACTGGTCATCGCCGCGCCGATTCACACTGGAGCGAGCGCATCGCATCCGGGCATGGATTTGGACACGCGTAATGCGCTTGTGGATCGCTACCATAAGCGCAAGGTTTTGATGCTGGTTTCAACGTCGGTGCTGCAACAATCGTTCGATAGTCCGAAGACGTCGGTGGTGTTCGACAGCGTGCCGAGACAGACCTATGTCGGCGTTGCACAGGCGGGCATGCGTGCCACCCGCGCAGGCAAGGATATGGCTTTTATCATCAATATTCAGGATGGCGATTATCCTTCGCTCACCTTCTCCGATTTTGAAGAAAACCGTGGCAGGGAAGAAGGGGTGCGCGTTGATATTGTTAAGCGCGACCAGCATAAACATCATCGGGAAGTTACACACATAGATGTGCCGGAACTTCCGCTGGTGGATTATCGCTCCATTTCAGGGGACGAACTTGGCCAGCTCGTCAAAAAACGCGCGGTACAGCAGCAGAGAGCACTAAAAGAGCGGGCGATCGTATTAACGCCCGAGGAAATGGATCGGGTGCGTGAAGTCATTCCCCGCGTGCATAACGGGGAGGCGGATGCGGCTGACGATCTCATTCGAGCCACGGCCGACTGGCGCAAGCGTGTGTCCAAGCAATATCGCCGCGAAATTCTGGGCGGTGTTCGGGTCGATCAGGATGCGTTGAAGGATGTGGAAACCGATAGCCTCATACTTTCTGTTGCTGCCTTGCAGGAAAAAAGGCTTGGTACATGGGGGCAGTTAGCCGCCCATTACAAACTTCAACTGGGCAGGAAAATGGAAAGCCTGCTGAAGAAAACCGGCAAGCGGCCATCGCATGAACCGCTCGACCCTAACGATGGGCACATTCCTTCAGGTGCTTCACTCACAGGTCGCACGGCGGAAGATAATGCGCGCACCGAAAAAATCGTTGATGCCGTTGAAGCGGGATGGGCAAACCATTTCGGCGTTCCCAGCCGCACGGCGATCTTAGATAAGCTGGCCAATGAGCCGCATTCGCACAGAAGGTTTTATGGTAGAATACCTGATCCATCTGAATGTATTGATAAAATAAGATTATACCAGAATCGTGCTGATGGCGATCCGGTCACCAATAATATTAATTACAGAGATTACGATTTATGGGTGGATTTACTGCGGTCGTCGCCTCCTGCGGACATAGCGAGGCAATATCAGCAGGATTTACGGTTTATACTTAGCAAACCGGGTTGGAATGGAAATTCCATTGAAGAGATCGCTCTTTATATGGAAGTGCCGAAAGCGGATTTAACACATCTTCTGTGGCGGTCATCTGAGCCGCAGGATGCGTTGCGGGCTTTAACCCCAAAGATGGTTAATAAAATGCGTGCACACGCTCGTAAGCTCGGCGGGGAAGAAAACGTCGCCGCGTTTGACGAAACCATGGAATTGCTAAAAGGGGCTCTTGATAGACTCGACAGAAAAAATGAAAGTTCGCGCCTCAGTCGGCTACGTGCTGAGCGCATTGAAGATCTTAGCAGAGAGCTTCGCGCATCCACCCATTACCTATTTCGTGATGCCGCCGATGATTTGTTGAAGATAATTCCAAAAGATGACTACTGGAAATTGGTCGGATGGGTGGGTGGGCGGCATTATTATAGGACAGACGCAAAACGGCGTTGGCATGATGATGGCAGGGTCGACTACGATGCGCTAAAATTGCTAAGCAAGCATTTTGATCGTATATGCGAAAAAAACGGTGATTTCTTGATGGGTTCAGATCAAAGCGGACGGTTGGAGCGAATGAGGCCGATGATTGCGGAACTCTGGAAGCTATTGACTCCACGCGAACAATCTTCAAACCAGCCGCCATCTTTAGGCCGCTAATTCTTTACCCTAAGCAGGGCTTATACCTGCGTGCCGCCTACCGTCAACCCGTCGATCAACATGCTTGGCTGGCCTACGCCTACGGGCACGCTCTGGCCGGCTTTGCCGCAGGTGCCGATGCCGTCGTCGAGCGCCATGTCGTTTCCTACGCCGCGTACTTTGGTGAGGGCGTCGGGACCGTTGCCGATCAAGGTTGCGCCTTTGATGGGCGAGGTGATTTTACCGTTTTCGATAAGGTAGGCTTCCGATGCGGAAAATACGAATTTGCCTGAGGTGATGTCTACCTGCCCGCCGCCGAAATGTGCGGCATAGATGCCTTTTTTTATTGAGGCGATGAGATCGGCCTGCGTAGCGTTCCCTGCGAGCATGTAGGTGTTGGTCATGCGCGGCATGGGCTGGTGGGAAAAACTTTCACGGCGTCCGTTGCCGGTGGTGCGCATGTTCATCAGCCGCGCGTTGAGACGATCTTGCAGATAGCCGGTGAGGATGCCGTCTTCGATCAAGACGGTACGTCCCGTGGGCGTGCCTTCGTCGTCGATGGACAGCGACCCGCGACGGTCGCTGAGCGTGCCGTCATCGACTACCGTTACGCCTTTGGAGGCGACCTGTTTACCCATAAGGCCGGAAAATGCAGAAGTGCCCTTGCGGTTGAAATCGCCCTCCAGCCCGTGACCGATGGCTTCGTGCAGCAACACGCCGCACCAGCCGGAGCCGAGCAATACCTGCATTTCGCCCGCAGGGGCGGGAACGGCGTCGAGATTCACGAGCGCCTGGCGCAGCGCTTCGTCGGCCATCGCACGCCATTTTTTTTCGTCCATATACGCGGTATAGGCCACGCGCCCGCCTGCACCCGACGAGCCCGACTCCATGCGTCCGTCGCGCTCGACCAAAACGTTGATATTCAGCCGCACCAGCGGGCGGATGTCGTCGGCGATCCGCCCGTCCGCCTTCATGATGCGCACGACCTGCCACTGGCCGGTCAGCGATGCGGATACCTGCTTCACCAACGGGTTCTTCTGACGCAGATACTGGTCGATCTGTGTGAGCAGCTCGATTTTTTTCTCCAGCGCGACGCCCTCAAGCGGGTTGGCGTCGGTATAGAGCGCCCGATTCGTGCCAAAAGGGGGCGTGATGGCGGCATGCACGCCGCGCTGCCCGAAATTAACGGCGCGCACGGTTTCCGCCGCTCGCTTCAGGGCGCCCTCGTCGAGGTTGGAGGCGTGCGCGTAGGCGGTAGCCTCGCCCAGCACCGAGCGCAGGCCGAAGCCCTGCATGGCGGTATGGCTTGCGTTTTTCAGGCGTCCGTCGTCAAAACTTAAACTTTCGGACTGATGGTATTCGAGGAACAGCTCCCCGTCATCCATGCCGGAGAGCGCATCCTTGACAAGCGCCTCCGTGCGCGGAAGGTCAAGCCCCGTGCGGGTGAAAAACAGTTCGTCGGCGATGTGGGGCATGGGGCGATTCCATAGGGTTTCATGGCGATCGTGGCATAGTTATCACGCTGCCACGGATCAGGACTAGCACGTTGCTATCGTTTTGACAAAAAACATTGCGCTCGCCAAAAGGAAAGTTTACAAAGCGAATCGCGCTTGCGCGTTTCTTTATATTATATTGATCGTTATAGGGATTGTCGATGAAACGTCTGTTTTTGCCGCTTTGTGCGGTTTCGTGGCTAGCTGCGGCCTTTTCCGCTTACGCCGAACCTGCCGACGAAAGTTTCCCCAAGCCCTGGCAACTCGGTTTCCAGACGCCCGCCTCGCCGGTGATGGAGCGTCTTTATACCATGCACGATTACCTGCTGTGGATGTGCGTGATCATCAGCCTGTTCGTGCTGGCGTTGACGCTGTATATATGCGTGCGCTTCAGCCGCCGTAACAACCCCGTTCCGAGCAAAACGACCCATAACACCACCATCGAAGTGATCTGGACGGTGGTGCCCATCATCATCCTCATCGCCATCGCCATTCCCTCGCTGCGCCTGCATTATTTCATGGAGCATAATCCCGCGCCGGACATGACGCTGAAAATCGTCGGCAACCAATGGTACTGGCACTATGAATATCCCGACCACGGCGACATCAGCTTCGACAGCAACATCAAGGCCGACAAGGAGTTGAAGGAAGGCGAACATCGCCTGCTTGCGGTCGATAACCATGTGGTCGTTCCCGTGGATACCAACGTGCGCGTGCTGCTGACGGCGGCCGACGTGATCCACGCATGGGCAATGCCCGCGCTCGGCGTGAAGCGCGACGCAGTGCCGGGGCGCTTGAACGAAACCTGGTTCAAAGCCACGAAGGTCGGCCGTTATTACGGCCAGTGCTCCGAGCTTTGCGGCGTCCGCCACGGCTTCATGCCGATTGTGCTCGACGTGGTGAGCAAGGAAGATTTCGCCAAGTGGGTGAAAGAAAAGCAGAAGGGCGGCGCTGCGGCCGAACCTGAAAAGGAAGCGGCGAAGGAGCCTGTGAAGGAAGCGGAAGCGCCCGCGCCGGAAAAGCCGAAACCTGCTAAGGAAAAAGAGAAAAAGCCTGTCGAAAAGAAAGAAAAGAAAAAACCAGAGCCTAAGCCTGAGGACAGCGAAGAAGAAAGCGCTCCCGAGCCTGAAAAAACGAACGACGATGAGGCGCAGGAATAACGCACACCGCTACGACGCAAACTAATGCAAGGATAAACGGAATTTTATGAGCCATAGCACGAACACCCACGATCACGCGCACGACCACCACACGCCCCATGGCTGGAGGCGCTGGCTTTACTCCACCAACCATAAAGACATCGGCGTGATGTATCTTATTTTCGCCGCGATTGCCGGTCTGGTGGGTACGTTTTTCTCGGTGCTCATCCGCATGCAGCTGGAACAGCCGGGCGGTACGGTGTTCACCGATTACCACACCTATAACGTGGTGCTGACTGCGCATGCGCTCATCATGGTGTTCTTCCTCGTGATGCCCGCGCTGATCGGCGGGTTCGGGAATTTCTTCGTGCCGCTGATGATCGGCGCGCCCGACATGGCGTTCCCGCGCATGAACAATATCAGCTTCTGGCTGCTGCCGCCGTCCTTCCTGCTGCTGCTGGCTTCGTCGATGATCGATGACGGCGTGGGCACGGGCTGGACGCTCTACCCGCCGCTTTCCGGCATTACCTCGCAACCGGGCATGTCGGTGGATCTGGGGATTTTCGCGCTGCACCTTGCGGGGATTTCCTCGATTCTGGGCGCGATCAATTTCATCGTGACTATCTTCAACATGCGCGCTCCCGGCATGACGCTGTTTAAAATGCCGCTCTACCCGTGGGCGATTCTGGTTACCGCATTCCTGCTGCTGCTGGCCGTGCCCGTCCTCGGCGGCGCGATCACCATGCTGCTTACCGACCGTAATTTCGGCAGCCATTTCTTCGATCCCGCAGGCGGCGGCGACCCGCTGTTGTTCCAGCACCTGTTCTGGTTCTTCGGTCACCCTGAAGTGTACATTCTGATCGTGCCGGGCTTCGGTATCATCAGCGAAATCGTGGCCACCTTCTCGCGCAAGCCGATCTTCGGCTATCTCGGCATGGTACTCGCCATGTGCACCATCGGTTTCTTAGGGTTTATCGTGTGGGCGCACCACATGTTCACCGTCGGGCTTTCGGCCGATACCACTTCTTATTACATGATCGCCACCATGATCATCGCGGTGCCTACGGGGGTGAAAATCTTCTCGTGGCTGGGCACGATGTGGGGCGGCTCGATCACGTTTGAAACGCCGATGCTGTTTGCCATCGGGTTCATTTTCCTGTTCGTCGTGGGCGGCGTGACCGGCATCGTGCTGGCCAACGCAGCGGTGGACATCCCGATGCATGATACCTATTACGTGGTTGCGCATTTCCATTACGTGATGTCGCTGGGGGCGGTGTTCGCCATCTTTGCCGCGTTCTATTACTGGCTGGGCAAAATGTCCGGGCGCAAATACCCGGAATGGATGGGCAAGCTGCATTTCTGGACGTTCTTCATCGGCACGAACCTCACCTTCTTCCCGCAGCATTTCCTCGGGCTTTCCGGCATGCCGCGCCGTATCCCCGATTATCCGGACGTGTATGAAGGCTGGAACTACGTGTCGTCCATCGGTTCCTATATCGGTGCGGCGTCCGCCGTACTGTTTCTGCTGGTCGTATGGCGCACACTGAAATCCGGCGAAAAATGCCCGCAGAACCAGTGGGGCGAAGGCGCAGCGACGCTGGAATGGACGCTGCCCTCGCCGCCGCCGTTCCACACGTTTGAAACGCAGCCGGTTATTAAGTAAGGCGTGATGGTCGTGGGAATCGTGATGCGTGGTAATCGTGATTGGGTAAGGTTCCGGCTATGAATCCCACGACCGCCACGATTATCACGGCCACCACGCACCACGATTCGTCCACCGTCTCCGACTACATCACCCTGATGAAACCCGGCGTGATGTCGCTCGTGGTGTTTACCGGGCTGGGCGGCATGGTTTTAGCGCCGGGGCATCTGAGCCTGTTCCAGCAAGTGCTGACATTGATGTGCATCGCGCTCGGTTCGGGTGCGGGAGCGGCCATGAATATGTGGTTCGACCGCGACATCGACGCCATCATGACGCGCACAAAAAACCGGCCGGTTCCCGCAGGGCGGGTTGCGCCCGATGATGCGCTGGCGTTCGGTCTAGCGCTGTCCCTGCTGTCGGTGATGCTGATGAGCCTTGCGCTGAATACCGTGGCTGCGATTCTGCTTGCGGGCGCGATCGCGTTTTACGTGCTGGTCTATACGATGTGGCTCAAGCGCAGTACCCCGCAGAATATCGTGATCGGCGGAGCTGCCGGGGCGTTTCCGCCGATGATCGGCTGGGCGGCGGTGACCGGCGACGTGTCGCTACAATCGCTGCTGCTGTTTATGATTATTTTCCTGTGGACGCCTCCGCATTTCTGGGCGCTGGCGCTGTTCAAAAGCGGCGATTACGCGCGCGCGGGCGTACCGATGATGCCCGTGGTGGCGGGCGCGCAAAGCACCAAGCGCCAGATGATCGCCTATACGTGGGCGCTGGTTGCCACCACGCTGCTATTGCCAGCGCTGGGCATGGCGGGCATGATCTATGCGATAAGCGCATCGCTGCTGGGCGCGGCGTTTATCGCGCATGTACACAAAACCCAATCGGACGCGACGGATAAATGGGCGAAGAAAACATTTGGCTTTTCCATTCTTTATCTTTTTGTGCTATTTACCGTCATGATGCTGGACAGCGTGCTGTTGCAATAGAGAATCATTAGGGGGTGATTATGGATAATGAGAGAACACAAGCGTTGATGGAGTTCACGCAGAACACCATCTACCTGATGGGCGCGAGCTTCGTACTGGGCAGCCTGTTTACCCTGTTCCTGCTGCTGGTGCTGGATTTCGTGCGCCGCAACAAAGTGGAAAGCGACTAGGTTACCTTGGATCCTGAACACAAGCGTAACCTGAAACGCAAAAACGTCGCGCTGCTGGCGGTGCTGCTTGCGCTGGTCGGCATGGTGTACGCAATCGCACTCATGAAAATGGGAGTCGGGGTGTAGTCCGTGCCGGAAATTGCGCCAGCGTAACGTTCTACACAGCCGGGTTTCATTATGCATTCTCCCGCTTCCAAAAAAAACCTTTCCCTTGCGCTTAATCTTGCGGCTTTGGTCGCGGGTATGGTCATGCTGGCCTATGCATCGGTGCCGCTTTACCAGCTATTCTGCCGCGTAACCGGCTATGGCGGCACGACGCAGGTGGCGCAATCCGCGCCCGGCGCGGTTTCCGGTCGCACCATCACCGTGGATTTCAACGCCGATACCGATCCGCGCCTGCCATGGAAATTCGTGCCCGGCGAACGCAAGAACACGGTGAAAGTAGGCGAGCAGGCGCTGACCTATTACGTGGCGGAAAATACTTCCAAACACGCGGTAAAAGGGCGTGCGGTGTATAATGTCGTGCCGCACAAGGCGGGGATGTATTTCGTGAAGGTGGATTGCTTCTGCTTTGTTGAGCAGACGCTAGCGGCGGGCAAGAAAGTGCACATGCCGGTGTCGTTTTATATCGACCCCGCCATCGAGGACGACCCGGAAATGGACGATGTCGAAACAATTACATTGTCTTATACGTTTTTTCCGGTAGAAAAATGACAACGTAATGACAAGCGAGGCACCATGTCGAACCAGACCCATCCCTACCATCTCGTCAACCCCAGCCCGTGGCCGGCCGTAGGCGCCGTTGCGCTGTTGCTGATGACGTTCGGCGGCGCGATGTTCATGCACCAGAAGCCCGGCGGCGGCATCGTGGCGCTGGCAGGGTTTTTTCTCGTGCTTTACTGCATGTTCGGCTGGTGGCGCGATGTGATAAAGGAAGCGATGCACGACCACGCGCATACCGCTGCCGTAAGCCGCGGCCTGCGCATGGGCATGGGGCTGTTCATTACCTCGGAAGTATTGTTCTTCGCCGCGTTTTTCTGGGCGTTTTTCGGCGCTTCAACGCTTCCCCGTGAACCGCTCGCCGACGTATGGGCGATAGCAGAAGGCATCTGGCCGCCGAAGGGTATCGAACCGTTCGATCCGTGGCACCTGCCGTTCCTTAATACGCTGATCCTGCTCCTGTCCGGCACTACGGTGACATGGGCGCACTATGCCATCATCAAGGGCAACCATAAGGAAACCGTACAGGCTTTGTGGCTGACCGTGATCTTGGGCGCGTTGTTTACGGCTTGTCAGGCCTATGAGTACACCCATGCCGCGTTCGGGTTCAAAGACACGATTTACGCCTCGACCTTTTATATGGCTACCGGCTTTCACGGTTTCCACGTGCTGGTGGGCACCATCTTTCTTGCCGTGTGCTTAAGCCGTGCGCAGAAAGGGCATTTCAAGCCGAAGCAGCATCTCGGGTTCGAGTTCGCGGCATGGTACTGGCACTTCGTGGACGTAGTGTGGCTGTTTTTGTTCGTGTTCGTGTATTGTGAGCTTGCTAATACCCTCATGCCTGCGTTTGAAACGGTGTTTACCGGCACGAATATGCTGATCCTGTTCATACTCTCGCTGGTCGGCACGGGATATGCGGGCTTCAGGATCATGGCTAAGGGCGGCCTGCCGAAAAAAGCGCACCACTGATGTCCATCGATCATGTGGCGGCTGCTAAACTTACCCAGCCGGAAGCCACATTGCTGGAATGGATGAAAAGCCAGAAATGGACGCATGAACGCTCGCCTGTGGCCGGGCAGGGAATGCGCTGGGCGCTGGCCTTGCCGCCGGAAAAGAAAGACGCCGCCGGGCGCGTGCTGGCAAAGCTGGTGACGCATGGCGGGCTTAGCGGCGAGATGCCGTTCGTATCGGGCGGGAAAATCTATGTTGAAGAAGATTTCCTGCGCAAAGCAGGTATCAACCCGGAGAGTGTTCGCAGGCAATAACTATGAGCATCATGCAGTGCCCGCGTTGCGGTAAAGGCGCGTTGTTCAGCGGCCTGCTTACCATCGCCGAGCGGTGCGGCGAATGCGGGCTTGCTTTCCATGGCCGCGAGCAGGGCGACGGCCCGGCGTTTTTATCTATATTAATCGTAGGCGCGCTGGCGGGGGTATTCGCTGCGATTGTCGATGTGCGCTATGCGCCGCCCATATGGGTGCATGTGGCGGTATGGCCGCTGTTTATCGTGGGCACATCGCTGCTGTCGTTGCGCTGGCTGAAGGCAGGGTTGGTTACGATGCAATATCGGGTACGCGGCGATAAGCCCTAGTACTGCCGTGCGCCCTTGTTGGATTTGTTATTCGGGATGCCGGGTGTCACCGGTGTGCCTGCGGGCATGGAATAGCCTTGTTCCGCGACTTCTTCGCGATAACCGCCCCACCAGTTTTTACCCTGCAGGCGGGATTCCAGATATTGCTCGTCGATCTGCAGCCGCTTGGCGGATTTAAACGTAATCAGCGAGCCGATGATACCGCCCGCCGCCATCGCAATGGCGGTTGCCGGTCCTAGAGCGGGGGCTAACACCACGGCCCAATCATTAAACCCACCGATATGAGACCGCCGATTAGTTTAATGTTGAAAGCGCGGCTAGCGACATCTTCCCTCATCGCTACGATTTCGGGGGGAACATTAAAGGGAGTTTCACTGCTCATAACGGCTCCTTACGCTTGTTGACTGCCCTCATTTTAATATGGAGCATCCTGTTTTCTCAGTGAAATATTTATGACAGGCACACCGCACGCGTGCACAGTTTTGTGACAACGCGGAATAATATCAGACGAATCAACGCATTAGATTCGTAAATGGGTGGTTACGCCTTCGCCTTTTTCCCCTTCGGCAGCTTGGCGACTTTGCCCTCCTGCTGGTCGATGGCTTCGATGGCGGCGAGCGCGGAGAGGTTCATGATCTCCGATACGGTGGCGTCCATCTGCACGATTTGCGCGGGACGGGTGAGCCCCATCAGCACGGGGCCGATGGTGACGCCGTCGGACAATTCCTGCAGCAGGTTGGAGGCAACGTGGCCGGTGTGCAGCGCAGGCATGATCAGCACGTTGGCGGGACCGGAGAGACGGCAGAACGGGTAGATGCTTTTAAGCTCTTTGTTCAGCGCGACGTTGGCGGCCATTTCGCCGTCATACTCGAAATCGACTTTCATGCCGTCGAGAACCTTCACCGCGTCGCGGATGCGGGCGGCTTTTTCGCGCATGGGGTTGCCGAAGGTGGAAAACGACAGCAACGCGACGCGCGGCTCATGCCCCATCTTGCGCGCCTTGCGTGCGGTGGCAACGGCGATGTGCGCAAGGCGGTCGGCTTCCGGTAGTTCCTGAATGGTGGTGTCGGCGAAGAACAGCGTCTTGCCCTTGGCGACCACGAGTGTGATGCCGAAGAGGAATTCGCCGGGCTTCACGTCGAGCACGCGGGTCAGGTTTTCCACCGAGACGGTATAGTTGCGGGTGACGCCGGTGATGAGCGCATCGCCGTGACCGGCGGCGAGCATGGAGGCTGCGAAGATGTTGCGGTCGTTCTTCACCATGCGTGCGACGTCGCGGTAGAGATAGCCCTGACGTTGCAGGCGTGGGTAGAGATGGTCGATATATTCGTCGACATGCTTGGAAACGGCGGCGTTACTGATTTCGATATTCTCGTAATCATGCACGCCCATTTTCTTCATGGATGCGCGGATACGCTCGACACGGCCGACAAGGATCGGTTTGCCGTAGCCGTTATCGCGCCATTGCACGGCGGCGCGGATGATCTTCTCTTCCTCGCCTTCAGCGAAGATGAGACGCTGCGGGTTGTCGCGCACCTTGTCGAAAATCTGCTGCATGGAGTTGGCGGTGGGGTCGCGACGTGCGGCGAGTTCCTTGATGTAGCCGTTCATGTCGAGGATCGGTTTGCGGGCGACGCCGGTGGCCATGGCTGCCTTGGCGACGGCGACCGGGACGGTCGTCATCAGGCGCGGGTCGAACGGGGCGGGGATGATGTAGTCGGGGCCGAATTCCATCTGGCGGCCGCCATATGCTGCCGAGACTTCCTCGGGCACTTCCTCGCGGGCGAGCGCGGCGATGGCTTCGGCGGCGGCGACTTTCATATCCTCGTTGATCTGTGACGCGCGCACATCGAGCGCGCCGCGGAAGATGTAGGGGAAGCCCATCACGTTGTTGACCTGATTCGGGTAGTCGGAGCGGCCGGTGGCGATGATGGCGTCGGGGCGCACTTTGCGCGCGTCCTCGGGGCGGATTTCAGGATCGGGGTTGGCCATCGCGAAAATGATCGGGTTCTTGTTCATGGTCTTGACCATTTCCGGCGAGAGCGCATCTTTTGCGGCAAGCCCCATGAACATGTCGGCGCCATCGAGCGCTTCGGCGAGCGTGCGTTTCTTGGTTTTTACCGCATGGGCGGATTTCCACTGGTTCATGCCTTCGGTGCGGCCTTCGTAGATGACGCCGGTTTTATCGACGAGCAGGGCGTTCTCGTGTTTGATGCCCATGCGCTTGATGAGTTCTAAGCACGCGATGCCGGCTGCGCCTGCGCCGAGTACGACGACTTTGATGTCCTTGAAGTTGCGACCCGTCAGGTGCGCGGCGTTGATGAGGCCGGCGGCGACGATGATGGCAGTGCCGTGCTGGTCGTCATGGAATACGGGGATGTCCATCAGCTCGCGCAGGCGTTGCTCGATGATGAAACATTCGGGCGCGGCGATGTCTTCCAAGTTGATGCCGCCCCAGCTGGGGCCGAGGAGCTTCACGCAGTTGACGAACTCGTCCACGTCGGTGGTGTCCACTTCGATGTCGATGCCGTCAATGTCGGCGAAGCGCTTGAACAGGATCGCCTTGCCTTCCATCACCGGCTTGGAGGCGAGCGCGCCCAAATTGCCCAGCCCGAGTACGGCGGTGCCGTTGGAGATGACGGCTACGAAATTGCCGCGTGCGGTGTAGTCATAGGCGAGATCGGGGTTTTTCTGGATCGCAAGGCACGGAACCGCTACGCCCGGGGAGTAACCCAGCGACAGGTCGCGCTGTGTCATCAGCGGCTTGGTGGGGAGAATCGAGAGCTTTCCCGGTTTACCTTCTGAGTGGTAGGCGAGGGCTTCCTGATCGGTGATAGGTTCTTTTTCGTATGCCATGTTTTGCGTTCCGTCGACTGTTCATGCTGCAACGCAGCATAAGTTTGTGATTTCCAAGGGTAATCCTGACTTAGTCGCACAGAGGGGCGGGGAAGGCAAGGGAAAAGTGCTAGGTGTGCTCACGTCCGGGAAGCGGCATCTCACGAACTGATAGCAGCTTTGGGTTCTTCCATCGGAATTTGTAGCTCTTTGCCCAAATCGCGCAGCAAGGGCATCACATGGGTACGAATGCGCTGCGCCATTATAGCAAAATGGCCTGAACGATCGAGATGGGTTTGCTCTGCGCGTCTGAGGGTGTCACTGGCTCGGCTACTTAAATCCATGCAACGTTTGTCTAGTGTCGCGATAAAGGAGCTGATGTCGGTGCCGGTTTCATGATTTTCCGCGCCGCGATGCTCGAAATACTGCGCCATGGTTTCCACCATCGGCAGGCTTTTCTTAAGCGCTGCCATGCCTCTATGCCCCGGCCTGTCGCCGCCGCTAAGCGTGACCAGCGCGTCGTTGAGGTCGGCGTAGCTGCTGGCCTGCGCGGTGATTTGGCGCAAGCTGCGCGTACTGTCGCTGATCTCGGCAGGCGGCTGGTTGGTAAACTCCCTGAGCGTGGAGCGGCGCCCCCTCTGCTCGACTCCGATAGCACCCATGATATAGCCGAGCCCGTCAGTGAGGAAGGTTTTATCAGCAGCGGGTTGGCCGACCAGAGTGTGGGCATCGACGGCGATGACGCACGTATTGATGGCATCGGCAATTTTACTGAGATGATCGCGATGGCGTGGCTGGTTGGACATGGCGCTCCTTGGTTGCAAAACTTTATGTGTGGAGTATAGCTAAAGCACTAGAGAAAAGTATTAAGATTTGATGATAATTTCGGCAGGGGATAACTAGTGGAATTAACGGCTGAAACAGAAAAAGAATCCACGCCAGAGCTGGCAGGCGCCACCCCCGCCATGCAGCAATATCTGGGCTTGAAGGCATCGCATCCGGGGTATCTGCTGTTTTACCGGATGGGCGATTTTTATGAGATGTTTTTCGACGATGCCATCACCGCAGCGGGCATCCTCGATATTGCGCTGACCAAGCGCGGCAAGCATGCGGGCGAGGACGTGCCCATGTGCGGCGTGCCGGTACATAGCCATGACGTGTATCTTGAGAAGCTGATCCGCTCGGGCTGTAAGGTGGCCATTTGCGAGCAATTAGAGGATCCGGCGGAGGCAAAAAAACGCGGCTATAAGGCCATTGTGCGGCGCGATGTGGTGCGGATCGTGACGCCCGGGACGCTTACGGAGGAGACGCTGCTGGATGCGCGGCAGGCCAATTACCTCGCGGGGCTGGCGGAAAGCGGCGGCACGCTGGCGCTGGCATGGCTGGAAATCTCCACTGGTGAATTCTGCGTTTCCATGCCCGATCTGGCGAATCTGGGGGCGGAGCTGGAGCGGATTGCGCCCAAGGAAGTGCTGATCGCCGATACGTTGCTGGCGAAGCCCCTCATGCAACAGGCGCTGGCCGACTGGAAACCGCGCCTGACAGTGCAGCCTGCCAGCGTGTTCGACGCGCGGCGCAGCGAGCGGTTGCTGAAGGAAAGCTATGGGGTGGCCTCGCTGGACGTATTCGGCGCATTCGCGCCCGCCGAGCTTGGGGTGTGCGGCGCGCTGCTGGATTATGTGCGGCTGACGCAGAAAAACGCGCTGCCCCGGCTGGATGCGCCCAGGCAGAAGCAGGCGTCCGACCATATGCTTATCGACGCGGCGAGCATGCGCAATCTGGAGATCATGGGCACCCTGTCGGGCGAGCGCAAGGGCAGCCTGTTTTCGACCGTTGACGAAACGCTGACCTCCTCGGGGGCGCGGCTGCTGGCAACCTATTTATGCGCCCCGCTGACCGACCCGGCGCGGATAGGCGAACGGCTTGATAGCGTTCAATGCATGGTAGAAGCGGAAGCCTTGCGCGGGAATGTACGGGCATTGTTGAAAATCTGCCCGGACGGGGAACGCGCCCTGTCGCGACTGTGCCTCGGGCGGGGCAGCCCGCGCGACCTGCTGGCGATTGCCGGGGCGCTGCAATCGGCGCAGCGTATCCGCGAATATCTGGAAAAGCAGGAATTCGAGCGGTTGTCGCAAGGGGTGCATAGTATTCGGGAACGGCTCGGCGGGCATGAGGAGATGATTAAAACCCTGCTGGCGGCGATAAAGCCCGATGCCGGGATGCTGGCGCGCGACGGTGGGTTCATCATGGACGGCTATTCGGCAGCGCTGGATGAGCTGCGGAATTTGAGCAAAGAAGGCAAGCGCCATATTGCTGCATTGCAACAAAAGTATTGCGAACAGACCGGCATCAATTCGCTCAAGATCAAATTCAACAATGTGCTGGGCTATTACATCGAAATCACCCAGATGCACCAAAGCAAGGTGACACCGGATTTTATCCATAGGCAATCGCTGGTCGGAAATTTGCGCTACACCACCACGGAGCTGGGTGAGTTGGCGCGGAAGATCAGCGAGGCGGGCGACCGGGCGCTGCGGCTGGAGCTGGAGATGTTTGCCGAGTTGGTCGAAGGCGTAATGGCGGCGCGGGATGCGGTGGCGGAAACCAGCCGGGCGCTGGCAGCGCTGGACGTGATCGCGGCGCTGGCGCAACTGGCCGTGCGCAGGCGCTATGTGCGCCCTGTCGTGGATAGCAGCCTCGATTTTGACATTCGCGGCGGCCGCCACCCGGTGGTGGAGGCGAGCATTTTCGAGCCGTTTATCGGCAATGGCTGCAACCTCGCGCCCGCGCAGCATTTATGGCTGCTGACGGGGCCGAACATGGCGGGGAAATCGACCTTCTTGCGCCAGAACGCCCTGATCGCCATCCTCGCGCAGATGGGCAGTTTCGTGCCTGCGGAATCGGCACGCATCGGGGTGGTGGACAAGCTGTTTTCCCGCGTGGGCGCTGCCGACGATCTCGCGCGCGGGCGATCTACCTTCATGGTGGAAATGGTGGAAACGGCCACGATATTGCACCAGGCGGGCGCTCGCTCGCTGGTGATATTAGACGAAATCGGGCGCGGCACGGCCACGTTCGACGGGCTTTCCATCGCATGGGCGGTGGTGGAGCATCTGCATAATGCCATCAAATGCCGTGCGCTGTTCGCTACCCATTACCATGAGCTTACGGGGTTGACGGAAAACCTGCCGTCGCTGTCGTGCCATGTGATGAAGGTGAAGGAATGGAAAGGTAACCTGATCTTCCTGCACGAAGTCGCCCCCGGCACGGCGGATCGCTCCTACGGCATCCATGTGGCGAAATTGGCCGGGTTACCGCAGCAGGTGATCGCACGCGCCGCCGATATATTGCACCAGCTTGAGCAACAGCAGGTGGGGGCGAAGCATCTGTCGGCGAGTTTGCCGCTGTTTGCACATGCCAGTGCGCCAATAGCCGTATCTGATCCAAAGCCTGCCGCTATCCAGGCCGAAATCGAGGCACTGTCGCCTGACACCATGACCCCGAGGGAGGCGATGGAGTTTTTGTATAAATTGAAGGGGATGGCGGGATATTAGTGAAATACTTTGTCATTCCTGCGAAAGCAGGAATCTAACCTTATGTATAAGGTGAAGCATAAGATTCCTGCTTTCGCAGGAATGACAAAAATATGTATCAGGGTTTTACTTGCGGAACCTGTCTGTTCGGCTATAATTAACATCTCATTTCGGTGAAATCATAAAAATTACATAAATGTCACGCAAAAGCGTTTTGCTTATCATCAGCGGTTCCATCGCCGCCTATAAATCACTGGAAGTGATCCGGCGGTTGAAGGAGCGCGGGGTGGAGGTGCGTTGTATCCTTACCAAGGGCGGGGCGGAATTCATTACGCCGCTGTCGGTGGCGTCGCTGTCGGGCAATCCGTGCTACGGCGAGTTGTTTTCGCTGAAGGACGAGGTGGAGATGGGGCATATCAGGCTGTCGCGCGAGGCGGATCTGGTGGTGGTCGCGCCCGCCTCGGCGGATTTGATTGCGAAGATGGCAAGCGGGGTGGCTGACGATCTGGCTACCGCAACGTTGCTGGCAAGCGATAAGAAACTGCTGGTTGCGCCTGCGATGAACACGCAGATGTGGCAGCACGCGGCCACGCAGCGCAACCTGAAACAGATTGCCAAAGACGGCGCGATTATCATCGAGCCGGGTGCGGGCATGCTGGCCTGCGGCGAAGTAGGGGCGGGGCGCATGGCGGAGCCGGAGCGTATCCTTGCTGCGATACTGGAACAGATCGAAGGGGCGCAGCCGCTGCGCGGATTGCGCGCGCTGGTCACCAGCGGCGGCACGCACGAGGCGATCGACCCGGTGCGCTATATCGGCAACCGCTCGTCGGGAAAGCAGGGGCACGCGATTGCAATCGCGCTGGCGAAAGCGGGCGCGGAGGTGACGCTGGTCGCCGGGCAGACGTCGCTTCCCGATCCTGATGGAATTACAGTAAAACATGTGGTGTCGGCGCAGGATATGCTGGCGGCATGCGAGAAAGCGCTGCCGGTGGATATCGCGGTGTTTGCCGCCGCGGTGGCCGACTGGCGCGTGGAAAAACCGGCAGCGCATAAGTTGAAAAAACGCGCAGGCGGTGCCGCGCCCACACTCGCGCTTTTGGAAAACATGGATATTTTGCAAACGATCTCCAACCATAAAAAACGCCCGAAACTCGTCATCGGTTTCGCTGCCGAAACGGAAAATCTGGAGAAAAACGCTGCCGAAAAACGTACGCGCAAAGGCTGCGACTGGATCGTGGCCAACGACGTGTCGGACGGCAAAGGGTTCGACGTGGCGGATAACGAGGTGGTGCTGCTGGCAGGTAAAACGCCGGAGCGCTGGAAGCGCATGCCGAAAGAAGCGGTAGCGGAGAAATTGGTAGAAAAAATCAGTCAACAATTCAGGAAATAAGGCATGAAACCAGTCGCAGTCAAAATCACCCAGCTCGCGCACGGCAAAGGCCTGCCGCTGCCGGAATACGCCACGGCGCAGAGTGCGGGCGTTGATCTTGTGGCGGCGATTGCGGCCGACATCGTGCTGGCGCCGATGCAACGCGCGCTGGTGGAAACCGGCATCGCCATCGCCCTGCCGGAAGGGTACGAAGCGCAGATCCGCCCGCGCTCGGGGCTGGCGCTGAAGAACGGGATTTCGCTGGTGAATACGCCTGGCACGATCGACGCGGATTACCGCGGGGAGATCAAGGTAATCCTCATCAATTTTGGGCAGGAAGCATTCACCGTCACCCGCGGGGCGCGCATCGCGCAGATGATTATCGCGCCGGTGTCGCGCGTAAGCTGGATCGAAGCCGGGACGCTGGGCGAAACCGAGCGCAGCGACGGCGGATTCGGTTCGACGGGCATGAACGTGAAAGAGGCCGTATGATTACCCTGCCGAAAAAACTCCACTATGCGATTGAGGCGGTGCTCTACATCGCCTACAACGCCAGCAGCGGCCCGATCAACAGCCGCGACATCGCCGAACGGCAGGGCTTGCCGCCGCGCTATCTTGAGCAGCTTATGCAGCGGCTGGTGAAAGCCGGCATATTGCGCGGCATACGCGGGCCCCACGGCGGCTATGTGCTGGCGATGGAACGCAGGCGCATCAGCGTGGGCGACGTCTGCGAGGCGCTCGAAGAAAAAGACGATCAGGACAAGGGCGATTACAAAGGCACGCCGCTGGGCAACGCCATCGTCGTTCCCCTGTGGGAATCCACCCATGCGCAGATGATGCAGCATTTGAAACAAATCAACCTCGCGCAATTGTGCGAGGAAGCCTCCACCCGGCATATCCGCCGGGACTCGCAAGACCGTATGGATTTTGCGATCTAATTTTTTCACGTATCTGAAAGGAACTTTATTATGACTGCTGCCGCTAAAACCGCCACCGTACAGCTCGATGCACCCGGACGCGGGCGCGTGTATGATTCCATCCTGGAAACTATTGGCAACACGCCGCTGATCCGCTTGCACCGTCTGGCGAAAGAAGCAGGCTGCGTAGCGGACATTCTGGTGAAGGCGGAATTTTTCAACCCGCTTTCGTCGGTAAAGGATCGCATCGCGCTGTCGATGATCGAAGCCGCCGAAGCGTCGGGTAAAATCACGAAAGATACGATGTTGGTGGAGCCGACCTCGGGCAATACCGGCATCGCGCTGGCGTTCGTCTGCGCGGCGAAGGGATATAAGCTAACTCTTATCATGCCCGAATCCATGTCGATCGAGCGCCGCAAGATGCTGAAAATGCTAGGAGCGGAGCTGGAGTTGACCCCTGCGCCCAAGGGCATGCGCGGGGCGATCGAGCGTGCTGAGGAAATGCTGGCGCAAAATCCCAATGTATTGATATTGCAGCAATTTAAAAATCAGGCGAACCCGGAAATCCACCGCCGCACCACCGCCGAGGAAATCTGGACGGATACGGGCGGCAAGGTGGATGTGTTCATTACCGGCGTCGGCACGGGCGGAACCATCACGGGAACCGCACAAGTGTTGAAAAGTCGCAAGCCAAGTGTTAAAATCATTGCGGTAGAACCGGAGGATAGCCCGATTTTGTCCGGTGGGAAACCGGGGCCGCATAAGATACAGGGTATCGGCGCAGGCTTCGTGCCGGATGTGCTGCAGCGTGACCTTGTGGATGAGGTGGTGACTATCGGCAACGAAACGGCGTTCATCACCGCGCGCAAGGCGGCCAAGCTCGAAGGCATCCCGGTGGGGATTTCTTCGGGCGCGACGATAGCGGCCGCGCTCGAAGTGGGTGCAAGGCCGGAGATGAAAGGCAAGACGATCGTAGTGATCGCCGCGTCGAGCGCAGAACGGTATCTGAGCACCGATCTGTTTGCGGAGTAACCGAAAGTGGGGCGGGATGGCACTGGACAGCGATATCGAAGCGATCAAGATGCGCCTTGCGTTTGCATTCCAGACACTTCTCGGTGACCGGGCGATTACGTCCCGAAGCATTTTCATTGAGGATAGTGCTGAAGGTGGCGTCGAATTCGGCATGATGGGGCGTTATGGCGGCTTTCCGCAGTCCTTTCGCCAGGAATTTGAAGATATGTTCAACGAGCTGAAAAAACCTGGACAGCCTGGAATACAGTTCCTCATGAATAATGATGACGATTACCAGAAGAAGCCCTTCCATTTTGAAGGGACGTTCGACCAGTTCGTCAATTGCATGGACTGGGCGGGGTTCACCGATCGCTTCGATACCGCGGTGGCAGAATTGCGTAAAGGACGCGGGGCAGCTTTATGAGCATAATTCGCACCGGTGACGACGACATGGCAGAAAACACGCTGCGCATTAAGCTGCATAGCGTGTTCAGCGAGGCATTCGGAAGCACGCCCGCAGACGTTACGACGCACGAGCTTAAAGATGGCATCGCATTCGGCCTGAAACGTCTGAACGATTACGGGCACATTCCCCAGCAGGCGGTGCAGTGGTCGCTGCAACAGTCCATGCCGCCAGAGAAATTCGCACTTGTACGTGACCGCGGTATCGAGCGAAATAACGGGCAGAGCGATTTTGAGTTTGCATTCCAAGGCACGATGTCCGATTTTACCGCTTCCGTCGATTGGAAAATTTTCCCCCGCCTGTTGCAGGAACGGGTAAGACTGTTGGTAGACCAGTTGGAAGTCCCCCTCAAAGAGCCGCAATTGCCTCATTTGACCAAAGCGATCAAAACGTTCCTGAGGCACCCCATCAGGGGAGGCAGGGCTGAACCGGAGTCGCCATCGGGCGGCGGCCGTGGCCGCTAATCATACATTGAGCACGCACTCCCATAACGCATCCACGCTGCGCCGCTACGCGCGCCATATCGTGCTGCCGGACATCGGCGAGGCGGGGCAGGGTAAGCTGCTTGCGTCGTCGGTGCTGGTTATCGGCGCGGGCGGGCTGGGCAGCGCGGTGCTGGCGTATCTTGCGGCGGCGGGCGTGGGGCGGTTGGGCATCGTCGAGCATGACCGGGTGGAGCTTTCCAATTTGCAGCGGCAGGTATTGTTTGAAGAAGGCGACATAGGCCGCTCGAAAATCGATGCGGCGGCGGATCGTATCCATGAAGTCAACCGCGACTGCAAGGTGGAATTATTCCCTGAGAAACTTACGGAGACTAATGCGCGTGCGCTGATAGCGCCGTTTGATGTGGTGGTAGACGGCTGCGATAATTTCGCCACGCGCTTTGCCGTGGCCGAGGCAGCCATGCGTGAAAAGAAGCCGCTGGTGTCGGCGGCGATTTCAGGATTTTCCGGGCAGATTTCCACCTTCAAACCGTATCTGGGCGCACCGCACCCCTGCTACCGCTGTTTTGTGCCCGAAATGCCCGACCGCGAGCGTAATTGTGCGCAGGAAGGCGTCATAGGTCCGCTGGCAGGCATGATGGGCAGCATGCAGGCGCTGGAGACGATCAAGGAATTACTGGGTATCGGCGAATCGCTATCGGGATCGCTGGTGACGGTGGACGCGCTATCCATGCAGACACGCCGCGTGGCGCTTTTGCGCGATCCGGGGTGCATATTCTGTAATTAGCTTCTTGCCAGAAAAAGGGCGAAGGACTAAGTGTTAACCCATGTCCTTCAGGCATGTATTCCTCATTCTTATCACGCTCGGCATGACGGTTGCGCACGCGCACGCGGCGAATAAATCCGGCCTGCCGATCCCGCGTTTCGTGTCGCTGAAATCCGCTGAGGTCAACGTGCGTACCGGCCCCGGCACGCGCTATCCCATCCAGTGGGTATACCGCCGCGAAGGAATGCCGGTGGAGGTGATCGAGGAATTCGACATCTGGCGCAAGGTGCGCGACATAGAAGGCGCCAGCGGCTGGGTGCATAAAACCATGCTCGACGGTAGCCGCAACGCCATTATCCGCGGCAAGGAAGCGCGCATCGTGCGTGCCGCGCCCGAGGCTGCAGCGCGCGCCATGCTGAAAGTGGAGCCTACCGTGATCGCGCGGCTGGTGGAATGCGAGAATAGCTGGTGCAAGCTACAGATTTCAGGCCGTAAAGGATGGATCGAGAAGAAATATCTCTGGGGTGTGTACGCGGAAGAAAAACTGGATTAAGACGCGGCGTTCTTTTTGATGACCACTTCCACCGGAACGGGCGGCGAGAAATAATAACCCTGGAATAAATCGACGCCGAGCTGCCGTAACTGTTCGTAGGTTTCTTCGGTTTCGATGCCCTCGCCGATGACCGATCCGCCCGCCGCATGCACGAACTCCACGATCTTGCGGATGGTTTCGCGCTTGGCAGGCTCGCCTACCTTGCGTGCGAGGTGCATGTCGATCTTCACGAAGTCGGGGCGGATTTCCGGCATGAGCTTGCGCAGGCTTTCCAGCGATTCGATGTCGTCGAGCGCGACGGAATAGCCGCGCGAACGGCCATAATCGCACACGCTTTTCAGATGCGCGATGTCGCGCGGGGTTTCCGATTTGGTGAAATCGAGCACGATATGCTTGGAAACGATGCCGAAGCTCTTCACGGTTTCGCTCAACCCCTCAAGATATACCGCCGGACGGTGGATGAATCCGGGAAAGAAATTGACGAACAGGAATCCGTTGAAGTCGCTGGAGACGAAGGTTTTGATCGCCTGCACCTGCAGGTGGCGGTCGATCATGAATTCGATGTTGAGCGCACAGCTGGCGGCGATGATCTTGTCGCCGCTGATGATGCTGCCATCGGGCATTTTTACGCGGGCGAAGGATTCATAGCCGAAGATTTTATCGCGGGCGCTCACTACCGGCTGCATGTAGCACAGCAGGCGCTCCTCGATCAGCGCGTCGCCCAGCCACATGCTGGCGGCGGCGTCCTGAATGGCTGCAACCGGCTTATGCCCCACGGCTTGCCCAGACGGGTTGGCTTCGCCCGGCAATATGGCGGCTTCGACTTTTTCCTGCATGCCCGCATGCATGATGGCCTGATATACGAGATCCCATGTGCTTTTCCAGTCGCGCCCGGTTTTAATCACCATCGCCATGGCGCCCGCCGGCTGCATTCCTAACTGTTTCAGCGCGCCCGCCAGCGCGGAAGGAAAGAAATCCCCCTTCGCGTAGATGCCCACCCAATACTGGTCGTATTGATGTAGCGGCAGGTTGAAACTCTTGTTGGTGGCGGTGGTCATGCCATTGATCGGAAAAATGAAACTACTGGTTACTACCACCCTAGCAGCGCTTCCTTACTATTTTCTTAAAATTCCAAGGCTTTTCTCATAATGTTTGAGGACTTACGCGCAGGCGGCCAAATCAGCGGTTGATTCTTGGCAGGGTTTCCCGTAATTGCTTGCCCTGTGTGCCGCTTTAGCTCAGGGGTAGAGCAACCGCCTTGTAAGCGGTAGGTCGCCAGTTCAAATCCGGCAAGCGGCACCATCCTGCGCCTTCGGCTTAGGGTGGCGTATGCCGCCTGAAGGCGATCTTAGGCGTAGGAGTGCGCTACGAAGATCCCGCACGGAGCGAAGGAGGGCTGGTTGCAGGGTTTCTCCCCATGCAGAGAATCGTTGACAAACTCCCTGCGCTGCATTCCTATCCCGCCTGATTAAGGTACCTTGTTGGGGCGTCGCCAAGTGGTAAGGCAGCGGTTTTTGGTACCGCCATTCCCAGGTTCGAATCCTGGCGCCCCAGCCAAAATCCTCTCCCAAGAGGTGCCAAGAAGAGCCAGAAGGCATTGAAAAATAAGCATTTACTCAGGTGCTTATTTCCCATATACTCCCTAATAGATTCACTAAATCTACCAGCAAATGTGGGTAACTTTGCTGGTATCTGTGAAACGCCAAAGGGAGATACCAACAAATGTCTCGCAAACCCACGCTCACCGATATGTTGCTGCGTAACGCTAAGCCCAGAGACAAGGTATATAAGCTCTCTGACGCGGGCGGTTTGTTCCTACAGGTGCAGCCGAATGGTAGCAAATGGTGGCGTTACACTTACCGCTTTCATGGAAAGCAGAAGCTGCTTGCCCTCGGTACATATCCTGAAACAAGCCTTGCTGAAGCTCGTGAAAAACACGCGGTGGCGCATAAGCAGGTAGCAAACGGCATTGACCCCAGCGAAGCAAAGAAAGAAGCGGTGCGCACCGCCATGCTGAATGCAGAGACTAGCTTTGAATCCGTTGCCCGCGAATGGCACGAGAAGAAGTGCAACACGCTTCAACCCCGCTATGCAGGATTTATTCTCCGCCGACTTGAGGCCGATATTTTCCCGAAGTTAGGCTATCGTCCCATCCGTGATATTACGCCGCCCGAATTGCTTTCTGTTATACGGCTGATTGAAAAACGCGGAGCGATAGAAGTAGCACACCGAGCCATGAAAGCTTGTGGCCAGATTTTCATGTACGGCATTGCCACCGGACGTGCCGAGCGTAATCCCGCTGCTGATTTGCAGGGTGCTCTCCAGCCGATGAAAAAAGGGCATTTCGCTCACCTCAAGGAAGACGAACTGCCAGAGTTCCTGCAAAAGCTCGAAGCCTATCAGGGAATGCGGCAATGCCAACTCGCCACGAAGCTGCTGATGCTTACCATCGTGCGTACCGTGGAGCTACGCGGTGCGCGGTGGTCGGAGATTGATTTTGATAAAGCCGAATGGCGCATCCCTGCTGAGCGTATGAAAAAGCGTCGTCCGCATATCGTACCGCTTTCCAAGCAGGCTATACTCATTCTCAAGGAACTAAAACTTATGAATGGCGGATGGCAGTTCGTATTCCCCAACCCCTACAAGCCCATTAAGTGCATGAGCGAAAACGCGGTGCTGAATGTCATCTACCGCATGGGCTATAAGGGACGGGTCACAGGACATGGATTCCGTCATACGGCCAGCACCATCCTGAACGAGCATGACTTTAACCGTGACCATGTGGAACGGCAATTAGCGCATGTTGAAACTAATAAGATACGTGGTGTCTATAATCATGCCGAATGGCTGCCAGCTCGTCGGCAGATGATGCAATGGTGGGCTGACTATCTAGACAAGATTGCCATACAGCCTCAAAAAAGTCAGGAAAGCACCATAGCGTGCTAGAATTTCATTGACGTAAAGCCCACTATTTGGCATAAAGAAAATGCACATTCTCCACGGAGGGAGGCCTACAGTGCAGCGAAAGCTGTATCGGCCCCCGTCGGAGCAAATGTAGCTTTCCTGTATCGTATGCCTTCGGAGTTTGCGCGTTTATAAACGCTCAAAAAGGAACGCTACGATGGATACTTCTCCCCGGATTCTAAAGATGCCGAAGGTTCTTGTTCAGACAGGTCTGAGCAAAAGTGCCGTGTACAGAGGGATTAAAGAAGGCAAATTCCCTCAACCTATCAGACTCGGCAAGCGCAGCGTTGGTTGGCTGGAAGATGAGGTGCTTGCTTGGCTGCAAAGCCGTATTGAAGCAAGCCGCCCTTAGTGCACTTGAGTGCAAGATTATGGCTAAGTCTCTTTCAATGCGCCCAATGTGGGTATGCCTTAAATTATGTGACGGCGATACGATAGCGGCCAGCCTGCTTGCCGAGATACTTTATCGTTCTAACGTTACGAAATTTAATAACGGCAAGAACCCCGTTATTGTTTATTCGCTTGAGGAATGGGCGGACGTTTCGGGTATGACCATCAATCAGGTGCGGAAGGCACTTGTCCGGCTAGATAAACTCAGCATCATTCGCAAATATAATGACACCCATCCGTTTAAGGGGGTTCTAAGAGCCTTGCACGTCGAGTTGCCGGAAGAAGTTAGAGAACTGTACCAGTATCTAACGAGCGGTAGCTACCGATACGAGGGCGACACTCTATGCTTGTCGCTTGATTGGCTTTCAAACATGAAGCTGAACGTGACGGGGTGGAAGCAAAGCACACCTGAATGTGCGAACGATAGCACACCAGAGTGTCAAAATACTGTGACCAGCGCGGACGCTCCGGTATGTGCGGAGGGCACACAGCATCTATTATATAATAAAGAAAGTAAGGAAAAAATTGTTTCTGCAAATGATGCAGAAACAGCTAGCCCAGCATCAGAGAAGAAAGAAGTAAGTAAGGAAGAGAAGAAAGAAAAGAAAAAGGATAAAGAAAATATAGATGAAGATTACATAGCACAAGGTAAGCAAAAAATACTGGATGAGTATCAGCAAGAACAGTCGCGGGTACGCGCAGATTTGGACAGGCTGCGCCAAGAGCGGCAAACCCTTCAGTCCCAAGTTAATGCCGCAAGGCAGGATACACAGAAGCTGACGGCCTCTCTATCGCAGGCCATCATGAAAAGTTTTGAGAGCGCGAAAGAGAAGGGAATCGCTACCCTTGCTGATACGGCCCTATTTCAAGCGTTGCTTGGACAGGCTCCTGTTTTGGCCAACGGGATGGTGATGCCAAGCGGGACGGCGAATACTATAAATATGCGTAGGCTGGGAAAGCTAGAAGGGTCTTTCGAGGAAACCTTGAAGGCATGTGGCTTGGACAGAACGCATGTGCGATTATGGAAAATATTAGCCACGCTTGCCGTAAAGCACCATTTTGTAATTACCTTCAAAGGTTTTGCGGCAAGCTATGCCGCTCAAACCCTCGCCAGCAGTGTATCGAAGGAAGAAATACTGGCTATTGATACGCCGCTGGGGTTGATGCAGGCGGACGAACTTGACCGTGCATTGGAACAGCAGACTGGATGGGACGCGTTGATTGTATATAACCTCAATCGGATTCCTCTGGATGTTTTAGGCTCCAAACTTGAAGAGATGACGCTAAGCAGGTGGTTGAAGTCAAACACTTCTGAAAAGGCATTGCTGTGTACGCTTGCACAGGGTGAAAGCAGTTTCCCGGTCACAGAACGCTACAGGTATTTAGGGCCTATATTCGATTTGGAAAACCCTGCGCCTTCGGGGGCGGCTATGCCTGATTTATATGAAGCCCTGACTGAAACGAATCCGGCGCATAATATCCCTAAAATTTGGGTTGATAAGATAACCGCGCTGATTGATGAAGCGACTGCCGCCGCGCCTGAGGATAAAAAGGTGATGTTAGGCCTGATACAACACGCATTCATTCCGCCTCATGTAATCAATGCCATTGCACACTCTTCCAACACAAAAACAGGTGGAAGTGTAGTCTCAATAAAACCCCTGTAGTGTCATGACATCTAATGGTATTGCTGGTAGATATGCTGGTAACTAGGACTTGAGAAAGCAAGCGGTATAGCTTTATATCAACGCCTTACCGCCAAACCATGAATCCTGGCGCCAGCCAGCCTACCCTGTGTACAAAAATGGGAATAACAGGGAAAAGCGCATACAATCATGAATTGTATTTAAATTAAATTTATACTAGCATTAGTAGAATATCCCCAGCGAAGGATTCTGCTTATGCATGCGTTCCGCCCCTCCGATAATTTTTTTATCAGGCACGCGACAGGAATCGCCATCGCGTCGCTTACGGTGCTTATGGCGCTGGTCGCGCTGGTGTTCTGGCATCAGGGGCAGGATAGCGCCCATTCGCGCGAGATGGTGGTGCATACGTATGAGGTGCGCGGGCATATACGCCGGGCGTTCAGTCTGTTCAAGGACGTGGAGACGGCGCAGCGGGGCTTTATCATCACCGGCGATGAAACGCTTTTACAGCCGTATGAGGACGCCATGCGGGAGGTGCCGAGCGCAACGCTCGCGGATACGGCTACCGATATGCGGCGTTCGCTGCCGCAGGAGCTGGCGCTTGTGCGCTACCTCACGCGCGACAACCCGGCGCAGCAGGCCAATATGGATGAGATGGAGGATCTTGCCGGAAAGTTTCTCGCCCATGTTTCAACCACCATCGAGGCGCGGCGCACGCTTGATCCTAAGATCACCGGCGACCTTCTGGATTTCCATTACGGTTCCGAAATTATGGATCGTATCCGCAGCCTCGTGCGGGTTATGGAGATGGAGGAAACCCATCTCCTCTCGCTCAGGTCGGAAACCGACGCGTTGAACATGAAGCAGAACGAGCGCATGGTTTTCGGCGGCATGCTGCTGTTTTACCTGTGCATGACGCTGTCGATATGGACGTACCAACGCAGCCGCGCAGCGGCGCAATCGCAGCTCATGCGCTACACGGTCGAGCTGGAAAAAAGCGAGGAAGAATTGAAAATGCAGCAGGAGGAGCTGAAAGCCTCCAACGAGGAAATCGAGGCGTCCAACGAGGAGTTGGAAGAAAAGAACCGCGTGCTGGAAGACCAGAACGTGCAGATACAGCAACAATCCGAGGAACTCGGCGAGGCCAACAAGCTGATCGAGGAGAAAGCCCGCGAGCTTGCGCGCGCAAGCAAGTATAAATCGGAATTCCTGGCCAACATGTCGCATGAGCTGCGCACACCGCTCAACAGCCTGCTGATCCTTGCGAAACTGCTGGCGTCGAACGAAAGCGGTAACCTTACCGATGAACAGATGGAGGAAGCGCGCGTTATCCATAACGGCGGGCTGGAGCTGCTTGGGCTGATCAACGACATACTCGATCTGTCGAAAGTCGAGGCGGGCAAGCTCTCCGTCAATGCCGAGGACGTGCTGCTGGACAGTATCGTAAGCCATATCCGCCAGCAATTCGCGCCGGTGGCGAAGGAAAAAGGCGTCGCCTTCCCGGTTGCAGTGGCCGACAATCTGCCTGCGGTGCTGCATACCGATGCGCAGCGCGTGGAGCAGATATTGAAGAACCTTCTGTCCAACGCATTCAAATTCACCGAGCGCGGGTCGGTTACACTGGAGATATGCCGACCCGACGAGGGCACCGAGCTGTACCGCGCCTCGCTCGGGAAAAGTAGTGCCATCGCCTTCTGTGTCACCGACACGGGGATCGGCATCGAAACCTCAAAGCTCAAGGATATTTTCGAGGCGTTCCAGCAGGAGGACGGCTCTATCGACCGTCATTACGGCGGTACAGGGCTGGGGCTTACCATCGCGCGCAAATTCGCGCATATGCTGGGTGGGGAGATTCATGTCAGAAGCGACAAGGGGCAGGGCAGTGTATTCACGTTGGTGTTGCCGGTGAGGATGGAGCAAAGCGCGCAAGAGCATGCGCAACCTGAAGAGCCGCAGGACAATCGCATCGGGATGAAAACGATGCCGCGCACCGAGCTGGCCGAATTCATCGCAGACGACCGCAGGCAATTCAGCGAGCGCGACAAGGTGCTGCTGATTATCGAGGACGATAAGCATTTTGCGATGACGCTGATGAAAATCGCCCGTGAGCGCGGCTATAAGTGCCTGTGCGCGGGCGACGGCCGGACGGGGTTGCTGCTTGCCGCCGAGCAGCCGGTCAACGGCGTTATCCTCGACCTGACGCTGCCGGATATGGACGGGCTGCATGTGCTCGACCAGCTCAAGCATAATTTGCGCACGCGCCATATTCCCGTGCACATCATCAGCGGGCGCGATGCGGCGGCGGGTGCTATGCCGATGCAAAAGGGCGCGATCGGCTACCTGACCAAGCCGGTGGAAAAAGAGGCGATTGACGGCGTGCTCGTCAAGATCGAAGACATGCTGCAATCGGAACTCAAACATGTGCTGGTAGTGGAGGATGACCAGAAAACGCAGGTTGCCATACAGGGGCTGCTGCGTAAAAAAGACATCGAGCTGACGATCATCGATCGCGGTGAAGATGCGCTTAAACATATGCAGGACGCTGCGTTTGACTGCGTTATCCTCGACCTGCAGTTGCCCGACATGACCGGATTCGAGTGGCTGAAGAAACTGGAGAAAAAGGCCGGGAAAAAAGATATTCCTCCGGTGATCGTCTATACCGCGCGCGAGTTGACGGAGGAAGAGAACCGGCAGCTTTCGCGCATGGCGTCGAGCATCATCATCAAGGGCGCGAAATCGCCGGAACGCCTGCTCGATGAAGTTACGCTCTTCCTGCACAGCGTGGAATCCACGCTATCGCGCGACCAGCAGGAGATCATTCGGATGCAGCATAATCCCGACGAATCGCTGCAGAACAAAACGTTGCTGCTGGTCGATGACGACATGCGCAACACGTTTGCCCTCTCCAAGTTGCTGAAGAAGCACGGACTCCATATCGTCATCGCCGATAACGGGCAGATGGCGCTCGACAAGCTGAAGGAGAATCCCGCCATCGAGCTGGTGATCATGGATATCATGATGCCGGTGATGGACGGCTACCAGGCCATCCGCACCATACGCGCGAAAAAGGCGTTGCGGCATATCCCAATCATCGCGCTGACCGCGCGCGCGATGCCGGAAGAACAGGAAAAATGCATGGCGGCGGGCGCCAACGACTACCTGACCAAGCCGGTGGACATAGAAAGGCTGCTGACGCTGTTGCGCGTGTGGCTGTTCAAGCAGCAAGCGGCGGCGTAAGTGACGACGCACGCGCTGGCCACGGGCGATGCCCATGCACACCGTGACGATGCGGCGGGCATGGCGATCCTGCTCGACGGCATATGCAAGCGTTACGGCTACGATTTCACCCACTATTCGCACGCGTCGCTGAAGCGCAGGCTGGAACGCGCGCTGGCGCAGGCGAAACTCGTGCGCTATGAAGAGCTGCTCGACAGGCTTTCGCAGGATGAAAAAGCGTTTGACGAATTCCTGCGCCACATGTCGGTGACGGTGACCGAGATGTTCCGCGATCCGCTATTCTACAAAGCCGTGCGCGAGCAGGTGGTGCCGGTGCTGAAAACCTACCCGTTCGTCAAAATCTGGCATGCAGGGTGCGCCACCGGGGAGGAGGCGTACTCGATGGCGATATTGCTGCATGAGGAAGGGTTCCTCGATCGCGCACGCATCTATGCCACCGATTTCAACAAGCATTCGCTCGACATTGCGGCAAGCGCGGTCTACCCGGCGAAATGCATGGCGGCGTATAGCCGTAATTACCACGAAGCGGGCGGTAAGGGCGATTTTCATGCCTATTACAGTGACGGCTATGAGCTGGCGAAATTCAACGATTTTCTGAAGGAGCGCATTACGTTTTCTTACCACAACCTCGTGACCGACGGCGTGTTCGGTGAGATGAACCTGGTGTGCTGCCGCAACGTGCTTATCTATTTCGACAAGACGCTGCAAGACCATGCGCTGCTTACGTTCACCGAAAGCCTGCGCCACGGCGGATTTTTATGTCTCGGCGCCAAGGAGTCGCTAAAATTCACCGGGGTGGCGGGGAGTTTCGACGCGCTCGACCGGAAGCAGCGCATCTACCGTAAAACCGGAGCGGATCATGCGCTATGAAGCCGTCGTGATAGGCGCGTCGGCGGGCGGGATCGAGGCGCTGAAAATCGTGCTGCCCGCGTTGCCGGGAACATTTCCGCTGCCGGTGGTCATCGTGCAGCATATCGGCGGGCACACGGACGGATTCCTCGCGGAGTACCTCAATTTCGCCAGTGCGCTTACGGTGAAAGAAGCGGAGGACAAGGAGTCGCTGCGCCCAGGGCATGCCTATTTCGCGCCGGGGGGGTACCATCTACTGGTTGAGAACGACCGCACGCTCAGCCTGTCGGTAGACCCGCCGGTGCATTTTTCCTGCCCTTCCATCGACGTATTGTTTGAAAGCGCTGCCGATGCGTTCGGTCGCGCGCTTATCGCCGCCGTGCTGACGGGCGCGACCAGCGACGGCGCGCACGGATTACAGACGGTCAAACGTTGCGGCGGGCTTACTCTTGCGCAGGATCCGAAAGAGGCGATGTCGGCTGTGATGCCGCAGGCAGCTATCGACGCCGCGCAGCCGCACCATATCGTGCGGGTTGCGCAGATCGCGCCGCTGCTTGTGCGGCTTGCCGCGGAGCAGGCGCCATGATGCCGCGGGCAAACAAGGCGGTTGAGGCATCCGACACGCTGCCCAAGATACTGGTCGTTGACGACCGCAAGGAAAACCTGCTCGTGACGGAAAAAGTGTTGCGCGGGCTGGATGCGACAATCTTCAAGGCGATCTCCGGCAACGAAGCGCTTTCGCTGACGCTGCGCCACCGTTTCGCCGTCGTGCTGCTCGACGTCCAGATGCCGGAAATGGATGGGTTTGAAACTGCGATGCTGATGCAGGAACATGAAAGCATGAACGGCGTGCCCATCATTTTCATCACGGCTATCAGCAAGGAAGAGAAATACGCGTCGCAGGCGGCAGCGCTTGGGGCGGTGGATTATATCTTCAAGCCGATCAACCCGGAAATCCTCAAGAGCAAGGTGAAGGTGTATCTCGATATTTACGTGCAGCGCGAACAGATACTGAAACTCAACAGCACCCTCAGGCAATCGAACGAGGAGTTGGAGCGCTTCGCCTATATCTGCTCGCACGATATGCAGGAACCGGTGCGTATGATGAACAGCTACGCCGAAATCCTCGATCGTAAATACGCCGCGCAATTCGACGAAAAGGGGCGCAGATATTTCGGTTTCATTATGAGCAACGCACGTCACATGCAGCAGATGATTTCGGACATACTCAATTTTTCGCGCGTGGGCAGGGAAGAGATCACGCTGGAGGCGGTGGATTGCGCGCAGGTGCTGCGCGAGGTTCTGGCGGAATTCGAGTCCGACATCGCGGCGAAGCAGGCGCTGGTTACGTGCGGCGATATGCCGACGCTGACATCAAGCCACACGCTGCTGCGCGTGCTGTTCCAGAACCTGATCGGCAATGCGCTTAAATTCCAGAAGCCGGGGGTGCGCCCGGAAATCAGCATCCATGCAGAGCGCTGCGCCGGTATCTATCGGTTTACGATCCGCGATAACGGCATCGGCATCGAGCCTGCGTTTCACGACAAGGTGTTCGCGATTTTCCAGCGCCTGCATCGCCGCGAGGAATACCCGGGAACCGGCATCGGGCTGAGCACGTGCAAGAAGCTGATTGAGCTGTGCGGGGGCAGAATCTGGTTTGAATCCACCCCCGGCGCCGGCACCGTGTTTTGCTTTACGCTGCCGTGAGCGCGTTTTCCGACAGCCACAGCGATTGCGCGGCGGCGTTGATGACGGCGGCGATGCGGATGCAGGAATGCACGCCCTGTTTCGATATGCCTGCCTTCGTGACTTCATGCACGTGCGCATCCATGCACATGCCGCAGCCGTTGATGGACGACACCGCGAGGCTCATCAGTTCGAAATCGACCTTATCCACGCCGGGGCTGCCGATGACGTTCATGCGCAGTTTCGCGGGCATCTTCGCATAGTCCTTATCGCTGACCAGATGCGCGAAACGGTAATACACATTGTTCATCGCCATAATGCTGGCGGCGGCTTTGGCGGCGTTTATGGCCGTTTCCGGCAATGACGCCGCTTCCGCGCGCACCGCGTCCGCCAGCGCACGGTCTTTCGTGGCGTAGGCTGAGGCGAGGGCAATGGCGTGAATCTGCGCCTGCGTAAGGTCGGGCGCGCCTTCCTCGCTCAGCACGCTGCCGAGATTCAGCCGCGTGTCCTTGGCGAAATCACCGAAGGTGGATTTCAGTGCGTCGATAGTCATAGCATGTCTCCTTCCGGGGTTACGCGGCTTCGTGCAGGTCGATGGTGGCTTCGCCCTTTTTCCAGTTGCAGGGGCAAAGCTCGTCGGTTTGCAGCGCATCGAGCACGCGCAGCACTTCCTTCGGGTTACGCCCTACGTTCAGGTCGGTGACCATCGCGAAGCGGATAATACCGTCGGGATCCACGATATAGGTAGCACGCTGCGCCACGCCTTCGTTCTTATCGAGAATGCCGAGTGCGCCGGTCAGCTCGCGCTTTACGTCGGCCAGCAGCGGGAAGGGAAGGTCGCGCAACTCGTCCTGATGCTTGCGCCATGCCCAGTGCACGAATTCGCTGTCGGTGCTGCCGCCGAGGATTTGCGCATCGCGGTCTTTAAACTCATTGTTTAGGTCGCCGAACGCAGCGATCTCGGTGGGGCATACGAAGGTGAAATCCTTGGGGTAGAAAAACACGACCAGCCATTTATTCTTGTAGGTCTGGTTGGTGATGTCGATAAACACGTTGTCGATGGTGATGTCCTTGAGCGGCAACGCTGCGGTGGCTTTTACGCTGAAATGGGGGAATGTATCGCCTACGCCTAACATAGTCTTCTCCTTGAATGGGTGTGTGCAAACTGCCTGTCGTTTGTACGTCCGAAGCAGTAATATGTAAAATCGATTGATTTTATTATATTAATAGATAATATCTATTGAATATGAATCTCAGGGATTTACACTATCTCGTGGCGGTGGCCGATCATTTGCATTTCGGCAATGCCGCGCGCGCGTGCCATATCAGCCAGCCGACGCTTTCGATGCAACTTAAGAAGCTGGAGGACTATCTCGGCGTCACGCTGCTCGAGCGCGGGCGCAAGCAGGTGGTGGTAACCGCCGCGGGCGAGCGGATCGTTACGCTCGCGCGTGAGATGGTGCGTACCGGCAACGCGATCCGCGAGCTGGCGAAAACGGCGCAGGATCCGTTTTCCGGTGAATTGCGGCTCGGTGCGTTTCCCACGCTCGCGCCGTATATGCTGCCGGTTTGCGTGCCTGCGATCCATCGCGCATTGCCGAAGCTGACCCTGCTGCTTTCGGAGGAAAAAACCGACGCGCTCATAGGCCAGTTGAAAAAAGGTACGCTCGACGCGGCGTTTCTCGCGTTGCCGGTGGACGATCCCGCGCTGGAATGCACCGCGCTGTTTTCCGATCCGTTTATGCTGGCCGTGCACGCCGCGCACCCGCTGGCGAAACGACGTACGGTGGAGCTTGCCGACATACGGCGCGAGCCGCTGTTGCTGCTGGAGGAGGGGCATTGCCTGCGTGCGCAGGCGCTGGCGGTGTGCAGTATCATCGGCGCGCCGGAGCAGCGGGCGTTTCGCGCCACCAGCCTTGAGACGCTGCGCCACATGGTCGCCGCCAAGGTGGGGATTACCCTTATCCCGCGCATGGCGATGATGGATAATGACGGTATTGCATATATTCCGTTTAAGGATAAAACCATAGCCCGTACGGTGGGAATCGTATGGCGCAAGGGGGCGGCGCGCGAAGCGGCGGTCGCACGCGTTGCGGAGATTGTCGGAAAAACCATGAAGCATTACGCATGAGCGAACCGAAGGACTATAAGCTGGTAATGGTGCGCGGCCTTGTCGGGCGTTGTCCGAATTGCGGCAATGGACGCCTGTTTGCACGCTACCTGAAACAGGTTGAGCGTTGCGCCGAATGCAGCGAACGTTACGGCCATATCCGCGCTGAAGATGGCCCGGCATGGCTGACCATCCTCGTGGTGGGGCACCTGCTTGCGCCTATTTTGCTTGAAGTGGTGCCGGGCAGTACCTGGCCGGATTGGGTGTCGATGATCGTGTGGCCGGGGCTTGCGCTGCTGTTGGCATTCGCCGTATTGCCGCGTGCAAAAGGGCTGTTCATCGGCGTACTCTGGCGTATGCGAACTGCCGGGGCTGGGGAGTGAGCGCATGATCGTGCTGGAAGATTTCACGACGGAGTTCGGCACTATCCGTGTCACGCGGTCGCGCAAAAATGGCGTGTGCACTTACTATCAGGATAAATGTTTCCACAGTCAGGCCAACAGCGACGGCGTGTCCACCTGCGTCTATATCCACGTGATGGACGCGTTGATACGGCAGGCGGGAGCCCGGCGCGTGCTGATGATCGGCTGCGCGGGCGGTACGCTGGCGACCATGCTGCACCGGCAGGGCTGCGCGGTGACGGTGGTGGACATCAACCCGCATGCCTTCACCATCGCGAAACGCTATTTCCTCATGCCTGAGGACGTGACCTGCGTGGTGGGCGACGGATATGACTATGTGCGTGATGCGGGCATACGCTTCGACGCGATCGCTATCGACGCGTTCGCCAATGACGGCACGATTCCCGGCTGCTTCGCCACACCGTCATTTTTCACCATGGCGCAGGCGGCGCTGGAAGAAGGCGGGATCATCGCCATGAACATCATGGTAGCGCACGATCTCGATTTGCAGGCCGACCGTATCGCGTTTGCGATGCAGGATGCCGGGATGCCGTCGATGCTGTTCGACTGGCCGGGCATGACCGACCGTAATGTGATCGCCGTCGGTGGCGTTATCAAAAACCGGCGAATCTTTTCCGGCAAAGAGCCAAAATGGATCAGGCAGGATTTGCGCGGGCTGGTATGCCGCCATCCGACCGAGGCCGCACGCCGCGATCATGAAAGCTCTTAATATACTGTTTTTTAATTATTAAGATTGCCTCTATTGCGATCGTCGCTCCTAAAAACCTATGGGATTTTTATGCGTGAATCCCACGGAAACGAGCTTTATTCTTGCAAAATTTATGGGTTTATATAGAAGAGTCTTGCAACTTACTATTGAGAAGGACAACGCTAATGGCTACTGGTATCGTTAAATGGTTCAATCCCACCAAAGGTTACGGTTTTATTCAGCCTGAACAGGGCGGTGGTGACGTATTCGTTCACATCAGCGCGGTTGAACGCGCGGGTCTTACCACCCTGAACGAAGGTCAGCGCGTCAGCTACGAGCTGGTCACCGAAAAAGGCAAGACCTCTGCAGCAAACCTGAAGATCGCTGCTGCGTAAATCCCACGAGGGGCGTGGCCGCCGGAATCATTCCCGATAAACGGCGCGCCCCTTGCTTTCTCCCTACGCCTGAAACCAGAAGGTTTCTCTGGACAACCCTCGTTTTGTGTGTAAAATCTTAACTCGCTTTTTAGAAAGCGTTTAGATTATATAAGCATTCGTTAGGTGACGCGGGGTGGAGCAGCCCGGTAGCTCGTCAGGCTCATAACCTGAAGGCCGCAGGT
>CAZYBO010000003.1:0-320894 GCA_964645205.1 uncultured Rickettsiales bacterium
GAGTCTGGACCGTGTCTCAGTTCCAGTGTGGCTGGTCGTCCTCTCAGACCAGCTATAGATCGTAGGCTTGGTAGGCCATTACCCCACCAACTACCTAATCTAACGCGGGCCGATCTTTTGGCGATAAATCTTTCCCCCGAAGGGCGTATCAGGTATTAGCGTCAGTTTCCCGACGTTATTCCTAACCAAAAGGCACGTTCCCACGCGTTACTCACCCGTGCGCCACTAATGTATTGCTACATCCGTTCGACTTGCATGTGTTAAGCCTGCCGCCAGCGTTCGTTCTGAGCCAGGATCAAACTCTCAAGTTTTGAGTATTGATCCTGCAGAAATGCTCGAAAGACCGAAGTCTTTACGAACACTTGCGCATTATTATCCTCATCGTTAGATGAGGTCTCAATTTTCGGAAACACGCACAACATCACCTAGATATACTGCACTGTGGACTTACATATACCTAGTTTGCGTTATGTGTATTATTACATGGTACGCAGTGACATTGTGCTGTTGATTTGAACGACAATTACTTTCGTAAGAAAGTCCCGACCTTACGGTCGGCACAGCTCCGAAAAGCTGGTCTGCCGTGACACAACGCCACCTGCGCTTAAATGCTATTCACAGTTTCAAACAACAGATTTACCGGAGAATTTCGGCAAATCGCGGGAGGCTCGCCCATTTGGGGAGTGTCCCGGAAAGGAAGGCCGTTATGACAAAAAGAACCGGGGGTGTCAAGCAGGAAAAATAAGTTTTTTCGATTTTTTTGAAATCCGCTGCCAGAGCGGGTTTCCGCGCCTATTCCACTACTCTCTCAGCAAGCTGCACTCCGCAGCGTTCACACACGATTAGTTCCGCCGATTTCATCACCTGTACGCAGGCAGCCTGAAACTCACCGGGATCCTTCAAACGCGCTTGCAGCGCGGATTGTGCAGCTTCCGTATCGCTCTCCAATTTCTCAAGGCGTTTAATAGGCTGGATTACCGCCCTATTCAACGCCCTGCCGATGGCACGGGTGGCAACCATGTGCAACGTATCCTCAAGATCCAGCAAATTGCTGCTGGACGGGTCTTTCAAGAGACTGAGCGCCTTGTTGGTAAGCGCGGGTTTTTCGTGCTTCGGAGTGACGGCCTCCATAAGTCCCGCCGCCTGCAGTATATCCTCGGAATGTATACTGTTGGGATCTTTTTGGGGCAAGGAAATGCGGAAGGTTTTTATGTTTTTAGCCACGATACGCGCCTGCGGTTAATATTTGTAAATATTTTACGCGGACAATGCTAAAAGGCAAGGATTACCTTGTATCCCACCTGCCCTTGTTAGCAAAACGCTCAATCGTGCGCGTATGGGGGTTTATGCCCGCGAACGCCCAATAATCCTCGAGTTTTCGTATATTACCCATGCCGTATTCCTCTATCTCAGCAAGCGCTTCCGGTGCGGCGGGCGTTTGTATGAGTAGATGCCACACGCGCTGGCGGGCGAGCTGAGCCTGCGCATTTTTTTGCTTGTAGTCTGCCTGCGTGCCGGATGCACGACTTTTGGATGCCCAATAGTGGAAAACGATGGTGCCGCCGGGCTGAAAAATATCCCATCCGTGCGTCCATAATCGCGCTGCATAGGTGAGTTCTTGCCCACGGAAATACAGGTGCGGATCGTAGGGAATGGCGCGGATGGCCTCAGCGGGGATGAATAGGAAATTGCCGACGAAAAACGGCGTGGGCATCAGACCGGTGGGCACCCTATCGGCAGGCCAGAGGATATTGCCCAGATGCAGCGGTTGCATCGCGCTGTCGTCGCCGAATGCGTGGGCGGTGATGAGGCGGCGCTCGCTATTGTTGATGTCCAGCTTATCGGGCGGCCAGTAATCGCGTGGGGATGCGGAAAGCGCGGCACGCGGCGTGGGGCAGCTTTTATGCGCGCTTACAAGCAGGTCATCCCAGCCCTGCACGAAGCGCATGTGCGCGTCAATCTGCAATACAAATTCTTCATCTTGCAGCAGCGAATGCGCCTGAGCACGCGCCCAACAACCGCCCTTGCTTTCGCCGGCATCAAACTTTTTACTTCTCACCTGCGCAGGAAACGGCGGCGGAAACACGAAGCAATCCTTGTCCTCTACAGGGTCGAACTGCCAGCAGATGCCTACTGTGATGCGCTCAGGTTGCGCGGCTTTGGCAAAGAGGTCACGCACGGTGTGCTGGCATTCCGGGTCACGGTAGCTGGCGATGGAAACAAAAATACGCGGGCTATTCATATTCAAACACCTGCAATAGTAGGCGCAGCGCCTTACCGCGCTGGCCGGTGAGTTCGGGATCTTCGTCCAGCAACGCGCCAATATCGTCCCGCGCTTTTTCCAACAACGGATAATGATGCGCGACATTGATAAATACGAAGCGCGGCATACCGCTCTGGCGCGTGCCGAGCAGCTCACCGCCACCGCGCATGCTTAAATCCACTTCAGCGATTTTAAATCCGTCTTCGCTCTCGCGGAGAATGGAAAGGCGCTGGATTGAAGGATTGGGAACATCTTCCTCCATGCCTGATGCCTCATGCCTAATGCCTTCATTGTAGAGCAATACGCAACTCGACGCCTTCGCCCCTCGCCCCACTCGCCCCCGCAACTGATGTATCTGGCTCAGGCCGAAGCGCTCCGCCTGCTCGATCACCATGATAGTGGCATCGGGAATGTCCACACCAACCTCCACCACCGTAGTCGCCACCAGCAACCTTGTTTTGCCCGAGGCAAAATCCTGCATCGCCGCGTCGCGCGCCTGCGCTTTCATGCGTCCGTGCACCAGCCCGACGATATTACCGAAGCGCGCCGCAAACTCGGTGTGGCGGGTTTCGGCGGCGGCGATGTTGTCGGCGGCGTCCGATAACGGGTCGATTTCTGGATTTTCTTCGATGAGCGGACAAATCCAATATACTTTTTCACCTTTATCCAGCGCGGCTTTCAGTCGTTCCATCATATCGCCATAGCGCGACAGCGGAATAACACGGGTGGCGATCGGCTGCCGGTTAGCGGGTTTTTCTTTAAGCAGCGAACAGTCCATATCGCCATAGAGCATCATAGTAAGGCTTCGGGGAATAGGCGTGGCGGTCATGTGCAGCACATGCGGCGCATCGCCCTTGCCCATCAGCGCCATACGCTGCGCCACGCCAAAACGGTGCTGTTCATCGATGACCGTAAGCGTAAGATTCTTGAATTCCACATGCTCCTGAAACAACGCATGCGTACCGACCACGATGGCGGCATCTCCGCTGGAAATAGCTTCCAATGCCTCTTGCCGCGCTTTTCCTTTTATGTTCCCGGTGAGCAGCACCACGTTGATTCCAACCAACCGCGAAATCGTTTTGTAATGCTGGCGCGCGACAAGTTCGGTGGGAGCCATGAGCGCGGATTGCAGCCCTTGCTCTGCCACCTTGAGCATGGCAAACAGGGCGACGATTGTTTTTCCGCTGCCCACATCGCCTTGCAACAAGCGTGTCATACGTCCGCCGGATTTCATATCCGCGTAGATTTCTTCCAGCACCTGCTCCTGCCCCGCTGTCAACGTGTACGGCAGCGATTCACGCAGCGCGCTAGTAAGCGTTCCCGTACCGCAGATAACGGTACCGGACTGCTTCTGCATACGGCGGCGGATAAGCGCGAGATGAAGCTGGCTGGCCATGATTTCATCGTAAGCCAGACGCATGCGTGCAGGCGCCGCAGGCAGCAGATCGTCCGGCGTTTGCGGGTGGTGCGCCTGATCGAGCGCATGTTTCCACGATGGCCATGAGCCAAGAATATCCGTACGTATCCATTCAGGCAGCAGGGGAAGGCTTTCCAGCGCCTGTTCAACGATTTTGGCGATACGCCGCGAGGTAAGCCCCAGCGTGAGCGGGTAAACCGCTTCAAGCCGCTGCACCTCCGCCAGTTGCGACACAGGCACGATGATGTCGGGATGCGCCATTTGCAAATGACCGTCGAAGCGTTCCACCTTACCGCTGATGACGCGCTTCTGCCCAACGGGAAGGATGTTTTTCAAGTAATCGTCCTGCGCATGGAAAAATGCCAGTGTGATGTCGCCCGTGTCGTTTGTGCACAGCACCTTGTAGGGTTTCCTGCTGCCGCGTTTCGGAGGCTCATGCGACTCGACTTCCACTACGAAGGTTGCCACCACCCCGTCAGGCGCGCTGTGCAGCGGGCTGGTGAAGCGGCGGTCAATATGGCCGACCGGCAGGTGAAATAGTATATCGCGGATGATGGGAATAGTGCGTCCGGATTTTTCCGTGGCCGCCGGAAGCAGGCGCGTCAGCGCCTTGGCCGTAGCACCACCCACGCCCTTGATACGCGTAATGGCGGAGAACAAAAAGAATAAGGATTCATCGCGCATAGTGCACCCTATGCAAACGGGATCAGCTATCGGCGGCTTTCCGCTTGTCGCCCTCTTCCACTTCGATGAGCGCATTGACCACGCGCGCGCCTTCGTTGTCGAGGAAAGATTCGCAGTTATCGATTAATTTCCTGTCGCCCAGCCCGCTGACTACACGGCCAAAGCTGATACTGACGCTCAGGCCGATATTGGTTCTATCCGGCAGCGTGTAAGGGTTTGCGGCGATCTGCCAGCGCAGGCGATTGAATACGAGGCGCGCAGACTCCGGCGTGGTGTCGAGCAGCAAAACGCCAACGCGCTTATTGTTGACACTACCCACCACATCGTCGGGACGCAGGTTCTGGCGGCAGATATGCGCGATATGGCGGATGATGGCGACGCAGGCGGGGCGGCCATATTGCGACAGCAACTCGTCGAAATGATCGAGCTGGAGCAGCGCGAAGCAGGTGCGCAGGTCGCTTTTGCTGTTGTAGTAGCCCATCAGTTCTACGTCTTTGGCCAACGAATTGCGGTCGGGCAGGCCGGTATCGGGATCGAGCACTTCATGACCCTTGAAATTATCCTGAATGGCTTTGCGCAGCGCTTCGTTCTTGCGGAAACCCATCGTATCCTGCAGCACGAGATTGAACATAAGCATCGCGCCGGTGGATTCTGCACGCACAATTTTATGGCGGTAGGCGCTTTCCTTGCCGTCACGCCCGATGATGCTGAAACTCTGCACCTTCGACAGTACGTTACCCACATCGTTGGCATCACTGCCATACTCAACGTATTCCGAGAGCAGTTCGGCGATGCGCGCGGGCAGCAGGCTGGCCAGAGGCTTGCTCGCAAGTTCCGAGTTTTCGTAGCCCAGCATCTCCTCGGCGGGTTTGTTGATATTGCTTATTTCTATCGACTTTGCCTTGTTGTTCTGGCAAATGGTGAGTACGGCGTCGCTGCTGCGGTAGCCAAGCGTCATGGGAGCAATCCTTCCGGAGTTACATGCGGTATAAGTGTAACCCATAGCGCAGAATTTATGAACAGCAAATGAAGATTTTGTCGATATGCACGATGAAGTACGCTTAAAGCGCCTCAAATACCGCAGCGGCCATCGCGGTTGCAAGGAAACCGACCTCGTGCTCGGCCAGTTCGCCAATGAGCGCATGGCGGCGCTGGATGCGGATGCGCTCGACCTTTACGAAGCGCTGCTCGACGAAAACGACGTGGATATATGGAACTGGCTGACCGGCGCGGATACGCCGCCGGATAGCCGTTATGACGCGCTGCTTGAGATATTGTTATCTTGTCATTCCTGCGAAAGCAGGAATCTTATAGTTGCGACAAAGGAAAGTTAAGATTCCTGCTTTCGCAGGAATGACAAGCAATAATATGAACGAACCCTCCCCCCTTGCCCCCGATTTACCGCCGCGCGTGTTAGGCGGCGTGCCGCGCAATGCCGAGGCGTATGCGCTGAGCGAATTGCTCAAGTGCGATCACGACATGATCCTGCATATCGCGGTGAATGACCGCGAGCTGGATACGCTGCGCCAGTCGCTGGCGTTTTTCGCGCCCGATGCGGAGATACTCTGTTTCCCGGCATGGGATTGCATGCCCTATGACCGCGCCTCGCCGATACCTGCGCTTATGGCCGAACGCATGCGCACGATGGCGGCGCTGGTGAACGGCCGGCCGCGCGGGAAGCAGCGCGTGGTGCTGACTACCGCCAACGCGGTTATCCAGCGCCTGCCACCGAAGGAATTGCTGCGGCGCGTGACGCTCTCGCTGCGCAAAGGAGATGAGTTTAAACAGGACGATCTGGTGAAAGCGCTGATCCAGCAGGGCTACCGGCGTGCGGGCAAAGCGATGGAGCCGGGTGAATTCGCGCTGCGCGGCGGGATCATCGACATCGTGCCGCCGACGCAGGAGCGGCAGGGCGGCAACGGGGTGCGCATCGATTTCTTTGGTAATGACATCGAAACCATCAAACCCTATGACCCGCTAACACAAATTACCAGCGGCAGCCTCGATTCCATCGAGTTGTTCCCGGTGAGCGAAGCTATCGTCAACGACGAATCGCGCGAGCGGTTCCGCAGCCGCTACCGCGAAACGTTCGGCGCGGTGACGAAGGACGACCCGCTCTATGAAGCGATTTCGCAAGGGCAGTCTTACCCCGGCATGGAACATTGGCTGCCGCTGTTTTACGAACATATGGACACGCTGGCGGAGTATTGCGGTACGCCGCTGATTACGATGGACAATGAAGTGCAAGCAGCGATGGCGGAACGCTGGGAAAGCATCCTCGATTATTACCGCGCACGCACGGAGGCGCTCGGCGTCGCGTCCAAGAAGAATAGTTTTGCTGCGGGTGCGATTTACCATCCGCTACCGCCGGAAGATTGCTTTTTGATGGAAGCGAACTGGGAAGTGGTAGCTGCGCGTTACCCGCGCGTGATGTTCGCGACGTTTGCGGAAGCTGCGCCTGCGGAAGCGGGAATGAACCTGCGCCCGACCATGCCGTTTTCCCAGGGCGGCGACGTCACGCCGTTCGACCAGTTGAAGGAACGCGTGAAGATCGCGGCCACGCAGGGAAAAAACACCCTCCTCGCCTGCTTCACCAACGGCTCGTGCGAACGGCTCTCCGCGCTGCTTTCCGAACGCGGGTTTCATTGCGTGCGCGTGGAACGCTGGCAGGATGCGCGCGGGGTCAAGGGCAGCAGCATCGGGCTTATCGTGCTGCCGCTGGAAAACGGATTTGAAACGGAACGCACGCTGATCTTAAGCGAGCAGGACGTGCTCGGCGAGCGCATCGCACGCACCACGCGCAAAAAGAAAAAAACCGAAATGTTCATGGAAGAAGCCGCCAACTTCGCCGAGGGCGAGCTGGTGGTGCATCGCGAGCATGGCATCGGGAGGTTCGAGGGGCTGGTGACGCTGACCGTGTCGGGCGCGTCGCACGATTGCCTGAAGTTGATTTATGCCGACGACGACAAGCTGTTCCTGCCGGTGGAAAATATCGAAATGGTCACGCGTTTCGGGCTGGAAGAGGAAAATGTAAAACTCGACAAGCTCGGCGGCGCGTCGTGGCAGGCGCGCAAGGCACGGCTGAAAGAACGCATCACGCTGGCCGCGGAAGCGCTGCTGAAAACCGCCGCGCTGCGCCAGATCCAGACCGGCACCGTCATCGACACGCCGACGGGGACGTATGACGATTTCTGCGCACGCTTTCCCTACGCCGAAACTGAGGACCAGCAACGCGCGATCGACGAGGTACTGGAAGATTTACATTCCGGCAGGCCGATGGATCGGCTTATCTGCGGCGACGTGGGTTTCGGGAAAACGGAGGTGGCGCTGCGGGCGGCGTTCGTTGTTGCGTGCAATGAAGACTCCCTCCCCCCTTGTGGGGGAGGGTTGGGGAGGGGGGAAACTCTCAACGATTCGGATTGTGGAAGCAGCCCCCCCTCCCTGCCCTCCCCCACAAGGGGGGAGGGAAAGTTGCAAGTGGCGTTGATCGTGCCCACCACCCTGCTCGCCCGCCAGCATTACCGCAATTTCAGCAAGCGCTTCGAGGGATTCCCCGTCACCGTGCGCCAGCTTTCGCGCATGGTGAACGCGAAGGAGCAGAAGGAAACGCAAGCGATGCTCGCAAGCGGCGACGTGGATATCGTCATCGGCACGCATGCGTTGCTGGCCAAGGGGGTGGAGTTTAAAAATCTCGGCTTGCTGATCGTGGATGAAGAGCAGCATTTCGGTGTGGCGCAGAAGGAAAAACTGAAATCACTGAAATCGAATATCCATGTGCTGACGCTCTCGGCCACGCCCATCCCGCGCACGCTGCAAATGGCGCTGACCGGAGTGCGCGATTTGAGTTTGATTACGACGCCGCCGGTGGATCGCCTCGCCATCCGCAGCTTCGTGATTCCCTTTGATCCGGTTGTGTTGCGCGAGGCGCTGATGCGCGAGAAGCACCGTGGCGGAAAAAGTTTCGTGGTCACACCGCGTATTAAAGATATTGCGGATGTGAAGGCGCAGCTCGCCAGCCTCGTGCCGGAACTGCATGTGGGCGTGGCGCACGGACAGATGCCGCCTACACAACTCGAAGAAGTGATGAACCATTTCTTCGACGGAAAATTTGATATTCTGCTTTCCACCGCTATCATCGAATCCGGCCTCGACATCGAATCGGCCAACACGATGATCATCCACAACGCGCACCTGTTCGGCCTCGGCCAGCTTTACCAGATGCGCGGGCGCGTGGGGCGCGGCAAGGTGCGTGCGTACGCGTATTTCCTGCTGCCGCATTACCGCCAGCTCAGCAAGAACGCCACGCGCAGGCTGGAAGTAATGCAGACGCTCGACACGCTGGGCGCAGGCTTCACGCTCGCTTCGCACGATATGGATATTCGCGGCTTCGGCAACCTCGTGGGTGAGGAGCAGTCGGGGCATATACGCGAGGTGGGGATCGAACTGTACCAGCAGATGCTGGAGGAAGCGGTAGCGGCGCTGAAAGCGGCCGGCGACCAGCGGTCAGCGACCAGTGAAGCATCTACTGACCGCCGACCGCTGACCGCTACTGATTTTTCACCTGCGATCAATCTCGGCCTTTCCGTCCTCATCCCCGAAACCTATGTGGACGATTTACCGCTGCGACTCGGACTATACCGCCGCGTAGCGTCGCTTGCCAGCGAAGCGGAGATAGACAGTTTCGCCGCCGAACTCACCGATCGTTTCGGCGACATGCCGGAGGAAGTGAAAACGCTGATCGCCGTGCTCGGCATCAAAATCCTGTGCAAAAAAGCGGAGATCGGCCGCATCGACATAGGGCCGAAGGGCGCGGTGCTCACCTTCCACAACAATCTATTTTCCAACCCCGACGCGCTGTTTGCCCTCGTCGCCAAACGCCCGCGCAGCCTGAAAATCCGCCCCGACCAGAAATTGCTGTTCACCCACGAATGGAAAGGCGCGGACGATACGATCAGTACGGTGAAAAGGCTGGTGGGGGAAATTGCGGGGCTGGCGGCGTAGCTACTTACCCACCAACCGCAACTCCCTCGCGCGGGGATTCGATGACCTTCAGGGGAATGGAGAGTTGCGGCTCGCCTAGCGTATCCCTGAATGAGCGGATCGTGCGTAAAATAACCGAGCCGAGGATGCGATGCGCGGTTTCCGGGTCGAGTCCGGGAATGGCAGCGGCTTTTGGCGCGATTTGTCCGTAGTTTTGTTGTTGCAGCGCTTGGTAGGCTTCGCGCGTGCGTTCGGCGACCAGCCGGTCTATCGCCGATTGCGTTTCGCTGCCTTGTTTTGTGGCGGATTGCCCGACGGAGGGCGACAGCTTGTGCTTGGTATAAAGCAGCGGCACATAGGCTTTGAATATATGGTTTAATGCGTCCTGCAACAGCGGGTTGCCCGCGATGTTGTCCCCACCTCTTTCGTGGCGGGCGCTGCTACCGTTGCGCTGCATAAGGTCGCGCGAGTGGCGTTGCCATGCTTCATCCAGACGTTGCCGCATCTCATCGGGGATGGGATCAGCGCTTGTGCTCTGCATCTATTTCCCTACTCGCCAGAGCCGCAGCGCTGCGCTCACCTACCGGCAGTTTTATGATGCGGTCTTCGGGGGGAACTTCCGCTTCCGCACCACGCTGCATGGGCGGGTTTTTCGGATCACGCGGACGGGCAAATTCACGCACGCCGGGGGCATCGGAGTCATCCCCACCGCTGCGTCCCTGCTTCCAGTCTTTCTTGAGTTTCTCCATGGCTTTTAGCGCGTCTTGCACATGCATAGCCGTGAATTGCGCACGCAAAACCGGATCGTTTGTCCTGGCTATTTTCTGGAATAGCTTAAGCACTTTTTCGGTTGCGGCCTGATAGGAGTCGCCCTGTTCGGAAACAAACAACCGTATCACGGGATCGGGCGTTACAGTAAGCACGCCTGGCTGACGACCAGGCATTTCCTGAGCGTCTACGCCAACCTCCTTAAGCGCTTCAATCAGCTTACCGCTTTGCGCGTCTTTTCCATGCACGGTCATGTACATCGCAATCTGCGTCGGCGCCTGCATCCACGGTAAGGCCACGATATGCAGCGTGGTATCTTCCGTGCGGATTACCTTTAAGGGAGTGGCCATACGATTACTCCACCGGCAAATTTATAGACCGCGCGACGTGCCCGGCACATCGTCATTGAGCGCGGAATCTTCGCCCGTGTTTTTCTTACGGGCAAGTCGCAAGGCAATCCCGGCAGCACCGCCGAAAAAAGCCGTCTTAAAAAGCTCGCGGCCTGCCTTGTCTTTTTCTTCCGCCAGTACCGCCGCCAGCCTGGTTTTTTCTTTTTCCATGAGCGCCCGCGTATTCGGGGCATTATCCGTTTTAACAACCTGCTCTATCTTATTCAGGGCATCGAGTTCCGCGCTTGCCTTGCGCGCATCAAGCACCGCATCGACACCCATGACGCCGGAAGCAATAGCCATACCAGCGCCCAAGGCAGCTGACGTGCCATGCAGCGTTTTCTTTGTTGTAATCTTTGTGTCCTGACCGGATTTTTCCATGTACATACCCTTCCCAGTGTCTTTGTGTGCCCATTCTATGACCAAATGGATGGCTTGAATAATGAAGATTTTATGACAGGTGGCGGCAAGTTCGCGCAAAACCCTTGAAAACCGGTGGTTTCGTGGTATTAACAGCCCCTGAATCTGTCATCCTGAGCGAAAGCGAAGGATCCCCTTGCGGTAAAGCAAGATCCTTCGCTACGCTCAGGATGACAATAGAAAATGAGAACCTATGGCCGACCTGTTCACCAACAATAAAAACACCAAGACCAGCTCCTATTCCGCCGAGGATATTGAAGTTTTAGAAGGGCTTGAGCCGGTTCGACGCAGGCCGGGCATGTATATTGGCGGCACGGACGAACAGGCCATGCACCACCTTGTCAACGAGGTGTTCGACAACGCGATGGACGAGGCGGTGGCCGGGTATGCGGAGTCGATCGAACTGGAAATCAAGCCGGACAACGTGATCGTCGTGCGCGATAACGGGCGCGGCATTCCCGTCGACCCGCACCCCAAATTCCCCAAAAAATCAGCGCTGGAAGTGATCCTCACCATGCTGCACTCGGGCGGCAAATTCGGCGGTAAGGTCTATGACACGTCGGGCGGGCTGCACGGGGTAGGCATTTCGGTGGTCAACGCGCTGTCGGATTATCTCGAAATCGAAGTGGTGCGCGATAAAAAAATCTACCGCCAGTCCTACAGCCGCGGCGAACCGACCAGCAAGCTGAAGGAAGTCGGTCAATCGCCGCGCGGACGCGGTACTACGGTGGCCTTCCGCGCCGACCCGGACATTTTCGGCAAGGCGAAATTCCGCGCGGAAAAACTCTTCAAGCTCGCACGCTCGAAGGCGTATTTGTTCCGCGGCGTGCACATTAAATGGATTTGCGATCCGTCGCTGATCCCGGAAGGCTCGGATGTTCCTGCCGAGGCGATGATTCATTTTCCCGGTGGATTGAGCGACTTCCTGACGCAGCATTTGGGCGGCAGGCCGTGCGTCACTTCGCAAGCATTCACCGGCGAAGCGGATTTGCCCGGCGGCATGGGCAAGATTGAATGGGCGATCGACTGGCCGATCGACGAAGAGCCGTATGTTAGCACCTATTGCAACACGATCCCCACCCCCGAAGGCGGCACCCACGAATCGGGCATGCGCTCGGCGCTGACCAAAGGCATCAAAGCCTATGCGGAGCTTACGAATAATAAAAAAGCAGTGCAGGCAATGGGCGAGGACGTGCTCGGCGGGGCGGTCATGGTGCTGTCGCTGTTCATGCGCGACCCACAATTTCAGGGGCAGACCAAGAATAAGCTGGTGAACGTGGAAGCGACGCGGCTGGTGGAAAACGCCATGCGCGACCATTTCGACCATTATTTAACCGGCGATCCCAACAACAGCAATATTTTGCTCGCCTATGTGGTGGAGCGCATCGAAGACCGCCTGCGCCGCAAGCAGGAAAAAGACGTGAGCCGCAAGGCGGTGACCACCAAGCTGCGCCTGCCCGGTAAGCTCGCCGACTGCACACGCTCGACGAACAAGGGCACGGAAATCTTCATCGTGGAAGGCGATTCCGCGGGCGGCTCGGCAAAACAAGCGCGCAACCGTGATACGCAGGCCGTGCTGCCGCTGCGCGGAAAAATCCTGAACGTGGCGTCGGCCACGCTCGATAAGATCAAAGCCAACCAGGAATTGTCGGATCTACTGCTCGCGCTCGGCTGCGGCATCGGTTCGCACTACCGGGAGGATTTATTGCGCTACGAACGCGTTATCATCATGACCGACGCCGACGTGGACGGCGCGCACATCGCTTCGCTGCTGATGACGTTCTTCTATCAGGAAATGCCGGAGCTGATTCGCGGCGGGCATTTGTTCATTGCGCGCCCTCCTTTGTTCCGCATCACTATCGGCAACCAGACGCATTATGCGCAGGACGACAAAGAAAAAGATGAGTTAGTCCAACGCCTGACTAAGGGCAGCGGCAAGGCGGAAATCGGGCGTTTCAAAGGTCTCGGCGAGATGATGCCCGCGCAGTTGAAAGAAACTACCATGAACCCCGGCAATCGCGTATTGCTGAAAGTCATGATCGCTGATGAAGACATAGAGCCGACCCGCGAACGGGTGGAACAGCTCATGGGGCGTAAGCCGGAACATCGCTTTGCATTCATTCAGGAGCAAACGAGCCGCGGCGGTGAAATCATGGAACAGCTCGACGTTTGATAATTACGAGCAATATTAATATCTTAAATTGTCATAATGATTGTCATCATATCTTAACATGATGGAGCGAGCGATCTGGCTTATACTGACCCTGTAGCTAATAAACACAGGGAGCCGGCCTATGAGCGGTGAATTAAGCAGCCATGACGTTGCACGCACCTATAAAGAATTCCTTGATCATTTTGACCATATCTCGCAACGCATTGCCCTGCGCGAAGTGGTACAGAGCAGCACACATTTAAAAAAGATGCTTACCAACACCAAAAATTCCCAACGCCCCCCTCTTGCGCAGCATGATCATTACGACGGCATTATCAATGCTGCTGCGCTCAACGTATTGAAAAGTTTTACGCCGGATCAGCTAATAACCACCGAATCCGCACTCAAGAATGCAATAGCAGGTGTTGATGAAGCTGGCGATAAGGCGACGATTGCAGCACTGTCTGAGCAAGTAAAAACGAACCTGAAGGACATGGATGCGCAGCTTGCAGAAGGACACAGCCAGCGAATAGCCACAGAAAAAACCGACCAAGAATCCAAGCCCCGGAATCGCCTTAATCTCTGATCGGTCACGCCACTTTGGGCATTAGTACTGAAGCAGGGATTTCATGTTGCGCACGACGGTAATCGGCGGGAACCCCAATATCGATAAAATAATCCAGTTGCGTATACACGCCGGGGCGTAACGCCGATGCACGGCGCGCCATTACATCGCGTTCAAAGGAAAACGTCTCCGGCAATGCCATGCCTTTGAAAAACGTTGGCGACATGACATAAAACCCGGCGCTGATCGTGCCGGGTTGCGCATCACCCAGTAGCGCGAAATCACTAACTATATCACCTTCGATGGTAAGTTTGCTGTAGCGGCTGCAATCGCTCACACGGCGCGCTGCCATGGTAAGCGATCGCCCGCTGTTGCGATGTTGCGTCATCATGCGGCGGTAATCGAGCGGAATGTAGGAATCGCCGTTTAGCACGAACACCGGTTGCGCAGGATTGAGCTGCGCCAAGGCGCGTTTCATCGCACCACCCGTGCCGAGCGGTGATTCTTCTATCGAATATGAAAGCGTGATCCCCGCATAGCACGCGCCAAAATATGCGCGGATCGTATCATGCATGTGGTGCACGCACAGCACCGCCTCGCGCACACCCTGCCCTGCCATGTAATCAAGCAGCCAGCACAAGAACGGCCGGCCGGCGACATCCGCCATCGGCTTGGGAACGCCCTGCACTGCGGGCAAGAGCCGCGTACCGAATCCACCTGCGAGAATGATTGCCTGCATAGGCGCAGGCTAGCCGCACAGCGATGCCGCGACAACGGGAAAATAGTTACTTTTCAATATTCTACCTGTGGTTTAGAAAAAGATTTTTTACGCAACTTCTTTTGATGCTACAATCGAGCTTACCTATTTGATGGAGCGTATGCCGTACTGTCTGTACAGATTATGGGGATGCGTCGCACTGCTTGCGGTGGCGTGCTTCGCGCTGACGTTCAGCGCTCTGCCCGATCCGCTCGCGATCCGTTGGCGTCTCGATGGCAGCCCCAAAAACTGGGGAACTAAATTTGGGTATGGTGTAAGCATGGCCATCGCCTTTGCCGTGATTAATTTAGGCATAGTAGTAGCGCTCCGGCAGATCAAAGACGATAACGATTTACGCATGCAAGAAATACTTTGGCGCTTCCTGCGCGTGCCCAATGCCGACGCATGGTTTGCCACACCCGATAAACAACGCCAGCTTTATGAAAAACAACGAACCGAGCTTGGCTGGGTCGCGATTATGGTCAACAGCATGTTTCTGGTTTCCAGCTACGAGTTCTACCAACACAATGTCGGCAATCCGCCGTTTGCATTGCCGGTATGGACGATGGGCGCGGTGATGGTGGTTTTTATCGGGAGAATAATCTGGGCAAGATTTTTTACCTTCCGCATGAAGGAGTAGATTTCTTTCGCCGCCGCTTGTATGCTGGGTCTTATGACCCATCCGCTGAACGTCCTCCGTAAAAATAAATCTCTTTCTATCCCCGTAACGCTGCTGCATCAGAAGCAGCTTGCTGCTTGGCTTAAAAAACAGCCCGCAGCAACGCGCACGTGGCTGGACGTGAACACCTTCACCGCCGAACCGGGGAAATTCTGCCTGATTCCTGCGAAAGACGGCTCGCTTGCCTCGGTCGCGTGCGGTATCGACGAAGCGCCGGATGTCTGGAGCATCGCGCATTTGCCAACCGCGCTCCCGGCAGGGCTTTACCATCTCGAAGGCACGCTGAACAAGGAACAGGCGACACAGGCGGCGCTCGGGTGGGCGCTCGCATGCTACCGCTTCGGACGCTATAAGAAAGATGAGAAAAAGCTGGCGCAACTCGTAGCTCCCGATTCCTGCGACTCGCGCTATGTGGAGTCTATGGCACGGGCGATATTCTGGGCACGCGACCTTATCAACACCCCCGCTAACGACATGAATCCCAAAACACTCGCAGCCGAAGCGGAGCGCTGGGCAAAGCATGCGGGTGCGGAGGTGCGCGTTATTAAAGGCGAGACCTTACGCACCGCCAACTACCCGATGATCTACGAAGTGGGCAAGGCCAGCTCGGTGCCGCCGCATCTCGTGGATATACGCTTTGCCTGCGCGGGCGCGCCGAAGATTACGCTGGTGGGCAAAGGCGTGACGTTCGATTCCGGCGGGCTGGACATTAAATCGTCGGCGGGCATGAAGCTGATGAAAAAAGACATGGGTGGAGCGGCGAACGTGCTGGCGCTGGCGCGTGTGATCGTGGAGTCGGGTTTACGTGTGCAATTGCGCGTGCTGCTGCCGATCGTTGAAAACGCTGTCAGCGGCAACGCCATGCGTCCGATGGACGTAGTGCAGACGCGCAAGGGCATCACCGTGGAAATCGGCAATACCGACGCGGAAGGCCGCCTGATATTATGCGACGCGCTGTATGAGGCCGACCAGGAAGCGCCCGACCTGCTGATCGATTGCGCAACGCTGACGGGAGCCGCACGTGTAGCGCTGGGCGCCGATATGCCTGCCTTCTTCACACCCGATGACGCGCTGGCCAAATCGCTGATGGATGCCAGCAAAGCGCAGAACGATCCGCTCTGGCGCCTGCCGCTGTGGAAGCCCTATCGCAAGATGCTGGACACGCAGGCCGCTCATTTAAGCAACGACCCGGACAGCTCTTATGGCGGCGCTATCACTGCGGCCTTGTATTTGCAGGAATTTGTCAGTAAAACACCCTCCTGGCTGCATCTTGACATGATGGCGTGGAACTTGAGCGCGCGTCCCGGCCGTCCGCAGGGCGGTGAGGCCATGGCAATACGCGCACTCTATAAATTGATTGAAAAACATTATGGCTAAAGAAGAAAAAATCGGTTCCTCCAAAAGCATTCGCGCACTGAGTTTCTGGCATGGCGTCACCGCCGCTGCGCTTCGGCAGATGCCTCTCGATCTCTCCGCACGGCAGACGGCGGCATTGCTGCATGTCTATCTGGTACAGCAGCAACACAGCATCAAAAGTCTTGCCGAAGAGCTGGGCATCTCCAAGCCCGCCATCTGCCGCGCGGTCGACGCGCTGGAAAAGGCCAAATTGGTGAAGCGCTCTCGCGACAAGCAAGACAAGCGCAACGTCATCATCCAGCGCACCGTGAAAGGCTCCGTGTTTTTGAGTGAGTTCGCGGATATTATTTTGCAGGTTTCAAAAGAAGCGGCGTAAGTATAATTGTCATCCTGAAAGAGCGAAGCGACTGAAGGATCTGGCGCAAAGAAAGATCCTTCGCTTACGCTCAGGATGACATCTAAAAAACTAACGCTTTTTTAATCCCCTCGGCGTAATGCTTACGCATGCATACCTATTATATAGATGACAACGGACGCAAAGACGGGCCACACGATTTGGTGAGCATCATGCGCCGCATCCGCAGCGGTAAAATCACGCATGAAACGCTGGTCTATGCCGATGAGCATGCAGCCGCTGCGCCTGCTGGCACCATCCACGACATCGCCCTGTTCTTCGACCATGACGCCCAGCAAGCCGCCAAAGCCAGCACGTCGTCGCTGTCACTCGGAAAATTACTTTTTTCCGGCTGGCATTTCGTTATCGAGCATAATGTGATGACGGTCTATGCGGGCGGCCTCCTGTTGCTGTCGATGATGGCGACGATGGTGTTCACCTCCGTACTCGGCACCCTTCCCGGCCTGATATTCGGCTGGTGCTTCTTCTTCACGTTCCATAATCTTTATCTCGTGTTCATCCTGCGCATCTACCGCAGGCAACCGATCGGTTCATACTTCATCGGACGAAAACTTTCCGGCATCTTCGCGACATTGCTATTTACGAGCATTGTACTTGCGCTGATGATCGCCGGCGGTTCGCTGCTTCTTATCATTCCCGGCATCGCGGTGGCGGTTATGTACGCGTTCGTGCCTTTTCTCATGTTCGATTACCGCTTCGGTGTGGTGGAGTCGATGCACGCGTCACGACTACTTCTGCACAAGCATAAGCGCGGCTATCTCATGACGCTTTCGCTGCTCATGCTGATGCACCTTGCCTGTGTGCTTCTTATCATCCCTCTACCCCTCACCCTTCCTATGTTTGCGGCGGCCTTATCTGCTGTCTACGAGGAACTTTCTGCATCCTGAGTCGTGTCAAGTATCGCGTGCGAAAAAAAATCGCACGGGATATTTTTTCATCGCTTGCATTCACCTGGGAAAGATGTTTTTTATCGCAATGTAGGAAAAATTTTCCCCTCATTAACGGATAAGTAACTTTCTCCCGCTATTCTGGCCTTATCCGCACCAAAACGCATAATGAAGACCAATAAGGAGCGATACGAATGAGCACAATGGGCAGCAGCTTGATGGGTTTGGGCAAAGGCAGGCTGGTCACGTTGCTGGTCATGGCGATTGCTTCCATCGCGCTGTTCACCTGGCTGGCGTTCCGTCTTTCCGAAGCCAATATGGTGCCGCTCTATACTAATCTGGCGCTCGACGACAGTTCAAAACTGATCGCCGAACTTGAAAAAACCAGCACACCCTATCAACTCGTCGCCAACGGCACGCAGATCATGGTGCCCGCCGATCGCGTGCTGCGTCTGCGCATGTCGATGGCGCAGCAAGGGTTGCCGTCCGGCGGTTCGGTAGTGGGTTATGAAATTTTCGACCGCGAGGAAGCATTCGGAAGCTCCAATTTCGTCATGAACATAAATATGGTGCGCGCGCTTGAAGGAGAGCTTTCGCGCACGATCGGCTCTATCGGCAATGTGGACACCGCGCGCGTGCATCTGGTGATGTCCAAACGCGAATTGTTCACACGCGACAAAGAAAAACCCAGCGCCTCAGTCACCGTCAAAATGCGCGGCGGCCATACGCTCGAGCGTTCCGAAGTCATGGCGATCACGCATCTCATCGCTTCCGCCGTACCCGGCCTTGAAGCCTCGAAAGTTGCGGTGGTAGATAGCCACGGTCGCCTGCTCGCGCGCGGTGACGGCAATGAAGGTCTTGATGCCGCTGCCAGCAATGTGCTGGAATATCGTGTAGCATATGAGAACCGTACGCAGCAGGTGGTGGAAGACCTGCTGGAAAAAGTAGTTGGCCCAGGCAAAGTGCGTGCACAAGTGGCCGCCGACATCAATTTCGACCGCGTGGTAACGAACTCCGAAAAATACGATCCTGATGGACAGGTGGCACGCTCCACGCAATCGAGCAGCGAAAGCGAGAAAGCGCAAGACAAGGCAGGTAAGGATAACGTGTCGGTAGCCAACAATCTTCCGCAGGCAGCCGCAGGCGAAGAGGGCGGCAACACCAGCAACCGCGACACCGATCAGTCGAACGAAACCGTCAATTACGAAATTTCCAAAACCGTTCAGAACCATATTAAAGAAGGCGGCACCGTCAATAAAGTATCCGTGGCCGTGCTGGTGGACGGCAATTACACCGCCGACGAAGAGGGCAAGGAAACCTACGCGCCGCGCAGCGAAGACGAGTTGAAGCAACTTAAGACGCTGATCGCGTCCGCCATAGGCTTCAATGAAAAGCGCGGCGACACGATCGAAGTGGTCAATATGCGCTTCATGCAAGAAGCGGATAAAGACGAAGGAGAATCGTTCTTCCAGCGCTTCAAGATCGAAGTACAGGGCATCGTGCAGACGCTCATCATCGGCGTGGTCGCTATCCTCGCGATCCTGCTGGTATTGCGCCCTGCTATCATGCAGCTTATCCGCCAGGCGCAAACGCCGAGCGACCGCGTATCGTCTGAGCTGGCCGCTATCGAAGGCCCGGCGGGTGCTGTGGCAGGCCGCCTCCCCGCAGCGGCGGGCGGTGCTCCGACAGCCGGCGGCGGTGGTGGCGGAGAGAATGAACTGATGATTGACGTGGCGAATATCAAAGGCGGCATGAAATCGTCGTCGATGAACAAGATCACCGAAATCGTCGATAAATATCCCGAAGAAACCATGGGCGTACTGCGCCAGTGGGTCTCGAAATAACCGATAAGGCAGGACTATGGCGCCCCCACCTAAAGCAGATTCAAAAGAAGATTATCGCAAGCTGAGCGGCATCCAGAAAGCCGCCATGTTCCTCATCGCCATCGGCGAAGAAACGGCGATCAAGCTGTTTTCCATGATGGAGGACGATGAAATTCGTGAAATCTCCAACATCATGTCGAGCTTAGGTCAGGTCAATTCCGACACGGTGGAACGGCTGTTCGGGGAATTCGCCGAGCAGGTATCGGCCAGCGGCGCGGTGGTGGGTAACTACGATTCCACCGAACGATTGCTGGTGAAAGCACTTGGCAAAGGCCGCGTGGACGCGATCATGGAAGAAATACGCGGCCCTGCTGGTCGTACGACGTGGGACAAGCTCGGCAACGTGTCTGAAGAAATCCTCGCCAACTTCCTCAAGAACGAATACCCGCAAACCATCGCGGTGGTGCTGTCGAAAATCAAATCCGACCATGCGGCGCGCGTACTGATGAATCTGCCGGAAGATCTGAGTATCGAGGTCATCATGCGCATGCTTTCTATGGAAGCGGTGAAGAAAGATGTGATGGACGGTATCGAAAAAACGCTGCGCATGGAATTCATGAACAACCTCGCCAAACGCCAGACGCGCGACAGTCACGAATTACTCGCGGAAATCTTCAACAATTTCGACCGCAACGCCGAATCGAAATTCATGGGCAAGCTGGAAGAACGCAGCGCAGAGGCCGCCGAACGCGTGCGCGCCCTCATGTTCACCTTTGAAGACCTTGCCAAAATCGACAAGTCCGGCATCCAGACCCTCCTGCGTGGCGTGGACAAGGACAAACTCGGCATCGCACTCAAAGGCGCGTCGGATACGATCAAGGAAATGTTCTTCAGCAATATGTCGGAACGCGCCGCCAAAATCCTCAAGGAAGATATGGAATCCATGGGGCCTGTGCGCATCAAAGACGTCGACGAAGCCCAGATGCACGTGGTTACCATCGCCAAGGATCTCGCGGGCAAGGGCGAAATTTCCATCACCAGCGATAATGCTGAGGATCAGTTGATTTATTAGGGTTATGAACACATCCGTTCGGGTTGAACCATTTACGCTACGCGAATTCGACGGCAGCATCGCCGTGCGCAAAGCCGCGGGCAACAAACCGTTCTCGAATCTCAGCAAACGCAAGGACGAAGCACCGCCACCACCACCGCCACCGCCTAGTTTCAGCGAGGAGCAACTCAAGGCCGCCGAGCGCGAGAGCTATAAAAAAGGATTCCTAGAAGGCGTGCAGGAAGGCCGCAACCAGCAACTGAACGAGCAGGGCGCAATCGAGCGGCAACTGGCGATCACGGTCGAACGTTTCGCGGCTACCGTTTCCCCCCTGCTATCGGATTACCGCGAAGTGGTGCTGCGCATGCGGCAGGATATGCCAAAAATTGCGCTGTGCGTAGCGCGCAAAGCCGCAGGCAGTTCGCTCGCCGCCAACGCGCAGGCGGTGGTGGATGAAATTTCCCAGCGCTGCGTGGAAATCATGATCGGCGAGCCGAAGCTCGTGGTCACCGTGCATGAAACCCTGAAAGACGCTCTGAAAGCCAATCTTGATGCGTTGGCGGCGCGCCTGCAATCGGCGGCGGAAATCGTGGTGGCGGGCGATGCCACGATACCCGAAGCCGATTGCCGCATTGAATGGAAACACGGCGCATTCGCGCGCGACAGTAAACAGCTCTGGGCGGCGCTCGAACAGGCTATTGACAATATGGTCGCTTCCGAGAAACATCAGGCGGAAGCGCAACTGGCAACCGTGCAGGCGGAAATCACCGCACGCGAAACATCCACTGAACCAAAGGAGTAACCCATGGCCGATGCAGCAGCTACCGTCGAGAATAAAGGTCTATCCGAAGCCGCCAGCGCGGACAATATGAGCCTGGAAACGGTTTACGACATTCCCGTGCAGATCACGGTAGTGCTCGGAAAAACCAGCATGCAGGTCAACCAGCTCCTCAAGCTGGGACGCGGGGCGGTCATCGAACTGGATAAAAAAGTCGGCGAACCGATCGATATTTTCGTGAACAACCGTCTGGTCGCACGCGGCGAAGTGGTGGTGGTTGAAGAACGTATCGGTGTGACGATGACGGAAATTATCAAGGCAGAGAAGCATTAAGGCGTGGCAAACGTGGCGCGTGATAATCGTGATAACCGTATATCAGCACGACTAACACGATCGCCACGTACCACGATCATCACGGAGTAAACCATGCGACTACTGATTATAGGCGACCTCTACGGACAAATCGGCGCGGCCAGCTCGATTGCGCGGTCACGCGGGGCAAAGGTTGCGCACGTTGCCGATATTGAAGCGGCAATGGAATCGCTGCGAGGCGGCAATGGCGCTGATCTCGTGATGATCGAAGTGCGTGAGGACATTGAGAAGCTGGTGACGCTGCTGATGCGCGAACGCTTCAATCTGCCGGTTGTTGCGTGCGGCATCAAAAATGACAAAGACCTCGCAGTGAAAGCCATTAAATCCGGCGCGAAGGAATATATTCCCCTGCCGCCCGACGCGGAGCTGATCGCCGCCGTGCTGGAGGCCATCGTCGAAGAAGCAAAATCACTGATTTATACGTCGGCCGCTATGGGCAAAACCATCGCCCTCGCCGACCAGATCGCGCCAAGCGATGCAAGTATCCTGATCACCGGTGAATCGGGAACCGGCAAGGAAGTCATCGCGCGCTACATCCATAAGAAAAGCAAACGTTCCGGCAATACGATGGTGTCGGTCAACTGCGCTGCGATCCCCGAAAACCTGCTGGAAGCAGAGCTTTTCGGCCATGAGAAAGGCGCGTTTACAGGCGCGGTGGCACGGCGTATTGGCAAGTTTGAAGAAGCGGATGGCGGCACGATACTGCTCGATGAAATCAGCGAAATGGACATGCGCCTGCAATCGAAACTTTTACGCGTGCTGCAGGAACGCGAGGTGGATCGTATCGGCGGCAGCAAGCCGGTAAAGGTCAATATCCGCGTGCTCGCCACCTCCAATCGCAATATGCAGGACGAAGTGAAAAAAGGCACGTTCCGCGAAGACCTGTATTTCCGCCTGAACGTGATTTCGCTGCACATGCCTGCCCTGCGCGAACGCCCGGACGACATCGCACCGCTGGCCGAGCATTTCATCGAGAAATATTCCAAGGCTAACGGCATCGATAAACGCAAGCTGTCGGCAGCAGCCCTTGCCAAGCTCACGCAGTACCGCTGGCCGGGCAATGTTCGCGAGTTAGAAAACACCATGCACCGCACGGTGCTGCTGGCCACCGGCAGTGAGATCGAGCCAGATGCCATCGGCGTGCAGGCCGCTACCGATAATGTGCTTCCCATGCAGCCTGCCGCGCCAAAACCGGTGGCTGGCGGTGGACTGGTAGGACGTACGGTCGATTCGGTGGAGCAGGAGTTGATTATCGACACGCTGAACTATTGCCTCGGCAACCGCACCCATGCGGCTAATATCCTTGGTATCTCCATCCGCACACTGCGCAATAAACTTAAAACCTACGGCGAACAGGGCGCGGCGATTCCACCGCCGCCGACCGGTACGGAGTAAATCATGGCTGAGGCTCCCGCCACCGCTTCACCGATCGGCTTCAATCTTCCAACGCTGCTAATGGTGGGCAAACGGCGCGACATTTTCTTCGCGTTGGGCATCATCACCATTCTGGTAGTGCTGATCCTGCCGCTGCCGCCGTTTTTGCTCGATTTTTTCCTCGGCATCTCGCTCACGCTTTCGGTGTTGATCCTGATGGCGGTGCTGTTTGTGGAAAAGCCGCTGCAGCTTAACTCCTTCCCTACCATCCTGCTAATCGTGACGATGCTGCGGCTATCGCTCAACATCGCCAGTACGCGACTTATCCTCTCGCACGGGCACGAAGGGCCGGGGGCGGCGGGACATGTGATCCAGGCGTTCGGCAGCTTCGTGATGGGCGGCGAAGTAGTCATCGGAGCGATTATTTTCGGGATTCTTACCATTATCAATTTTGTGGTGATCACCAAGGGCTCCGGTCGTATAGCGGAAGTTTCGGCGCGCTTCTCGCTGGATGCGATGCCGGGCAAGCAGATGGCGATTGACGCCGACATGTCCGCCGGCCTTATTACCGAGGACGTCGCACGCGCACGGCGCAAAGAACTGGAAGACGAAAGCAATTTCTACGGCGCGATGGACGGTGCGAGCAAGTTCGTACGCGGCGATGCGGTAGCTGGGCTGCTCATCACCTTCATCAATCTCGTGGGCGGCATATTGATCGGGGTGGTAAAAAACGACCTTTCCTTCAGCGACGCCATGCATACCTACACCATGCTCACCGTAGGCGACGGTCTGATCACGCAGATCCCGGCGCTAATCGTATCCACCGCAGCCGGTATTCTCGTCACCAAATCCGGCGCAACCGGTTCAGCGGAAAAGGCGGTGCTAGAACAGCTCGGGCGTTCACCCACGGCGCTTGGCATCACCAGCGCATTCCTCGGCGGGATGGCATTGTTGCCGGGTATTCCGGCCATTCCGTTCTTCGCGTTATCGGGGATCAGCGGCTATCTGTGCTGGTATTTATTCAAGCATCCGGAGATATTGCAGCCGGGTGCACCCGGCATGGCTGCGGCTGGCACACCGGGCGTTAAACAGCTTGAAGGCCCCGCAGGGCAACCGGGTGTGGAAGGCAAAGCGCCGGAAGAACAGCCGGGTGATTTCCTGATGATCGATGCGCTGCGGCTGGAGCTGGGCTACGGCCTGCTGCCGCTTATCAACTACCAGAAAGGCCATCGCCTTACCGAGCAAATCAAAGCGCTGCGCAAGCAGATGGCGCGAGAGCTTGGTTTCGTCATTCCCGCAGTGCGTATTCAGGATAATATGCAGCTGCCGCCGAATACCTATGTCGTCAAGATTAAGGAAATCGAGGCCGCGCGCGGCGACATCCGCCCCGACATGCTGCTGGTGATGAATCCAAGCGGCAGCAAGGTGACACTGCCCGGCGAGGAAACCACTGAGCCGACCTTCGGCCTGCCTGCGATGTGGATCACCGAAACGTATCGCGAGGAAGCGCTGTTCCGCAACTACACGGTAGTCGATCCGCCGACGGTCATCACCACGCACATCACCGAGATCGTGAAGGACAACATGTCCGAACTGCTTTCCTATGCCGAAACGCAGAAGCTGCTCGACGATCTTGGCAAAACGCAGCAGAAGCTGGTGTCGGAAACCATTCCCTCGCAGATTTCCGTGGGCGGCGTGCAGCGCGTGCTGCAGAACCTACTGCGCGAGCAGGTGTCGGTACGCGACCTCTCCACTATTCTCGAAGCCGTATCCGAAGCATCGCGCGGCAGTCACAATGTCGGCCATATCACCGAGCATGTTCGTACGCGACTGGCGCGCCAGATCAGCTTCGCCAATACCAATGCCGACGGCTATATTCCCATCATCGCCATGTCGCCGGGCTGGGAGCAAACCTTTATCGAAGCGCTCACCAGCAACGGCGACGAACGCATGCTCTCGCTCGCCCCCAGCCGCATTCAGGAATTTATCAGCGCGGTGCGTTCGACCTTCGACAAGTTTGCCATGCAGGGTGAATTGCCGGTATTGCTCACCAGCCCCGTGATCCGCCCGTATGTGCGTTCGATCATCGAACGCTTCCGCCCTGCGACCGTGGTATTGTCGCAGAATGAAATCTACATGAAGTCGCGGATTAAAACCTTAGGTCAGTTATGAGGCTTCGCACGTTCACCGCCGCCGATATGCCTTCCGCCATGCAGATGGTGCGCGACGAGCTGGGCGAGGATGCAATCATTCTCGCCTCGGAAAAACATAACGGCAAAAGCATCCGCGTGACAGCGGCGATCGACATGCGCGACGAAACGGCATCGCCTGCCCCCCAAACCAACGGCCACAGGCAACCCCTGCCGCGCAGCGAACCGCGTGCCGATAATCTGCGCTTTGACTTGCAGAATGTATTGCGGTTCCATAACGTGCCGGAGCTTTATATCGCGAAGATGCTTCAACGCACCACCGACGCCGACCTGTCGGCAGCGGCGGCGTTGCACCGTGTGGGCGGAAGCCACGACGAGCAAAATCTTTATAGGCTGGCGCTGGAAAAATTGCTGGGTCGCTGCTTCGCGTTCGACCCGCTGCCGCTCGATTCGCCATCGATGCGCCTGATGCTGGTAGGCACGCCCGGTATCGGAAAAACGCTGACCATAGCAAAACTGGCCGCGCGTCTGACGATGGACGGGCAGAAGCTCGCCGTTATCACCACCGACAACAAACGCGCGGGCGGCATCGAGCAATTGCAGGCCTTTACGAATATCCTTAATATCAATTTGCGCCCCGTATCTACGCGGCAGGAGCTGACGAAGGAGCTGAACGCCCTGCCCTCCGGCATGCGCGTGCTGGTGGATACGGCGGGCTGCAACCATTACAGCGACAGCGAACTCAAAGAACTGAAATCCCTCGCCACCCTCGAAGACCTCGACCCTGCGCTGGTTATGCCCGCAGGCGGCGACAGCGCCGAAGCGATCGATATGGCGGAAGCGTTTGCCGCCTATATGCCGCTGAAGCGCCTGCTGGTGACGCGTGCCGATACCGCACGCCGTTTCGGTGGCATCCTCGCGGTAGCGGCGGCGCAGAATCTTTCCTTCTGCCATGTGAGCAGTTCGCCGAGTATCGTTGACACACTCCAGCCGGTCAATGCTGCGCTGCTCGCGCAATTGCTGCTTCGCTATCAACTGCAACCTTCGTAACCAACACAGGACTTATGAACGAACCTAGGAAAAATAATATTATCGCCATCGCATCCGGTAAGGGCGGCGTGGGAAAAACCTGGCTTTCGGTCACGCTGGCGCATCTATTCGCACGCTCAGGACGTCAGGTATTGCTGTTCGATGGCGATATTGGCCTTGCCAATGTGGATGTGCAGCTTGGCCTCACCCCGCAGCGCGATCTCAACAGCGTGCTGGCAGGCAGGCACACGCTAAAGGAAGCCATCACCCCTTATCCCGAGGGTGGGTTCGACATCATCGCGGGGCGCTCCGGCTCGGCGTCGCTGGCGACCATGCCCGTGCAGAAACTGGAAGCGGTGGCCGAGGCCTTGATGGATGTGCAGAAAAACTACGATTTCATCATCATCGATTTAGGCGCAGGCATCGAGCAGCACGTGCAATATCTCGCATCACTGGCGGCACGCTGTATCGTGGTGGCTACCGACGAACCGACCTCGCTCACCGACGCTTACGCTTTCATCAAAGTGGCGCTCACCGGCAAGAACGCGCCGGAAGTAAACGTGGTTATCAACCAAGCCTCCACACAGAAGGAAGGCGAAGGCACCTACAGCGCGCTGAACAAAGCCTGCATCAATTTCCTCAACATGTCGCCGCAACTGCTTGGCATCATCCGACGCGATAACAAGGTCAAGGACAGTATCCGCAGCCAGAAATCGTTACTCATCAAGGCTCCCCACTCGACGGCAGCTACCGATGCGGCGGTGATTTCGATCAAGCTGATGCAAGGATAGGTATTAGGCATCGGACATAGGGTTTTTATGAAAAAATTGCTATACTTCTCCCTAATGCCTAACACCCAATGCCTAGCCCCTAACTTTTTATGATAGACATCCGCCTCATCACCATCCTGCCGACACAGACTGCGCAGGGCGTGCAGCAGGCGCAGTCCACCACGTTCGGCGCAGGCGGCGGCGTGGGATCTATTCTGGCCAGCCTGCCTACGGGGTCGATATTGAGCGGCTTCATCGTCAACCGCGACCCGGCGGGTAATCCGATATTGCGCAGCGAAAGCGGCGACGTGGTATTTTCTACCAATTTTTTCCTGAAAATCGGCAGCGAAGTAGTGATACGCGTGGAAAATCGCGCAGGCGCGCCGCAGGCGCATATCCTCACCGTCAACGGCCAGCCACCGGAAATTGCCGAGGGGCAGTCTGGCTTTGCAGGCGACCCGGAAGTTATTTTAGGCAGCGGACTTACGCCGAAGGAACAACCTGCAGCGCCAGTGCCGCCACAGGCAAGGACAACGCAAGCAGCACCCCAGCAGCAACCTTTTGCAACCACAACAACCGGCAATGTGCAGGCGCAACCGCCGCGCACGACTCCGGCCATCGTGGTGACCGGCACGCTGCTTTCCACACCCGCACCGCAGACAATACAGCAACCGCAAGCAGAAGCGCCGTTGCAGCCGGGCACGCAATTCACGCTTAAAATCCTTTCGCTGTCCGTGCCGGGTGAAACGCCCGCGCAGCCCGCTGCCAATCCGCAAGCCCCCACGCCGGGGACGCCTGTATCCTACGCGGCATACGCCACGAAGCCCGGAACACCCCTTGCCCCTCCGCCCGCAAATCCGCAAGCGCCCGCAGCTAATGTTACGGTAGCGGGAAATACGCCGGTAGCAACAGCTGCGCTTTCTACCGTAGCGACAGTGCCGCAGCAGCCACAACAACAACCCGGCGGCGCGCAACCTCCTGTCACGATACCGCAAGCTGCGCCCGCGCAAGCAATCCCAGCGCAGGCTACAACGCCACAGTTACCACAGGTCGCCACGCCCCCTGCCCCCGTGATCAGACCAGAGGTAGGGCAAAGTTTCATCGCCACCGTAATCGGCAACGAGCCGAACGGCGAGGCGCTGCTGCAAACGCCTTCAGGCATCGTGCGATTGCAGCCGGGCACGCAACTGCCCACAGGCAGCAAAGTAACGTTGGAAATAGCGCGCATTACACCACCGATTACGCAACAGGCGGTGCAAGCCCCGGGCGCGGCGCAGCCCCTGCCGCCGCTTGTGTCGGTTGCGCGGCAATGGGAATCGCTGCAACAAATCGCAGCGCTGCTTTCCGCGGCGGGAAGTCCCGGTGGAGTGGACGGCAGCGAGCCGGGCATCGCGGCCAACCTGCCATGGCTGATCGCTGGGGCGCCTTCGCAACAGGGCGCAGCCAACCTCAACCCGCAGCATATTTCCGCCGGTTTGATGTTTTTCATGACGGCGCTGCGCGGCAACGATTTCCGCAGCTGGCTGGGCAAGGATAATGTGAAGTGGCTGGAAAAAAACGGCCATGAGGCGCTGGTCAAAAAAGCCGAGGGCGAATTCGCCAGCATCGCCCGCCCGTTTGCCGAACCAACCCAACCGCACCACTGGCAGACGCTGTTTTTCCCGCTGGCGGTGGCCGGTGAATGGCAGCAGGTGCGCATGTTCATCAAGCGCGATAAAAAACAGGGCGGCGATCGCCAGCAGACAAAAAGCGAGGAAGATACGCGCTTCGTGGTGGAAGTGGAACTTTCCCAACTCGGTGAAATGCAGATGGACGGCTTCGTGCGCAGGCAGGAAAAAGACGTGGAATTCGATCTTTTTATCCGAAGCCTCACGCCGCTGGATAACGCAATCCAGCAAGATATATCCCGCATCTACACCCAGACCGGCGAACTGACCGGCTACCGCGGCCAGCTTGTGTTTCAAGCGGTTAAAGAATTCCCCGTGCACCCGATGGAAGAGGTGATGGCGCAGGGGATGCGGGATGTGATTGCCTAAAGGAACATCCCTCCCCCTTATGCGGGAGAGGGATGAATAGGACTTACTTCTGCACTACCGTCATCACGTTGCCGTTACCGGTCTGCAATACGTTAGCGTTGTTAAAAGTACCGAACTGCGAGATCGAGACATTATTAAGCATCCCCACCTGCTGGATCGAAGCGAGGTTGCTCATACCGTCCTGGTGGATGGAGGCGATATTCTCCGCACCGTCCTGCATCAGACTTGCCTCGTTGAAATCCCCGCGAACTTCGATGCCTGCAACTTCGGTGCTGCCAGCCTGCCTTACTTTTGTTTTATTATCATTACCGGTGATCGCTACATTTGCCGTGTTACCGCCACCCAATATTTTCATATCGGTGATATTACGGTTACCGATCTGCCTGATCGTATCTTTGTTGTTATAGGCGGCTTCAACCACCACGGCCTTGCTTGTCGCATCGGTAAGCGCATCGGTGGCCGCTACGTTGCCGTCACCGGTTTGTTCAAGCGTAAACGCGTTGGCAGTGGCATAGACGGAAGAATGCCAGACGCCACCCGTATTGCCGTTGCCTTTCTGGGCGATGGTCACGTCATTCGTGCTAACGGAATAGTCCCACTGGCGAGTCCTGAAGTCGGTGTTGCCTTCCCACGCGATAGCGCTGTTGTTGCTGCCTTCCTGGGTAACGTTCGTGATGCCCCAGAGACCAAGCTGCTTGACGCTGGCTGAATTGTTGTCGCCGCCCTGCTGAAGAATATTTGCGACGTTCACCCCCTTATCAAGCATGACAACGTACGTGTCGTAACCGGACTGTTCGATAGCAGCCGCGTTATTATTGCCGTGTTGCGTAATTTTTCCCTGATCCTGATAGGCGAACGAGTTGATAGCAGCACTGTTGGTATTGCCGATTTGCTCAATGCTGGCACTCATGTCACGTTCAGAGTCTCCATAACCCAAGCGCCCCTGCGTAATACGCGCGCCGTTATTATCGCCCATGATCACAATACTGCTACGCATGTTACTGAACAAATCACGAGTACTTCCGGATAATATTGAAGAATTATTACCTGAACCCAATATACTGGTTGTGCTTGTAGTATTATTTGCGATCTGAAGATTAATACTAGAGTTTGAATTGCCGTATTGACTGAAGTTAATACTGCTATTGGCTCCTACAACAGCAACCGATGCATCATTAAAATTTCCATATTGCTCAAACTGAACCTGAGAATTACTACTACCCCCATTAACTCGTGCTTTATTATTTTCTCCTATCTGACTAGCCAAGACGCTATTATTGTCGCCGCTATTTTCTACATATTCCATCGTGTTTGAAAGCCCTGACTGTGCGGCTTTTATGCGATTATTGTTACCAAATGTAGCAGCGTTCATAATGTTACCATCGCCTTGCTGCGTCAGGTCAAGGCTATTGTTCGTACTGATAGGTTCATTATCATGCGGGAAAAAGTGTCTAACTCGCGCATTCAGCTTGTTTCCCGCACCATCCTGCTTTATGGCCACGGTGTTTGCGTTGCCTTTGACATCCACATCAACCTTATTAACATCTGGAAAAAATCCGTGATAATTCTGCGTAACTGACGTTTGGTTGTCGTTGCCCGCTTGCGACGCATTCAGCCTGTTTATGCCGGTGCCAGACGTTTGCGAGGCGGAAAGCGTATTACGGTTGCCCTCCTGCGTACCGCCGATGAAATCGTAGTTAGACGGAAAACTGCTTTCATTGATCTGCTCGATACTGGCGACGTTACCGTTACCCGTCTGCGTGAACGGCGTAACCGGGACACCCGGTAAGGGAAGTCCCTGATTAACGCCTCCCACCGTGGCGGCGTAAGCAGGTATAATCGTAACAAAAGCAGAAACGGTCAGGATTGCCGTGGTGGTAAGCAGGGTACGCGTAAGCATGGTTTCCTCACAAAAATAAATTTACATAGTATTCGCCTTAAACCTAAGCCTACTCTTGGTTTGTGACCGTTTCATGACGCTCGCGTGAACTTTTTGTTACAAGGTAGCGCATGCAGTTTCGTGCACCTTCTATATTAATACAGCGATGGAAAGATGCGGGGACGTACAGAGATTTCCCTGTATTTTTCACCCGTCAGGCGCTAAATCGTTAAGCCTATGCTGAAAACCGCCCCCCGCCCTGCTGAAAAAACCGCCTCGCTGGATTCGCTGTATGCGTTGATCCGCGGTGACCTTGCGCGGGTGGATGAAACGATTTTAAAACGCGTGCGCAGCGAGGTGAGCCTGATCGAGGACATCGCGCGGCATATTATCGCGTCCGGCGGCAAGCGTATCCGCCCGGCGCTTACGCTGATCGCGTCGCAACTGTGCGGCTATACGGGGCAGCGGCATATCGCGCTCGCGGCCGCTATCGAATTTATCCATACGGCTACATTGCTGCACGACGATGTGGTGGATGAAAGCATCCTGCGCCGCGGGATGGACACAGCCAATGTGGTGTTCGGCAATAAGGGCAGCGTGCTGGTGGGTGATTTCCTGCTGTCGCAGGCCTTCCAGATGATGGTGGAGGACGGCAATCCGAAAGTGCTGAAGATCCTCTCCGACGCATCCGCCATTATCGCCAAGGGCGAAGTGATGCAGCTCATGGCCGAGGGCGACCTCGACACGACGGTAGACGATTATTTACGCGTGATCTCTTCTAAAACCGCCGTGCTGTTCGCCGCCGCCTGCGAGCTGGGCGCGGTCGCCGCAGAACGTGACGATTATGAGGCGACGCTGCGCGATTTCGGCATGCATATCGGCATTGCGTTTCAGCTTATCGACGACATGCTTGATTATTCCGCAAATCAGGAAACGCTCGGCAAAACCGTAGGCGACGATTTCCGCGAAGGCAAGATTACCCTGCCCGTCATCATCGCCTACCACGCAGGCACGGCGGAGGAAAAAACCTTCTGGCAACGCTGTATGCGTGACCTCGACCAACACGACGGCGATCTGCGCACTGCCACCGCCCTGCTCCTGAAATACGACGCTTCCGCGCAAACCGCTGCCATGGCCAAACGCTATTGCGCCAGCGCCGCCCACGCCCTCGCAGCCTTTCCCCAAAGCCCCGCCAAGGCCGCGATGCTCGATATGGTCGATTTCTGCGCTGCGCGGGCGTATTGACATGCCGCCTGTTGCTGCCGCACACCTGCTCAACACGATTATCTGGAACCTTCCCAAAAAAACCTCGAAAAGACTTTATACATTCTCTTCTACGGCATCTTCCAGTGCGCTGGAATGGTCTCTGGCGGCTAACCTTACCTCATCCGATGCACGTGCAGCTATCTATGTCCGGCATGTGCAGGATGCACGAAAACATTCCGAAATGTTCCTCCACCATGTGAACGATATACGTAAGGAACAGGGCGAGCCCTCTCTACCGCACCCTAGAATAAGCCATGAAGCATTATTCAATTTGTTAGGCGAGATACGTTTTCTTGCGCTTATCCATCACACTAAGGAAAAAAACACTCGCCGATTCTCTTCTTATACCCGTTATTTTAATCGGAAAGGAAATGTTCCCTTGGCCGCCTTATGCAATACCATACTGCAAGACGACATTCGGCATATGAACGCCGCTTATGAGTTGCTGGCCGGGCTGTGTGGCGATAAAGAGGCTGTACGCAGGGAATTATCGGCAGCACGGCTCCTAGATTTACGCAGACGATGGATGCACGCAGGCCGCATGCTCACCGGCAAGCTGTTTTTTATTATCACTCTCCCGGTGTACCCGCTATTCCTGCCCTACAAACTGCTTATGCTGCGTGCGCGTACCACCATATCGCCGCATTGGAGCAAGCTGTAACAGGTTCACATGGCAAATATTCTTGGACTTTCGTTTGGGTATCATGATGCGGCAGCGGCGCTGATAATAGACGGAAATCTTGTCGCATGCATGCAGGAAGAACGCTTTACCCGCATTAAAAACGATGCTTCCTTCCCATACTTCGCCATCAACGCTTGCCTGCAGCAGGGTGGTATAACCACTGGCGATCTCGATCGTGTAGTTTTTTATGAGGATATATTCCTTAAAACAGAGCGCGTACTGCGAAACGCCGCTGCCGATTTTCCGCGTGCATGGAAACAATTCCCCATAGCAATCGCATCTCAATTCGGTGATAAAATATGGGTACTCGACCAGATTGCGGGGCGACTCAAAATTCCACGCAATAAAATCATCTGCGCCGAGCATCATTTAAGCCATGCGGCAAGTTGTTTCTTGCCTAGCCCGTTTACCGATGCCGCGATTATTACCGTAGATGGCGTTGGCGAAGATACAACAACCTCCATATGGCGTGGCGAAGGAAGCGCAGTAACACCGTTGCGGAATATCGCCTACCCGCATTCCATCGGCTTGCTTTATGCCGCGCTGACAGCCTATCTTGGCTTTGAGGTCAATTCAGGCGAATATAAGGTGATGGGGCTAGCCGCCTTTGGCAAGCCTGCTTACAAAAATGCGTTCTCCAAAATGGTGAAGGTTTCTTCTGACGGCTCTTACCTTCTCAATCTTGATTTTTTTGCGCATCATACCGATACCGAGATGGGTTTTAGCGCAAAAATGGAAGCGTTGCTTGGAGCACGGCGCCAGCCCGGAAAGCCTTGGAATATCGAGCACGATGCCGATGACCGGCGTTTCGCGGACATTGCCGCAAGTCTGCAATGGATCACCGAAGAATTAATGCTGGCGATTGCAAAGGAAGCCAAAAGACTTACCGGCTCTGAAAATCTGTGCCTTGCAGGTGGGGTAGCACTCAACTGCGTAGCAAACCGCAGGCTACTTAACGAAAGCGGATTTGCGCGGATGTTCGTGCAACCAGCCGCGGGCGATGCCGGTGGTGCGCTCGGCGCTGCGGCATGGGGAGCCATACAATGTGGCGACCCAAGGATCGCACCGCTTACTACCTGCGCATTAGGCACAAAACCAAATCCTTCACGCGCGATCGCCTTATGCAAGGCGCTTGGGTTGCGCTATTCGCTGCCCGACGACGTTCATAGCGAAATCGCCAGCCAGTTGGCGCAACAGCGCATTGTCGCAGTGGTTAACGGACGCTTTGAATGGGGGCCGCGCGCGCTCGGCATGCGCTCGATCCTTGCGAACCCGCAGGAACAAAGCGTGCGTGACCGGCTTAATCTGATTGTCAAAAAGCGTGAGATTTTCCGTCCTTTTGCACCGGCAGTGTTGGCCACTGATGCGAACAGCTGGTTCGATGACATTGACGAGGATATGTCGCCGTTCATGACCTCTATCGCTGTGGCAAAGCCTCACACGGCAGAACAAATTCCGGCTTGTGTGCATGTGGATGGCAGCTCGCGCACACAGACGGTCACCGAGAATGCTTCCCCGGTCTTTTTTCATGTGCTGGAGCGTTTCAAAAATCTTACCGGCTTGCCGATTTTGCTAAATACATCGCTGAACGTGAACAATGAGCCTATTGTCGCTTCGGAAGCGGAAGCAATCAATTTCTTCCTCGCCACCCCGATTGAAACTATGGTGATCGAAAACGTAGTGATTGAGAGATAGGTATGATGCAGTTCATCCGCAATAAATGCACCACGCTTGGCCAGCTTTTTCGCTTCTTCTCCACGCCCAAACGCCGGAAATTCCTGCCCATGCTGGTGGTGCTGATGATCGTATGCGTTCTGCTCGCCTTCGCTAAGGGGCTGTCGGCAGTCGCACCTTTTATGTATACGTTGTTTTAAGCATCCAGCGCCTAAGAACGCCTTCATGCGACTTACGGAAGGCGTAAGCCATCCGAAGCCGAAGGCGTAGGATGGTCGGAGTGAAAGGATTTGAACCTTCGACCCCTGCGTCCCGAACGCAGTGCTCTACCGGGCTGAGCCACACTCCGACACTGGGAAAAGATGGTCGCCAACATGAGTGGCGACCCCGGAAGGCAACCTTATAACCAGTTCGCCGGGGCAGTGCAACAGCTTATGAGAGACTTTACGGCGGAAAGGGATTAGCGAGCGTTCGACGGTTTCACGGAATGTCCAGAATCCGTATCCGTCTTGCCTACCGTATCAACCCACGGCGCATCCACATGACGCAGGGATTCAACGACAGCTTTTGCTTCACTTGCTTTCAACTTCGTCCATTTACGACCTGAATCAAGAATTTGGTCTTCCGGTTTCTTTTTATCATTGTCCATGGTATTTCCTGCGTTATTAGGGTTATTTGCCTTAACTGCCGCCTATTCTAGCGTATTTCGTCGCCCGCACGCATGAAGATTTTGTGACAAAAAATCTGGCTGTTTTTCAGTATTATGCCCCCTTGCCAGGGTAATGCGGGCGGAGGGCATGCCGCCCTTCACACAATTGTCATATATATCCCGTTGAAACAGGGTAATAATTACGATAATTTGAGAGGGTAGAGGCATTTACAAGGCGGATAGGCATGGTTGCGCCCACACCCAAAAGTGATTTTTTAAAGGATTCTGAAGCACAGCGCGACAAAGAAAAAGTCATGCGCAAGGGGCGCGTAAACTCGTTTTTCTACAGCGCCAGCGATACGTTTAAATTTTTAGCTGCGGTAATGCTCGCCGCAGGCATGGGGATCATCGGTTCCGTGCTGAAAGAATTACCGAAAGAAGCGACGCTCAGCACGGCTCTTTCGGCTGTAGGCGGCTCTCAGGTCGGGCTTATCTTTCTTGCGGTTGCAGCTGTAACGACCGCTGTTGCAGTAGGTTCACAATACATTTCTTCGCGCTATAATCAAACCGCGCAGTTTGATTCGCTGGAAATCAACGCCAAACATACCGCTAAATATCTTTCCAAGGAACTCCAACAGGACAGCAAATGCCTGACGGAAGAGCAGGCTGCCACGCGCGCAGACGGCAAGAGCTGGACGCAATATGTGGATGCGCGCAACCAGCAAGGCACTGCGCCGACGTTGCACTAGGCTTTACGCACGGCCTTATACATCACCACCACGAACATCAATCCACCGATAATTGCAAGCAGACCGCCCATACCCATGAAGCCGAGCGCAGCTTTAACTGACGGCGCTATGTCGGCTGCCGCGCCGGGGGTTTTTCGTAATACGCCATATCCGCCCGACCATGCCAGCCCGCTGATATGCATCAACTGCCCACCGCCATATACGATAGGTTGCCAGTAGGCCAGCCTCCATTTCGATACGTCGCGGTAGCCGAAGCCGGGCAGCAGCGCATACGCCATGCCCATGAAGGCGAGCGTGACCCCGACGATGGAACCGTGGTAATGCGCGGGGATCACCACATTCTGCCCCTGAATCATGCCTGCTAAAATGCCCCCATAGATAAACAGCAGGAGCGAGGCCGCAAGCGACGACCACAACGCGTTTTTCTCCTTCCGCGCGCACCACACGACAGGCAGCACGAATAGCGCGAGCACGCATGGCGCGATGCCGCCCGCCCAAATCATCACGTCGGTAAAAAACTGGCGATAGGCTTGCGAGGCGACATCGGCAGGCGCGGCAAATACCATCAGCAGCGCGGCGAGCAGGCCAATGCCGAACACACCGTAGAGCCAGTCGTTGCCGATGCGGAAATCGGGTTTGACGGCAACAGCAAGCAGCAGCCAGCACACCATCAATATCTGTGTGTGGGTAAATTGCAGGATATGACCGCCGCCCCAGAACAGCATTTCATAATATTGCTGGCCGTCGATGACCGGCGGCACACGGGCGAACGCCGTGTAAAACACCACCAGCGCGCATACCGTAATCGCGGCTGCCGACAACAGCGCGAAATGCAACGGCGTATACGGAGGGCGCAGGCTCAAAGCGCCGGTAAATACCCGCGCAAGCATCAGCGCCGTGCCACACCCGACCAGTGCCAGTCCCACGAAAAAAACGGGGCTATGGATAACGGGAATATAGTTGCTCATCATCGCCTCGCCCTCGGAATCGAGCGGTGAGAGCGCCATCGCCGCCATGCCTAGCGCAAAGCACAGCAGCGCGGACTCCTCAAGGTAGGGAATAAATCGCCGTGCGGACGATGTCATCATGCTCCACATGAGGCACGCAATGCACAGGAACCATACCAGCACCGACAAATCCACATGCACCACCAGCGCCTGATGGAACAGGCCGGAAAATCCCGGCAGGCGGGAAAGCTGCGGTGTGCGCGCTACCACCAGCACCAGGGAAAACAAGCCTGCAATGGCGAGCGCAAGGGTGCCGAGGAGAAGCCAGAAGCGGGAGATAGGCCTTGGAGGGTGGGGATGAGGAGTTAGGGACATAGAAGCCAAGATGTAACATTGCTTGTGAATAAGTCGATACTCTTTTAATAATGCGGCCTATGACCGCCACTACTCCCCTGTCCACACACCCAAAAGCCCTTATCATCTGGCTCATCGCCTGCCTTCTCCTCGTCACCTGCATGGTTCTGGTGGGCGGCTACACAAGGCTTTCCGGCTCGGGGCTTTCGATTACGGAGTGGAAACCGATCCACGGCAGCATACCGCCGCTTTCCGCCGTGGAGTGGGAAGAGGAATTCGCCGCCTACCGCGAAAGCCCACAATATATCAAGGTCAACCACGGCATGACACTGGATGAATTCAAGGGCATCTTTTGGCCGGAATTCCTGCACCGGCTGCTGGGACGAATCATAGGGTTGGCTTTTTTTCTACCATTCCTGTTTTTCCTTGCGCGCGGCAACCTGAGCAGGCGAATGAGCTTCAGGCTTCTGGGCATTTTTGCACTGGGGGGATTGCAGGGGTTGATCGGGTGGCTGATGGTTAAAAGCGGGCTGGTGGACAATCCGCAGGTAAGCCCCTACCGGCTGGCGCTTCATTTAGGGACAGCCTTTTTCATTTTCGCGCTGATTTACTGGACGATTCTGGACATTCTGGCTCCTTGGGAACAGCATCCACGTGATATTCCAACCAAAACAGTGGTTTATTTTAAAGTCTGGATGGGATTTCTCATCGCCCAGATTATTCTTGGCGCACTGGTCGCAGGCATGCGCGCCGGGCTGGTTTATAACACGTGGCCGACCATGAACGGGCAATGGATACCTGAAAACCTTATGCATGATGCGGTCACTTTGGTACAGTTTTCCCACCGCACATTGGCGCTTTTGCTGATTTTTTCTTTTGCATTCTGGTGGTATTCACAGCGCAAATATGTTAAAAAACGCTCTGCTACCGCTGGGGGGACGATCCGTGATCCCGGTGTGTTGTGCCTGTGGCTTTTTGGCGCGCTGATTGCGCAGGTCGCCCTCGGCATCTACACGCTCCTTAGTCAGGTGCAATTGAACCCAGCCTTGTGGCATCAATTTTGTGCCCTGGCGGTGCTTGCAGTCGCGCTCTCGCTGTTGCACGCATTAACGACATTGCGAGTGAAGGCCAGATGATCGATTACGAACAGCATTTTCAGCAAAGCATCGCGCAGCTCAAGAACGAAGGTCGCTACCGCATATTCAACGACCTTGAGCGCAAAGCAGGCTCGTTCCCGCTGGCGAAAAGCCATGTCACCGGTCGCACTGTCACCGTGTGGTGCAGCAACGACTATCTCGGCATGGGGCAACATCCGAAGGTGATTGCGGCGATGGCGGAAGCGATCGGAAGGCTCGGCGCAGGCGCGGGCGGCACGCGTAATATCTCCGGCACGCATCATGCGCTGGTCACGCTGGAAGATACGTTGGCGGAATTGCACGGCAAGGAAGCCGCGCTGGTGCTAACGTCCGGCTACGTCGCCAACGAAGCGGCGCTCGGCACGCTGGGCAGCATGCTGAAAGACTGCATCATTTTTTCCGACGCGTGCAACCATGCCTCGATGATCCACGGCATGCGCGCGAGTAAAGCCGAACGCCAGATTTTCAATCATAACGATGTCGGGCATTTGGAATCGCTGCTGAAAGCAGCCGATCCCGCGCGCCCCAAGCTGATCGCGTTCGAGTCTGTTTATTCGATGGACGGCGACGTTGCGCCGATAGAGGCATTCTGTGATCTCGCGAATAAATACAATGCTATCACCTATCTCGACGAAGTACATGCTGTAGGTATGTACGGCGCGCGCGGTGCGGGTATCGCCGAACGCGACGACGTAATGGACAGGGTGACTATTATACAAGGCACGCTGGGCAAGGCATTCGGCGTGATGGGCGGGTATATTACCGGCTCGCGCGCGCTGGTGGATATGGTTCGCTCCTATGCGCCGGGTTTTATTTTCACCACTGCCATTCCCCCTGCCCTTGCCGCAGGCGCCAACGCAAGTATCCGGCATCTGATGGACAGCAACGCCGAACGCGAGCGCCAACAATACAACGTGCGCACGTTAAAAGACATGCTCATCAAGGCCGGGCTGCCGGTAATGCCGACGCAAAGCCATATCCTGCCGGTACTGGTAGGCGATCCCGTGCGCTGCAAGCAGGCGTCCGATATGCTGATCGAGCAATTCGACATTTATGTGCAGCCGATCAATTACCCCACCGTGCCGCGCGGCACCGAACGCCTGCGCATCACGCCCACGCCCACGCATACGCACGAAATGATGTTCGAGCTGACGCGCGCGCTGGTGTGGGTGTTTGAACGGTTGGACGTAAAGACAGAGGCAGGGCTGGTGTCGGCGGCTTAGCCTTTACCAACGCGGCGTACGTGCCGCAAGATGATCGCCCACTTTTGCCATTTGTTCAGCGAGCGGCGCTAGCTGCAGCTTCTGCTGCTCCGGTGTTTTATCGAGAAGCTGCCCACTGCTGGCCGCCTGTTCAACCTGACTTACGGCATCCGCCATCCAATTGGGAACCAGACCATTATGCGCCAGCCGCGCTACCGTGATCTCCGGTGCGAGTTCGTGCAGATGTGTACTTATCCGTTTCTCACGCAGGAAACTTTCGCCGGCTGTATCCTGAGGATATTCTCTGAATCTGGAATCCGGAATAATACTCATCCCCGCCAGCGCATTCACTGCATCTGGGTTACGCGGAATAATGCGCGACACGATCTCTGTCCCTGGACCGGCATTCAGGCATTGTACATCGACGGCAACAACGGGACTTTTTTTATCCGGATTGACAAACGTCGCGCATAAGATTTTCCCCAACGTGTGGCTGCGATTTACCACAATATGGTGATCGCTTTGCTGTACTATTTCTTCGGTCATAGCTCTGCTCCTTGTCTTTCCAGCTATTATAGCAGGGTAGCTACAGACGAATATGACGATTTAATGAAGATTGAAAAAATTTATATCACTGAAATAAAATAATTATTTTAGTGATTAGGTGCTATCCGCCCGTGCTGTAATTGATATTTTTGCGGGTAGATTGCTGCATCATGGCGTAGAGATAGTCGACCCCTTCCACATCGCGCCCATCGGAAAGATAGCGCATGCGCTCCATGATTTTAAACGGCGTGGGTACCTGTTTGAAGCCGGTTTTTTCCACGCTTTCACGCTCAATGTCGCGGATGGCCTGTAGTGCCAACTCTGCCGCTTCGAACATGGATTCCGGCAACTCCGCCTTGAAATACGCAGCCCGGAAACCGGCGGCATCCTGCATCAGTGTCTGCATATTTTTAAACGGAATGCGCAGCATGCGCGACATGCTTACTTCAAATAATTGCAGATTGCCCATAGTGAGCGCGGAGAATGGAGAAAGTTTGTTGCTGCCGTCAAGATAGTTGATGAGCTTCATCAGATCCTGATCGTTCGATTTGTAACCGAGCATTTTCAGGCTGGTGAGCTCCAGGCTCTGGTCGAGCGCCTTGCGCAGCTCTTTCAATTCCACGAGGTTGCCGTATTTCTGTTCAAGGTTCTGGCGCATGGTGTCAGACACGCGCTCGATCACTTTTTCCAGTACCGCGATGGGAACCGAGGTACGCTGCAAGATACCGCCCATTACATCGGCGCTTTCTTTGTGGCGCTCGGTGATTTTCTCGAATGTTTTTTCGGCGATTTCCGCACCTTCGTTTTCCACGACGGTTTTAACCACCGATTCGATACGCGTTTCCACCAGCGCGTCGGTGATGGTCTCCGATACGATTTTACGACGCGCGATGGCTTCGAGCTTCTGCGCATCTTCTGCACTGCTGATAAGGCCGAGGAGATCATTATCGCTTAACACGGTGGAATGCTCAAGAATGGGCGCAGCCACTTCATTGACGTCCGACGCCATTTTAAGAGCAATATCGGGCGGCAGGTCGATAGAGTGACTAAGGTTCATTGCCAGCACCGCACGCACCTGCACTTCCGCGCGGTTAAGCAGAAGGCTGAAAATATCGTTGGCAATCGCCGATTGCTCGTTGTTGAGGCCGCCCTCACCGTCAGCGTTGTAATGCGCGGTGAGTTTCTGGGCGACATTCATCTGCGTGGCCGCCGAACGGTCAGCCATCAATTCGGAAATGTCGTTTTGCGACAAGGCGCTTGCAGCCATAAAACCTTTTTCAGGATACAGTTTTATGTTGATTATACAGGGGATTCGTTAAATATTTATTTAGCAGAGCCGGAAAGCTTTGTCAGCGTTTTATCCAATCGCTCCAAGCGCTCTGTAAGCGGCTGTAGAAGAATTTTCTGATCTTCTATGTCTTGGCGGGTAAGATTAAAATTGCTGGCAATGCGTGAAAAATCTTCTGCTGCAGCACCTATCCAACTGGGAATCAATCCTTTTTCATACAATCCTTGAATGTTTTCTCCAGGATTCAGTTTGCGCGTCATACGCTTTAATCCGGCATTCACGAGAAACTTCCCCGCAGGCTCATTCGCGGGCATCTCACATATGTGGCCATTCGCTACATTGGTTTCATATCCTTTGCGGGCAACAATCTGTGCCGAAACGTGGGTCACGCTAAGAGGATCTGCGCTGCTCGCCTCCAGCTCAATTGCAGCAATTGGGCTTTTGCGATCTTCATTCAGCAGTAGCATATGCACTATGTAGGAGGGGCTATGATCATAGCGATTAACTATAATAAAGCGCTTTCCCTCAGCTAAAATTTTCATTGCGTATCAATCCGATTTTCCAGCTATTGGCTGTCTAATTAGCCTGTATTGTAGCAAAAAAAAATGGGCGATTTATTAAGATTTGATGACTTCATTAATATCTGCGCATGAAATAAGTTATTGTTTTATAATGTTTGTGACACTATGCTCGATATAGTGCGCCGCCGGTAACGGCCTTCAGAGCGCCTGTAGTGCTTGGAATCGATAGTGGCAGCCGGTGAAGAGAGCGCACAGCAAGGAATGCGAACGCTTGCGCTTCCAGCGCATCCCCGATCCAACCCAGTGATTCCACTGCGTACACATCCTGCAACCGCCTGCGCAACGCCTGCATCAACGCAGGGTTGTGTCTCCCGCCGCCGGAGACGAACCATTGTTTCGCGGGCATCGGGAAAAACGCCGCACTTTTTTCCACGGCGGCGGCAGTGAACTCAGTGAGCGTAGCCGCTCCGTCCTCGCTGGAGAGATGCGCAATTTTATCGAGGGTGAAATAATTCCGGTCGAGCGATTTAGGCGGGTGGCGTTCAAAAAACGGATCGTTGAGCATGGCAGCAACCAACGCATCATCACATTTCCCAGCCAGCGCAAGTGCGCCGTCGCGATCAAAATCCTGCTTGGTTTTTTTATAGACCCAGTCGTTGAGCAACACATTACCGGGGCCGGTATCGAAGGCTAGTACATCGAGCGCGGTGACCGCATCGCCGGTATATTCCGAGCGCCCGATCCATGTGATATTCGCGATGCCACCGATATTGACGACCACCACCGGAAGCTCCATATGCCGCGCCAGCGCTGCATGATAAAGCGGCACGAGCGGTGCGCCTTCTCCGCCTGCAGCCATATCGCGGCGACGGAAATCGCAGACCACGTCGATGCCGGTTTTCTCTGCCAGCAACGCACCGTTGCCGATCTGCCATGTAATATGTTCCGACGGCCTGTGGCTTACCGTCTGTCCATGGAAGCCGATAACGCGCACGTCGCGCCGGTGCAAACCGGCCTGTTTGAGCAGCGCTTTTACCGCGTCGGCATGACGCAGGGTAATTTCCTGTTCCACCGCCAGCATGTCGCCGCGCCCGTAGACCGCCTCGCGCAGCCTCAGCATCGTGTCGTTTTCAAAGGGCTGGGTGAGCCAGCCGCCGAACGCCAGTATATGCTCGCCGTCGGTACGGATCAGCGCCGCGTCAATGCCGTCCAGCGAGGTTCCGCTCATCAAACCCAGCGCCCAGACGCCCTCTTCCTGCATTTCTTCCATATTCATCGTGTTTATCCTGTTGCTTCTTATTAAGAAGAACTTAATCTATATAGGTTAATAGAACTATAATTCACCCTGCAACAGGTTGCTTCATGACTCAATACACCTCTGAATTCATGCGCGTGATGGAAGAGCGCGGGTTTATCCACCAGTGCACCGCTGGCGAAGAAATGGATAAACGCCTCACCAAAGACCGCACCGTCGCCTATATCGGCTTCGATTGCACCGCGCCGAGCCTGCATGTGGGCAGCCTGATCCAGATCATGGCGCTGCGCTGGCTACAAAAGACCGGTCACAAGCCGATCGTACTGCTCGGCGGCGGCACCACGAAAGTGGGCGATCCGTCGGGTAAGGATGAGGCACGGAAAATTCTCACGCCGCAGGACATCCAAAACAACCTCACCAGCATTCGCGGCACGTTCGAGCAATATATTCGCTTCGGCGCGGGCACTACCGATGCAATTTTGGTCAACAACGCCGAATGGCTCGATAAGCTGAATTATATCGACTTCCTGCGCGACTATGGAAAATATTTCTCGGTCAACCGCATGCTGACGCAAGACAGCGTGAAGATGCGCTTAGACCGCGAGCAGAATCTCAGCTTCCTCGAATTTAATTACATGATTTTGCAAGCCTACGATTTTGTAGAGTTGAATCAGCGCTACGGCTGCACATTACAGATCGGCGGCAGCGACCAGTGGGGCAATATCATCATGGGTATCGATCTGCAGCGGCGCATCGATGCGGAAAAACGTTTCCAGCCCATGTCGATTGAAAAAGGCGGCAAGAAAATGCTCAAGGTGCTGGAGGTGCAACCCATGATCCAGTCCAAACGCACCGACCAGCGCGACTATACGCCCGATGCCTTCATGCGTTACATCAATCAGGGTGACGGCCGCGAGCTGTATGGCATGACCACGCCACTGCTGGCAACGGCTGCAGGCGCGAAGATGGGCAAGACCGCATCCGGCGCGGTATGGCTGAGTAAGGATATGCTCAGCGCCTACGATTACTGGCAGTTCTGGCGCAACACGGAAGACGCCGATGTCGGCCGTTTCCTGCGCCTGTTCACCGAACTACCGATGAAGGAAATTGCCAAGCTCGAAGCACTCAAGGGCGCCGACATCAACGAAGCGAAAAAGATCCTCGCGCATGAAGTGACCAAGCTCGCGCACGGCGACCGCGCCGCAAAGCAAGCCGCCGAAACCGCGAAGAAAACCTTCGAGGAAAAAGGCGTGGGTGAAGACATCCCCGTGTTCAACATTTCCAACGCCGATATGGGGCGTGGCATCCCGGCCTATGAACTGTTCCGGCAGACCGGCCTTGCCGTGTCCGGTGGCGAGGCGCGCAGGCTAATTCGCGGCGGTGGCGCACGCGTCAACGACCAGAAGGTGGATGACGAGAACGAATTGATCACGCCTGCATTGTTCAAAAGCGGCGCGTCGGTGAAATTATCGGCGGGGAAGAAAAAGCATTTGATCGTGAAGCTGGTCAGCTAATCGCTGTCATCCTTCGCGTACGCTCAGGATGGCATTATTCGGTTTTCGCAGGCTTATCCGCCCCATCGAAAATATTGCGCAGGAATCCCGGCGTAAGCATCGAAAGCGGATTTACCGATACGTCCGGCTTTTCTTCCGTGCCCTTTACGCTGTAGCGCGCGGCAAAGATACCCTGCTTATCGCTGCCGGTAAGTAACCCGCCCACTAACGGTACCTTGCCCAGCACGTTGTTGAAGGTGTAGGCGGGCACGACGGTGCCCTGAATATCCAGCGTCTTTTTGGGAAAGGTGATGGTGCCGTCGGCGCTCAGGCCTACCGCCGAACCGAAGGTTTTCGCATCATTTAGCGTCAGCACGTCGTTTTGCAGCGTAAACGGTGCGGCCAGCTTGGTAAAGCGAATGCCATTGCCCTGCAGCGCGTCGATAAAGCCGGTGAGCGAGGCCAGCGAAAGAATGCGCGCAAGCACAGGCGCGTCCTTGATGACATGCTCGGTGATGACCGCGCGCCCCTTAAGCGTGCTGCCGGTAGCGGCCTCGTCGTAATTACCGGTGATGGTCAGCTCGCCGCCTTCCATGCTGTCGATAACGCCGAATGACTTAAGCAAAGCCCCGGCATCTTTGGCGTTGAGTGAAAACTGGCGCTTACCCTTGGGATTACGCAGGATGCGCAGGTTGAATTCCTTGGCGTCGCCAACCTGTCCGCTGATATTCGCCTTGCTGCATATCCGTACGTCGCAATTTGCCTCTCCCTTAACTTTCGCAAGCTCGCCCGTGCCGGTGATAACGCGCGCAACATCGGCATCAAGCCGCAGGGCGGGGAAATTTGCAAACGAGAATGTACTCTCCTCACCTTCGGCCAACGGGGGATTGACTATACCGCTGATGTCGGCGGATGCGCCCTTCGCGACCATCGCCCTGCCCCCTTCGATCAATTCGTAATCGAATGTGGAAAGCACGGTATTGCCCAGCGCGATGTCGCGTACGCTGGCGCTCTGGATTTCCGTCAGGTCGCGGTTGAGTACCGCGCTGCCGCCGGCCTTTATGCCATCGCCGCTTAAGTGGAATTTCGGGATGGTGACGATGCCATCGCGCTTTTCCGCTTCGATGGTGAAAGTCGCCGCCGTTTTTTCCGGCTTCGTCCATGCGATGGTGGCAAGCGATACGGTAGCATCGGTCAAGTCGATAGTCGCCACCGAGGACTCCGCGTTATCGCCGAGCTTTACCTTCGCCTTCACACCGAGCGTGCCTTTGAGGAACGGAAACGCGGGGTAGCCGAATTTCGGCAACGCCTCAACCGGTGCAGCAGCCGTCACGTCGATCAGCGTGTCGAACCCGTCCTCGGGCGTAAACAGGTAGCTTACATCGGATTCCGATACGGATGCGCCGTTGACGTTGCCCTTACCCTTGAACGTCACCGCACGGCTGTTTACCAGCAATTCGCCTTCCGCACCCTCGATGTCGAATTTTTTCATGAACCCTTCCTGCGCGATGTCTTTGAGCTTGGCTACGACATCGTAGGAAACATCGTCCTCGGAGCCCTCGGGCGCGAAGAAATGGAAGCCAAGCTCCGCATGCAGCGTGCCGGAGCCTTTGATTGCGTCTGCTTTCAGGTTCAGGTGGTCGGCATGGCCGAGGCGCGGGAGTTTCAGGAAAGCCACCGCGTCCTTGGCTGTTACACTGGCATCAATGCCGATCGTGATATACGGATTGTCGGCGTTGAGATCGTCGAGCGCGAGTTTGCCTGCGGTGATTTTGCTGCCTTCGAGGTAATCGGCATGGGCAATGTCAGCGGAAAGCGACACGCCGTCTACATGGATGACACCCTTGACATTATGCACCTGCGGATGCTCCGGCAGGTAGCGAATAGTGGCGCCTTCCAGCGCAATCGAGGCATCCACGGCCTCCTTCGGCAGCACCGGCTTGGCCAGATCGCCTGCCTGAATATCGACATGCACCTCCGCGCGGGTCACCTTGCCGTTAGTGATATTGGTGGTGACCCACTCGCGCGATACCGGCGAAAGGCTCGGCGGCCAGAACAGATTGACGCTTCCGGCATTGCCGTTTTCCAATATGAGTTTGGCGCTGACCGCCGTCCCTTCTTCTTTTAGGCCGATTGCCGCATCGCCGCTGATCAGCGTGCCGTCTACATCCAACGCCAGTGCGCTGATTCGTATGGCTTTCGCATCATCTGCCAGCGTACCGGCAACGCGCAGCGAATTAACCGGCACGCTTCCTGCGAGCTGGTCTGAATCGATGCTGCCCTTGCCGCCTTCCAGGGTAAAGGCCATATTTTGCAGGGAGCCTTCCTTGGTGAAGGACAGTTTCGATTGACCTGAAAGCGGCACGTTCACCGCGCTGACAATGGAATTCTCGACGAACAGCGACGTCAGCAGGCCGGGCGCGACATCCCTGAAATCGAACGCGGCGTCGATGGTGGGCAAATCGCGCCCCATCAATATATGCGCCTGCAACGAGGATTCCTTATCGCCGTAAATCATCTGCGCGGCGGACGCTACCGCGATCTCGCCTTTACGGTTGCGCCCGGCCTGTATATCCACATGCGTCAGCTTGAAAAACACGCCCTGTTTCAGATTACCGATGCTTACATTGGCGTCGCGTATCGCAACGCGTTTCAATGCGCGCAGGTTCCCGGCATCGTCCGATGAGAGCAACGGCGCGAGCAGCGCCACCACGGACACGGTAGGCGGCGCTTCCGCACCTCCTTCGTGGCTACCGAAGCCGAAGCTGATGCTGCGGTCTTCGTTCTGGAGCAGGCTGATTACCGGCTTATTGATGGTGATGGAGGCGGGCAGCAACTTCCCCATCGGTAACGAGAGCAGGTCGATGCCGAGTGAAATTTCCGGGAAGGATGAGAATACGCGTCCCTCCCGCGTGAGCACCTTCACGTCACGCACACGGATGTCAATCGGGTGCCGCCAGCCGTCCCAGATCAACCATGTTTCTCCGACATCGACGGTGTATGTACCGTCGGTCGCCGCCAGCATGCCTTCAATGGTAGGAGTAAGCCTTTCCAGCGAGCGCGGCCCCGTGGCGACCCACAGCAGAAGCGCATTGAACGCAAGCAGCCCCAGCACGATAATGCCGAGGAGCGAACCTACGATAATCTTGCGTAATTCGTGCTTTAGTGACATGCGCTACAAATAATGTATCTTGCCTGCAAAGGGAACATTTAATCTATGCTGAACCTACACGACCCCGGAATGCAGCAACGGCTGGAAACCATCGTACAGGCGCACTCGCCGTACCTGTCGCACCTGCTGACCGCCCATCCCGGCATCCTGCCGCAGGTTTGCAATGACGGCGTAGCGGCCCCCTACGCGGAGCTGATGGAATCGCTTTCGATCTGCAACCTTGATGAAACTGCGGACATGCTTATGCAGCGCCTGCGCGTGGCGAAAGGCAAGCTCGCGTTGATGGTGGCGCTGGCAGACATCGCAGAGCTATGGAAACTGGAAGAAGTCACCGGCGCATTATCAGCATTTGCCGACCGCGCGGTGGCGCTTTCCATCGATACGCTGCTGCGCATCGCGCACCAGCGCGGGGAAATATTGCTGCGCGACCTCGGCCTGCCGTCGCAGGATAGCGGTATCGTCGTGCTGGGCATGGGTAAGCTCGGCGCGGGCGAGCTGAATTATTCAAGCGACATCGACCTGATCATTTTCTACGAACCGGGGAAAATCGGTTATAAGGGGCGCCATAGCGAACAGCGCTTCATGAATAAGCTGGCGCAGGAGCTGGTGCATGTCATGCAGGAGCGCACGAAGGACGGGTACGTGTTTCGCACCGACCTTCGCCTCCGCCCCGATCCCGCCTCGACGCCCCCTGCCATTACCATCGACGCGGCCGCAAGTTATTACGAGAGCGTCGGGCAGAACTGGGAACGCGCGGCAATGATCAAGGCGCGCGCCATCGCCGGAGATATTCCGGCAGGCGAACTGTTCATGAAAAACCTGACGCCGTTCATGTGGCGCAGGAGCCTCGATTTCGCATCGATCAACGACATTCACTCGATCAAGCGGCAGATGGACACGCGGCAGGGCAAGGACATGCAGATGCGCGGGCATAATATCAAGCTCGGCATGGGCGGTATCCGCGAAATTGAATTTTACGTACAGATCCACCAGCTCATCTGGGGCGGCCGCGAGCCGACGCTGCGCGCGCGCCCTACTTGCGAAACCCTTATGCAGCTTGCCGCACTCGGGCGCATTACGCAGGACATCGCCGATGCGCTGAAAGAAGCATACGGTTTCCTGCGCAAGCTGGAGCACCGGCTGCAAATGGTCGCGGATGAACAGACGCACACCCTCCCGGAATCGGATGCGGTGATCGCCTCCATCTCCGCTTTCATGGGATTCGCGTCGGTAGCGGATTTTGAACATACCCTCCTGGGGTATCTGCACAGGGTGCATGATGTGTATGCATCCTCGTTCAAAGGCGCGGAAAAACTTGGCGATGTCGGCAACCTCGTATTTACCGGCGTGAGCCATGATCCCGACACGCTGGAAACGCTGCGGAAATTCGGCTATGCCAGCCCGGAGACCGTGTCGGAAATCGTGATGGGATGGCATCACGGCTCCTGCCGCGCCACGCGAACCAAGCGCGCGCGCGAGCTGCTCACCGAGTTAATGCCTGCGCTTATCAAGCGGCTCGCTGAAACCGCCAATCCCGATGCGGCCTTCCTCAAATTCAACGAATTCCTCAGAAACCTGCCTGCCGGCGTGCAACTTTTCTCACTGTTTCAGGCGAACCCGCAACTGCTCGGGCTGATCGCGGATATTCTAGGAAGCGCTCCTAGCCTCGCTGAACGCCTGAGTAAATCGCCAAGCCTGCTCGACGCGGTAATAAGCCCGGATTTTTATGCGGCGTTGCCGCCGGTGGAGCTGCTGCTGTTGCAGCTTCGCGACGCCGTTTCCCTCGATCGCGATTTCGAGGAGCATATGGACGGGTTGCGCCGTTTCCGCAATGAAAAGCAATTCCATGCAGGGGTGCATCTGCTCAAAGGGTTGGTAACCGCGCACGAATCCGGGGCATTCCTCGCCAACCTCGCCGATTTGATGGTGGAAGAAACCTTGCGCGCAGTGACGGAGGAATTCAAACGCAGCTACGGCACGATCGCGGGCAGCCACTTTGCCGTCATAGCGCTGGGAAAGCTCGGCAGCCGCGAGATGACGTTCAGCTCCGATATTGACCTTGTGTTCATCTACGAAGTACCGGATTTCGAGCACTGGTCGGACGGTGAAAAATCGTTCACCGCCAGCGTTTATTTCAACCGTTTCGCGCAGCGATTCCTGCATGCGCTGACTTTCTTGGGCAATGACGGAAGACTGTATGAGGTGGATACGCGCCTGCGCCCGTCGGGTAAACAGGGGCTGCTTGCGGTGAGCGTGCGCGCGCTTGATCATTATTTCACCGAGCTGGCGTGGACGTTTGAATATATGGCCTTCACCAAGGCGCGCGTAGTGTGCGCCAATAGCACGTTGGGCGAAAAACTTTCCGCGTTTATCTGCGAACAGGTTCGCAAACCCCGCGATGCCGCAAAGCTGAAAACGGATGTCTGCGATATGCGCGAGCGGATGGAAGCCGAGTTCGGCACAAAAAATCCCTGGCACATCAAATATGTGCGCGGCGGGCTGGTTGACCTCGATTTTATCGCACAGTATCTGCTGCTACTCCATGCGCCGTCTACCCCCGGCGCACAACCCGGCAGCACGCGCCAAACCATAGTGTGGCTAAGACAGAACGGCCTGCTGGCATCCGATATCGCCGATAGCCTGCTGGCCGCCGACCATTTCCTCGGGCAGATTTTCAATATGCTGCGCCTGTGCACCGATTCGGATTTCGACGACAGAACCACGCCCCCCGGCCTGAAAAAACTCCTGTGCCAAGCCGTGGGAAGCCCGGATTTCGAGACTCTCACCACACAACTGATTACCATTGAACAGGACGTATACCGGCACTATATTGCCCTAGTCGCTACCTAAACCCGATAAGGAGAAGCCTATGACAGCTCAAGCCGCACGCAATATTCCCGCCCCGCTTAATGCCGGAACGAAGGCTCCCGATTTTTCCATGCCGACGGATGAAGGCGACACCGTAAGCCTTGCCGGATTGAAGGGCAAAAACATCGTGCTGTATTTCTACCCGAAGGACGATACCCCCGGCTGCACTATCGAAGCCAAGGATTTCCGCGATCATATCAAGGAATTCGGCAAGTTCGACACGGTGGTGATCGGCGTATCGAAAGACTCTATCGACAGCCACGGCAAGTTCCGCGAAAAATACTGCCTGCCCTTTCCGCTCGCCTCCGACGAAAGCGGCGCGGTGTGCGAAGCCTATGGCACGTGGGGCGAAAAAAGCATGTACGGCAAAACCTACATGGGCATCGAGCGCACCACCTACCTCATCGACAAAACCGGCACCATCCGCAACGTATGGCGCAAGGTGAAGGTGGATGGGCATGTGGAAGAAGTGTTGAATACCGTAAAAACGATGTAGAAAACCGTCATCCTGAACGTAGTGAAGGATCCACTTGCGGCAAAGAAAGATCCTTCGCTGCGCTCAGGATGACACTCCGTTTACGCAGGCTCCACGAAATCTGCCAGCACTTTCTTATGCCCGGCTTTCTCGAATTCAATGTCGAGATGGCTGCCGCTGACCGACTGTATCCGTCCGTAACCGAATTTGACGTGGAACACGCGCTTGCCTTTGCTGTAGGGCGATTCGCTAGCGGGTTTGGCAGCGGTGCCTAAGATGCTCGCCACCTCGTTCTGCCAGTTGGGCGTGGGTTTGCGCGGGGCGGTGTTCATGCCGCCGGGCTGTTTTTCGATATATTCGGACGGAATTTCGCCGATGAAGCGCGACGGGATGCTGCTCTGCCACTGATTGTAGATGCGGCGGTTGGCGGCGTGCGAGATGATGAGGTTTTTGCGCGCACGGGTGATGCCTACATAGGCAAGTCGGCGTTCTTCTTCCAGCCCTTTGCCGCCGCTTTCGTCGAGCGCGCGCTGGTGCGGGAATACGCCTTCTTCCCAGCCGGGGAGGAATACGACATCAAATTCCAAACCCTTGGCGGCATGGAGCGTCATGAGGCTGACCATGTCGGTGTCATTGCCGGTCACAGCAGCTTCGGTGACCAGGCTCACATGTTCTAAAAACGCCTGCGCGCTTTCAAAATCGCCGATGGCGCGCACGAGTTCTTTTAAGTTTTCCAGCCTGCCTGCCGCGTCGGGCGATTTTTCCAACGCCCACATCTGGCGGTAGCCGCTTTCCTCCAGTACCAGCTCGGTAACTTCGGAGAGAGATAATTCTTCCATGCGTTTGCGCCAGCGTTCGCAGCTGTTGATGAATTGGTTGAGCGCCGCGCCCAGCTTGCCTTTGAGCGCTCCGGTTTGCAGCAGGTGTATAGTGGCGTTGTACAGCGAAGTATTCATGCTGCGCGCGGTGGTGTGCAACTGTTGCAATGTCGCCTGCCCGATGCCGCGCTTGGGCGTGTTGATGATGCGCTCAAACGCTAAATCGTCGGTGGGAACGACCAACAGGCGCAAATAGGCCACGATGTCGCGGATTTCCGCACGCTCATAAAAGCGCAAACCGCCGACCACGCGGTACGGCACGCCGAGCGTAAGGAACCGTTCTTCAAACGCGCGCGTCTGGAAACCGGCGCGAACCAGTATCGCCATTTCCTTTAGCGGCGTGCCCGCACGCTGCAGCGTTTCCACCTCTTCACCGACATGGCGGGCTTCCTCGCCCTCGTCCCACAGCGATTTGAGTTTGATTTTTTCGCCTTCTTTCACCGGCGTCCACAGCGTTTTTCCGAGGCGGCCGCGGTTATTTGCGATAAGCGCGCTGGCGGCGGCTAATATATGCGGGGTAGAGCGGTAATTGCATTCCAGCCGCACGATGGTGGCATCCGGGAAATCGCGCTCGAAACGCAGGATGTTGCCTACTTCCGCACCACGCCAGCTATAGATGGATTGATCGTCGTCGCCCACGCAGCAGATGTTTTTATGGCCGATGGCGAGCAGCCGTAGCCAGAGATATTGCGCGACGTTCGTATCTTGATATTCATCGACGAGGATATATTTGAAGCGGCGGGAATATTCCTCCAGCACCTGCTGGTGCGCGGTAAACAGTGTGAGCATGTGCAGGATAAGATCGCCGAAATCCACCGCGTTGAGCTGGCGCAGGCGTTCCTGATAGAGCCGGTAGACGTTGACGCCGTAGCCGCCCGCCTGATCGGTATCGTGCCCGCTGGTGATCTTATCCGGCGTCAGCCCCTGATCTTTCCAGCTCTGGATGATGGCAGAAAATAATTTCGGCGGCAGGGATTTTTCGTCGATTTTTTGCTCGGCGAGGATGGATTTCAGCAGGCGGAGTTGGTCGTCGGTATCAAGGATGGTGAAGCTCGACGTAAGCCCCAGCTTCTCGGCATGGCGGCGGATGATCCGTACGCCGATGGAATGGAACGTACCCATCCACAACGCCTGCGACGCACCGGTTAAATGCGCCACGCGCTCGGCCATTTCGCGCGAGGCTTTGTTGGTGAAGGTTACCGCCAGTATCTCACCGGGATAGGCGAGTTTGCTCATGAGGATATGCGCGATGCGCGTGGTGAGCACTCGCGTTTTGCCCGTGCCTGCGCCTGCGAGCACCAGCACCGCGCCTTCGGTGGCTTCCACGGCTTTGCGCTGCTCGTCGTTCAGTGTATCAAGCAGGGGGTTGGACATGGTTTTTTCGAGCGGTGCACTCACGGCAGCACCAGCAATACCGGCACTATCTGGTGCGCGTGCAGCGCGGAGATAATCGCGAACGCAGGCAGCGGCAGGAAGAATATCGCGGCATCCAGCAGTGTGCGGCGGATGAATTTCGGTTTGGCGTCCACCTGCTCCGGCTCGTTCCACAATGCGAAATTGGGAATCCAACGCGGCACTTCGCGCACATATGCTTCATACTGCGCACCGAATTTATGGGTGAGGAACGCCTCTTCCTTCGCCACCACCTGCTTGTAGTAACCAACATAGGCGCACACCAGCAGCACCAGCACCGCAATCGACCCGAACTGCAACGCAATACCCACCGTGGCAAGGAACGAAAACACGTAAAGCGGGTTGCGCACGATGGCGAATACGCCTTCGCGCACCACCACATCGTTCTTACGGCCGCCAATAAACGCGGAGCAATAGGCACGGCCGAGCGCACCTGCAATAACCAGCGCATAGCCCAGCCACAGCATGCACTCACGCGGGAATGCGCCGCGTGTCATGGCAGGTTCGCTGACCAGCAGCACGGCCACCAGCGCGCCTGCGAAAATACGACTGTGGAACTGGCGGGCTTTGAGGAGTTTCGGCGTGTCGGCGGTCATTGGGCACCTGTTTTTTCGGTTTGGTGGGGCATCATATCGCGATTACCCGATTGGTAAAGCTCAGAATAAGGAATACTCACCCACGGCCGCCTGCCGCGATGCTGCCGCGCGGTTTCCACCTGCACCTGGCCGTTCTCGAAGCGCAGGCCGGTAGCTCCTTGCGAATCGAGGAATTTGCGGTCGAAACGCATGGGCATGGGAACACAGGTGTTATCGTCGAAATCGTCCGGCGTAATCAATATATCGGCTTTGTACTCGCATAGATCGATCAGCTCACCACGGTTTTTGCTACGCCGCACCACGATGTTTTTGCCATAGGCCTGTAGGCTGCATACTTCTTTCGTGCAGCGCGGATCGAGCGAGGAAAACTTTACATCGCCAAGCGTAAGCGCACCGTCCCTGCCCTCTGAAGAAAGCCAAGCCTTGGCGTCGAAGCTGGTATCCGTACCGCGTAGGAACAGGTATTCGTTCGTCTGCTGAAGGCGGATTGCCACTTTAGAGGCATCGTCGCTGATGAGCAGGTCATAAGGCCGGTGCAGCGCGATGGTCGCCGTACCGATGATGACGAGCGGCACGCCAAGCAGACGCCAGCGTTGACGCCACAGGCACAGCCACAACCCGCCATACACCGCCAGCACCATCCCCCAAAACGAAGGCGACGGCAGGGGAAATGTGGACAGCGGCAGGGATGCGAACCATTTCGCGCCTGAGATCATCAGGCCGATGCCCATGTCGAGCACCGCCAGCGGCCACGCTTCCAGACCGAACGGCATGGCGATGAACGAGACAACCGCCGCGCTCATGATCCAAAATGAAGTAAGCGGCAGCAACAGCATGTTGGCAGCGATGCCCCACAGCGTTACGCGGTTGAAATGGTAGACCACCAGCGGCGTGGTAGCCAGAGTAGCAGCCAGCGAGGAGAGCATGAGCGCGAAAAAATAAATGCCTATGCGGTGAGATAGGGCTTTGCCGCCGCCGGTGAGAACGTGGCCGTAACGCTCATACAGCGCCACCACCGCAAGCGTGGCAGCAAAGGAAAGCTGAAAACTCGCCCCGAACAACGATTCGGGGTAGAACACCAGAATGAGGCACGCCGCCCATGCCAGCGAATACAGGCTCACGCCGCGCCGGTCGAACAGCACGGCCACCATTACGCACGCCACCATCATGAACGAACGCACCGCAGGCACCGGATAGCCCGCCAGCAGCAAATAGGAGAACGCACCCAGCAGCCCAATGCACGCCGCGATTTTCTTCACCGGCAAGCGTTGCGCCAACGGCATGTGCAGGCATAAAAGGAAACGCGCCAACGCATATACGAGCCCGGCGGCCAGCGACATATGCAAGCCGGAGATCGACAGCACGTGGTAGATGCCGGAATCGCGCATGGCGTCTTTCACCTTGTCGGATACCTGCGACATTTCGCCGACCATCATCGCCGACGCCACCGCCGCGTTATCGGGCGACATCGCGGCATTCAGGCGCGCAGCGATCGACAGGCGCAGGCTGTTGAGCCACGGCACGAAACTTCCCGGCTCGGCGGATTCGGTAACGGCCACCGTGCCCGGCACATGCCCTACTGCACCAATGCCGTCAAAATAATACGCGCGCGCGAAATCGTAGCCGTGCGGCAATACCGGCGTGGGTGGCGGAAAGAGAATAGCGTTAGCGCGGATATGATCGCCCACCTTGATGCCCGGCGCGGCCTGTTTCAGCGTGACGGTGACCGCGTGCGGCGTGGTGTGCGGCTTCACGCCTTCGATGCTCACCGCGCTTAAAAACAGTTTCAGCCCTTCGTTCTTCTGCTGGATGTCGTCGATGCGGCCTTCTATCGTACGGGAATACAGGGTTTTATGCAGCGCAGGCGCATCCACCAGCAGCGTGCGCACCCCCGCGCACAAGAAACCAACCCCCGCCAGCGCAAACGCCAGCGCCAGCAGGCGGAGCGAAGCCAGCCGCCGCCCGAACCACGCCATACACCCGAAAATGACAGCTACCAAAGCTCCCGACCATATAGGCGGCTCTTGCAAAAGGCCAAAATAGATGCCGATCCCCGTCCCCAGCAACACCGGAACCCAAAGGATAAAACGCTCGCGCTCAGCGGCAAATAGGGAAGATAGCCTCGTCATAGGCAAAACTTGTAACAAAACCCTAGCGCCAATGCACCATTTTTGGCATACCGTGACCCTGGAACCCTAAATACATAGATTTATGACCGCTATCACCCGTTTCGCACCCTCGCCCACCGGCTTCCTCCACATCGGAGGGGCGCGCACGGCGTTGTTCAACTGGCTGTATGCACGACATGCGGGCGGGAAATTCTTGCTGCGCGTCGAAGATACCGACCGCGCGCGCTCCACGCAGGCAGCGATTGATGCGATTCTAGACGGTATGAAGTGGCTCGGTCTGGATTGGGATGGCGAGGTTGTCTACCAATATGCGCGCAAGGATCGCCATGCGGAAGTAGCGCATGAAATGCTCAAGAAAGGGCAGGCTTATTATTGCTATTGCACCGCAGAAGAGCTGGAAGCCAAGCGTAATAACGCCAAAGCCGAGGGCAAAGTTTTCCAATATGATGGCATGTGGCGCGACCGCGACCCGTCAGAAGCGCCCGCAGGCGTCGCCCCATCCATTCGTATCAAAGCGCCGCGCGAGGGCAGCATCACGGTGCACGACAAAGTGCAAGGTGATGTAACGGTAGAATGCAAGCAACTCGACGATATGGTGCTGCTGCGCTCCGACGGCACACCGACCTATATGCTGGCGGTGGTAGTGGACGACCACGATATGGGCGTGACGCAAATCATTCGCGGCGATGACCATCTCACCAACACCTTCCGCCAACTGCTTATCTACAACGCAATGGGCTGGACAGCGCCCGATTTCGCGCATATTCCGCTGATCCACGGCAGCGACGGCGCGAAGCTCTCTAAGCGCCACGGCGCGCTGGGCGTGGATGCCTACCGCGACATGGGCTATTTGCCGGAAGCGGTGCGCAATTATTTGCTGCGACTGGGCTGGGCGCATGGCGACGAGGAAATTATCTCCACACAGCAGGCTATCGAATGGTTCGGGCTGGACGCAGTGGGCAAATCGCCGTCGCGTTTTGATTTCGCCAAGCTGGAGAATTTGAACGGGCATTATATCCGCGAGGCGGATGATGCGAGGCTGGTGGAGCTGATTACGCCCATCCTGAAAAAAGACAGCAACCTTAATCCCGATGCGCACAAAAAATTATTGCTGCTCGGCATGAACGGGTTGAAGCAACGCGCGAAAACCATTGTGGAGCTGGCAAAAAATGCCGCGTTCTATGTGGTGGACGTGCATGTGCCGATGGATGAAAAGGCACGCGAACTATTGCTGGCCAAAGGCGGGTATGCGCTGCTTGACGGGCTGTTGCCGGAATTGGAAAAGTTTGAAAACTGGCACGCAGAGCCGTTGCAGGCATTCTGCAAGACATGGGGCGAAGCAAACGGCAAGAAACTCGGCGAAGTCGCGCAACCCCTGCGCGCATCGCTCACCGGCAGCACCATCTCGCCGAGCGTGTTTGAAATACTTGAAATACTCGGTAAAAAAGAAAGCTTTAGACGCTTAAATGAACGCGTGGTAGGATAAACATTATGGCAACGTTAAAACTCATCATCGCCCCCGACCCGATCCTGAAAACTAAATCGGCTCCGGTGGAAAAAATTGACGACAGCATCCGCGCGCTCGTGGCCGATTTGTTCGACACGATGTATGCCGAGCGTGGCATCGGGCTGGCAGCCGTGCAGGTGGGCGTGCTCAAGCGCGTGCTCGTGGCCGATGTCACCTGGAACGAAGGCGAAGGTGCGGGCGAACAATACGCACTTATCAACCCGGAAATCATATCCGTCTCGCAGAATCCGCATGTCTATAAGGAAGGCTGCCTGTCGTTCCCCGACCAGTATGCCGACGTTACTAGGCCGGAAACCGTGCGCGTGCGCTATCTCGATATCGACGGCAAAACGCAGGAAGAAGATTTCGACGGACTGCTCGCCACCTGCATACAGCACGAAATCGACCATTTAAACGGTATCACCTTCGTCGATCATATCTCCTCGCTGAAGCGCGACATGATTAACCGCAAGCTCACCAAGCTCAAAAAAGCCGGCGTGTTCGACCACGACCACCATCATCACGTGCATGGCGAGCACTGCAATCATTAGTTCCCCTCTGCGCCTGATTTTCATGGGGACACCCATGTTTGCGTTGCCGACACTTAAGGCACTGCGTGAGACCGGTCATACCATCGTCGCCGTATATTCGCAGCCACCGCGACCTGCGGGACGCGGACAGAAGGAACGGCCTTCGCCGGTGCATGAATATGCGCTCGCGCATGGGCTGCCCGTCTATACGCCGGTCAGCTTGAAATCTGCAGAAACGCAGGCGGAGTTTGCGGCACACAAGGCCGATGCCGCGATTGTTGTCGCCTATGGATTGTTGCTGCCACAGGCGATTCTGGATGCGTGCCCGATGGGGTGCATCAACGTACACCCTTCCCTGCTACCGCGCTGGCGCGGTGCAGCGCCGATACAGCGCACCATTATGGCAGGCGATACGCAAACGGCGATTGTGATTATGCAGATGGATGCGGGGCTGGATACGGGTGATATGCTGATGGTGGAACCGGTTGCGATTGCGCCGGGGACGAATGCGGCGATGCTGCACGATGAGTTGTCGCAAAAAGCTGCGCCGCTGGTGTTGAAAACGTTGCAGAGGGCTTTCAAGCCGGTGAAGCAGCCCACAGAGGGCGTGACCTACGCGAAGAAAATCACCAAAGAGGAATGCCGCATCGACTGGAACCGCCCGGCGGCGGATATCCTCAACCAGATTCGTGGGCTGTCGCCTGCGCCGGGTGCGGCTTTTGTCTATCAGGGCGAGCAGATTAAGATTTTCGACGCGGTGGCGTCTGCAGTACGGGAATGCGATTTCATGCGGCCTGCGCAATCGGGCGAAGTAATCAGCGCGAATTTCGACATTGCATGCGAAGGCGGGAAAAGCGTGCTGTCGCCACTGGAGATGCAGCGCCCGGGGAAAAAGCGCATGAGCAGGCAGGAATGTTTGCAAGGGTTCCCGATTCCTCCCGGCAGCGTGCTGGGTTGATATGCCACGCTATAAACTCACGCTGGAATATGACGGCAACGGCTATGCAGGCTGGCAGCGGCAGAACGATTTGATGAGCGTGCAAGAAGCATTGCAGATCGCGTGCTTTAAGTTTTCTGGCGAAGAAGTGAATATCGTGGGCGCAGGCCGCACCGACGCAGGCGTGCATGCCACGGCGCAGGTGGCACATATCGATTTACAAAAACCATTGGATGCGTTCCGCGTGATGCAGGGCATCAATTTTTATCTCGAAATCGGGCACAAAAACCGTATCGCGATTATCGATGCGGAAGAGGTGACGGAGGAATTCCACGCACGGTTTTCTGCGAAGGCGCGGCATTACCGCTACCGCATCATCAACCGCCGCTCGCGGCTGGGGCTGGAGCATGGGCGGGCGTGGCATGTGGTCAAACCGCTGGATATTGAAAAAATGCAGCAGGCGGCTGCGATGCTGGTCGGCCACCACGATTTCACCAGTTTCCGCGATTCGCAGTGCCAGTCAAAATCGCCGGTCAAAACGCTGGAAAAGCTGGACATCGCACAGCATGGCGAGGAAATCATTATCATCACCAGCGCGCGCTCGTTCCTGCACCATCAGGTGCGCATCATGACCGGCACGCTGGCGCTAGTGGGCAAAGGCAGGTGGCAGCCTCAGGACGTACAGGCCGCGCTGGATGCAAAAGACCGCGCGAAAGCAGGCGTTACCGCGCCGCCGGACGGGTTGTATTTAGTCGGGGTGGATTATTGACTCCTATATTCCCTCCCCCCCTTGTGGGAGAGAGAGAAATAGGGTTAATAGCCGCGCAGCTTGCGATCCCGGTCATCTTGCTTCATCTTCTCGAATTCGCGGCGCTGTTCTTCCATCATCTTCACGGATTTTTCTTCGCGGACGCATTTATCATATTCGGCGGTTCCGGGCTTGTAGCCTAAGCCTTCGCACTTCGCCATGCCGTCATAATCCGGCTTATTATCCGCGCAACCGGCGGTAATAAGGACGAGTGCAGCGAGTGTAGAAAATTTCAGCCATGTCATAAATCCTCCTTGCGAGATGGTTGGGTGATGTCTTTGTATTCTACTTCGATGATAGTGCTATCGCCGCCGGAGCCACGCGTGAAGCGTCGGCGCAGCCACCATTGCTGCACCATCATGATGCAAAAACCGATAATGCCCGCCGCCAACGCAAAACCGAGCATAAATAGCCCGAACCAGAGCGCCAGCACCACGATCAGCGCCACGAACAGGGCGAATAGAATGCCGAAAATGATTTCCATCAGATCGTTCCAAAACTTTTTACAAGGCTACCGCAAATCATATACCACCCATCCACCAGCACGAAGAAGATGAGCTTGAACGGCAGCGAGATCATCACCGGCGGCAGCATCATCATACCCATGCCCATGAGGATGGAGGCGATCAGCATGTCGATCACCACGAAAGGAATAAAAATCAGAAAGCCGATTTCAAACGAGCGCTTCAACTCGCTGATCATGAAGGCAGGCAGCAGGATGCGATAAGGCATGTCTTCCGGCTCTTTGACTTCCAACCCCGGCGACATGTCCATGAACAACTTCACGTCTTTTTCGCGGGCATGCTTGAGCATGAACTCGTGGAACGGTTCGCCGATGCGCTCCAACGCCTGCTCCTCGGTGATGGTTTCCTCCAGCAGCGGCTTCACACCGTCGTTATAAGCCTTCTCGAAGGCAGGAGCCATGATGAAGGCGGTGAGGAACAGCGCAAGCGAAATCAGCACCTGATTGGGCGGTGTCTGCTGTAGGCCTATAGCGCTGCGCAAAAACGACAGCACGATGATGATGCGCATGAATGAGGTCATCATGATTAGGATCGACGGTGCAAGCGTAATCACCGTCATGAACAGCACGAGTTGGATAAGCCTGCCGGCTGCCGTGCCGCTGCTGGTTTTTCCCAGATCGACCGACATGGACTGCGCGAGCGCGGGTTCAGAATAGAAAAAGAGCGCCAGTAATGCCGCTATTATTGTCATTCCTGCGAAAGCAGGAATCTTAGATTTCAGCGCAGAGATGAGATTCCTGCTTTCGCAGGAATGACAAGGAATTGAGAGTGCTTCATGGGTCATTGTACCCTATTCCTTCGTGATATTCGATTCGATCACCAACTCGCGGCCGTCGGCGAGTAAAAGCAGGTGTTCCGTATTGTCGCGCCTGACCAACACCAGCCTGCGCTTGGGGTCGAGGGCGCGCATCTCAAGAATAGAAAGCCGCCCCTCGCCTTCCTTGGTGCCAAGCCAAGGATTGGATTTGCCGAAACGCCGGAGCAATGCGCCAAACACCCCAATCAGTCCGAGGATGAAAAGGGAGGCGAAAATGAACCGGGGAAAGTCGATGCTATCCATGCCCCTGTCATAATGGATCGCGGGGCAAGCCGCAAGGGTTGTGGTTTAGTTCCTGCTGAATGGCTTGCCGGAAGAAACAGAACTTAGTAGCCTTTGAAACCTATTGCTATCCAAACCCACAATGGGTTTGGGCTTGGTTGGCTTCATAGTTTCACGCAGGTGAGGCAACCATTCCGATTCGATTTTTTTAGACAGAGCTTCATAAAGCTCAACACTGCTGCGGCTTGGCATTAGGGAAAAAGCTGCAACTGGCGTGAAGGTAATAACCTGTAATGGGCCATGTTCGGGGTATGTTTTGCTAAATGAATACTCACCTTTTACATTTTTGGCGTCCAGAAACCCTTTGGTGTATGCCATAAGCGTGTCGCCAATGTGAAATACCGCCTGATCGGACATCCCTTCAACAGAAAATTCCAAACGTGCCGGTTTGCCTGCTTCCACGACGCGCGATATGCGTATCCATGTTTCGCCGTCCAGCGTCATGCTTTTGGTTTGTATGTCTGTCTTTGTCTTCATAAGCACCTATTATAACTGAAAATACCGTGCAGATAATGACGATTTCATGACAATTATTGCCCCTTCACCCTGATCTCCCCATTGCTTTTCTTTGAAAAATCGGTAGATTAACGCCCCTTTGCAATGAGGAGTCGTATGAGTTTCAAAGTAGCAGTAGTGGGCGCGACAGGCAATGTCGGCCGTAAGATTTTAGATATTCTCGCCGAGCGCGATTTCCCCGTGAGCGAAGTGGTCGCGCTGGCGTCGCGCGCGTCGGTGGGCAAACAGGTGAGCTTCGGTGAAGATAAGATTCTTACCGTGCAGGCGCTGGAAGATTACAATTTTTCTGATACGGATATTGGCCTGTTCTCACCCGGCGCTTCCGTGTCGAAGGTGTTTGCGCCGAAAGCGGCGGCTGCGGGTTGTGTAGTCATCGACAACACCTCGCATTTCCGCATGATCGAAGGCATTCCGCTGGTGGTGCCGGAAGTGAACGGCCACATGCTCGCGGATTTCCGCAAAACCAATATTATCGCCAACCCTAACTGCTCCACCATGCAGATGGTGGTGGCACTCAAGCCATTGCACGGCGCGGCGAAAATCAAGCGCGTGGTGGTGTCTACCTACCAGTCGGTGTCCGGCGCGGGCAAGGCGGGCATGGACGAGCTGTTCGAGCAGACGAAATCGGTCTATATGAACAACATCAAGGAAAATACGAAATTTACCAAGCGCATCGCTTTCAACGTCATCCCGCATATCGATGTGTTCATGGAAGACGGCTCGACGAAAGAAGAGTGGAAAATGGTACAGGAAACCAAGAAAATCCTCGATCCCAGCATCGAAGTGACCGCCACCTGCGTGCGCGTGCCGGTGTTCGTCGGCCATTCGGAATCGGTAAATCTTGAATTTGAAAGCGCCATCAGCGTGGACGAAGCGCGTGAACTGCTTTCCGACGCGGACGGTGTGATGATCTACGACGAACGCAAAGACGCAGGCTACTGCACCCCTATCGAATGCGCCGGGGAAGACGCGGTGTTCATCTCTCGCCTGCGCGCCGACCCTACCGTGAAGCACGGGCTCTCCATGTGGATCGTATCGGATAATCTACGCAAGGGCGCTGCACTCAACGCCGTGCAGATCGCCGAAGAGTTGATAGAAAAATACGGATTAGCGCCGAAAAAATCGCACTAGGATAGTATTCCCTCTCCCCTTGTGGGAGAGGGCGATTTTCCTTAGGCTTGGCAACGCCAAGTCTTAGGAAAATCAGGGTGAGGGGTACGCTTGCTTACTTAGTATGTGGAGCCAGCCCCCTCTCCCCTGCCCTCTCCCACAAGGGGAGAGGGAGAAGAAATTAGGTGCGGAAGAGTGCGGTAGGCCCTGCAGGGCGGCGGCGTGTATCGGGGGGCAGTAATTCGCTACGAAGCACTTGGGCGAGCGTATCCTTATGCATCAAAAGGCCGGGCTCCAAAGGGGTTCTTTCTACGGTAAAATCCTGCCTCCCAAACGGGTGTATAGCATCCGGGTGATTGTGCGCGGAGAAAAGCATGCCTAACTGCGTCATCTTAATCTTCCTCGCGTCCTCATCTTCAGGAAGCGGGATAAACACGAGATCGCCTATCCCAGGCTCTGCATTCGCAAGCGGGTGCATCAACTGGTTGCGCAGCAGGCCAAGCTCAGCCTGAATCGCCTCCGCATATTGCTGTGCTGGCATCCACGACGGCGGCGCGAGAAGAGAAATGGTATCCAACGTATCGTGATGGATGTAACTGAGCGTATGTGAAAGTTCCGGGTCTTTTCTCCCCAACACTTCACTGGCGGCTACCGCTATGAATTCCTTGATCGCTGCTGTCTGCTCGCGCGGGGAATCGGAAACGTCGAGCAGCATATGGCCGTTATGCACTTCGATATGGGCGAGCTTCGCAGCCTGCCTTACCGCCTCGTCGAAAACGCTGACATGTTCTTTGGCGATTCCGCTTCTTTTCGTGAATGATCTCGACATAGCTGCTCCTACTTTTTTAAATTCCCATATACCAGCTGGCAAGCGTGCCGGTGCGCGCGTGTTCCGCATAGCTACCGTGCCACAATTCGTTTTCAAGCACCACTCTCGCGGCTTGTTTGCTGATCATGATGCCTGCTTTTTTACCGTCTTCCCACACGTACGCCCCGGCGTGAACCTGATCGGCGATGCCATGCGCGTTTGCCAGAATATCGAGCTGCGCGGCTTTTACCTCGGCTTCGTGTTGATCACTAACGGGGATGTAATTGTGCGTAGCAGACTCTTTCGTTTTCGCCTGCCTTAAGGTCGCCAGCAAATCCCTGCGCACATTTCCAAGCGCGTTCTGGATGGCAATCATATATTCGGAGCGCTTCATGCCCGCAGGCGGCGCCGGAAGCGAAACCGTATGGCCTGCATCATGATGCGCGTATTTCTGGAGGGTGTGGATGGTATCCAAGCCTTCCTGAACATGCACGTCGCTCGCGGCTATCGCTATCAGCGTCCTGATCGCAGGCAAATGCGTGCGTGGTGCGTCCGACAGGCTGAGCAGCATGTGTCCGTTATGCACCTCGATTCCGGAAAGTTTTTCCACCTGCAACACCGCATCGTTGAATACGCTGCTGTCCGGCTTGCGGGGTGGGAGATTTTCTGTAAAGCGTTTAGACATATTATCCTGTGTTATCCACGCCCACGTGCGAGCGGCTTTTCATGTTTCAAAATGGCGTTGCGGGCTGCTTCCGAAATGATGACGAGCGGCGTAGTCATCATATCACTCGGCATGGTCGTCACCGGATCGTTCGTGTAGGCGTTCGCCACCATCATTAACAATCCTGAAAAACTATCCAGCTCCGCGAGGGGAGCAGGCACGCAATATCGTTTATCCTTATCGTGCGGCAGCGGCTGGGCTTCTTTCACGCGCTCGAATATATCCTGCTGCATAGCATGCAGGTGACGTTTCATCACAAGTACCGGCAATTTATCCATGCCTTTGGGTATCGGTATTGAAAGCGTGTTGAAATCGTCGCTCAATTTGCATTCAGCCACCATGTCCGGCTTCTTGAGTTCGTCGCACGCGTTGCCATATGCGACGATCGCGAGATTCGCCGCAGCGAATTTCTGCATCTTGTCGCCGCGCAGAACCATCGTCTGCATGCCTTTCTTACCCGCACCGCTTCTTGAGAGCGCTTCAGAGGCAATTGCAAACAGACCGGAAGTAGATTTTACTTCTTGCGGTTTCGACACTTTCTCTACAAATTTTTTCGGCTTGATGCCTTCACTTTCGAGAATAGAGATGCGCGCTTCCGGGGCGATAAGCACCATATGCATCAGGTGCTCATCGCCCCTGTCTATCGGCTGTTCCGCCATCACGCAGGCATTCGGGTGTCCTTGAGCATCTGCAAGCGCACGCAACATGAGGTACGCAACCTTTGCATCCCTCTCATCGGCGAATAGTAATACATCCACCTTGCCCACTTCCTTTTGGTCGCCCGTTCCCATGGGCGTGGCCTTGCCGTTTATCGTCTGCAGGCGCTCCATTAAATCGTCTTTTGCGTGCTTGAGGTAGGCGCGCATCTCCCTTGCCGGCAATTCCGTAAATCCATCGGGAATCGGCAAGAACACTTCGCTTTTTCTGGATTCGCCATCATAACGCCCCGCCAATTGTGGCAGTTCGCGTCCGCCTATCGCACCCTGATACGCCATGCCGATGAGCGCCCGCAGGATGGGTTCTTCTTTTGGCCGGACATCATCAAGCACCAGTTGCAGGAATTTCAACTTGCTTGTTTTCGCATCTTCAAGGCCGACGCCTTCGATCCTGCCGATCGCTTCATCGGCTTTAGTAAACAAGCTGCGTTTTTCGGGTAGTGGCAGGCTGACCATGTACAGGCTCTATCGTTGGAATGCGTGATTTACCAGTGTATAGGGTCGCATGCTTAATATAAGTTAAACTTTTATGACAATCATTTATTGCTGCATCGCAACATGCGAAGTGCCCGTATTTATTGCAAAAAGACTAGACAATCACACGTCACCTACCTACATACAAAACCTCATATCATGGAGGTTCCGATGACTGCCGATACCGATGTAGTGATTGTCAACGCCGTACGTACGCCGATCGGCACCTTTAACGGGGCGCTGGGCACGGTTCCCGCCCATAAGCTCGGTGAGACGGTTATCAAGGAAATACTCAAACGTACGGGTGTGGCGGGCGCGGATATTGCAGAAGTCATCCTCGGGCAGATACTTACCGCCCATTGCGGCCCCAACCCGGCACGCCGCGCCTCGCTCGATGCAGGGGTGCCTAAGGAAACCCCGGCGTGGGGCATGAACCAGCTTTGCGGCTCGGGACTGCGCGCGGTATGCCTTGGCTATCAGGCGGTCAAAAACGGCGACAGCTCCATCGTCATCGCGGGCGGTCAGGAAAGCATGAGCCAGTCCCCGCACGCGATTCCCTTGCGCTCCGGCGTAAAGATGGGTTCGGCAACGATGGTCGACACCATGCTCTATGACGCGCTGGTCGATCCGTTCCACAATATCCACATGGGCGTAACCGCGGAAAACGTCGCCAAGCAATTCGGCATTACGCGCGAGGAGCAGGATCAGTTCGCTCTCGCATCGCAACATAAGGCGGCGGCGGCGATCAAGGCAGGTGTGTTCAAAGATCAAATCGTGCCAGTTGTAGTGACTTCGCGCAAAGGCGACGTGACGGTGGATACCGACGAAGGCCCGCGCGGTGACACCACCATCGAAGGCCTCGCTAAATTAAAGCCCGCATTCGATAAAGCGGGCACGGTCACCGCGGGTAACGCCTCGGGCATCAATGACGGCGCGGCCGTGGTGATGATCATGACACGCGCGGAAGCCAATAAGCGCGGATTGAAACCGATGGCAACCATCACATCGTGGGCACATGCGGGCGTAGACCCGGCGATCATGGGCACCGGCCCCATCCCCGCCAGCCAAAAGGCGTTAGCAAAAGCGGGTTGGACGGTCAAAGACCTCGACCTCATCGAAGCCAACGAAGCGTTCGCGGCGCAGGCCATTTCCGTCAACCGTGAAATGGGCTGGGATTTGAGCAAGGTCAATGTCAATGGCGGTGCGATCGCGTTAGGTCATCCCGTAGGTGCGTCGGGCGCGCGCGTGCTCACCACCCTGCTCTACGAAATGCAAAAACGCGACGCCAAAAAAGCCCTCGCCACGCTGTGTATCGGCGGCGGCATGGGTGTGGCGATGTGCCTCTCACGCTAAAGGAACGAATAGTATGACCCAACGCATAGCTCTAGTAACCGGCGGAACACGCGGCATCGGCGCTGCGATTTCGATTGCACTGAAAAATAAAGCCTACAAAGTTGCCGCCAACTACGCCACGCGCGACGACGCGGCGAAGGAATTCATGAAAGTCACCGGCATTCCCACCTACAAATGGGACATCAGCGACCCCGAAGCATGTAAGCAGGGCGCGAAGGTAGTGAGTGAAGAGCTGGGTGGCAATATTGAAATTCTGGTGAATAACGCAGGTATCACGCGCGATTCGGCGATGCACAAAATGTCGCCGGAAAACTGGGACGTTGTGGTGGATACCAACCTGAATTCCTGTTTCTACATGACCCGCGCGGTGATCGACGCGATGCGCGATAAAAAATTCGGCCGCATCATTAATATCAGCTCGATGAATGGCCAGCTCGGTCAGTTCGGGCAGACCAATTACTCCGCCGCCAAAGCAGGTATATTCGGCCTGACCAAAGCGCTGGCGCGTGAATCGGCCGCGCGCGGCATTACGGTCAACGCGATCGCGCCGGGCTATATCGAAACCGATATGACCAAGGGCATTCCTGAAGAAGTCATGACCAAAATCCTCGCGGGCATACCCGTGGGGCGCATGGGTAAGCCGGAAGAAATCGCACGCGCGGTGCTGTTTTTAGCCGCCGACGGTGCGGCGTTCATCACCGGCGAAACGCTGTCGGTCAATGGCGGTCAGTATATGGAGTAATATTTTTGTCATCCTGAACGAAGTGAAGGATCTAAGATTCTTCGCTGCGCTCAGAATGACAAAATATTTTATGCTACCGGCACAGTCGCCTGCATCGATGGGCGTTTGCTGAATTCTTTATGCCACGCAGCAAGCTGCGCGTGATCGTCTTCCCAACCGATATGACTCAGGCGGAAATTAACATACGCCAATGCAACTGACGCATTGATCGTACCAATCGAGAGCGGTGCGCTCGTACCCATCTGCCCTGCGAGTACGGCGATAGTACGGCGGATAGCACTTTCCTTGCGGATGACCCATTCCATCGAACGCTGCGCTTCCGGTCTGCGCTTTTCCAGCACGCAGGCAACGGCGGCATCCATGATGCCATCGGCCAGCGCCGCCATGCCGAGGACGCGGAAACGCTCCGTGCCTTTTTGCGGAAATAACGAGTTGGTCGTGGAGAGAGAATCGAGATATTCACAGATCACCGGGCTTTCGCAGAGGGTAAATCCATCATCTGTTACCAGCGATGGCACCGTGGCCAGCGGATTGACCGCGAGCAGTTCCGGCGGGTTTTCCATCGGGCTTACGAGGATATATTCGACATCCTGCAATCCCTTCTCCATCGCCACCACCCGACATTTGCGGGCATAGGGAGAATTGACGGAGAAGAAGAGTTTCATGATATTTCCTTTGTGTCATCCCGGCGCAGGCCGGGATCCATGTCTTGAGGTATTGGAATAATAGGCGTGCATCCCGGCCTGCGCCGGGATGACACTATTAAAACTGCAACACCTTCACTTGCTTCACGCTCGGCAGTTTACCGATGTCCTCAAGCACAGCCGCAGGCAGCGGCTGGTCGATTTCCACGAGCGCGATGGCGTCGCTGGCTTCGGCGTTGCGGCCTAAATGGAAGTACGCAATGTTGATGCCCGCTTTGCCGAGCAACGATCCTAAGCCGCCGATGAAGCCGGGTTTGTCGTCGTTGTTCACATAGAGCATGCGCCCGCCGAGACCTGCTTCCAGCTTGATGCCGTTTACTTCGACGATGCGCGGCTTGTCGGCGAACAGCGTGCCCGCTACCGTGCGCACGCGTTTTTCGGTGACGACGGTAATGCGGATCATGGTCTGGTAATCGCCTGCGCGTTCGTGGTTGGTGGCGCTGACTTCGATGTTGCGTTCTTTCGCGATGACCGGCGCGTTGACCATGTTCACGCCTTCAACCAGCGGCGCGAGCAATCCTTTGAGCGCAACGGCGGTGAGCGGCTTGGTGTTGAGCTTCGCGGCGTGGCCGTCATACTCGATCTTAACGGCTTTGAGTCCCGTTTCGGTGAGCTGGCCTGCGAAGCTGCCGAGTTGGTCGGCCAGTTGCAAATACGGCTTCAGGCGCGCGGCATCTTCCGCCGACATGGAGGGGATGTTGAGCGCGTTGCTCACCGCGCCCGTGGTGAGGTAATCGGCCATCTGCTCGGCCACCTGCACGGCGACGTTTTCCTGTGCCTCGGTGGTGGATGCACCGAGGTGCGGCGTGCAGATCACCTGCGGCATGCCGAATAAAATATTTTTCTTCGCCGGTTCTTCCTCGAACACATCGAGCGCTGCACCTGCAACCTGACCGGATTCGATAGCAACCTTAAGATCGGCTTCGCTTACCAGCCCACCGCGCGCACAGTTGATGATGCGCACGCCCTTCTTGCACATGGCGAGCGTGTTTTTATTGAGGATGTTGCGTGTGGTGTCGGTCAGCGGCGTGTGCAGGCTGATGACGTCGGAACGCTCCAAGAGCGCATCGAGATCGACTTTTTCGACATGGATGGAATCGGCGCGTTCTTTGGAGAGATACGGATCGTACGCAATCACTTTCATTTTCAAGCCCTGCGCGCGGTCGGCCACGATGGAGCCGATATTGCCGCAGCCGATAAGCCCCAGCACCTTGCCTGCGAGTTCCATGCCCATAAACGCGTTCTTTTCCCACTTGCCCGCATGGGTGGAGGCGTTCGCCAGCGGAATCTGGCGCGCGAGCGACATCATCAGCGACACAGCATGTTCAGCAGTGGTCACCGAGTTGCCGAACGGCGTGTTCATCACCACGACACCGTGCGCGGTAGCTGCGTTTACGTCCACGTTATCCACCCCGATACCGGCGCGTCCTACCACTTTAAGTTTCTTCGCTGCCTTCAGCGCATCGGGTGTGATCTTGGTGGCCGAGCGCACCGCTACGCCATCGTAATCGCCGATAATGGCAATCAACTCTTCGGGCGTGAGGCCGGTTTTGACATCGGCCTGTACACCGCGCTGCTTGAATACGTCAATAGCTTGCGGCGAGAGTTTATCGGCAATCAGAACTTTTGGCATGATGAGGTATTGCTTTCTTATAAGGTTGCGGTGAAGCCCTATTTTGCAGGTGGGGACGGCAGACGCAAGCGATTTCGCTATTGCGGCTTCGTCAGCAGCAAATGATGTGCGAAATACAGTGCAAAAGTCAGCAGCGCGAAGCCTAGCGCTAGCCCGTTGCCGGCGCGAAACAGGATTTCGTGCTTTCTTTGTTCATGCCAGCGCATAGTCAGGCCAAAACAGGCCGCCACCAATACGACCAACGGGTAGACATAGCGTGCGTCCGAAACGTTAGGGTAATCCGGGCGGATAAAACGCATCGCGATCATCGCGCCGACCATCAGCGCGGCAAAGCCCATCAGGAACGCATAGGTGATTTTCTCGCGCGGCAGGGCACGAAACCATTCCCGCACGCCCACCAGCAGGTAGGCGAGCATGGCCAGCCACACCGTGCCGATGGCGAATACTACCGCCAGCGGCCGCCAGTCGATGAAATCGCCGAGCACCATGCTGCGCAGGAACCAGTGCCAAAAGCGAATCTGGCTTTCGCCCTGATGCTGGTTGATGATCGTCTCATCAAGGAACAAATACGGGTCGAACATCAGGAAAATATGCACGAACTGGTCGAAATTGATCGGCGTACCCTGCGATACCATGAGCGAGCGCGGGTCGTAGCGCAGGCGCGTGAGGTAATAGCAGCCCAACGCGAAAGCCACCGAACCCACCATGCGCGGTGTGATGATGGCGCGCCAGTGTTGCAGCGCGCCTACGAGCAGGAACGCCAGCGATGCGCCCAAAAATAATGCGCCGGAATTCTTTCCGAGCAGTGCTATGCCTGCGCATAGGAATGCGTTGGCCAACGCCGCGGGTGTTTTGTCGAGCATCCAAACCAGCAGGAAATACATCACCCCGGCCTGCCCTGCATAGAGCAGCAAATCGCCATTGATACGCGCGCCGATAACCACGCCCACCGGCCAGAACACCACCAGCGCCAGCGCCGCATAATACGGCACGCCACGCTGGGGCAACACGCGGCGCAGCAGCAGGGTGGAAAAAACGATGAACACCATGTAGAGCGCCATCGACAGATGGCGCACGGTCAGCAGCGGGTCGCCGGGATCGACTGCTTGCGCCGCCTTATACAGGCCTGCGCCGAAGAGGTAATAGGTCGGCGGGTGGTAGCCCGCGCCGGTGGTGAGGTTATAAATATCCGGAAGACCGCCGCTTGCGGCGATAAACTGGATATATTCCGCGTGGTGCCCCACATCGGTGGCAAAATTCAGCCAGCTCGACTGGTAGAAATTGAAATAATACAGCACAAGCCCGGAGACAATCAGCAGCAACGTGCGCCGCTCGAATTTCAACTTATGCGCGGTGAATAAAACTGCGAGGAGGATGGGAAGCCAGAGGGTGTAATAGAGCATTTTTTACCCAACTATTTTGTCATTCCGGCGTAGGCCGGAATCTTATCCCTCAACACCTGACATCGTCTCAACATAAGATTCCGGCCTACGCCGGAATGACAATATGAGATTCTAAGCCGCCTGCGACAGCCCGGCTTTCGCCTCGCCCCATGCCCATTCCAGCCACGGCAGCAGGGCTTCGATGTCGGAGGTTTCCACCGTCGCGCCGCCCCAGATGCGCAGACCCGCAGGCGCGTCGCGGTAGGAACCGATGTCGAACGCCACGCCTTCTTTTTCGAGGATGGAAGCGATTTTCTTCGCGCCTTCGGCTTGCGCTTCCGGCGATAATCCCGCGTACCACGGGTCGGTGATGGTCAGGCAGATGGAGGTGCAGGAGCGCGTGGCGGCGCTTTCGGCGAGGAACCCCACCCACGGCGTTTTTTCCACCCATTGCGCGATGGCTTTGAGGTTGGCTTCCGAACGCTTGATGAGCGCGGGAAGGCCGCCCTGTTGCTCGCTCCATTTCAAGCCGTCGAGCGCGTCTTCCACGCAAAGCATGGAGGGCGTGTTGATGGTTTCACCTTTGAAAATGCCGTCTATGAGCTTGCCGCCTTTGCTGAGCTGGAAAATTTTCGGCAGCGGCCATGCGGGTGTGTAGCTTTGCAGGCGTTCCACCGCACGCGGAGACAGCGCGATCATGCCGTGCGCGCCTTCACCGCCCAACACCTTCTGCCACGACCAGGTGACGACATCTAATTTATCCCATGGCAAATCCATAGCGAATGCCGCCGACGTCGCGTCACAGATGGAAAGCCCCTTACGGTCTTTCGCGATCCAGTCGCCATTCGGTACGCGCACGCCCGATGTCGTGCCATTCCATGTAAAGATTACATCACGATCCCAGCTAACTTTGGAAAGGTCGGGGAGTTTGCCGTAATCGGCTTTATATATATTCAAATCCTTGAGCTTGAGCTGGCTCTTACAGTCCGATGCCCAGGTGGAGCCGAAGCTTTCCCACGCCAGCACGTCCACGCCGCGCTCGCCCAGCAGCGACCACATGGCCATCTCAATCGCCCCGGTATCGGAAGCGGGCACGATGCCGAGTAAATAATTTTCCGGCATCCCCAGCACGGCTTTGCTGCGCGTGATGACTTCGGCGAGTTTGCTCTTTCCGCCTTTGGCGCGGTGGGAACGGCCGAGCGAGGCATCGGACAATGCGGATAATGACCAGCCGGGGCGTTTCGCGCAGGGGCCGGAGGAGAAGCAGGGATTTTTCGGTTTGGCGGTGGGTTTCATAAGCCTGTGGACGCTAGGGGTGAAAAGGGCTTTTTAGCGTCATTTCCCGCCGCTGGCAAAGCAATTTTCGAGCGTACGGCACAGCAGCGCAAGATGCTCCGGCGACGACATGCGGTGATCGCCACCCTTGACGAGGTGCAGGCTTACATCGGCGCTTTGCAGTTTTTCCATCAGCGACACGGCGTGCTGCCACGGCACATCCTGATCGTTCGTGCCGTGGAGGAGATGCACAGGCAGGCGCAGCGGAATCGCACCGCGCAGGAGCAGATGCTCCCTGCCCTCCTCGATTAATGTTTTCATAATCGGGTACGGCGCTTCGCCGTAGCAGGACGGGGCATAGAACACGCCTTGTTCCTGCAGGTCGTGCTGCTGCGCCGGGGTGAGTTTTTCCCAGATCAGCGCCTCGGTGAAATCCGGCGCGCTGGCGATGCCGATTAGCGCCGCGACGCGCTCCGGTCTCACCATCGCGGCCAGCAACGCCAGCCACGCGCCCATGCTGGAGCCTACTAAAATTAATTTACCTTCGGTGAGTTGGTCGATCACATCCAGCGCGTCGCGCTTCCATGCGCCGATGGTTCCGTCCTCGAAACGGCCTGAGGATTGCCCGTGGCCGGTATAGTCGAAACGCAGGAACGAACGACCGCGCTCACGGCAGAACTGTTCCAGTACGGTGGCTTTCGTGCCGGTCATGTCGGATTTAAAGCCGCCCATGAACACCACGCACGGTTTCGCGCCGTCGTGCAGGTGATATGCGATGCGCCGGTTTTCGGGCAGGGGAAGAAAAGAAGGCTGCGTCATGAGTTGGTTCTTGACCGTCCGGTTGTTCGTCTTTACAGGTTCTAAACCTATAGAGCGTACCCCATGCAAAAACAACCCGTCATACTTCAGGTATTGCCTTCGCTGCGCAGCGGCGGCGTCGAGCGCGGCACGATCGAAATCGCACGCGCCATTTCAAAGGCGGGATGGAAATCACTGGTGGCCTCCGAAGGCGGCCCGATGGCTTCCCAACTCGCCCATGCGGGCGCAGTACATATCACCATGCCGCTATCGTCCAAAAACCCGTTCGTGGTGTGGATGAATTACATGCGGCTGGTGCGCATCATCCATAAATACAAGGTGGACATCATCCATGCCCGCTCGCGCGCACCGGCATGGAGCGCATGGCTGGCGGCGGGGCAAACGGGCTGCCGTTTCGTCACCACCTTCCACGGCACCTACGGGTTGCAGAATAAATGGAAGCGGAAATATAATGCCATCATGACGCGCGGCGAGCGGGTAATCGCCATTTCGCAGTTCATCGCCGACCATATCCAGCAGAATTACGAGATCAACCCGCAGAAACTGCGGATTATCCATCGCGGCGTGGATCTGCGCGTGTTCGATCCCACCAACCATTCGCCCGTGCGCATGATCGAACTGACAAAAGAATGGCGCTTGCCGGAAACGCTGCCGCTGATTTTATTCCCCGGCCGCATCACGCGCTGGAAGGGTCAGCATGTATTCCTGAAGGCGTTGTCCATGCTCCCGCACCGCAATTTTTTCGCCGTGCTGCTGGGCGACGACAAAGGCCACGAAAGCTACCGCGACGAGCTGGAACAGATGATCCATGAGCTAGACCTCGCAGGACATGTGCGCATGGCGCGCCACACGCACCATATGACGGAAGCCTACATGCTCGCCAAGCTGGTGGTCGCCACCTCCATCGACCCGGAAGCCTTTGGCCGCGTGGTGCTGGAAGCGCAGGCGATGGGACGCGCGGTGATCGCCACCAACCACGGCGGGCCGCAGGAAACGGTGGTACCGAATGAAACCGGCCTGCTCGTTACACCCGGCGACGTGGACGAACTGTCCAAAGGCATCGCCTATGTGCTTGGACTGAGCGAGGAAGAACATCGCTGGATCAGCGACCAGGCCATCGCCAACGCGCATAAATTCTCGCTGGAGGCGATGTGCGACAAGACGCTTTCCGTCTATCAGGAATTGCTCGGGAAATAGCCGCTATTTAAAGCGTTCGATAACCTGCGGCTGCGAACCGCTGCCGTACGATTTGCGAGGCTTGGCTTTTACCACCGCCTTAAGCACCGCGCCACGCCCAAGGACAGGCGGTTGCGGCTCTTCGGGGTAATATTCCTGAAACTCGCGGCTCGCCGTTTCGTAGGCAATCAACTGCGACTCCAGCAGCACCGCGCAGTTATTCGCCTTGGTAATGCGCTCCTGCACTTCGGGCAGCACCCAGTAGCTCACGCCGTTTGGATACAGGGTTTCAAGATACCCCCTTATTTCGCGCATGTAGGCTTCCGGCGACGGCGACACCGTGTCCTTGCATTTCGACGAGGCCGTATAGACGCCCGTCATGCTCCGCGTGAACCTGTCCAGCGGCGTATCGACCGCTTGCGCGGGGGAAAACCCGTATAAGCAGCTAACGGCGCACACAGCGCAGGATTTTGCCAGCCTTACCATTTATATACCCAGTAATTTGTGCCCTACAGCCATCATAGGCAAAGAGGCTAAAGGTAAGATTAATTATGCGTGGCAATTAGTTAAACTTTTATCTTCATCCGGGAAAACAGCCCCACAATAGCACAAGCCTTGACAGTATCCGCATGATCGGCCATCCATTAACCCCCTAAAACCCACAGGAAACGCCATGCCTACCACCCTGCCCGCTACGTACGACCATAAAGCCCGCGAAAAACACTGGCAGGAGCATTGGGTGGCTGCGGGAACCTACCATTTCCACGACGATTTACCGCGCGAACAGACCTTCGTGATCGACACGCCGCCGCCCACCGTATCCGGCGTTTTGCATATGGGGCATATTTTCAGCTACACGCAGGCCGATTTCGTGGCGCGTTACCAGCGCATGTCCGGCAAGGACGTGTTTTACCCGATGGGTTTCGACGATAACGGCCTGCCCACCGAGCGCCTCGTGGAAAAAACCAAAAACGTGCGCGGAAACTCCATGCCGCGTGCCGATTTCGTGGCGCTGTGCCGCGAAGTAGTGAAAGACGCGGAGGAAGAATTCCGCCATTTGTTCAAGAGCGCCGCGCTGTCGGTGGACTGGCGGCAGGAATACCAGACGATCAGCGACGAGGTGCAAAAACTCTCGCAGGCGTCATTCCTTGATCTATTGAAAAAAGGCGAAGCCTACCGCGATTTCCGCCCCACCTACTGGGACTGGGTCGACCAGACCGCCATCGCGCAGGCCGAGATCGAGAATAAGGAAATGCCGGGGGTGATGAATGAAATCGAATTTGAATTAACTCCCTCCCCCCTTGTGGGGGAGGGTTGGGGAGAGGGGAAACTCTCAACGCATGAGATTGTGGAGACAGCCCCCTCTCCCCGCCCTCTCCCACAAGGGGAGAGGGAGAAAATAATTATCATGACCACACGCCCTGAATTGCTGGGCGCATGCGTGGCCGTGATGTACCACCCGGAAGACCCGAATGCGGCGAAATATAAGGGCAAACACGCCATCACCCCGCTGTTCGGCGTGAAAGTGCCGATGATCGCAGACGAAGCGGTGGAACGCGAAAAAGGCACCGGGCTGGTGATGTGCTGTACGTTCGGGGATGATACGGATAAGGAGTGGTGGCGGAAGTATAAGTTGCCGCTGCGTGCGCTGCTGGGGAAAGACGGAAGGCTGGATTTCGCGGGAGAGCTTTTCGTGGATTCGTTCGGTGACATCACCCCACCGAGCCATGCGGATTTACAGGGATTAAAACCGAAACAGGCCAACGCCAAAATCATCGAACTGCTTCAGGCAGCCGGTGCATTATTGAAACAAACCCCGATGGTGCATACCGTCAAATGCGCGGAACGCTCCGGCACGCCGATTGAAATCATCCCCACACACCAGTGGTTCATCCGCATCGTGGATAAAAAAGAAGCCCTGCTGGCAAGAGGCGCCGAATGTGCATGGAATCCTGAGTATATGCGGATTCGTCTTAACCAGTGGATTGAAGGCTTGAAAGAAGATTGGTGCATTTCGCGCCAGCGGTTTTTCGGGGTGCCATTTCCAATTTGGGAAATAATGGAACGCGGTGAAATGCGAATTGTAGCTGCCACGGAAGCACAATTGCCCATCGACCCTCTGGCTAGCCCCCCGCCGGGTTACACCTATACTACCCGCCACGAAAACCCCGCTTTTTTCAAGGGCACCAACAATGCAACCGGCGAAGAAGTCATCATCTGCGCCAGCACCGATGTCATGGACACATGGGCAACCTCCTCCATCACGCCGCAGCTCAGCGCGAAATCGCTGGCTCCGAATAAGCTATTCCCCGCCGACATCCGCCCGCAGGCGCATGAGATTATCCGCACATGGGCGTTTTATACCATCGTGAAGGCACATCTGCATGCGAACACGATTCCGTGGAAGCAGCTGATGATTTCCGGCTGGTGCTTAGCGGCGGACAAAACCAAGATGAGCAAATCCAAGGGCAACGTGGTCACGCCCGTGGCGCTGATCGAGGAAAAAGGCACCGACGCGGTGCGCTATTGGGCATCCACCTCGCGGCTGGGAACCGACACGGCATTCTCAGAAGACCTGTTGAAAATCGGGCGCAAGCTGGTGGGGAAATTATGGAACGCGAGCAATTTCGCCTCCATCAATCTCGGTGACATCGAAGGCACGCCGACTACAGCGATACTCGATACGGGTAAGGGGACTATTAAAGATACGCTCGATTTATGGATTCTCTCGCGCTTAAACCAATGCATTAAAAAAGCGACGCAGGAATTTGAACGGTTTGAATATTGCGATGCCCGCGTCGCGATCGAGGATTTTTTCTGGAACGATTTCTGCGATAATTATTTAGAGCTGGCGAAAGCGCGCGCGTACGGCGAATCGGCGGGCAACCGGCAGTCGGCTCTGTATACGCTTTACCATTGCCTTGACGGTATTTTGCGCCTGTTCGCGCCGTTCGTGCCGCATATCACAGAAGAACTTTACAGCCATATTTTCGCGGATCGTTATGCGGAAACCGGCTCCATCCACGCGCGCGGCCAATGGCCGAAAGCAGCGGACTATCCATATGACGCAAGCGCCGAGCTTTCCGGCATGGCGGCGGTCGATATATTGAACGTCATCCGCAAGGCGAAATCGGAAGCCAACGTGTCCATCAAATTCCCGGTGGAAAAAGTGGAAATCAAAGCGGTGGGTACGAACGCGACATGGGCGCAATTGCTGCCCGTGCTCGACGATGTGAAATCCGCAGGCACCGCCGACGCGATTATAGAGGCCGCCAGCGCCCAGCCCGCCTACACCACCGAGCGCGGCTGGTTCGCCGTTTCGGTGACGCTAAAGCCCCAAGAGGCCAGCAAAACCGCGACATAGAAGGGCTTGAACGGCACGGGGCAATCTGTTAGAATAATAAAAATAAAAAAATATCATAAGAATCCAAGGGAGAATTTCAATGGCCGCTGATGATGTGATGTTTTGCGCTTCCCACCCCCATTTTGCTAACTGCAAGGTCACCGAGGGCGCTATCGGCCACACCGGTTCCGGCATAGCGGCGACTCCCCGGATGCACGAAGCGGTATTGCTCGCAAACCGCTGCCCCGATCATGTGGGACAGGCGCTCCAGAAATAATCCGCTATGGCTCCCGACCCCCATCCCGGGATGATGGAGAACCTACCTCATTATAAATCCAAGTATGAGGCGGCGAAGAAGGTGAACGTGTATTACGTTCCCGCGTTCGATTCCGCACGCAATATCCCGGTATTCTTTTACGCCATCGCCAGCGCCATGCTGCACGAACAGATGTCCGACTGCATCCGCAAAGGCTTCATCCCGGAATTCGCGGTGATCGTGGAAAAGGGCGAAGGCGTGCCCACCAGCGCGGTAAAAGAAAAAATGAAAGCCTATTACGGCTTCGACCACGATTTCCACGCCAGTAACGACAACAGCACACCACCCGCCGGCGACGCGAAAATAAACTGAGCTAAATATAAAGTAATATTCTTATCAGGCGAGGAAATTGCCTTTGCCGATTCTCGGCGCAGTGTGCGTGACTTGTGTGTCCGCGTCTTTTACTGCAAAGCGCGGCAGCCCTTCGGGAAGCTCGATATCCGATAAAGGATTAGCGGCGGCGGACTTGCCTTTTTTCGTAGCGGGATCTTTATTGAGCTGGATTTTAAGGCGCGTCAGCATGCCCTGCATGTTCAGTAGTTTTGCGGACTGCTCATCATCGACCGCCTTGAGGGTTTTCATGCCTTCAATCGCCTTGTCGAGTTCTGCTTTGACGGTGCCGAGCTTCGCCGCAACGGGCTTGCCTTCCGCATCCGTCATGTCGGCAGCGGCACCCGACACTTCTTTCAGCGCTTTCGTTATCGCCTCCGGCTTAAGCTCAGGCATTTTTTTAAGCATGGCGCTGACATACACCGCCGTCTTGATCGCGAGCTGCTGATCCTTCTGTGCGTCGGTTGCTATCCGTAACTCAGGCTGCGCGTGGACATAGGCTTCTATGCTGACCAGCCCTTTTTTAATGATCGCAACTTTCGGAGCCAGTTTTTCCTTGGCAACCTTATCCTTCTCGGGATCTTTCGCCTTGGGATTCGGCACGATCGACCTGTCGAGCGCCACCTTGAGGGAATCTATACTCTTGTGGAAATCATCGACCATACCCTTATCGCCACCGGCGATTTTCTGCGCAGCGTCCTGTGCCCTGGAAAGATAGGAGGCATCGGAACCGGCGCCAAGGATGTCAAGATTGTTATTGCGAATAAAGCCGAGATCGGAAGCCGCTCTTGCGGCAGTTTTTTTTGCCTGATCCGATAAAGGCTGATCCGCCATATTAGCCTATCTGGTTGACGGCCTGACGCGAAGCGGCGACTTTTTCCGGTGCAATAGCGGGCTTGCGTTCTTCTGCAACAGGCGCATCCGGAGCTACAGCGTTGGTCGTCACAGCGGTGGAAGGTGCGGCAATCTGCGCGCCGCCATCTACCGTTACGGTTGCAGGCGTTGCCGGCGCCGCGTTGGACACGGTAGCGGTTTGCGCGGGCTGCGCGGCAAGCAATTGCTGAGTAACGAGTTGCTGCTGCGCGAGCGCACCCTGCACGAGCGGAAGCAGGATCGCAACTTCTTGAGCGCTGAGTTCACCACCAAGCTCAAATGCCGCGTTGTTCAGGTCGAGCTGGTTGCCGCTGGCGATCGCCGCGTTAGCAAGCCCCATCAGACGGGAGACACGTTCCTGTTGCGCTTTGGTAGCAATATCTTCAGCCATACATCACCTGTGAAATTAGAGTTTAAAATATTATGCTTTACCGGCACTTTTGCCGAACTGCGTAAGCGACACATATGCAATGCCTGCACCTGCACCAAGCTCAACTAGCGACTTCACCAACATGCCAGCACCCGTGGGTTTTTCTTTGCCTTCTTCATCCAGCCCGGGCGATACCGCACCGACGAAACGGCCAAAATCTTTCAGTCCTTTGCCAACGACGATCACGCCGAGACCAGCGCCGGCACCGCGTGCAAACTTACCACCAAGCCCTTTTTCTTTGGCGAAATTGGCTTTGGCCGTATCAATCGTCTTTCTCCAGAATCCGACCTTTCCAGCCTCAGTCGCAGCAGTTGCTGTAGCGGTTTTTCTTACTTCTTCAGCAAGTTTCGCTTCCGTCTCGGGATCAGATAACCCTGACCGAAGCGCCTGGTCTGCATCTATCTTGGGAGCAGCCGCCTTGGGAGCAGCGTCTTTGGCTGCATCAGCAGGCTTCTGTTGGGGAGTGTGTGCATCTTCGCTCATAGCGTTCCTCGTTCATTCTGGAGGTTATTTCGTATACTTACCTATGAATATACCTAAAACTGCGCCTATGTGTGTTACAGTTTTATGAAACTTATATTTCAATATGGCCATGTTTGTAATATATCATTTATCTATTTGATAAATAACAAATATTCCTCTTTACGCCGTTTTATCAGGCCGGGCATTTTCCTACCGCCCACATGCACCCAGCGGCCAAATTCCTCAGCTGCGGCGCCTGGCAGCGCCTGATTGATGAGGCGGACAAGTTTCGATTTTTCAAATGCTTGACTTCCTACGTTATAGCAAAATGACACCAGCGCGTCAAACTGCTGTTGCGATAATGGCATCGTTATGCATCGCCCCACGGCCGCTTCCGCACTGCGCACATCCCGCACGAGCAGCGCTTCCGCTTCCGCAGGGCTGATTCCAGCCGGTGGGAACCTTTCGCCCGAGCCGATCACGTGCCCATAGCCGATAGTCGTTTTTCCCGCCGGACAAAGATAAGGTTTTGCAGAGAATCCTTCAAACCGCTTGATAAGGGCTATGCCCTGTTCCGATGTCTGCATAAAATTATTTCCTCATCAGCCGCTCATCGATGACGTCAAGACGACGGCTGATCGTTTCGGTATCGCGCTTTACATTGTCGAGCCGCTCTTCCAGCCGGATAAAACGTTCATTGAGGTTACTGATATTCGTATGCTCGATTACGGCAACGCGCGCATCAAGACCGGTCGCCCATATGAGAGCGCCGCCCGCCTGCATCGCGATGGCGAGCAGCACGGTCAGTGTAATGCGCCTGTCGACGCGCCAGTGATTTTGTGTATGGGACATAGGTATTACGCGTCGTCGAGGGTGTTGATGGTGTAGTAGAGCTTCACTGCATGCAGCTTGGCATCGACTGCAAGGTTATCCGATCCGTTCGTCGCCTCGCGATATACGCGGAAACACACCATATCGCCATCGGCCGGGCTGCCCGCTATGGTGATCGCCGCCGTTTCCGGGCTGATATACAGATTATTGGTAACGCCGCCCGTATCCGTCACCGTCTGCGCGGTGCCATATGCCGCATCAATAAGTTCGCCGTCGCTTACCGCCACGGCCTGCATTCCCCACACCACGCCGAAATTGGTAACTGCCGCCGCATGGCTCCATAGGAATTGCGCAGTGACGGTGCCCTCGTTCCAACCCTTTGGCATGGGCAACCAGAATTGCGCGTACTCAATCGTAGCTGCATCGAAATCGAGCGTGGAAAGATCAGGACGGTTAGCCGATGTCGCCACCAGCGCCAGCGCCGCACATCCACCGGTTGCGGAAGGACGCATCTGCGCCGCAGGAACCGGGTGCGTGCGTTTTGCGCTGATACCAAGCGTAGGGTTTCCCGATACGCCGTTACCGTTGGCAACCGTGATCCCGCCGCCGCCGGTGATGGTACGTCCCGCCGTAGCCGCCCAGCTTGCGCCGTTATACGTGTAGCTCAAATCCTCGTCGTTCACCCAAAGCGTGATGCCCTCGGCGGGCGTGATGAACTGCCAGTTCTGGTCATAATACGCGAGCTTGCCCGCCTGCCCTGTCCACACACCGGTAGGGGCCGCGCCGACGATATACAAATCCCCGCTGGCGGGCGATCCCGGCGGCGCATTGGTGGTACGGCTTTTAGCACCCGTGTTCAAAAACGCGTCGATACGCACCAGCGCCTGATTGACGGTAACTTCCTTTTGCGCCTGCGCCTGCTCGACCAGTGTAATGGCCAGATGGTTTGTGCTAGTCATGCTCTCTCCTTGAAAAATGCAATATTAAACGTTAGTATCCGCGCCATGCCGACACTTGCAGAAGTCAAACGCCAGATCGAAGCCTTCCCCCAGCGCTATATTTTCTGGACGCAGAAAGAAGTGCGCGCGCTTCCCGATGTGCTGGATCGCGATGAGCGCGTGCTCGCCGTCACATCCGGTTTGATGGGAGGCGAAACGTGGCTCGCAACCTGCACCAACCGCCGCCTGCTTTTTTTAAATCGCGGCATGTTTTACGGCCTCAGGCAGGTGCAGCTTCCGCTCGACCGCATCCAGTCCATCGATCATTCCTTCACCATCGTATTCGGCTCGATCAGCGTGTGGGACGGCGCATCGTCATTCACGATGAGCATGGTGCTGAAAAGCTCCATTCTGCCGTTCGTGCGTGTCACCGAAGAAGCGATGTTCCTGCTGCGCAAGGAAATGTCCGGCCAGCGGACACCCGCGCCTGCCGCCGCCGCTGCGCCAGCCGATGTCGCCAGCCAGCTTGCTAAACTTGCCGATTTGAAAGAGCGCGGACATCTCACCGAGGAAGAGTTTCAGGCGCAGAAGAAAAAACTGCTGGGATAGCGTTACACCGTCCCTGCTCCCGCATAGCCCCGCCCGATGATCGACGACATCTGGTATATTTTCACGGACACGCTCGCCTGCGGACTGCCGAAGTCAGTGGTTTGCTGCGCGGCGCTATAGACGACTGATGCCGCGGAAATCCCCGTTATAGTACGCACCACGCTGCTGCCGTTCATAATCTCCACCTCGTAGGCTTCCGCAGCTTCATTGAGCGGTACATCGATACCGTCCTGCCAGTTGCCGCCCAACCGCGTGCGCCGTACCCAGTTAACGGTAAGATCGCCGCCACCGTCACGCGTGCCTTCGATATGCACCGGGCTGTATGGCCTGAGTGCTGTGCCGCCATACGTAAAGTCCTGCGCGGTGGCTAAGGAAAGGCTGCTGCCGAACGTTACGGCTTTGTAGTTGCGCAAAAGACCGGTCAGACCATTGCCGATTACCTGTCTGCCGATCCTGCCGTCTAACAGGATGAATCGCTCACCCGCCGCATGTGCTCCTATCGCCCATTCCGTGCCCATCCTGCCGCGTAAAAGTCCTGAGAGCGTATATCTGAACGGCTCAATCAGCGTCGCGGTTTTGAACTGAATAATTTCATTGCCAAGCAAAGCGGCGTTTGCGCCGTTGAGCACGGCAAGTTCAGTAGCGCTGGATAAGGTTGCTTCGCCGAGCAATACTACGGTTATCGAATTTTTCTCATCGAATATCGCGGTCGTCCCTGCCCCCAACACGCCGGATGCCGTTCCTATAGAGGCAGACACAGTAAGGTCGCTGATTCGCCCGTAGCTCGCGCCACCGTCATCAGAACGATAAATCGCGCTGCCCGTCCAGCCGGAAGCAAGGCCTACAGCGCCCATGCGGATAACCCCCTTATCGGCGTCGTCACCAGGAAATGCTGGAATATCGAGCAATTCAAGGTGCGTTTTCGGAATGCTCGCGTTCCCCGTCAGCAATTCCCCACTGCTGGCAGGTGCCGTGTAAAAATCATACGCCGATATGTCTTCCGCTACCGCCTGCACGCGCAGGATGCCCGGCGCCTGCGCACGCACCGAGGTAATGCGCATGCGATGCGTGACGCCGCCCACCGTCGCCGTCACCACATCAGTGGGCTCCAGCCGCGCATAAGCGACCGGCAGGTCAAACTGGTAGGATGTACGCCCCAGCCAATCGGAAAACAGGCGAATGTCGGCGATGTTTTTAGCGATCTGGTCGGCCATTACCAGCGGCAAATCTAGCGTAACGATTTCACGCGAAAGCGTCGCCTCACGCTGGGAATATTGCGTAGAGTTCTGGTAATTGAGCAAACGGTCAAGATAAACAACGTTCACGCGCTTTGGCAGCTCGATTTCCTGCGCACGCGTAATCTTGAATAATTCGCCGTTATCCGTACCCTGCCGGGGTATCATGTCATTCTGCGGAATAGATTGCACCGACGGCGCGCCGCGTGATAAAAATTTGAGTACGTAATCCGATTCTACCACATCAAAATAGTACGCATGCTGCAAGGTTTCCAGCGTATCGCGTACCGTTTGCTGTGTCGCAATCACATACCCTTCCAACTGGTCGCTGATCCTGCTGACATCGATATCCGATGCTTCAAGCCCGCTGCGCATGCACAAATCGGCAGTAACGGCTGCAAGGCTTGAAAGTCCGAGCTTGCCCTGCACCCAATGCCCCGTTTTCCACGCCGCACCATCCGACCATACCGACGTCAGGTCAGGCCAATAAGGAAACGGGCGCGCATCCCACGCCCACACGAACATCTTTTCCACCATCGCAGATGCTTTCCATTGCTGCTCGGTAGCGATTAACGCCGCACGCTGCGCACGAAAATCTATGCGGCCTTTTGAGAAGTAGGGAAAACCGCTAAGCGAGCTGCTGGGGTCGTAAAATACATTCGGCTGGTTGCTGGCGCCATCCACGCTCGGAAACCCGTACTCGGTAAACCAGATTTTTTTCATCTGCGATGTCCACGCCGTGGTGGAAGCATCGGGATTGGTGTGGGTGTTGTTCCAGAACCACGCAAGGTTTTTCCATGCATATGCCGCACTGAGACTGGCCGTAGCTGTACGGGCGGGGTCAGTATAATAAAAATCATACCCCTCGCCGGATGTCCATCCCGCCTTGATGCCGTCTATGTCATAACCGCTCTGCGGTGCATCGGTCAGCGGGAAATAGGCGTCGATGCCGATCATATCGATGTCCGGCGACGCCCATAGCGAATCGAGATTATACCAGCCGCCGTCCGTGTGGTGGTATTCCGACCAGTCAGCGGCGTACGTGATTTTTACGCCGCCACCCAGCGTACTTTTTACCGATGCCGCAAGGCTCGCAAGCGCCATTACTGCCGGATACACACCCGGGCTTGCACTGACCTTGGTCAACCCCTTCAGTTCGGAACCGATGATGAATGCATCCACTCGTCCGAACACAAGACTCGCGTAATGATTGATGAAATCGTTATAACCGTAGGTTTTCGTAAAAAAACTGGCTACTGAAGCGGCGCTTCCAGTCAATTCACCGCGCCACGGCTTACCGCTCATATCCATGAACATCATCGGGTAGAACGCGATTTTATACCCGCGAGCCAGCAGCGCGTCGAGGAAACGGATTATCCCGTTATCATCGGGCGTCCCGCCATATTGCGGCGTTCCACTTACCAGCGTTATCTGGCGCGCCGTGCTGCGCGTAAAACCGGAAACTTGCCAGGTATCGGGTGAGGTCGTCGCGCCGCTCTGGTATTCGACGCCGGGCTTCACGACACAACTGGCGGCATCCAGCGTATCACCGAACCATGACACCACAACAGATACCCACTCTACATTGGGCAATGTCTCCGCAAGCTGGTCAAGTGACAACAGCGCATTAGCCTTTCCATAAGCATTATGCATGTTCAGCACGCTCTGGCTACCCTGCTGTACCCAGTCAGAACCTACCACAGCACCAGGTATTTTATACTCCACCTGGGTATCGTATACGTACTCACCAGCGCCGGGTATCATGACTATGCCGGTAATCATCTCCTCAAGTATTTCGTCGTTGTAATCAGGATAAAGCGCCTTCTTCTTTACCTCGAACGTAAAATTCGGAATGCGGTTTCCAAAATCGCCCAGCGGAAAATCTTCCAGTACCACGTAGGCAAGTCCGCGATACGCAGGCGTATTGCCAACACCCTCATAGGATTCGATCATCGTATCGGGAAGTTGCGATTCACTGCCTTTATAGATACGCATGGTATATTGCGAAAGATCAAGTTGCTTGGCATCCGCCCATATGCGCAACACCTCATTTATTTCTCCTTCGCATATGGCTATAGCCAGCGTAACAGAATAGCTGTAGCTGGTAGAGCTTTGCGTGACTTTCCCGCCGCCACCCTTGCCTCCTGCCGTGCTGGTGGAAGTAGATGCGGCCTCGCTGATCGGACGTGACCAGATTATGTTACCGCCGATGCGCACGGTACCGTAGACGATAGGAATCATCTTGCCATAGGTGGATGTCTGTACGCCGAGATCGGTCAGCCGCGCACCATGCCTTCCGCGTAATTTAACCGTAGGTGAAAGAAACGTACTGTCTGCGATACGCCCGATGGTCTGGCCAAAACGCGCGCCGATGCCAGCCCCCATGGGTATGCCGGTAGCCGCGCCCACGGCAGAGCCCGCGGCGCTTAATATAATTGATGCCATGTGTATGAATCCGTAAGGCTAGGGTTGACTTGAGATGCTATACGCGCAGGCGATCGACGATTTCCATTTATCGTCCATACTATGTTCGACAACTGCCCGGGCAGGCGCATAGGCATGGATAATCCCAAGCCCGTCCCGATAGTCTGTTACTATGGCAAGGTGCTGTGGTGATCTATCCACGAAAAGCAAAAGTATATTTCCAGCTAATATACCCGTTACTGGTATAGGGTATAATGTTTCACTGAGCTTTTTTTTAAGCGCTTCTGTATCTGGACTATGTGTATAGTCAGTGCGATCGAGCGATGTCATAGGCATGCCATTAGCAAGACGAATATTGAGCTCATCTGCCACCCCCATCAGTAAACCCAAGCAGTCGACACCGCCTTTATGAGCACCGTTCTTCTTTAGCCTGCCCTGATGATGAAATCGCGTACCAAGCCAGCTCCGCGCGGACGCGACAATGCGAGCCTCGGTAAGCATAAAAATAAGATCGAAACAGGGTTGGTTTTATTCGGGTTGCTGCGTCTCGGACGGCTGCTGCTCTTTTTGCGGGCGGAAATGCGTGCGCATCGTAGGGCGCGCGAACAGGGGACGCTGCCCCATGCTCTTGGCATACGCCCAGACAAGCCCCGACATGCAGACAATAGACATGCCAAAAATCCAGATGAAGGCGGCGATATTAGCATTGCCGTACATCCCGATCACGGTGGCAGACACGAATACAGCGACCGCAATCAGGAAGCCAAGCACCTGACCTAAAATGCTTGAATAACTATGAATGCGCAGTGCCTGATATTCCCATTCATGGCGGTGCTTCTGCTCGGTCTCGAACATGGCGAGGATCATTTTAGCAGAGCCTTCCACCACGTAATTATAGCTTTCCAGCACTTCGGGATGCGGCAGTATTTCTACGGTGCGGTTCTGGATGCGATCACGGTTTCCACGATTATAGTAGCCGCCGGCTTTGCGGGGCTTCTGCTCGTAGGGCTGCTGTTCGCTATCTGGGGTCTCTTCGTTCATAATCCGCTTCTGTTTTTAAATGCCCGATAACGTCTTCTATATCCTTGCCTATATTCTGCCAATCGGCGCGAAAACCCTCGCCGGAGTTACGGTAAGGATAGCGGTAAAGCATGGGCGCCCCCACCGTTTTCAGAACCGACAGCAAGCCCGCCACAAAATCGCGCACGATATTCATATCGCGCACACTACCGGATTTTTCTGCTTAATCAAATGCAAAAGGGTAAACAATCATTACCAGTCACTGCGTGTGCCAGCCGTCTCCAGCATGCGGTCGATGCCCGGAACATGCGGCTCACCGCGAAAATTTACTGCATTGGCGAACCGTGATATGCAGGTTTGTATCGTTTTGTCACATCCTTTGCTTAAGCTATAGCTGTCGCCGATACCGATAGCGTAGGGCATGGGAAGTGCGAATGTCAGCTTTCCACCACTGGTACTGCTGTAGCTATATTCCTTCACTTCAATCGAAAGCCCGTTATTGGCGCCGCTGGTAAAGGTCAATAAGCCGAAAGAAAAAAGACCTGAGGCTTCCGTGCGCGTGCTGTCGGTGAATTCCTGATACGAAGTCACGCCGGTTGCGGTGCCGATTACCGTATGCGAAGCAATTGCCACCTTGCATCGCGAGTCACCAAGCGTTGCCCGGCACGATGGCGAAAACAGCTCCCCGATCGTTTGCGAGAGACGCTGCGTAAGCCCCCTCACCTCAGCGACGAATTGCTGGCGATGCAGCGATACTTCACCCAGCCAGCCACGCCGTAGCTTTAGGTTGCCTTGTGAGAGATCGTTATAATTCACTTGGAAAATCTCGATCTCAGCAAAATCGTATGCTCCAGCGAGAATCTCGCTCTCGGTAATGCTGCCGGCGGCAAGCACGCCTTCTACATCCAGATTATCCACGTTCAGCGTGGTATTATTTTCAATAGCGCTGGGAGTGAAACCCGATGCTGCTTTATAGGTAACGGTTTCAAACAGAATATCACGGTCGTGATCGGTAAATCCCATAGTAACGCTGTCACGGCGCGTAAGTTTCCAGCAGGTCGCAAGCGTAGTAACCTCTCCTGCTATATGGACGGCGAGCGCGTTGCTGATTTGCTTCATACCTATACCCTCACTTCCACCAGTGGAATATCCTGCCAGCTATGGCTGCCATAAGTGTCGAGCGTGACTGAAAGCCGGTCGGTATCGAAACGCACGGGCACATCGAATTCAAATGTAGCGGTAATCGCCGTGCCGTTAGCAGGGGCGCTGGAGAGCGTTACCAGACCAGTGGTGGTATTCACGCTGTAGCTACCCCCGCTCTGAAGTACGCCGTCTACATACACGGAGAGTGTGCCCGTTACAGGTTTGGTTATGGTACGCGATTCTGTAACGCTGCCGTTATTATAATCTTTCCTCAACTGAAATGCCGTGGCGACACCGTTACCGGTGCCGATGGCCTGCGCCGTCGCCTGAAAATCTGTCCAGTCCTTAAAGCGGAATCCATCCGCACGGCCTTTGCGGGCGCGGAAAAATGCGATAAGCATATCAAGCTGCGCCTGCGTTTTTACGCCGTGTGCGACATTATATCGTGCACGTGCCTGCGACCAGTTGCTATTGCGCTGCTCATACCCCCCCTGGGTAATGACGACATCCGTGGAATATTCGGGGCCGCCGGTTGAGCCGTAGGCAATATCGCTGGGAAAGCGTGTCTCGATGAACGCCATAAGTATCTCCAAAAATAATGTGATAAACGCAGTTATCCCCTGATCAGTGCCGGGGACGACAAAAGAATAAAGGTGATCTGTTTAGGCTAAGTCGCGGCCACCGCGCGTCCCGCCGGGAAGAGGTGACGGGCGGAGGTTGGAATCCGCAGGTACGTCCGCAAGCAGGTCGATGCCGTGTTCTTTGGCACGATGGCGGTTAAAGGCCGCCAGCGACGGCACGCGTTCAGGATGAAGGATAAGCGCTCCTATATCCATTTCACCATTCTTGATCATTTCCGCATATTGTTCGGAAACGGACTGGCGCGGGTTATTAGGGTTGATCGGCATCATAGTGTCGGCACGAACCACATCGTCGAATTCGCTCATCAACTGTTGCAGTTCTTTAGTTTTTCCCTTTGCCACCGCTTCATGGAACATGCGCGTGCCGGTCAATTTTTCAAGCCTGTCCTCAATGCGTTTACCGACACCTTCCGGCAGGTTCGCGGCCAACGCTGCAAACACCACTTCCGGCGGCACATCGATTACGCCTTTTTCCTTCAGGTCGGTGACGAGTTTCACCGCATCCTGGTCTTGCGTCTTCAACGCTTCCTCATAGAGATAGCTTGCGGCCGTACCTCCTGCCATAGCGCCTACCGAGCCGACCACCAGCCCGGCAATAGTCCCTACAGGCCCGAACATTGAACCGGCGAGCGCACCTGCACCTACCCAGCCGACACCAGCGCCAACGGCCTTAGAGCCATATTCTTTCGTGCGTTCATACGCGCGATTATCCAACTCACGGACTTTTTTCCTAATGGCGGGATTCGCCTCAGCGTGGCGTAAATCTTCTTCAAGCAACGCGGAAATATGTTCGTAATCCCGACGGCTGGTGATAGCGCCTTCGGCGACGGCCATTGGTGCGATAACTGTATCGCCGATCCATCCCGGTGCAAGCGCGCCTGCGGTCATGCCTGCATGCAACGCATCGACGCCGTCCAATGCCTTGAAATCACCGCTCGTGACTTTATCGAGCGTGCCGCGCGGGTCATAGTGTCTGGGTTTCTTTGCCACGGATTATACCCTGCCCGCGCCCTGCTGGGTTGCCTGCGTCGCAGCCTGTTGCTGCAACATGCCCGTATGCTTGCCGATCACTTCGCCCTTGGCTGGCGCGGCAGCGGCGGTAGCGGCCGGAGCTGTTTTAGCGGCTTCTTCGCTGGCAACAATAATTTTGTTGATGCGAGCGCTCATCGCGCCATTATCCAATTCCTTGAGCATCTGCGCAGGCGTGGCTTTTTCAGCGGCAAGCTGCTCGCCGAGCGCCTGTGCGAATTTCGATTCCATACCACCGCGCGAACGCAGTTCCGGTACCATCGCACCGGCAAACGCAGCGTAATAATCGGCAGGCACTACGCCTTTATTTTTCATAAATTCATCGCGGAACGCCTGAAATACCGGCAGGGTGGACTCGCCCATCACCGCATCGGTCACTTTAGAGAAAGCGGTGACACCGCCAAACGCGAGCATCGATTTCATCATACCGAATCGTTTGCTTACCACCATCATCACCTGCAACGCAACGTTGCCGACATCGGCAAGCTGTTTCAGGCTGTAATTTTTCATCAGATGCGAACGCGCCGCGCGCACAGGCTCAGGAGCAGCGCCGAACAATGCTTTCACCGTTGAAATGTCTTTTACATCCTTGCCGGTGGCATCGGCCAGCATCTGCTTGAGCGATGCCAGATCTTTGGCGGCGCTGCGCGTGTCGGCAACCATCGACATGCCGGACATGGCGATAAACGAGCCATTCATCACCGTGTGGCCTATCGGCGCTTTCGCCAACGCTGCGGGAGCGTTTTTCACTGCTTGTCCGATATTTTTCCAGCTCGCCGCTCCCTTGGAATGAATCGCGGCATCTTCGGCAGCCGTTATGAATTTCTGGAAGGGCTTCAAATGCTCGGCAGTTACGGCTTTATCGACGAGTGCCTTTTCAATCGCCGTGCTTGCAGCAGCAGCCGCTTCATGATTCACGCCTGAAGGCAAATGCACGGCATTGTGAAGGTCACGCAGATGTTCGCTTACCGCCTGCGGAGCAGTGCTTAAATCGAGCGTTTTGGCAAGCTCCATAGCCTTCTCATGTGCAATCGCTGCCTTACCGAAATGACGGCGGCGCTGCCAGTTGCTCAATCCCGATTTATCGCTGATAAACTGCGTGACGGGCGCGGCGCCATCAAACACGGCCTGCGTGCCACGGCCGATCGCCTTGCCGAATCCACCCATTTTTCCACCAAGTTCGGAGAATGTCTGCTTGAGGAAGCGCGCCGGCCAACCGATACCTTTGCCGATGCTCTGGATAAAGCCGAGCTTAGGCGCAAAACGCTCACCGCCAGCGGCCACCTTATCGCCGACCCAACCGGCAACCGGAGCAACGAACGGCACGAATCCGCCTACACTGAGCGCGGTATTGGTCACGCCGATAGCTTTATCGATCGCAGGTACTTTTTGCGTCTCGCGTGCCACTTTTTCGTATTCGGCAAGCTGTTCCGGGGTGGGAGCGGTACTATCGACGTCTTTTTGCTTGCGATGCTTGTGGTGTGCTTTCTCAGCCGCTTTTTTCAGCGGATCCGACCCTTTTTCCGCACCGCGCACAGCGTTGCTGCCTGCGATGACGACGTCATCGACAGCACCAAGCATTGCAGGAGGAATACGATTCATTGCACTAACGCTCCAAGCCTATTTCTACACCAACCATTATACTTATCAAACCAACCGTAACCCACAGGTTTTTTATTAACTTTTTGTGACAATACGTTATCTGCTCGCCCTGAAATTAGAATTCGCCAGATCACCCGGGTTGCGAACGCTGACATATTCTTCAGGATGTCCCGGCTCCTTACGCACCTTACCGATGATAGACTGCAAGGTATTGACAGTGCGGTCGCCCAGACGATCGACAAAACTTTTCTTGTGCGCGACATGCTCGTAGTCGGTTGCCAATCCCATTGCTTCACGCTTGCGACGGTTCTCTTCACGGATACCATCCAGCCCAACTTTCATGATTTTTTCGATTTCTTTGTCCGACTGCGCGGCCAGATCAGCACATGGTGTCTTATTATCCGCCATGTGAATATTGATTTTATTCATGCCAATGAGATAGACGATTTCCGGCATCCCAATCGTGCCGTCGTGTCGGTTATAGGCATCGGCTATTTTTTTGAGCAAGGGGCGGAGCATGTCATACTCCTCCGCTTTTTGAATCATGGGCAAATTACGGTCATGGCGGGTACGCTGGTAGACGCCGAGCAGGTCGTTTGTGGTCAGGTCTTTACCGGTAGATTGCAGGTTTTCGCGCAGCTTGACGATTTCATAATTGCCTGTTTTATCGAGAAAGAACGTTTCGGCCGCCCAATAGCCCGCCTTTGCACCGAGCACGCCAAAGTCCCATAGCTGGTTTGTACCCACACTGCCTTTGCCATTTACCCCCGGAATTTCATATAACCATTCCTTACCCGCGGCTTTACTAGCGAATTTTACGCCGATAGGCAGCAGAAACAAGGCATCAGTCGCATAGCGCGGAACCTGCAGGCGCATAACATCGTTATGCGCCTTGCTTATGATTGCATTCTGCGAATATTTGAAATCGGAAAATGTCAGTTTCTTGGGATCAACGCCCATTTCTGCTGCTACAGCTTCCCTTGCGTTGGCGTCCACAAGTTCGGACTCCATACCAAGGAACGTCGTCGTCAGGGCGGAATAGGCTGCTGCGCTTACCACACGCGCCACATCCTTAGCTTTTTCAATATCGTGCGTGGCAGCAAACCCGGCCAGCAGCGATACGGGGAACACGCCGTATTGCAACACACGGTCAAGCGCACGGCTGGTAGTAGCGTAATAATGGAAATGCGTCACCGCATACCCCCTACGCTAAAATTGCTTATGCGCCGGTCATTCCACATAGGTTCCAACCGCGTTATCGCCATCCCGACGCTTCGCCAGTTCACGTTCGGCAAACGGCTTTCCAGCCACTTCGCCATTATCACGGGCGGGCGCGGCAGCAACAGCATCCGCAAGTTTTTTCCGCATGCCTTCCCCTTCGGACACGCGCTTTTTCCATGTGTCCGCATCGCCCGACATCTGTTCATACAGGGCGCCCTTACGCACGGCGGCCACCACAGTCTTGTCTTTACCGTCCACGGCGGTTTCAAGCGCCCTTATATCGCCCGCATCCAGCTTGGCTACCAGATCGCGTAACGTCTGGATTTCCTGTTCTGCAAGCCCCATGGCTTTGAGTTTTTCAGGTTCGTTGGTGGCGATACCTACGATGCGCGTGGCGGCGGCGGCGACATTATCGTACAAATGTTCGTGCGCGGCCTTGCGCTCGGCTATGATGTCTTTCTTGCGCATGCCTGCATGCAGGAGAATTTCTTCGGGAAAGAGCGATACGAAGAATGAGCGCTCGGCGCCTTTGAGTTCCTTGAGATTCGACTTGAGCAATTCCTGCACCTGAACAGGGTTAGAGAAATCCGCGAAGAATTCATCGTGCTTCATATTTTCGCCTGTATTCAGCACAGCCTTCAGGCTACGGATATTTTTTTCCACTTCACCGATTTCCACAAATGTGCGGCCACCGTTTTTCTCATGTTTGATCACCATGTTTTCGCCCACGAGATTGACCAGCGCGTAAGGGTCAAGGCCGGTGGAGATATACTCGGCGATAAGCTCGGCAGCCGGGCTGAGCCTGTCCACCAGCGCCTTGCCTAGCGGATTGAGAGGCTTGCCGTCTTTATCTTTTTCACGCAACCTAGCAGGCATACGATCACGCTCGTGCTGCTGGAAAATCTCGATGATACAATGCTTGATACTTTCGCGATCCGCATCCCCGCTATTCATTTCTTCCTTGAGGTGCTTGATCATCTTCCATGCATTAGGATGCTTGCGGCGGCGTTCTGCGTCGCGCTCCACATCTTGTGTGAATTGCTGGCTTAAGACCGACACCACCGGCGCAATTACCGGCATGAAATTTTGCATGAAGTCGCCGTATTTACGCTCCTGCTCGCTTTGGACTAATTTGCGAACGTCATTGTTTTCTGCGTCTCGAATACGCTTCAATTCTTCCTTAGTTTCAGCCACCATTGTTCTAGCGTACGCCTGTGCTTCTTTGAGCAATTCAGCTTCAGAAGCAGTCGTGCCCGCTGCTTTCATTTGTGTCAGATACGCGTTAGTTTCTTCAGCAAACAACTTTTTCAACACTTGTTCGTTTGCCTTCTGCTGCTCCAAGGTAGAGCGCACATGCGTTTCATGCGCAGATTCACCTAACCTTGGCTTGACTTTTACACCCTCGCGCGCCAAGTCATCGCGATAGCGCTCAATGCCCTTGCTGGTTTCATATGCACCCAACAAGGCGATCGTGCCGAAGGTCGGCAAATCGGCGGCCAGCAGTTTGAGGTCGGTCATTAGCTCAGCCTGCGCGTCGTGGAATGCAGTGCGCATCACTTCGTTGTTACGCGGGGTGGCTTTGGTAGCGGCGGCGACGTCAGCGAATTCATGGCGCAACATATCGCGGCGCTGTGAGTGCTCGCCACCCGCCTGAAAAATATGCATCACCGGCTTGGCACCGATCATACCCCAGCGCACAACGTTCTCAGCGATCAGCGCGGTGCGTGCGCCGTGGTGATCCTTCAACTTGGTGTAAATCATCTCGCCGCCGTAGCGTGACAGCAGCGGAATAGCGGTTGCGTATAAAACTTCCAACGCCACCTTGATGGGCTTGGACACGGTCATGCCGAGGAAGTGGCTACCGTTTTCGCCGTCGGATACTTTTAGGTTTTTAAGCAGGTCGGCGCCGCCCACGGCCTGACGGTACAGCTGTTGCATGTCATTGCTGTCCATAGGCGTGATGCCACTACCGTCGGTATGCCTGTAATTGCCTTTATCGTAAACCATGCCGGATCCGGGAAACCCCTGTTTCTACCTGCATTATTATACCAACAGGGAGAGTGCCGCCACCAGCCATTTTTTGTGACATTTCAATGACGACAGCGCCACCTCTATCCACTTGAATAAGCGTCATTGTGTCAAACTGTCATAAAATCTTCATTAGCGTTGTAGGATTGGTTGTGGGAGGATAGGCTTATGCTTTGCGCAAGCGGATGCCGCTCATTCGTTATATTGTTGTAATATATGGATATTAAATGGCTATCAATCCGAATATAGGCCGTCCTGATTACGTTGCCCCCGCTCAACCTCCGCGCAATCGGATGTTTTCATGGTCGAAAGCGGATACCCCGCGCCCGCAGGCGGCAGACCCGCATTATCTCGAAGCGGCGAAGGACACGGCGTTCGCCCTGAAAAACCCGGACAGCAATGCGGCCAAGCGATTGGGGCTGGCGCAGCATGATCTTGATGAAAAAGAGCAAAAAGAAGTTGCCGACACAGTCGGCCGCGCGGCCACCATGCGCCCGAAAGAGAATTTTTTTTCCATGCTGATGGAAATGATCATGAACCTCTTCCGCAGCGATGAGGAAAAGACCAAAAATGCAGCCGAGAAGGTAGAAGCCACAGCCACACAGGTTGCAGCCACCACCTATCGCGCACTCAAGGCAAAGGGCTATGACGAACTGGCGGAAAGCGTCAGCGGCATGAAACCCGATGATAAAGGCGTGCTTCATCCCATCAAGGATAATGATGGTCGCGGCACCGGCGTATACCAGCGCGAACGTGACAAGGGCAATGACCCCATGATGGCGCGTATTAACGATGCCGTCGATAAGGGCATGGCTCCTTCACAGAAACAGTCCCAAATCAAAGCGCAACTCGTCGAAGAAGGCGCCAAACGCTTATATACCGATCCGGCATTGCGTAACGAGATCGACGAATACCGTGAAAACCGCAAGCAGACCCGCGGCAAAGACAATGAGGTCGATACGTTCTTCGCCAAACCCGAAGTGAAGCGCATCATATCGGAGATGGCTGATAAAGTGGCTAGTGACCAAAACATCAAAGACTCTGGCCGCTTCCGCTTCGACCGTGCGAAGGAAGAAAAATTCATCACCGCCGGCCTGAAAGCGGCGCACAAGCAAAACTTCAGCAAGTACGAAGGCGAGGCGCCGCCAGCACCTTCTTTCGGCGATTTGTTATCGGGCGAAAAGATCGTTGGCCGCTTTACGGCCACCCCTTCCGATTTCAGCACTAAGGCGCCGATGCAAACCGCAGCTACGCAGCCGCTACAACCTGCCAGCCTGGGTAAATAGCCACCTGCCCTTTCCCCTACAGAAACCTCCTCGTCGCCCGTGATATGGCAGACGCCGCTTCCGCCAGTATTTGCCCTTGGCTCATGCGGAAGGAATTGGCGTCGGGCGTGGAGATATGCATCGCAATCTGCACCGGCAATGCGTTAGCGGATTGACGCCCCACCTGCCCCATAATCCCCGACACGGCCTGATTCAGCAACGGCGCGGCAAGCTGCTCAAGCGCGTTCGCCCTTCGTCCACTGCCGCCGACAGCCCGGCTCATGGCGGCAGCGATCGACTGCGCATGCTGGTTTACTGCGCGATCAAGCTCCCTGAACATGGTATCGGCTTGCGAAAGGCTTGCCTTCAACGGGCTTATGTCTGCATCTATTTCGAGAGTAAAAGGTTGGGTGTTCATATGATAACTTTCTCTGAAAATCCGTAGTAATAATTTGACGAAATGGCAGCAGGCACGGCATAGTGGTGCCCATGTCATTCAAGATTCACCTTATCATCGTCTCCGCTATCATCGTCGTGGTATATGCCGCCTGGCAGATGATGGCTTCCGCACCGCCGCAAGTGGTACAGCAGGGCGCGCCTGCATCAGCCTATAGCATTATAGTGGCTCATGCGAGCTGGGGGTTAAACTGCCATTACCGCACGGCAACCCAGAGCGTTGACGAAGCATACGGCACAGGCGCCAAAAACAAACTACGCGAGGATAATGCGCTGGTAGCCGTCTCCGCATGGTGCAACGGCAAGCCGCTGTGTGAAATTCCCCTCACCCCGGAAGCCCTTGGCGAAGACCCTGCGCCCGAATGCTCCAGCAAGGAGCTGCATGTTGAGTATCGTTGTTTTTCCTATGATCGCGCATGGGATGCCCGCGCGACATCGGGTAAACTAGTGATCAACTGCGAAAAATCAGGTGGAGGCCGCTAATGCACGCAATATTGTGGCTATTGCTCCTTGCGGTGATCGCATGGTGCGCCTATTGGCACACGCATGAGAACAAGCGCCTGATAAAACGCTGGCAAGGAGATCTCGATGCGCGTTCGGCGGCATGGCTATCGCGATTCGCGTGGTCGCGCACCTTCCAGCTATTAGCGGCGCTGGCGGGCAGCGCGGTACTGATTATTTTTTACGACTGGCAGCTCAGCAGCGCACGTGAAGAGTTGAGCGTATACAGCCAGCGCATCACTGAACTGCAAAAACCTGTAACCGTAGCAACGCAACCCACTGCTAAGCCTGTAATTGCGGCAGCACCTGCCCCCGCAACCGCAACCAGGGATTATTATCCTCCCATCGCCGCGCAAGCTCCTGGAACCAACGTGCCAGCTATAACTGTGGACGGTACGCAGCCCGACGGAATGGAAGATGAGGAGGATATAGACGCGGAACTCGACGATCCGGCCGCAGAAGATGTCGCCGCTGCGGACGTAACATCCGTATACAACCCCGAAGAAAAAGCGACCGGTGAACAATCTGCGATCGACAGGCTGAAAAAACGTTACGAAGACATACTCGTCACCTATTTCTTCCTAAAAAAATGCGGCAAGGTGCAAGATAACGATTTTCTGGTCATCACTGCGGCACTGAGTCAGGAAATGGCGTCGGTCAATGCTCCGGGTCGCATGCAGAGCGATATTCTCGACTCCGCCAAAGGCTCTTATAACGAGATGTACGCGCAAAGCAGCTGCGAAGGCGAAGGCTTCAATACGCTCTATGCACAATATGTCGATTACGTCAACGGACTGTCGAAGAACGTGAAACAATAGCCCCGTCGGGGAATTGCTCCATCAACCAGCGAAGTTCCTCGCGCGGCATTGCCTCAGCCGCTTCAACACCATTGCATTCCCGCCACCCTTTGACACCTTGTTGCCACTCGCATGGCGTCATGCGCCAGAATGCGTCTGGCGCTAGGTGCAGCGCACCGAAGGCAATTGCCATAAGACGCTGCCATGGCAAATAATCTTCATTCCTCATCATCAGACCCGGCAAAAATCCGTGTAAACATTACCCCTACCGCATACAGCGCAGAATTAAGCCCATTATGCAGCAATGCATTGCAAAACACTTCGCGTGATGTCGTATGACCTGCGGCTTGCGTGCAGTGATGAATAATGGCAATCAACTGCGTAAGGTTCAATTGTCCCTGCGCCAGCAAGCGCGCCACTGCAAGCAACCCAGCACCCAACTCTTGCTCGATGCGGCAGAGCGCTTCAAATGTAGGACGCAACGTATAGTGCATGCCATCCAATACGATTTCCACCTCGCCGCGCCACTTGTTAGCAGTCATATCCGCTACCCGGTAAAGCTGATGGCGCCTGCACTCTCCAGCGTAAGCGCGTAAGTTTCCTCCGCATCGTAATTGCCGCTGCGCTCATAGCTGGTCACAAGAAACGAACCGGTTATGTAATCGCCGTTGGCAAATACAAACTGGTAATTATTCACCGTGCCAGCGAACGCATATCCACGAAGAAGCTCTTCGGAAACAGCATCGGTAAAAATCCCCGTGCCGCTAATGCTCATAGTGCGGATGCCGCCGTTACTCAGCAACTGACGCCATACGCCGCTATCTTTATTACTGGAATCGATAGCACGGTTATTGACCGTCAGGCGGGAAGTACGCATACCGCCTATCGTGGCAAATGTTTCAGGCCCTCCGCCGTTGCCGATTTTAATCAGCACCAATGCCCCTTTTTGTGCAGTCATAGCATTCTCCTGTTAATTAGCTTCCGTCAATGCGGCAAAACGTATCGTCCCGTGGTACGTCCAGCCGTCGTCTTCCAGCATCAATCGGCTGGACATAAATTTCAGCAGCACAAGCATATGGCCTTCCAGCGTCAGATTTGCGTGATGCAGCAGCGTATGGATACGCTCCATGATAATCGCCGCCTCTTTGCGCCCCCCCTCCCTGCTCCAAGCGTGCAGGACTATATTATGTTCCATTCCGGTTGTGGTTTTACTGCTCCAGTCTCGTCCCGACATTTCCCCAATGGTAACGTAGGGAAACGGGCTGGCCTGTGCCGGGCGGTCATATACGCCGGTTACCATGCCCATGAGCGATGAATCGGTGGTGAGAGCTGAGTAAATCGCTTTCTGCAGCGGCAAATGGCTGAATCCTGACATGCCTTATTCCTTAATTTTCTGAAATCCAAACGGTCACAAAACGGTCATAATTCTGTGCTATGATGGGGGTATGGAAGGTCTGTACACCATCACGCCTCCAGCGGGAGAGGCTGACAGGTTGGGCGCGCATCGCGTCTTCGAGGACTTCCTTACGCTCTACCAACCCGCACTTACCAGTGTTGAGCACTACCTCACGAAAGTCGTGGATGAAACCGAACCGACCTACGCGATGGCCTATGAGCCTTGGTTGGTGGCGTTGCGTGACCTGATGCAGGGTGCATACCTGATCGCACGTAGGATTCCTCTTCCCGACCCTGCCTCATTCATCGAAGCGCTGCAAATGTTCCGGTTTGAAGGAGCCATCCACCTGCTTTCCGATATTTGTGCGGATTGCCGCTTATTGTTGTCATCCGACTGGGCAAAGAAATTTCACGAACATATCGATATGCTGCTTTTTTCGGCGTCCATCCTGTTCCGCCAACAGCATGAAGGGCTTCAGCGTTAACCGCCTGCACCTTCCTGCGCCAATATCTCCAGTAAGGCATTTTCTTCACGCACATTGATCACTGAGCGGATATTGAACACGCGGGTTTCAAACACCAGACGATGTGCTGCGGATATTCCCGTACGGTAGCGGATAAGGATGCGATGGGTAATTTCAGATTGCAACTGCGCGGCAAAGAGTTTTTCCTTCCCGCTCAGCGGAATCACTTCCGCCCATATATCGGCTACGTCCTGCCAGCTTCTGACATACCCCCCTGCCGTATCTGGCGTACGCTGCTCCTGCTGCAATGTCATACGCTGGCGAAGGCGCGAGCTGGGGTTTTTCAAAGCGCGGTTCATAGGCGCACCTCGCGGTAAGGCATGTAAAGGCGCATAGCCTGAGGCGGCAGTGCAAAATCTACGCTCTCACCACGCGTGTCGTACATGCTGGCGATATGCGCCAGCAAGCCCTGCTTAATCGGCGCAGGAACAGCGCTGGCCGAGCCATAACCTGTTGCATATGTAATATCCACGCGGAATCCGATCACGATGAAATCAAAATTTACGGCGTCCTGCGCGGCATTCAGCGTATAGGCTGTAGTAGCTACGGTTTGCGTGCTCCCGTCGCGCGCCACAGATTCCACGGCAGTAATCGCAGTTACCGGTCCCATAGGCAGCGGCGTACATACGTCGACATAATCGTCATAGGACACTTTCCATGCCTGCGTCACCAGCGAACGGCGCAGGAAATGCTCCGCCGCCATCCGCGCGGCCACGATCATATCGCCGATCAGCGTATCGTCGGCGGTATTATCGACCCGCAGATAGAGCTTTGCTTCTGCGAGTGTGACCGGCTCGCTGGCAGGCGCCGTCATGCGCGCAAGCAGGTGTTTGCGTGTCTGGTTCATAAAGGTACTCCTGAATGGGTGATTGAATCCGTCGGTATCGCCCAGCCCTTGCGGACGAATGTCATGGCAAGCAACTCTGCCACCTCGTAGCATTGCCCGCGCTGAAAATAGCGCACGGCAAAGCCATCCTCACACCCGAGGCGGGCTTCAAGCATGTGTATGTGCATAGGGGATCGTAACTCTGTCACACCGGCGAACCGGTATGATCATTACTTAAAATACCACTCAACGGGCAGAGTGCATGTCGTGCGGATGATCTTTGACGGCAGCGGCAATATTCTCCTGGGGAGTCACCGCACTTTTTGGAGGCTTCTCAGGAAACCATCCGCGATAATGTTTTCCGGTGATTGCAGCAAGACCGGCTATCGTACCGGCCACATTCGGCAGTTCCCATACGACACCCATAACAGCAACGTCGTCAGCTTTTTGTTTCGACCAGCCGAGCGTTTTTTGCAGCATGCTGCTGGATGCCTTTATCATCGCATCGTTGGCCTTATGCCCTACGGAATTCATCACCACAAACGACCCGATATGCACGACCTCATCGGCAGCCAGAATACATTTATCGGCATGCGAAGCATAGAACATGCGCTTACGCGACCACGGCGACATTTGCTTTATTTCATCAGGGATAGTCTGGATGCCTGAATGTTCATTGATAAATTGTCGGGTCTTGATTTTCGCAAGCATGGAGAGCATCCATGCCGGTGTAAACAGCACAACATAGCGTGCGATACGCTCAGAGCGCTCTTCTCGGGTTTTTGAAGGGTCTACTTTGCATTCGTCGAGTTTGCATATTTTCGTCATCAACCATTCGATGCCGTCGAGATGCGGCTCAATAAGACTTTTTGAAAGCATGTGGCTGGTCTTTTTCACCACGTTGGGCGCGATGACGTCGGCTACCGCAACCACCCCGAGCGAGGTTACCATCGATACGCCTTCGGCAGCGATGAACCCCAGCCCTTCAACAAACGTGTCACCTAATTTCCCACGAGGCTTACCCAGCGCTTTGGCATGGTTTTCGGTCAGGCCGGCGTCTTTGTGCCCGTGCCCATGTCCGTTATTATCCCATTCCACGCGTGCAATCATAGGTTCCCTGTCCGGGGATAGTCGACCCCACTATGAGGATAACACGATTTAAGGAAAGAAATATGACAGTTTTATGAATTTACCCGGACACTTATTCTTTCGTGTCCTTGGCTGCTTCCGCCATGAATGTTGACAGATTACTGCTAATATCGTGGGCTTTTTCACCACTGGCAACATCAAGCATGGCTTCATGGTTAAAGCCATATTCTTCCGTCATCTTTTTTTTCACAGCCTCGCTGGGTTCGCCTTCACCGGATTCCACGACAATTCCGTAATCTTCGGGATAGAAAGTGCCATTTTTTTGTGCTTCTACAAATGCTTCTAGCTTGTCTGCACGAATGGCGACATAGGCATATATCTTCATGCCGTCGGGACTTTCCCCGCGCACCAACAATATGCAGACTGTTTTTTCGGCGATTACCTGTTCAGAAGCGGTCAGTTTGGCCACGTTTTATCCTATCGCTTGTTAGACGCCTACTGTAGCAAATTCTGCTTTAAAAAAGCTTAACAGCCTCATTCATAACACAGATTTTCATTAAGAACAAGAAACGATACCAAAAGGACGGGTTATAGGGAAAATTACAATATCCCTATAACCCAATACCTTAAGCAACTGGAGCGTACGCAGGTGTGCTGCGCATGGCCACCACACCCAGCGGCGTACCGTTGATATGCGAACCGGTCGGGGTTGCCACCGCCTTCAGGTAGCGCTTGGCACCGTTATAACCGAAGCTGTAGGACTGCTCGTCTTTCGACATGGAATCGACAACCACGGTTAAACTAGAACTGTTAAGATCGGCCAGAGCCGTATCCGTATAAACGGAATCATCGTCGCTGTGCTGGAGTTTTAGCGTCCAGTAAAGCGAACCGGTGAGTGTATCCCCCGCCAGGCCGATGCTAAACACTACGTTGGCGGCATTAAATCCCTGCAAATCGATAGCGGCGGAAGTTTTGGTAGTAGTGGACACAATCGGGTTCAGCGGTTGCGTCACCAGAACATTATGAAAAATATCTCTCATGGTTTTTTCCTTATTGTATGGGCTTGGTAAGGCAAGCTGGGATTAAGTCGAAAGTTTCATGATCTTGAGCGCTTCGAAATTGATGACGTCACCGCCAACACGCTTTGTTGCGTAGAATTTGACAAACGGCTTTTCCGTGAACGGATCGCGCAGGATACGAATGCCGCGACGATCAACGATCTGGTATGCAGCCTGGAAATCCCCCACTGCGACCGATAGTGAGTTGGTCGCCGCCACCGGCATATCGGCAGCCATCAACACGGGTACGCCCATCAACGTATCAGGCACACCGGCTGCGAGGCCGGGCTGCCATAGATACTGGTTGGTAGAGGTTTGTTTCAGCAGACGCACAGCTTGAATGACCGTACGGTTCATCAGGAAGTTGGCGCGCTTGCTGTAGGCGTCTTTCAGCGCATAGAACAGGTTGATGATGGCATCCGCGCCGACGGCGCCGTTGGTGCCGGAATTGATCTGCTCGATTTTTCCCCACGCCGTACCCGCCGCATAGGTAAGGATACCGCGCGGTTGCCCGACTCCGTTGCCGGTAATGAATGACGTATTTTCCCTACGGGAAAAAATATCGGCGATTTTACCCGCGAGCCAGTTCTCAATATCGATTGCGGAATCGTCCACCAGCTTCTGCGTAGCTTTCGGCTGCGCATACAATTCATGGGTGGGAATATTGCGCTTGGCAAGCGTGGGGGATGTAGTCTCGCTGACTGAGCCAGTCTCAGCCGTCCATCCTGCCGCAGCCTGATCGTGGTCGTCGATCAATTCCAGCGCATCGGATGAAATAGTCTCTACCGAAGCGAGCTGACGCAGGGGAGAGGTTTCAAAAATCGCCTTCACGATTTTTGAAGACATGGTTGGCGTTACGAGATAGCCGCCATCCGGGTCGGAGCCAACGGAAAGTGCCTTCGTTTGCAAATGTTCAAGCCCTGCATCCATCCCTTTACGCAGGTAATTGCGGAAGGCTTTATCGTATTCGCCTGCATGTGGGGCAGCGGCTTTAGTGCCATAACCGTCATTGCCGAGTTCGGGGCGGTTATGTGCAGTTTCGATTTGATCGAGACGCTTTTTATAATTCTCTAGAGCGGCGCTGATATTATTTAGATTTTCGGTATAAAGCGGATCGGCATGGCCTTTACGTTCGACTTCACGCAGGCGAGCGTCATTGACCTGCTTGAACTGCTCCCACGCATGGCCAAGCGCATTCACGCGGCCGGTAATTTCACTAATACTCATGGATTCCTCTTTGTTAACGTTATTAACATTTATATCGTGTAAATTTATTATTTCTTGACACGTGATTTGATTTAAGTTAGTTGACCACCTTTCTTTAACCTATTGAATATTTTTATTCATTTATGAGCAATTCCGAACAAAAGCCGATTAAAGCGTCAATTGTCACCGACGAAAAAAATCGTGGCGCACAAGAAAGCGCCAGCCAGTTATTTGCTAAGTTCGGCCTTGCCGGATCGTCGCGAGTGGAAGCGCAAACCCTAGAGCAAAGGCTCTCAGACCCTGAAGGCATCCGCGAGCTTCAGCGTTCGATGGAAGGACAGGGTATTGTCTTCGCAGCGCTCGGCGTGCCCGGACATAGTGATTACAAGAAAGAAATCGAGCAACTGCTCGGCGCGTGGGCAGGCGTTACTCGCCGCCCTGCCCTCGTACTGGTCAGCAACGACACAGTAGCCACACAGCAACTGGTCGATGCATGGGTAGCAAGCCAGCCCACCGCTTACGGCAATACCTTGCGTCAGGCTATTATCGTAAAAGATTTATCGTTGCTTACCAATGCCGCTGAGCTTTCCAAATTGATTGTGGAACACTCAGAGATAGCATCATCCATATCAAATCAGCTCTCGAAGATGCCTTCACTCAACTCTGCACAGGTCGATGATATTTTCGGTACACCGGGCAAGAGCCGCCGCTAAATCCACCACTTCGCCGGACGAAACGGCGCGCTGCCATTCCTCATCCGTATCCATGCTTTTGACCATGGTTACCCCGGCCGCTTCGTTGGCGGGAAACGTCACAAGACTCACCTCCCACAGATCAACTTCCAGCAGATGGCGTACACCTGTCTCAGCATTCATCCGATAACGAACTGGCGAATAGCCGATAGACAAACCGCTTACTGCGCCCGCCTTCAATAATGCATATGCTTCACGCGCACGCTGTACATCCAGCAGCAACCGGCCTTCAACATATAGGCCTCGTTCATCTTCAAACACCGTATCGAACACGCCGATAGGCTCTTCCTGTTGATGCTGCCAAAGCAACTTGATCTCATGCGTACGGTTTACCAGCGATTGCAGGAATGCGCCGCTTGTAATGATGTCGCGCTGGTTATCTACTACGCCGAATACGCTGGCATAGCCGGCAAAGCGCCCGTGCTCGTCAAGCGCTTTAATCTCCAGACTAAAGTCGAGCGTCTTTCTCTCGCGCACGGATGCGCTGATTTTAGTATCGTAATACATAGGGTATCCTCTTAAGAAAATAAGCAAATGACCTGAGGGAACTAGGCCGCTTATTGCGCTTTCTGTGCAATGATTCGCATCTGCACGCGGACTTCGTTCTTGATCACATCCGTTCTTGTCCACTCACCCTGCCCTACGCCGAAATCATTGCGTCTGACGGTGATATACCCATCCGCTATGGCGTTATTGCCATCCAGCTTGAGTTTGAAATTCAGCACGGCAGGCATACTCTTGTCGCGGATGGTAAGCTCGCCTTCAGCTATGAAATCCGTATCCCCTTGCCCAAGGCGCGTGATTTTTTTACTCACGAAGCTGGCTTTGGGGAATGTTTGCACCGAGAGCCATTCCGCTGTGGGAAGGCTGCTTTCCGCATCTTCGTTGGCGGCAGCCAAACTTGCTGTAGCCACCTCAGCTTTGATAACGCTCTGCTCAAGATTGGCGGGATCAAAACGTATGTCTGCAGTAAACTCACGGAAACTTCCTTCCACCGGCGCGTTATTCTGGATGGCAAAAAACTTCAGCGAACTTTTTTGTTTATCGACTACGTAAACAGGCACATCGGCCAATGCGGAAAAAGGGAGTAGCAGGGCAGCGATCAACAGAGTATTTTTCACGATTTTCCTCCAGGCAGCATACGACGAAGCACATTATCCTTATGCACGAAATGATGCAGAAATGCCGCAGCAGCGTGCAGCGACACCATGCCGATAATCGCATAGGCGATCATCTCATGCACTTCTTCAAGATCGTGCCCGAGTTCCCGATCCGCCGGGATAAGGTCGGGCAGTACGAATAAGCCAAACATCGAAGCGGGATAACCCTTAGCCGATGTCATCAGCCAGCCCGAAAGCGGCATCGCGAACATCAGCCCATACAGCGCCCAGTGCCCGGCATGTGCGGCGAATTTCTCGATACGGCGCATGGATTCCGGTAATAGAGGCTGAGGATTCATCAGCTTCCATCCCAGCCGCAGCACGACCAGCAACAGCACCATCAATCCGAAGGATTTGTGTAATCCATAGATATATACTTTCGTCGGCGTACGCTCCATATCCGTCATCACAAATCCCATAATCAATAATCCTGCGATCAGCAGAAACATGATCCAGTGAAATGTTTTTGCAACCGAGCCGTAAGTGTGCGGTGTATTTTTGAGCATGGCGAGAATATAATATATTCCCGTGCGATTGTCATCCGCACTTTGCCGACGGTGTTCTGGGAGCGTAACCGACTGCGGCACGCTTTTCATCATCGGTCAGGAAGGTTGCGGTGTTCACACGCTCCCATATCGACTGGTTGCGCGCGGCAAGCACGGAAATCGAATCCGTATCCGGCACAAGCTCAAGTTGGTTGTCAAACATAGGCAACAGCCATTTTCCGAGCGTATCGGCTGTTGCAGCCACCAATGGAACCACGGTCTGCTCCCACAATGCCAACCTCGCTTCCTGCAAATTGCTATAGGTATTGTCGCCGGGAATGCCCAGCAGTTGTGGCGGCACGCCGAAAGCGAGGGCAATATCACGCGCTGAGGAGTGCTTCGCTTCTATGAAATCCATATCCTTGGGCGACATGCTCATCTCTTTCCACTCCAACCCGCCCTCCAGTAACAGAGGACGACCTGCGTTGGCCGCACCCACGAATTGCTCGTCGATTTGCGAACGCACCCGATTATATTGATCTTCCGACAGCGTACCGCCCCCGTGCTCAGCGCGAACGACCAGAGCACCGCTCGGCCGCGCGCCGTTTTGCAGCAGCGCCTGATTCCATGCCCCGGACTGGTTATGCTGGTCGATGCTGTACGCAGCCGCCTCAACCGGAGACAAGCCATACCAATCGTTCAGCGGATGAAAATTCTTGATATGCAAGACACGTGAGAATCCCGTCAGGCGATCCACCGTGAAATCCGTGATCTTCTCGCCTACCGTATAGCGATACCCGGCCGGCATCGTGCCCTTGCCCGCAATAACCGCAACGCGATCGGGGCGCAGCAGGTATAACTCGTTCGGAGCTGATTCGCGTGCGCCCACCGCCTGCACGAAGGCATTGCCCCCGATCATGCGGTAATGATAAAGCGCCTGGAAAAAATCGCCCATCGCCTGTGTGGGATTGGGCTGTTTCAACACTGCAAGCGCGGGATGTGCTTTCAACTCACGACGCGTGCCGCGCGTATTGGTAGCGTAGAGTTTCAGTTTTACCGACGAAGCGGCTGATGCCACCATATCCATCGCGCGGTGCGCCACGACGTTCTTGATATAGGCTTCCTGTGCGAACTGCGCGTAATCGCGATCCATCCACACTGGCTGCCCCGGCATCACCATATAGGAGCGCATGGCATTATTGCCGAGCGTTTGCGTATAGATACTCTTGCGCGAAAACAGCTGACGAATTTTACGGATTGCGCGCGCGCGATTAGTCTGCCCGGTCAGTGCGGTCATGCGAAACTCTCCAGAATATGTGAGGGATCAGGTCAAGCCGGGAAGCATCAACGCCCACCTCTTCGACCCTACATTTACGACCTTACGCGCAGGAACCGTGTCCCGAAAGGGGGAAAATAAAAAATATTTGTAGGCTTACATTTCATGCCCATTACTATCCGCCTGCTTAAGCCGCACGATAATCGTATCTTCCGGCTTGATACCGGGTGCCAGTTGCAGGTTAGTATGGTGCCATTTCAGAAAACGATCCATGAAACTCCTGAATTCCTCCGCCCCTTCGCCATTAACGCCCATGTCACGCTTGCATACGTCCCACGCGTGGGATTGTTCTGCAATCGACGATACCTTACATGCGCTCACATAGGCGAGAAGGTGCTCGGCCATGTCATGCCGGATCGCTTCCTTCTGGGGAGATTTAAGCATATGGGCTTTTGCCCAGTCATCATGCGCGAGAAATTCCTGATTGACGCGGGCAACATGTTCACCATGCGTGGTGCAGCATCGCTTAACCCATGACGCTTCGTCGTGTCGTATTCTGTTCGGCATCGTATCACCTCTTACTGGGTGTTACTCATTGATGCCTTGATCTATTACGGAAATTGCGCTCAATGCCAAATGACAATTGTGTGACAGCCGGCAGGCAGTAAGCAGGTTGGGAACAAACCAAACGCCCTGCTCACTGCGTGCCGTCCGCTACTATCGCCCGCGCCCTTTGTTCGACTGTACGGCAACAGCCGCGCTCATGCCCTCGCAGCAATGATCTACATGGGGCTGGGGAACTTTAGCAAGCAGCTCAGGTTCAATCTCCTTGAGTGCGCTGTGGAAAGATGCAGGCTCTACTTTAATGCTCATATATTCTGTCCTTATGCGTTTGCTTTGGCTTCCTGCTCGGCGACGATACGCTGAGCGACATTCAGTGCGATGCCGCGTATGCGTGCAGGCTGCACGAGCATGCCGTTTTCATCGCGCACGTTGGCGAACAGCTTGGTCAGCCACGGGCGGATTTTTTCGGCGATTTCCATGATAAGGTTACCGCGGTTCGGATCGGACGCACGGATGACTTTCACACCTTGCTGTGCGGCTTCCGCTTCCTTTCCGTTTTGCCGGGCTTTTTCCACCCAGGAATTGATAATTTCGTGCGACATGGCAGGCCTTTTATTTCGTTAATTAATTCTTTATATATTAGCGAATATACGGCATGACATTTAATAATAAGTTAATTCAAACGACCCTTTACGCATTATCTTCAATTCCCCTAAACACTACGTATTCTGAGCTTCTCCCACGTAAGTCCACGCAACCAATCGAGATATTGCGTCAATGCGTCCACCTGATCGTCATGATCGCCTCCGGGAAAAGCGAACAGCTCCGCTTCAAAATCCGCCAGCCATGGTGCCTGCTGCGGAAGCGCGACTTTACCTGCCTCGATCATGGCGGAGATCGCCGCAAAGCGCGTCAGCTTATCTCCCTTAGGTATACAGGCGATCAACGGCAGCGCTGTCTCGCGCCGTGCATCCTGAAGCAATTGCTGCCCACTTGCTTTATCTTCGATCAATATGGCGTCGGGTCGCCACTGTTCAGCCATACGGTAGAGCGCACGTTTGAGATCGGGATATTCAACCCGTAACACACGCACATCCGCAAGATAGCTTTTGCCAAGATACTCCATAAAAGTAAGGCATACGCTGGCATCATGGTGCGCACCGCTTTTGATCGCCGTATCCCAGCTCTGCACACGCCGCTCGCACGGCTGCGGCATTTCGACATAGCGCGCAAACCACCATGGCCGCACCATGCCTCCATCATCCGGCAGCGGTTGTTGTTGGTATTGTGCGGCGAAAGCATTGCTACCAAGCTCGATTTTGGCGCGCTCTATCAGTGCCAGCGATTCACGTCCAGGATGCAGTAATTCGCCCGCATACCATTCCCTATCCGGCGCGATGCGGAATGAAAACTTTTGATATCGCGTTGCCACAGACGGTAGCGAGAGATGTACCCACCCTTCTTTTGCAAGCAGGTAACCCGACAGATCGTATTGGTGCAGGCGCTGCATCACGAGCACGATTACACCTCTTTTCTTATCGTCAAGACGGCTGGCAAACGTATGGTCGAACCATTGGTTCACCATTTCACGCGCATGTTTATTAGCTGCCTGCATAGGATTGATAGGATCATCCATAATCAGGAAATTGCCGCCTTCGCCCGTAGCGCTGCCTCCGACAGATGTAGCGAAGCGAAACCCGCGCTTCGTCGTCATGAATTTATGCTTTTCGTTTTGATCGCGCGCCAGTTCTACATCAGGAAACAGCGCGCGGTACCATAGGGAACCGATCACTTCGCGGCAATCCAGTGAATGCTTCAACGCGAGCGATGCCGCATAGCTTGCAGCCATGATACGCGTTTGGGGATTATGACCGAGCAACCATGCCGGCCACGCCACACTAACACATAACGACTTCAGCGAGCGCGGCGGCATATTGATGATAAGCCGCGTAATGTCGCCATGTCTTGCCGCTTCCAGATGCTCCGCGATTACATCGATATGCCAGTTTGGAAGAAACGGCGTGCCAGGGTTGACTGTACAAAATACTCTGCCAATAAAACTGGCAAGATCATTGTGCAGCAGCTTGGAGAGGATATGCGCCATTGCTTACGCCTCATCACGCGGGGGAGCATCGCCCTGCATGCGACGAAGAAACGCCTCCACCAACGCCATATCCGAAAGCTGCATCTCTAGCGGGCGTGGCACGTCTTGCGCAGTTGCCCCAGTGCGTTCCGCCTTTTCAAGCGAAAGCACCAAATCAGCAAGCGTTACCAGCGTCGAAGTAAGCGAGGCTTTCCCGAACAGAATGTCACGCTCTTCGTTTTTAGCGGCTGGTGGCTGCGTAAATGTATGTTCCAGTCTGGCTATCAGCTCACGCGCAAGGGCGCGTAGACGCGCAACATCGCCTGCCGGCTTAGGGTAAGGCATGGGGGTATTTTCGCTTATGGAATGGGAAAGGCGGTATTTCCGACCCTATAATATCATCTATACCCCAGAAAAACGTGTCCCGGAAGGGTATGAAACGCAACTGTCACAATCCATGTCACACGGCCGTCACAAGTGTTTTCATGCAGATGTCACCCCGTTTACCATGCCGTTTGCTATGATATTACCATGATGTACGCAATCCCTACCCTCTCTCTAAACTGCACGCCGCCGCCTCCGATATTTCATGCAACGGACGGTAGCGTAGAGATCAACGGCGTAACGCTGCCCGCACATGTTGCGGAGGAATTGCGGCGCATCGGCATGCCGCTGGCATGGTATAACCGCGGAGAGCTTGCAGATGCCATAGAGCATTGCAGTTACGACCGCACCCTCATTGATGACGAGCACGGAGTGCATTTTCGCGACCAATTGCATCTTGATAGCGACGAACGCATCCGCAAGCATCGCCACCGCCGAAAACTCACTGTTACTGCCCCAGAGCAACCGTGTAAGGAATCATTCTGCGAGCGGCTCGACGCGGAAGATCAACACACTTATTGTCAGCAACAGGTCAACAACTGACATTTCCCCCTTTCGGGACAGAATATTTTCTCTTTATATGAAATTGTACACTGCTCGTATCATGCGGGAATTGTTGTACTGCAAGTACCCCACAAAAAATCTTTTCCTTATTAAGGTAACCTGAACGCTCGCACGGACTCACTCTCGGTCAGGTTGAAAGTCAATAAAAATCATCATTTTTAATTGATAAAAAAATCTAATTTTCTTCTTTAATAATAAATTATTTGGATATATCTATAAATTAATATGGATATGTCGTGTATCGATCCGTTTCGGGATAAAATCAAATTCAACTGATAAATCCAAAGGATACGTCATATGAACGAAAAAATTTCGCTGAAAAAGCCGACACCGACCTCAACCAGCACGAGATTATCTAATTTAAAGCCAGCGAAAAAGCATCGGGTTTCCATAAAACCGCATGACTGGGCGATGGGAAACCTGCCAACCGCATCCAGTGATAAAGCCCTGTGGATAGCTGTCATCTCGCGCGCGATGCTTGACGCCATCAGCACAGCCAATGACGCAGAACAACGCTATCACAGACAGGAAGCCATCGCGTGGCTGACAGGTGGAGGTATGGATTTCCATATGGTTTGCCTCATGGCTGGCATGGAACCTTCCGAGATTCGGCGTAAGGCTAAACATGCGATCAGCAACCCGCGTCCATGGCGCGCTGCTCCCCGCACCGGCGCACGCTTTCTGGAACGACTTGCATACCGGCAAAAACTCAAATCACGAAAAGAAATACACGCTCTTGATTCGCTGCGCGACCCACTGGAGGTAGACGCATGAGCATAGAAAAAGATACACCACCCCACGCTGCGGCGATAATCCTTCGGTTTCCCGGCAAGCGCGGACGTCCCAAAAGCGCTCGTAAAGGCCTCGATAACGGAACGCCGGAGCTGGTGCGCAAAAGACAGGCAGGCGAAACGACGGAAGCGCTCGATTTATGTTTTGAACGAAAACTCATTTCGCGCGAACAGCATTGGTGTGGCATTCATTTGCGCTGGCTTTACACGCTTCGGCATGGAGCGCCCGGCGTGCGCGCGCTCGACCCCACGCATCTCGGCGGTATCGAATTAACACCCGAAGCACCGGAATGGCGCTATGCCCGTGAAAAAGAATATAACGAGGCAATGTATCTGCTTTCGCAAAGCGGACATGCGCTGGTAGTGATGAACATATGCGTGCATAATGAACGACCACGCTTTTTGAGCATTCATCAGAAGGTCACGCGCGCGCGCGCCGATGACATCGAGAGAACCCTGCGCATGCTGTGCGATGGACTGGACGTACTGGTGAAGCATTGGCGAAGGTAATGGGATACCTTAACTATACCTAGACTTAATCAAATCTTAATTTTTATGGTGTCTATTTTGCCCCGGCGTGGTACAATTTAACCAAGGTTAATGGTTTGGAGCCTTATGCAAACGCGCATTGCATCATACCTGCGGGGAAAATCGGGGGCGGTGGCGTTGGAATACGCACTTATCCTCATGATTATTTCCATTATCGCGGTGGCCTGCATGTACTCTATGGGAGGGTCAGTGCAGACATTCTTCGGCGATGTTCTGACCGGATTCCTGCTCAGCAATTAATTTTGATTGCATTTTAGGGGTATTTTGCGTAAATTTGCGCCAGTTTTTATCAGTATTTTTCTAAAAAGCATTTGATTTCACTAGATAAAAAACCAACATAACGCTTGCTATAAAAAGTGCGTTTTGTTAAACTGTCCGGTAGCTGATATATTCAGCGTATGTGTGTAACCAGTCAATGGAGTCCCTGTTATGAAAACGATGATTCGTTTATTCAAGAATGAAGAAGGTGCAACCGCAATCGAATACGGCCTTATCGCCGCTCTTATCGCCGTTGCAGCTATCGCAGCTATGGCCGCTCTGGGTACTGCCCTGAGCAGCGTGTTCACCACGGTGTCCACCAGCCTCAACAGCGCCCGCTAATCGGTGCGTTTACTACAAAAACCCGCATCCCTCACCGGGGTGCGGGTTTTTCTTTTGCCGTATTTTCCTGTAATCCTTTGACCCGCGCGCGCATATCCTTGCGCTGGATTTCGTTAAGCGGTAGCAGCCCGCGTGCTGTAACATAGCCATCCTCGCCGATAGCGCCTTCGCTGGTCAGTTCGCGGATAAATTCCACGATGCCGGGTACAACGCCTGTGTGCTGAGTTTTTACGTAAACGTATAAGCTGCGGGATACGCCATAGGCGCCCGATTCAATCGTATCGTAAGCAGGGCTGATTCCGTCTATACGGCTCGCCTGAATTTTCGCATCATTCTCCTCAAAAAAACTGTACCCCAGAATACCCAGCGCATGCGCGTTGGAGTTCAGCTTTTGCACGATGATATTGTCATCCTCGCCTGATTCTATATAAGCCCCATCCTCGCGCATTTGCTGGCAGGCTTTTTTGCGCGCCTTATCATCGCTCATTTTCAAGGTGCAGGCTTTTTCCATCACTAGCTCGACAAATGCATCACGCGTACCTGAAGTAGGTGGCGGCCCGTATATTTCAATCGGATGGTCAAGGAGTGCGGGATCGATTTGATTCCATGTGCGGTAGAAATTGGGCTTCATCACCCCTTGTGCATCCGGCAACTGGCGCGCGAGCGCAAGAAAGAGCTGACGCTTACTCAGGTTCCATGATTCCGAGCCTTTTTTATTGGCAATTACAATACCGTCATATCCAATGGGTATCTCCACAATGTCGGTAACGCCGTGCTTTTTGCAAAGCTCTTTTTCCGAATCGGTAATAGGACGCGAGGCATTGCTGAGATCGGGTGTTCGTTCGCCAATCCCTTCACAGAATAGTTTGAACCCACCGCCTGTACCGGTAGATTCCACGATGGGTGTTTTAAACTCCCCTTCCTCGCCAAACTGCTCCGCCGCCGCAGTAACGAACGGATAAACGGTAGAAGAGCCGACCGCGCGTATCTGCTCGCGCGCCTGCGCGGGAGTCGCAAACGCCGCTATCGCGGCTACTGCCAGAAGAAGGTTTTTCATGCCGCTTTTCTACACGGGGACATGCACGATGTCCACCACCCGCTTATTTTACCCTTTTTCAACGGTTTTTCATTACAATCGCCTGATGTTGGATTATTTTCAGAATCTGGTTCCCCACTGGCTTACAAGCACGGTACCTTGGCTTTTGGGCTATATGGTGGTGTTTTCGTTGCTGGCGCTGGCGGTACCTTGCAACCGCGGCCAGCGTTTCCTGCGCACGGGCATCGTCACGGATCTGCTGTATTCGCTGCTCTCACCGACGTTCTACCGGCTGGGTCGCACGCTTTTCATGGCGATAATTTTCTATTATTTATTCCTCGGCGAATCACAGGAGCAACTTGCGCATTACATGCGGTACGGCTTCGGCCCCGCAAAAGAGCTTCCGTTGTGGCTTCAGGCGGCTGCTGTGTTCATCATCTCCGATTTCCTGCTTTATTTCCTGCACCGCTATTTCCACCACAGCCCGCGGCTGTGGCCATTCCATGCTATCCACCACTCGCCGGAGGAAGTAGATTGGCTGTCGACCTTCCGCTTCCATCCGGTCAATACATGGCTGTCATTTGCACTCACCGACGCACTGGTAATGGCCATCGGTTTTTCTCCTGCGAGCGTGGGTGTGCTGGCGCTGTTCAACATGCTCTATTCGCCGCTGGTGCACGCCAACCTGAACTGGACGTTCGGTGGATTTAAATATTTATTCGCCAGCCCGGTATTCCACCGTTGGCATCACACGTCACAAGCCGAGGGCATGGACAAAAACTTCGCGCCCACCTTCCCCATTATCGACGTGATGTTCGGAACCTTCTACATGCCCGAAGGAAAAGTGCCGGAACATTTCGGCGTCAGCGGTGCGAATATCCCGACCGGATTTTTCCGCCAGCTCGTCTGGCCGTTTACGCAGTTAGGGAAGCGACGTTAGGATTAAAATTTTGCCGCAAGCCCAGAGGTAGGCTTTTCTTTAATGCGCTTAGCCCAATCCGATTCTTCGGGGATAGGCTTGCCTGAAACGCTTACGCCTACCACTGCCGCCATATCGTTGTTTCTCTGGATTTCTTCCTGTAATTCCTGCGCGCGTTCCTCGATGAGCTTCGCAACGGTTTTTCCATGCCCATCGGGGAGGCTCAAATTGGCGCCTTCATCTTTTAGCGCTTTCAGGGCGCCGGTACGGCCTTTTTTAAAGGCGATATGTGCCGCCGTGTCGCCACGTAAATTCTGTGCATTCAGCAAGAAGTCCCGATGCTCTTTTGCATGGGCAAGCAATGCCCCGATTGATTCTAGACTGTTGCTGGAAGCCGCCACATGCAGCGCCGTATCCCTGTTCTCCCCGCCCGTTACCAACACGTTGCGCGAAGGCTTGGCAAGCAATGCAATCGCTTCAACATGATCGCCATGCGCCGCATGGTGAAGGGGCTTATAATCCGTAGCATCGCCTGTACCCACAACCAGCTCAGGAAATTGCGTGATAATTTCTCTGACCCGATCCGTATTGCCATTCTCTGCAGCTACTTTCAGGTCGTCATAGGCTACATTGGTCTTTGCTGGCATAGTTATCTCCTTCAGGATTTACGCGATGGGAGCCATTATAACAGGTTCCACCCCCCGGAATTGTTACATTTCGGTTACATTTACCCGGCACGCGTTACAGATATACGTACTGTAATATATAGATATTTAGCCATCCGGGATGAGAAAAGAGCGCTATTTCCCCAGCGCCTTATTCGTAGCCCCCGGCGGCGTAATCGGCGCGGTGACGGCGGGTGCAGACGGATTTTTACCCAGAAATTTCTTCGTCGCGTTCAACTCATTGGTGATCGCAGTAGCGCGCACTTTCGGGTCGGCGAGGATGGCTAACGCTTCCTTATATTTCGTATCCGCCATCGTTTGCGTAGCAACTGCACCTTTTTCCCCTAACGAGCGACGTATATCGCCTTCCACCATCTGCGTAAACATCGGATCGGCTTTTTGCTTATCCATCTCCGCCGCGGGTGGGTTGAACGCCTTGCCTACTTCACGACCGCGCTCACGCACCATTTCGGTAAGCGCCTCGATCTGGATGTCGCCACGTACTTTAGCGATAGTAGGAATTTTATCGCGGAACTGCTCCAAATCATCGGTCATTTAAAAATAACCCTGAGACTCTTAGTCGGGAAGTTTGTCGGACTTTGCAGATTGCCAAGCGCAGCGTTATCCGCAGGCAGCGTAGCCTGATAGCTAGGCTGGTTGGTTATCAGCCCCACGCGCAGCGCGATCGCCTGCTCGCGAACGGCAGGTTTGCTTTTAACATCCAGCGCCGCGATATATTGATCGTCCACATACTTGGTCGCAAGCGCGAGTGCTTCCTGTGTGGCGGCTGGCGTATTGGTCTTGGGCGTCAATCTGCTAAGAACTCTGGATTCAATTGCGGCCTTGATCGGCGCGACGTTAGTTGGCGCGTTCTTTTGCACAGCCGTAAGGCTGGGAATAGCTTCATTGGTGCCGACTTCATTCTTGACACGCAGTGCCAATACGCGTCGTAACGCTTCCATTTCAACATCCATCGCGACAGGAATAATCGTGTCAAGTTTCGCACGAAACGGGGCAAGCGCGTTATTGCTGGCATTGTTCGTCATCGCACTGGCAGGAACGCCGGTAACCTTGATATTATAATTAGTGGTAGGCATGGACTGCTCTCCTCAGCAAAAATGGCTCCATGGGGCGCCTTATGCCACAAAATCGTTGCGGATTGCAAGCGTGCAGTTATAACGATTGAACGCATTTTTTGAGGAATCCAGCCACTATGACGGTCACCATCACCCTTCCAGACGGCAGCACGCGCCAATACCCCGCCCCCGTAACCGGCGGGGAAATAGCGGCTTCTATCGGCGCAGGCCTCGCCAAGGCTGCGCTGGCTATCGTAGTGGACGGAAAAGAGCTGGATCTGGACGCCCCCATTGCCGCTGACGCGAAAATCCAGATTTTAACCGGCAAAGACCCCGCCGGTCTGGAGCTGATCCGCCACGACTGCGCGCACGTATTGGCCGAAGCCGTCAAGGAGCTATTCCCCGACACGCAGGTGACCATCGGCCCTGCCATCGAAAACGGGTTTTACTACGATTTTTCGCGCAAAACGCCCTTTTCCTCCGACGACCTCGCCGCCATCGAGCAGCGCATGAAAGAGATCGTCGCGCGCAACGAAACCATCAAGCGTGAAGTATGGAAGCGCGACGACGCGGTGGCGTTCTTCAAAAGCATCGGCGAGCATTACAAGGCGGAAACCATCTCCGCCATTCCCGCCGATCAGGATATTTCGCTCTACCGTCAGGGCAATTTCATCGATCTCTGCCGCGGCCCGCACGCGCCGTCTACCGCAAAAGTAGGCACCGCGTTCAAGCTGATGAAAGTCGCAGGCGCATACTGGCGCGGCGATTCCAAGAACGAAATGCTCCAGCGCATCTACGGCACCGCATGGGCGAGCGAAAAAGACCTGAAAAACTATCTCACTCTCCTCGAAGAAGCCGACAAGCGCGACCACCGCAAACTGGGCAAGGAACTCGATTTGTTCCACATCGAAGAACACACGCCAGGCATGATTTTCTGGCACGATAAGGGCTGGACGCTCTACCGCACCATCGAGGAATTCATCCGCCGCAAAATCCACGCGAAAGACTACATCGAAGTCAAAACGCCGACGCTGGTGGATCGCAGCCTCTGGGAAGCCTCCGGCCACTGGGAGAAATTCCGCGAGAACATGTTCGTGTCGCAGTCCGACGAAGAGCGTACCCTCTGCGTAAAGCCCATGAACTGCCCCTGCCACATCCAGATTTTCAAGCAGGGTTTGAAATCCTACCGCGATCTGCCACTACGCATGGCCGAATTCGGCAGTTGCCACCGCAACGAACCTTCGGGCAGTTTGCACGGCATCATGCGCATCCGCGGCTTCGTGCAGGACGACGCGCATATTTTCTGCACCGAAGACCAGATCACCTCGGAAACCGTAGCGTTCTGCGATTTGCTGAAAGACGTCTATAAGGCGTTCGGCTTCACCGAAATTCAGGTGAAATTCTCCGACCGCCCCGAAAAACGCGCAGGCTCCGACGAAACATGGGACAAGGCCGAAGGCGCGCTCAAAGACGCCGTCAAAGCCGCCGGGCTGGACTTCACGCTCAACCCCGGCGAAGGCGCGTTCTATGGCCCAAAATTAGAGTTCGTGCTGCGCGACGCGATTGGCCGCGACTGGCAGTGCGGCACGCTGCAGGTCGATTTCGTATTGCCGGAACGCTTAGACGCAAACTATGTCGCCGCCGACGGCGCGAAGCACCGCCCCGTGATGCTCCACCGCGCGATTTTAGGGTCGCTGGAGCGTTTCATCGGCATCTTGATCGAGCAATATTCCGGCAAGTTTCCGCTGTGGCTTGCGCCGGTGCATGTGGTCGTCGCCACCATCACCGAAGCCGCCGACGGGTACGCGAAAGAAGTCTATGAAACCTTACGCAAAGCGGGCATCCGCGCCGTGCTCGACACCTCGTCGAACAAGATCAACTACAAGGTGCGCGACCACTCCCTGCACAAAATACCCATCATGTTCGTAGTCGGCGGCAAGGAAGCGGAAACCCGCAGCGTCTCCATCCGCCGCTTAGGTTCTGAGCAGCAGGAAAGCATGGGTTTCGACCAGGCGCTGGCGGAGTTGGCCAAAGAAACGGCTATGCCGCTGTAGTTTATTTCCTATCCCTTGTCATGCCAGCGCAGGCTGGCATCCACGCGTAAAGACCTCGATAGCTTGAGACATGGATCCCGGCCTTCGCCGGGATGACAAGAAAAAAAGAAGATCGCGTTGAACTCACACTAATCGTACAGCCTTGCGCTGGGTAAGCATTCCGGCCAACTCCACACTCGTACCCTGATGCAGCAACCCAACTTCCTCCAGCTTGCCGACCACATGGGCAAGCGCGTCGGGGTTCACATCGATTCTCTGATATTGGACACGGAATTCACCCGCCTGACCGTCTTTGGGCTGCACTATCGGTAAAAGGTCGATCCCCTGCTCGCTCAGGACACGATCAATCCTCATATCGCTTTCAATATCCGCATGGCGTTTCATCACGGTAAGCGCGCCGTTGGATTTGTCATAATTCATACTCGTCAATGCGGCTTTGCCCGTGCGATCCGTATAGGCGATGCTGCTGAAGCTATGGCGCAGCTCGTACTCCCTGACGGCTTTAGGCGGCCTCTGCTGTTCGGCATGAGATTTCTTGCTATCGGTCACATTGGTGGTCGTAGCCGTAATGGCAAGGCTACGCTCCTTGGCATAATTCTGGATAGCCGTATTCACCGCTCGCACGAAATCCGTTTCATCCTTCGGCGGGCTGATGAATTTCACCTCCATCTGAGTGTTGACGAGCCGATCGTCAAACTTGGCTTGCGTATAGTTGCGCTTGACGAGCAACGGCCGTATCACGTTGATAAGCGCAATCGCTTCCGCATGTGACGCAATCTTGGCATCCATACCGTTAGCATCGTAGTTGATAAACAGGTGGTAGCCCGCCTTTTGCTGCGAGCCCGTATCGCGACTGATACCCACCCGCAGCTTGCCCACCTTCACGCCCTGCTCGTAACTGATTTCCGCAGGTTTTTCCGTCGGCGCGAGAGGGGTTTTGAGCTCGGGGGCGGTAGAGGCGCTTTTATAACGATCTTCCCGCACCGCTATCACATGCTGATCCTGAGAAACCTGAAACGCCGCATCCTCAAGCAGTTTTGCAAACTCTGCCGGATCGCACCCCGCCGCATTTTTGAAGTGGACGCGGGTGATATTACCGGATGCTTCCTGAAAAGTGGGCTGGAACCCTCTATCGACAAGCGTTTTACGCGCCTGGGCAAACAGCAATTGTTCCAGTGCCGTATCTAGTTTCGTGTACGATTTGGGTAATTCCACGGTAAAGCTGTAATCCGCCCTGCTGAAGCTGGCGTCAGGCTTATCAGCTTTTATTATCAGCCTTTCAAGTCTGATCATCTCATCGTAACGCATACGCACCTCATTAAAAAATCCACTTTATTAATCATATTTACTATTATTAATACCATGCTCCAACCGTTGTTTTGTGACATTTTCGTGACTATTCAGGCACTCAGCCTGCGTTTCTTACTTTGATACTTGATTTCCCAAGGGTTTTCGGCCATGAAGGATGACTGGCTGCAAGTTTTTTTTAATTTTTGTGGGCTAGAATAACCTTGTTATAAACTTTTTCAGGAGAGACTTTTGACCCGTGTGGAGACCGCTCGTTTATGAGCAAAGCAGATGAACCGCGCATCAATCGCGAGATACTTTCCCCCTCGATCCGCCTCGTTGACCAGAACGGCAACATGTTAGGTGTGGTTTCCGTAACAGAAGGATTGCGACTTGCAGAGCAGGCAGGGCTAGACCTAGTGGAGATTTCTCCCGCCGCCAGCCCGCCTGTGTGCAAGATTCTCGATTACGGCAAATATAAGTACGAAATTCAAAAAAAGGCGCACGAGGCGCGCAAAAAGCAGAAGGTCATCCAGATCAAGGAGATCAAGCTGCGCCCGACCATCGACAAGCACGATTTAGAGATTAAGACGCGCAATATCATCGGCTTCCTAGAAGAAGGCGACAAGGTGCGCATCACCCTGCGTTTCCGTGGCCGCGAAATGGATCATACGGAGCTGGGCATGAAAGTGCTGGAGCGTATGCAGGAAATGATCAAAGATCACGCCAAGATCGAACTCGCCCCCCGCATCGAAGGCCGCCAGATCGTCATGGCGATTGCTCCGAAGTGACGGTAAACCTTAGCGGCACTACCGCTTAGGTTCCCGTCATCCCGGCGAAGGCCGGGATCTGCGTTTCAATGCATCAGGCGTGGATTCCGGCCTGCGCCGGAATGACAATTGAAAAAAGAGGCCTTCATGACCGACTCTGCAAAAACCCAACGCATACCCACGGCGGGGCGGATGCAGCATGTCACCTATGAAAAAGCATTCCAACTCATCAAATCGCATGAGCACGCACTGCGTGAAGCGAAGTTCGACCTGATTCTTGGCATCGCGCGTTCAGGCGTCGTGCCTGCGGCGATGCTCTCGCAATCCATCGATGTGCCCGTAGCGTTTCTGCAATGCAACCGCACCGATCCCGCGCCGTATCTGCTTTCGCCGGTAGAGCTGAAGGGCAAGAAAGTGCTGGTGGTGGATGACATCATCGGCCTCGGCCACACCATGCGCCGTTGCATGGAATTTGTGCAGAACGCAGGTGCGACGCCCTCCTCCTTCTGCCTCTATTACGACGAACAAACCACCAGCCTGCGCCCGGATTACGGCTATTCCACGTCCAACTACATGCACGCGCAGTGGGATCGCAAGGACGTCACGCCGCAAAGCCGCCGCATACTCGCGGAGAAAAACGGGCGCTGTGCACCCGGCGATTTCATCGAATGCTATGGCACCGATCTCGACGGCATTTTGCTCGACGACATCAACCGCAAAACCTACCGTCCGGAAACGCGTATCCAGTCGGTGCTTGCCTTCCGAGACACCATGCCACCGCTGAACAATCTTCCGGTAGCCGATCATCCCGACCTTGTTGTTGTTACCGCCCGTCCGCAGATGGATTTCGACCGCACGCGCACGTGGCTAGATGCGAACGGGTTTCCGCAAGTACAACTCATCTGCCGCGACGAATCGCGCTACGGCCTTGGCGCAAAGGAAGCCGCGCGTTTCAAGGCCGACCAGATCGTGTCCATCGGCATTTCCAAATATTTCGAGAGCGATTTACTACAAGCGACGCTGATCGCACAGGCCGCGCCGTGTTCCGATATTTACTGGTGGGGCAAGGAAGATAAGCTGCGCATCTATGCGAATGCGGTGACGTCATTCTAAATACTTGTCATCCTGAACGAAGTGAAGGATCCCCTTGCAACGAAGAAAGATCCTTCGCTGCCTCTCAGGATGACATGAAAATCAGCGGCTGAAACTCCCGACCACCGCCACGCACCGCGCCGATTGCAACGCACCAGATTTTTCCGCTTCGACGATGACGTTCACGATGCGCTCATCCTGCTCCAGTATAAGTTGCCCCACATCGGCCACCAGTTTTTCGATGAGCTGGTAGGACGCGCCGGATAATTTTTCCAGAATACGCTGCTCTATCACCGCGTAATCCACCGCATCCTCCAGCATGTCGCTGGTGGCGGCATCCGGGCAATCGACCTCCATGTCGATATTAAGCATCACTGGGCGTTTCACGCCTTTTTCCCAGTCGTATACACCGAGTTCGATGTCGGCTTTCAGTTCTTTGATGCGGATGATGAACATGATTTTTTACAGCAATTGCTGCCCTCCATCGACGAACAGCAGTTGGCCGGTAACGGCATTATTCTCACATAAAAATCGTGCTGCTTCCGCCACCTGATCGGGCGTAGCCAGTAATTTTAGCGGTAATTCCGTTTCCAGTTTTTTCATGTACGGTACGTCCAGCTCGTTCGACGGCAGCAAAATCCCCGGACACACCCCATTCACCCGTATATTCGCGCCCAGCTCGCGGGCGGCCATGCGCGTGAATTCGGCGAGGACTTTTTTCGACAGCAGGTAGGCGAAATGGCTCGGCTGCGTCTGTACGATGTCGGTATCCAAGATATTCACCACCGCGCCTTTGCCGAAGGTTTTCGCGTAGGCCTGCGTAAGGAAAAACGGCGCTTTGAAATTCACCGCGAACTGGCGGTCGAACAGCGCTTCATCGGTATCCATAAACGGCGCGCGCTCAAAGATCGAGGCGTTGTTCACTAGCGCGCACACATGCGGCATTTCTTCCTGCACGCGGCGCATCAGCGAAGGAATCCCTTTTGTATCTGCAAGATCGTGGCGAAACAGTTTGCACGCTACGCCCAGCGCCGAAAGCGCCTCGCGCAGCGTTTCCGCTTGGGCCTGCGAGCGGTTATAATGCAGCGCCACACTCCAGCCGTGCTGCGCGAAATGCAGCGCCAGCGCCGCCCCCACGCGCCGCGCGCCGCCAGTGATGAGAACGGATTTGCTCATGACGCTTTCTGGCCTAGGAACCGGCTGCCCGGCTTTATGGCGGGAATCGCCTTTAGTGCGTCGGGCAATGTATCTTCCGTGTAAGTCGGAATATCGAGCGCCACCAGCGACACCAGCGGCAATGTAAGGCTCGTATCGTTACTACCGCGCCGGTCAATGAGGCTCGATACCGCCACCGCCTCCGCGCCCCATTCGTGCACGCAGGCCACCGCTTCCATCGAGGATTTGCCGGTGGTCACCACGTCTTCGGTAATCAGCACGCGCTGGCCTTTTTCCAATGAAAATCCACGGCGCAGCACGAATTTCCCATCCACGCGCTCGCAGAACATCGCGTCCACACCAAGCTGCCTGCCCATCTCATACCCCACCACCACACCGCCCATCGCGGGTGCGACGACGACATCGAACACCAGCCCCTTCGCGCGTAATTTCTCCGCCAGCGCCTTGCACAACCGCTCGCCGCGCTTCGCATCCATCAGCACGCGCGCGCATTGTAAATAGGTGGCGCTATGCAAACCCGACGACAGCACGAAATGCCCCGAAAGCATCGCGCCCGCATCCTTGAATTCCTGAATCACCTGTTGTTCGTTCATAACCATCCTTACATCGCAATATTATCAATCAACCGCGTTTTCCCCAGCCATGCCGCAGCCAGCAAACGCGCAGGTGCACGGTATTCGTTCATGGCATCCAGCGTATCAGCGTCGCGCAGCGCAAGGTAATCCACGCGGAACCCGTGATTGGACAACAGCACCATGCCGTCGGCAATCGCTTCAGCTACTGCAATACCGCTCTGGATACGGTGCGCGGTCTGGTTGAGCACGCTGTATAGCTTCGACGCGATGCTGCGTTCTTCCGGCGTTAGGTAGGCATTGCGCGACGACATGGCCAGCCCGTCCGCCTCACGCAGTGTAGGCGCACCGATAATCTCCACGGGCAGGTCGAGGTCACTCGCCACGCGGCGGAGCACGCAAAGCTGCTGGTAATCCTTCTCCCCGAAAATCGCCACATGCGGCAGGGTGCGCAAAAACAGCTTGGTCACCACCGTAGCCACGCCGTCGAAATGCCCCGGCCTGAACGCGCCGCACAGGATGGTTCCCAGCGCGCCCGCCGATACGCTGGTGGAAAAGCCCTGCGGGTACATATCCTCCGCCGACGGCGCGTAAAGCACGCTCACGCCCGCGCGGTCGAGTTTTTTGCTGTCGGCCTCCAGCGTGCGGGGGTATTTGTCAAAATCCTCGTCCTTCCCGAACTGGGTGGGATTGACGAATATGGTGGCCATGACACAGTCTGCATGGGTTTTCGCCTGTTCCACCAGTGAGATATGCCCGTCATGCAGCGCGCCCATGGTGGGCACCAGCACGACGGTTTTGCCGCCCATGGCCAGATCCACCAGCGATTTTTGCAGCGTTTCGAGGTCGTGCGCGACGATTAGCGGCATTTTAAGGAGTTTCCTGCATGTTTTCTGTTTCAGATTTAAAGGAACAGCGCTAAAAAGCAAGCGTATGAACGCATCCTCCACCCTCCATGCACGCTACGACACGCTAGTGCATACCGGCGCGATCAGCGACGATCTCGCCCAGCGCACGGTGCTTTCCGCGCTCGAAGCGCTCGACGCGAGCCTTGGCGAAGCGCCGAAACCGCGCGGCATCATGCGCCTGCTGCGCCCACGCAAAGCGGCAGCTACGGCTCCGTCCAGCCTCTATATCTGGGGCAATGTCGGTCGCGGGAAGTCGATGCTCATGGATCTGTTTTTCACCCATGCGCCGGTTGCGAAAAAACGCCGAGTGCATTTTCACGCCTTCATGCAGGAAGTCCACGCGCGCATCCACCAGATCCGCAAAGACGGCGCGGGCGACCCGGTAGCCACGCTCGCGCGCGCCATCGCGCACGAAACCTCCCTGCTCTGCTTCGACGAACTACAGGCCACCGACGTCGCCGACGCCACCTTGCTGTTCCGCCTGTTCTCTGCACTCTTTGAAACCGGCGTCACCGTCGTCAGCACCTCGAACCACCCACCCGCCTCGCTTTACACCGGCGGCGTGCAGCGCGAGCGTTTCGCCAAATTCATCGCGCTCGTCGAGCAGCGCATGCAGGTAATGCCGCTATCAAGCCCGCGCGATTACCGCATGACGCAGATGCGTTCGCTGCGCAAAGCCTATATGTGGCCGCTGGGAACGGAAGCCGAACATTTCATCGCCGACGCGCTGTCGCATTTGTGCGCCGACGTCACACCGAAAGAAGAAACGCTCATGGTGCAGGGACGCCCATTGCGCGTGCGCGTGTGCGACCAGTCGGTGGGATTGTTTTCCTTCCGCGAGCTGTGCGAAATTCCGCTGGGCGCGGCCGATTACCTCGCGGTGGCACAGCGTTTCGACACCATCGTCCTCACGCGGATCCCCAAACTCCCCCCGGAAAAGCGCAACGAGGCTAAACGCTTCGTCACGCTTATTGACGCGCTCTACGAACACCGTGTAAAATTGCTTACCACCGCCGCCTGCCCCGTGCAGGAGATTTACAGCGAGGGCGACGGCGCGTTTGAATTCGCCCGCACCGTATCGCGCCTGATGGAAATGCAATCGGAAAAATGGATGAATAATGGCTAATTTTTTTCATTGTCATTCCTGCGCAGGCAGGAATCCTATCTTTCCATGTCACGGTTTGCTGAACCATAAGATTCCTGCCTGCGCAGGAATGACAATTATTACTAACCAATGACCAATAACCAACAACAAACAACCCCGCTCACCATCGTCCTTGCAGAGCCACGCGGATTCTGCGCAGGCGTGGATCGCGCCATCGAAATCGTGGAGCGCGCGCTCGCGCTGTACGGCGCGCCGGTTTATGTGCGCCACGAGATCGTGCATAATAAATGGGTAGTGAACGATTTGCGCGCCAAGGGCGTGGTGTTCGTAGGCGACATCGCGGAAATTCCTGACCGCGCCATCACCGTGTTTTCCGCGCACGGCATTTCCGAAAAAGTGGAAGACGAAGCGCGGCTGCGCCAACTGCCGGTAATTGACGCCACATGTCCGCTGGTAACCAAGGTTCACCGCGAAGCGCAGCGTTACGAGACCGAAGGCCGCGAGATCATCCTCATCGGCCATGAAGGGCATCCGGAAGTGGAAGGCACGAGCGGGCGCGTCAAAGGCGGCGTATTGCTGGTGCAGCATGAAAGCGATGTGGCGACGCTTAGTGTGCGCGACCCAGAGCGGCTCGCCTATGTCACGCAAACCACCCTTTCGGTGGATGATACACGCAGCATCATCGCCGCGCTAAAAACCCGTTTCCCCACCATCGCAGGCCCTGAGCTACGCGACATCTGCTACGCCACACAGAACCGCCAGAACGCCGTGCGCGACCTCGCCGCGCAGGTGGAGCTGGTGCTGGTGATTGGTTCCGCCAACAGCTCGAATTCCAACCGTCTGCGCGACCTCGCCGCCGAAGCGGGCATTAGCGCACACCTGATCGATGACGCACGCGGGCTGAACCCGGCATGGTTCGATACGATAAAATCGGTGGGTATCACCGCAGGCGCATCCGCGCCGGAGCATCTGGTGCAAAGCGTGATCGACGCCATCGGCAAGCTGCGCCCCACCACGGTTTCCACCTTAAGCGGCACGCAGGAGAACACGCGCTTTAAACTGCCGCCGGAAGTAACCGGCGAAAAGCGCATCGCGTAGTTTTAAAATCAGTGATAGACAGCCAAAGTTCGCACCGGTTTAGCAATAACCGTCGTAAGACCCGCTTCAGGCGTGAAAACCAGCGGGGATATGCGCTCCAAAAAATTCACGACACCATTCGCATCATTAGTGGCGACGATCAGTCTGGTTGTGTCTGGTGTAAACCCTATAGCGACCGGAGTTTTTGCACCGCCTGCGTAACTTCCGTTCAACGTAACGGGTGTGAATACGTCCGGCGTATCGATTTTATACAGCAGCACATTGTCACCAATATTGGCGGTAGCGCCACCCGCGACGGCCATATACACGCTGTCCTGCGAAAACGTAAGCACATCAGGAGTACCGGACAGGCCGATAGCGAAGCTGGCCGCCTGTGTAAAAATATCATGCCCATCATGGCGCCATACGGTGACATCGGGAAAAGTTCCTGCAATTGCGAGGTATTTTCCATCAGGGGAAAATGCGGCTGAACGTGTATCGCCTGGAGCAAGCAGTGTTGGGGGCACCCTCTTAATGCTAGCGGGCAGAAGAGTAATATCTATGTAGCTCGTATCGCTCATACGTACATAGAGTGTCGAATAGGTCGAACGATCCGACAGGAACAAATAATCCGCATTACGCGACCATGCAACGATCTCGGGTCTTGCCGTCAGGGCGGGGTTCAAACTGGTCAGTGGCAAGGTGAGAAAATTATTGCCGGAATGTTTTGCCAGTCGGATATATGGCGCAACGGTACTGGTTACCGCAAGATATCCATTATCGGAAAGCGCCGTAAGATTTCCGGCCGCATAGGTAGGACAACTGCTTGCAGGCAGCATCGGATCACCGATATAGGTAAGCGTAGCGCCGGTAATCCGAAACAGCTGGCAATAGGGCGATGCGTCCGAATAGGCGAACAGGTATCTGTTATCCGCTGTAAAGGCAACGCTTGCTATCGTGCCATAAGGCACGGTCACCGGCGTTGTACGCGTTATCCAGCGTCCGCATGATTTCCTGTACATGGGAACGCCCGTAGCAGCTACATATCCGGCATGGCCAAGCGCGAGTTGCAACTCGACCGGCGGCACGGCGTAGTCATTCGCATTCTGCATCTGCCAGCGCGTGGCAAAACGTATAATATCGTCGAAGCTGTCGGTAGCCGACGCGGAATTCTCAGTCGGGTCTTTTTGGATTAGGACACTGTTCATCACCGCCTTCACTGCGCTTGCGTTACAATGGCAATTGACCTGCTCATGTGCGTTGGTGGATCCAGCGTTGATGATGGAACCGTTAGCCGTATAGCCGCCATGCCCATTTTTGCCATAGCTGATTAAAGCGTAGATTCCTCCCGGCGTGGATTCGCCCGCCACATTCCCTGTCCGATAATAGCCGGCGGCGTCCCACACGATAGCCCTGCAGGATTCATTCGTCTTGATCGTGATGAACGCATCGACGGCGGTTGCCTCCGTATCTACCCAATAGGCAAACTGCCTGCCCCAGCCGTCATACATATATTCGTTGGGAAGCCCAAGCGTGCGTACCGGCACATTGCCCTCCACCATTGGCGCTGATGAAAAATTCGCTGCAGGCGTACCGCCTGTACAAACACCTGCGTTAGCTGCTTCCAATCCATAACTCACATCGGATTGCGGGAGCAGGAAATCACCCGGACATGGCACGCGGTTATAGCGGTTGCGGTACTCCATCAAAGCCGTCTGGATGGCAGCCATTTTATTTTCGGTCTGCGTTTTTTTTGCAGCTTCGATCGCCCCCATCCCGGCAAACAACCCCATGCCCGTAACCATTGCAATAATGATGAGGACGATAGACAGTTCAAGCAGGGTAAAACCGGAGCGTTTCACAGAGGGTACGTCTCGCATAAACTATGAATCTATATACGATAAAGCTTTTGCCTTAATGATTGATTAATTACGCGGTACAGGCTATGCAGAATCGCTTCAACCTCAGGAGAACCGCCTATGAAACGCTTTATCGTGCTGGCATTGGCTAGTTTACTGCTGTCTGGCTGCGCCTGCAGCGACATCGGCTATTGTCCGATCATTTTTCCCCGGGCAGCCTAATAAATCGGGAAAATTAATAGTAAATAACGCTTAACCATTGCTTTTTTTTGTGCTATGTCATGCGTCCCGAATTAAAAAGCTCAAAAACTGATGGTTAACCGAAAAAACAGTATTGGTGTCAGCAAGTTAGGCACGTGGCAGCGTCCGGCGTACGAAACGCTAGGATTGCGGCGCGGCGCGCTGGTGCTGTTGTGCTGCGCGATTACCCTACACTATATCCTGTGGCGTGCTGGCACGTTTAACGGTCAGGCTCTGATCTTTTCAACGATCCTCTTCGCAGCGGAATGTTTCGGCCTCATGATGATGGCTATTCATTACCTGACGATTTTTCGCCTGAGCATCCGCACCCCGCGCGCGCCCATGCAAGGCCGCAGCGTGGATGTATTTATCCCCACCATCAACGAGTCGGTAGCCACCGTTCGCAGAACTGCGCTTGCGGCATTGGCGATGGATTACCCGCATACCACATGGATTCTCGACGATGGCCGCCGTGCCGAAATAAAGCAACTCGCCGCCGAGCTTGGCTGTGGCTACATCACACGGACGGGCAATGCGCATGCGAAAGCGGGAAACCTCAACCATGCGCTCGCGAAAACCACTGGTGAATTCATCGCGTTTTTTGATGCTGATCACGCGCCTAAACAGACCTTTCTCACCCGCACGCTCGGTTATTTTTCAGACCCGCTGGTCGCCTTCGTGCAGACGCCGCAGGAATTCTACAACCTCGATTCCTACCAACATCGCCTCGACCGCAATACCGGGCGCATGTGGACGGAACAATCGCTGTTTTTCCGCGTAATCCAGCGCGGCAAGGATGCCTGGAACGCTGCGTTCTTCTGCGGAAGCTGCGCAATCATGCGCCGCAGCGCACTGGAAGCCGTCGGCGGTTTTGCCGTCGGCACCGTCGCCGAAGACCTGCATACGTCCATCGTGCTGCATAAGGCGGGCTATAGCTCCGTCTATCACGACGAACCGCTGGCTTTCGGCATCGCCGCCGCACAAATCAACGTGTTTTTCAAGCAGCGCATGCGCTGGGGTCAAGGCGCGATGCAGATATGGCGCCGTGAAAACGTGTTGCTTGGCAGCGGCCTCACGCTCATGCAGCGCATCCTGTATTTCGCGTCGATTGCCACCTATTTCACTGGTTGGCAGAAACTGGTGTTCTACATGTGCCCGCCCATCGTTTTATTGACCGGAATGCTTCCGATCTCCGCAGATGGCAAGGACTTCCTGTCGTATTTCCTACCATTTATGGTCATCAGTATGCTCACCTTCAGCGAAACCTCACGCGGGTATGGCCGTGCGTGGTACAGCGAACAATATAACATGACCAGCTTCGCGGCATGGGCATGGGCGTGCATAGGATATTTCAAGAAAAACCTGCGCTTCATTGTCACCAGCAAGCATATTTCCACTGTGCCGGATTACTGGCGCTTCCTTATGCCGCAAGCCCTTATCATAGGCTTGTCGCTGATAGCGGCATGCGTAGGCCTGTGGCGCTTTTCACAGGGCACAAGCTCACTGGACGGCATCGCGCTTACCAGCAATCTGATGTGGACGGCTTACAGCGTATTCTTTGCAGCGCTTGCCATCCGCTTTGCCCTCGCCCGCGCCAGCTACCGCCGCGAAGACTACCGTTTTCACATGCTGCTGGTCGCCGCTTTCACCGACAGCAAAGGCCTCGAACACCACGCTACTGTACGAGACATTTCTGCCACCGGTCTCTGCCTTTACCTTTCCAAACCCGCATCGGTAGCGATCGGCGAGCGCATCACCGGCACACTCTGGCTGCCCGATGGCACACTGCCGTTCACATGCGAAACCTGCGCCGTCACCAACAACGGCAACCGTATCGGCGCACGTTTCCTATGGGAAGGAGCGGAAAAATCTTGTTACCGTCTGGAAACGTTCCTCTACGGCACCGATCATGAGTGGCGCCTGCATGCCATTACCGATCGCACGCCCACTATGATGGAATATCTGCTGTCCCTGTGGAAGCGTATCCGTCGCCCGTTTGCCGATACGCAACGCGCAGCTTCGCACTCTATGCTCTATACCAGCACGAACCGCCCAACCGGTGCGCCGCTCCCGGGCGTCATATATATGAATGCAAAGCAGCCGCACGCGCAGATCATGCTGTATGCGCCGCTTACCGGCAACGCATCGTTGGAAGCACGCATCTTTACTGACAAGGGCTGGAAGAATTTCACCGCCCGCATCGCAAACGAAAACAAAGCGGAAGCAAAAAATAAAGTGGATACCGGCGGGGCTTCGTTCTATAACTGCGAGCTGGAAGAATCTCTCGCATAAAGTATTTCCGATGCACCTGTCCCGCCTGCCGCTAGTCCCCATGGTTTTGTGCCTTGCCTTGTCTGCCGCACCTGCATGCGCGGAAGACTGGATGTTCATCGCGGGTGCAGAAGCTGGCGGCCAGCATAACAATTACGGGCAACTCGGGCTTATCGCCCCTCTCCCCGGCTCGCAACTCGGCAATGGGTTCGTATGGCGGGCATTCATCGACGGCCTGACCTACCGCTACGATAAAAACGCCACCGACATCGAGGCATCCTCCATAGGCGTGGACACCTCCATAGGCTACAGCGCGAGCAATGCGCAAGGTTGGTGGGGGCTATCAGCAGGCCCTGCATGGCGCAATACCGACCTTTCTCCGAACGACCCGGCTAACGATGCAAATGGCAGCGAAACCAGCCTACGTATTAGCGCCGAAGCGGAGCATAACTTCACCGAAACCCTGCGCGGCAACGTAATCACCAGCTACAACGCCTTCAGTGACAACGGCTTCTGGAACCGCGCGCGCTTGCTCGCGCGAGTAGACGGAAAAATCTACGCAGGCCCCGAAGTAGTATGGCAAGGCAGCGATGCTTACCGCGCGTGGCAGTTTGGCGCAGCGGTTACCGGCATCCCTGTCAGCGACACCACTAGCATCGGCCTCAAGGCAGGTTTTCGTAAAGGCGAAGGGCTTTCCGCCACGCCTTATATCGGCGTTGAATACGGCGCGGTGTTTTAGCGCCCCATCCCTCCAATTATTCCCGCATCGCAGGCAGTATATACTCGTTATACAGCGACTGTATGGCCTGCATGTTCTTTCCGCTGATCTCGACGCCCATCGCGGGGCTGCTTGAAATAGCGTAGGTAAACGTCGTGCCGTCGGCATCTTTGGCGGCAAGTGCGGTCATGAAGCGTTTGACCGCTTCTGCGATTTTTACATTCGGCGCTCCCTGCCCTTCCGGTGCGAAATACGCCATCACGTTCTGGATACGCGCGGCATAGGAAGCGATGTCGTCCATCATCACCGCGCAGTTCGCGCATACCAGCACAATGTTAGCGGTGGGAAACATCTGCCCAGGCATAGTTTTCGCGGTGCCTTTACCGGTAATGCCATAGGGCGTGGCGGAAACCTCAATCCCGGCAAGATTGAATTCGCCGTTGGTAAAATGCTCATCGCCCTGATAACTAGCATCCGCGCTTTGCACCATTTTGCCCAGCGGCTGGAACTTAGGAATCGCAGGTTGCACGATCGCCACCATTTCATCTTGCGTATAGCGCTCCATCACCGATTTATAGGGTGATACCTGCGCTTTTCCCGCTTCATCGTAGGCGGAGCGCACGAGGCTGGCGATCATGCCCTCCAGATAATTGTCATACAATTCCGTCACTGTGGAAACCGAATTAAGCGCGAGCTTAGCGAAACGCTGGCCGTTATCGACGCGGTTGGAAATCAGGAAGCTGGCGTTGCTCTTATGCATGTTGCTCGACATATCGAACTTGTCGATGCGAAATTCCATGTTGCCGCTAAACGGCACTCCGCCCTGCGCAGGAAATGAGCCGGCGAACGTCATGTCCAGTTCGACACTCTGTTTTCCGAAGCTGGAATATTTCGGGATATAGGCATAAGGATCAAACGCCCTAATAATGGAGGCATAAGACTCCACCATGGCATCACCCGCAGGGGTGATTTCCGTATCCGCAGATTTAAGATACAGGCGTATATTTTCCTGCCCGCCATCGGGGGTGCTGGTAATATAAAATCGGCTTGCGCCGCGGCTTGCGAGCACAGCTTTGCTGCTGGCGTCGGTAATTGTCACCTCCGGTATGATGCAATCGAACATACGGAAATCACGCGCAAGCTGTTGCGGTTCGCGCCTCGAGAAATCAACGTCCCACAGCAAGGTAAACAATGAACCGCGTGCCATCTGCAAATGGCAAACATTGTCAGCAGGTGATTCGCTCACCATCGTCGTTTTTTGCCCGGCAAGCGTGCTGGTGGTCAGCCAGTTACCGTGCATCTGCAATACATAGCGGTCGGAAAGCGGGCTGATGCCGAGCGTGATCGAGCCGTCCGCAAGAATATCCTGATGGATTTCCGGCAGTTTCGCGAATGACTGCTTCAGCTCAGCGTCTGTAGAACCGGCGGCCAGTTCCTGCAACAGCGTATCGATGCGGCCGGTAAAATGCGGCTTTGTAATAGTGAGATAAATATCGAACGGAAAGCCTGACGTCTCCAGCGATTCATAAGTCAGATAAGGTTGCTTCGCATTAACCAACGTCAGGAGCTGTTCGACATTGCGCTTGGCCTGCGCAGCCTGCGCGAACCACGTGATGCAATAGCCGCCGATACCCACCACGACGAATACAAGCAGCATAACCGGCAACACCCTACGCATAGACTATCTCCTGAAGAATGATTACGACGCCGGAAAGTTAGCATCCATCCCGGCCTAACACAATAACCTTACCATTCGCCCTTATGCGCCCGCGTATAATCGGCAATATCCTGTCGTAGCCGCGCTTCCATCTCACTGGTTCCCCTGACGGAATCCCAGCCAAGTCCAGTGGGCATAAGACGACCAACCGGCAAGGCTTTATATACCACATTGGTAACGAATACGGTGTCAGCCCCCGCCAGCGCGTCAACCCCTGCCACAACCTCCGTCACCTCGCCGGGAAAAAGTGCCATAATAGCCGCCCGTGTCGAGCCTTCCAGCACACCGCAGGAGAGTTGTGGTGTAAAAAACTGCCCCTCTTTGCGCCAGAACAGGTTTCCGGAGCTGGTTTCACATATATGCTCGTGCATATTCAATAACAGCGCGTCGGCGCAATGATGGTCGGCAGCTTCTAGCCTCGCCAGCGTAGAGTTAAGCCCCTGGCAGAGTTTATATCGCACGGGCAGTGCATCCGGCGATATTTTGCGCAGGCTTGAGAGCCAAAGCGCCACAGGTTCTTTAGAAATGACCGGCATGGTCGCAGTTTCTATCACGCAGCTTGCCCCGGCCTCAGGATGGGTAGAGTCAGGCATATACCCCCGACTGCCGATGCCCCGTGTCACCTGAATACGCAGAAGACCTTCTTCCATTCCATCGGCAACCAGCAAGGTTCTGCACTGATCGTGGAGGTTTCTCCAGTCAAACTGGATACGTATGGCTTCCAGACCCGATTTCAACCGCTCCATATGCCATTCAAAGCGGTAGGGAACGCCGCCATGCACGGCTATCGTCTCAAACACACCGTCGCCAAAGCGAAAACCGCGGTCATGGATGGAAATGCTGGCGTTTTCCGCTTGCACCAGCCTGTCATTGAGTATGATATGCGCCATATACTCTGTTCATTAGCGTTTTTTAGGCGATAGACAATGATAATCTTGGGTCTGGGCAGCAATAAAGGCGAGCGCATGACGTACCTGCGCGAGGCCGTTGCGCGACTATCGGGATTTATAAGCGGGTTGCGCGAATCCTCCATCTACGAATCGAAAGCGTTGCTGCCTTCCGACGCGCCGACGCATTGGGACAGCACCTTCCTCAACATGGCCATCTCCGGCGAATCCATGCTTTCGCCTGAAGCGCTGCTTGCAGAATTAAAAAGTGTCGAGCGCCTGCTGGGGCGGAAAGCCGCAGGGGTCTGGTCGCCGCGTGAGATTGACATCGATATTCTCGCCATTGAAGGGCTGGAATATAGCACATCGCAGTTGAATATCCCCCACCGCGAATTGCTCAACCGTGATTTCGCATTGTTGCCGCTAGTTGAGCTTGCACCAAACTGGCGTTATCCGTGCGCGGGCGAGTATCACGGCATGCGGGCACAGGACATAGCGCAGGCAAAATCTTACCGCTGCGGCGCGACTCTCGCAGAAACAGGAATCAGGCTCTATGGTCATTGATACAAAGCTAGTCGCGATACTGAACCTAACCCCGGATTCGTTTTCCGACGGGGGGAGCTATGCAGATACCAACGCAGCCTTAAAAGCCATCGAACGGTTCGCTGAAGAAGGCGCAAGCGTGATCGACATTGGCGCGGAGTCTACTCGCCCGGGTGCCATTCCAATCTCTGTAGAAGAAGAATGGGAGCGTCTTTCTCCATTGCTAAAACAACTTAAGCATATACCCCATACGGGTATACAGTACAGCATTGATACAAGGAACGGTGAGAACGCGCGAAAAGCGCTTGATCTCGGTGTGGACTGGATTAACGACGTATCTGGTTTTTCCTCACGCACCATGATCGATGCGGTATTGCCATACGATTGCATGCTGGTAGTGATGCATTCGCTCGGGGTGCCTGCTGACAAAGCCATGGTACTGCCGGAAGATTGCGATATTGTGGAGTTGCTCACCGGCTTTGCCGTTACACGCCTGCGCGAGCTGGAGCAGGAAGGCATTTCGCGTAAACGCTTCATCTTCGATCCCGGCGTCGGTTTCGGGAAAACCGCGCCGCAATCATGGGACATCATCAACAACGCTTCCGGGTTCAACGCATTGGGCGTTCCGTTGCTGGTCGGGCATTCCCGAAAATCATTCCTTTCACCGGATAGGGAAAGCCGTGACGCCGCCACACTGGAGGTTTCGACGCAATTGATCGAAAGTAGCGTGAATTATCTGCGTGTCCACGATGTAGCCTCACACAGGCAATTGCTGGAAAGTCTTATGAATGGCTGACGCTGTCGAACATTTCCTGAACCGTCTGCACCACCCGGCGCTCGCAGGCATCGACCTTTCGCTTGACCGCATGATGCGGCTTCTGATCATGCTCGGCTCACCGCACAAGCGCCTTCCGCCAGTTATCCACGTGGCGGGCACAAACGGCAAAGGCTCACTGCTGGCGAACCTGCACGCAATCTTCACTGCAGCCGGCCTGCGCGTACACCGCTATACCTCGCCTCATCTGGTGCATTTCCGTGAGCGCATCCTTCTCAACGGAGTTCCCATCGAGGATAAAAGGCTGGAGCCAATCCTGCGGCATATGGCCACGATTCTGACGCAGCAACCCGCCACGTTTTTCGAGGCAACCACCGCAGCAGCATTCTTGGCTTTTGCTGAGCAGAAAGCCGATATATTATTGCTGGAAACCGGTCTCGGCGGCAGGCTTGATGCCACCAACGTTATCGACACCCCTGTGCTGACAGCCATCACCCCCATCTCTTTCGATCATTGCGAATATCTAGGTCATACGCTCAGCGCTATCGCAGGCGAAAAAGCGGGTATTCTCCGTAAAGCCACGGCATGCGTAGTAGGGAAGCAAGAGGAGGAAGCCGCACAGGTAATTGCTGCAGCAGCGCAAAAACTCGGCGCTCCTCTCTATCGTTTCGGCAGGGAATGGGAGTGGAGCCAAAAAAGTGGACAGACTGTTTATCATTCCAGCACGCGCACGCTTGCCTTTTCCCCCGCACTTGCCGGTTTCCACCAACTCGACAATTCCGCTGCCGCCATTGCCTGTTGCGACATGCTTCCACAATTTTCCCTTAGCGACGCGCATATCACTCAGGGCATTGCCAGCGCGGTATGGCCTGCACGCCTCCAGCGCCTTGCTAGCGGAGCTTACGCTTCAATGCTTCCTTCAGGCATGGAGTTGTGGTTAGACGGCGGGCACAATCCGGCTGGCGGCGACGTGTTGGCGCAATGGATCAAAGAGCAAGGCAAGCCGTGCTATCTCATCTGCGGCATGTCACGCAATAAGGATACGGCAGGCTATCTCAGGCCACTTATGCCGCACGTAGACATGCTCTATGCAGTCGCTATCCCCGAAGAATCGCAGAGCCAGCCGCCGGAGCAGATATGCATGGCCGCAGGCAGCGTCGGCCTGCAGGCAGAAGCGTTTCCAACGATAGAAAAAGCATTGCAAACCATTGCCGGGCATGGCAAAACTCCGGCCATAGTCTGCATCTGCGGTTCGCTTTACCTCGCGGGTAAAGTGCTCGCCGCCAACCAGTAAGGAACACCGCCATATGCAATCCATTATCGAAGCCGCATGGGAAGACCGCCAAAATATCAGCGCGGCCACCACAGGCGAAGTGCGTAATGCCGTTGAAAAAACCCTTGCGCAACTGGATAGCGGCACGCTGCGCGTAGCGGAAAAACAGGGTATCGAATGGGTGACCAACCAATGGGTAAAGAAAGCGGTATTGCTGTCATTCCGCCTCGGCGCGATGGAAGTCATGAAAAACGCAGGACTCACCGCATACGATAAGGTTCCTTCCAAATTCGCCGGGTGGAACGAGGAGCAATTCAGGCAGGCAGGTTTCCGTGCCGTGCCCGGCGCTGTCGTTCGCCGTTCTGCGCACATTGGGCGCGACGTAGTGCTGATGCCGAGTTTTGTCAATGTCGGCGCCTATGTCGGCGAAGGCACGATGATCGACACATGGTCGACGGTAGGAAGCTGCGCGCAGATCGGCAAACACTGCCATATTTCCGGCGGTGTCGGCATCGGCGGCGTGCTCGAGCCGTTGCAGGCTAACCCCGTCATCATCGAGGATAATTGCTTCATCGGTGCGCGCAGTGAAGTAGCCGAAGGCGTAATCGTGGAAGAAGGCGCGGTCATTTCGATGGGCGTCTATCTCGGCGCGTCCACCAAGATCGTAGACCGCGACAGCGGCACCGTCACTTATGGCCGCGTACCCGCCTATTCGGTCGTCGTGCCCGGCAACCTGCCCGGCAAAACATCGAACGCGCCCGGCCTCTATTGCGCTGTCATCGTCAAGCGCGTGGATGAAAAAACCCGTGCGAAGACAGGCATCAACGAAATTCTGCGCGGCATTTAACCGCCCTCAAGCGGGTGGCTGATACAGCTCTTTCAGAGCAGGCTGGATCGCACGCGGCAAATCTTCGGCAATCATTCCTACCCCGGCGTGCAGCGCAGCGCGGCCATGCAGCCACGCGGCGGCGCAGGCAGCATCGAATGCAGGCATCCCCTGAGCGAGCAAGCCGGTGACGATACCTGCCAGCACATCGCCGGTTCCTGCAGTTGCCAACCATGCGGGCGCGCCGAGATTAACCGCCACGCGACCGTCGGGCGCAGCGATAACCGTATCGTTGCCCTTGAGTATGACCACCGCGCCGCTTTGCTCCGCCGCCGCACGTGCACGCTCAGGTTTGCTGCCTTCGCAGGCGAATAGACGCGCGAATTCGCCTTCGTGCGGCGTAAGCACCGTGCGGTCGTTTAGCGCCGCAAACAAACTTTTCGGGCTATGCTTAAATGCGGTCAGCGCGTCCGCATCGAGCACGCAAGGTTTTTTATGCGAAAGCACTTGCAACACCTGTTCACGCGTAGCTTCGCTTACGCCGCTGCCGCAGCCGATCAGCACCGCCGTCACGCGTTCATCTTCCAGCAACGTTTGTAGTTCGCGGATAGTATCCACCTGCTTAGTCATCACCGCCGTAAGCGACGAAGCATAGACCGGGAGCGATTCACGCGTGCAGGCAACGCTCACCAGCCCCGCACCTGTGCGCAACGCCGCATTTGCCGCAAGCCTCGCCGCGCCTGTGCTTGCAATGCCGCCGCCTACGACGATAGCATGGCCGCGCGTGTATTTATGCGCGGCTGCTTCGATGATAGGAAAGCTGTGTTGCCACAACACCGGCATATTAAGGCAATGGCGCGTCGGGATGCCATGACCGCTTATGCCAATATCGGCGACATGCAGCGCGCCGGTGGCAATCTTGCCGGGCAGCAGCGCCTGCCCGAGTTTTGGCCGCACGAAAGTCACCGTATGCGTGGCGCGTACGACCGCGCCCATAATGCGGCCATCGTCGGCGTTGATGCCGCTTGCGATATCGATCGCCACCACAGGCGCGCCATGCGCATTGATATGGCCAATGGCCTGCAACGCACGCCCGTCAATCTCGCGGTTTAGGCCGGTGCCGAACAGCGCGTCGATCACCAGTTGCCTGTCCTTGAGGTGATCGGGCGTAAAATCGGCAAGCGACACAGCCACCGCATCCCAGCCACGCTCCTTCAAAAGCCGCGCCACGATAATTCCGTCGCCGCCGTTATTCCCTGCACCGCAGACAGCCAGACACGGCCGCGGCGTAAATTGCCGCACGATAAAATCAGCCACAGCGCGCCCTGCATTTTCCATCAACGTTGACGATGAGATACCGCTTGCGATCGCAGCGGCATCGGCAGCGCGGGCTTCGGCGGCGGTCAATAGGATAGCAGGGTGAAACATCTTAAACTCCAATGCTGTGTATTTTCAATTTTGTGATCATCGCGTCGGCACCTGCTTCCGCAAGATCAAGCACATGCTCAAAACCCCGCTCGTCGCCGTAATATGGATCGGGCACATCCTGCATTTTACCGTGTACATAATTCAGGAATAAATCGACCGTCGATATTGAAGAAGACGGGGACATAAGCCGCAGCAGCCGCACATGCTCCGCATCCAACCCCAATATCAGCTGGAAGCGGTGGAAATCCGCGGGCGCAATTTTTCGTGCACGCAAGTCGCCGATCAGGATGCCGCGTTTCTTTGCTGCCGCCACAGAACGCATATCCGGCGCTTCTCCTACATGATACGCGTGCGTACCGGCAGAATCGACCTGCACCTTATCTTCCAGACCATGCAGAGCAAGGCGGTGGCGTAACACCCCCTCGGCGGTAGGTGAGCGACAAATATTTCCTGTGCAGACAAAAAGAATGTTGTACATAAGCGCGTATAATAAATTATTGTAGCGATGATTCAATCGTTGATGGGAACGGGATGATGAAACCGAGAAGTCTCTATTACAAAACGATGGCGTCACCGGTAGGATCCCTGCGGCTGATTGCCTCCGATCGCGGACTTTGCGCTGTACTGTTCCACGGCGGAAGGCGCACGCGCCTTACCGTCAACGGCACGCTGGAGCAAGACGATTCGCATAAAATGCTGCAACAGGCGGAGTCGCAGATCACGGAATATTTTTCTGGGAAGCGTAAAAAATTTGAGCTGCCTCTGGACGTTCGCGGCACCGTTTTCCAGATAAAGACATGGCGTGAACTGGCGAAAATACCCTACGCACGCACCATCTCTTACGGCGAGCAGGCGCGCCGCCTCGGGGACGCCAACAAAGCCCGCGCCTGCGGCATGGCCAATGGCCGCAACCCGCTTCCGATCGTCATTCCCTGCCACCGCGTAGTGGGCGCTGGCGGCGGATTGACTGGCTTTGCAGGGGGAATAGACATCAAATTATTCCTGCTGAAGCATGAAAAAGAGAATGTGGAGTAGCTTTTTACTGCTTGTAATGGTTAATATTTGTCAATAGAATACCCGCGTAATCCTTATCCGCAGGGAGATCGCTATGTCTGTTACCATCATTCCAACCGAAACGCTCCATCGCTCCGATAAGCTGCTGGTCGTCAAGCGCGGCGTACCGCATGGTTCGGAAATCGTTTTCCGCGTTTACGTGCCCGGAGGCGGCGCATTATCGGCTATCGATGTGAATGTCGGCGTGCAGGAACGCAATCGCAAGGGCGCGGTGGAAATATCCTTACTGCCGGGTAAGCAAGCGTTTCAAGAACTCACCATCGACGGCTTTAAGACCGAGCTTGAGCAACGCGGTTTCAATACATCGGTAATCGCAGGGTACGTGTCGAAAGAAAAAGATTTGTGCGACATTACCGGCGTAGGGCAGCATTTGCCCATTTTCAAGTCAAGCGGCAGGGATGCGGGTATCGCAGCGCTCGCCTTGCAGGTCAGAAAACTTAAGAAAAGTTTTGAATTGCCTGCTGACATATTGGTAACGCTCGATAACGTTGCCATTGCCATCGCCGAAGGTTTCTGCGAAAAATCGTCAGGCGCGCAGAAAGCAATGGCTGGAAAACTTGCTCCGGATTCCGTTGTTGCCCGCCCCGCAGCAACCCGATAGGGATAGAGAGAGTATCGATGACCTGGTTGAAAAAAAATGCCGCCCTCGCTATCGGCGCAGGTTTGCCGCTGCTGCTGGTGGTATTCTTTGCGCTGGCCACGTGGATTCCGAAACTTTTGGTCGCCGCGCCCCAATATGACGTGATTTACCTGACCAACTATAACGGGGACAATATCAACGGCTTCAGCTTTTCCATTCAGGGAAATCGCGCCAGCTTCGCCTATCGCGGCGTTTATCACCACGAAGGCAACATGCCGAAAATGTATCGTTATATCGCAGCAAGCGGTGCTCTGCGTGAAATCCCGCTGACACTGCCTCCCGATGTCCCCAAGCAGCCCTACAATAACCCACCGCTACCCGTCGATGAACGCAATCGGATCACAGCACTATCCGTGCCGGAAGTGGAAGCGCTCAATCTTGAACCCGGCAGCATTTCGCCCGATGGCTATACGTTCCGCACCGGTGGCGAATATAACGGTCGCGGGCTCATGGGGGGCTTGTTTTATGGTTCCTCCGGCCGTAACGCCGCCGTACTCGCAAAAGGTGGAAACCTCGTCAATATCTCACCCGACGATGGCAGGCGCTATTACTACTACAATAATGTCAAACTCATAGGCTGGGTCATTCCGTGAGTAATGAGAAACCGCAGATCATTGCGCGTATTATCGGCATGATGGCCGAATACGGCGTTACGCTCGAGGAATTGTCCCAGTCCCTGCACGCCAATCCAAGCACCCCTCCTGAAAAAAAAGGCGATGCGCTAAGCCGCGTATTCGCATGGCTGGGCGGCATCCTTATGTTCGCTGGGCTTTCGGCATATATCGGCATGTTCTGGCAGGAAATGAACAGCGCGATGCGTATCATCGTCACGCTCGGTGTAGGCCTCGTACTTTATATATGGGCGGCGGTATCCCTGCAGAACGGACGTTTTTCGCGCGCCATCATGCCAGCGCTGCTAATTTCGATCGTTATGCAGACAAGCGGCTGGTTCGTGCTGATTGACGAACTGTTCCATCATGGCAGCGACTGGCGCTACGCCGTACTGTTCGTAACGGCGGTCATGGGATTGCAACAGGCGATAGCGTTTCAAAAATTCAGGATTACGCTGCTACTGTTTGCCCTACTGTTTTTCGGTTATAGTTTTGTAATTACTTTGCTCGATATGCTGGATGCAAAAGATAACATCGTAGGCATCGGCATAGGCATATCCATGATGGCGCTTTCTCATAGGATATTGCGTACCCCGCATGCCTCACTATCGTCGCTGGGGTATTTTTTCGGAGCGGTCGCATTTTACCTCGGGCTATTCGATTTGGTGCAGCATACGATAGTCGAGCTGCTGTTCCTCGCGGTGGCGGTCGCCAATCTTGTTTATGTCAGCACGCAGGTTCGCTCAGGCGCGCTTTTGGTTGTCAGCACTGCAGCCATCCTAGGCTATATCTGTTACTTTACCGAGCAGCATTTCCGCAACACGCTAGGATGGCCGGTTGCGCTGATGCTGCTTGGCATCGCATTCATCACCATCAGCGGTACGGCGGTGAAAGTTCGCCGTAAGATGCAACAATAGCCTTACAGATTCAGTACGTCTGCACGGGTTCCACCGACGATAGCCAGCGCTTCTGCGATCAGTCCGTCGTTAACGCCAAGCTCTTCCATCGCTGATTTCAAGTGACCGGCAACAAGGTCGAAATGCTTGTTGGACAACCCATTTTCGACCGCTTTTCTGTGAGCATTGCGCAGCCCCTTCCCGGTATAATGATTCGGGCCACCGAATGCATAGGTAACGAACGCAGCCTGACTAAGACGCTGGCGAGTCATGTCGGTATGCGCGAAGAATGGCGCCAGCACGGAATCTGCAAGAATTTTTTCGTACATTTTATCCACGGTAGCCTGAACTGCTGTCTCACCGCCAATACGCTCATATAAACTTTGCACCATTACCGCCCCCTATAAAGGTTGCATAAAAGTATACATTATACGCGCAGAGGATGCATTCTCTATTTTCCGAGGGATGTCTCAGTCCATTACAATTCCCCTTGCTCATCAGCACGGCGCGGTATGGGCAATTCGCCAGGCGCGAGCGCATGCACATCCACCGCATATATGTTATGCAGTAAGCGCGCCTCCTGCATGGCGCGTTCAAGTGCATCCGTCGTGAGTTTCGCCGGTATATCCGCAGGTGAAGAGGTGCTCGGACGCCGAAAAAGCGCGATAATTCGATTGCAAAGACCGGACAGTCGTCCCATAGAGATATACGATGAATATTAAACTGGCATCACTATACAGCTGCTTATGATGCATGCGCAACCCCTGCCCTGGATGGAACCGCTCCAAGTAGCGCAGCATGTGGATGAGCCTTATTGGGTACTGCTCTACTCCGCCGTGCAATCCGATTATTCAGGACGCTACAGCTTTCTTGCCTGTGGTCTCGAGACACGCGTGGAAGGCGAAGATTTTTCCCTGCTGCGAAACTGCCTTTCCTCAGATAGCGCCTACTTTGACGCTGCATGGTTCGGTTATCTTGGTTATGGTTTGAAAGACAGCCTGGAAACGCTTATCCAGGACACTCCGGGCTGGTTTGCGCTGCCGCACGCATGCCTCATGCGCTTTCGTACTATTTACCAGTTTGATCATATGCAAAAGCAAGTCATCTGCTGGTCATCCACCTCTGACGCTATATACCCCACAAGGGTATACCATCATTTTCCGGTTCCAACAGTTTCTACGCTTACATCCAACATGACACGCACGCAGTATCTCGAAAAAGCGGCGAATATTATAGACCGTATCCATGCAGGAGAATTGTATCAGGCAAACCTTACGCGCAAATTCTTTGGCAGCTTCACGGACACCCCTTGTGCCTACACCCTGTTTTGTCAATTATGCAAGGGTAGCCCAGCCTCATTCAGCGCTTATATGCGGCTGGGTGATACGCATCTTATATCTTCCAGCCCTGAGCGTTTTTTATCCGTTGGCGCAAACGGCGATGTCAGCGCACGCCCCATCAAAGGCACAGCGCCACGATCTGCAGATGCCGCAAAAGACCGAGCCGCACGCGACACGCTGGCCGCAAGCGAAAAAGACCGTGCTGAAAACCTGATGATTGTCGACCTTATGCGCAACGACCTCGCACGCAGCTGCATTCCCGGAAGCGTGAAAGCAGAAGAGCTGTTCTCCGTCACGTCACATGCTAACGTGCACCATATGTCGAGCACCATTACAGGCATGAAGCGCCTCGATTGCAGCACGGCGGATGTCGTTGCCAATTGCTTCCCCCCCGGCTCGATGACCGGCGCACCAAAAATCAAGGCGATGAATGTATGCAGTGAATTGGAACAGCAGGCGCGCGGCGTATATAGTGGGGCACTCGGCTGGTTCGGCGGCGACGGAAGTTGTGAACTGTCGGTGGTGATCCGTACGTTGATCGTGCAGGGTAATCGGTTTGAGTTTCAGGTTGGCGGCGGTATTGTTGCCGATTCAACACCTGAAGGCGAACATAAGGAAATCACGCATAAAGCGCAGGGGCTATTGTCAGCATTGGGGTTGGCAGCTGACGCGCTGGAGGAACTCTAAAAAGCCTACGCTTCGATTTTGATCGCGCTGGTGGCTTCTTCCATTTCCTGGAAGGTCGGCTGGTAGTGGCTGGGCACCTGCCCGCGCGCAAGTTCCACCGACACCTGCGGCGCCATACCTTTTAAATGCACGACGAGAATATCGCGAATGATAAAATAGAACTGCTGCTCTTCATTATGGGTAGCGAGGTTTTTCGTAGCAAGCGGACCTACGATGCAATACGCGAGGAATACGCCGAGGAACGTTCCCACCAATGCACCACCGATCATGCCACCTAGGACTGCGGGCGGTTCGGTAATGCTCGCCATCGTTTTTACTACGCCAAGTACCGCTGCAACGATCCCGATCGCAGGTAAACCGTCAGCCATGTTCTGTAAGGCATGCCCTGCGGCGCACGCTTCGTGATGGTGTTTTTCAATTTGCTTGTCGATGACTTCTTCCACCTGCATGGGGTTTTCCATACCCATCGTCATGGTACGCAGCGTATCGCAGATCATGTCGATGGCGAAGTGATCGTGCACGATTTTAGGATACTGGCTGAAGATGGAGCTTTCCTCGGGCTTTTCCACATGCTGTTCAACGGCGATAAGTCCTTTCGACTTCATCAGCTTGCACAGCGTAAACATCAGGCAGAGAATATCACGGTAATCCTGCTTCTTCCATTTAGGCCCCTTGAACGACTTGATGACTTCTTTCGGAATCGCCTTCACCACGTTGCCCTTATTCGACACGAGCTGCGCGCCGATAGCCGCGCCGAAAATCATGGTCAATTCGTGCGGAAGCGCATGCAGGATGATTTCGATCTTGCCGCCGGAATGGATGTATCCGCCGAAAACAAGCACGAAAATGAGGACGAGACCAATGACAGGAAGCATGAAGGGAAAACGCCTGATAATTTACGGTTAGCTACGTTTAACCAGTAACATGGAAAAGCAAACAAACCGTTAAGCGAGATAGATCAGACGTTTATCAAAAATTAGCTATTCCGCTGACACCACACCTTTAACCACTCGGATTTTATCAATAATCGCTGGCGACACATCATACTTGCCGGGAAGTTGAATATCAGCAGACTCGCGGCCTAACTGGGCAGACAGCGTGACGGCCACGCCACCGCGCCCATCGGGTTGTCCGATAAGGCCGCGTATGGATGTCAGTGCATCGGGCTGGTTTACTACGATACGCAATTTTCCGCCGCCGCGCTGCTTCTGGTGTTGCGTCCACACATCGTCGAACAGCGATATGCCCTGCGCGATAAGGCGCATACCAGATTCGTCGATTTTCGCGTCGGCCTGAATCATAAGAATTTTGCCGTTTTCCAAATGGTCGCGATATTGCGTGAGCAGCGTTTCGTTGAACACCGACACTTCAAACACGCCGCCCATGTCCGAAAGCTGCACGAACGCAAAACGCCCCTTTTCCGATGCCTTGAACTTGCGCCCGGTGACGATACCTGCCAGTCGCACGGGACGGTATTGCGTATCGAGTTTCTCAGCAAGCGCGGACGATTGCTGGACGCCGAGTGCTTCCAGCGCAGCACGATAGCCCGCCAGCGGGTGAGACGACAGGTAAAAGCCGATCGCTGAAAATTCATGTTCCAGTTTTTCCAGTGCCGACCAATCAGTGAATTCCGCAAGTTTTGGCGTGTGCGCGGCCACATCGCCTGCAGCAGCAAACAAGCTCACCTGCTGACTTTCACGATCGCGCTGCACCAGTTGTCCATGCGCCATGATCATATCAATTTGCTCGAAAAGTTGGCGGCGATTGGGATGCAGCGTATCGAATGCGCCTGCCTTAATGAGATGTTCCAGCGCGCGTTTGTTCAGCCCTTCATGCGGAATGCGCGAAACAAAATCGAAAATATCCGTAAACGCACCGCCTTTCTGCCGTTCACGCACCACTTCTTCCATGGCGTGCGCGCCTACGTTGCGAATAGCCGCCAGTGCGTAGCGTATCGCTTTCCCTTCCACCGCAAACAGCGTCTCCGAGCGGTTGATGTCTGGCGGCAGCATGGCAATGGAAAAATGCGCCGCTTCCTCACGGAAAATACCGAGCTTGTCGGTATTGTGCATATCATACGTCATGGAAGCGGCGATGAACTCCACCGGATAGTTAGCCTTCATCCATGCCGTCTGGTAGGCGATCACCGCATAGGCGGCAGCGTGGGATTTATTGAAACCGTATTCCGCGAACTTTGCGATGAGATCGAAAATACTCGCCGCCTGCTTTTTATCGACCCCACGTTCCACCGAGCGCTTCACAAAAATATCACGCTGAGCTTCCATTTCCGCGCGAATCTTTTTTCCCATCGCACGGCGCAGCAAATCTGCTTCACCCAACGAATACCCGGCGAGCAGCTGTGCGATCTGCATCACCTGCTCCTGATAGATGATAACGCCGAAGGTTTCCTTCAGCACCTGCTCCAGCAGCGGATGAAGGTATTCCGGTTTTTCATCGCCGTGCTTGCGCGCAATGTAGGTAGGGATGTTATCCATCGGGCCGGGACGATAGAGCGATACGAGCGCGATAATATCCTCAAGACAGTCGGGCTTGAGTTTCTTCAGCGTGTCGCGCATCCCAGCGCTTTCAAGCTGGAATACGCCCACCGTCTCGCCGCGGCTGAGCATAGCATAGGTTTTTATGTCTCCTTCCGGCAGCGCCAGAAGATCAACTTCGATGCCCTGCGCAGCAAGCAACTGCACACCGCGTGATAATACGGTTAGCGTTTTAAGGCCCAGAAAATCGAATTTCACCAATCCCGCGCTCTCGGCATATTTCATCGAATACTGCACCACCGGCATATCGGATTTCGGATCGCGGTACATGGGCACGAGTTCAGCCAACGGGCGATCCCCGATCACTACGCCTGCCGCATGCGTCGAGGCATGGCGATTCAACCCTTCTAGTTTCAGGCTGACATCCACCAGCCGTTCCACCGTTTCATCCTCGCGTATGGCTGATTTGAACATCGGTTCGGCGGCAATGGCCTCAGCCAGTGTCAGGGGGTTAGCAGGATTGTTCGGAACCAGCTTACAGATTTTATCCACCTGTCCGTAAGGCATTTGCAGCACGCGCCCCACATCGCGCAGCACCGCGCGCGCCTGCAATTTTCCGAACGTGATAATCTGCGCCACGCGATCGTTGCCATAGCGTTGCTGTACATAACGAATCACCTCTTCGCGGCGCTCCTGACAAAAATCGATGTCGAAGTCAGGCATCGACACACGTTGCGGATTCAGAAAACGTTCGAATAGCAACCCATAGCGCAACGGATCGAGATCGGTAATCAGCAACGACCATGCAACCAGCGAACCCGCCCCTGAACCTCGTCCTGGCCCCACGGGAATACCATTTTCCTTGCTCCAGCGAATGAAATCAGAAACGATCAGGAAGTAACCGGGAAATTTCATTTTAATGATAACGTCCAGCTCGAAATCCAGCCGTTCGCGATAAGGCCGCGCCTTTACTTGTCTCTCCGCATCGTTCATGTCTTCTGTAAAAACATAGCGCGTAAGCCGCTCTTCCAGCCCCTGCGCAGCCTGGCTACGCAAGGCATCGGCTTCGCTCATGCCTTCCTTTACGAAAGAAGGCAGGATCGGCGCACGGCTTTCTACCATAAACGAGCAGCGTTTCGCGATGTTTACGCTGTTTGCGAGCGCTTCGGGTATATCTGCGAACAGCTCCATCATCGCATCAGCGGATTTGAGCCGGTGCTCTGGCGTAAGCCTGCGGCGGTTTTCTTCTCCTACATATGTGCCGTCGGCGATGCATAAAAATGCATCATGCGCCTCGTAAGTTTCTTCCTTGATAAAAAATGCATCGTTGGTCGCCACCAACGGAATGTTGTGCTTACAGGCAAGTTCGATAAGCTGCGGTTCAATTTGCCTTTCCTCAGGCAAATCGTGGCGCATGAGTTCTATGTAAAGACGCCCTTTAAAGCGTTCATTCAACTTCAGCAGGTATTCTTCCGCAACAGCGGGGCGCATGGCAAACAAGCTCTTACCGATTGCACCGTAGCGACCGGCAGTGAGGAGTATCAGTCCTTCGTCGTGTGTGAGCACATCTTCCAGCGTAAGCAGCGGGCCAGGCTCACACGCGGGGGCAAGATACGATTTACTGACCAGCGCCAGCAGGTTTTTCCAACCTGCCTCATTGCTGGCGATGGCAAGCAACTGGTCGGGCTGCGTATTCATCTGCCGCACATCCTGCACCTGTACCGGCGCGATAGGTAGCAGGCAACCAATGATAGGCTGAATGCCGCTATCGGCAGCTGCCAATGAAAATTCAAGCGATCCGAACAAATTTCCAGTATCCGTGACGGCAATCGCAGGCATGGATTGCGCCTTGCACCACTTTACCAGATCCTTAAGCAGAATCGCGCCTTCTAAAAGTGAATAGGCGCTGTGCACACGCAGATGTATGAATCCGGGACTCATCTTCGTCACCTCAATGCACCTTCATGCAAGGTTACTATCCGATCCATGCGTCTCGCCAGATCCATATTGTGTGTAGCGACCAGCGCAGCAAGCTGTTTTTGCTTCGCCAACCGCACCAGCATGGAAAATACCTGCTCGGCAGTATGCGGATCAAGGTTACCTGTTGGTTCATCAGCCAGCAGCACCGCAGGTGCATTTGCCAGTGCACGCGCAATCGCCACGCGCTGCTGTTCGCCACCAGAAATCTTGGCTGGACGGTGCGTAGCGCGTGCGGATAACCCCAATTCGCCAAGCAGTTTTTCCGCATTGGTTTTAGCTTCGCTGGATGCAACGCCTGCGATCATCTGCGGCAGCATGATGTTTTCCAGCGCGGAGAATTCCGGCAGCAGATGATGAAACTGGTACACGAACCCGATCTGCTGCCTGCGCAATTGCGTGCGCTTGGCATCGTTTGCAGCACTCATCTCCTCGCCGTTGATAAGCACGTTCCCCGACGTCGGAGAATCCAGCAATCCCGCGATTTGCAGCAACGTGGTTTTCCCCGATCCGCTGGGACCGACCAGCGCCACCACTTCACCGCGCTTGAGTTCAAGGTTCAGTGCGTTCAGTACAGTCAGCGTTTCGCCGCCCTGCACAAAGGTGCGAGTGATCTGCTTAAGGCTGAGGGCAGAATTACTCATAGCGCAGCGCCTCCGCGGGGTCGAGTTTAGCGGCACGTCTTGCAGGGTAGATCGTAGCAAGGAACGACAGCGCGAGCGACATCAACACCACCGAAATGACTTCTGCACCATCGACTTTCGACGGCAGGTGTGAAAGAAAATACAGCTCATCAGCAAACAGCTTATGCCCCATCATCGATTCAAGCCAAAGTTGGATATTCTCGGTATTAAACGCTATTAATAGGCCGAGCAATACGCCAAAAAACGTACCCGCCACGCCGATTGATGCACCGCAGGCGAAGAATATCCGCATCACGGAACCGCGCGTTGCACCTAAAGTACGTAATATTGCTACGTCCCTACCCTTTTCACGCACGAGCATGATGAGACTAGAAATAATATTAAACGACGCCACAACGATAATCAGCATGAGGATAAGGAACATCACGTTACGCTGCACCAGCACCGCTTGGAAAATGTGGCTATTGGACGATTTCCAGTCATAGGCGCGGATACCCCCCCCCAGTATGCGTGAAATGTCCGCAGCGATTGCGCCCGCATCGTCAGGCGAGTTGCCGGTCACTTCGATGACGTTCACCTTATCGCCGCCGTTTTCCTTCATCTTGAAATAGGCCTGCGCTTCTTCAAACGGCATGAACACCATGCCGTTATCGTACGCGAACATGCCAATAGTAAACATCCCCGCCACGCGGTAAGCCTTCACGCGCGGCATCAGGCCAGCCACGGTAGCCCGGCCTTCGGGTGAGATGAGCATAATGTCGTCACCTACGCTGACTCCGAGCTTTTCCGCCATGCGGCTTCCAATCACCACGCCGTCACCTTGTTTTAATCCTTCGATGCCTTCTGCATTGATGCTGCTTGCCAGTAGCGGTTTTACCAACACATCCTCTGCGCGAAAACCCACCGCCATCGCACCAACCGCGCGTCCTTTGTACGATACCATGATCTGCCCTTCCACCTTCGGAATGGCAGTATGAACCTGCGGCAGCGTTTTGATTTGTGCGATCGCGTCGTCATACGCGTCGATGCCCTGCGTATTGGAATAAACGGTGACATGGCCTTCCAGCCCGATGATGCTTTTGATCAGCTCGCCGCGCACGCCGTTCATCACCGACAGCACCACGATCAGCGTCGCCACGCCGAGCGCGATTCCCACCAGCGAGAACAGCGCGATGACCGAAATCAGCCCCTCCTCGCGCCGCGCGCGGAGGTAGCGGAAAGCGACCATGCGTTCAAAAGCAGATAACATCTTCACTCCCTGTTTTTGTCATCCCGGCGCAGGCCGGGATCCACGCAAGCGCCATGCGCTATTGCAAGACATGGATCCCGGCCTGCGCCGGGATGACGATTTTATTTTCTCAACAACTCAATCACTGCATCCAGCGGCAATTCCTGCTTCTCACCTGTCTTGCGGTTCTTCAGTTCCACCACGCCTTTTTCTGCGCTCTTGGGGCCGATAGCGGCTTGCCACGGCAGGCCGATCAGATCCATGCCTGAGAATTTTACGCCTGCGCGTTCGTCGCGGTCGTCGTAGAGCGCTTCGATGCCATACCCCCCCAGGGTATCGTACAGGGACTCGCACATTTTGTCGCAGGCCGCGTCGCCACTGCGTAAATTGATGATGCCGACTTTAAACGGCGCCACAGACTCAGGCCAGATGATGCCCGCCTCGTCGTGGCTGGCTTCGATCACCGCGCCGACTAAGCGCGAGACGCCGATGCCATAGCAGCCCATTTCCAGCGTGACGGTTTCGCCTTTGTCGTTGACTGCTTTTGCGCCGAGGACTTCGGAATATTTTTTGCCGAGATAGAAAATATGGCCGACTTCGATGCCGCGCGCCTCGCGCAGGCGATCTTTGGGAATCGGGCAGCTATCGGGCTTGTGCTGCTCGTCGGCAGCGGCGTACAACCCGCGCATTTCCTCGGTGGAGAGTGTGAGTTTGCCGGTGCGGATGTCGTCGAACTGCGAGTCGTAATAGATGGCGCTTTCGCCGGTTTCGGCGATCACCTGAAACTCGTGGGAAAGATCGCCGCCGATAGCGCCCGAATCGGCGCGCACGGGCACCGCCGTCAACCCCATCCGCGCGAAAATGCGCAGATAGGTGTCGTACATCTGGTTGTAATGTTTCTTCGCGCCTTCGTAATCGATGTCGAACGAATAGCAATCCTTCATCAAAAATTCGCGGCCGCGCATCACGCCGAAACGCGGGCGGATTTCGTCGCGGAATTTCCATTGTATCTGGTAGAGGTTGCGCGGAAGCTCGCGGTAACTCTTGATGTTGTTACGCACGATGTCGGTGATGACTTCTTCGCAAGTGGGGCTGTAGAGCAGCTCACGCTCGGCACGGTCGGGGAATTTGAGCAGCTCTTTTCCCATCACGTCGTAGCGACCGGATTCTTTCCACAGCTCGGTGGGCTGCAGCGTGGGCATCAGCACTTCCAGCGCGCCGGACTTGTCCATTTCCTCGCGCACGATAGTTTCTATGTTGCGCAGCACGCGGAGTCCCAGCGGCAGCCAGTTGTAAATCCCGGCGGCGAGCTGGCGCACCATGCCCGCGCGCAGCATCAGGCGATGTGAGGCGATCTGCGCCTCGGAGGGATTTTCTTTCAGCAGCGGGAGTGCATAATTCGACAAACGCATGACGTTTTCCTTTTACATATTTCTCAGCGGAATCATGCCGCTTTTTAGCAATAAGGCAATAAGCACGGTGATGATGACGCTCACCAGCGTGTTTATCAGCAGCAATTTTTTCCAGCGCGGCGCAGCAGCATTACGAAACGGCAGCACCAGGAATAGCGACACGCACCACACATTGAGCAAGGTGAAAGCAGCCATCGACCACGACACGCGCTACACCTGCTCCAGTTCCACCAGCGTGCCGCAGAAATCTTTCGGGTGCAAAAACAGCACCGGCTTACCATGCGCGCCGATTTTCGGTTGGCCGTCGCCGAGCACGCGCGCGCCGGATTTCACCAATTTGTCGCGGGCGGCCATGATGTCAGTCACTTCGTAACATACATGGTGGATACCGCCTGAAGTGTTTTTCGCGAGAAAAGCCGCAATCGGTGAATGCTCACCCAGGGGATGCAGCAATTCGATTTTAGTATTGGGTAGGTTGATAAATACTACGGTAACCCCATGTTCCGGCACGGGTTGCGGTGCGGAGACATCGGCTCCCAGCGTATCGCGGTAAACGGCTGTGGCGGCCTCCAAATCGGGCACGGCGATGGCTACGTGATTGAGTTTTCCTATCATATTGATCTTTCTACGGTTGGGGGCTGGCTGTCACAAAACTTTCACTTTTTATGCCGGCTGAATAGGCTAAGATGTAGCTATACCACTCTGTTTGCGTAAAACAATGGATACCGAAGAACAACTCGAAATCAAGCGCGCTCAAAGGGATGGCCGCCCGGAAACGGATGAAGGCCCCTTCTACCACGATGCGTGGTGGGAGTCCTACAAGGGCGGCGTAAAAGGCAAACTTGGCGGCCTGGTAATCGGCACGGCGCTCGGCATGGCGGTCGGCGCGCTCGCGGCGGCTGTTATCGGCACTGTGGGCGGCGTAGCGCTGGGCACAGGCGGTGTTGCCGCTATCATCGGGGGTTTCGCAGCAGGCGGGTTGCTTTACGGATCCCATGAGTTCAGTGAGGTTGGCAAGGTGACCGGTGCGGTTGCGGCGGCACATGAAAAGGCCGAGCACCGGATGAAAGCGTTTGAAGCCGGTAAATTCGCGGAAATAAAGCAGGAAATCGGGGAATTAAAGGCGCTGGTCGCAGGAAAGCCTCAGGATGCCAAGACTGTAGCGGATAACAGGGCGGTCATCGAAGCGGCGAAACTCGAATCCAACCTTGAAAACCGCAGCACCCATTGCGATGAACACTGCCCGCCGGAAGGACGTAAATGGATATTCGGCAAGGTAGCAGGCATCGGTCTGCTCATCGGCGCAGCGGCAGGCGCGCTATTAGGCATATCGGGCGCGGCTGAACATGCGCTTTCGGCGCTTAGCGGCGGCGCTGCTCCGTTATCGGAGGCTGGCATATTCGCAGCATCCGTCACGACGCTTGGGCTTCTTGGCGCCAGTTTCGGCGTAAATCGCGATGTATTCAGGAAGGTATTCGACAAGACCGATTTATGGTTCAGAGGGCTTACACGGCGTTCGCCGCAGATGGCGGTGGAACCGGAACCTATAAAATCCGCAGGTATAACCGTCCCGGAGGCGCCCAAAGTAGCTACTGCCGTTGGCTTTAGCAGCCCGATCGAGTATCCGCAGTCCCAGACATTCCACCGTGACCGCGTACTGGCCGCAGCGGAAAAAGCGTTGCTCAGCTTCGATCATACCCGCGCCACCCCGCAATAGCTGACATAAAACTGTCATATTCCCCTTTAAGCTGTCATTAAATATTAATATTACTGGCACCTGCCTTATGCTAGACTTTAGGCTGGAAATAGTGGCATGAACGCGGAAATAGCATGGAAACCGGAGCTAAAGAGCTAAAAGACCTACAGTCGCTGGCGTATCGCAAGCCACGCCTGAGCATGGTCGATGCGCTTGATGAAAAGGTCAAGGACGGCGCTGCACGCGCTGGGGTTCGCGTATGGCAAGGTGCGTTGCGGGTTGCCGCCAGCGGTTTCGGCAAGGGTGCAATGTGGGCAATTGGTGCGATGCTGCTAGCGGGTGCCGTATTTGGTATTACCATCCCCGCCGCTACGATTGAGCAGGGTGTTGCAATGGGTGTGGGCGCTGCTGCGCATGCCATGCTTTCCAGTTGGTTAGGGCTGCTGCCGGTAGCATTGGGCGGTGTGCTCGGCGCCGTAAGCGATGTCCGCAAGCGCCAGAATGAAATTTCAGCGGACATGGCCGAGGCGCAGGCACGCGACTATGCACTCGCCCGCCAGCAAGCCGCGCAGGAACCCACGCCGCAGCCTGACATGGCGCTTCCTCAAGCCGAACGCTCGCCGCAATTTATCCATATGGAATGCAACCCCACCACCGTCATAAGCCACGCGCAGCGCGAAGAACAGCGCCGCGTCAATACGCCCTCGTCGCCGGAGGTGACGCCGTAGTGGATCTGAAAAAACCGCTTTCCCTTTTTGAAAAAGCCGTCGCCGGGGTAAAGGGCTTCGTGAAAACCGCTGTCGATTATTTGCCGCGCGGCATCGTGTTCGACGCCCTACTGTTCGGTGGACTCATCTTTGCCGCCAGCATGATCCCGGCAGTTGCCGCGTTCAATCCGCTGGGCGTCATGTCTGCCGCAGGCGGAGTAAATTGGGGCGGCGTAGTCAAGCATGCCATGGCGAGCCTCGCCATCGGCGGCGCGTTGTCGGGCGTTGTGGGCGCGGTGCGACAGATAGGTGCAGAAACCAGCCACCGCGATACCGAGATCATGTCGCAGGCACACGAACTGCAACGCTACCGCAATCAGGCGCCGCACCGCGAGCATGTACGCGAATACGAAGACATTACTCCGCCGGGCAACCTCCCGCGCGGCGCGCAACCTATTAAAGCACCACCGAGGTAGATCATGCCTAAAAAACCCCTCCTCCTCATCGTCGCCGACGCCCCGCTTGCCGCGCAATGCAGCGCCAAAGTCGGCGGCATGTTCGAATGCCACTCGGCGGAAACCGTCGAAGGCGCGATTGCGTTCCTGAAAGAGCACGGCCCGGAAACCCGGCTGTTGGTGCAGGAAAACCTGCCGGTCGTCACGCAGGACGGTATGCCCATCGCACTCACCAACGCCAATCCTTTCGAGTTAGGTATGGGCCTCATCAGGCACGCGCGCGGGGAAAACGCGCACGGGGAAAAACTGATCAACGATACCACGCCCGCGTTTTTCATGACGCGCGACATCGACTCATTCCCCGGGGAAATACCGGGCGTTCACGTGCTGCCCATGGAAAAAGACTTCAACATGATCGCAGCCATGCAGCCCGCCCATTACCGCCCCGTAGAAGCAAACACTCAAGTAAAAAGGTAATCATTTTATGGCAACCGACACCATGCAAAGACCCTCATTTTTCGAATCCGTGAAAGAAGGCGCAAAAGGCTGGATAAAAGGCGCACTTGCAGGCGGCTCGGTAGGCGCGGTCACGGGCGGCATCATCGGGTTTCTGGTGACGCTGGGCAATCCGTTCGGCGCGCTGGCCGGAGCGGTCGCACTCGGCGGGCTGTTCTCCACCATCGGCGCCACGGCGGGAACCGTCACCGGCGTGGTGAGAAGCCGCGAAGCGAGAATTCCCTCGACGCAGGATATGCTCAACCTCGCCAACATCACCTACGCGCAGGGCGTCGCCACCGGCCAGCAGTTGGAACAGGCCAAAGGCGGCTACGCAGACAAAATCGCCGCAGAACGCAATAATCCCTCACAGAAAACACGATAGGAACGATTCCCATGTCCCACGGCAAGATCATCACCTCCGCAAGCTCCCACGCTGCGGCCGTTAAGCCAACACTTAAAGACAAGCGCGTGCTGTTCCTGGCTTCGGGAATGGGCAGCGATTATTACGCCCGGGCGCTTACTGAGCGCGGCGCAAACGTCACGGAAACAGCTAATAACAGCGGGGGCTTACCGCAAGGGCAGGCAGACGAAGCCATCGAACTGCTTAATGCGATGACACCGCCGGCGGCGGTCGTCATTTTTATGCCTGCCATGAAAATTTTAGAAGGCTCGTTTGAGCAGGACCCCACCATGCGCGTGGCAGCAGCCGCCAAAAAATTAGGTATCCCGACTATGGTTATTGATTCGGCGTATAAGGAAAAATTTTCGGAAGCCGAATCGCTTGCTATGAAGAATGCTGGCATTACACTTATTCCCAACATAGACGCACTACCTTTCAAGGCCGCCGACCAGCTTGCTTCCATCATCCATGAGCAGGGCAGAGCCATAAAAATATAGCTCGCATATGACAAAACTCCCGCTACTTAATAAACGCATCTACCTGATCGACGCCAATGGCCGCAGTGCGTATAAGAACGCGCTGCTCGCAGGCGGCGCAACCATTTTCAAAGCTGAGGAAAGCCAGGCTGAACTTCAAAAGCTGGCCATGATGAAAAATATTGCGAACATCGTGGTGCTGCTCATGCCCGAAGGCGTCGATACGCTTCCCCCGCCTGGCAGTTTCGTTCATGCGCTGATAGAAGTCGCGCAAAAAGCAAAGATACCGAATCTGGTCGTGCTCTCTTCTACACCGCCCGAACAAGTGCCGGGTTTGGTCGCGCAGGCCATCGCAGAAAATGAAAAAGGGACGCCTCGCTAAACCCGTGCGACGTGCACTTCGATCACCGGCTTCTTATCCAGCTCGTTCTTCAAAATACCGCGTAGTGCCTTGCGCGCGGCTTCCTTAATTTGTTCGTCGTTGGGTTTGCCGCGCAGCGTTTCGATAGCGCGGGCGATTTCATCCACGCAATCTTCCAGCAGTTCCCTATCTTCTTTTTCATCGATGATACCGGGCGTGCTGAGAATGGGTTTGCCTACCAGTTCTCCGGCCTTGTCCGTAATCACACTGATAAATACCGCGCCATCGTCGCGCAGTTTGCGGCGGGTTTTGATGATGGGGCTGTCCACAGGAATCATCGACAAGCCGTCGATAGCGATATAACCCGCTTCCACTTTACCGATCACGCTCGCCTCGCCTTTTTCCAACCACACGATCGCACCGTTATAGGCTTCCACCGTTTCGGGCACGCCGAGCGAACGCGCAAGTTTCGCGTGTTCGTGCAGGTGGCGCGGCTCGCCGTGCGTGGGCACAGCAATCAGCGGGCGCACGAGGGAATACATATGCTTCAATTCCTCACGCGCCGGATGGCCGGAAACGTGGATGCGGTCATGCTTGTCAACAACCACTTCGATGCCTTTTTCGCAGAGGCGGTTGTAAATCCAGTTGATCTTGGTTTCGTTGCCGGGAATTTTGCGCGAGGAGAAAATCACCGTGTCGCCCGGAGTCAGGCGGATATTCGGATGGTCGCCGCGTGCGATGCGGGTAAGCGCTGCGCGGGATTCCCCCTGACAGCCGGTGCAGATGATGAGCGCATCTTTGCGCGGCAGGTTCATCACGTCGGAATCCTTGATGAACTCCACATTTTTCGGCAGGTAGCCTGCTTCACGCGCCGCTTCGGTCACGCGCCACAGCGAACGTCCGGCGAGCGCCACCACCCTGCCCGTTTCGGCAGCGGCGTGGATAAGCGTGAGCACACGCGCGAGGTTGGACGCAAACGTGGTGACGATCACACGCTGCGGGCAGGTTTCTATCAGCTCCACCAGATTTTTACGCACGTCGGCTTCGGAGCCGGAATTACCTTCCACAAATACGTTGGTGGAATCGCCGACCATCGCCAGCACTTCGCCGTCGCCGTAGCGTTTCAGAGTATCGTAATCCGACACGGGGCCAACCAGCGGTTCAGGATCAAATTTCCAGTCGCCGGTATGCATGACCACGCCTTTGGACGTAGTGATAGCTATCGCCTGCATTTCGGGAATCGAGTGGGTCAGCGCCACCAGTTCCAGAGCGAAGGGGCCGAGCGTCGTTTTGCCGCCGGATTTCAGCACATTGACGATCGGCTTTTTGCCGGGGCCCATTTCGGTGAGCTTATGGTTGAGGAACGCGGCCGTAAACGGTGTCGCGTAGATCGGGCATTCCAGCTCGCGCCACAGATACGGCACCGCGCCGAGATGGTCTTCATGCGCGTGGGTGAGCACCAGCCCGAGCAGATTTTCCTTATGTTGCAGGATAAATGAAATATCCGGCACGACGATTTCCACGCCCGGCAGGTATTCGCCCGCGAACCCGATGCCGCAATCCACCATCAGCCATTTGCCGTCGATGGTGTAGAGGTTCAGGTTCATGCCGATTTCGTTGGAGCCGCCGAGCGGCACGAACAGCAATTCGTCGTGGAATTTAGTGAAGTCGAAGGCCATGGGATGTGTAAACCAGTTATTTATTCATTTCGTAAATTTCCCTCAGCCCGTAGATCGTGAGATCCGGCTCGACCTGCTCAATGGATTGGCAGGCTTTGGCATAGAGGGAAGCCAGTCCACCGGTGGCGATCACTTTCATCGGAGAAGCGTGTTCCTCCTTGATGCGGTAGGTAATCATCTCCACCAACCCGGCATAGCCGTAATAGACGCCGGACTGCATGGCGTCAATCGTATTCGTGCCGATAACCCTTGGCGGGCGCTGGATTCCGACGTTCGGCAGCTTCGCCGCCGCGCGGTGCAGGGCTTCGAGCGAGAGGTTGACGCCGGGCGCGATCACGCCGCCTAAATATTCGCCTTTGCCGCTGACCACGTCGAACGTCGTCGCCGTGCCGAAATCGACGACGATCAGCGCTTCGCGGAACATGTTCCACGCCGCCATCGAATTCACCAGACGGTCGGCGCCGACTTCGCCGGGATTGTCGATCTTCACCGGCATACCGCAATTGATCCGCGGATCGCCGACCACCATCAGCTCCGTGTTGAAATAATGGCGCGCAAGCATGCGCAGATTGAACAGCGCCTGCGGCACAACGGACGCCAGTATCGCGCCGGTAATCTGTTTGGGCAGGATGTTCGCGCGCTCCATCACCTGCATCAGCCACACGCCGTATTCGTCGGCGGTACGGTGGCTATCGGTGGAGATGCGCCATTGCCCGGCGAGCATGTTGTCTTTGAACACGGCGAATACCACATTCGTATTCCCGGCGTCGATGACCAGCAGCATGGCTAGCCCCTCACGGTTTCGGCGGGGAACACGTCCGCCGCATGCACCTGATGTGTTTTGCCGTTGGCGAGCTTGAGCAGCAGGCTACCGTTTTCGTCGATACCCTGAGCGACGCCTTCGATCTCCGAATCCGGTAGGCGGGCGCGTACGCGCGCTTTCATGCCCCATGCGGATTTCGTCCATTGCTTGCGGATGGGCGCAAAGCCTTTGAGGTTCCACTGGTTGTACGATTCGATGAAATGGTGGATGAGGCGAGAAAGGATGATCTTCGCGCTAACCAGCTCCACGCCCGCGTCTTTCAGGCAGGTGGCAGGAAATTCCGTGCGCGGCGGAAAGCTTTCGACGTTAACGCCAATACCGACAGCCACCCACGCTTCTTTTTTCTCCGGGTTCTGGAACGATTCGAGCAGGATGCCGCCGACCTTGCGATCGTCGAGCAGAATATCATTCGGCCATTTGCATTGCATGCGCGTCCCCTCGGGCAGCAGCGGCGACAGCGCTTCCACCACGGCAACCGCAGCCACGAACGAAAGCTGGCTTAACTCCTCAAGCGGCTTTTCCGGTTTGAGTAGAATTGTGACGAACAGGTTGCCTTCCTGCGATACCCAGTTGCGTCCGAGCCTACCCTTGCCACCCGTTTGGCGCTTCGCCCAGATCACTGCGCCGTGGCCGCTTCCGGCTTTCGCCAGCCTCTTGGCCTCCTCGTTCGTGGAATCAAGGATGTCGAACGACAACAAGTGATAGTCGTTGAGCAGGTTGGGTTTTAGTTTTTTTTCAGCGCTCATATTACGGTAACAATGCCTGTGCCGCCGCCTTCGCCTGCGCCACCAGCGGGGTGGGCACAAGGAAAAACAGCAGGGTTACCGCACCGCCGATAAAAACAGCCGCCCGCAACGAGAGCGGGGAGACCGTGTCGAAAGGCTGCGCGGGTTCGTCGAAATACATGGTTTTCACCACTTTCAGGTAGTAATAGCAGCCGATCACGCTGGCGGCAACGCCTATGACCGCAAGAACCACCAGCCCGCCTTGCAGCGCGGCCAGAATCACCCACATTTTACCGAAAAATCCAGCCAGCGGCGGAATCCCCGCCATAGAAAACATGAATATGGAAATAGCAATCGCCAGCGTGGGCTGTGTCTGCGACAAACCGGCAAGGGATGCGATGGATTCGACCGGTTTACCCTTGCGCTGCATCAGCAGCACGCACCCGAACATGCCCGCACTCATGAAAATATAGATGGCAAGGTAGATCATCATCGCCTGCACGCCCACCTGATTACCCGCCGCCAGCCCCATGAGCATGAACCCGACATGGCCGATAGAGCTATAGGCAAGCAGGCGTTTGATGCTGGTTTGGCGAATCGCCGCCAGCGCGCCCAGCAGCATGGAGCCGATGGAAATACATATCAGAACCGGCTGCCACTGGCTGAGCAGATCGCCGAACGGCTGCAACATCAGGCGCGTAAATAGCGCAAGCGCAGCGGCCTTTGGCGCAGTGGCGAAAAACGCGGTCACCGGCGTGGGCGCGCCTTCATAGACGTCGGGCGTCCACATATGGAACGGCACAGCGGATAATTTGAAGCAGAAGCCGATTACCATCAGCACCATGCCCACCAGCAGCCCTTTGCTGACGCCACCTTCCGCATGCGCAAACAATTTGCCGAGCGTATCGAAGCTGGTGGTTCCCGAGAAGCCATAGACCAGCGACATGCCAAACAGCATCATGCCCGACGCCAGCGCGCCGAGGACGAAATATTTCAGCCCTGCCTCACTCGATTTCGCATGATCGCGCTCGAACGATGCAAGTACGTATAGCCCAAGGCTCGACATTTCGAGCGCCATATATAACGAGAGCAAATTACCCGCCGATACCATCAGCATCATGCCGAGCAGCGAAAGCAGCATCAGCACTACGAACTCAAATGGTCTACCTTTTCCTTCAGTGAGCCAGCCGGACGACAGCAGCATTACCATCGCGCCAGCAAGCAGAATGACGCATTTGGCAAAGGCGGTAAAGCGATCGGCGATAAACATGCCGTTGAACACCACCACCGTGCCTTGATAGCCGTACGCCACGAGCAGGAGCGTAAAGCCGATAATCACCAGCGCGGCCACCGTGAGGAAGCCGTTTGCGTATTTCATGCGGTACACGCCGTACATCAGCAGCAGCATCGATACCACGCCGAGATACACCTCCGGTATCACCGCCGCCAGCGTCGAAAACCCGATATCGCCCATCATATTGCCGGTCATTTCGTCGCTCCCGCCGTTTGCGCGATGAGCTTGGTCACCGACGCATCCATCGCACTGATATAAGGTTTCGGATAGATGCCGATCCACAGCGCGAGCACGATGATGGGCACGAAGATCGTGATTTCGCGTGCGCCCACGTCATGCATGGTTTTCACATCGTCATGCACCAGTTCTCCGAACACGACACGGCGATAAAGCCACAACATATACGCAGCGCCGAGCACCACGCCGGTAGTAGCGAGGAACGCCACCCAACTGCTTGCCTGATATGCACCCAGCAATATTAAAAACTCGCCCACGAAACCGGAGGTAGAAGGCAATCCGACCGAAGCCATGGTGAAGAACATAAAGATCAGCGCATAGCGCGGCATGATATTCACCACGCCGCCATAGCGGTTGATGTCGCGGGTATGCAAGCGGTCATAAACCACGCCCACGCAGAGGAAGAGCGCACCTGAAACCAGACCATGGCTGATCATCTGCATGATAGCGCCTTCAATACCTTGCATATTGAAAGCAAAAATCCCAATGGTCACGAAGCCCATATGCGCCACCGACGAATAGGCGATGAGTTTTTTCATATCCTGCTGCGCAAGCGCTACCAGCGAGGTATAGATCACCGCAATGATACTTAAGCCGAACATCAGCGGCGCGAAATAGTGCGACGCATCCGGCAACATCGGCAGCGAGAAACGCAGGAAGCCGTATGCCCCCATTTTGAGCAGGATACCCGCAAGGATCACCGACCCGGCGGTGGGCGCCTGAACGTGCGCGTCAGGCAACCAGGTATGCACCGGCCACATCGGAACTTTTACCGCGAACGACGCGAACATCGCCAGCCACAACCATTGCTGCACGCCAAGCGTCAGCTTCGGTGCGGCGTTCATCAGCTCGGGCATGGCGGTGGTACCGAACGCAAGGTAAAGGTAAACGATGGCGACTAAAAACAGCACCGAACCGGCGAGCGTGTAGAGGAAAAATTTATAGGCCGCGTAGATACGCTGCTTGCCGCCCCAAATGCCGATGATGAGGTACATCGGGATGAGCATGCCCTCGAAGAAAATATAGAACATCACGACATCCAATGCCGCGAACACGCCGATGACGAACGCTTCCAGCACGAGGAAGCACACCATGAACCCGCGCACGCGCTCGGTGATGGACTCCCAGCTGCACAGAATACAAATCGGCATGAGGAAGGTGGTGAGCAGCACCATGAATAGCGAGATGCCGTCGATGCCGAGATAATAGCCGATATTCAGCCCTGCAAACCAGCTATGCTTCTCCACGAACTGGAAATCGGCCGAAGCGTTATCGAATCCAACCCACAGCAGCAGCGACGCGAAGAAGGTCACCAGCGTAGTAAACAGCGCGATGTAGCGCGCTTCGCTGGCGGCTTGCAGCGTGTCACCGCGCGTACATAGCAGGATCAGGAGCGCGCCGAGCAGAGGCAGCAGGATAAGAGCGGTCAACATGCTACATCCCCCCTACTACGACCCAGCTGAGGATGGCTAAGAAGCCAAGCAGCATGGCGAACGCGTAATGATAGACATAGCCGGTTTGCAGCCGCGCGGTGCGCGTGGCGAAAAGCTGTGTAAGGAACGCAGCGCCGTTCGGCCCCAGCCCGTCGATAATCGCCTCATCCCAGAATTTCCACAGGAAATGCCCGAGCCTGCGTGCAGGACGTACGAACAACCTGTCGTACAGTTCGTCAATGTACCATTTATTAAGGAAGAAGCGGTAAAGGAACGGAAAACTTTTAGCCATGATTTTGGGGAACATAGGGTTGACGATATAAGCGTACCACGCCAGCCCGATGCCGGAAAGCGCGAGCAGCAGCGGCAACGTAGCGACCCAGCCGGGAGCATGGTGCGCATGTTCGAGTGCTTCATGCGATGCGATGGAAGCCTGCCAGAACACCCCCTCCGGCGATACCATACCGAGAACATGGTACCCGATCATCCCCGAGAACACGGCGCCGAGCGCTAGCAGCGCCAGCGGCTTTAACATAATCGCGGGCGACTCATGCACGTGCGACATGACTTCTTTGGATGCGCGCGGCGCGCCATGGAAGGTGAGGAACAGCAGCCGCCATGAATAAAACGCCGTCATGAACGCCGCCGCGATACCGAACCAGAAGGCTACGCGCCCAACGCCGTTGGCGGCATAGGCCGCTTCTAAAATCATATCCTTGGAATAATACCCCGCGAACACAGGAATACCCGCCAGCGCCAGCGACCCGATCCACATATACCCGTAGGTGACAGGCATATGTTTCCACAGGCCACCCATGTTGCGCATATCCTGCTCACCCGACACGCCGTGGATCACCGACCCCGCCCCGAGGAACAGAAGCGCTTTGAAGAATGCATGCGTCATCAGGTGGAAAATGGCCGCCGAGTAAGCGCCCACACCGCAGGCGAAGAACATGTACCCTAATTGCGAACACGTGGAGTAGGCGATCACGCGCTTGATGTCGTTCTGCACGAGACCAACCGTCGCGGCAAAAAAGGCAGTCAGTGCACCAACTAGACATACTATTTCAAGTGCTTGCGGTGATTGCTCGAACAATGGCGAGCAGCGCGCCACCATGAATACGCCAGCCGTTACCATGGTTGCGGCATGGATGAGCGCCGATACCGGAGTGGGACCTTCCATCGCATCCGGCAGCCATGTATGCAACCCGAACTGCGCGGATTTACCCATTGCGCCGATAAACAGCAGGATGCAGATCAAGGTCATAGCATGTATATCTTGCCCGAGAAAATGCATCGTATCTTTCGCATGCGCAGACGCTGCGGCAAAGATCGTATCGAAATGCACGCTGCCGAACAAGGCGAATACCGCAAAAATCCCGAGCGCAAACCCGAAGTCACCCACACGGTTGACAAGGAACGCCTTGATCGCCGCTGCGTTCGCTTCCGGCTTTTTAAACCAGAAACCGATGAGCAGGTACGAGCACAGCCCCACCCCTTCCCAGCCGAGGAATAACTGCACAAGATTGTCGCTGGTCACCAGCATCAGCATGAAAAAAGTAAACAAGGAGAGATAGGCCATGAAGCGCGGCTGGTGGTCGTCGTGGCTCATATAGCCCACGGAATAAAGATGTACCACCGATGATACCCAGGTAACAACGACCAGCATCACCGCCGTAAGCGCATCCACCCGCAATGTCCAATGCGCGGCAAAATCGCCGGAGACAATCCATGGCGCAATGGTGGCCTTCATTACCAAGCCGCCCTCGCCTACCAGCTCACGCCAGCCTAAATGCGAGGTTGCCAGTGATGCGAAATCCAAAAACACGATACCCGAGAGCACGGCCGACAACACCATCGCCCCGCAGGTAACCGCCTGCGCGACCTTCGGCGTGATGGAACGTACGGTCAATCCTACGATGAGCGCGGCAAGCAGGGGGAGGAATACGATAAGCTGGATCATGCTAGCCCTTCATCATATGCGCATCTTCCACCGCGATGGTGCCGCGGTTACGGAAGTAAATCACAAGAATGGCAAGGCCGATGGCGGCTTCGGCGGCGGCGACCGTAAGCACGAACAGCGCAAAAATCTGCCCCGTAAGGTCGGAAAGCGCCACCGAGAACGCCACGAAATTGATATTTACCGCCAGCAAGATAAGCTCGATGGACATCAGTATGGTGATAATGTTCTTGCGGTTTAAGAATATCCCGCAGATGCCGATGGTAAACAACAGGCTGGAGAGCACAAGATAGTGGAAAATACCGATAGTTCCGAAGAATGTCTGCGCCATATTATGCGATCCCCTGCCCCGGTTTTACTTTCACGATTTTCATGCAATCTTCGGGACGGCGCGAAAGCTGGTCGGCGATCTTCTGCTTACGCACGCCGGGGCGCGAGCGCAGCGTGAGCACGATCGCACCGATCATGGCGATGAGCAGAATCACGCCCGCCATCTGGAAGGGGTAGAGATAGTAGGTATAGAGAAGGTTACCGATAGCCTGCACGTTGCTGGTCGTCTGCGGGTCAGGAATCGCGTGTTCGGCCAGCGCATTGGAATGCGGCGCACCAATGGACACGGAATAGACGAACACCAGCTCGATGAACACGATAAACGCCACCCCCAGTCCCATGGGCAGATATTTCAGGAAGCCCTGGCGCAGCTCGGTAAAATTAATATCGAGCATCATGACCACGAACAGGAACAGCACCGCCACCGCGCCGACATAGACGATCACCAGCGTCATGGCGATATATTCCGCGCCCAGCAATACGAACAGCCCTGCGGAATTAAAGAAGGCGAGGATCAGGAAAAATACCGAATGCACCGGATTTTTCGACGAAATGACCATAGCCGCCGACAGCACCGTCACCGCGGAGAACAGGTAGAACAGCAATGTGGCAATGAGTTCGGGCATTACTGCTTCACCTCATCTTTATGTTTTTCCTGTTTTTTGCGGTAAAGCTCCAGCGATTTGTCGGTCGGGCAGGCTAAAACCTCCAGAATGCGCCCGTTCTCTTTTACTATAGTGCGGATGGCTGTCACGCTAGTGGCCTTCCTGTCGGGCGTGGGAGTTCGCTTGTAATCGACCATAAACTGCCCTGTTGGATTTATCGGCCATGTAAAAAGCGTTACCGGGAATTGCATCGAGATTTTCCCCGAATGGTCGAACGAGATGCGTGCGTCGCCGGGAATGCTATCCCGCATGGAACCTTCAAACATCTCATTGAAAAATTCTTTGTTCACTTCGTTTATACATGCCAACGATGCGGGGTGGATATGCGCCTTGCGTTTTTCAACGCTTTTGCTGTTGATGGCATCGATATACGCATCTGCAAACACCTGCTCCTCCGGAGCAAGGGCAAATGCAGCGGATGAAATGGCTGCAGCCGCAGACAACATCGCCACAGACAAGAGGGTAAGTTTTGCGGTTCTCATCATCATTCAGTCCCCGCCTCCACCGTCACCGCCGCCGCAATCGCCTCCATCAGACGTACCGCAATCCGCATCGCCAGTGCTGTACATGAACCCGCTATCTCCACCGCCACTATCACTTCCCTTACCATTTGCGCGCCTTGAAAAGACAAAGATTAAAACCCCGATAGCCATGGCACATATTAAAAATACTATGGGTATATTGAACATTACTCAGTCGCCCCCGTCGCCGCCATCTGCACCGTCGAAAAATCCAAAATCCCCACCACCACCGTCATCCCCATTTGACTTCCAACCCATTACATACGTAAAAAACAATGTCCCTATCACAAGACCGGGTATCAGCAACGTCGTCAATGCAACTACCAGCCAATCCGGCATATGACTTTTCCACCCTTACCTATACTCCGCATCCGCCGCGAGGTTCGCCGCGATCGCCGATTCCCAGCGTTCGCCGTTTTGCAGCAGCTTGTCTTTATTGTAAAATAATTCCTCGCGCGTTTCCGCGGCGTATTCGAAATTGGGGCCTTCGACGATGGCGTCCACCGGGCAGGCTTCCTGACAGAAGCCGCAATAGATGCATTTGGTCATGTCGATGTCGTAGCGGGTGGTGCGCCTGCTGCCGTCGTTGCGCGCTTCGGCTTCGATGGTGATGGCCTGCGCGGGGCAAATGGCTTCGCAGAGTTTACAGGCGATGCAGCGCTCTTCACCGTTGGCGTAGCGGCGCAGGGCGTGCTCGCCGCGGAAACGCGGACTGATCGGACCTTTTTCAAATGGGTAGTTGATGGTAACGGGGCGCTTGAACATATATTTCAGCGTGAGCGCGAACCCAGCGGCCAACTCCATCAGCAGGAACGAACGTGCGGTACGGTCAAGCCAGGCCACTGTCCCCCGCTTTCTTCCTACGATGGCGTATCATATACACCGTTATCATGAGCACAACCCCTGCAATCACACATGCCGTGACGTATGGCATATATTGCTTAACCAATGCTTTATTTCCACCGATGACATAGCCGATCACGATCAGGGTTGTCATCCATATTCCACCGCCCACCGCCGTATAAAGGCAGAATTTTTTCATGTCCATGTGGGCAAGCCCTGCGGGGAAAGAAATAACGTGGCGTACACCGGGGATCAGCCTACCGGTGAAGATGGAAATTTCCCCGTGGCTGGCGAAATAACGGTCGAGCTTATCCATCTTCTCATGTCCGAAAAGGAGAAATTTGCCGTAGGCCTTGAGAAAGCGCCGTCCAAACTGGCGCGCCACGTAATACATGGCAAACGACCCTGTGACCGTGCCCGCGATACTGCAAAACAGCACGATGGGCAAGCTCATATGCCCCTGCTGCACAAGATACCCGGCGGGAATCATCGTCACTTCGCTGGGAATCGGCATGAACGTGCTTTCAAGGAACGTCATGATAAAAATACCGAAATATCCGAACTGGTGAACGAAGTCGACCAGCCACTCTGCTATTGCTTGCACGTATATGCCTCTCTTACATTACTATTACGAGGCATGGGCATGTTTGACATACACGACAAATGCAGCCGTCAGCACCACCCATAGGAGGGTTAACGGTAGGAACACTTTCCAACCCAGACGCATGAGCTGGTCATAGCGATAGCGCGGCAGCGTGGCGCGCGCCCATATGAACACGAACAGGCAGAACAGGATTTTGGCAAAGAACCAGAGGATACCGGGCAGCCAGTTGAAGGGCGCCGTATCGAACGGCGCGTGCCACCCGCCGAGGAACAGGATAGTGGTCATGCCGCTCATCAGGATCATGTTGGCATACTCGCCAAGGAAAAACAGCGCAAAGCTCATCGACGAGTATTCGACGTTATACCCCGCCACCAATTCACCTTCCGCCTCCGGTAAATCGAACGGATGGCGGTTGGTTTCCGCTAAAGCCGAGATGAAAAACACGATAAACATCGGGAATAGGGGAAACTCCCCGGAGAAAATGTTGAATGCAAACCAGTGGTGCATACCGCCCGCCTGCGCGTTCACGATGTCGCCCAGATTGAGCGAGCCCGCATACAGCAACACGGTGATGATGACGAACCCGAGCGATACTTCGTAACTCACCATTTGAGCGCTTGAGCGGATCGCACCTAAAAATGCGTATTTGGAGTTGCTCGCCCAACCCGCCATGATAATGCCATACACACCCAGCGACGAAATGGCGAACAGGTACAGCACGCCTACGTTAATGTCGGCGATCACGAATTCCGGGGAAAGTGGGATCACCGCCCAGCCGACCAGCGCCAGAGTGAATGTCAACACCGGCGCAAGCAGGAAGATCACCTTGCTCGCCTGGCGCGGCAGAATAGTTTCCTTCAACAGCAATTTCAGACCGTCGGCGAACGGCTGCAACAACCCCCAGAAGCCCACGATATTCGGCCCCTTACGAAGCTGCATGGCTGCGATCACCTTGCGCTCCATCAGCGTCAGCATTGCCACACACACCAGAAGCGGCACGGCAAGCATCAATATTTTAGCGACGATCCACGCGAACGGCTCACCGAACTGCAGCCACCACTCAGCCCACGTCATCTCAACCATCACGCCGCCCTCTTCTGCTGCTGCAACACTACCGCACGGGTGCATTCAGCCATGGTTTTGCTGGCACGGGAGATAGGATCGGTCATGTAGAAATTAGTGATAAAAGCATCAAACGGCATATCGGAGATGCGGAATTTATGCGCCTGCATTTTTGGGGCGTCCCACGCGGAAGGCGTGATTTGTCCGATCTGTGCAAAATGCGGCGCGGCCTGCTCCATGCGCCTGCGCAGCGCAGCGAGGTTATCGTAAGGCAGCGTATGGCCAAGCACCTCCGACAGGGCGCGAATCACCGCCCAGTCCTCACGCGCCTCACCCGGCGGGAAAACGGCACGCTGCGTGCGTTGCACGCGGCCTTCGAGATTCACGTAGGTAGCGTCTTTTTCAGTATAGGCGGCACCGGGAAGTACGACATCAGCGCGATTCGCCCCGTCATCGCCGTGGTGCCCCTGGTAAATCACAAATGCATGGCCAAGCAGCCCCATGTCGAATTCATCAACCCCGAGCAGGTATACCAGCTTGATTTCCTCGCGGCGGCACCCGTCGAAAATTTCGCCGATGCCACGCCCGCCTTCCGCCGGCACGAAACCAAGGTCGAGCGCGCCCACGCGCGCGGCGGCATGGTGCAGCACGTTAAACCCGTTCCAACCATCCTTCACCACACCGTACTGCGCGGCAATAGCTTTGGTGGCAGCCAATATTTCATCTCCATCGGGACGCGCCAATGCGCCCGTACCGAGTATGATCATGGGACGCTTGGCGGAAGCGAGTAGTTCAGCCAGCGGGTGCTTGCCTTCCGCAATATCCCCCAATATGCGGGGATCGTTGCCAAGTGACTGCGCGGGGTACGTAAAGTCCGTTTCCTCGCCGATAGTGTATACGGGCAGCCCGTTTTTCAGCCATGCCTTACGGATGCGGGCATTGACCATCGCCGCTTCGTGACGCGGGTTCGCGCCGATCAGCACGCACATGTCCGCCTGCTCGATACCCGCGATAGTGGTGTTGAAAAGATAGTCACCACGGCTGGCGGGATTGATTTTAGCGCCTTCCTGACGGCAATCGCGATTGGCAACGCCAATGCTGTCCAGCAAATCGCGCAACGCCATGATGCTTTCCGCACAGGCAAGGTTGCCTGCAAGCGCAGCCATTTCCTTCGGCTGCAGACCACGTGCGTGCATGGCGATCGCTTCAAACGCCTGCTGCCAGCTTGCGGGAGCGAGCTTGCCGTCGCGCCCGCGCACGTAGGGGCGGTCAAGGCGCTGGAGTTTTAACCCGTCACAGGCATGGCGGGTTTTATCGGAAATCCATTCCTCGTTAATATCTTCATTCAACGCCGGTAAAACGCGCAGCACCGCCTGCCCGCGGCTATCAATGCGTATGTTGGAGCCAACGGCATCCATCACATCCACCGATTCCGTCTTTTTCAATTCCCATGGGCGCGCAGCGAATGCATACGGCTTTGACGTCAGCGCACCGACCGGGCAAATATCCACCATGTTGCCGGAAAGTTCGGACGTAATTGCTTTTTCCACATACGTGCCCACTTCCATATGCTCGCCACGGCCGAACGCGCCAAGCTCCGGCACGCCTGCCACCTGTGTCGCGAAACGCACACAGCGCGTGCAATGGATGCAGCGGGTCATCTCCGTTTTGATCAGCGGCCCCATATATTTATCTTCCACCGCGCGTTTCGGTTCGCGGTAACGGCTGACACCGCTACCGTAAAACAGCGCCTGATCCTGCAAATCGCACTCACCCGCCTGATCGCAAATCGGGCAGTCGAGCGGGTGGTTAATGAGCAAAAACTCCATCACCCCTTCACGGGCTTTTTTCACCATTGGAGAATTGGTTTTCACCACCATACCATCCGCGCAGGGCAACGCGCAGGACGCCTGCGGCTTCGGCGGCCCGGGCAACACTTCCACAAGACACATGCGGCAATTACCCGCGATCGCAAGCCGTTCGTGATAGCAGAAACGCGGAATCTCAATGCCGAGCTGCTCGCACGCCTGAATCAACACCGTACCCGGTGCGACTTCGATTTCCTGTCCGTCAATAGTAAGTTTTGGCATGGGCGGGTTTCAACGATTAGGGGTTACGGTTGCGGGCATACTGGTCGATAATCTCAAACATTTTTTCCTTGAGTATCTCGAATTCCCGTGCCTTGCTTTTCTTGAATTTGACGATGCTGTTGCCGGATTTATTTTTCTCGTCCATGCTACGGCCGGAACGTACGAACTCGATTTGCCCCATACCCAGCATCAACGGCGGCTTGAACCCCACCTCCGAAATCGCGCCGAGGGGAATTTCACGCTTGGCATTCATGCCGTATTTGAGCGCGTTGAACACCCCGTTGCGATGTACGATCACGCGGTCGGAGAGTAGTTCCACCTGACCGTCGAAGCCTTCTACGAACATAATGCGTTTTGCCATGTGAACTCCTATGCTACTCTTCTCATTGTATATTCTCCGATACGGCGCTCGATCTCGCCCCGGAAATGCCGCACCAGCCCCTGCACCGGCCATGCCGCCGCATCGCCAAGCGCGCAGATGGTGTGGCCTTCGATGCGGCCTGCGACATCGAGCAGCTGGTCGATTTCTTCCACGCTGGCCTGGCCTTTGACCATGCGCTCCATCATGCGCCACAACCAGCCGGTACCTTCGCGGCAGGGCGTGCACTGGCCGCACGATTCGTGGGTGTAGAATTTCGAGAGGCGGGCGATGGCCTTCACCACGTCGGTGGATTTATCCATCACAATGACGGCGGCCGTGCCCAGACCCGATTTCACCGCCTTGAGTGAGTCAAAATCCATCAGCACCGTATCGCAAATATCTTTGGGCAGCAGCGGAACCGACGAACCGCCGGGGATGATCGCGAGTAGATTGTCCCAGCCGCCGCGCACGCCGCCCGCGTGTTTTTCGATTAGCTCTTTCAACGGAATGCCCATTTCTTCTTCGACATTGCACGGATTGTTCACATGCCCGGAGATGCAATAGACCTTCGTGCCGGTATTGTTCGGCCTGCCGATGGCGGCGAACCACGCCGGGCCACGGCGCAAGATAGTCGGCACTACTGCAATCGACTCGACGTTATTGACCGTAGTCGGGCAGCCCCACACGCCCATCGCCGCAGGGAACGGCGGCTTCAGGCGCGGCTGGCCTTTTTTGCCTTCGAGCGACTCGATCAGCGCGGTTTCCTCGCCGCAAATATACGCACCCGCGCCGCGATGCACGAACATGTCGCAGTCATAGCCAGATCCACAGGCGTTGCGACCGATCAACCCCGCGCTGTAGGCTTCGTTGATGGCGTACTCAAGGCGGTTGGCTTCTTCATTGAATTCGCCGCGAATATAAATATACGTCGCCACCGCGCGCATGGCGAAACAGGCAATCAGACAGCCTTCGATCAGCTTGTGCGGATCGTGGCGCATCATGTCGCGGTCCTTGCAGGTGCCCGGCTCGCCTTCGTCGGCGTTGACCACTAAATAGCTCGGCCTCCCGTCAGATTTCTTGGGCATGAACGACCATTTCATGCCGGTAGAAAACCCCGCCCCGCCGCGTCCGCGCAGGCCGGAAGCCTTCACCTCTTCAATAATCGCTTCCTGCCCCTTGGCAAGCAAGGCCTTGGTATTATCCCAGTCGCCGCGAGCGCGTGCGCCCTTTAGCGTCCAGTCGTGGTAGCCATAGAGATTGGTGAAAATGCGGTCGGAATCTTTGAGCATTATTTACGCCCCCCGCTGTTGAGCGTGGTAAGTCCGCCTTCGGGCTCGGAGCTTCTGCGCCCGGATTGCGGCCCCGGCTGCGGACGCTCGCCAAGCGCGAGCCGGTTGATAAGCGTTTCCATAGCTTTCGGTGTGAGGTCCTCGTAGTAATGGTCGCCGGCTTCATTGGCAATCTGGCACATCGGCGCATTGACGCAGGCACCGAGGCATTCCACTTCGCGCAGCGTGAACTTTCCATCCTGTGTGGTTTCGCCAAGACCGATACCAAGGCGATGCTGGCATGCATCCACAATCGCGTCCGACCCGCGCAACCAGCACGGCGTAGTGGTGCAAACCTGAATGACGTGCTCACCCACCGGCTCAAGATTGTACATGGTGTAAAACGTGGCGACTTCATACACACGTACCGGCGCCATGCCTAAAATTTCCGCGACGTAATCCATAGCGGCCTTGGGCAGCCACCCACCGCACTGACGCTGTGCCAGCGCAAGCAACGGCATAACGGCGCTCTGCTGGCGCCCTGCGGGATAGCGCGCGATAACCGCTTCGGCCTGGGCGAAGTTTTCTTCGGTAAACGCAAACCTGCCGGTTGCGGCAAGGTCGGCCTTATGCAGTTTCCCTGTCATGCGAGCGATCCCATCGTTTACTGGCTTTCTTCCTGCTGCTGTTTTTTCTGCTGCGCGCGGGCACGGGCTTCGGCTTTCGCCTTGGCTTTTTCCGCCTTCGCCTTCGCACGCTGTTCCTTGCGGATACGCTTGGCATCGTCCACCATCGTAGGCACGCCCTCCGCTGTAGTCGGAGCCGCATCCGTCGCCGCGGCATCATCGCCGCCGGGCACGGTCATAATCATATCGTACACCCGCACCATCCGCGCAGCAGACTGTCCCATGGGCGGCATCATCAGCAACTGCCCTGCTGCGAACTGCTCCGTTGCGTTAGCGACAATGAAGCAGGCAAGGCTGTCGGTCGATACGCTGTTCTTATAGAAAAACACGATCCCTTTGTCGTTAATGACATATTGCAACAGCCCTTCCGACGGATTGTTCAGCATCTGGTTGGCGGCGGCATCATCATCAACGGCGGTGGACGATTTATACTGCTTATACGTATCGTCCCAATTAAAATAGAGGTACTGGCTGGGCTGGGCAGCAAACGCACTGGTTTCGTTACCGGCCGGATTTTCATAAATCTGGCGAAGTTTCCACACGCCTACCATATGTTTTTTAGCGCACGGGCGGGACGGCGGAAGCACGGGGAAATAGGCCGCCTGCGGCGCTGCCGCTACGGGACTGGCAGGCGTAGCAACCGTCGCGGGACGAACCGGAACAACCGCAGAAATCGTTCCTTCCGGTGGCGTTGCCTGCTGCGCAAGCGCAGGCGCTGCAAGGCAGGCGACCGCACATACCATACTCAAAGAACGTTTCATCTGTCGATCTCCCCGAATACGATGTCCATCGTGCCGATTACCGCCACCACGTCGGCCAGCATATGCCCCTTCGTCATGAAGTCCAGCGCCTGCAGATGCGCAAACCCGGGGGCGCGCACCTTGCAGCGATACGGCTTATTCGTGCCGTCCGACACGAGATAGACGGCGAACTCGCCTTTGGGCGCTTCCACGGCTGTGTAGGTTTCCCCCGCAGGCACATGGTAGCCTTCCGTGTAGAGCTTGAAATGGTGGATGAGCGCTTCCATCGATTGTTTCATCAGCGCGCGTTTCGGCGGCGCGATTTTCGGGTCTCCGGTAACCACCGGGCCTTTGGGCATGCGCTCGATACATTGTTTAATCAGCCGCAGTGACTGGCGCATTTCTTCCATGCGCACGAGGTAGCGGTCAAAGCAGTCGCCGTTTTTGCCGACGGGAATATCGAAATCCAGATCGTTATACACTTCGTACGGCTGGCTCTTGCGCAAATCCCACGCCACGCCGGAACCGCGCAGCATCGCGCCAGAAAAGCCCCAGTCCATCGCCTGTTTCGCGCTCACCACGCCGATATCCACCATGCGCTGGCGGAAGATACGGTTACCGGTAAGCAGATTATCCACGTCGTCGATATATTTCGCGAAGCCCTCAGCGAATTTGTAAATATCTTCATCCATCCCTGCCGGAATATCCTGATGCACGCCGCCCGGACGGATATAGGCGGAATGGAAGCGTGCGCCCGATGCGCGTTCATAAAATTCCAGTATTTTTTCGCGTTCCTCGAACATCCACAGCAGCGGGGTCATTGCACCTACGTCAAGCGCTTGCGTCGTAATGTTAAGAATGTGGTTTAAGATGCGCGTCAGCTCGCAAAACAGCACGCGGATATATTTTGCGCGCACAGGAATTTCACAACCGAGCAGCTTCTCCACCGCCAGCGAGTAGCAATGCTCCTGCGACATCGGCGACACATAATCCAGCCGGTCGAAATAGGGCAACGCCTGCAAATACGTTTTATGCTCGATCAGCTTTTCCGTGCCCCGGTGCAACAGCCCGATATGCGGGTCGGCACGCTCAACCACTTCCCCGTCCATCTCCAGCACCAACCGCAACACCCCGTGCGCCGCCGGATGCTGCGGACCGAAATTGAGGGTGAGGTTTTTTAACTCTACGGTGGGTTGGGTCATGGGCACTACAAAAACCGATGCATGATGTACACGTCTACCAGCTTCTTGCTAGCATGGCGGAAGCCTTTAGGCAACGTTCCAACGACCACAAATCCAAGCGATTTCCATAATTCCACCGCCACGGTATTGACGCTGACGACGAAGTTGAATTGCATCGCCTTATAGCCTTCTTTCTTGGCCATGAGCAGCGCGCGTTTTCCCAGTGCGCGGGCAATCCCTAGGCGGCGAAAACCGGGATGTACGATGAAGGACGCGTTGGCGACATGCCCTGCCCTGCCCGTGCGGTTCGGGCGGATAGCGGCCACACCCGCCACCTTGCCTTTGACATCGGCGACGACGCACTGTGTGCCCGGCGCGGAAATCCAGTAAGCGAGGCTACGGTCGGGCGTCATTTCCTCCAGCGTGTAGGAGTAGGTTTTGCCTTCGTTGAGCACCTGGCAGAAGATGTCGTAAATCTCCTCGAAATCTTCGAGGCGGGCAGCGCGGAGGGTGAAGGAAGGTTTTGTGGTCATCGCCTACTTGGTGCCCGTCGCTTTCTCATCTCCGGGGAGCGCATACTCACTGCCCTCCCACGGGCTGAGATAATCAAAGCTCCTGTATGCCTGATTCAACTTCACCGGTTCGTACACCACACGCTTCTGCTCCATGTCGTAACGCAGCTCCACATAGCCGGTGAGCGGGAAATCGCGGCGCTGGGGGTGGCCGTCGAAGCCGTAATCGGTGAGGATGCGGCGCAGGTCGGGATGGCCGGAAAACAGCACGCCATACATGTCCCACACTTCTCGCTCGAACCAGCCTGCGGCAGAGAAAATTCCGACCGCCGATGGCACGGGCGTTTGTTCGTCGGTCGGCACTTTCACGCGCACGCGCAAATTGTGTTTCAGGCTTAGCAGGTTGTACACCACCTCAAAGCGCCGCTCGCGCTCGGGAAAATCGACACCGCAAATATCCATCAGCTGCTTGAAAAGGCAACGTGCGTCATCGCGCAGGAATGTCAGCAACGGCAACAGCTGTGCATGCGACGTATGCAGCACTAGCTCGTCTGCCGTTAATTCTGCACGCAACACTGCGTCCGGCAATGCGTGCTGGATATGTTCGACAAACGCTTTGGCCTGATTATTGTCCATAATACTACCTGATGATCGTGCCGGTGCGCCGGATTTTCTTCTGCAACTGCAATATGCCGTACATCAGCGCTTCCGCCGTGGGTGGGCAGCCTGGCACATAGACGTCCACCGGTACGATGCGGTCGCAGCCGCGCACCACAGAGTAGGAATAATGGTAATAGCCGCCGCCGTTGGCGCAGCTTCCCATGGAAATCACCCAGCGCGGCTCGGCCATCTGGTCGTAAACCTTGCGCAAAGCGGGTGCCATTTTGTTGCACAGCGTGCCGGCCACGATCATCACGTCCGACTGGCGCGGGCTGGGGCGGAATACGACGCCGAAGCGATCCATGTCGTAGCGCGAGGCGGCCGCCTGCATCATTTCTACCGCGCAGCAAGCCAAACCAAATGTCATCGGCCAAAGGCTGCCGGTGCGCGCCCAGTTCACAAGGTGATCCAACTTGGCAACGATAAAGCCCTTATCGTTAAATTCGTCGAATACCTGACCGAGGATCGCGTCCTGATTAGCGGCTGCGGATGTGTTTATTCCCATTCCAGCGCCCCTTTTTTCCATTCATAGACAAAGCCCACGGTGAGCACGAACAAAAACCCCATCATCGACCAAAACCCGGCCACACCGATTGTTCCCAGCGACACCGCCCATGGGAACAAAAACGCCACCTCAAGATCAAAAATAATAAACAAGATCGCCACAAGGTAAAAGCGCACGTCGAACTTCCCGCGCGCGTCGCCGAACGGCTCGAACCCGCATTCATACGCAGAAACTTTTTCGCTATCCGGCTTCTGCCGCGCCACCACCATCGGCAGCACGAGCATGACCAGCGCCAAGCCCAGCGCGATGCCTAAAAATACGATGATGGGGAAATAGTTAGCGACGACCTGATCCATGAAACCGTAAACCGTAGATTTTACGGCTCGTATATAATCAGTTTCTACATGGAATTACAAAAGGATTTTTGGAGTCTCAAGAAGGAAAAATTAATCCCTGAGTATCTGTGCTTCGACGGCAACATCATCCTTAAACCGAATCCCAAGCCATTCTGAATCGATGGAGATGAACCCGCGCTCGGGGCCAAGCCAGTATATGGCGTCAAAGCCGCTAAAAGCGTCGGTTTTAGTGGGCGCGCCAAGCATTGCTGTGATTTCCTCACGGGTTTTTCCTACCAGCGTGTGGCGCGAAAGCAGGTCGTCCACCATCCATACCCTGATCGCTCCATTTTTTTCTTTTGCTTCTTTCCACACGGAGCTTTCAAATTTTGTGCGGTGTATATAGTCAGAAATCGCCGGGCCTGCCAGAATAAACACCACCGCAACGACATGGCACATAACGACGCCGATCATAAACGCCACGGCTTTTGCCATCTTTTTTTTCAGGAAGCCCCATATCAATACCGCTAATGCTATTGCCCATGCGAGCCTCCCCGCGAGCAGCGGCGATATAACCGCACATACCACCGGCGTGATGAAGCCAAGCAATAGAATAAGCAGCAGCGATTTTTTATTTTTAATCATGAAGACAAGTTCATACCAGATATTCACTGGCTGCACCAGTCCGCCTGCGCCAAGGCTTCGGAGGACATAAGCCTCGTAACGCGAGCGATGCTCGCTACTGCGGCTAATGGCGGGAGTGACGGGACTCGAACCCGCGGCCTTCGCCGTGACAGGGCGACGCTCTAACCAACTGAGCTACACCCCCGCAAAGAAGTGTATATATTTACCAGCCCCTTACAGGGCGGCCTGCCACCCGAAGCCGAAGGCGCAGGGTGGTGGGCGATGACGGGCTCGAACCGCCGACCCTCTCGGTGTAAACGAGATGCTCTACCAACTGAGCTAATCGCCCGCATTGCAACATGTGCAAAACGGAAGATGCGTTCTACCCTTTTTTATACGGTGTTGCAAGCACCTACTTACAAAAAAAACGCCCGGAAAAAATCCCGGGCGTTCTTATTCTTAAGCTAGTTAAGCGCTTATAATTAAGCAGCTTTACGCTTGGAGCTCTTGTTGACCATTTCGCTCAGTGCTTTGCCGGCTTTGAATTTCGGCTTGTTAGCAGCTGCGATTTTGATCACGGCGCCGGTACGGGGGTTACGGCCTTCGGTAGCTTTGCGGTGCACGGTGCAGAACGTGCCGAAACCTACGAGACGAACTTCGTCGCCTTTGGACATTGCGCGGGAAACGATAGCGATGAATGCATCGATCGTTTCAGCAGCCTTCGCTTTGGTCAGGCCGGTCTTGTCTGCAACATCTGCAATCAGTTCATTCTTATTCATTGTTAAACTCCCTCGTTGCTTTGGTTAACACTTGTATTGTGAGAGAAACCCTTTCACCCACAGCTTCAGCTACAAGCTACGTAAGAAATCAAGCACGGAAAAATAGAATTGTAAACAGCAATTCGCGGCGACTGGTAAAAAAAACGCCAGCAAGGTGGCTCTAGCTCTCTGTTTGTGACGCTAGCTTATGGTTAACAGCCCTTACGACAACAAACGAGCAATCGCCGCAAACACGCAGAAAGCATGGGTAAATCCATGATTAACGCGAACGTTGGAAAGCGGTTATGTATCTAGTGCGGGCGCTTTGTGTCGCGCTTTTGGTCGGAATGCACGATCACCGCAGGTGCAGCGTTATCGACGACATCAGCATTGATGATCACCTCTTCCACATTCACCATACTCGGCAAGTCATACATCAGGTCGAGCAAGATGCTTTCCATGATCGCACGCAAACCACGTGCACCTGTTTTGCGCTTGATAGCACGGCGGGCAACGGCTTTGAGCGCCTCGTCGGAAAAGCGCAGGCGCACGCCTTCCATTTCAAACAGCTTACTATACTGTTTGACCAATGCATTTTTCGGTTCGGTGAGAATGGAAATCAGCGCTTCTTCGTCAAGGTCGGTGAGCGTGGCAATAACCGGCAGGCGGCCTACGAATTCGGGGATCAGCCCGAATTTCAGCAAATCTTCCGGCTCCACCTTCGCGAACAAATCACCGATACGGGCATTTTCACTGGAGCGCACGTCGGCGCCGAAGCCGATAGCCGTGCCTTTGCCGCGCGCGGCGATAATCTTGTCGAGGCCGGAGAATGCGCCGCCGACGATGAAGAGGATGTTGGCAGTGTCCACCTGCAGGAATTCTTGCTGCGGGTGCTTACGACCACCCTGCGGCGGAACGGAAGCCACGGTGCCTTCCATGATTTTCAGCAAGGCCTGCTGCACGCCCTCGCCCGATACGTCGCGGGTGATGGACGGGTTGTCGGATTTGCGCGAAATTTTATCGACTTCGTCGATATAGACGATGCCGCGCTGCGCACGCTCAACGTTGTAATCAGCCGCTTGCAATAGACGCAGGATGATATTTTCCACGTCTTCGCCCACATAGCCCGCTTCGGTGAGCGTCGTAGCGTCGGCCATCGTAAATGGCACGTCGAGTACGCGCGCCAGCGTTTGCGCCAAAAGCGTTTTGCCCGAACCGGTGGGGCCGATGAGCAGGATGTTCGACTTAGCAAGCTCCACATCGGAATTTTTTTCCAGCATGGAAACGCGCTTGTAATGGTTATGCACGGCAACCGAGAGCACGCGCTTCGCCTGATTCTGGCCTATCACATAGTCATCAAGCACCTTACGAATGTCGGCAGGTTTAGCGATTTCGTCGCCTTCTTTCGAGAGAACGCCTTTGTCGGCAGCGCGGATAATGTCCATGCACAGCACCACGCACTCATCGCAGATGAACACGGTGGGACCTGCAATCAGCTTGCGCACCTCGTGCTCGCTCTTACCGCAGAACGAGCAATACCGAGTGTTTTTGGACTCTCTGCTACTACCTGTTTTAGTCACAATCGTTCCTTCTTACTTGATACGAAACTTACAGTTTAGGCTTTTTATCGTCGAGGCCTTCGGTCGGGCGTCTTTCGATGACATGATCGATCAGCCCGAATTCTTTGGCAGCTTCCGCCGACATGAAATTATCGCGCTCCATATTTTTCTCGATCATCGAAATCTTCTGCCCGGTATGCTTCACGTAAAGCTGGTTCAGGCGCGCTTTAAGGCTCAATATTTCTTTCGCGTGAATTTCAATGTCTGTCGCCTGCCCCTGGAAACCGCCGGAAGGCTGGTGAATCATAACGCGCGAATTGGGCAACGAGTAGCGGAAACCCGGTTCACCCGCCGTCAGCAGCAGTGACCCCATCGAAGCCGCTTGGCCGAAGCACAGCGTGGACACTTTCGGACGAATATATTGCATAGTGTCGTAGATCGAAAGCCCCGAAGTGACTACCCCGCCCGGCGAGTTGATGTACATGAAAATTTCCTTATCGGGATTTTCCGATTCCAGAAACAGGAGCTGCGCGTTGATAAGCGACGCCATATCGTCATGCACGGGGCCAACGAGGAAAATGATGCGTTCCTTGAGCAGGCGCGAGTAAATATCGTACGAGCGTTCGCCACGGCTAGTTTGCTCGACCACGATCGGTACGAGCGTGTTGGTAAAACCATCCAGAATATCCGCCATATTTTTCCCTTGAAACTAATGATTACCCTACCTTCGGTTTAGCGGCCAAAGGTTAATTATTCATTATCTTTTCTGCTAGGAGGCGGATTTCTTTTTAGCTCCCCCTTTGGCGGCGTCTTTTTTAGGCTCACTTTTCTTCGCGGATGATTTGGAAGCGCTTTTTTTCTTTCCTTCCTTGGCATCAGCGTCAAAGTCGTCGCCAGCATCGGCCAGCTCTTTCAGGGACATTTTCTTGTCCTTGAATTTGACTTTGGCGAGGATGAAATCCACCGCTTTTTCCTCCATGATCGGCCCGCGCAGATCCTGCACGCGATCAGGATTGTTGCGGTAGAATTCCATGATCTTCTTTTCCTGACCGGGGAACAGCGCGATCTGCTTATTCAGCGCACGCGACAACTCGTCGGAATTCACGCTGATCTTGTTGCGATTGCCGATTTCCGCGAGCAGGATGCCGAGCTTCACACGGCGGCGAGCGATCTGCCTGTATTCTTCTTCCATTTCCTCTTCGCTCTGCTCACCGAGAGAATCGTCGCCTTCGGACTGCGCCTGCTTCAGACGATCCCATATGGTTTTGAACTCCATCTCCACCATGTTTTCCGGAAGCTGGAACGTGCATTCCTTTTCAAGAGCATCGAACAGCTGCTTCTTAAGCTGGTTGCGCACAACCTGATCGTATTCCTGCGCCATCTGCTTGCGGATAGCTTCGCGGAAGCCTTTCAAATCGGCAAAGCCACATTTCTTAGCAAAATCCTTATCGATCTCGGGAATCTTCTCGTCATGGATTTCCTTGATCGTCACTTCAAACTTAGCTTTCCGGCCTGCAAGCGCGTTGCTGTGGTAATTCTCGGGGAATGTCACCGATACTACGGTGTCCTGACCTTCCTTGAACCCAACCAGCTGCTCTTCAAACGTGTCGATGAACTGCTTGCTGCCGAGCTTCAACTTGAAACCGGTCGCCGTGCCGCCGGGGAACGCCACATCGTCGATCATACCCTTGAAGTCAATGAACACGACATGCCCCATTTGCGTCTTGCTGCCGGATTTGGCACGCACCAACTCAGGATTTTCCTTGGCAACGGTAGCCATCGTTTCGTCGATGTCGCTTTCTTCGATCTCGTAGGTGCTACGCTCCAGCGAGATTTTATCGAATGAAATTTCCGGCACATCGGGGAACGCTTCAATATCTATCGTGTAAGTGAGCGATCCGCCCTCCTCGTATTTTTCAATATTCACATTCGGCGTGACGGACGGAAAAATCTTGCGGTCGGCCATCAATTCGGTGCTGGTTTTGCGGATCATTTCGCGGATTACGTCCGACTGTACGGTTTTACCGTAGCGCGCCTTCAGCACCTTCATGGGAATAAACCCGGGACGGAAACCCGGCATTTTCACGCGTTCGCCGGCGGCGCGCAGGTGCGCATCCATTTCGGTATTGATGGTTTCCGCATCAACAACCACCTTGTAACTCTTTTTCAAACCTTCGGCTTTCAGCTGGGTAACCTGCATGGAGGACTCTTCCGTTAATTGATTAGGATTTAGAATATAGGGAGGGTTTAAGGAAAAACCATACTGCCGGGCAAAAGGCAAATAGTTTTGTTAGCCTGCGGGGGTCGCGGCGACTTTGGCTGGCTTTTGTTTTGCACCGACGTTCTGGGCAGGCGCGTTATTCGCATCAACCGGGTGGGAGACGCCTGCACCCGCCAGTTTCGCCTTTTCCGCGCGGGCTTTTTCGGCGGCCTCAGCGGACAATGAAGAGGCTGGCGCCGGCACTTCTACGTTGGTGACAGCGGGTTTCACAAGCTCGTCCATCTGGTTAGCGACAATAGCTGCAAACCCTTTTTTATTATCCTCGGATACGCCAAGCGATTCCGCAAGTCCCGCGGCTGCATTCTGGAAACGCAGGCTGCGCGCAGCCTCATCCGTCGTCATGGCCTTACCGGAAAAATTCGATTTCATGGATTTCAGCAATGGCGCAAGCTTCTCCCCACCGAACGAAAGCGCGAGGTCTTTCACCAGCCCTATAACGATATTCATGATAGAATCGATGGGGTGGAAAATATCAAAATTGCTGCCGATATTCTGGAGCGTCTCACCGACAATTTCACCGAATTTCTTGTTTTCTACGCCTTTTATCATGGCGTTCACGCTTTTATCCCTCAGTTGCGCCAATGAATCGGTTTTGAATTTTTCCGCCGCCTGCGGGTCTGCAATTTCCTCGGCGCTTTTCAGGATAGCTTTAACTTTGGGGAATAGCGGATTATCCGCGACCTTATCGGCGGCTGCGTCCTTGTCCGCCTGCGTAGCGTAAGCGGTTTTCTGGGTAAGCTCCTTCAGCGCAGCGTTGATATTCTTATCAACATACTGTTCTGCAATAGCTTTTTCGCCAGCGTCTTTAAGTCCCGGTTCCGTCATATGTCACATGCTACCACAGGCGTTTGCCGCATTGTATTAAAGTTTGATGACAACCACCTGAAGGCTGCAGGGCAATATTCACATAATTGTCATATTCACGCGCCAACCACTGGGTTATACTGCGAAAATACGCAAATTTTGGATCGAGCGCGCATGGATTTTTTTGAAGTAGGCGGTTTTGGCGAGGGTGGCGGCATATTCGACGCCATCGGCAGCCTGTTTTCCGGCGGGGGAAGCAGTGGCGGCCTTTTCGACTCGATCATCGGCGGCGAAGGTATCTTTAGCGGCTTGGCCGGCCACGGCTCTGCGTTTGAAAGTGTGTTGGGCAACGCGGCACGCGGCAGCACCCTTTTCGAAGGTGGCTTCGCGCGGGTGATGGGCGCGCTCCACAGCGCCGGCGACAGCTATCTCGATTATATGATCTGGCGAGACATGCTGGGCAACAAGGGTACGCACAATGATTTCCAGTCCGCCTGGGAGAAAATGGGCGACACCGCGCAACAACCGATCAAACATGTACGCGATGTCGTCAAGGGTCATGCCTTCATGCTCCAGCAATTGAAAGCACACAGTGATAAGCCCGGCACGGCGCAACTGCTTGCGGAATACGAAGCGCTTGGATTGAACCTCCCTTCGACGGAATTACGCAGCCATACCTTCCGCCATTTAGCTAAATTCATGCACACTGATACGAATGCGGTGAGCGGTGAGTTGTTCAAGCAACTTGAAAATGCCAGAACCGACCTAAAGAGCCCGGATAAGCGCGCGGCATATGAAAAAGCGCTCAATGATAGTCGTGCGAGCGTTGAAAAACTATTTGAGGAAACCGGGAAGACCGACTGGAAACAGGCCTATGAAGCCGTGGCGAACGAAACGCGCCTGCGTATCGGCTATCCGGCCACCGGTGCGCAAAAATGGTTCAACGAGCTGTCCGGCAACCAGAAGGGCGCATTGATTTTCGCCACCGTTACCGCCGTCGGCCTCGGCACCTATTTCGGTGTGAAGGCAATCGAAGAACGCCGAAAAAAACACGCGCAGAAAACGGAAAAATTCGCTTCGCGCATCCGGCATGAGCAGATGGAAAACACACAACCCGCTACGGTAAGCAAATAAAAGGAGCATGACTATGGCACGTAACAAAATGCCTCAGGGCAGCGGAAAAAATATGTTCGTAGGCGGCGGCGACAGCAGCGGCTTCACGCATGTGGAAGGCGACCTGCTCAAACAGGTGGACGTCCCCGTGGAAACCCTCCTCGGCGCAGCCAACGGCGCAGTAACCGGCGGCATCGCGTCGTCAATCGTCTCGGCGCTTGTTACCCTCGGCAAGGGCGCGAAAGAAAAAGGCGTCGCTTTTAAGAATATAACCGGCAGCCATCTGGTTCCGGTGCTGGCAGGCACGGCAGCGTTTGCAGCGCTCGGCGGTTTGGTGCGCAATGCGCGCGCGCGCAAACACAATGAATGGAGCGACAAGCACTATGCCTTCCTTGCGCAGGATGACGCAAAGAGCCATGCGGAAAAAATCGAGGAAAAGCGCAATGCCGACGCGCAGGACAAGGGTAACGCACGCTAAATTTTATTAGCTATATTTTTTATAACCTTTGTTTTTCCATCGTTTTTTGGGGGAAACTACAATCTAAGGTGGATTAATTACATAATCTATTAATAATAGCACTGTACCATTACAGACCATAAATTCGTCACTTTTTGGTACAAAGGCTGAGGTTTCGTTGCGTATCCCCCCTCCTTCGAGCGATTTCTTTCTGGCGGCTCTCATCATAGTGGCCTGTACCGCCCCGATGGTCCATTACGAATTCTTCGAATGGTGGTACGATCTCACGCGCCAGTACGAAACATGGCAGCTCGATGAAGCGATATGTGTCTTATTCGGGATATTACTGGCCGGCACCGTTATGGAAGTACGGCACAATCGCCGCCTGAGCCGCGCGCTCGCTGACCTGAGCGCTTCGCAACAATCACTCATCACCTCTAAAAAAGAGGAGTTCCAGAGCAAAAAAATGGCGGCTCTCGGCCAACTTTCCAGCGGAATCGCGCATGAAATCAACAACGCGTTGCAACCAGTGCTCGGATTGAGTCAGGTCATCATACTGAATGCTCCCCAAGAGAACCCTCTGGTCAAGGAAGCTTCTATCATGATTCACGAGAGCGCAAGACATATGCGTATGATCGTGCAGAATATCCTTTCATTTTCCCGTACCGGCTCATCGAGCAGGCATACAACTGAATCTTTAAAATTGCTTAAAGACACCCTTGATTTTTCTACAAGCGTGCTACCAAGCAGCCTTGAATTTAACATCGTATACAAAGATGGCGCGGAAACTCAACTTGCCGTTGCCGCCATCCAGATCGACCGCACCGAACTGATACAGGTATTCACGAATATTTTGGCAAACTCAGCACACGCCATGAAAGACACAGGCACGATTACCATTACCATCAGCACCTCAAACGAAAATGGGGGCGATTATCTGCGCGTATGTATCAGCGACACAGGTTGCGGAATGGATAAAGGCACGATGGATCGTATATTCGAACCGTTTTATACGACTAAGCCTGAAGGAGAAGGTACAGGACTTGGCATGTCTACAGTCTATGGCATCATCAAATCCTGGGGTGGCAGCATCAGCGTTTCCAGCACGCTGGGCATCGGCACGGATATTGCCTTCACTGTCCCGCTTAACATTAACCCTTCATTGCTTACAAAGGTTGTTTGATGGAATCCTCACATGTAATAGTAGAAGATGCTCGCCGTGAACCCTCAGCACTCAGCCAATTGAGAGTGCTGGTAGTAGAAGATCAAAAAAATACCTCTGAGACATTGAGGATTATGCTACGCCAACTCGGTGTTGCTCAAGTTACCACCGCAACCAATGGCAAAGAAGCCTTCGATATTATCGAAAAAGGTGAACAGCCAATAGACCTTATCCTGTGTGACTGGAACATGCCAAAAATGACAGGTATTGAATTCCTACGCCAGATCCGTGGCGCCCAGCAACAGGTACCTTTCTTGATGATAACGGCGCGCGGTGATGAAAACTCTGTAGAAGTTGCCCGCAACTCGGGAGTTACCGGCTATATTCTCAAACCCTTTTCTTTGGGTGAGTTGGAGAAAAAAATCTTAGCGGTACTTCAATTGAAAATATCGCACAGATAATGCACACGCTCAGCAAGCCCATGTACGCACTCGCCATCTGCCTATCAGCGTTGGCGGGATGCGTGGACGCGATCGGGTTCCTTTACCTCGGTCGCTATTTCATCTCCTTCATGAGCGGCAATTCCACCCAGTTTGCGGTGAATCTTATATCCGGTAACGTCCCGGGCATCACGCTGCTGGGCGGCATCATCGCGCTGTTCGTCACCGGCACCATGCTTGGCGTATGGGCACGCCATTTTTCAAAACCGCATGTACAAACCGTCAATGTGCTGGCGCTTGTCACCGCCCTGCTCACCGCCGCTGCCGTCAGTCACGCACTCGGCTGCGGTTTCCTGCCCATAGCGCTGATGACGCTGGCTATGGGTGCAGAAAACGCCGTATTCCAGCGCAACGGCGAAGTGGTCGTCGGCCTAACCTACATGACCGGTGCCCTCGTCAAACTCGGCCAGCGCCTCGCCAACGCAGCCTTAGGCGGCTCAAAATTCGCATGGGTTCCCTATTTGCTCCTTTGGCTCGGCCTACTCTGCGGCGGCGCCGCCGGCACCCTGCTATTCTTCACACTCGGCCTCGACAGCCTATGGGTCGCCGTGGCATGGGCGGGAGCGCTTACAATACTGACATGGGCATTCAGGGATACGTTGGCGACTTAAACTATTACCCTTGACATGCAACCAAATAGTTGCCTATTATAGGGCATGGTTACTGAAGACGATAAAATATTCAAAGCTCTGGCAGATGCCAGCCGTCGGCAGCTATTAGACAGATTGCGCGCCGAAGGTGGTTTGTCATTGGGCGATTTATGCGAAACGCATGATATGAGCCGTCAGGCAGTAACCAAGCATCTTGCATTGCTGGAAGCGGCCGGTCTGGTCGTCACCAAAAAGCAAGGACGCGAAAAACTGCATTACTTAAACCCGATGCCCATCAGCGAAATCTACAGCCGCTGGATTGGCAAGTTTGAGCAATCGCGGATAGAAGCGCTGCAAACCCTCAAACAAGCCCTACAGGAGAAAGAAAATGACTAAAACAGAGCAACACTACACCCTCTTCATAAACACCACGGCTGAGAAATGCTGGAAAGCGATTACCAACCCTGAATTTTCCCGCCAGTATTGGGGTGGGCATGCCAATATTTCTGATTGGAAAGAAGGGTCCCGCTGGCAGCATGAAGATACCAACAGCGGCAATGCCGTGCGCGTCGCCGGTAAAGTGCTGGAAAGCAATCCGCCGAAACGCCTTGTCATTTCGTGGTTTTCGCCGGACAATGAAGCCGATGTCTCCGAAGTTATTTTTACTATCGAGCCCGTGCAGAATTTGGTGCGGCTCGATGTCACTCATCACAAATTTACGCCCGATTCCGCTATGGCCGGTGCGGTGGCTAATGGCTGGCCTGCTGTATTGTGCAGCCTCAAAACCTATCTGGAAACGGGTACAGGCTTTGACCTTATGGCTATATTCGGCAGAGGCTGCGGCAGCAAGAACGCAGCGGCGTAATAACTATTGGGGTGCCTTGTTCTATCAGAACTTGGCACCCATTTTATGCTTTCCAGATGAATATACGCCAAAATTATGCACCACGCGTAAGCACGGCCTTCGATTGCCTGACGAAGGCGTCAGCCACCCGAAGCCGTAGGCGAAGCGTGGTGCGGGTGAAGGGACTTGAACCCCTACGCCTTGCGGCGCCAGAACCTAAATCTGGTGCGTCTGCCAATTCCGCCACACCCGCATATTTCGCAACTATTGATTAATATCAGTATATTATAGAAAATCGGGGGCAAATTTCCGACTTGCTACTGGTAATGGGTGGATAATTCCCCTATATTTAAATAGCAAGCTCAATCGCACGCTCCCCCACCCGTTTAGCCAAGGTTGTAGTCAGTATTTATGGAACAGAAGAACGAACCCAAGCTCGATACGTTTCCCCTTTTACCGCTGCGCGACATCGTGGTGTTCCCGTCGATGGTCGTGCCCCTGTTCGTCGGCCGCGACAAGTCGGTGCGCGCGCTGGAAGAGGTGGTAAAGCGCGAAGGCAAGATCCTGCTGGCCACCCAGCGCAACGGCGGCGTGGACGACCCGAAAGAAACCGACATCTACCGCGTGGGCACGCTGGGCAACATCCTGCAGCTCCTGCGCCTGCCCGACGGCACGGTGAAAGTGCTGGTCGAGGGCACGGCGCGCGCGCGCGTCCATGATTTCCTCGAAAACCCCGATTATTTCCAGGTTTCCGCCGAGCAGATCGCCGAAGATGACGGCGACAAGCAGGAAATTGAAGCCATGTTCCGCACGGTGCTCGCGCAGTTCGAGCAGTATGTGAAGCTGAACAAGAAAATCCAGCCGGAAACGCTCGGCACCATCAACAAGATCACCGACCCCAGCCTGCTGGCCGATACCATCGCGGCGCATATGTCGGTAGACATCGCCGAGAAGCAGAAAATCCTCGAAATGCTCAACGTATCCGAGCGTCTTGAGCATATTTTTGGGCTGATGGAAAGCGAGATTGCCGTGCTCAACACCGAGCGCCGTATCCGCTCACGCGTGAAGCGCCAGATGGAAAAAACCCAGCGCGAATATTACCTCAACGAGCAGATGAAGGCGATCCAGAAAGAACTCGGCGAATCCGAGGACGGCAAGGACGAAATCGGGGAGTTGGAAGATAAAATCAAGAAAATCCGACTGTCTAAAGAAGCCAAGGAAAAAGCGCTGGCCGAAGTCAAGAAACTGCGCACCATGAGCAGCATGTCGGCGGAAGCCTCGGTCATTCGCAACTATCTCGACTGGATCGTGTCGCTGCCGTGGAAAAAACCCACACGCATCACCAACGACCTCAAGAACGCAGACAAAATTCTGGAAACCGACCATTACGGGCTGGATAAAGTCAAAGACCGCATCCTCGAATATCTTGCCGTGCAGCAACGCACCAACAAGGTCAAAAGCCAGATACTCTGCATCGTAGGGCCTCCGGGCGTAGGTAAAACCTCGCTGGCGAAATCTATTGCCCGCGCCACAGGGCGCAATTTTGTGCGTATTTCGCTGGGCGGCGTGCGCGACGAAGCGGAAATCCGCGGCCACCGCCGCACCTATATCGGCTCCATGCCCGGTAAAATCATCCAGTCGATGAAAAAGGCCAAGTCGTCGAACCCGCTTTTCCTGCTCGACGAAATCGACAAGATGGGCAACGATTTCCGCGGCGATCCGGCGGCAGCGCTCCTTGAAGTGCTCGACCCGGAACAGAACCACACCTTCAACGACCACTATCTCGAAGTCGATTACGATTTGTCGGATGTGATGTTCGTAGCCACGGCGAATTCCTACAACATGCCGCGCCCCCTGCTCGATCGTTTGGAAATCATTCGCATCCCCGGTTACACTGAGGACGAAAAGGTACATATCGCCAAGCGCCACCTCATCCCCAAGCAGATGAAACTGCACGGGCTGAAGGATAGCGAATGGTCAATCACCGAAGATTCCCTGCGCGACGTCATCCGCTACTACACACGTGAAGCGGGCGTGCGCAACCTTGAACGCGAAATCGCAAACCTCGCGCGCAAATCGGTCAAGGAAATCCTGATGAAAGGCCGCAAGGCGCTGAAAATGACCGCCGCCAATCTCGGTAAGTTCGCAGGCGTGCGCAAATATTCCTACGGTGAAGTCGAAAAAGAAGATTTAGTAGGCATGTGCACCGGGCTTGCGTGGATGGAAACGGGCGGCGACTTGCTCGTTATTGAAGCAGTAGCCATGCACGGCAAAGGCAAAATGGTCATCACCGGCAAGCTCGGCGATGTGATGCAGGAATCGGTGCAGGCAGCGGCGTCCTACGTGCGCTCGCGCTCGCTGGATTTCGGCATCATTCCGCCGGTATTCCAGACCAAGGACATCCACGTCCACGTCCCCGAAGGCGCAACGCCGAAAGACGGCCCCTCGGCCGGTATCGCCATGACCACCGCCATCGTATCGGTGCTCACCGGCATCCCCGTGAAGAAAAACGTGGCGATGACGGGCGAAGTGACCCTGCGCGGCCGCGTGCTGCCCATCGGCGGGCTGAAGGAAAAACTGCTGGCGGCATTGCGCGGCGGCATCACTACCGTGCTCATCCCGCAGGAAAACGTCAAAGACCTTGAGGATATTCCGGAAAACGTGAAGCGCGACCTTACCCTTATCCCCGTTACCACGGTGGACGATGTGCTAAAGCACGCGCTGGTGCGTATGCCGGATCCGGTTGAATGGAAAGACCCCAAGGAAGCGGCTATTCCCCCCGCTGCAGCCATCAAGCCCGAAGGCGAAGACGGTATCATTACGCACTAGGCGTAAGCATGGTTATTGGCGGTGAAGCAATTCCGGCTGTAGCGCCAGCATATCCAGCCCCCGCTGCAGCGATATGAAATATCCTTCCGCAAGCAATGTGTCGGTGGTCGCTTTTTTGTCTTCGTCGCTTAGCCGGTCGAATTCCATATTGATGATCGCGGGCTTGTGGCTGCGAAAATCCCATTGCCTGAGTATCTGATAATCGAACCCCTCCGTATCGATCTGTAATACGTCCACACGCGGCAAAGGATAGGCTTCCAGCAAAGCCGCCAGCGGGACGGTACCGATCTCCGTTCTGGTGACGTACTGCATAATATTGCTGAATCCCCATTTCTGCAAAAACACTTCCTGATTGAGTATGTGCTGCTCATAGAACGACGATATACCAAGCACCCACGGCGGCAGCCCGTGCGTCTGGACGGTCGCCGGATCGATATAATAAAAAGGCGAAAATCCACGATCATGACCGATCGCGGTATTGGCAAAAAACAACCCTTCACGCCCCTCATAAAATTTTGTCAGACGCGAAAAATGAAACGGTAGTGGCTCGACCAGCACGCCGTGCCAGCAATGCTGCAGGATCAGTTTATGCAGCGGGTCGAAACTCTCGCCGTCCATCGCGCCGATCTGCAGGAAATAAACCTGCGTGCGCCTGGCTGAGAGAAATCCGGCCATCACCTCAAGCGTGGTAGGGACATCATCCTGCATGGGCTTACCTGAATACCACCGTCTTGCGCCCGTTGAGCAGCACGCGGTGCTCAATATGGAACTTCAGCGCACGAGCAAGTACGGCGCATTCTATATCACGACCGATAGCGGCCAAATCTTCCGGCTGGTTGGTATGATCGACGCGGGCGACTTCCTGTTCGATGATCGGTCCCTCGTCAAGATCAGTGGTGACATAATGCGCGGTAGCGCCGATCAGCTTCACGCCGCGATCGAATGCCTGCGCGTAGGGACGAGCCCCCTTGAAGCTAGGAAGGAAGGAATGGTGGATATTGATCGCCCGCCCCGCCAACGCCTTGCACATGGAAGGAGAAAGTATCTGCATATAGCGCGCCAGCACCACCACATCGATATGGTGCTGCTGCACGAGCGCCAGAACTGCCGTCTCCTGCGCTTCCTTTCCTCCTGCTTCCACCGGCAAATAATGGAACGGGATACCGTGCCATTTCGCGACATGCTCCCAATCCTTGTGGTTTGATACGATCGCAGGGATGTCGATAGGTAACTGGCCGGTAGCATGGCGGTGCAGCAAGTCATTCAGGCAATGGCCGTATTTCGACACCATGACCAGCACGCGGCTTTTGGTGTGTTTATCGTTGATCTGCCATTGCATGGAAAACCGCTCGCCGATCTGTTCGCGGAACCGTCTGCGCAGCAACTCGCCGTCGGGCGCGCCCACTTCGGTTGCAAACTCCACGCGCATGAAAAACGTGCCGGTAGAAGCATCGCCGAACTGCGCCGATTCAATAATAAACCCGAACTGTTCAGCAAGGAAGCTGCTGACCGCCGCTACAATACCGCGCACGTCTTTGCAGGAAAGCGTAAGTATATAGCGTGTGCTGTCCATTTATGCCGCTGCCCTTTTAGATTTGAGATAATGCTGCAGTTCGGGATTGTTGCGCTGGAAAACACATTCAAAGCGCGAGCCTTTGCCCACCTCCGAATGCAGCGCCACCCTGCCACCATGCAGCTCTATGAAACTTTTAACAATGGAAAGCCCAAGCCCCGTTCCTGAACGCTGGCCGGTCTTGTTGCGCGCAGTTTCCTGATTCTTCCCCTTGAAGAATTTGCTGAACACCGCTTCCTGCTCGTCGGACGGAATGCCCTGCCCGTTATCTTCCACCCAGAACATGATCTCGTCGTTATCGAGTTCCTTTGCGCCAAGCGTGATGGTTTCCGTAGGCTGCGAATATTTGAACGCGTTGGACAGGAGGTTGAACAGTATCTGTTTGATGCGCACCTCATCGCCGGTCATCTTGCCGATCTTCGCCGGACATTCAAACGCCACATACAGGTTGGATTCTTTACTGCGCTCCTGCGTCAGCGACAGCACGGATTTCATCATCGCCCCTATATCGAATTTACTGACCTCAAGCCGTAGATACCCCGCCTCCACGCTGGCAAGGTCAAGAATATCATTTATCAGCTGCATCAGGTGCTGCGACGACTGGTAGATACCGTCTACATATTCTTTCTGTTTTTCACTGAGCGTGCCGAAATATTGCTGGCGTAACATTTCCGAGAATCCGCTTATCGACGTCAGCGGCGAACGCAGCTCATACGACACGTTGGCAAGGAATTCCGTTTTCAACTTGTCGGCTTCCTGCAACGCTTCGTTGCGTTCGCGCAAGCTGCGCTCCACCAGCGTAGAATCAGTGACATCGAGATGCGTAATCAGCGTAGCGCCGTCAGGCAACGGCACTTTGCGCCATTCAATCACCTTGCCGTCGCTGCGTTCAAGCTGCTTGGAATAGATTTCGCGCGTCTGTATGTGCGCCACGTGATCCTTCTTGAAGGATTCCCAGTCGTCATACACGAACAGTTCCTTGCCCTTCTCTACAATATCCTGAATATGCGGCTCACTACGCGCGAAATCGGCGTCCAACCTCCATAGCGAGAGATAATCCGGGTTGTAGAGCTTTAGCCTGCCATCCTCGCCGAATACCGCCACGCCTTCATGCAAATGGTCGAGCGTTTCGCGCTGCACGGCAATCAGCGTGTTGTAGGAACGCTCCAGCGCAAGCCGATCCGTCACATCCTCATAAGCGAATAGAATGCCGCCGAGCGCATGCGGAATGGCGATCACGCGCAGCGCTTTTCCGTCAGGCAGGTAGAAAAATTCCTCGCGCGGCTCAATAAGGTCGGTAAACAGCTTGATATGCTGCTGCTTGAATAAGTGAAAATTCGCCTGTTCCGGCAGCTTGCGTTTCTCGCGCAGTATTTCCAGGATTTCGCCGTAGGTGGGCTGCGTATCCAGCCAGACTTCATCAAGTTTCCATAACGCGACGAAAGCGTAGTTGAATGATTTAAGACGCATGTCTGAGCCATAAATTGCCATCGCTGACGCTGAGCTTTCCAGCAAATCGTCCTGCGCGGATACGTGGCGCGCGAGATCTTCTTTCAACGCTTCCACTTCCCCCCGGTCTATAGCGAATCCGACCAGTATATTATCTTCCGGCACGGGCATTTCCGTCAGGTCGTACAGCTTGCGTTCACCGCCGATGACGATATGGCGGCGCTCGCTCACCGGTTTTCCGCTATCCAACGCCATGCGCGCCATGGCAACGACGCGCTTATCCAGTTCCGGCGTGCCGCCGTCCCCGCTTTTATCCGCGACATCTTCTACCGCTTCGCTATAGGCAAGGTTGTAGTAATGCAGGTTGAGGTCGGCATCGCGTTGCCAGATCGGGTACGGAGCCATATTGAGGATGGTGGAACTATTCTTGATTTCCGCTTTCAGCTTTTCATTTTCCTGCTGCAGGCGCAAGAACGCCTTACGCTGCTCGGTCACGTCGTAAAACCACAGCACGATGCGCGATACGTTGCCCTTTTCGTCCACGCGCGGAGACACCCTGCATTCCAGGTATCTGTCCACTGCAGCGAGTAAAAGCGTAAGCGCACCCACCGGTTTGCCCTGCCCTGACTGTTCTACCGCCTGCTCAAGCTGGCGCATGCCGGCAGGCACGAATGCCTTGACTAGTTGCTCGAAACTTGTGACCTGTTTGGTATCGCCCAGCAGCGTGTGTAAGCGCGATGATGCGGAAAACCTAGCGCTATCGACGGTCTCAATAGTGCAGAATCCGCCGGCGGCCAGTTCCAGATCGACATCCCCCAGCAAGGTTGCGGAGGTAGATTCGTTCCGGCGGCGCATACGGTCATAGATGAACAGCGCAAGGATAACCGCAAGCCCGGCGATCACCAGTACAGGATAAACGGAAGGGATGGATTGTTGCGATTCGGCAGCTACAGCCGGTTGCAGCGTCAACAGAGGCAGCGCCACCAGAGTGGCGAATGCAAAAAATCCATATGAAGCAAGCGGGCGCATATGCATTTCATAATGCATATGCGCCCGGCTGTCATGTATTTTAGATCGGTTTAGTAGCGGTATTGATCCGGCTTGAACGGGCCTTCCTGCGACACGCTGATATAGTCGGCTTGCTCCTTGCTCAGCTTGGTGAGCTTCACGCCGAGTTTTTCGAGGTGCAGCGCGGCTACTTTTTCGTCGAGATGCTTGGGCAGCACGTAAACTTTATTTTCGTACTTGCTGTGGTTTTTCCACAGTTCAATCTGCGCGAGCACCTGATTGGTGAAGCTCGTGCTCATCACGAAGCTCGGGTGGCCAGTAGCGCAGCCGAGATTCACGAGGCGACCCTTGGCAAGCAAGATAATGCGCTTGCCATCCGGGAATTCCACTTCGTCCACCTGCGGCTTCACTTCTTTCCATTTCATGTTCTTAAGCGCGGCAACCTGAATTTCGCTGTCGAAATGCCCGATATTGCACACGATGGCGCGGTCTTTCATTTTGCGCATATGGTCGAGGGTGATGACATCGACGTTGCCGGTGGCGGTGACGAAAATATCGCCCTGCGCAGCGGCTTCTTCCATCGTCGTCACCTGATAGCCTTCCATCGCCGCCTGCAATGCGCAGATCGGGTCGATTTCGGTGACGATCACACGCGCGCCTTGCGTTTTCAGCGAAGCCGCGCAGCCCTTGCCCACGTCCCCGAAGCCGCAAATAACCGCAACCTTACCGGCAAACATCACGTCGGTAGCGCGCTTCAACCCGTCTGGGAGCGACTCGCGGCAGCCGTAGAGATTATCGAATTTCGATTTGGTTACCGAGTTGTTCACGTCGATGGCGGGAACTTTGAGCTTGCCCGCTTTTACCATTTCGTGCAGTCGGTGCACGCCGGTGGTGGTTTCTTCCGAAATGCCTTTGATGCATTTCAGCAATTCGGGATATTTTTCATGCATGACGAGCGTCACATCACCGCCGTCATCGAGGATCATATTGGCAGTCCAACCGTTCGGGCCTTTGAGTGTCTGCTCAATGCACCATTCGTATTCTTCTTCCGTTTCGCCTTTCCATGCGAACACGGGGATGCCTGCTGCGGCAATCGCGGCGGCGGCCTGATCCTGCGTGGAGAAAATATTGCAGCTCGACCAGCGCACTTCCGCGCCGAGCGCCACCAGCGTTTCAATCAGCACGGCTGTCTGGATGGTCATGTGCAGGCAACCGATAATCTTTGCACCTTTGAGCGGCTGCGACTTGCCGAATTCCGTGCGCAGCGCCATCAGGCCGGGCATTTCCGTTTCGGCGAGCGAAATTTCGTTGCGACCCCACTGGGCGAGGGAAATATCGGCGACTTTGTAATCGGTGAATGCGTTCATAGCGGGTTTTGCCTGCGTTGACATAGTTTACGTTCCTTTTCTGCTGAAATATGCGCGGAACCTAGCGTGTGCGCGGCTAAACCGCAAGCTATTTGTCCCGGATTTCGATCACTGTGCCAGAACCGCACGCAGCCAGAACCTCTTGTAAATCCAGCAAAGCCAGCGCCACGCACCCCTCCGTGGGTTCATAATTCGGCTTCGCCACATGCATGAAAATAGCGCTGCCCTTGCCGGAAATGACCGGATCATCGTTATAGCCGAGCGGGATAACGAGGTCGTAAACAGGGTCGTCGCGCCAGAGCTTTTCAAAGGATATTCCCTGCGCTTGTGGAGGATAATTTTTTAATAACTCCCTCTCCCCTTGTGGGAGAGGGTTGGGGAGAGGGGAAACCATCAACGCATGAGATTGTGGAGACACCCCCCTCTCCCCGCCCTCTCCCACAAGGGGAGAGGGAGAAGAAATTTTAAAGTGGTGATTATACTCCGCACTCATTACATCATCGCACCAGCCGTCATTTTCTTGAATAATTTTCAATGGCAATCCAGTTTTCGGTACATCCACGCGATCCGCGCGATACCAGCATTCGCGCAATGCGAAAGTGCCGATGGGCGTGCAACCATCACCTTCTTTTTTATTGGAGCTAAACCCGCCTTTGCCGATGGCACAGCGATAGGTTTTTCCGCGAAAGGTGAGTGTGTTTCCGATGACCGAAATCATCGCGTCAGCCGGCATGCTTCACCAGCACCGGCTTTACGCCCAGCCGCTCGTTCACGGCGTTTATAATCTGCGCGGCATTCAGACCCGCTTCGTCATACATCGCGTCGGGCGTATTCTGTTCGATGAAATGATCGGGCAGCGTCAGCGGCAGCAGCGCCGAGCCTTCCAGCCAGTTTTCGCGCGCGGCCAGCGTCAGCACATGCGCACCAAAACCACCGACTGAACCTTCTTCCACCGTCACCACCAGCTCATGATTTTTCAGCAGGCGCTGGATCAATTCCGCATCCAGCGGTTTGGCAAAACGTGCGTTGGCAACCGTCGCATTCAATTGTTCCGCAGCTTTCATACATTCTGCCAGACGCGTGCCCAGCGACAGCAGCGCCACGCGCTCGCCTTCGCGCACGATGCGGCCTTTGCCGATTTCCAGCGGCACGCCTTCCGGTAGTGTGAGGCCAACCCCTTCCCCACGCGGATAGCGCACGGCGGACGGACAATCGTTTATGGCAGCGGCAGTCGCCACCATATGCACCAGCTCGGATTCATCGGCAGCCGCCATCACCACCATGTTCGGCAACGTCGCGAGATACGTGACGTCGAACGCGCCTGCATGCGTCGGACCATCCGCACCCACCAATCCGGCGCGGTCGATAGCGAAGCGCACGGGCAGGTTCTGCAGCGCCACGTCATGCACCACCTGATCGTACGCGCGTTGCAGGAAGGTGGAATAAATCGCTACGAACGGTTTGTAGCCTTTGGTCGCAAGCCCGGCGGCGAACGTCACTGCGTGCTGCTCGGCGATGCCGACATCGAACGTGCGTCCGGGAAATTCTTTTTCAAATAAATCCAGCCCCGTGCCCGACGGCATGGCGGCGGTGATTGCCACAATTTTATCATCTTTGCGTGCTTCTTTTATCAGGCTTTCGGCGAATACTTTCGTGTAGGCGGGTGCTTTCGCCGCCGATTTTTTCTGCGCACCGGTGGTCACGTCGAACGACGCCACGCCGTGATATTTATCGTCCGACGCTTCAGCGGGCGCGTAGCCGTGGCCTTTTTTCGTCACCACATGCAGCAGCACCGGGCCGGAATCTTTTTCGTTTTTGATATTCTTCAGCACCGGCAACAGGTGCGCGAGGTTATGCCCATCCACCGGCCCGACATAATAAAATCCGAGCTGTTCGAACATCGTGCCGCCCACGGCGAAATCGCGTGCGAAATGTTCTGTTTTGCGGGCAAGGCGCGCCAGCGGCGCCGGGAATTTGCTGGCCACCGTTTTGCCGATATGACGCAGCGTGTGGTACGGCTGCGAGGAAATCAACCGCGCGAGATAGGCGCTCATCGCGCCAGTAGGCGGAGCGATGGACATATCGTTGTCGTTGAGGATGACGATCAGGCGCGTGCCTAGGCTGCCGGCATTGTTCAGCGCTTCAAACGCCATGCCTGCACTCATCGCACCATCGCCGATTACTGCTACCACTTCATTTTTTTCGCCCGCGAGGTCGCGCGCCACCGCCATGCCGAGCGCAGCGGAAATAGAAGTTGAGCTATGACCTGCACCGAACGCGTCATACTCGCTTTCGTCGCGCTTGCAGAATCCTGACAATCCACCGGGCTTACGCAACGTGCGGATGCGGTCACGCCTGCCAGTGAGAATTTTATGCGGATAGCATTGATGACCGACATCCCAGATTACTACATCTTCCGGTGTGTCGAACACATGGTGCAGCGCAACCGTCAGTTCTACCACGCCGAGTCCTGCGCCTAAATGCCCGCCGGTCACCGATACCGTATCTACGGTTTCCTGGCGCAGTTCCGCCGCGAGCTGTTCGAGCTGCGGCAACTCAAGCGCTTTCATGTCTTTGGGCGTCGTAATCGTGTCGAGTAAGGGGGTCGTGCTCATAGCTGCTCCAGAAGCCGTGAGATTAGGCCTGAAGCGGGCTTCTGGCAACGGATTTATGCGGGAATCAGTTACTTATGGTGTATTGCTTGCCGCCGCGGACATGCATTTCCACCGTACCCTCGTAGAGGGAATACACGCCATCGGGCATGGGAACAGTCTCGCCGTCGGCGTTCACGGTATAGACCTCAGAGCCGCGGAAGCCCACGGGCTGGCCGTTACGCATCTTGATGAACATTTCACTGCGCGGGGGCAGCGAGCGCAATTGCCTTGGTTTTTGCGCTTCAGGAAGTGGCGGCGGCGGGTAATAGTCCTGCTGCGCGCCGGGCGCAGGGGCAGGCAACGCCGTACCCGGGGGCGCAAGATTCGTCTCACGGTTAGGGTACATGGAGGCATTGGCAGGCGGCTGGTAGATGCCGCCGGCGCCCATATTGCCGCGCGTATGGCTAGGTGACTGCGCACCGGACGTACCGCCAGCGCCGAAATCCATTCCCCGCCAGGTGCGGTTACGTCCCTTTGCATTGTGCTCCTCGATCGCGGCAACCAGGGGATCGCGGCCGCGAAGTGCGGCTTCCCTGTCCTGTTTCGCCTCCTCAACGGGATTGCGACCGAACGCCACCATAAGGACGACGAGGACGATACCTATGAGGACAAACTTATTCTGAAACATACGTGACCATAAGCGTTACAACGCGATTATAGCATCGATTATGACGGTTTTGCATTAATTTTGTGCTAGGCATAGCGTACGGTGCGGAGCGCTAAATAGACTTTAAGCACCACAATAATATAGCTTTTTGCGCGTGAAGGCGATTTTCCGCCTCGTCAAATACGCGCGATTGCGAGCCGTCAATCACCTCTGCCGTCACTTCCTGCCCACGGTGTGCAGGCAGGCAATGCAGGAAAATGGCCTTGGGCGAAGCCAGCGCCATCAGCTCACTATTGACCTGATACGGCGAGAGCATGGCAACCTGCGCCTCGGCATCGGGATCGCCCATCGATACCCATGTGTCGGTAACGACGGCATCCGCGCCGCGCGCGGCAATTTTCGGATCGTCGGAAATTTCGACTTTACCGCCCTGCGATTTTGCCCAGCCGACCACTTCCGGCAACGGCACTAGACGCGGTGGGCACGCGATGCGCAGCGTAAAGCCGAATAATGCGGACGCCATGATCCAGCTATGTGCGACATTGTTACCATCGCCGACCCATGCGATGGTTTTCCCTGCGATATTCCCGCAATTTTCCTCGAACGTAAGAATGTCGGCCATAATCTGGCACGGGTGGCTGTATTCGGTCAGCCCGTTGATGACCGGCACGGTAGCGTTTTTCGCCAGCTCGTCGAGCTTTTCGTGGCTGTGACAGCGCAACATGATCGCATCAACATAGCGCGACAGCACCTGTGCGGTATCGGCCACGGTTTCGCCGCGCCCGAGTTGCAATTCGTTGCCGTTGAACGACAGCGCATGGCCGCCGAGTTCCATCATACCCACCTCAAACGAGACGCGGGTGCGGGTGGAATTTTTCTCGAAAATCATCGCCAGTTTTTTGTCTTTAAGCAATGGACGGAACTGGCCGAGATTGCGCTCTTTTTTCAGCGCGGCGGCCGTGGTGAGCATCTGACGCAGCGAAGCGGCGTCAACGGCGGCAAGGTCGGTAAAGTGGCGGATAGGCATAGCGGATTGCTCTTGCCGTTTAGTTGCTTTCATGACCACTCCTCACACGCTTTTTCCATGATTGCAAGCGCTTCTTCGATATGCGTTTCCGTGATAATCAGCGGTGGCACGATGCGCACCACGTTGTCTTCGGCGGGCGCGGTCAGCAAGCCAAAACCGCGCAACTGCCCTACCATCTCGATGCACGGCATATGCGTTTTCACGCCCAGCATCAGCCCGTGCCCGCGCACTTCGGCGAGCAGGCGCGGGTAGCGCACGGCCAGCGATTGCAGCCCGGCTTTGAGCATCACGCCCATTTTTTCCACATGCGCGAAAAACCCTTCCGCTAGCAGGATGTCGAGCACAGCATTGCCCACCGCCATCGCCAGAGGATTCGCACCGTAGGTCGAGCCGTGCGAACCCGGCGTCATGCCCTTGGCCGCTTCGTTGGTGGCGAGACACGCGGCGAGCGGAAAGCCGTTGCCGATGCCCTTTGCGGCCGCCACGATGTCGGCGCGGATGCCCGCCTGTTCATGCGCGAACAGCGTGCCGGTGCGCCCCATGCCGCACTGCACTTCGTCGATGAATAGCAACAGCCCGTGCTTGTCGCACAGCGCACGTAAACCCCGCAGAAATTCTGGGGTGGAAGCATGCACCCCGCCCTCGCCCTGGATCGGTTCAACGAGAATGCCCGCCGTTTCGCGAGTGACTGCAGCTTCCGCCGCCTGAATATTGTTGAACTCCACACTGTCGAACCCGTCCACCAGCGGCTCGTAGCCATTGCGCGCAATCGCGTTGCCGCCTGCGGAAATACACGCCAGCGTACGCCCGTGGAAGCCGCCCTTCATGGTGATCATGCGGTAGCGTTTATTCTTCGCATCGCCCGCAACAGCCGCGTGATATTTGCGGATCATTTTCAGCCCGCACTCCACCGCCTCACCGCCGGAATTGCAGAAAAACACTTTATCGGCGAACGATGCAGCCACCAGCCGGTCGGCCATGCGCGTCAGCCCCGGCATCTGGTACATGTTGGAGCAGTGCCACAATTCGTCAGCCTGCTGCTTCAGCGCCTTCACCAGATGCGGATGCCCGTGCCCCAGCGCATTCACCGCGATGCCCGCGGCAAAATCGAGATAGCGCGTGCCGTCGGGAGAAAAAAGATACACCCCCTCACCGCGCACGATGGTGATGTTACTGCGCCGGTAGACCGGCAATAGCGAAGACATGGAAACGTACCACCTTGGTGGAAAAGGAGCGATTATCGGTATTCAAGCTGGAAATGTCAACAGCTTGCGCGTCATCCCGGCGCAGGCCGGGATCCATGTCTGAAGGGATAAGACACGTTTATAGGCGTAGATCCCGGCTTTCGCCGGGATGACAACTAACTTTTAAGCCTATACCCCTTCTTGAACAAATACGCCGTCACGCTCCACAGCGCCACATTGATCGCCAGCATCACCGCCATGCCGAGTTCTATCGAGCCGTCGGTGTAGCCGGTCATGGCGTAGCGGAACCCGTCGATCATGTAGAAGAACGGGTTGAAATGGCAGACGCCGTACCAGAATTCCGGCAGCTGGCGGATGGAGTAGAACGTACCCGATAGGAACGACAGCGGCGTGATGATATAGTTGGTGATCGCCGAAAGCTGGTCGAACGATTGCGACCAGATGCCGGTCAAAATCCCCAGCAGCGCAAGCATGGTGCTAGCCATGATCACATAATACAACCCGACCGCCGCATGATGAATGGAAAACGGCACAAAAATATAGACGGAAATGGTCACCACCACGCCCACCAGCAGGCCGCGCACCAGCCCGCCGACGACGAGGCTGAACACCACTTCCCCGCCGGAAAGCGGCGGCATGAGGATGTCGATAATCACGCCCTGGATTTTTGCGAGCATCAGCGACGACGAGGTGTTGGCGAAGGCGTTCTGCACGATGGCCATCATGATCAGGCCGGGGGCGACGAATTCGTTATACGGCACGCCGTCGATCGTGCGCGAGGACGACCCCATCGCCAGTGTGAGTACGGCGAGGAACAGCAGCGTGGTGACTACCGGCGCTACCACCGTCTGGTTCCAGACTTTCATGAAGCGCCAGATTTCGCGTTTGCACAGCGTGTAGGTGCCGATGGTGTTGATGGCGTTCATTGCGATCCCTTTGCGTTGCGTTTGAGGTACGCTACTGCATAAGGACAAATCGGCACGAGTGTCAAGCCGCGCGCGTCCGCATCGTCCACCACGCCCGCCATGAGCTTTGCCGCCACACCCTGCCCGCGCAACGCTTCGGGCACTTCCACATGGGTGATGAGCAGGCGTTCGCCCTCGCGCCGGTAATCGGCGATGTATAAATGCCCATCCACAAGCAGCTCGTAACGGCGGGCGGTGGGATTGTCTTTCACGTTTTCTGCCATAAAAATTTCATTGTCATTCCCGCGCAGGCGGGAATCCATCTATCCACATACTCTTGCGTTGAGGCCTGGATTCCCGCCTGCGCGGGAATGACGTACTTACAAAGATAAAAAAAGCCGGGACGTTTCCGCCCCGGCTCCCTTGGTAATGCTACGATTAGCGCCTGTCGCCAATGAAGCGCAGGAGATAGATAAAGATGTTGATGAAATCCATATACAGGTTCAGCGCACCCATAATCGAGGCCTTCGCCATGGCTTCTGCATGGCCGCCGAGCTGGTAATACATGGTTTTCAGCTTTTGCGTATCGTAAGCGGTGAGACCGACGAAAACCAAGACGCCGATAACCGAGATCGCAAAACTGAGACCAGAGCTGGCCAGAAACATGTTCACGATAGACGCGATAATCAAACCAATCAGCCCCATCATGAGGAACGAACCCATGCCGGTTAAGTCACGCTTGGTGGTGTAACCGTAAAGGCTCATGCCACCGAAAGTGCCCGCAGTAACGAAGAAGGCGCGCGCGATGCTTTCACCCGTGTAAAGCAGCAGGAGCGACGACAGCGACATGCCCATCACCACCGCATACGCCCAGAAAATGCCCTGAAGCGCCTTGGAACTGAGGCGATTGACGCCGAAGCTCATCCACAGCACCAGCCCCAGCGGGGCGAATGCGACGATGTAGCCCAGGCCGCTGAAGCCGATCTGGTTGCCCTGCATCTGATACAGCGCCTGCTGCATGGTTGCAGAGTTAGCGGTGAAGAACGCCACGATGCCGGTCAGCGCCAATGCGCTGGCCATAAGGTTGTAGATGCGCAGCATATACGTGCGCAAGCCTGCATCATAGGTAGTGGCCTGCGTGGCCGCGTGGTTATTCGACGCGGAAGCAAACGGGTCACGGAAATTCATTTATTCCTCCATAAGTTAACGTTTCACAACCCTTGTGAACACGCCCACTATTATATAGTAACATCCGCTGATATTTCAATACAAACCGGAAAAAATCGGACTATCCCCCGTATCCCCTTCTTTTTCGCTTGATTTGCCGATCATTAGGTAATAAAAGTTGCACCCTTTTCAAGCGTTCGGGCTAGGCATTGCCTTGTATCGCTTTTTTGTACCATTACTTTTCGAAAGGTTATGAAAATGCCCAAACTGAAAACCAAAAGCGGTTGCAAGAAGCGTTTCCGCTTCACGGCAACCGGTAAAGTCATTGCTTCCCAGGCCGGTAAGCGCCACGGTATGCGTAAGCGTACTAACCGTTTCATCCGCAATGCGCGCGGCACCACCATCATGGACGAATCCGATACGCACCGCATCGTCCAATACATGCCTTACGGCGCGAAATAAGGGAGAGCACACATGGCACACGTTAAACGCGGCGTCACCACGCACGCACGTCACAAAAAAGTCCTCAAAATGGCGAAAGGCTATCGTGGCCGCGCGAAGAATTGCTATCGCGTCGCTATCGAAAAAGTCGAAAAAGGCCTGAAATACGCCTATCGCGACCGCCGCGCCAAGAAACGCAGCTTCCGCGCATTGTGGATCCAGCGTATCAACGCCGGCGTCCGCATGCACGATATGGTGTACTCGCAGTTCATCTGCGGCCTCATCAAAGCGGGCATCACCGTAGACCGCAAAATCCTCTCCGACATCGCTACCCATGAACCGGAAACGTTCAAGGCGCTGGTTGAGCAGAGCAAAGCTGCCCTTAAAAAGGCTGCCTAAACATTCTTGTCATCCCGGCGCACGCCGGGATCCACGCCTCGCCGGAATCTGTGTCTTTGAACATGGATTCCGGCCTTCGCCGGAATGACGGATACTATGAATATCGATTCCCTCCGTTCAGACGCACTCTCCGCTATCGCTGCCTGCGGCTCATCCGCCGCGCTGGAAGAACAGCGCGTGGCGCTCCTCGGAAAAAAAGGCACGCTCACCGAAGCGCTCAAGACGCTAGGTCAGGCCACGCCTGAAGAACGCAAAACGCTGGGTGCTGCGCTCAATAAGATAAAAGAAGATATCACCCGCGCGCTGGAAGAAAAAAAATCCGCGCTGGGCGCCGCTGAACTCAACGAACGCCTGAAAACCGAAACGCTCGATGTCACCCTGCCCGCCTCGCCGGAAGCGCAGGGGAAAATCCATCCCGTGTCGCAGGTGATCGAAGAAATCTCCGCCATCTTTGCCGATTTAGGTTTTTCCGTCGCCGTTGGCCCCGACATCGAAGACGAGGAACATAATTTCAACGCGCTCAACATCCCCGAATCGCACCCCGCGCGGCAGATGCATGATACGTTTTATCTGAGCGGCCAGCGATCGGCGGTCAGCGATCAGGAAAAATCCACTAATTCTGACTGGTCGCTGGCCACTGGCCGCCGACCACTGCTTCGCACCCACACCTCGCCCGTGCAGATCCGCACCATGCGCGGCATGAAACCGCCCTACCGCTTCATCGCGCCCGGCAGCACCTATCGCTGCGATTCCGACCTGACCCACACGCCGATGTTCCACCAGGTCGAAGGGTTCGTGATCGACAAGGGCATCCATATGGGGCACCTTAAAGGCTGCATCATCGAATTCCTCAAGGCGTTTTTCGAACTGGACAACGTGCCCGTGCGTTTCCGCCCGAGCTTTTTCCCCTTCACCGAACCGTCCGCGGAAGTCGATATCGGCTGCGCCCGCTCGCGCGATTCGCTGAAGATCGGCGAAGGCTCGGACTGGCTGGAAGTGCTGGGCTGCGGCATGGTGCACCCGAACGTGCTCAAAAATTGCGGCATCGACCCGAACGAATGGCAGGGTTTCGCTTTCGGCATGGGCGTCGAGCGGCTGGCCATGCTGAAATACGGCATCCCCGACCTGCGCACCTTCTTCGATTCCGACGTACGCTGGCTGCAACATTACGGGTTTAACCCGCTGCATATTCCAACGCTGGCAGGCGGCCTATGAAAAAAAATGTTTGTCATCCCGGCGAAGGCCGGGATCCACATTTAGCCGCTCGCTCGTTTAGCGACATGGATTCCGGCCTGCGCCGGAATGACGGAGAATAACGTTATGAAATTCACGCTAGGCTGGCTCAAAGACCATCTCGACACCACCGCGCCGCTGGATAAAATCAGCGCGACGCTGACTGCCATCGGCCTCGAAGTCGAATCCATCACCGATCCCGCGAACGCGCTAAAAGCCTTCACGGTCGCCAAAATCCTGCAGGCGGACAAACACCCGGAAGCCGATAAGCTGCGCGTATGCAAAGTGCAGTCGGACGCAGGCGAATTGCAGATCGTATGCGGCGCGGCCAATGCGCGCGCCGGTATTTTCGTAGCGCTCGCCAAGGAAGGCGCTGTGATTCCCGGCAACGGCATGGTCATCAAAAAAACCAAAATCCGCGGCGTCGAATCCAACGGCATGCTCTGCTCCGCCGAAGAACTCGCGCTCGACATGGCGGGCGACGGCATCATCGAACTACCCGAATTCCCCATCGGCGCGCCGGTTGCCGAGGCACTTGGTTTCAACGACCCCGTCATCGAAATCGCCATCACCCCCAACCGCGCCGATTGCTTAGGCGTGCGCGGCATCGCGCGTGACCTCGCGGCTGCAGGGCTTGGCACGCTGAAACCGCTACCCGATACGTCCGGTGTAAAGGGCAGCTTCCCCTCGCCGGTTTCCGTCACTATTTCCTCGCTCGCCTGCACACAGTTCATCGGCTGCACCATCAAAGGCGTAAAAAACGGCGAAAGCCCAGCATGGCTGAAGGCACGCCTGCAATCGATCGGCCAGAAACCGATTTCCGCGCTGGTGGACATCACCAACTATTTCACCATCACCTACAACCGTCCGCTGCATATTTACGACGCAAAGAAACTGCGCGGCAATATCGTAGCGCGCACGGCGAAAGACGAAAAACTGGCAGCCCTCGACGGCAAGGAATACGCCCTCACCCCCGGCATGGGTGCCGCCATCATCGCCGATGACAGCGGTGCGATCGCGCTCGGCGGTATCATCGGCGGTGCGGCCACCGGCTGCGATGAACACACCACCGACGCCTTCCTCGAAGTCGCCTTATTCAATCCCATCGAAGTAGCAAAAACCGGGCGCGCCTTGCAGATCGACACTGACGCACGCTATCGCTTCGAGCGCAGCGTCGATGCCGGCTTCATCGAAGAAGGCGCGAAGCTCGCACTGAAGATGATCGTGGAATTATGCGGTGGCCAGTGCAGCGAACGTACCGTGGCCACCACCCTACCCGACATTAAAAAACCCGCGCAGATCACCCTGCGCCATGACCGCATCGCCTCACTGGGCGGCATTTCCATCGACAGCAATGAATGCATCCGCATTCTCACCGCACTCGGGTTTTCCGTCACCCACCAACCAACAAGCAACGCATATCTCGTCACCGCCCCCACATGGCGCACGGATGTGGAAGGCGAAGCCGACCTCGTCGAAGAAATCCTGCGCATCCACGGCTACGACAATATCCCCACCACGCCGCTGCCCAAGCTTGCCGGCATCAGCAAGCCCACGCTCGGCATCATGGAAAAGCGCGCGCATCTCGCACGCCGCCTGCTTGCATCACGCGGGTTTCTTGAGGCCTGCACCTGGTCGTTCCTGCCGGAAAAGCAGGCGAAACTGTTCGGCGGCGGCAATGACGCGCTGAAGCTCATGAACCCCATCAGCGCCGACCTCGACACGATGCGCCCATCCCTATTGCCCAACCTGCTGGAATCCGCCAAAAAGAACGCCTTCCGCGGGTTTTCCGACACCAGCCTGTGCGAAATCGGCCTGCAGTTCCACGACATCACGCCTGAAGGCCAGCGCATGGTGGCTGCCGGTTTGCGCAGCGGCAACGCCACGCGCCTGCGCCATACGCAAGGGCTGATGACGCAAGACATACAACCCTCTTCCGCCTTCACCTCAAAAGCCGACGCACTCGCACTCCTACAATCGCTCGGCGTCAGCAAATGCGAAGTGACGGCAGGCAGCGCGCCCGCATGGTATCATCCCGGCCGCTCCGGTGCGCTCACGCAAGGTAAAACCGTGCTCGGCGTTTTCGGCGAAATACACCCCGCCATCCTGCAAGCCTACGACATCGACACACGCGCGGCCGCATTCGAAATTTTCCTCGACGCCATCCCGCAGCCACGCAGCAAAGGCAAGGCGAAGCCTGCGCTGAAACTTTCCGACTTCCAGGCTGTAGAACGCGATTTCGCCTTCCTGCTCGACGATAAGATCTCGGCCGCGCAATTGCTAAAAACGCTTTCGCAGGCGAACAAGGAACTCATCACCGACATCGCGCTGTTCGACGTCTATACCGGCAAGGGCGTGGACGCGGGCAAAAAATCCGTAGCCGTGAAAATCACGCTGCAAGCCGCCGACCGCACGCTTTCGGAAGCCGACATCGCAGGTGTGTCGCAATCGGTGGTGGCAGCCGCCACCACACTCGGCGGGCAGTTGCGGCAATGACCCCGGCGTATTGGGACGACGCGAAAGCGCATCTTTCCAAGCGTGACAAGACGCTGAAAAAAATCATCGCATCCTACGAAGGCGAAACGCTCACGCTCAAAGGCGACCCGTTTTTCACGCTCGCGCGTTCCATCGCAGGCCAGCAGATTTCCGTGAAAGCCGCCGATTCCGTATGGCGTAAATTCGAGATGGTGGTGGGCGAAGTAAAGCCAGAAATCGTGGCGAAAACCGATGCCGCGCTGCTGCGCGCCGCCGGGCTTTCCTCCAGCAAAGTAGTGTATATGCACGCGCTCGCCGCGCATTTCGTCGCCAATAAAAGCGTCATCGCGCACTGGCCGGACATGAGCGACGAGGAGATCGCCGCCGAACTCACCTCCATCAAAGGCATCGGCCAGTGGACGGCGGAGATGTTCCTTATTTTCCATTTGGGTCGCCCGGACGTATTCCCGGTCGCTGACATAGGCCTGCAAAAAGGCGTATTCCGCCACTATAACAACAGCGAAAAAATGCCGTTGGCCGAGGTCAAAAAGCTCGGAGAACGTTGGAAACCCTACCGTTCCGTGGCGACATGGTATCTCTGGCGCTCGCTTGACCCGGTACCGGTGGAGTATTAAGATCGCCTAAACCTTAAGGAATCCTATGTCTCCTCCCCCCTTTATCACCCGCGTACTCAAAATTGCACCCAATGAAATTGTCTTGGATGTCACCTCTCCAGACGAGCATGGCACGGATGATGGCTATTGCAAGATGCAGTTGGATGGTATCGTCGAATACAAGCATCCGGTGAGCGTAATAGAGGGTGACGAGGAATACCCGCAATGCAGCCATACGGCCACTATCTACACGAGCGACGAGAAGAAGTCTTTTACTCCAGCAGAACTTCGGAAAATCGTAACCCGCCTGCAAGGTGTGGCATATGACGAATGCAAGCCCGACCTGGAAGCTATCGCGCACACCCTCCCGCAGAAAGCGGAAAAGAAATGGATGGAGATTGTGCGATCGGAGGGAGACACGCACCGCGTCACCGGCATCGCACCGGGCTAGCAGTTGAGGGTTGTAAAGATACAAAAAACTTTTATGCTCCCCCCATTCACCATTTAACTAGCAGTTATACTCATGATTCCCCGCTACTCCCGCCCTGAAATGGCCGCTATCTGGTCGGACGACACACGTTTCCGTATCTGGTTTGAAATCGAAGCCCATGCGTGCGACGCGCTGGCCAAACTTAAAGTCATACCTGAGAAAGCCGCCAAAACCATTTGGAAGAAGGGCAAGTTCGATGTCGCCCGTATCAACGAGATCGAAGCGATCACCAAACATGACGTGATCGCGTTCCTCACCAACGTCGCTGAATATGTGGGCGAGGACGCGCGGTTTTTACATCAGGGCATGACCAGCTCCGACGTGCTCGACACCTGCCTGTCCGTGCAGCTCGCGCGCGCCAGCGATATATTGCTGAAAGACATGGACGCCCTGCTCGCCGCCATCAAGTGCCGCGCGCTGGAGCATAAGAACACGCCGACCGTCGGCCGCAGCCACGGCATCCACGCCGAGCCGGTTACGTTCGGGCTGAAGCTCGCCGGGTTCTACGCAGAATTCGCGCGCTGCAAAGATCGTCTGATCGCCGCGCGCAAGGAAATCGCCACCTGCGCCATTTCCGGAGCGGTGGGCACGTTCGCCAATATCGACCCGTTCGTGGAAAAATACGTTGCGGAAAAGCTGGGGCTGGCGGTGGAGCCGGTGTCCACACAGGTGATCCCCCGCGACCGCCACGCCATGTATTTCGCCACGCTCGGCGTGGTCGCCAGCTCGCTGGAGCGACTCGCCACCGAAATCCGCCATTTGCAGCGCACGGAAGTGCTGGAAGCCGAGGAATATTTCTCGCCCGGACAGAAAGGTTCGTCGGCCATGCCGCACAAGCGCAACCCCGTGCTGTCGGAAAACATCACCGGCCTTGCGCGCCTCGTGCGCGGTTACGTCACCCCGGCTCTGGAAAACGTCGCACTGTGGCACGAGCGCGATATTTCGCATTCGTCAGTGGAGCGCATGATCGCGCCCGACGCCACGGTGACATTAGACTTTGCGCTCGCGCGCATGACGGGCGTGATCGATAAGCTGGTCGTCTACCCGAACCAAATGCAAAAAAATCTCGACAAGCTCGGTGGGTTGGTGTTCTCCCAGCGCGTGCTGCTGGCGCTGACACAGGCGGGCGTAAGCCGCGAGGATGCCTACGCGCTGGTGCAGAAACATGCGATGAAAGTGTGGGAGCACGGCAAGGATTTCCTCACCGAACTGTCCGCCGACAAGACCGTGACCAAACATCTGCCACCGAAAGAACTCAAGGCGCTGTTCGACGTGAAGCACCACACCAAGCATGTGGATACGATTTTCAAGCGCGTGTTTGGGAAATGAGCTTCGCGCTCCACCCTACCCTTGCCAAGGATACAATCGAGCTAGGCGACATGAATTTATGCCGCGTGCTACTCATGAACAGCAGCCATTTCCCGTGGCTGGTGCTGGTGCCGAAGCGCGAGGGCGCGCGCGAGCTGTTCGATCTTGGCGAGGCGGATTACCGCCTGCTTTCCGATGAGATTTATACCGTGTCAAAAGCCCTGCAACAGGCTGTGGGAGCGCATAAGATGAATGTCGCAGCGCTGGGTAACATCGTGCCGCAATTACATATTCACATCATCGCCCGCAGCAAAGACGACGCGGCGTGGCCGAACCCTGTGTGGAGTTGCCAGCTTGCGCCGGTTGCTTATCCGGGCACCTTGCCCGCATGGATCGCGGAAGTTAAGAACGCGCTGAAAATTAAGAACATTACAAAAATGTAATGTTTCTGACATTGTGCTTTCATTCCCATATTGCTATTTAACTCGTGTCCTTAACCAAGGATATGTTTAACTCAAGAATCTAATAAGGAATGTTCACATGACCAAGACTCTCGCACTGCTCGCCGTTCTCGGCCTCGTTGCTGCTCCCGCTTTCGCTAACGAACCGGCTAAAGAAGCTGCTAAGCCCGCTGCTGCTGCACCGGCTGCTGCTGCACCGGCTGCTGCTGAAAAGACCGTAAAGAAAGAAGAAGCTGCTAAAGAAGAAGGCGCAGTTAAAGAAGCTGCTCCTGCTGCTGGCAAAGCTGAAGAAAAGAAGGAAGAAAAGAAGAACTAATCGTTCTCTTTCTTCGATCTTTCGAAAAGAAAACGCGCTGGCTAAGGTCAGCGCGTTTTTTTATGCCCGGATTTTAGAGACCTACTTGCTCACCCAGATTAAAGCAGCGAGCTTGATATTTCCTCAAAATTTGATTATTAACCAATATTTGCAATTATACAGCCGATCAAGGCCTATTTCCGCTTGCATTTTTCCACCGCAGTCCGTAATCCCTAATGCTCGCTTTGTGGCTCGGTAGCTCAGCGGTAGAGCAGGGGAATCATAATCCCTTGGTCGGGGGTTCAAATCCCTCTCGAGCCACCATTTTTCCTCTTACTGGAGGTTTCTATGCGTACACCCACATCCATCCTGACTGCGATCCTACTGGCCGCTGCTATCGGCTTCTCCCCCGCTGCTCTGGCAGAAAAAGGCGGACACGGTAAAGACAAGCATGAACATTCCGAGCGAGGCTCCGGCAAGCACAAAAAGGAACGCGACCATTCCCGCCGCCATCACGACGACGACTCCGTAACCATCGTGATCGGCGGTTCTGATAAAGTCCTGCTCAGACAATATATCGTTGAGGATTTCCACTCCCATTGCCCTCCGGGTCTTGCTAAAAAACGCAACGGCTGCCTGCCTCCGGGACAAGCGAAGAAGCGTTACGTCATCGGCGACGTTCTGCCGGGGGATGTCTACTGGGAGCCCCTTCCCCGCCATATCCTGACAAGGCTCGGCTCTGTGCGCCCAGGCTACCAGTATGTGCGCGTGGATAAGGACGTATTGCTGATTTCCGAGGCCACGAAAAAAGTGGTCGATGCCGTCACATTGCTATCGGCCGTAGGTAATTAAAGACAAAAAAAATCCCGGTAGTTTTCACTACCGGGATTTTTTATTCGGTCGAGGCGATTATGCCGCGGCGAGCAACTTCAGGTTTACTGCCGAAGTCTTGCCCTTTTCAGTGGCGAGTTCGTAGCTCACGCGAGCGCCTTCGTTCAGGCTGTTGAGGCCTGCACGTTCTACTGCGCTGATATGCACGAACACGTCGGAACCGCCCTGTTCAGGCTGAATGAAACCAAAACCCTTGGTCGGGTTGAACCACTTTACTGTACCGTTAGCCATAAGAGTATCCTTTTACTGGCGTTATAGCGCTACCCGCACTATGCGGGCAATGCCGGAGTCTGAATAAAGGCATAAACCTTTGCCTCTTTTAGAAACGTCAGGGAAAAAGAATATCGGGTAACGATAGTCTAATCTGTGCATAGCATCGCACAAACTGTCATCAAAAAAGAGTACTGCCAAACTCGGGGCGGTTTTATACTGTCCTCGGGCAAAAGTCTAGTAAAATCATAGAATTCTACCAAAAGTCTTTGTAATTACCTCCTAAACAGGCAAAAACTCAAGGCGCAGGGCGGTAATGCCACTCCGTCAGCATGGTTTTGGTATTAGCGCTGAAGTTATTGTCTGACATAAGTAATATCCTCGTCGTACCGTCTGCCATAGCGGATACGGCAACGCCCTCGGTATTGCCGATGCCCGACCTGCCGTCCAGCGAGATCAAGGCCTCACCTTTTATCACCTGCCCGGGGCGTATATCGGCGCTGCGTATGCGTCGCGGGGTGCATTTCATGCCGCTTGCTCCCACCCCGCGTTCAATCGCCAGCACGTCTCCGTTAGGCAGGACGGCAATGTCGGACAACGAAAAATTCCACGCAAGTTCATACGCAACCTGTTGCACGCCGCCCTTTTTATCAATCAGCCAGCCGCGCACGTAACCTTTCTCGTCGCGGCCGCCTTCCGCAAAGGCAAGGACAGAACCCGAAGGAAGCTCGGTAATCGCCTCGAACCCGCCGTTGAATTCCAGCGATTTCACAAGCTCGTCTGGCAGCGGCAGCGCGCTTGAGGGTCTGCGCGTGGCGAGGCTGTAGCGCTCGATACGATGCTGGCGCTCAAACGAAATCAGCGCGGTGTTATCCTGATAGACCACTATGCTTTCACTGTCGTCCGCGCTTCCTGCAAGCGGTTTCCCCTGTGCGTCCAACAGCGGCTCGATCACTGCCTGTATTCTGGTCACAGAAGCAAGGTTTTTGCCGCCGATCGGAAGCAGCACCATCGACCCCTTATCCGAAAGCGCGAGCAGGTTGCGATCCTTCGTCCAGCCGATGGTGGACAACCCGCCGAACGCAGGATTGGCGGAAGCGAGCGTCCATGCCCCACGGAACTCGATAGCGCCGATACGCTGGCCGGGATTGAGCACATTGCCCGCGTAGGTTATGTCCGCAGGCAGCATAATAACTTCTGCAGTTTCCGCATGCGCATATCTGGCTGTAATGAAAGTAAAAACCACACAAGCGGCCAGATGTTTCCATCCGATATACGTCATAGGCTTCCCCGTTGAGTTATCAATTATTTTCCTGTAAAGACACTGCAACCACTGTACAGGAGTAAAACGCCAAATGCCACGCCTTGCCAAGCCTTTTTCCATCGGCCTTCTCCAGATGCGCTATGCCGGTTCGCCGGAAGCGAGCCTTAAGCACGCCTGTGCCATGCTGGAAGAAGCGGCGGCCAAAGGCGTGCAGGTGGCGTGCCTGCCGGAGTTATTTCTCACCGACTATTTCTGCCAGCGACTCGACCCTGCCGTGTTCGACCTCGCCGAACCCATCGACGGCCCCACCAACCGGGCGCTCGCCGCCGTTGCAAAAAAAACCGGCATGGTGATCGTCAGCTCCATCTTTGAAAAAGCTGCCGCCGGGCTGCATTTCAATACGGCGGTAGTGATCGAGCGCGATGGCAGCATCAAAGGCGCATACCGCAAGATGCACATCCCGCACGACCCGTTGTTTGAAGAAAAATATTACTTCACGCCAGGCGATCTGGGTTTTAAAAGTTTTGACACCATGGCAGGCAACATCGGCACCCTCGTCTGCTGGGATCAATGGTATCCCGAAGCGGCGCGGCTTACCGCCATGCAGGGCGCAAGCGTACTCTTTTATCCCACCGCCATCGGCTGGCACCCACGTGAAAAGGCGGAATACGGTGAGGCGCACGTATCCGCGTGGGAAACCGCCCAGCGCGCCCACGCCATCGCCAACGGTGTCTATGTCGCGTCCGTCAACCGCATCGGTCATGAAGGCGCGAAAGACGGCGGCATCGAATTCTGGGGACATTCCTTCATCTGCGATCCCTACGGGCGTATGCTCGCCGTCGGCAGCCACGATAAGGAAGAAATTCTTATCGCCACGTGCGATCCCGCATTGATCGAAGACACGCGCCGCAACTGGCCGTTCTTCCGCGACCGCCGCATCGACGCCTACGGCGGCATCACCCAGCGTTTCGGGAATTAGCCCATGAGAATGCCCGCCGAATGGGAAAAGCAAAAAGCGACATGGCTCGCATGGCCGCACAACAAGGAAGACTGGCCGGATAAATTCGCGCCGATCCCGTGGGTCTATGCCGAGATCATCCGAAATCTCGCAGAAGTCCAGCGCGTGCGCCTTGTAGTAGCGAACGAAAAACAGCAATCCATTGCCAAAGACGTATTGAAACGCGCAGGCGTGGCGATGGCGAAAGTCGATTTCATCATCGCACCCACCGACCGCGTATGGCTGCGCGATTCCGGCGCGATCTTCGTACGCGATGCGGATAAGAAACTCGCTATGCTCGACTGGCGTTTCAACGCATGGGCAAAATACGACAACCACAAGCGCGACGATAAAATCCCCATGCACATGGCCGCCGAGCTGGGCTACCCGTCCATCCAGCCGATGCACAAGGGCAAGCGCGTGGTCTTGGAAGGCGGCTCCATCGACGTCAACGGGCATGGCACGCTCCTGACCACGGAAGAATGTCTGCTCAGCTCCGTTCAAGAGCGCAATCCCGGTTTTAAACGCGGCGATTACGAAGCGGTGTTTGAAAAATATCTTGGCATCAAGCAAGTCGTATGGCTGGGCAACGGCATCGTCGGCGACGACACGCACGGGCATGTGGACGATCTCTCGCGCTTCGTCGATGCGAACACCGTCGTCACCGTCGTGGAAAAGAATGCGAAGGACGAAAACCACGCGCTGCTTAAAGACAATCTCAAACGCCTGAAAACGGCACGCGACCAGAACGGCAAACAGCTTACCGTAGTTGAGTTGCCGATGCCGCGCCCGCTGATATTCGAAGGCCAACGCCTACCCGCATCCTATGCCAATTTCCTTATCGCCAACCATCTCGTGCTGGTTCCCACCTTTAATGATCCAGCAGATCGTACGGTGCTGAATATCCTCGCCGAATGTTTCCCGAAGCATGACATCGTAGGCATTCATGCCGTCGATTTAGTGTGGGGACTTGGCACCATCCACTGCATGAGCCAGCAGGAACCGGCATGATCCGCGCATCGTGGACATGTCTGCACAAGGCGATCATCAATACCGTCAACCATGACGGGATAGAGCATGCGGGTTATCTCGCTTTCCTCGGCCTGCTCGCTATGTTTCCTTTTCTTGTGTTCGTTTTCGCCATCATCGGATTTCTGGGCGAGGGACAAGCGGGCGCATCGTTCATCGCCCATGCGTTACAGGCGCTGCCCAACCATGTCGCCGATGCGTTGAAACCTCGCGTTCTGGAAATCGTCTCCGGCCCCCCGCAAGGGCTGGTCACCGCCGCCATTCTGGGTGCGGTATGGACGGCGTCCTCGGCCGTGGAAGGCTTGCGCACGGTACTCAACCGCGCCTACCACGTCGCCACGCCGCCCGCCTACTGGTTTCGTCGTTCGCTCAGCGTATTGCAGTTGCTGCTGTTTACCTTCATCCTTGTAGTGGGTATGACGCTGGTGATTTTCATCCCGCTCGCTCTGCACCATATCGAAGGCTGGCTCGGCGTGGCCTTCATCTCTGCAAATGAAGAATATCTGGGGCGCGTGGCCTTTATCACTACTATCGCCCTGATGTTTTCGGCAGTGGCGGGTATCTACTACCTGATCCCCAATATACGCCAGCACTTCGTGACCGTAGCTCCCGGCGCACTCGTGGTGGTGGCTCTATGGCTGGGCGCGGCGCACCTGTTTACGCTCTATTTGTCGAATTTCAACCAGGTAAGCCTGATTTACGGCAGCCTCGGCGGGATTATCGCTGCGCTGGTGTTCTTCTACATATGCAATATCATCTTCATCTTCGGGGCTGAATTGAACCACCAGATAGCCAATATCCTGGGCCTGCGCACTGTCGAACGCGAGGCGGTTATCGCAGAGACGGACACCAGCGATACGATGGATTAGCGCCATTTTCCGGTTGCTATTCCCTCAATAATTTACTAATTATTAATACTGTTGTTTTATCGTTTCCGCACATTTCAGGGTTATTTTATGCGCCATCTCCTCGCCCTATCCGTTGCCATCGCAACCGTTGCAACCGCGTCGGCAAGTCATGCGGAAACTTGCTGTCGTAGCGTGCCAAGCTGGTATATCGGACTTGGCGGCGGCGCGGTATTCCTCGACGATGCCGACATCAACGTCACCGGCACCTCGTTCCTCGGCAACCTCGCTACCGATTACGATGCCGGGTTCGGCATGCAGGCGACGTTCGGCTACCGCATATCTCCTTATTTCCGCGCTGAAACAGAATTCTCTTACCGCAGCAATACACTTAATACGGTCAACGGCGTCGACCCCGGCAATTTCCTGTCCGGCGGCAGCGGCCACCCCGAACAGACCGTAAAGGCGTTCATGGCCAACGGGTATTTCGATCTCGACAACCGCTCTTACTTCACGCCGTATGTCGGCGCAGGCGCGGGCATTGCCGATCTCGACACCGGCACTAGCCTGAGCGCCGGAACAGAAACGCATAAACTCAAGGATTGGGTGCTGGCCTACCAGTTCATGGGCGGCGTGGCCTACGGCGCGGGCGGCAACGACCCGAAATTCCCGTTTGAACTCTATCTCGAGTACCGCTACTTCACCACTGAAGACGGTGAAGTAGAATATCCTTCGGTTGCAGGCGGCTATGTCCGTTCGTTCAGCCACACCTCGCAGAACATCATGATCGGCGGAAGGATGTATCTGTTCTAGGCAATCACCGCCAGCGGCACATGCCCGATGCGCATAAGCATCAGGAACGCCAGCGCGATGGCTACCCCGTAAGGAATCGGTTCACGGTCGCGTAGAATGCGCGGCAGCTTCTGCATTTTCAGGAACGGTGAGAATTTTCGCGCCACCAGCACGAGTATCGAAAATACGCCGCCGAAAATCCCGAACAGGAAAATAAACTCCAGCAGGTTGGAAAACCCAACCCACAACGCGCAGGCGGTGATCAGCTTGACATCGCCCCCGCCCATCCACTTCATAGCAAAAAATCCATAGCCCACGGCGAATACGGCAAGCATGCCTGCCAGCGCCATCAGCCAGTCCACCGCCACCGGTGAAAGCAGTACCGCCAGCGGATAGGTTACGACCAGCGCGCCGGTCAGCCAATTAGGAATAATATAGCTGCGCACATCGAACCATAAAACGGCCAACATGCTGAAAATGAGATATATTGTTACAATCGTCATAACGCATCCTCCGCTGGGATTCTATGCAGGATTAGTGTAACGGTAACCTTTAGGCAACCAGTTTGATGCTATAATGGGAGGCAACCTAGTGAAAAGACGCATGACCGCTTTCCTGCTGACGCTGCTGACGCTTTACGGACTGCTGGTCGTATGCATGTATACATTCCAGCGCAGCCTGCTCTATCACCCCGATAAACATATTAGCGCACCCGAACAATACGGATTGCAGGGTTTTCGTGACCTCCGCACCACCGCAACCGACGGAGTGGAAGTGCAGCTCTGGTATCGTGACGCCGCGGAAGGCTACCCTACGATTCTCTACTATCATGGCAATGCTTCCCATATCGGCGATCGCGCCGGAATCCTTGCGGCGCTGGCCGGTAAGGGCTTCGGCCTGCTGGCGCTGAGTTACCGCGGCTACGGAAAAAGCGGCGGTGAACCGACCGAACAAGGTATTTACCATGACGCACGCGCAGCCGTTGCGTTCCTCACCCGAACGCAAGGCATTCCGTTAAATCGCATTCTGTTTTTCGGCGAATCGCTCGGCACCGGTGTCGCCGTGCAGATGGCCACCGAATATCAGGTCGCCGGACTTATCCTTCAGGCGGCATACACGTCGGTTGCTGCGCGCGCGGCGGAGATTTATTTCTACATTCCCGTGCAGATGCTGATAAAAGATCGCTTTGATTCGCTGAGAAAAATTGCACACGTAAAAGCTCCGCTACTACTGTTCCACGGCGAGCGCGACCTGACGATACCTGTCAGGCAGGGCGAGGCGTTGTTTGCCGCCGCCACATCGCCTAAGCGTTCGTTTTATTTCCCCGATATTGCCCACAATGATTTTGACAGCGGTGTCATTTCGGCGCATGTTCTAGACTTCGCGAAAGAACAGCACCTGATCACACCTGCGCATGCCCAAGGAAAAGATTGAACGCTTACATGGCTGGGGACGCACCCCGATCGCCGATTGCCTGAGTTTTCGCCCTGAAAAGCAGCGTGAACTGCACGAAATCGTGACGAATCATGCCGACCCTGTCATTGCCCGCGGCATGGGGCGAGCTTATGGCGATGCCGCCATGCAACCCACCGGCGTTATACGCACCGGACGCCTCGACCATTTCATCGAATTCGATCCGCATCAGGGTATTGTGCGAGCGCAAGCGGGCGTTACGCTTGCCGATATTATGGCGATTTGTGTGCCCAAAGGCTGGCTGCCGCCGGTGATCCCCGGCACGCGCCACGTCACGCTCGGTGGTGCATTCGCCTGCAATATCCACGGAAAAAACCATTACCGCGAGGGCGATTTCGCCGAGCATGTGCCGTCCATCCGCCTCCTGCTCGCCAGCGGCGAATCCATCGAGTGTTCGCCCGAATCGCACGGCGATATTTTCTGGGCAACTGCAGGCGGCATGGGCATGACCGGCATCATCGAGGAAGTATCGCTGAAGCTCAAACCCATCGCCTCGGCATCCCTCAGCACCGTCGGCTACCGCGTCAGCTCCATCGAGGATATGGTAGGCGCCTTCGAGCATTACCGTAACCAATCTGATCATATGGTCGGCTGGATCGACCCAACAGGCAAGGCCGAACATATCGGCTGCGGCGTGTTTTCAGCGGCGAACCACATCACCACCGGCGACGGCGGCCTTCCGCTTGCCACCTACGCGCCGAAGAAAGCACGCGTCAACATCCCCTTCCCTGTTCCACCCCTGCTGCTCAACCGTTATACGATGGCACTGTACAATCGCTGGCGTTTCCGCAAGTACGACGCCCACCGCAAAACCGAAAATAACGGGTTCGACCATTTCTTCCATCCGCTCGACGGCATCGGCAACTGGAACCGGCTCTACGGAGCAAATGGCCTCCTGCAATACCAGTGCGTATTGCCGGAAACGCCGGACATTGCGCGCAATCTGCGCGCCCTGCTAACGGCTATCGGCCAGCACCGCATGTCACCTTTCCTCGCTGTCATCAAATATCATCGCGAGAGCAAGGGTATGCTCACCTTTCCCATGCGCGGCTACAGCCTCGCGCTTGATTTCCTGGCCACCCCGCGTGTGCGTTCGCTCTTGCCGCAACTCGACCGCTGGGTAACCGACCATAACGGCCGCGTCTATCTCGCCAAGGACGCCTCGCTTTCAGCCGAATCGTTCACGCAGATGTATAAGCAAGCGGGGCACGATTGGCACGACCTCATCTGCGACCTCGACCCGCACGGGCGCTTCGCCTCGATGATGTCCAAGAGGCTGCGATGGAAAAGCGTGCCCTGATTGCGATGCCGGTGTTCCAGTCCGGCGTGCGCTGCGCCGCGCTGGTTGCTCTGTTTCTCTATATGCTTTCTGCGGCATGGGTGAGCGAAGACGCCTACATCACCTTCCGCGTAATCGATCATTTTTTTGAAGGGCACGGCCTACGCTGGAATATCAGCGAGCGCGTGCAAGTATACACGCACCCGCTGTGGATGCTGCTGCACCTGCCGCTCTACGTGTTGAACCAGAATCTGTTTGTAAGCACGCTCATCCTGTCACTGGCCTGTAGTTTTTCTGCCGTTGCACTCACCCTGGCCACGGTGCGGCAATCGTTGAGAGTGATACTGGCGTGCCTATTGTTGCCCCTGGCCGCATGCAAATCTTTCATGGACTACACCAGCTCAGGTTTGGAAAATCCGCTAAGCTACCTTTTGTTCGCCGTATTCGGCTACCTGCTGGTACGTCGTTATGATCATCCCCGCTTCTGGTTTGCTGCGATGTTCACCGTATCGCTGGCGTTGCTCAACCGGCTCGACCTCATCATCTTTTATGCACCCGTTATGGTTTACATCGCCTTCACGCGGCGCAAGAACATCGCATGGGGTCAGCTATTTCTGGGCATAATGCCGCTTATCGCATGGTTTGGATTTTCGCTGTTTTATTACGGCTTTCTCTTCCCCAATACTAAATACGCCAAGCTCGATACCGGTCTGAGTCTACTGCGTTATCTCGCGCAAGGGGTGCATTACATCAAATATCTGGCGGTAAAAGATACTACAGGTGCGGTGCTAATGCTCACGCCCCTCATCCTGCTTATGATCCCGCGCGTATTTTCCTTCCCCTCCCACGGGCTTATCCGCAGCCTGGTCGCGGGCATTTATATTTATGCCTGCTATATTGTCCTGATCGGCGGAGATTACATGGCGGGACGTTTCTGGTCGTTCCCGATTTTCGTGGGTGTGTGGCTGTGGTACGTCGCATCGCCAAGGATGCTCCGCCCGGATATATGGGTTGCCATCACTGCGCTGATAGGAGCGACATACGTCACTCCCATGATGTTCGACACCATCCGTAAAAATTGTGCGAAATGCCTGCGTCTGGAGCTTGCAGTCATGGATGCGCAGGTGGTGCTGTATAAGAACCAGCTGGTCGCCGACTGGAACCCGCTGCGCCTGCGCACGGAGGGTGAGTTTTATTTTGCGAATTGCGGCAAGGAGCTGGATAAACCAGATGCAGCACGCGTGAAAAAAGTCTATTTCATCGGCATGTGCGGCTATTACGCTCCCCCGACGGCTCACCTGATCGATGAGCTGGCACTGGCCGACCCGCTGCTTGCACGCCTGCCAGCGGTACGTTACCAGAGCTTCTACATTGCCCATTTCCGGCGCAAACTACCCGAAGGCTATGAGCAGGCCATTAAGAGCGGCAGCGTAAAGTCACTTCACCCCGACCTCGCGGAGTACTATAAGAAACTGCAATTGATCATATCGGGCGACCTGTGGGACAGGGAACGACTAGAGACGATCCTGCTATTTAACTTGGGATATTATGACCACTGGAAAGACAGCTACCTCCGAGCCTACCCGCAATAGTACGGTGCTTGTCGCAGGCGCAGGCTCATCCCTTGCGCAAGCGGTGTGCCGCGTGTTGGCCGCCCGTGGTTATACGCTGACGCTCGCGGGGCGTGACCTTACCGAGCTTGAACTGCTTGCCGCCGATTTATCCGTGCGTAGCAAGACGATCTGCCATGTATTGGCGTTGGATATTTCCCCGGGGTTCGACGCGAGCTATTTCCTCGCGCATGCGGGCGATTTCTCCCACGTACTCATCGCCACGGGCGTACTCTGCGAAGGCGACGAACTTTCCTCGCTCGATTACATCACCCATGTCAATTACACAGCTCCCGCGCAGCTTGCTGCGCTTGCGGCACAAAAGTTGGAAACGGCAGGCGGCGGCGCTGTGACGATTATTTCGTCCGTCGCAGGCGACCGGGGCAGGTCAAAGCGTTACGCTTACGCCGCCGCCAAATCCGCCTTGTCCACGTTCGCCTCCGGGCTGCGCAGCACTTACTGCAGGCGCGGCGTGCATGTGCTCACCATCAAGCCCGGATTCATCGATACGCCTATGACGTGGGGCATGAAAAGTCCGCTCATCGCCAGTCGCGAATACTGCGCCAAGCGCATCGTCGATGCGATGGAACAGCAGAAAGACGTGGCCTACGTACCGTTTTTCTGGTGGTGGATCATGGCAGTGCTGTGCGCAATTCCTGAACGCATATTCAAAAAGCTACGTATCTAAAACGGTAGACGCGCTTTCAGCGCCGCACCCAGCGTGCCGTCATCCAGGTAATCAAGTTCGCCGCCCATCGGAATCCCCTGCGCAAGTCGAGAGATATTCACATTGCACCCTTCCAGCCGCGTGGTGATGTAATGCGCGGTGGTCTGTCCTTCCAGCGTAGCGTTGGTGGCGAGAATCACTTCCTTCACGTCTTCACGTCGCGCGCGCGCGACCAGCGGCTCGATATTCAGTTGCGAAGGCCCCCGGTCGTCCATCGCCGAGAGCGTGCCGCCCAGCACATGGTAATGCCCGCGATATAAATTACAGCGCTCGATGGCCCACAAATCGGCAAGGTCTTCCACCACGCAGAGCGTGGACATATCCCGGCGCGTATCGCTGCAAATCGTGCAAGGACTATGTGTATCGAAATTCCCGCACACGCTGCATGTGCGGACACTCTCCATCGCCCGCGAAAGCGCGCCAGCCAGCGGCATCATCGACTGATCTTTGAAGCGAAGCAAGTGCAGCACGGCACGGCGCGCCGAGCGCGGCCCCAACCCTGGAAGTTTGGAAAACAGACGAATCAGATCATCGATGTCGGAATGGCTCATGCTTAGAACGGCAGTTTAAATCCCGGCGGCAGGTTCAACCCGCCGGAGAGTTGCTGCATCTGGTCGGAGAAGCTGGAATCAATTTTCGAGCGCGCGTCGTTATGCGCGGCGACCAGCAAATCTTCGAGCATCTCTTTCTCCTCCGGCTTCATCAGGCTGACGTCGATACTTACTTTCTTCATATCGTTCTTGCCCGACATTTTCACTACTACTGCGCCGCCGCCCGCTACGCCTTCGACTTCCTGTGCTTCCACACGCGCCTGCACGTCGGCAATTTTCTGCTGCATTTCCTGCGCCTGCTTCATCATTTTCTGCAAATTCATAGATACTCCTTAGTTGCTATTGACCCCGACGATTTTAGCGCCGGGAAACTGTTCAAATACACTGCTGACCAGCGGATGCGCGGACGCTTCTTCCACGCGCTGCTGTTTGTGCGCCTGCTCCTGCTCGTGCAGGGTCGTCTCGCCAGGTTCGTCCGACACCGTGACTTTCCATGCCATCCCCGTCCAGCGGCCAAGGCATTCAGCGACGCGGGAGGCAAAATCGCGCGGCAGGTCGGCCCCCATACGCAACGCAATTATGCCCGGCGCATACGATACCAGCTTCACATCCTGCATCAGGCGCGAATACATGAGGGGTTCACGGTTTGCGTTGAACAGCGCGACCGCTTCGGCGAAGCTGGCAGGTGCAGATTGCTGCGGACTAGCGACTGGTGCTGCTTTCGGCGGCACAGCCACTGGCGATACATTGGAAATCGGCGGTACGGACGGTTGCTTCATTTCTTCGCGGATAATTTCCGCAGGCGTGGGCAGTTGCGCGGCATAGGCGGTGCGCACCATCAGCATTTCGAGCGCGGAAAGCGGTGACGGCGCGATGCGGATCTCACTCACCCCCTTCAGCAGCATCTGCCACAAGCGCGTAAGAGAGGGCATGGACACGGCGTCGGCCAGCGCCTTCGCAGATTCACGATCACTCTGTGAAAGCGAAACATCTGCCAATGCGCCGGGCGCTACTTTCACACGCGTAACCAGATGGGTGATTTCAAGGCAATCTTGCACGATGAGGAGCGGGTCGGCGCCTGCGGTATAATGTTCGCGCAGCAATTCCAGCGCGGCCGGTATCTCGCCTTTGAGCAGCACTTCCAGTAGCCGGAAACTTACGGCATGGTCGGAACCGCCTATCATCTGGCGCGCCAGCGTGCCGGTCACACCGCCCTGCCCTTGCCCGGCGGCCGACGCGATGGCCTGATCGAGCAGTGACAACGCGTCGCGCACGGAACCTTCGGCGGCCAGCGCGATTACTTTCAGCGCCTCATCTTCCACCGCCACCTGTTCTTTCGCGGCAATTTTTCCCAGATGCGATGCCAGCATCTGCGTGTCAATGCGTTTAAGGTCGAAGCGCTGACAGCGTGAAAGAATAGTGACGGGAATTTTACGCGCCTCGGTGGTGGCAAATACGAATTTCACGTGCGGCGGCGGCTCTTCCAGTGTTTTCAGCAACGCGTTGAACGCGTTGTTGGAGAGCATGTGCACTTCGTCGATAATATATATTTTATAGCGTGCGGAGGTAGGCAGATAACGCACGCCGTCGATAAGCTCGCGCATGTCATCCACACCGGTATGGCTCGCGGCGTCCATTTCCAATACGTCTACGTGGCGGTCTTCAGCGATCATTTTGCAATGGGTGCAGACACCGCAAGGTGAAATGGTCGCGCTGCCCTTTTCATCCGCGCCGATACAGTTGAGCGCGCGCGCGATAATCCTTGCCGTCGTCGTTTTTCCCACGCCGCGTATGCCAGTCAACAGGAACGCGTGCGCAAGCCTGCCGCTGTTGATGGCGTTGGACAGGGTGCGCACAAGCACCTCCTGGCCGATCAGGTCGTCGAACGTGGCGGGACGGTATTTGCGTGCGAGGACTCTGTATTCCATCGGGTTATATGCTGATCGTGGTGACTGGTGGCGACCCGAAATGTGACCCGCTACGGCTGCTTCCTTTCGGACCTGACCGGGTTTGCGGGGATTCCGCCCGCCACCAGCCTCGGCGGATTATGCGGCAAGGATTCGGCCACTGCAAGCGTTAAAAAACAGTTTCGAACGCTTTACCCACCGCATAGAAAAACAGCAGGATTATCTTATACATAAAGACGATCCCGGACACTGCAAATGCCAGCGCCGCGACAAGAAAAATACCATCACGCTCAAGCATCGCCAGCGCGATCAGTGACATGGCCAGCCCGGGCAGGAAATTGCCGCCGGGGATCGGCAGCGCGATAATCAGCGACAGCACCACGAACATCGCGCCGATAAACCGGTCGGCGAGCGGCTCAGTCAACGGCAGCCAGCGGGGGCGCAGGAATTTTTCGAGCCATACCACGGCTGGCAGGGCTTTTGACAGCATTTTGACTAACCCTGAGCGAGAGAATTTTTTGCTGGCGAAACGGTAGGGCAGCCACAGGCTCTGGCGCCCTATCACCATTTGCAGCCCAATAAAGGTGATAGGCAGGCCGGTAAGCGTGGAAAATCCCGGAATCCCCGGCACAGGCAGCGAGTTGGGTAACGAAAAAATCAGGATCGCGAGACAAAACCCCTTATCCCCGAGCATTCCGATGAACTCACCCACGGTGACGTGCGTATCCTGCGAGGGATACTCGATGATTTCCTTTAATATGACGCTCGTCCTGCTTGCGGTCTCCGACATAAATTTCAGTGTATAAAAAAAAATATAATGATAGATTAATGATCCATTCGTACAATATATGCATCCTATACTTATATGACAACACGCACCATAGCCAAGATGCAAGCCGATTACCCCGCCCGTAACCCCTTGCGCATGCTATCTGGCATCCTGCTTTGCGTGGGCGTCGTATACCTGATGCTTTGCCTCACCACCTATAATCAGGCCGACCCTTCGCTTAACCGTGCCACCGATAACCCCGTAACCAACGCAGGCGGTCACACCGGCGCGCTGATTGCCGATCTCGCCCTGCAGGTCATGGGGCTAGCCAACGTCATTCTGCTGCTCGTGCCGCTGGCATGGGGTTTCAAGCTGATGCGCGGGCAAGTCGTCTCCCATATGTGGCTACGCATCTGCCTGCTGATCGGCGCGCTGGTATGCACGGCTGCCCTGCTGTCACGCGTGGAGCCCCCGTTATCATGGCCGGTAACCAGCGGTTTCGGCGGCTCGATCGGCGTGATGCTGCACGATGCGTTCTACAAGCTGTTCCGCAGCAAACTGTTCCTCGCCGGACTTTTCGCGGTCGATATCGTCATGCTTTCCATAGCGTTCGGCATGAGTTGGACGGAATGGCGCAATGCGGCGCGTATCAGCAGGCAGGCGTTTTTCATCGCCAGCGCCGTGGTGCTGTCGCTATTGCCCAAACGTCGCACCACGCAGGATGACGATGTAGAGTATGAGGTTGTCGATGAAGATGAGGAAGCCGCGCTCCCGTGGTATAAGCGCGCATACTATGCCGTGGCGGAGCGTATTCCTTTCCTCCGGCGCGACGATGGGGCGTATGAAGAAGATGAGGACGAAGATGAGGAACCCGCCGCCAGGCCGCAGCCGCGCGTAAGCAAAAAATCCGGCGCGGGCACTACGGAAAAAGCCCGTTCTGCGCCTAAGGTACAGGCATCGCTTTCCCTGCCGCAGGGCGATTATGAAATTCCGCCGCTCAAGTTACTCACCACCGCGCCGAAAAGCCGCAAAAGCGGCCTGAGCGAAAGCGCGCTGACGCAAAACGCCAAGCTGCTGGAAAGCGTGCTGCAGGATTTCGGCGTCAACGGCAATATTACGGAAATCCGCCCCGGCCCCGTTGTTACGCTCTATGAGCTGGAACCGGCGGCAGGTACGAAATCCTCCCGTGTCATCGGGCTGGCCGACGACATCGCCCGCTCCATGAGCGCCATTTCCACCCGCATCGCAGTCATCCCCGGCCAGAACGCCATCGGCATCGAGCTCCCCAACAGCACGCGTGAAACCGTATATTTGCGCGAGATGCTGGAAAACGAAGCGTTCGATTCCGCCGAAGCCAAGCTGCCGCTCGCACTCGGCAAAGACATCGGCGGCGCGCCGATCATCGTGGATTTAACCCGTATGCCACACCTGCTGGTGGCGGGCACGACTGGCTCGGGCAAATCGGTGGCGATCAATACTATGATCATGTCGCTGGTCTACAAGCTCACGCCGGAAGAATGCAAATTCATCATGATCGACCCGAAAATGCTCGAACTCTCGGTCTATGACGGCATCCCACACCTGCTCACACCGGTAGTGACCGAGCCGGGCAAGGCGGTGGTCGCGCTGAAATGGACGGTCAAAGAAATGGAAAACCGTTACCGCCTGATGTCCAATCTCGGCGTGCGCAATATCGACGGCTACAACAAGAAAATCCGCGAGGCGAAATCCAAAGGCCACCAACTCACGCGCACGGTGCAGACCGGGTTCAATCCCGACAGCGGCGAGGCGATCATCGAGGAAGTCCCCTTGGAAATGGTCGATCTGCCTTTCATCGTGGTGGTGGTCGACGAAATGGCCGACCTCATGATCGTAGCAGGCAAAGACATCGAATCCTCTATCCAACGCTTAGCGCAGATGGCGCGCGCGGCCGGCATCCATATCATCATGGCCACGCAGCGCCCATCGGTAGATGTCATCACCGGCGTCATCAAAGCCAACTTCCCCACCCGCATCAGCTTTCAGGTCACCTCACGCATCGACAGCCGCACCATCCTGGGTGAACAGGGCGCGGAACAACTGCTCGGTCAGGGCGATATGCTTTACATGGCGGGCGGCGGGCGCATCACACGCGTACACGGCCCCTTCGTCACCGATAAGGAAGTCGAACACGTCGTCTCCCATCTCAAGGCGCAAGGCTCCCCCACCTATATCGAAGACGTCACCCGCGATGAAGAAGCCGAAGGCGCGTTCGGCGAAGGCGGAGAGAAAGACGAGTTGTACGATCAGGCCGTCTCCATCGTCATCCGCGACCGCAAGGCGTCTACCAGCTATGTGCAGCGCTGCCTGAAAATCGGCTATAACCGCGCCGCCTCCATCATCGAGCAGATGGAGCGCGAAGGCATCGTCGGCGCCGCCAACCATGTCGGCAAACGCGAAGTGCTGGCGCGGGAGGATAGTTAGCGCATGTCATTTTTCAAACCGTGGATCCCGGCCTTCGCCGGGATGACAGCGTTGTTATATATCGTAAGCACTCACGCAGCCGATGCCCCCCCGCCCGTGCATTTTCTCTCGGCCGAAGAGCTCGCGCCGCATGAGAAAACGATCGCGCGCGTGGAAGCCTATCTCAGCGGACTGACCACGGTGATTGCTGATTTCACCCAGATCGCACCCGACGGATCGCTGACCACAGGAAAATTCTTTTTAGAACGCCCCGGCAAGATGCGCTGGCAATATAATCCCCCTACTCCGGTGCTGATGGTCGCCAACGGCAAGGAGCTGGTATACTATGATTACGAGTTGGAACAGCTCAGCCACATCCCGCTGGATTCCACGCTGATCGGTTTTCTCGCGCAGGAGCGCGTGACGTTCGATAAAACCGTCGGCATCACCGAATTGCAAGAAGAAGCCGGTGTTATCCGTGTCAGCCTGGCACAAAAGGAAAGACCCACCGATGGCGGGCTGATGCTCGAACTATCCGACAAGCCGTTACTCATTCGTAACATGGTAGTTACCGACGCCACCAACCAGATCACCAGCGTATCGTTGAACAACGCCAAGTTCGGCACGGCGCTCGACAAAAATCTTTTCGATTTCCGCGATCCGCGCAAGCCCCGCAGGCAGCGCTGACCTTAGCGATTGTCAAGATTATTTGGTGATTTTTACACAAAAATTCCGTGTGATTGTCATGGAAATTTCATACTTCCGCCCCATTTTCTGTGATATAAAAGAAGCCATAAAATACGTACCGGCTTACAGTCACAATAAACAAACTTCACAGGGTATTGAGGGTTATGGATATTTTTAACGAGTCGCCGGATATGTTTTCCATCGTGCTGGACGCTTCACCGGTTGCCTATGTCAGACCGATCATTACCGAAAACGGCACCAGCTACGCCGTATGCAATACCGAAGGCACGCAGCTCGCGGTATTCGCCACGCAGGACGCGGCCTTCTTCGCCGCCAAGCAACATGATCTGGAGCCGATGCTCATCCACTAGCCTTCGCTAGTGGAACGTCTGCATCATGTAGCGGTACGCGTTCCACAGCAGGAACAGGATAATCAGCCATTTGAGCGGCACGAAGCGATTGTAGGCGTGCGGCAGCTTTTCGCGAATCACGGTGCGCGCTTCCTTGTTATCCACCTCAAACATGCGGTCGCCCTGCTCATCGAACAGCGCCTTGTATTTTATCAGCCCGCGCCGTGAGATCGTTTTTTCGTGCCACTTTACCGGCACCGTATGCACGTCCCTGCCCTTATGGTCCACACGATACTGGTAATCGCCGGTGATTTCCGCGATCATCACTTCCGGTTTCGATTTCAACGGCACAGCGACAACGTCCTCCGGGTGCAGGTCGTGATAGAGCTTCCAGTTTTTATGGATGATACGCTGCAGCGATTCCGGCGGCAGCTCGGGGTATAGTTTCTGCAGCATCACTCTAAATTCGCTCTGGCTGCTCACTTCCGTCAGGTCTGGCAAATTATCCAGCGGCAGCACGATGTAGTCCCGCTCGCGAATCTTGCTTTCCTCCTCAGGCGTCAGTGTCTGGTGCAATACCCACACGCTCATGCTACATACCTCGCGGGATCGTTCATATCATTCTCACGGAATCCTTTTAGCCTAAGCTGGCAAGCATCGCAATGGCCACAGGCTTTGCCTTCCGGCGAGGGGTCATAGCAACTGGTGGTGGCGCCATAATCCACGCCGAGCGCAAGACCTTTGCGGATGATTTCTGCCTTGGTAAGCGAAATCAGCGGTGTATGGATTTTGATGCGGCTGTCGCCGTATGCGGTAGCAAGGTTTGCCATTTTTTCGTACGCGGCGATGAATTCCGGGCGGCAATCGGGATAACCGCTGAAATCGAGTGCGTTCACGCCGATAAAAATATCATATGCGCGCAACACTTCCGCCCATGCCAGTGCGAATGACAAAAACACAGTATTGCGCGCGGGCACGTACGTCACCGGAATTCCTTCCGCCAGCGCAGCCGCGCTGCGATCCTTCGGCACGGCGATCCCCGCTTCCGTAAGCGCTGAACCGCCGAATCCGCCAAGGTCGATGGTGATAATGCGATGCTCCTTCACACCATACTGCGCGGCAATACGTTCCGCTGCACCTAGCTCATGCTTATGGCGCTGGCCGTATGCAAACGACAACGCATACACATCGAAACCCTGCGACTGCGCAATCGCCAGTGTCGTCGTCGAATCCAGCCCGCCTGAAAGCAGCAACACTGCATTATTGCCCATTACTCAATCCCCAGAATCTTATGTGTTTGCAGCGAAAGCCTGTGGCCGCAGCGTACCGCCAGCTCAAGCGCAAGTTTGCGGTTATCGATGTTTTTTGCCTCGTCATATTCGTCCATAGGCTGCACATATACCGGGGTATGGTATATGCTCTGACCTACATCAGTTACATGGTTGTAACGTTTATCATGTGCGGAGATAATGAATTTGAGCGCGTTTATACGCGGTAATAAGTCACCACGTATCGGAGCATACCCCGCCCCGGTATGTTTGGGAGAGCAAATAATATCTACTGCGTCCGGCAGCGGGCGAAACAGCGTGCCGTTTGTTTCAAGCTGCACTTTGAATCCATCTGCGATAAGCGTTTCGCAAAGCGGTGCGATAGGCTGGCGCAGCGGCTCGCCGCCGGTGATAACCACCAGCGTTCGCACACGCTCACCTTGTTCCAGCGATTTCGCGCGGATGTCGGCCATCAGCACATCGAGTGTCATTGTCGAAAAATCCTCAAAATCCGTATCGCAGAAATCGCAGGCGAGGTTACAGCCGCCCAGACGCACGAAAACGGCAGGCCAACCGGCATAAAGCCCCTCGCCCTGCAGGGTCGCGAATACGGATTTCACCGCAAGCGACTGCCCATCGCCTGATTCCGGCGGTCGTATGGGATTGTTTCCTTGCACCTTTGCACCCCGTGAAATATAGTAAGCTACCTGTTAATAATCATATTCTTGCAAAAACACCACCATGAAAAAACGCCCATCCCCCCAAAACTGGCAAAAATCCACCCAACTTGTGCGTGGCGGCAGGATAAAAACACCTTTCGGTGAAACATCGGAAGCACTGTTTCTCAATTCCTCTTACTCCTACGAAAGCGCGGAAGAAGGCGAAGCGCGTTTTGCCGGAACGATTCCAGGCTTTAAATACGGGCGCTATTCGCACCCCAACCTTTCCATGCTGGAAGAGCGCCTCGCGCTCATGGAAGGCGCGGAAGCCTGCACGGTAACCGCATCGGGCATGGCGGCTTTGTTCGCTGTGCTGATGTGCCAGTTAAAATCGGGCGATCATGTCGCGGCTAGCTCGGTACTTTTTTCTTCATGCCATTATATTCTTACGCAAATCCTGCCACGCTTCGGTATCGCCTGTACGCTGGTGGGAGGCACGGATATGGACGGCTGGAAAAAAGCGATCACCAAAAACACGCGTTGCGTCTTTATCGAGACACCCGCCAATCCTACGCTGGAGCTGGTAGACATTGCCGCCGTCGCAAAATTATGCAAACGCACTAGCACACAGCTTATCGTGGATAACGTATTCGCCACGCCCATGTTGCAGCATCCGTTGGAACTCGGCGCAGACATAGTGATGTATTCCACGACCAAGCATATTGACGGGCAAGGCCGCACGCTGGGCGGCGCGATTCTGGGTAAGAAAAAATTTATCGAAGACACGTTGCTTCCCTTCTGCCGCCACACCGGACCGCATATGAGCCCGTTCAATGCGTGGGTATTGCTGAAAGCGCTGGAAACCTTGCCGCTGCGCGTGGAGCGTCATTGTAAAAACGCGGAAGCGCTTGCCGCGCTGCTAGACAACCAACCGAAAATTTCGCGTTTAATCTACCCGGGATTAAAAAGCCATCCACAACATGCGCTGGCAAAAAAACAGATGAGCCACGGCGGACCTATGATCGCGTTTGAGCTGAAAGGCGGCAAGAAAGCAGCGTTCCGTTTCATGAACGCACTGTCGGTGATCGATATCTCCAACAATCTCGGCAACGCCAAAAGCCTGATTACCCACCCTGCTTCCACCACCCACGCCAGCATCGGTGCAGAGGAGCGTAAAAAGCATGGCATCAGCGATGCACTGTTGCGCCTTTCGGTTGGGATTGAAGATGTAATCGATTTGAAAGCGGATATTGAGGCGGCGTTGAAGGCAGCTTGATTTTTATCATCCTTCGCTACGCTCAGGATTACACTCGAATAAACTCCAGATAGGTCGGCCTTCCTGCCAGCGCTTTCTGTTCATACCGCGTGGGAATCCAGTCCGGAGGGGGATTCAGCCAATCTTCACAAGTGTTCGCCGTCCATGAAAATGCGGGGTGCGGCAGCAAGCGCTCCAGCATCCATACCGCATAATCCGCGTGGTCAGTGGCAAGTCGTAGCAACGCACCAGACTTCATCACCCGCGCGAGTTCATCCAGCGTATCTGTCGATACCAGCCTGCGTTTGCGTTGCCGTGCTTTCGGCCACGGGTCAGGATAGAGAATGAACACGCGTTCCAGCGATGCATCCGGCAGGCGCGCGACCAGCAGGCGCGCATCGTCGGTATAGATGCGGATGTTACCGAGCGCGTGATCGTCTATATGCTTGAGCAATCCCGCGATACCATTGATATACGGTTCGCAGCCGATGATGCCGATATTCGGGTTAAGCGTCGCTTGATGCGCGAGATGTTCGCCACCACCGAAGCCGATTTCCAGCCAGTACGCTTTTTTTTCGCTAAACAGCGCCGATGGGTTGAGCATACCCCCCATGGGTATCGTTACCGCGCACGCGGGAAGCAGCGTGTCGAACAGCGTCTGCTTTCCCGTGCGCAGTTTTTTGCCGCGACGCCTGCCGAACGATCGGAGCAACGCGTCATGCATCGGCGTATTAAGCGATGGCGGCCAGTTGCGCGTCGCCCTTCGGGGAGATGTTGAACGCATCGCGCAGCGCATCGACGAGATCGAGTTTCTCCCACGAGAAGCCGCCCTGCGCATCCGGTTCGCGTCCGAAATGACCGTACGCTGCGGTGCGAGCATAGATCGGACGATTGAGTTTCAGATACTCGCGGATACCGCGCGGCGAAAGATCGACCAACTCCTGCAGCCTGCGTTCCAATTTCGCCTCATCCACGCGCCCGGTTCCACCCGTGCTGACATAGAATGAAATGGGCTTGGATACGCCAATTGCGTAGGAAAGTTGGATGGTGCAGCGGTCGGCAAGGCCTGCGGCCACGACGTTTTTAGCGAGGAAGCGCGCCATGTAAGCCGCGGAGCGATCCACTTTCGTGGGGTCTTTGCCGGAGAACGCGCCGCCGCCGTGCGGAGCCGCGCCACCGTACGTATCGACGATGATTTTGCGCCCGGTAAGGCCGCAATCGCCATCGGGCCCGCCGATGATGAATTGTCCTGTGGGGTTCACATAAAATTCGCTTTCATCGCACATCCAGCCTTTGGGCAGCGCGGAAAGCACGTAAGGGCGCACGAGGTCGCGCACCTGTTTCTGGTTCAGCCCTTCCGCATGTTGCGTGGATACGACGATCGAGGTCGCCTTTACCGGGCGGCCGTTTTCATACAGCAGAGACACCTGGCTCTTCGCATCGGGACCGAGGCCTTTCGCTTCATTGCTATGGCGCGCGCGCGACAGGTTGAGCAGAATGCGGTGCGACAAGTGAATCGGCGCAGGCATATAGACTTTGGTTTCGTTGCAGGCGTAACCGAACATGATGCCCTGGTCGCCCGCGCCTTCGTCTTTATTATCGCCGGAATCGACGCCCATCGCTATGTCAGCCGACTGGCTGTGCAGATGTACATACACGTCGAGATTGTCCGCGTGGAAACCTTCCTGCAAATAACCGATCTCACGCACTTTATCGCGCGCGATTTTTTCGATCTGCGCTTTGGTGATATTTTCTGCACCGCGCGTTTCACCGGCGATGACGATGGTATTGGTAGTCGCCAAACACTCCGCAGCGACACGAGCATACGGGTTTTCCGCCAGCATCGCATCTACCACCGCATCGGAAATCTGGTCGCAGACTTTGTCGGGATGCCCTTCGGCAACCGATTCGCTGGTGAATATATACTGGCCTCTGTTTGAAAACTGGTCGGACACGGCTTTCCCCTTTTTAAAAATACGAACAGAGCTTTCAGCAGGGGATTGGGTATATCGGACAGGCCGCATATGCAGCACGCCGGATAGCTTAGACCATTTTTTTATAAGGTGGTGGCAAGCAACCGAACCAAATCCCCACCTGAAAAGCTTGCGCGGCAGGGTATAGGATATTTAAGCGATGTCAAGGGACAAGCGCCGAAAACGGCGTTTCTATTCGAGAATAGCCTTGTTTTCCGCCACTGCGCGCACGAGATCGGACAGGCGTTTACGGATAACCTGTTCTTTAATGCGCGTAAACGCCTTCATCATTTCCAGCGATTCGCGATCGGATACTGCGCCTTTGTGCTGGAATTTATCGCCCGCTTCGGAGAAGCCCTGAATGCCGATTTCCATAGAGGAATCACCGGAAAACGGATCAAGTCCTTCAAAAAAATACGCTACCGGCACATTCATGAAACGCGCGAAATCGAACAGGCGCCCCGAATTCATTGCATTGCTGCCCTTCTCGTATTTCTGCACCTGCTGGAACGTAATGCCGACGGCTTTGGCTACCGCTTCCTGACTTAGTCCCATCATGGTACGGCGCAAACGCAGCCGTTTTCCGACGTGCGCATCAACGTCTTGTTTTGTTAAAACTTTGTTTAATATCTTTTTTGTCATGTCAATCCTCGGTATTTTTCAGAAATATGCACTTCGCCAACACAACTTTCAAGTGCATTCATCGTTTTTTCGTATTTTTCTCTATGGAAGTTAACAATACTCCGCAAAAAGTAATTAACAATAGTAAAAATAAATAATTATATAAAGCATAAGGTGTAGCGCTAAGCTCTACAGGCAGCGCCGTATCGATCACTCCTGCGGTCTCCAGAGGAATGGACGTTACAATACGGCCGAACCCATCGATAACGGCGGTAATACCGGTATTCGCAACACGCACGAGCGGTAAACCTTGCTCTACCGCACGTAAACGCGCCATATGCAAATGCTGGTAAGGTGCCGAACTGATACCAAACCATGCATCGTTGGTGAGGTTAAGCAGGAATTTCGGCCTTTGCGCGCTATTAACCGCCAATTCAGGAAAAATGCTTTCATAGCAGATAAGCGGGCTGAGTGCAGGCAACCCCGGCCAGTTCACCGTTTGCACACCCTCACCCGGCGAGAAATCCTTGGTGCCCACCGGCGTAAGCCATGCGGGGGGAAACAGGCTGCGGAAAGGCAGGAATTCCCCGAATGGGACGAGCTTACCTTTATCGTACACGCCGGTGATACCACCCGCATCGTCAAACGCCACAATGCTATTCCATATTTTCCACTGTTCGCTTCCGACTTCGCCTTCCACACGCAATGCGCCGCTGATCAGCGCCACGCCTGGCGGCACAGCCTCGCCAAGCAGATGCGCGATCGGTGAGTCGGCGGCCACCGCATACGGAATCGCCGTTTCCGGCCAGATAATATGCGTGACATGCTCAATGCCGGGCTCGCGCGAAAGGCGGATATATTCTTCCAGCCCCTTGCGCTGCAATTTAGGATCCCATTTATGGTGTTGCTCGATATTCGCCTGCACCAGCCTGAGTGTTACGCCCGGCACGTTTTGCGGCTGCGCCTGCTGCAGGCGATATGCGCCCCAGCCCGTGCTTGCCACCAACACTGTGCCCAATGCAATCATGACTCTCCATGCCGTCTTACGCGGCAATGTGCGATCGGCAAACAATGCGGGAGATGCGCCCAGCAGCACCGTAAACCACGTAAGCCCGTAGATGCCGATCACCGATGCAAGCTGCACCATCGCGTCCGATGCAGCGAAACTATAGCCGCTGAGATTCCACGGAAATCCGGTAAAAAGATGCCCACGTGCATATTCCACAGCCGTCCAGATCAGCGCGAATGCAAAGATTTTGATTGTGCTCCTGCCGCGCACATAGGATGCAAGCAGGCATGCCACCGCCGGATAAAGTGCGATCACCGCAGTCAGGCCGAACAAGGCGAAGGGAATCAGCCATGCGAATTTTTCCGGCTCCGTCAGGAGCGCGATGCAGAACCAGTAAAGTCCGCTGATATAATATCCCCACCCCCACCACCAGCCGTCATAGAAGGCGCGCCTGCGCGTAGGCGCACTTTGCACCAGCAGGAAAAGCCCTGCATAAGCGGGAATAATGAGCCAGAACACGAATAGAGGGGGTAATGTGAGCGTGCCCGCCACCCCGCATGCAAATGCAAGAAGATTGCGCCGCCAGTTAATCGAAGCCATACGCTTTAATTAAATGTGATGATTCGCACTTTATGGATACGGCGCGGATCGGCACTGATAACCTCAAAACGCGCGCCCGATACGTGCGGAATGATTTCGCCCTTTGTCGGGACACGGCCAAGCTGGAAGAAAATCAACCCGCCGAGCGTATCGAACTCGTCGGCTTTTTCCTCAGTGACCAGATTCAGCCCCAACTCCTTCTCCAGCTTTTCTATCGGTATGCGCGCGCTTACTTCAAACAGCTTGTCGGATACGCGCAGCACTTTGTCATCCTGCTCTTCGTCCTCGTCATGCTCGTCTTGAATATCGCCGACGATTTCCTCGAATAAATCTTCCAGCGTGATCAGCCCGTCGGTACCACCGTACTCATCAACCACGACCGCCATGTGGTGGCCGGATTTACGCATCTTCGCCATCAGGTCAAGAATGCGCATGGAAGGCGGCACAAACACCAGCTCGCGGATCAGCGCCTTAATATCGAACGCGCCGCCGCTTCCGGCGATGGGCAGAAGGTCTTTCACATGGATGAATCCCAGCAAATGGTCGAGCGTGCCCTGATAGACAGGTATGCGCGTGTGACGGTATTCAGTAATGTGTGCGATAAGTTTCTGCAGCGGGATGTCGTGTGACACGGCGGCGATGTCGGTGCGCGGGATCATGATGTCGCTTACTTTAATATCGCTAAACGACAGCACGTTGTGCAGCATCAACTTTTCTTCGGGCGACAGGCGCTCGTCGTCTTGCTCTTCGTGTTCTTCGATAACCTCTTCGAGCGCTTCTTTCAGCGAATGATCCTGTTTCTGGCCAAGCGCATGCTTCAGCCAGTCACTGATCGCCTGCAACAGGGATATGCGCGACTCGCCTTGATCCTCCGCCACGCTCTTTTGCGGTTCAGGATCAGCGGGCTGCTTATGTACAGTAAGGTTCATACGTTGCGCGGTATTGTAAAGGGTGGAAGGTGTTTTTACAAGTACGGATTGCTAATCGCCAGTTTATTAAGAATTTTTATCTCCAGCGCTTCCATGATCTCCGCCTCTTTAGCTTTCATATGGTCGTAACCGAGCAGGTGCAGCGTGCCATGCACCAGCAAATGCGCCGCATGGTCGCGGAAGGTTTTTCCCTGTTCCTTCGCTTCGCGTTCAATGGTTTCCCGCGCCAGCACAATATCCCCCAGGTGCGGAATATCGCCCGGAAACGATAACACGTTCGTCGGCTTATCCTTCCCCCGGTAATCCCGGTTCAATCCGCGCACGAAGGCATCGTCGGCCAGCACGACCGTAATCTCACTCGCACCACGGATTTTTTTTACGCCACGAAAGGTGAGTGTCGTTTCACACGCATTACGCACGGTTTTGCAATACGGCCTGAGCAGCTTTTTCCACTGAGCATCGTGTAGCTGGACGGTAATCATTAACGCTTCTTGCTATCCCACTCGTCATACGCCTTCACGATGCGCGCCGCCAGAGGGTGGCGCACCACGTCGGAATCGGAGAAGCGCACGCAGCCGATGCCTTCGAGCCCTTCGACCTTGCGTACCGCGTCGCCGAGGCCGGATTTCACGTCCTTGGGCAAGTCGGTTTGCGATAAGTCGCCAGTGATGACCATGCGTGAGCCTTGCCCCATACGAGTCAAAAACATTTTCATCTGGGTGGGCGTAGTGTTCTGGGCTTCGTCGAGAATGACATACGAATTCGAGAAGGTGCGGCCGCGCATGAACGCCAGCGGCGCGACTTCGATTTCACCGTTTTCCATGTGTCGCGTAAGCCGTTCTGCTGGAATCATGTCCATCAGCGCGTCGTAGAGCGGGCGCAGATAGGGATCGATTTTTTCCTTGAGGTCACCGGGCAAAAAGCCGAGCTTTTCTCCCGCTTCTACCGCCGGACGCGACAAGATAATTTTTTCCACGCGGTTGGAAAGGAACTGCGCCACCGCCATCGCCACTGCAATATAGGTTTTCCCCGTGCCCGCAGGCCCGAGCGCAAACACCATATCGTGCTCGCCGAGCGCCTGCATATATTTGGCCTGCATCGGCGAATAGGGCTTCACCGCTTTTTTCATCGTCTTGACGACTACATCGCTCGTGCCAAATAACGACCCGTGCTCTTCGTGAGTATCATGCCCGGCCATGCGAATGGCGGCGTCCACTTCAGCTACGCCAATATCCCCGCCTTTTTCTAAATCCGCGTAGAGCGATTGCAGCACCTGCCTGCTCGCATCCACATTCGCTTTTTCCCCCGACAGTGCCAGCGTATTCCCGCGTGACGAGGCGGAGATATTGAATTTTTTCTCCAGCCGGGCAAGATGCGAATCCCCCTCGCCGTAAAGCATCGGCAGCAACGCGTTATCCTTGAACACCACGCTGGCAGTGATGCCTTTTACATGTTCCGCCTCGCCGTTTTTACCGTTTTTTTCTTTCATGACGCTACCTTTTTCCTGAAGCGATTGCGATGGTGGAGTTAAGGCGTATGAAAAAGTAACCTGTTCCAATGGCGCTGAGGCTCGTACTGAAAGCAGCGTGATATTGTTCGAATGCTGCGCCCCATATGGCCATACCCACCACCATAAGCACCAGCGACACGACGATCGTCAGCAGAATAGTTTGAATCATAACCGGGAACGACAGGCACGTCGTACGCTCAATAAATTCCTTATGGTCACCCTTGCTGTTGGTATTGTAGCAGAGGATCGTACCAAGCACGGTAACCACGGCAAACAGCACATCTTCCGCTATGTCCGGCGCGGTTAAGCTCGATTGCATCGCATAATACGCGGCAATTTTTCCGCTCATGAATATCGTGAGCACCGAAAAAAACAGGTAATAATACAGCCTTTCCCTCTGCGGGACGCTGCCCTCCTTAAACCTTCGCGCCAAATTCCGGTCATTAAAAAATTGCATTATCCCGCCTTTCGCAAAGATTTCCCGATCAATTCACCCGCTAAACTATTCCCCAACGCCTGCAGGATCTTTACGTCCGCGATCGTTCCGCGCAGGCTTTCGTCGCCGTAGACATGCACCGATTGCATCCACGGGCTTTTGCCGAGCAACTGCCCCTCGCGGCGGCCTTCACCGGTGAACAGCACTTGCATAATCTTGCCGACACTGGTTTCATTGAACGCACGCTGGTGTTTGGCGATCAGCGCCTGCAGACGCGCAAGGCGTTCTTCCTTCACCGCTTCTTCCACCTGCCTATCATCGGTCGATGCGGGCGTGCCGGGGCGCGGGCTGTATTTGAACGAGTAGCAGGAGGCGTAACGCACCTGCTCCACCAGCGCGAGCGTATCCTCGAAATCTTTCTCCGTTTCCCCGGGGAAACCGACGATGAAATCCGACGATAGCGCGATATCCGGGCGCGCTTTACGCAGTTTTTCGATAATCTCCAGATAGAATGAAGCCGTGTGTTTGCGGTTCATGCGTTTGAGTATTTCATCCGAGCCGGACTGCACCGGCAGATGCAAAAACGGCATCAGCTTCGGCTCAGAGCCGTGAATGGCGATCAGATCGTCAGACATGTCGCGCGGGTGCGAAGTGGTATAACGAATGCGTTTTAGGCTGTTTATCTGCGCAAGCGCGTCGATCAATTCCGCCAATGTCGAGCCGCCGCCGTTATAGGCATTCACATTTTGCCCAAGCAGCGTAATCTCCACCGCACCCTGATCCGCCATGCGCCGCGCTTCGGATATAATCGCTTCCGGCGGTCGCGAATATTCCGCGCCGCGCGTATAAGGCACCACACAGAAGGAGCAAAACTTGTCGCATCCCTCCTGCACTGCAAGGAACGAAGATACCCCCTGGGAGGTATGTGATTCAGGCAACTGGTCGAACTTATCCACCGCTGCGAAATCCAGCTCTACCACCCCGCCTTTTTCGCGTATAGCGCGCGTCACCATCTCCGGCAACTGGTGATACGATTGTGGCCCCAGCACAATATCGACATAATCGGCGCGCTTGATGATCTCCGCGCCTTCCGCCTGCCCCACGCACCCGCCGACGGCAATCAGCATCCGCTCGCCGCGCTTATTCTTTTCGTCCTTCTGCGCACGAATACGCCCGAGGTCGGAATAGACCTTCTCCTCCGCCTTCTCGCGGATATGACAGGTATTGAGGATCACAAGGTCGGCATCGTCCGCTGTGCCCGAAGGCTGGTACCCCAGCGGCGCCATCACATCGGCCATGCGCACGGAATCGTACACGTTCATCTGGCAGCCGTAGGTTTTGATGTAGAGTTTTTTGGTCACAGTTTGCGCAACAGCCTCCAAATCTGGTTGGAAGGCACTCGCACCACCTTGCCATCTTTCCAGATCGACGCGGAAACGCCGAGGCGGATGCGCTCTTCCAAAGCAAGGCGCACACCATCGCGCATGGCTTGTTCGATCTGGTCAGCGACTTGTGCAATCTTGGATTTTTTTGCTTTCATATGCGCTCCTTCATAATGTGCTCAAATAATTCCTGATCACGAATCTCTATTTTTCCACCACCCGCACTGGCTATCCGCCGGGGCGACATCTGCGAATTATCTACCATATGCCAGTAATCCGCCAATTCCCGGTAGCCGTCCAGAAAATTCACCAGGCTTTTCTTAAACCGCCGCCTCACATCCTGCGGCGGAATGTGATGCCCACCCTGCGCCACCCGTTCCTTGATGCGCGACAGCGACAGATTGACCGTCGGCGTCCACAGGAAAAAGATATGTACCGTATAGCCCTTGGCTTTCAAGCCCTTCAGGAATGACAGGTAGGTTCTTCCGGCAAGCGTGGATTCAAACGCAAAATCCACGCCCTGATTCGCCAGCGCGCGAAGTTGTTCCAGCATAATCCGCCCCGCCTTGATGGAAGCGGATTGCGGCGCGAAAGGCTCGATGCCACGTGCGATGAGGTCGGCGTTCACGAAATGCCTGCATTTGGCATGGGAGGGAAGGTACTGTGTTGCAAAGGTCGTTTTTCCCGCACCGTTTGCCCCGGCAATGATGTAGACGTTAGGTTTCTTCATTACGGGCTATTTTAACTCATCGCCTGCAGCAATGCCATTGCTTTACATCTTATCGGTTAATCTATTGATTTTACTTGCGATTATAAAATCATTTTCATGCAACCCGCCAATATCATGCGTCCATAGCATGCATTCCACATAACCCCAGCCTAGCTGCAGGTCGGGATGATGGTTTTCGGCTTCTGCGATGGGGGCGAGGGAATTGACGAAATCCAAAGCCTGCATAAAGTTCTTAAACGAAAAACGACGGCGGATGGCCTTGCCTTCCTTCGTAAACTCCCAGCCGGGGAGCTGTTTCAGCAATTCCGCCGCTTTTTCAGGGGAAAGCGGTTCGCAGCCCTTGTTGCAGGGCACGCATTTTTTCTGGCTGAGCATGGCGGACTCCAAATCATGGTGGTCGTGGCGCGTGGCGCGTGGTAGTCGTGTGCATTCTATAACTATCTATAACTATACCGGATCGCCGTCAAACCATGCCCGATACTATTCTGGCTATCGATACTGCCACCGGCCCCTGCAGCGTAGCCGTGCTGCGCGAGGGGCGTGTAGCCGCCTATGTCGAAACCCTGAAAGCCACGTCGCAGTCGGCCAGCCTGCTGCCCATGATCGAAAAGGCGCTGCGCGAAGCAGGTGCGGGGTATGATGACCTCACCGCGATTGCCTGCACAGTCGGCCCAGGAAGTTTTACCGGCCTGCGCGTAGGGCTTGCAGCGGCGCGCGGCATATGCTTCGCCACCGGCCTGCCGGGGCTAGGTTTTACCACGCTTGAAGTGCTGGCCTTTGCCGCTAGCGACGGAAAATCCCCCGTACTCGCATCGCTCAACGCCGGGAAGGGCGAATATTATTATCAGGCGTTCGCAGCAAACGGCGCTGCCTTATTCACCCCGCGTGTCGGCACGTCGGATAGATTACTGGCAGATACGCCGCCGCATGCCGTGCTTTCGGGCGACAAGAGCGACATCCCCTTCCCCCGTGCCGACGCACTGGCGCTACTGGCCAACGTTTTCCCCGCACAGGTGCAACCGCTTACGCCCTATTATATCCGCGAACCCGACGCCAAGCTGCCGGTAAAAAAAATCTGACATTTGGCGCGTGTTTGTTATGATGTGCGCCCGACATCGTTTCAGGAGAATGTTTATGAACCCCATCCGCAACATGCTTATCCTGTTTGGCGCACTCGTCCTCAGCGCATGCCAGTCCTCCTCGCCGGTAGATTATAAGCCGTTATCGTTTACCCATTACCAGCCGATTTACATGGCCGTGTCGAACATCGAACAGGTACAGGAATATAAATCGACCATGCGTCCGCCCTATGTCGAACACCTGCTACCCTATTCGCCGGCCGAGGCGATGGATATATGGGTAAAAGAACGCCTTCGCCCGGTCGGGGGCAATCAGCGCGTACAGCTCATCATCAAGGATGGCAGCGTGATGGCGTACGACCTTCCCAAACAACCAGGCTTCAAGGGCTTCATCACCAATGAACAAGACAAACGCTATGAGGCGAAACTCGAAGTGGAGATGCGTGTGTATGGCGAAGGCGCCATGTCCGAAGCCAGCATCAACGTAAGCGCTGCGCGCTCCATCACCGTGCCGGAGAAGGCCAGCGCGCGTGAACGCAACGTCATCTACCGCAAGCTCATCGCGGATCTGATGGAAAGCGTCAACGCTGAGATGGAAAAGAATATGTACATGTATTTATCGAACTATATCAGCTATTCGCAAAACCCCTGATTTCCTGATAAAATGAACATCTACCTGCCCATCGCCGAGGTTTCGGTCAACATCTTCGTGATACTTGGCCTTGGCGGTGTCACCGGGGTTTTGTCCGGTCTGTTCGGCATCGGCGGTGGGTTCCTGATGACGCCATTCCTCATCTTTATTGGCGTGCCGCCCTCGGTGTCGGTAGCCACCGCCGCCAACCAGATCATTGCCTCGTCTGTATCGGGTTTCATCGCGCATTGGCGGCGCAACAATGTCGATTTCAAGATGGGCTGGTACCTGCTGAGCGGCGGCATCGCGGGTTCCACACTCGGCGTTGCGCTGTTTCGCTGGCTGAAGCAGCTCGGCCAGATCGATTTGATTATTTCAGTGTCATACGTCACGTTTCTTGGCGTCATAGGTGCGATGATGGCAGGTGAAAGCATCCGCACGCTGATGAAACTGACTAAAAGGAGCGCCCCCACCGGCAAGCCGCAGCTTCGCGCGCATCTACCGTTCAAAGTGGCATTTCCGCATTCCAACCTCACGGTAAGTGCCGTATTGCCGGTTTCCATAGGGCTCTTCGTGGGAGTCATGGTGTCGCTCATGGGCATCGGCGGCGGTTTCTTCCTGATTCCGGCGATGATTTACATTCTCGGCATGCCCACCGCCGTAGTCATCGGCACATCGTTGTTCCAGATTATTTTTATCACCGCCAACGTCACCTTCCTGCAGGCTATCACCACGCAGACGGTGGATATATTGCTCGCGGTACTGCTGCTGTCCGGCTCGGTCATCGGCGCGCAAATAGGTAGCAGGCTGGGCGCTAAGCTCCCGGCGGAGCATCTGCGCGCGCTGCTTGCCGCACTGGTGCTCGGTGTCGCCATCAAGCTGGCGTTCGGGCTGTTTACGCCTCCTACCAATATTTATAGCGTCGATATTCTCGATGAATAGGTTCCTCCTCATCGCTTTTGCGCTCGTTACGCTCGCCGCGCCTGCGCCAGCCGCGCCACTGGTATCCGACGTATCGCAATACCGCATCGACATGGACGCGAATTTCAGCGGCAGCCGCATGTTCCTGTTCGGCGCACGCAACGATAACGGCGACGTGGTAGTAGTCATACGCGGGCCTGCGAAAAATTACATCGTGCGCAAAAAAGAAGAGATCGGCGGCATCTGGGTCAACCGTGGCCGCATGAAATTCCGCGACATACCGAGTTTCTACGCGATGGCTGCCAGCAGGCCGCTGGCGGAGATCGGCCAGGAAAGCCTGCTCAATCAAATGAAGATCGGCGAAAGCCACCTTATCCCGGTGATGGAAAACGCCGAACCTTACGCACAGGCTTTTCTCGATTACCAGCATGCCAACCGGCTTTATACCCCACAGGCCGGCGAGTTGCAGTTCATGGGGGAAACATTGTTTAAAACTACCGTCGAGTTTCCGGATAATATTCCGCCGGGCAATTACACCGCGGAAATTTACCTGGTCAGCGACGGCGATATTGTCGGCATGCAGGCTATCCCGATCAAAGTCAGCAAAACGGGGCTGGATGCATTCTTGTATGGCTACGCGCACAATCATCCGGCGTTGTATGGCTTAAGCGCCGTCGTACTGGCATTGGCGATCGGCTGGTTTGCAGGCAGGATATTTGAGAGGAGATGAATATGAGTGACGATCATTCGCAGGCGACGATGCAAATGCCTGATCAAAGGCCTGTTAAATATTTAGTCGGTGTCGATCACCGCGAGGAATCGAAGGCGGCCTTGCGCCTTGCATGCATGAAAGCGCGCTCGCGGCGCGGCGCGGTCGACATCATCCATGTCGTCTCACCTGCCGATTTCCAAACGCTCGGCGCTATCGCCGACCGTATGCGCGAAGAACGTCGTGCGGAGGGCGAACAGTTGTTACGGCGACTCGGCGACGAAGCGGCGGCTGCCTACGGCCTTACGCCGAATCTCATTTTGTGCGAAGGCTCAGCGGGCGATGAAATCATCACCGCCGCGCTCAAGGATCAGGACATCATCATGGTGGTCATCGGCATCGGCGATCAGGGCAGCGGGCGCGGCACGCTGGCGGCGTGGCTGGCAGGACAGCTCGGCGGCAAGCTCTCTATTCCTTTGCTGATGGTGCCGGGGAACCTGACCGATCAGCAGTTGCAGTGCCTGGTGTAGCGTCTTTTTTCCACGGCTGGATAATCACCACCGTATCGGCGAAAATATCATGCCATCCGCGGCGACGCTTATTAAAGTTGATCCAGATAAATCCTAGCATGAACGCGCAGGCGGAAATGACGTAGCCGCCCAACCGCAGGCATATCTGGTAATCGGAAATCGGCTTTTCCGTTTTCGCATCGACGATTTTCAGGCGCATGAGCATCTTGCCCGGCGTTGCTGCCCAGAAATGCCAGCACGTACCGGTGCATATCAGCATGACCACTATCTGTGTCTTGGCGTTGGCAATCCAGCCGGAAGCGGAAAGCCCTTCGCGGAAGATACGCACTCTTTCCTGCGGAGTAGTCTGTTCCTGCACCTGTTGCAGGAGCTGGAAAATATCCAGCGTCACCGGCGATATCATCTGGATCAGCGGCGCGGCAAAAATAAGCAACACTGAGTCGATGGTAAGCGCCCACATGCGGCGGTTGAACGAAGCGTACTTTGCGAATTCCGGTGATTTCTTCTTACGCCGCAACCCAGCGATCGCAAGGTAATCCCATTTTCCTGCAGGCGGCTTCATGTGCATATCCAGCTAATCAGCGGCGCGTGTTTCCATTTCTCCGTTTGTACACCGATGCGGGGCAGTTTGACCACCGGAATTTCCGACGATATGAACCGCGCAAGCATGGCAACCGATTCTTCAAACGGCGTTTCGCCCGTATCCGACTCGCTTACCACCAGCGCATGCACCGGAATGCTACGCTGCTTCAGCACTTCCAGCGCTGTCAACGTATGGCTCATCGAGCCAAGATAGCTGCCGGCTACAAGTATCACCGGCCAACCAAGCTGCTGCGCCCAATCGAGCATCGTGTGCGATTGCGTAAGTGGCGACATCAGCCCGCCTGCACTTTCAGCCAGCACGACATCTGCATCCAGCGATTCATGGTCGCGGCAGAACTGCACCACGTCCTGCAGATCGAGCGTTTTTCCCTCCATAGCGGCTGCCATACTGGGTGCAAGCGGCGCACGGAATTGCCAAGGCGATATGGTTTTCATCAAACTCACCTGCGGAGTAAGCCCACAGCTTTGCAGGATCATTACCGTATCGCTTTCCATATCCACCGGATCGAATCCACTGATAACTGGCTTCAGCGCGGTGATATGTTTGCGTTGCTGCAGCAATTGCCAGCACAGCGTAGTGGTAAGCAACGTCTTACCCACGCCTGTACCCGTAGCCGTGATAAAATAGCGGTTCATGGTTTTTGTATCACCAGATAGAGTACTTGCCATGTTGCAGGAAGCCCGCGCGGAGTCCGCAACTGCGCATAGGTGCTTTCCACGGCGGCAAACTGCTTCGGCGTCATCAGGCTTTTACGTCGTGCGCGGTGCTTGTTGCCCGCGCCTATCTCTTTAAGCGCACGCATGAGCGCAATCGAGTCAGCATAATATTCGCACAATTTCACCTGTCGTGCATAATGAAACACAAAGCCCGCTTCGCGTACCAATGCCAGAAGCTGGTGTGCTTCCATGAACGGGCTTATATGCGGCGAATCGTCCACTGCCTTAAACGCTTCTGCCAATTCATGCAACGTTCCGGCTGCCAGCGTTGCAATCACCGCATAGCCTCCGGGCTTCAGCACGCGCGCCATTTCAGCAAGCACTGAAGCTGGTTCGTTCGCCCATTGCAGCATCAGTGATGAAAATATACTATCTACAGCTATACCCGGCATGGGTATATTAGATGCATCGCACACCACTACATTTTTCATATGATTACGAGCTGCCGCACACATGCCGGGGGAAAGATCGATACCGGAAATAGTCCATCCGGTCATATCCGCCTCACGCGCCATTGCGCCTGTGCCGCAGCCAACATCCAGCACTGAGGCTTCCGCCGGGAAATATCTGCGCGCAAGCGTCAGGCAATGGCTGCGCACGTGCTTCTGCAGCACCGCCTGCTCGTCATAAGATGTCGCAGCATTACCGAATGCCTGCCCGATCAGCCGCGTATCAAACATCGTTATGCTCCCTGATCGCTTTGCGCACAGCCTCGCTGTCGTGCCAGTGCGGGGCGTGGCCGCAACCGGGAAACGACAGCAGCGAAGATTGCGGAATCGCACGCAGAAAATATTGCGCCTGAGAATGACTTACCACCGCATCCGTTTCACCATAGATCAGCAATGTCGGAGGGAATCCGCTAAAATCAAGCGACTCGCAAGAAAACCCGTCGAGCAGGTGCAGCCAGTTTCCCCAGTCATACGCAAGCACCGCTTCTTTGTCCTGTGCGTCCATGTGCGCTTTGACCGCAAGCATCCTGCTGTCGCCGTTATGCACCAGCGCGTGCGCTTTATCCATTGTTCGCGCAGGATTGCGCCGATAATTTTCGCGGAATTTCTCGAACGCATCACGCTTCATGCCGAGTTTCAACGTAGATGTTTCGACGAACTGAAATGGCGTGCCGATCAGCACCAGGCGCTTAGGCTTGAGTTTACCGCTTGCGATAGCACGCACCAGCAATTGCCCGCCGAGCGACCATCCTATAGCATACCCATAGGAGGTATATGAAATTGTTTCAAGCGCTGCATTCACCGTTGATGCATGCGCATAGTCCTTATGATCGGCATCGGGAGCGACGATGGCAAGCGCATCGTGCGGCTGCCCCCAACCGCTTAGCGCTAGAGTTCGCATAGCAACCCGCTTTCCTTCAGGCACGCTGCCACCGCTTCAATCTGCGATTTCTCATGCAACGCAGAAAAAGCAAATCGCAGCCTCGCCGTATTTTCCTGCACCGTCGGCGGGCGGATAGCAGCGACTAAAAATCCTTTTTCTTCCAGCAGCGCGGATGCCTTCAACACTTTCTCATTTTCTTTCAAGACCACCGGTACAATAGCGCTCTGCGCGGGCGGCAACTCCATCAGCGATGTAAAATAGCGCGCATGGAAAAGCGCTTTTTCACCCAGCTCTGGATGTGCGTGCATCACGCCAAGCGCAGCCAGCGTTGCCGCCAGCACCGCAGGCGGCAACGCGGTGGAATATACAAAGCTCCGCGCAGCATTACGCAGGTAATCCACCAGCGCTTGTGAACCGCACACATAACCCCCATAGCTCCCCACAGCCTTCGATAACGTCCCCATTTCTATATCCACGGATTCGGACTTAACCAGTCCTAACCCATGCGCGTCATCGGTCATAAGCCATGCATCATGTTCACGGGCAAGTTGCTTCAATTCCAACAGCGGTGCGCGGTCGCCGTCCATGCTGAACACGGTTTCAGTGAGAATAAGGCAGTGATGGTGGCTGGCACGATTCGCTTCCAGCAACATCTTGCAATGGGCGGCATTATTGTGGGCAAAGCGCATGAATGTCGCGCCAGAAAGCCGTGCGGCATCGATCATGCAGGCATGAATGAACTTATCGGCCAGAATCAGGTCACCCACCCCCACCAGCGCCGGGATCGTGCCAAGATTAGCCAGATACCCGCTCCCGAACAGGCAGGCCGCCTCCGTATTTTTATACGCCGCCAGAGCGGATTCCAGTTGCGTATCCAGCGGCGCGTTGCCTGTCACCAGCCGTGACGCCCCTGCTCCCGCCGCTTCACAGCCGGCAACCGCACGCACCACATCGGGATGGTGCGAAAGCCCCAGATAGTCGTTACAGCTGAAAGAAACCAGCGTTTTTCCGCCGCGAGTCACGCGCACACCCGCACTGCGCGTGGTTTCCGCCAGCGTGCGCTTCTGATGACGCGACTCCAGCACTTGCAGTTTTTGCCGTAGGATGTCGTCTAATGCTGGCATTTTTCCTGTGCGTACGTTAGAAACAAGCTGACCTATTAACTTTCAGTGAGTGCCGTGTATGCCCCACAGCGAACCAACCAGCCTGCGCCACGACTGGCGCGGGGAAGAAATATTGCACCTATTCGGCCTGCCGTTCAACGATTTATTGTTCCGCGCCGCCAGCACCCACCGCGCCCATTTCGACCCCAACCGCGTGCAGATTTCCACCCTGCTTTCGATCAAAACCGGCGGCTGCCCTGAAGATTGCGCTTATTGCCCGCAAAGCGCCTCGTTTGAAACCAGTGTAAAAGCCGAGAAGTTGATGGATAAGGAAAGCATCCTCGCTGAAGCCCGTAAAGCCCGTGATAAGGGCGCGTCGCGCTTCTGCATGGGCGCGGCGTGGCGCTCGCCCAAAGACCGCGACATCGATAAGGTCAGCGACATCGTCGCAGGCGTGAAGGCGCTGGGGCTCGAGACCTGCGCCACGCTCGGCATGCTTACGCCTGAACACGCCTGCCGCCTGAAAGATGCCGGGCTGGATTATTACAACCACAATCTCGATACCTCGGAAGCCTATTATAAGGAAATCATCACCACGCGTACCTACGAAGACCGGCTGAACACACTGGCGAATGTGCGCGATGCAGGGTTGAACGTATGCTGCGGCGGCATCGTCGGCATGGGCGAATCACGCACCGACCGCGCGGAATTCCTGCGCACGCTGGCCAACATGCCCAAGCATCCCGAAAGCGTACCCATCAACCTGCTGGTGCAAGTTGAAGGCACGAAGCTAAACGGCCGCAAACCGCTCGATTCGTTTGAATTCATCCGTACCATCGCGGTGGCACGCATAGTCATGCCTGCGTCGTTCGTGCGCCTATCGGCAGGCCGCGAGGAGATGAGCGAAGAAATGCAGGCGCTGTGCTTCTTCGCGGGCGCGAATTCCATTTTCTACGGTGAAAAATTGCTGACCACCCCGAACCCGGCAGCCGATGCGGATACGGAACTGTTTGAAAAGCTCGGCATCGCGCCGCTGGAGTTAAAAGAAAAAGTAGCGGAAGCATGCGCCGCATGATTCTGTTATTCCCTCCCCCCTTGTGGGGGAGGGCTAGGGAGGGGGGAAACTCTCCGCATAAACTGTGTTGAAAAATCCCCCCCTCCCCAACCCTCCCCCACAAGGGGGGAGGGAGAATTGGTATGATGCTGGCCTCCCCCATATCTGGCTGCCCTACACGCAGATGCACACTATGCAACCGCCGTTGGCGGTTGCCCGCACGCAAGGCTGCAAAATCATGCTGGCGGACGGGCGAGAGCTGATCGACGGCATCGCATCGTGGTGGAGCGCCTGCCACGGCTACAACCATCCGCATATTTTAAAAGCGATGCAGACGCAGCTGCAAACCATGCCGCATGTCATGTTCGGCGGATTGGTGCATGAACAGGCGCTTACACTGGCTAAGCGACTATCAGCGCTGACCGGCCTGCCGCGCGTATTTTTCGGCGATTCGGGATCGGTGGCTGTGGAAATCGCGCTCAAAATCGCGCTGCAATTCTGGCGCAACAGCGGCAAAGGACATAAAGACCGCTTCATCTGCTTCAAAAACGGTTATCACGGCGACACGCTGGGCGCGATGTCGGTGTCCGACCCGGAAAAATCGCTGCATAAGGCGTTCCGCAACGCTGTCATCAAACAATATGTGCTCGATATTCCCGCCGACGAATACGCCTTCGCGGAATTCGACACGCTGCTTGCGGGTATCAGCGGGAATGTGGCAGGCATCGTCATTGAACCGCTGGTGCAGGGCGCGGGCGGCATGCGCTTTCATTCAGTGGATGTGCTGGCGGAAATCCACCGTATCGCGAAGAAGCACAATATCCTGTTTATCGCCGATGAAATCGCCACCGGCTTCGGTCGCACCGGCACGATGTTCGCCTGCAACGAAGCGGGTATTACGCCCGACATACTCTGCCTAGGCAAAGCACTCACAGGGGGCGCCATAACGCTGGCCGCAACCCTCGCAAGCGAAGAAATTTTCGCTGCCTTCCAGAGCGACAGCGCGGATACCGCCTTCATGCACGGCCCCACCTACATGGCCAACCCGCTGGCCTGCGCCGCCGCCAACGCCTCGCTCGATGTATTCGCCAACGAACCGCGCCTGAAGCAGGTGGAAGCTATCGAAGCGCAACTAGCAGCGGAACTCGCTCCCTGCCGCAAATTCCCAGGCGTGGCGGACGTACGCGTCAAAGGCGCGGTCGGCGTGGTGCAGATGGAAGTGGATAAAATCGATACGGTTGCGCTACGTGAACGCTTCATCGCGCAAGGCGTATGGGTACGGCCGTTCAAAGACATCGTATACCTGATGCCTGCGCTTACGATCACGCCGGAGGAACTTTCCACCTTAACCAAGGCCATCGCAGAAGTACTGCGAGCCTGAGGGTAGAGGTGAGTGATATTATTTTTTCTTTGCCAGCAGCAATTTTATGCCCATGGGAATAAGAAATGCGGAAAATATGATAGCAGGCCTTGGATCACGCCCTTGTGTAGCAGGCAATCTTTCGACGAAGAGATTATAAAAAATCCACCCTGCCAGAATAAGCCCAAAAGTAAGGATGATCACACCGGATATTCGCTTGAATATTGCTTTCATAGTTTGTTCACTTAGCCTCAAAGCAGTCATACGGTGTTTAACCGCATCTTTGGAAATATGGAAAAGACTGGATAAATAGTTTTTGATTTCTGTTTGATCGCGGCTTTCAAGATTTGAGGTAAAATCCTGATAGGCTTTCCTGAATAACTCTTCGGGCATTAGCACTTCGGCGGCAAACATATTTGCTTGTACTTCAAGATTCTGCCGCTCTTTATCTGGTAAATTCTTATGGAAAATAGGGCTTTCACAATCCCCCATATATCGGCGGTGTAGAATGTAATGCCCCACCTCATGCGCTATGGTAAAACGCAAAATGCGCTCCAGATTGTCCTTGTTTTTACCGTGTGGTTCGAGGAATTTTTCACAAAGGATTAGTTTCTCATCGGGTAACACCATCCCCAGCGTTCCCTTGCCATATAGATTTTGTAGTTCAAAAAAATGAATTGAGAGGCCTAATTTTCGGGTGGCGATCCCTTCAATATCAGTGACGTAGTCATCTTGATATTCTGATCGTAGAGTGTCAGCTTGAATTTTTATCGTGCGCGAGGAAACAAAGCTAACCTTCATCCTTTTTCGCCCACTTCCTCAGAAGTCCGGCATACTTTTGCGGGGAATTCTGAATAATTGCCAAAAGCTCGGAATCTACCTTGTTTGCATGTGCAAGCAGTTCATCGGTATCGCACCCAAGCAATCGCGACATTTTTTTAATTACTTCTTCTGAGGGGGGAGGGAATTCCCCGCGCTCAATCTTGCTCATGTAGGTAGGGGTAATATCGAGTGCAATTGCAAATTGACGCTGGCTATAATCCTTTGCCTCACGCAATTCTCTTATTACATCTCCAAATTTCCCTCTTTTCTGCATAACTAACTCCCTAGTAGTTGCTCCATGCAGAATTTGTAGTACATACTACACATCAAGTCAAGGGCTTTTTCCTAAAAAAGATTGCCTAGGATTTTTTATGGGGCTGCCCTCTCCAAATAATCCCCCCACCACTGCATCATCTTCCGGCGCTCAGGCAAATATTGGGCGTGATTATAAGCGGCGCGGACTTTGTTGCGTTCGCAGTGGGCAAGCTGACGTTCAATCCAGTCTGGTGTAAACCCGTTCTCATTTAATATGGTAGAGGCCGTGGCGCGGAAGCCATGCCCTGTGGTGCGGGAGTGGTAGCCCATACGATACAGCGCATAAAGCATGGTGTTTTCACTCATGCACTTTGAGGGGTGTTGTTGATTCGGGAAAACATGTTCGCGGTTGCCGCTATGCTTTTGCAATTCGCGCAATACGTCGATTGCTTGACTGGAAAGCGGCACGATATGCGGGTCTTTCATTTTCATGCGGCTGGCAGGAATGCGCCACTCCGCTTTGTCAAAATTAATTTCCTGCCAGAATGCACCGCGCAATTCCGTGGTGCGGACAAAGGTTAAGATTAGGAATTTTACGGCAAGCTTTGTTTGGGGTTCACCATCATACGCTTCAAGCTTTTGCAAAAATTCGGACAGCTCATCCGCTTTTAAGTGAGCATGATGTTTGCGTACGGGGGTTTTTAATGCGCCGCGCAGGTCATTCACAGGGTTATAGCGGGTACGTCCTGTAATAATCGCGTAACGGAAAATTTGCCCGCAGGTCTGCATCATGCGCTGCGCCATATCTAATGCACCCGATTTCTCTATCACTTTAAGACAAGCAAGTAACTCAGTGGCGCTTATATCTGCAATGGGACGGTTACCGAGCTTAGGAAATATATGCGTTTCTAGGCGGTTGATAACATCACGGGCATAATGTGCCGCCCATTCATGCAGATGATGTTCATACCATTCGCGGGCTAGCGTCTCTAAATTATTTTCGGCTTTCATGGCAACCAGCCGCTTGGCTTCTTTTTTTGTCTCACTGGGATCATTCCCCGCTGCCAATACCTTGCGGGCTTGTACCCGGCGCTCGCGGGCTTCGGCAAGGCTTGTTTCTGGGTAAACGCCCAACGCGAGGCGTTTTTCTTTTCCAGCAAAGCGATATTTGAGTCGCCAATATTTGCTGCCGCTAGGGGCAACCTCAAGATATAACCCGCCACCATCCGCAAGCTTGCGAGCCTTTGCCTCTGGTTTTGCGTTCTTACATGCGGTGTCGGTTAGGGGCATGGGGGCATATTTCTGGGGGCATGTTTCTTATGCCCCCAATTATGCCCCTATGTGGGGGCATATGTCAACAAACCATACCGGACGTGGCTGTCCAGTCGCCCCCCCCGGAAAGCGGCTTTTTATCTGGTGTTTTTGGATTGTATTGAACGTAGTCACTAGGAAAATTGGTCGGGGAGACAGGATTCGAACCTGCGACCCTCTGGTCCCAAACCAGATGCGCTACCGGACTGCGCTACTCCCCGCCGGGAACCCTTATAAATAAACACGGGCGATGTGTATATAGGGGAATTACCCTATATTTCCCGGAGGCTCTGCGTGCATTCCAGCTCTCTATGCGGTGGAACGGCAATAATATTATGGGCTGCGGTGGCGATCAGCTTTTCCTGACGCCCGGCATAATTAGCGGGGTTGTGGTTATCCGCCACATGGCGGAACACACGGTAATCCCACCCATGCAGCAGGCGCAAAGTTTCCTCGCCTTCAGGGGTATTATTGTGGCATTCCATGTAAATAATGGGCTGATGCTCACGGATAATGCGCCGCGCGCCCTTCAGCAGCTCAGGCTCCATCTTTTCGACGTCGGCGACGATAAGTGCAATCCGTTCATCATGGCGGCGTTGCAGGAATGCATCCAGCGTCACCAGCGGAACCGGCTCTTTACCTTTATGTTTTCGGATGCTGTAGGCGCCCATGTTTGCTTCCTCTGTGTAAGGAATATCGGGCACGTAAATAACGCCATCCTCCTGCCCTACCGCATGATGATAGGCAAAAACGTTGGTGATGCTGTTGAGCGCGAGATTGGCGCAGAGCATCTGGAACAGCACTCTTTGCGCCTCGAATGAAATCACCTTGCCGCGCTCGCCCACCATGCGCGCCAGCGGCACGGTATGCGTGCCGATATTGCCACCCGCTTCCACCACCACGTCGCCGGGCTTTACGAAGCTGGCGAGCAGCGCGATCTCCAGCTCCGCATATTCTCCGTACTGGGCAACGCATTTGCCGATCACGGCATCGTTTTTATTATAAATAAAGTAGCCGTGCCGCGCCTCGGTGAGCGTGTTCAGGCCGCCGGGGTGCAGTGGGTGGGAGAAAAGCTCTTTCATATCGCTCCAAAACGCGGTTCACCGTGGATAGGGGTACCATAATAGCGCAAAGCCGCAAGCATTTGCTGGTCATCAATGGTATTGACTCCCTGATCGTAAGGCTTATGGTAGCTTTCATCAAAATTATAATGGAGTAATTCATGCCCGCTGCGATGTTCAAAGGGGTATACACCGCCCTTATCACCCCGTTCGCCAACGGACGGGTGGACGAGCGCGCGTTTCAGCAGTTTGTCGACTGGCAGATCAAGGAGGGCATCCACGGCCTCGTGCCCTGCGGCACGACCGGCGAATCGCCCACGCTCAGCCACGACGAGCACAATCGCGTCATCGATTTATGCATCGAGGTGGCACGCGGCAAGGTACCTGTAGTTGCGGGTACCGGCTCGAATTCCACGGAAGAGGCAATCATGACCACCCTGCACGCGCAGAAAGCGGGCGCGGATGGCGCGTTGCTGGTGGCTCCCTACTACAACAAGCCAACGCAGGAAGGCCTGTTCCAGCATTTCAAGGCCATCCACGACGCAACCGACATCCCCATCATCGTCTACAACATCCCCGGCCGTAGCTGCGTGAATATTACCGACGACACTCTGGCAAGGCTGGCTGCGCTTCCCCGCATCGTTGCGGTGAAAGACGCCACCGGCGACCTCGCACGCGTTTACACGCTGCGCGCCCTCGCCCCGAATTTACAACTGCTTTCCGGCGAAGACATGACCGCGGTGGCCTTCAACGTCTCTGGCGGCCAAGGCTGCATTTCCGTTTCGTCCAATATCATGCCGAAACAATGCGCACAGGTGCAGGAAGCCTGCTTCAGCGGCGATTATGCGAAAGCGTTGGCGTTGCACGATGCGCTGGTGCCATTGCACTCGGTTATGTTCTGCGAAACCAGCCCCGCGCCGGTTAAATTCGCCGCGTCAGTGTTGGGCAGGTGCACGCCCGAGTTACGACTTCCCCTTGTGCAGCCCTCGGATGAGAACAAAAAACACATCCGCCAAGTGTTAAAAAATTTGCACTTGCTCTAAAGCATTTTTTCATCTTTATTAGCAATCCGCGTTCGCAATTATGACCGCCAAAGAGAAACCATCGGGAACGACGATTGCATTAAATCGCAAGGCACGTTTCCAGTATTTTATTGAAGAGGAGATTGAGGCAGGCATTGTCCTGACGGGAACCGAGGTCAAGTCGCTACGCGAAGGCAAGGCCAACATCAACGACGCGTATGCCTGCGAGCAAAACGAAGGTATATGGTTGATAAACGCCTACATCGCCGAGTATAGCGGCGGCAACCGCTTCAACCATGAACCACGCCGTCCAAGAAAGTTACTGCTGCACAAAAAGCAGATCAAGAAACTGGCGGGAAGGTTGAAAACCAAGGGTGTAACTCTCGCACCGCTGTCGTTGTATTTCAACAGCCGCGGATTGGTCAAAATCAAAGTTGGTCTGGCGACGGGTAAAAAAGAATACGAAAAGCGGGATACAATAAAACAGCGCGATTGGGAGCGCGACAAGGCGCGCATCATGCGTGACAAAAACGGGTAAACGCAACGGAGGATTGAAAACATGTTAGAAGCGATTTCCGATTTCTGGAAACCGATGAAGAAAGCGCAGGCACAGGAAAAAATCGATCCTGAGCAATTGCAACTCGGCAGTTCCATCGGGTTCGGCTTTGTGCCGCAAGCCAGCTTGAACGGCAGGCGCGTGCAGATCATCGGCATCAATACCTACAAGTTCGGCGAAGAAACGCTCACCTCGTTCGTGCTCGGGCAAGACAAGGATACGGCGGCATCCATGATCGTGGCGGAATCCGAAGGCGAGCATTATCTCGCCATCTCGCGCCGCATCACCATCAGCGACCGCATGAAGATGTTTGACAGCCGCGATCTTGAGAACATCATGGACAAGCCGGATGTCACACAACTACCGTGCAAAGACAACCTTTCCGATTTCAAAGGCTGGACGGTTCCCGCCTACAAGCGCGAAATTCAGGGCATGACCGGCGCGATCTACAAAGGCGATTATCGCAAATCTCCCCTGCCCGCCAGCAGCGAAAGCCAGCCGTTCACCTACACCCTGCTCGTCAGCGAAACGAATGAGCACGCCATCGAAATTGAAAAATATGCCGATGGCCGCGTGGAAATGTACGCCACCGTCTATCGTCGTATGGGCGACATTGGCGAAATCATCCACCCCTCGCGCGGCACGCTCGACCGGCCGGACATTAAGATGGCTTCTACTCCCGCACCGGAGGTAAAGCCTGCTGCAGCACCTGAAGCTGCCAAGCCCGCCGAGACGCCACCTTTCAAAAAACCTGCGCCGATTGCATTGCAGGAATTTTCCGCGGACACCAAACCCACAACCAATGTTTATCAAAAAGAGGAAAAATCTCCCATGGCAACCGTAGAATCCGCCGTAAACGGCGCAGCGAAAAGCGAACCGCGTTTCATCCCCAACGCAGACGCCCCTAAAGTAAATAATGCCGTAGTGCACAGCACTGCACCCGAATCATTTCTCAAACAGGAGGTAAAAACCGTGAGCAAGACAATAAATGGTATGGAGAACGAAGCTATCGAATGTGACCTCCGCGTCGCCAACAAAATCATCGACGAAGCCATCCGCAACGAGATGCGCCTGTCGGACATCGTGCGCCGCATCATTGAATTGCCGGTCGCCTATCCTGAAGCGGTGCAGATCCCGATCACCCTGTCGGACGAAGATTTCGCGCTGCTCGCCATCCGCTACGGCATCGCCGCGTCCGACCGCAACGCGATCAAGCGTCGCATCATGGAAGACCTCAACGATTTCTCCGGCGCAAGCCAGCAGAAGAAAGCGGCGTAGACTCCCGCTTCGTATAATAAGGTTATGCCGACAATGCGGCAGTCCGGGAAACCGGCTGCCGCATTGTCGTTAGTGGGACATCCTACTGCCCGTAAATCTGGTCGAACGTACCGCCATCGTCGAAATGTTTTTTCTGTGCGTCTTTCCAGCTGCCAAAATCCTTGATGGTCAGCATTTCTAGCGCAGGAAAGCGATCAGCGCTCTTAGCCACGGCCTGCGCGTCTGTAGGGCGATAATAATACTTCACCGCCAACTCCTGCGCTGCGGGGGTATATAAGAATTTGAGATAGGCTTCGGCAATCTCGGCCGTACCTTTCCGCGCGACATTTTTTTCCACCACGGCCACCGGCGGTTCCGCAAGAATACTCAGGGATGGAATCACGATGTCGAATTGATCCTTGCCCATTTCCTGCTTGGCGAGAAACGCTTCGTTTTCCCACGCCACCAGCACGTCGCCGATGCCACGCTGCACGAACGTCGTCGTCGATCCGCGCGCGCCCGTATCCAGCACCGGCACATTCTTGAACAACTTGCCGACGAATTCCTTGACCTTCGCCTCATCGCCGCCGAACGCCTGTTGCGCATAGCCCCACGCAGCAAGGTAATTCCAGCGGGCGCCACCCGACGTTTTGGGATTAGGCGTAATCACCTGCACGCCGGGCTTCACCAAATCGTCCCAGTCTTTTATATGTTGCGGGTTCCCCTTGCGAACGAGGAACACGATGGTCGAGCGGTACGGCGCGCTGTTCTGCGGCAGCTTGCTCTGCCAATCCGTTGGCAGCAGTTTGCCTTTTTCGGCAATGGCGTCGATATCGTAGGCCAGAGCCAGCGTCACCACGTCAGCCTTCAGCCCGTCGATTACCGAACGCGCCTGCTTGCCGGAGCCGCCGTGCGACTGAGTGATTTTCACGTCCTGCCCGGTTTTTTCTTTCCAATGCTTGGCAAACAGCGTGTTGAATTCTTCATAAAATTCCCGCGTCGGATCATACGACACGTTAAGCAGTTCCACCGGCTCTGCAGCGTGTATTGGGGTTGAAAATGCGATTGCGGCAATGGCGAGATACGAAAATAATTTCATAATGATCTCCTGATAAAAAATTAGAACCTGAATTGCGCACGGCTGAGCAGCACCTGCTCGTCTTCGCGGTCAAGACCGCCGGTCGTACCGCCGTTAAAGCGCGTCCACGAATAGTTGAGGTTGATTTTCAGCGATGTGTTTAGGTACCATGTACCGCCGAGCGTCGCCTCACGCGCATTCTTGGCCGAGGTGGAAAGGCTGGAGAAAGTGGAGAAAGTGTCTTCGTCCACGTTCAGCGCGCTATACCGCCCCAGCACTTCAAACGCACCCCAGTCACCCTTGGCGAGATTAAAGTTGCGCTCGGGCTTCACACCGTCAAAACTCGCATCCTCACCGGTAAGCACATAAGAGGCCGCTGCCATCCATGCATCGTTCTTCAGCGTCGCATGCGTCGTATTGCGAGTGATTTCTTGCGATTTGAGCACATATTCCGCCAGCGCACCGAACGCACCGTTATAGTAATAGGCCTGCGGGTTAATGCGCCAGGTCGGGCCATCCGCATACGCGCCGAACGTGTAGGTGAAAAACCGCGCCTGCGCAGGCGTGCGGTAGCCATCATGCAATGCGGACGAGGATGATGTACCCTGATGGTCACCATAGCTGCCTGCAACACCGACGCCAAGTCCGCTCAACGCCGTCAGGCTTGTCCAACGGAACGGATGCGCGAAAAGGCGAAAGTTGACGTCTTTATTATCATCATTGTCGCTGCTACTCTCACCCAAATCCGCGACCCCGTTGGTAACAGCGAACTGGTATTCAAGCTGATCTTGTATCAGTTCACCGAATGCCATAACGCCGATATCACGCGAAGGAACCAGGTTTGTGGGCATAGCACGTTCGACAAATAAAATATCCTGCTCCGACTGCCAGCGCTCCAATCCTACTGGAGGTTTGAATTTTCCAAGGCGCAGGTTGAACTCTGGCCATAATTTAGTGTCAAGATGTGCATCCGTCAGCCGTGTCGAACCACCACCAAAATCCATCACGATGCGACCTGAAAAGTAATCGGTCATTTTACCTTCAAATGCAGGACGCGCGGTGCGAATCAGAAAATTATCCACACCGTTAGCCGTATCCGAATTAGCAAAGAACGTGCGCGAATCCGCCTGCGCGTAGGCGCGAATTCTCAAACTGTATTGCTTGTCCGGCGAGGTGATAGAAAGTCCCTTGCCGTTTCCTATTTCAATGGCGGGGGTTTTCTCGGCTTTGGCTTTCGCATCGTCGGCGAAAAGCTCCTGCTTGCGTTCAATAATGGCTAGGCGTGACTCAACCGGTGCGGCAGCAGGCGCCTGCGTAACACGCTGCTTCTCACGGCGTTCCAGCTCGTCGAGCCTTGCCTCGAGCATTTTAATCTGTTTGCGCAGCAGCTCTGTTTCCTCATCGGCATGCGCATAGGGCGTAAAAGCCAACGTGCTTGCAGTCAGTATGGCAGTAGAAAATATATGTTTTCTCATTGTCATGCTCCTAATTCACCAGTCGACCGTCTACGATGCGAACCTGCCGATTGGCGCGGGCAGCCAATTCGGGGTCGTGCGTAATCGTAATGACCGTCTTTTGCTGTTCCCGCGCCAGTTTCTGGAACAGATCAAACACAAGGTCAGCATTCTTCGTATCTAAATTCCCACTCGGCTCATCGGCCATGATGAAAAGCGGGTCGTTAGCCATGGCGCGCGCAATAGCCACACGCTGGCGCTCGCCGCCGGAAAGCTGGCCGGGGAGACGGCCGCCCGCATCCTCCAGCCCGAAATATCCGAGTAACTGGTTTGCGCGTTCGCGCATCTGTACGGGCGTCAGCTTCGCCAGTTTTCGCATCGGCAACATGATATTATCGATAGCAGAAAATTCTTGTAGGAGAAAGTGGAACTGGAATACAAACCCGATCTTCTCCAATCGCATCCACTCAAGCACTTCCTGCGATGCCTGCGTGGTATTCACCCCATCCATCGTCATATCTCCCGATGTCGGCTGGTCGAGCAGGCCGAGCAGGTACATCAGCGACGATTTCCCCGAACCAGACGGACCAACGATTGATACGAATTCCCCACGATCAATCGCAAAGCTGACGTCAGAAAGCAGCGTAACCGGTACAGGTTCATCTTTCAGTATACGGCTGATATGTCGTAGCTCCAGCACGCTCATGCCGCCCCCCTTATAATATCTACCGGGTTCAACCGCGCCGCTTTACGTGCGGGCAAAAGCGACGAAACGGTAGCCGAGATCACCACCAGTATGCCGGAAATAACGTAATGCATGTACGAGCGGTAAAGCAGCATATGCTCCACCTCGATGAATCCTTCTTTTTTCATGGTCACGGGAATATGCTCCAGCGCGTTGGTGAGCGCATACCCCAGCATCCAGCCGACGATGGTTCCCACGATCCCCACGATAATGCCCTGCATCAAAAATATACGCTCAATATCGCGCCTGCCGAAGCCCATGGATTTAAGGATAGCGATGTCGCGCGTTTTTTCGTTCACCACGGTGGAAATGATGTTAAAAATCCCGAATCCCGAAACGATGAGGATCGCCGTCACTACCGAATACATGATCGCGTTTTGCATGCGGAACAGGCTGAATACGTTTTCGTTGGTTTCTTCCCAGCCTTCCGTGCGGTAGCCATAACGTGCTTCAAGTTGCTCCGCTATTGCATTGGCGTCATTGGCATCATCGAGACGCATTTTGATCAGATTGACGCGGTTGTTGCGTTTCTGGAGTATCTGCGATTTTTCGAGCAATATGTAGGCTTCGCTGTAGTCGATAGCCGTGATGCCGGTGCGCGTAATCCCCTCCACCTTCATGACCAGCCTCACGCCTTGCGGCGACACCACCGTAAGTTTAGCCCCCAGCTTTGCCCCGAGATTGTCGGCGATGCCGGAGCCAAGGATAATGCCGTTGCTGTTGGTTTGCAGCTTGCTCAACTCCCCCTTGACCATATTTTCCTCAAGGTTCGATACGCGCGCCTCCCTGTGCGGCGTAATCCCCACCAGGCTGGCTGCAACATCTTTGCCGCCATAGCGCAGCAGCGCCTGCCCACGTAGCACCGCCGATACGTGCACGCCCGGCAATCCCGCTATCTCCGAAGCGATGCGGTCGCCGCCGCGAATGCCTCGCAGCTCTTCCTTGGGCTTTAACCCTTCAAGCATGATAGTGGAATCACCGAAGCGCAATTCCACCGGCTGCTTCGGCGCGGTGCGGTATTCATCCTTCATGATGACGTGCGGCGAAGAGCTGATGACCTTATCAAGGAAATAATTCTGGAACCCCTGCAGCATCGCGGCCACCGCGATAAAGAACCCCGCCCCCATAGCAGCACCGAAAACGGAAATGGTGGTTTGCCGTTTGCGGCTGGTGAGGTAGGCCACGGCAATGGAAAGCGTAAGCGGCAGTGCCATGGCTATTTTTTCGTTAATTCAGGCGGGATGCGCAGGATCCTATCGCCCTCCTGCAATCCTTCGATCACCTGCACATGCGTATCGCCTTGCGCGCCAATTTTTATGGGCGTTTCCACCGCGCGGCTGCCTTCTGCTCGCCATACCTTTCCATCGCGCACGCTGGCGGCGGGCACAAGCAGCGCGTCGGCAACGCGTGCGGCGATAATATTCACCTCCACCGTCATGCTTATCATCAGGGGCGTTTCGTCCGGCAATGCAATGCGCACGCGGAATACTTTATTGATAGGATCACCCTTGGGCGTAATTTCATTCACCGTGCCTTCAAGCACCTGCCCGGGAAACGCATCGGCTTTTATCAGCGCTGTTTGCCCGATGGCCACCTGCCCAATATCCTCTTCATCCACCTCTGCAATGATACGCAGCGGCTTCGGTGCCCCCACCCAATAAACAACCTGCCCCGCCTGCACGGTTTCCCCCGGCTCGACATCGCGCCGCAGCACCATGCCTTCGACTGGTGCAAGCAATTTCAAATCTTCGACCTCCTGCCGCGCTGCATGCAAGCGCGCTTCGGCCTCTTTGTAATCACGTTGCGAATCTTCCAGCGCGCTGTCGCTGACAGCATGCTGCTTCGCCAGCATACGGTTACGCGCCAATTCCTTCGATGTAAAATCGAAACGCGCCTGCGCTTCCTGCAGACGGCCTTCCTCCACGCGGCTCTCCATCACCGCCACCGCCTCACCCTTGCTTACGAGATCACCTTCATCGCGGAGGATACCCACAAGCCTTGCGGTTCTATGCGGCGCGAGCTTGCTCCAGTGAAGCGGCTCCACCACGCCGGTAGCATAAATGGCGCGGATCGCATCGCCACGCGTTACCGCTACCGTATCGGCAGGGGCGCCGCGAAGCAGCAGGAACCACACGGCAAAAGCCGTAACCGGGATTATCACCAGCCATCGTTTGGACATGGATGGATTTGTAAAGGCTGACGAGGCTTTTGGAAAGCGAATATCGCCGGTTATATCAGAGAATATCCGGCTCAGAGGCCGGTGCCACCGGGCGTTGCAGCCAGATGACGACACGCTGGTTGCGTTTCTGGTTCTCAAGAATCGGGTTTCCAGCCTCATCCGTATTAGGCACAACGGGATTATTCGCCCCATACCCCACCGCCCGCAGACGGGATGCGCTCACCCCCTGCTCCGTGAGGATGCTGGCGATGCGCGCCGCGCGCATCGAGGCCAACTCCCAGTTATTGGCGAACGGGCTGTCACCGCCCAGCTCCTCATCCGACGTATAGCCTTCTACTTCTATAATATCGCCTGCCTGCGTACCGCTGGTAATGGTGCGCGCCACCGATTGCAGCAGCGGCAACGCTTCTTCAGGAATATCTGCCGACCCCTGTTTGAAGAACGCCACGGACGACATGTCCACCCACATGCCGTGCTGGGTTTTTTCTACGGAAATATTCTGGTCGTTACGATTAGTGGATACCAAACCCACCAGCAACTGGTAGGTTTCATCGAACGGCGTGCCGAGATTGATCGTGCCATAGCGCTCGAATACGTAAGGCCGCTGCGGTTCACTGCGTGATAGGTCTTTCAGATTGCCGTGCTTCGATCCCGACAGCGATACGAACAGGATGAACAGCATAAGCAGTAGCGTAATCATGTCGGCATAGCTCATCAGCCATGCGTCCACGTGGTCATCCTGCCCCATCGTCTGTTTGCTGAAGCGCGAGCGGACGGGAATGTTCCGGTTGCGAACCATGCGCGCCCCTTATGCCGCCATCGCGAACGGGCGAGCCGACGCGCGGTACATATAGTGGTTGAACTCAAGCTGCATCGACGGATCGAGATAACTGTTCAGGCGATCCTGCACGTAAAACGGCTTCTGTTTGTTGGCGAGCAGGATTAGTCCTTCGGTGATCATGAAATTGCGGTATTGCTCGCGCTCTTCTTTCTGCAGCAGCTTATCGGCCGCAGGCAGGCAGAACAGGCGTGCCACGAGAATGCCATACAGCGTTGCCAGCATCGCGATACCAAGCCCCTCGCCGACGCCCGCCACATTGCCGCTCACGCTGTGAAGAATGCTCACCATGCCGATCAGCGTACCGACCATGCCGAAGGCAGGAGCCGCCGCCGCCATGTTGCGCAGCACGGTCACGGGCGCGGTGCGGCGTTCAAACTCGGCTTCAGCCACCGTCTGCATCATCTGGCGGATTTTGTTAGCGGAATACCCGCTAACGACGAGATCAAGACCATAGCGCAGCAGCGGTTCGTTGACGTTAGCGGTTTCCCGCTCCAGCCCAAGCAGGTCGTCAGACTGCACCACATACGACCATTTGATGATTTGCTCAATGTCCTTATGCAGCCGCTCACGCGCTGGCGCGGGCTTTTTCAGCATACTGAACATGGTGGAAAAGGCCTTCAGCACATCCTCGCGCTGGTAGCTGAGGAATGCGTTGGCGACACTGCCGCCGACCACGATCAGAAACCCTTCCGGGCTCAAAAACGGGCGGTAATAGGTCAGCACGTATATAAAAGCCGCAATCGCCAGCACAATGCCGCAGACTGTAACGATAAGCGATGCCATAGGCTTCATTTTCAGCATAATTCCTCCCGCAAAGTTCGACTGCCTGTTCAGGCTAAAGCAATATCCGTGCCGAAACCAGCAACTTTTCCGTGTAGCTGGGCGTTTACAGGTTTTTACACGGCTTGTTTGCTTTCACGCCGCCTGCCGTGCTAGGTTTTCGCCATTGCATAGCAGGAGAACACGCGCATGAGTATCAGCGAAAAAGAACTGGTCATTAAAGTCGTCGCCATGCCCGGCGACACCAACCCCGACGGCGACATGTTCGGCGGCTGGATATTGAGCCAGATGGATTTGGCCGCCTATCTCCACGCGCGCAAGCTCACCAAAACGAAAGTGGTGACGGTGGCGATCGACAATATCGTGTTCCACCAGCCGGTGCTGGTCGGTGATTGCCTGATTTGCTACGCCACCACGGAAAAAGTCGGGAGAACCAGCGTGACGGTCAAGATAGAAGCCGTGGTCGAGCGCAAGGAAGGCCACCAGCGCGAGCAAGTCACGGAAGGACGTTTCGTGTTCGTAGCCATCGGCGCCGACCGCAAACCCATTCCCATTCAGGTGTAAATTTATCCCTTAACTATTTACAATTTGTCATTCCTGCGAAAGCAGGAATCTGAGTTTGGCACAAAGTAAGAATAGATTCCTGCTTTCGCAGGAATGACAAGAATGGATTAAAAATACCCTAGAACTCAGGCGTAGGTATCATGCGCGGCGATCACTTCTAAAAACTGCGTGCCGTAGCGCCCCACTTTCGCTTCCCCTACCCCGCTGATCTCCAGCAACGCCTCGCCGGTCAAGGGTTTGCGCGCGGCCATCTCGCGCAGCGTCTTGTCGTGGAAAATCACATAAGGCGGCACGTTCTGCGCTTTGGCGATTTCCATCCTGCGTGCTTTAAGCGCGCCAAACAGCGCCTGATCCGACTCCAGCGATTCCATAATAATTTTTGCCTTTGCCACCGCCGCTTTTTTGCCTTTGCGCGCCTCCGGCTTGCGCAGGCGCAGCGCATCCTTGCTTTTCAGAAATACGTGTCCCTGCGGGGTAATACTTAAGCCCCCATGTTCCGTCACATCCACCGAGAGAAAATTCTGTGCGACGAGCTGGCGGAAAATACTCTGCCAGTCCTGCCTGCCGAACTCCACCCCGCAGCCGAATGTCGGTAGCTTATCGTGCCCGAACGATTCCACCCGCGCGTCGATTTTCCCGAGCAGCACGTCGATCAGGTAATTCACCCCAAACCGTTGCCCCGTGCGCCACACGCAGGAAATCGCCTTCTGCGCGGCAATCGCACCGTCGAACGTTTCCGGCGGATTCTGGCAGGTGTCGCAGCGGCCGCACGGCTCGCAACTATCGCCGAAATAATCCAGCATCACTTGCCGCCTGCACCGCGCCGCCTCGCACAAGCCGAGCAGCGCGCCGAGCTTATGGTGCTCTATGCGCTTCTGGCTGTCGGCCGCGCCGCCCGTTTCGATGAAGCTGCGCTGCATCGCCGCATCCGCCATGCCGTAGAACATCATCGCGTTGGCCGGCAGCCCGTCGCGCCCCGCACGCCCCGTTTCCTGATAGCAGGCCTCGATATTTTTCGGGATGGTCGTATGCGCCACAAACCGCACGTCCGGCTTGTCGATCCCCATGCCGAACGCAATCGTCGCCACCATGATGATCGAATCCTCGCGCAAAAACCGCTCCTGATTGCGCGCGCGCTCATCCCCGTTCATGCCCGCATGGTATGGCAACGCGTTGAACCCCTCCGCGCGCAGCCACGCCGCCGTTTCATCCACCGATTTGCGCGAGAGGCAATAGACGATGCCGCTGTCCCCCGCATGGTTTTCCTTGATAAACCCGAGCAATTGCTTCTTCGCATTATCCTTCACCGCGATGCTGTAATGGATATTCGGCCTATCGAACCCGCCTAAAAACGTTTTCCCGCGCTGAAGTTGCAGCCGCTCGATAATATCCTTACGCGTAGGCGCGTCGGCAGTGGCGGTGAGCGCCACGCGCGGAATGTTCGGGAACCGCTCCGCCAAGAGCGAAAGCTGCACATAATGCGGCCGGAAATCATGCCCCCACTGCGACACGCAATGCGCCTCGTCGATCGCAAACAGCGCAATCGGCGACTGCGAAAGCAGGTCGAGAAAATCCTCCATCAGCAACCGCTCCGGCGCGACATACACCATATCCACCGCGCCGTTGCGGATGTCGTTTTTCACCTGCGCGATATGCGAAGCCGACATGCTGGAATTGATCGCCGCCGCGCGTATCCCGAGCAACGACAACGCCGACACCTGATCCTGCATCAACGCAATCAGCGGCGAAACGATAATCCCCACACCCGCGCGGCACAGCGAAGGAATCTGGTAACACAACGACTTCCCGCTCCCCGTCGGCATCAGCACAAACGCGTGCCCACCCCCGCTCACATAATCAATAATCTCCGCCTGCTGCCCGCGAAACCGGTCATAGCCGTAGGTTTTTTTGAGAATGGAAAGGGGGGTGGTCATGGGTGCGGAGTGTAGGCGGGATGGGAGGGTGGTGCAATGGGGGAACATAGATAGGCAGTCTGAGTATGTTCGAGTCTAACCAAATCGTTTTGCCAGATCGCTCGTTAATTCTTCTATCCAAGGATGTTGATGGCACTCAAAATCCAAGAACCTGTGACAGGTAAAGTCGTTTGTTAGTTGCGGCTTCTGCGATCGGTAAAAAACAAAATCGCAGCTGTATACTTGTGTGAAGTAATTTATGAAATCTACTTCGGACTCATCTAAGTTTAGGATACCAAGTCGAGGTTCTGTCAAATATTGTCTAGGTCGTACAAACATTACTGCAGTACATGGCGTAAGTGGTAATATGATTTTTGCATTAGATGGCGTCTGAGAAGTCGATATGTAATTATTAAAAAAACCATCCCCAAAGATAAATTCTTTTTCGGTAGATTTAAGTAGCAGCATTTTGCCGCGACCAGAAGTTTTCTGAAGGCGCTCGTAGGCATGATGAAGATTCAAGTTAATAAGCGTCTGATCTTTACGAGTATGTTGCCTTCCATGGATCGCCCCAATAAAAAGGCCAATTCCATTACGATATCGCGGACTCCTGACGACTAGAGAAAGCATACTTTCAAGTAATGCATCAATTTCCGTATCTGAAGCAGTAATTGCTTTAAGTCGCTGAGCAAAAGGTAAGTGAGATTCAATCGCTTCGGTTTTAAACTGCTCAACCCACTTAACTACCTTGGGCAAGTCGCTATCCACCTTGTCAAAAAGACTTTCGAAAGATGTATCCCAAGGCGTGAGTTCTTCCCCTTTCCCTAATCTGATAGTGTGCCCATCTTTGATAGCACCAAAATTCCTAGAGTTTATATGCGGTACAATGCGTCCATCCCAAAACAATTGATTCACTTCACCTGCTTCATTGACCCAAAAATCAAATAGATTCTTCGGCCACCAATGATGGAGAGCGGTTTTTATGGGTTCCAATTCGTTCATATCTCTAGGAAATGGTGGAGGCGACAGGAGATTCCGCTACACCGTGCAAGCCTTGATATTCCTAGAAAAGCCTCAGGAACTCATGGTTGAAAGTACCTCCACTTTGTCCCTGTTAGCGTTCGATTGTCAAGCAGATTGCCTCTCAATAGGAAGGTCGCTGAATGCATGAAACTCACAAAGACAGGGTGATACAAGCAAAACCACCTTCGCTGCTGTGCGGTCATTTATATACGATTACTGAAGCCCCCCTATGGGGGACTTTCAGCATTGCAGATTATGTTAATGCCCTCACGAAATTGTAGGACGGATTTATGATTCCATCGTTTTCTTGATACCATCTCCGTTTGGGAGTACTTAAATAAATTAACACAATGCATGAAGTTGAAAGGATAGAAAATGCTCAACGGTTTTTACGCTATATACTTTACCGGCGTAACGGGGTCAGGGATAGGAATTATAGCAGCAACAAACGGCATTCTAACCGGCGCAGATGCTGCTGGCGGGATATATGAGGGAACGTATAAACAAAACCCCGCCACCAAACAATATGATGCAAAGATTAAACTTACAGTCCCCGCCGGAACTTCACTGGTCACTGGCGCGTTTGCCGGAGCGCATCCCATGAGCATAGATATAGTAACCGTACTGCCTGAGAATTTAGGGAATCAGCACCCTGTCACCATCCAAACACCTACGGGAGCAGTGAATGTGATTTTCAGAAAGCTGCGCGATTTCCCCTCAAATATGTGAGTGTAGCATGTTCGCAAACATGGATAATAAAGATATAATTCTTGCAGCGGCTACATTGATTGGGCCAATCGCATCCACGTTTATAGCTATATATTACACACGTTATTCCGACGAGAAAAAGCGCACTAATGATCGTAGAGTTGATATATTCAGAAACCTGATGAAGACTCGTGGTGTTCGTTTGCACCCAGACCATGTGCATAGCCTCAATCTGATACAGACCGATTTCAATGACTCTTCGGATGTGATGCAAAAGTGGAAAGAATATATTAACTATTTGTACAAAAGCATACCCACCGATACCAATGACAACCTACGTTATAACGAAGAAGGAGAACTGTTGTTTTCTAACTTGCTTGTAGCGATTGGGAAGACCGTGAATATATCGTTGGATGCAAGCGAGATAAAGCATTTTAGATATGCCCCTGACGGATGGCTTCATGATGAAAACGATCAACGCCAAGCAAGAAAACTGTTAATTCGAGTTTTATCGGGACTTACGCCGATTACTGTTAGGGCTTCAGACGAACAGCAATCGAGTCCTAATGTTGTTGGACTTTTCCCGCCGCCTCCTAATCAATAAGGCCTTAACGCACACTAAATATCATCAGTGCGAATTAAAAGTTCGGCTACTGCCCCATCCGCCTCTAACTGGTTAGCCATATATTTCCTACGGGCATAGTGCTCGATGGCTGGACGGTTTGCTTCAAACACCTTCAGCATGTTTTTCCCATCGCCCTTGAAGTGATCGTCTAATGCTTCCCGACTGATGGCGCACCTTACTCGCTTGTCACCATCTTTTCCCCAAAAGACGATAGTGCCTTTCGTCCAGTCTTCTTGTGCATTTGGTTCTGGGAATACAAGAACACGCTTATCCACCATACCAAGCACCCCCAAAATCTTCAGTGCCGTGCCAAGCTCAATAGTCTCCACCCCGCTCTCAAATTTAGAGATGGTTGGTGTACTAACTTCAGCTAGTGCTGCGAGTCTGACCTGCGTCAACTTTTGGGCTTCGCGCCTTTGCTTTGCTTCTTCGACAATAGCTGGCCAGTTGATGCGTAGCTGCCGTTCCATCGTTTACCTATCCAATCGGTTAATGAGTCTCGTGTGGTTTTCGTGCCTACTATCGAATCGCTGATTGCGCTTTGCACCTTATCCAACCGCCTTTCAAAGTCGATCATGACTTGGCGTATCGCATTTTCATTCACGCCAAAGCCATCGGCCATACTTATTAGGTGTTTGGCTTTTAGGTCTATAATTTTCAAATTTGCCGTACCGCCAAGCGATAACTCAATTTGCATATATTCATATTGCACACCTGCCACCAAGTCGTATAGCGGGGTAAGGCGCAACCCATCCGGTCTGTGCATCATGGCGAAGTTCTTAAAGTGCGCATCGGTGTTTCCGACGAGCAAACAGGCCAGTATGCGCCGATACAGGCGGTCGGCTTCCACGGGTATGCATTCCGGGGTGTTCATGATAAACTGGCCCATCTCCTCATACGCCCCATTATATTTATCACCCGATTTCTTACCAAGGAGTTGGTTAAACTCTTCAAAGTGCACCTTGCCTCCCGACTTGGTACGGTCAAAGCGCGGGACAATTAATGCTTCATCACTGACCGATTCAACGGAGGCAATCTCTAAGTCTACCACTTCATCATCTGGCAGCATGGTACGCACCGCTAGCGTGGTCAAGAATTCCAACTCGACGATACTACCAAGGTTTGCTGATGGCAGCTTGGCGATATGCGTACTCAATTCCCCGGCACGGGCAGGACGGTATTTCTTTCCTTCCTTCACCACGAACAGTTTACGCTGTACTCCCGATAACGAGGCGCGGCTGGTCAATGCCGCTATCGTGGCATCGTCATGGTCAATGTTTTTAGGAGTCCGGGGTTCCGGGTCAATGACCGATACTGCCCCTGCCAAGTCTGCCCCGTAACCAAGCAATAGCGAGAAGCGATCATTAGGATTGACACCCAAGGCACGGGCTTGTGCGCTACTTAGCCAGCCTTCCGCTATCAGGTTATCGAAGAACGGATGCAACCCGGCTTCCGAGATGAACGAAGCTTTTTGCAGCGGCATGGAGAAAGCGATACGCTTTGCTTCTTTATTACCGAGATAGCTTTCATCATAAGTGAACGAGCATCTACCACCCGGCTCTTGTTGGAGTCGTCCAGCATATAAGTCCTGATAGTAGACTTTACCCCAAAGCGAATTAGCCATATAATCTATACTTTATATTACTGGTTATATTTAGTTATTATATAAACTATACTATATAATATATACTAAGTATAACTATACTATAAACTATAACTTATTATTAATTATAATATTATATTGAATATAAAGTATAGTATATACAAAGCTATATATATAACTATATTATATAGCTTATAGGCTATATCTATTATCTTTATGTATATATTAAATATTATAGATTTACTTACCAAGTAAGTATATATAACCTATTATTATTTATATATATTATTATATACTATAATACTCCTACCTTCCGGTAGTTTTGAAACAGATATATCCCGGATAAATCGTCTTTCGGCTTCCTTTTACTAGGTACGAGGCACATTAGGCATTAATTCCCTGATAAATAATAAAAATATAGATATTCTGCGGAAACACACAGTATTACATTTCCGCCTGAATTACTCCTCGGTTGGGTTAGGTCTTTTCTGTTCGGCAATGAATCGGTCATAGCGGTTCTTGCGCCATCGCCAGTGGAAATACAGTCCGGCGAAAATGGCCATTCCGAAAGGGCTGGTGGCGGGTTCAGCAACACCAACAGAGCCGAGTATAACCACGGTGGCTATCCCCATCCAAACATACTTATCTGAGTTCGGACGCTGCATAATACCCCCCTATTGGCTCCGGCATTGCGTTGTACTGCCGTACCTTGAGCAGGTCGTATAAACAGGGCGGCGAGGCTCAAACCCCTCTAACGCTCTGGCAACCTTTGCCCTGTCCTCGGCATCCTGTGCGGCGTATCCCTGCCTTACTTCATCATCAAGACGAGTGACTTCTGCTTGCCATTCCGAAATAGCTAACTGACCACGAGCTTCCACCTGCTCATATATGATTTTGCCTTGGCTATAGAGCGCGGCATTTTCTAAATTCGTATATAGCATTTTCTTCAATGGTTCAGGATATGGCGTGACTGGGACAACCTTCTCCTCAATGAGCTTGGTTATGCATTTCGTAGCTCGCAGATATTCTTTAGGCGAAACTGAACTGCTTGATTTTCCTTTAGTGCATTTGGGTTTCTCAGCATCCACTTGAGCTTGAGCATCGGTTACGGCTTTCCATTGAATTTCGAGATTGGTATCGTGCTGGCTGACACGACTTTGGCATCCCGCAATTGCCAGTAAAATTGTTATATAAATGATTTTCATACGCTCCCCGTCACCGTTAAAAACAATCGGCTACCAGATTTCTCTGGCAGCCGAGGAGTTTAGAACCGTCCAGTGAACGGCGCAGCGTATTCACGCTTACGCGCTGTCATATTCCGCTGCCTCCTCGACCCTAAGGTGAGAAAGCAACGTCATTGGTGACGGCCTGACGTTGTCGTAAGGCCGCACTGGAAGGGGTTCTAACGCCCCGAAGATTCCAACACGGAACCTCTGCCACCCACGCTAAGGTAGGGGCAGTATTGCGTCAATCGCTATTGATAACGATTCTGGCAGGGTCAAACTTGTCCATCGCCTCTTTAAGCTGCTGGATGGTGTACCCTTCCTTGAAATACACCTGTTGCGAAGTACCGCTGCGCTCATGCCCGATGATGGTATGCACGATAGGCTCCGGCACTCCGGCCTGATACAAGCAGGTATTCGCTGTATGCCGCAAAGAGTGGAACACCAGTTCCTTGCGTTTAATGCCGAGTGCTGGCAACAGCACTTGGTTGAAGTAGTGACCTAGCTTTTTGCCGTACCCATTCTTCTTGTCATAAGTCAGTTCGTGTAGGAAACGGGTCTGCCCTGCACTGCGTAGGCGTTCTATTTCTTCAAGAATGCCAAGATCAAGCAGTGCTTTGTGTATAGGCACAAGGCGACGAGCGGCAGGAGTTTTTAGCTTTTTATTATCGCCCTCATCGTTCATGTGGAAATACCAGATGCCATCTTTCTGTTTGATGTCATCAAGTGCAATCTGCGCTACCTCGTTCAATCTTGCGCCCGTGTACATACCGATAAGCGTTCCCCACTTTCGATAGTGTTTCGCCTCGCCTTCAATAGCTGCCTGAATCATCTTAATCTGATCGGCATTAAAGGGCTTACGCGCAACCTCGCCTTTCTTCTTCCTGTCCACAGTAGCTTTCACTTTTGCAAAGGGATTGTCATTCACCATCCCCTCGTCCATGCACCACTGATATAATGCGCTATAGGCATTCAGATACTTCTGTACTGTCACTGCCGAAAGCCTTTCCAAGCCTTCTATACCGACAGCTTCCATCAGCGATTTACCCCGCAGTTGAGGATTTTTATTCAGGTTCTTTGGCAGTTGCTTGATTAGGTCGCGGATCTCTCGCGCCTTCATCAAGTCCATATCCGCGATAAGGTAATCTTTGCCAAGGGCATCAACCAGCACAGCGAACTTGGCTTGCTTATCGTTCTTGGTATTATCGTCCCATGCCTCATCGTTCACATGCGCGGCGATGAATTGCTGTATGGTCTTTTCCAACGTATGCAGCCCTGCATTTCGAGGCTTAGCTGGTTGCGTTACTGCTGCCTGTTCTGTCTGCGTGAAGGTGAACTCACTCGTAAGCTGGTTGGCATATTGCACAACTTCTTTGCAGTAATGTGGTATCGCTGACCGATAGACCTGCTGTAAGCGCGCCCATTCAGGGTCACTTTCATCAATCGGCAAATCCATCTTTTTACAGATACGGCTTAGGGCTTTCGTTTCCTCCTCCGTACCGTTATGCGTCTCCCAGAATGCCTTAGGGTCTTCGGCTATCATCCAATAAACAGCCAGTTCTTTAGGGTTCACTCCGTGCCAGTTCATCCCCTCCTTAGCTTCTTCTAAAGCCCGTTGAAGGTAGGTTTGCACCAGCGCCTTTATCTCTATGAAATCCATGCCCTGTAGCCTCGGATGCTTAATCAGCCATGCGGCAGCATAGGATAATCCTCTGGCGAGGTACAACGCTTCCTGCGGCTCTCTAGTGCCGAGGGATAGCTTGATGTAACGGCGCTTGCTGTCTGGCATCAGGCGCAACGGCAGCGGCCAGCGGAAATGAAAGATGCAATGTTCGGAGCGGATTAAATAGGTCGGATTCTGCATAGGATTGTCCCTGTTGGGAGTCCCAGAACCAGAACTAAGATATAAAGGCTTGAGTTATAAAGTAATGGTGGAGGCGACAGGAATCGAACCTGCGACATCTTGAATGCAAATCAAGTGCTCTACCAACTGAGCTACGCCCCCACAGGCGGAAATGGCCTTGGAAAGTGCCGGAAAGTTAGTCATACGGGCGGCAGAGTCAAGTATTATTTGCGCGCGCGGTGCGAAAGAGGCGGCCGGGCGACTTAATTATCAATAATATGCGTCAGGCGCTTGATGGAGTCGTTGAGCTTGCCGTAGATCGTGGATGCGACATGGTGGAGGTCGTCATACTGGTAGCGGAGCTGGGCGATGGCGTTGTTTAAGTTTTCGCGTTCGCCTTTGAGGGCTTCGTTTTCGTGCTCAAATATGCTGATTTGCTGGGCGTAGCGCTCCTCATGGGCGCCGGTGGCGGGCATGTGGCGGAGGTTGCCTTCCAGCCGGTCGAGGGCGGAGACGAGGCGCTCGGTGGCGCGATAGATCGGGTGTTGGGCGTTTTTAGTCATTTCTGGGGTGTTTCCGGATTCTTTTTTATTGAGAAGTTCGCGGGCGTGTGCTTGATACATAGGCGAAATCCACCTGACTGAAACTACTTGGTCATTCATAACACGCCGCGTACAAAATTAAAGTCTTTTATCATGCCCGCTATGACCGCCACCATCGCCTCCCCCGCCGTATCATACAAAGACATGGCTAACGCCATCCGCGCGCTCGCCATGGACTCCGTCGAAAAAGCCAATTCCGGGCACCCCGGCATGCCGATGGGCATGGCCGATGTCGCCGCCGTGCTGTACGGCGAATTTCTGGCGTTCGACCCGAAACACCCGCACTGGCCGAACCGCGACCGCTTCATTTTATCCGCCGGTCACGGCTCGATGCTGCAATACGCGCTGCTCTACCTCACCGGCTACGAGGACATGACGCTCGACGAACTCAAAAATTTCCGCCAGCTCGGGGCGAAAACCGCCGGCCACCCGGAATACGGTCACGCCACCGGTATCGAAACCACCACCGGGCCGCTCGGTCAGGGATTGGCGAACGCAGTCGGCATGGCGCTTGCAGAACGCTTGCAGGCGGCGCGTTTCGGCAGCATCGTCGATCATACCATTTACACCATCGCGGGCGACGGCTGCCTCATGGAAGGCATCAGCCAGGAAGCGATTTCGCTCGCCGGGCATTTGCAGCTTTCCAAGCTCGTCGTGCTGTTCGACGACAATAAAATCAGCATCGACGGCCCCACCAGCCTCACCACCTCCGAAGACACGCTGAAGCGTTTTGAATCGAGCGGCTGGCATGTGCAGCAGATCGACGGGCACGACCACAGCGCGATTGCGCTCGCCATCAAAGCGGCCAAGCAATCCGACAAACCGTCGCTCATCGCCTGCCGCACCGTAATCGGCTACGGCGCGCCCACCAAGGGCGGCACCGCGGGCTGCCACGGCTCACCGCTGGGGAAAACCGAAATCGCCGCCGCGCGTGAAAAACTCATGTGGCCGCACGCCGCGTTCGACATTCCCGCCGACATTCTCGACGCATGGCGCGCGCTCGGCAAACGCGGACACGATGAATACCACCGCTGGCTTGGCCGCTATAACGCCGAGCCGAAAGAAAAGCGCGCTGAGTTCGAGCGCGTGCTCAGCAAAGAATTGCCCGCAGGCTGGGCGGAAGCGTTCAAGGCGCATAAACGCAAGATCGCAGAGAGCAAGCCCAACGAAGCCACGCGCAAATCGTCGGAGAATTTCCTGGAAGCCATCGTACCCGCCATCCCGGAAATGATCGGCGGCTCGGCGGATCTCACCGGCTCGAACAATACCAAAACCAAGGCGATGAAGCCCGTCACCGCCAAGGATTTTAGCGGCAGCTACCTGTATTACGGCGTGCGCGAACACGCGATGGGTGCGATCATGAACGGCATGAGCCTGCATGGAGGATTCATCCCTTACGGCGGCACGTTCTTAGTATTCACCGACTATTGCCGCCCCGCGATCCGCCTGTCCGCGCTCATGAACCAGCGCGTGATCTACGTCATGACGCACGATTCCATCGGCCTCGGCGAAGACGGCCCCACGCACCAGCCGGTAGAGCATCTTGCATCCTTGCGCGCGATTCCGAACTTGCATGTGTTCCGCCCCGCCGACGCCACGGAAACTGCCGAATGCTGGGCGCTGGCGCTGTCGATGAAAGACGCGCCATCGGTATTGTCGCTCACGCGCCAGAACCTGCCCACCTTGCGCGAAACCTACACGGATGAGAATCTCTGCGCGCGCGGCGGGTATATTTTATCCGACGCGAAAGACGCCAAAGCCACTCTCATCGCCACCGGCTCGGAAGTTTCTCTCGCCGTCGACGCCCAGAAAAAACTCGCGGAAAAAGGCATTGCAGCGCGTGTCGTCTCCCTGCCCTGCTGGGAATTGTTCGACGCGCAACCGGCATCCTACCGCGAATCCGTGCTCGGCAAAAACACCTTCAAACTCGCCATCGAAGCCGCCTCTGGTTTCGGTTGGGAGCGCTATACCGGCACGGACGGCGCGTTTATCGGCATGAACAGCTTCGGCGCGTCAGCACCCGCACCTGATCTGTACAAGCATTTCGGGATTACGGCGGAAGCAGTCGTGGACGCTGTAATGAAGAGGAAGCCATGACCATACGCATCGGCATCAACGGATTGGGACGCATCGGGCGCTGCGTAGCGCGCGCGGTGTATGAATCCGGCGCGAAAGACATCGAACTCGTCGCGGTCAACGGCCCGGCAGCGGTGGATACGCATGTGCACCTCCTGCAATACGATTCAGTGCATGGGCGCTTTCCGTACGAAGTGAAAGCGGACGGTGAGAACCTCTCCATCAACGGCAAAATCGTAAAGCTGTTCCGCGAACGCGATCCTAAGAACATACCCTGGGGGGGTATGGGCATCGACCTTGTGCTGGAATGCACCGGAAAATTCAACAAAAAATCGGAAGCCGCACAGCACCTCGCCACCGGCATCAAAAAAGTGCTGGTTTCCGCGCCGGCGGAAGATGCGGACTCCACCATCGTATACGGCGTGAACAACGCGATGCTGAAGAAAACGCACGAAGTCGTCTCGGTAGGATCGTGCACCACCAACGCGTTAGCGCCGGTTGTTAAAGTGCTGCATGAAGCGATCGGCATCGAGTCGGGCTTCATGACCACCATCCACGCCTACACGGGCGACCAGAATTTAGTGGATTCCAGCCACAAGGATTTACGCCGCGCCAGAAGCGCCGCGCTGTCCATGATTCCCACCAGCACGGGCGCGGCCAAAACCATCGGCCTTATCCTGCCCGAACTGAAAGGCAAGCTTGATGGTGTTTCCATCCGCGTGCCGGTGCCGAACGTATCGCTGGTCGATTTGACGTTTACCGCCAGCCGCGACACCACGAAAGACGAGATCAACGACGCGCTGAAAAAAGCGTCGCAAGGTGCGCTGAAAGGTGTGCTCGGCATCTCCACCGCGCCGCTGGTATCCATCGACTACACCCACACCACCGACAGCAGCATCGCCGACTTAACCGGCACCTACGTCACCGGCAAACGCCTATGCCGCGTGGCCGCATGGTACGACAATGAGTGGGCGTTCTCCTGCCGCATGCTCGACGTAGCGCGGCTCTGGGCAGGGCTATGACCACCAGCTTCCCTCGCCTTGAAGATATCGACGTCGCTAACAAAACCGTACTCGTGCGCACCGACCTCAACGTGCCCATGCATGGCGGCAAGGTCACCGACAATACGCGCATCGTGCGCCTGCTGCCTACGCTTAACTATCTCATCAAGAAAAAAGCGCGCATCGTGCTGCTGTCGCATTTCGACCGCCCGGGCGGGAAGTTCGTGCCTTCGATGTCGCTCGCGCCGCTGGTCGACCCTCTGTCGGAAGCGCTCGGCGGGCGCGAAGTGAGATTCGGCGTCGACTGCATTGGCGTGGCCGCGCATGAAGCCGTCAAAAAACTCAAAAGCGGCGACGTATTGCTGCTGGAGAATTTGCGTTTCCACGCGGAAGAAGAAAGCGGCGATAAAAGCTTCGCACGCGAACTGGCCTCGCTCGGCGACGTCTATGTGAACGACGCGTTCTCCGCCTCGCACCGCGCGCACGCCTCCATCACCGCCATCGCGCAGTTTTTGCCGATTGCCGCGGGCAGGCTCATGGAAGAAGAACTCACCGTGCTCGGCAGCATTTTCTCCGCGCCGAAAAAGCCACTGGTCGGCGTCATCGGCGGCTCGAAAGTCTCCACCAAGCTCGCACTGCTCGACCATCTTATCAAGACGATGGATACGCTGATCATCGGCGGCGCGATGGCCAACACGTTCCTCCATGCGCAAGGCCACAGCGTCGGAAACTCGCTGTGCGAAGCCGGCATGAAACAGACCGCGCTCAAAATTCTCCGCAACGCTGAAAAGAGCCGCTGCCGTATTCTGCTGCCGATAGACGTAGTGGTTGCCTCCGCCTTGAAACCGCAAGCTCCCTGCTCCGTCGTTAGCATAAATGCTATACCCCCCCAGGGTATCGCGGTCGATGTCGGCCCCGACACGGTTCGCGTGTTTTCCGAAGCCATCGCCGAAGCCAAAACCCTCGTCTGGAACGGGCCTGTAGGCGCGTTTGAAACCAGCCCGTTCGATGCCAGCAGCGTGGCGCTTGCACGCATCATCGCCAAACACACAGCCGCAAAAACGCTCCGCAGTATCGCAGGCGGCGGCGATACGGTAGCGGCACTGTCGCATTCCGGCCTCGCGCAGGAATTCAGCTATATCTCCACAGCTGGCGGTGCATTCCTCGAATGGCTGGAGGGCAAAGCGCTGCCGGGCGTCGCGGCATTGCTGGAACGCGCACCGGTTGCAAAAGCCAAAGCGAAGGCCGCCAAAAAATCCGTACGCTGACATGCGGTTGATCATCGTCCATACGCTCGACCATGCGCTGTGCGCGCTGGCAGCGGCGAAAAAGCTCGATATGCCCGTTATCCTGCAAAGCGCCCCCGACGCGATTTTCTACGCAGGCAGCCTTTATCTCCTTCATATGTTCGCCGAGGCCAAAGCCGCGCACCCCGCCGCCCGCGCCACCTGCATCCTCGATTGCGCCGACGCCCACGCCGAAGCAGTGGCCGCCATGCAGATGGGGCATACCCATATCCGCAGCAACGCGTCCCAGCCGGTGCTGGCGAAACTCACTTCCATCGCTCAGAAGAATAAAATTATCCTTTATACTGAACCTTTTACGGCACTAGACCTGCGTTATGCCCGCGACCCGGAGCAGGCCTGCGAAAACTGGCTCGAAAACCGTTGAACCTGCAACCCAAACGGGTTAAAAACGCTTCCACATCATTTATATAAGGACACCGCCATGAAGATGACCCCGAAAGTCAAAAAAATCCTCGCCAACTATGAGAGCGACTGCCCCGGCACCAAAGCGAATATCGCGCGCATCCTCATGCAGGGCAAGCTCGGCGGTACCGGCCGCGTGGTGATCCTCCCCGTCGACCAGGGCTTCGAGCACGGCCCCGCCCGCAGCTTCGCCAAAAACCCGGACGCGTACGACCCGCACTATCACTACCAGCTCGCCATCGACGCAGGGCTGAACGCCTACGCCGCACCGCTCGGTTTCTTGGAAGCTGGCGCCGACACGTTCGCCGGGCAAATCCCCACCATCCTCAAGGTCAACAGCTCCAATTCGCTCGCGCCGAAAGATTTAGCGCCTAATCAGGCGATCACCGGCTCGGTGTCCGACGCGCTGCGCCTCGGCTGCTCGGCCATCGGCTTCACCATCTACCCCGGCTCGCACGATGCGTTCGACATGATGGAAGTCATCCGCGAAATGGCCGAAGAAGCCAAAGCCGCAGGCCTCGCGGTGGTCATCTGGTCGTACCCGCGCGGCGCCAGCATCAGCAAGGAAGGTGAAACCGCGATGGATGTCTGCGCCTATGCCGCGCACATGGCCGCCCTCCTCGGCGCGCACATCATCAAAGTCAAGCCGCCCACCGATTTCTTAGAACCCGGCGAAGCGAAAAAAGTCTACGAAGCTGAAAAAATCGCCATCAAAACCATGGCCGACCGCATCGCGCATGTGAAGCAAGCCTGCTTCAACGGACGCCGCATCGTCGTATTCTCCGGCGGCAACGCCAAGGGTGAAAAAGACCTGCTCGACGAAGTCCGCGCCATCCGCGACGGCGGCGGCAACGGCTCCATCATCGGCCGCAACACCTTCCAGCGCCCGCGCGCGGAAGCGTTGAAGCTGCTGGAGAATATTATCGGGGTGTATAAGGGTGACTAAGTAGCGCGCGATGAACAAGCATTGCCGCCTCTACCTCGTTACCCCGCCAGCCATCGACCTTCCTGCATTCATCCCGCAATTGAAGGATGCATTCTCCGGCGGTGACGTCGCCTGCGTGCAGCTCCGGCTGAAAGGCGCGAGCGACGACGACATCCTGCGCGCAGCCGAAAAAATCCTCCCCCTCTGCCGCGAGCACGAGGCCGCCTTTATCCTCAACGACCGCCCCGACCTCGCCGTGAAATGCGATGCCGACGGGGTGCATATCGGGCATGAGGACGGCAGCATCGCAGAAGCGCGCGCCATCGTGGGCGACAACCGCATCATCGGCGCCACCTGCCACGATTCCCGCCACCTTGCCATGGAAGCGGGCGAACAGGGCGCGGATTACATCGCGTTCGGGGCGTTTTTCCCCACCACCAGTAAAAACCCGGAATACATGAAACAATGGGGCGTCCCCTCCCCCGATCTCCTGAGCTGGTGGCAGGAAACTATGGTCTTGCCCGTTGTCGCCATCGGTGGTATTAACCCGGGCAATTGCGCCGGTCTGGTGAAGGCAGGCGCGGATTTCGTCGCCGCCATCCAGTCCGTCTGGAACCACCCGCAGGGCGCGGGCAAAGCGGTTGCGGAATTTAACAACGCTATACAGAGAGCAATGCAATGAAAATCGACGGTTCAGCGGTCCGCATGGGCATGGTGATTGAATATGAAAACAAGCTGTGGCTGGTGGTGAAGCACGAAATCCGTACGCCCGGCAACTTGCGTTCGTTCAATCAGGTAGAACTAAAAGACGTCCGCACCGGCACCAAAAGCAACCCGCGCTTTTCCTCGGCGGAAAAGATCGAACGCGTCTCCCTCGATTCGCTCACCTGCAATTTCCTCTATGCCGACGGCGAAGAGCTGCATTTCATGGATAATAAATCCTACGAGCAGTTCACCATGAGCAAGGAAATGATCGGCCCCGGGTTTCCGTTCCTTCAGGAAGGCATGACGCTTTCCGTCGAAGCCTATGAAGGCAAGCCGATAACCGTGGTGCTGCCCACCAAAGTCACCATGACCATCGTCGAATCCGACCCCATCGTCAAAGGCCAGACGGCCGCTTCATCCTACAAGCCCGCCATTTTGGAAAACGGCGTGCGCGTGATGGTGCCGCCCTTCATCGGCGCAGGCGAGAAAATCGTCGTGGATACCGGCACCCTCGAATATGTTGAGCGGGCGCGCGGGTGACCAACTCTCCCCTCATCACGGTGATGAGCGCCGCCGCTGTCAAGGCGAGCAAGGGTCTGATCCGCGATTTCGGGGAAGTCGACCAGTTGCAGATTTCGCGCAAGGGCGCATCCAATTTCGTCACCGCCAGCGACATACGCACGGAAAAACTGCTGCAGCGCGAGTTAGAAAAAGCCCGCCCCGGCTATAGCTTCCTCATGGAAGAAGGCGGCGAAGTCGAGGGCAAAAAGCCCGAATACCGCTGGATCATCGACCCGCTCGACGGCACCAGCAATTTCATCCACGCCGTCCCCTATTTCTGCATCTCCATCGGGCTGGAGCGGCGTTTTTCCGACGGGCGCTCAGAAACCGTCGCGGGTGTCATTTTCGATCCCATCCACAACGAATTATTCTCCGCTGAGAAAAACAAGGGCGCCTTCCTTAATGGCCGCCGCCTCACCGTATCCGCACGCGACGTGATGGAAAACTGCATGCTCGTCACCGGCAATCCGCGTCTTGCCCCGAAAGGCGATTCACAAATCGTCGCCAAGCTGGAATCGCTGTCGAAAGCAGGCGCGACGCTGCGCATCATGGGCGCCACCGCGCTCGACCTCGCCAACCTCGCCGCCGGCCGCATCGACGCCTGCTGGTATTACACCATGCAGCCGTGGGACATCGCCGCCGGGCTGTTACTGGTGCAGGAAGCGGGCGGCAGCACCACCGACCTTGCGGGAAAACCAGCAACTCCCTACTCTTCCACATTGCTCGCCTCCAGCCAGCATCTCGCCCGCCCGATTCAGGCATTGCTCTCCGCTGCGTAAATAGCCAGAGAAGCATTAGCGGCACTTGAGCTCCATGTATTTTTCGGTTTGAAATTCTGCCGGTTTCCAGTAGAACTGTGCCTTAATCGTTTTATCTTCATTCGTTAGGGTATCTATGTCCAATGTTCCTGCTCTCTTGCGGCGCGTATTGCTTGCCGGTGTTTCCTTAAGCGTCCTCGGCGCGCAACCTGCGGCAGCGTTCGATAACAGGCCTGAGCAGACGCTTCCCACCATCGAGTTGAACCTCGACGTGCTCGACCAGCTTGAGCATCCGCGTTACGCGCCTATGCATGGCGGCAAGGCTCCACTGGTGTGGCAGGAAGGCCCTAAGGGACAAATTGTCGAACTGCCGCCAGAACCAAGAAAAGCAGAACCCAAAAAAGCAGAGCCTAAGAAAGCGGAAGTTAAAAAGCCCGCCCCTAAAAAAGAGGTGGCAAAAAAGCCCGAACCCAAGGCCGCTCCCGTAATATCAGCGGAAGAAAAACAGAAGCAGGAAGCCGCAGCAGCCGTCAGAGCGCAAGCCAAAGCAGACGCTGAGAAGGCAAAAGCCGAGGCAAGGGCAAAAGCGAAGGCTGAGAAAGAAGCCGCGCAAGCGCAAGCAAAGGCCGATGCCGAACGAATCAAGGCAGAAAAGGCTGAAGCGAAAGCAAAAGCAAAAGCCGAAGCCGAGCGGATAAAAGCGGAAAAAGCGGAAGCGAAGGCGAAAGCACTGGCGGAAGCTGAACAAGCAAAAGCTGAGGCAGCCGCCAAAGCAGAGGCGGAGAAAGCCGCAGCAGAAGCTAAAATAAAGGCAGATGCCGAAGCCAAGGCGCAAGCTGAAGCAGAAGCAAACGCAAAAGCTGAAGCGGAAGCGGAAGCAAATGCGAAAGCCGAAGCGGAAAAAGCCGAAGCTGAGGCAAAGGCCGCCGCTGTGCCTGCTCCTGCACCGGTTCCGCCACCACCTCCTGTACCGGCTCCCGTTGCAGAAACGCTGCCTGCGCCGGTTGTAGAAACACCGCCCGCGCCACCCGTCCCCGTGATTGAGACGCCGCCAGCGCCTGTTCCCGTAGTTGAAGCACCTCCTCCACCTCCGCCGCCCGCACCTGTTGCAGACATACCGGCTCCTGCGTCTGCGGCGGAACTCCCGCCCGTACCTGCGGTTCCCCTGATCGCTGCACCGGCGGCTGAACCCGACAAAGCCAAAATATCCGGCCCGAAAACGACTGCCGCACCGGTCTCCCCGATCGACCAGCAATCCATTCCCGAGCCGGTGCCGCAGCTCCCTGCGCCTCCCCCGCCGCCGCTTCCTATTCCGACGGACGACAGCGCGGCGCAAGCGGCGAAAGACCAGAGCGAAAAGCTGGGCACGCTATTTAACGCACCGGAAGCCGCGCCTCCGGCTGCTCCAGACACACAACCTGCAAAGCCCGTTGTGTTGACCGAACCCGCGCCGGAACCTGCCGCAGCGGAACCTGCAGTAGCCCCCACGCCCGAACCTGCGAAAGCCGCGCCTCAAGCCGCTTCGCAAGGCAATCCGGATTTGCGCATTCCTTTCAAGATTACAGAAACCACCGTGCCGCTCACCGTCAAGCCGCAGCTTGATACGCTGGCCAAGGAACTGAAATCCGACGAAGGCAAGCGCGTGACGTTGGTCGCCTACGCATCCGGCAGCAACGATCAGGCCACCACCGCGCGTCGCGTATCGCTGTCGCGTGCGTTGGCCGTGCGTGCATATCTCATCGATCAGGGCATCGGTTCCTTGCGCATCAACGTGCAGGCCGAAGGGGATAAAAATCCCGGCGGCGAGCCCGATCGCGTAGACGTATTTATCAAGGCGCAAGGGAAGTAGAGAGTGGCCGGCCATTCACATTTTAAGAACGTCATGCGCCGCAAAGGTGCGCAGGACGCTAAAAAAGCGAAGGTATTGACCAAGGTTCAGCGCGAAATCATTTCCGCGTGCAAGACCGGTTCGCCCGATCCAGCAACCAACCCGCGTCTGCGCGCCGCCGTCTTATGGGCGCGCGAGGAAAACATGCCGCGCGACCGCATCGAAGCCGCTATCAAACGCGGCAGCGGCAATATCGACACCGACAATTACGAATCCGTGCGCTATGAAGGCTACGGTCCCGGCGGCACCGCCATCATCGTGCAGGCGCTGACCGACAACCGCAACCGCACGGCGTCGGACATCCGCTCCGCCTTCACCAAGCTCGGCGGCGCGATGGGCGAAACCGGCTCCGTCAGCTTCATGTTCGATTATATCGGGCAGATCGTCTACCCGGCGTCCGCCGCCAGCGAAGAAAAAATGTTTGAAGCGGCGCTCGACGCAGGTGCAGATAACTGCGAGTTCGACGGCACGAGCCACACCATAAGCTGCACGCTGGAAAGTTTCCCCGCCATCCGGGATAAGCTGGAAAAAGCCTTCGGCGCAGCTGAATCCGCAAAAATGCTCTGGCAACCGAAAACCACCACGCCCGTCAATGAAGAGCAGGCGCGTGCCCTGTTTAAAATGATCGACATGCTGGAAGACAGCGACGACGTGCAGGAAGTCTTCTCCAATTTTGAAATCCCCGAATCGTTGATTACCGCGTTGAGTGCATGACCATCATCCTGGGCATCGATCCTGGATTACAACGCACCGGCTGGGGAATCATTCGCGCTACAGGCAACCAGCTTTCCTTCGTCGATTGCGGCACCGTCACCAGCGATGCGAGCCTCCCCCTCGATCTCCGCCTGAGGCAACTGCATGACGGGTTGCAAACAGCCATCGCAAAGCACCTGCCATCCGAAGCGGCCGTGGAAGAAACCTTCGTCAACATGAACGGCGCATCGACCTTAAAACTCGGGCAGGCGCGCGGTGCGATTCTGCTTGCGCTTTCGCTGGCGGAAATTCCTGTGGCCGGGTATAGTGCCAACATGGTCAAAAAAAGCATCGTGGGCAACGGCCATGCCGATAAAAATCAGGTAAGCATGATGGTGAAAGTGCTCCTCCCCGCAAGCAGCGCCAAAGGCGCGGACGCCGCCGACGCGCTCGCCGTCGCGCTGTGTCATGCACATCACCGCACCGCCATTGCTATCAAAGAAAAGGCGCTCGTATGATCGGAAAACTCAAAGGCCGCATCGACGAAATCACCGAGGACGCCGCCCTGATCGACGTCGGCGGCGTCGGCTACCATGTGTTCTGCTCCGCGCGCACGCTGTCGGGACTCGCCGAAGGACAGGCCGCGAGCCTCATCATCGAAACCCATGTGCGCGAAGACCATATCCACCTGTTCGGCTTTGCCAGCACTGTGGAGCGCGAATGGTTCCGCGTGTTGCTTTCCGTGCAAGGCATCGGCAACCGCATCGCGCTTGCCATACTCAGCGCCTACACACCGCAAAAGCTGGCGCACGCCATTTTAGCCAAAGACGTGGCGGCATTCCGCGCCATCGGCGGCGTCGGCCCCAAGCTCGCCGAGCGCATCGTCACCGAGCTGAAAAGCAAAGTGGAAAAAATGCCCGTGGACGACAACGCCCCCATCGCAGCCCATAGCGGCAAAGAAAAACCCGCCACCCGCACCGGCGGGCGCGACACCGATGACGCCATCTCCGCGCTGGTCAATCTCGGCTATTCGCGCAGCGAGGCCTACAGCGCCGCGCTCAAAGTCGCCGAAGCTGCCGAAAACCCGACCAGCCTCGACCAGCTGATTAAACTCAGCCTGAAGGAGCTGGCACGGAAATGAGCGCCGACGCCGTAGAATCCCGCATCATCGCCCCCGCCCCCAGCGAGGAGGACGTGCTCCAGCAGGCGCTGCGCCCGCTGTCGCTCGACGATTTCACCGGCCAGCCGGAAGCCTGCAATAACCTCCGCGTATTCATCCAGGCCGCGCGCGGCCGCGCCGATGCGCTCGACCATGTGCTGCTCTACGGCCCCCCCGGTTTAGGAAAAACGACGCTCGCGCAAATTATCGCCAAGGAAATGGGGGTCGGGTTTCGTCCTACCTCCGGACCTATCCTTACCAAGGCGGGAGATTTAGCAGCCGTGCTTACGAATCTGCAGGAAAACGACGTATTGTTCGTCGATGAAATCCACCGGCTCAACCCGGCGGTGGAGGAAATCCTTTATCCCGCGATGGAAGATTACAAGCTCGACCTCATGATCGGCGAAGGCCCCGCCGCGCGCACCGTGCGCATCGACCTGCCGCACTTCACGCTGGTCGGCGCCACCACGAGGCTCGGCCTGATCACCGGCCCGCTGCGCGACCGTTTCGGCATCCCGCTGCGCCTGCGTTTTTATGACGTAAAGGATTTGCAGGGCGTGATCGAACGCGCCGCCACGCTTTTTGCCATCGGCATCAGCAAAGACGGCTCGCACGAAATCGCCCGCCGTTCGCGCGGCACGCCGCGTATCGCCATCCGCCTGCTCAAGCGTGTGCGCGATTTCGCCCACCACGCGGGAAAAGATGTCATCGATAAATCGCTCGCCGACACCTCGCTCAAACGCCTCGAGGTAGACGGCCTCGGCCTAGACTCCGCCGACCACCGCTACCTGCAATACATCGCCGAACACTACCAGGGCGGCCCCGTCGGGGTGGAAACTATCGCCGCCGGCCTCTCCGAACAGCGCGATGCCATCGAAGAAACCATCGAGCCGTATTTGCTGCAGATCGGCTTCCTGCAACGCACCCCGCGCGGGCGCATGCTGACGGCGACCTGCTTCAAGCATCTGGGCATCGCCGCGCCCGCATTGCCCGTGCTGGAGGTTGAAGAAGACCCTTCATGAAAGGCATCCACACCTTCCCCGTCCGCGTATTCTACGAAGACACCGACGCCGCGGGCATCGTCTATTACGCCAACTACCTGAAATTCGCCGAACGTGCGCGCACGGAGGCGTTGCGGCTGTCGGGCATCAACCAGTCCGATTTGATGAACGACCACGGCATCGGTTTCGTCGTGCGCCATTGCGAAGTGGATTTTTTAAAGCCTGCCGGACTCGATGATCTCTTGACAATAGAGACGCGCCTGCACGATATAAGCAAAGTCAGTATTCGCATGCAGCAAACCATCCGCCGCGGCAGCGAAACGCTGGTGAAGATGAGCGTGAAACTGGCGATCGTCGGCAGCGACAAGAAGCTCGCGAAACTGCCGGATTTCGTGAAGAAGGCGATGCTGACGGTGTTGAAGAAAGACATAAGTTGAGGAAATGGAATGAGCGCGAAGACCACATCTTTGTTTGTTAGCGTAATACTTACCGCGCTTTCCGCCTGCTCTTCCAGCAAGGGGCCGCCACGTATCGAATATGCAGGGGGATTGTATGAACTCCCCAAAAAAAGCTGCATAGAAAAGGTTTTGAAGGATCAACGCGATATATCATTCAAAAAATATGAAAAGATTCAAGGTCTCCAGCAAAACTCAGATCCTTGGCTTATTAAAGATCGTTATTATGCACTTCAGGTATTTCATTACACCTACAAAAAATATCCTTTAGCTATCGTCATAGGTCAAAATTATACCGACCCTGCATTCGATGCCTTCAACCAAACCGCTCCTGAGAAAGATGTTGTGTATTCGAATCTATATCCTTTGGGCATGCGGACGCAGGGCACTTACTCCTATTATACGCGCTACGATTATACGCTGGGTAAATTTGTCCCTGAACATGATCTGCCACCGCTTCTTCTTTCACAAAGTGACGTAGATGCTTTGCAACCCGTCATGGGCACATTACAAAAAGGAATAAAAGAAAAATGTGATTTGGAGAAAATCGGTAAAAAGACTAGTGGCTGGATGTTTCCGACTTGCGTGTTGTATGACGGAAAATCATCCACCTATTGCCAAGGAACGGCAGGAATACATTAATATCCAACACAGAACATAAGGAATCCCCATGGCCGCACAAGAAACCGTAAACACCGCCGTCCAAGGCGTCGATTCGACCACGCTGGCGGGAAGCGCTACTGCCGCTTTGCATGATTTTACCATCTGGGGCATGTTTATCCAGGCGGACATCATCGTCAAAGGTGTGATGCTGCTGTTGTTGCTCGCGTCGTTCTGGTGCTGGGCGATCATCTTTGAAAAATATTTCCTCTTCCGCAAGGTCAAGGCCAAAGCGGTGAAGTTCGAGAACGATTTCTGGGCGAGCGAGGCGCTCGATAAATTCCACGAAAAGACTAAAAAACGCGCTAACCACCCGATGGCGATTATTTTCGTCGCCGCGATGGAAGAGTGGTTCCGCTCGAAAAACAGTGTGAACCAAACGCCTCAGGGCATGAAACTATCTTTGCGCGAGCGCATCGTTATGGTGATGCAGGTGGCGCGCAACCGCGAGCTGGAGCATATGGAAAGCGGGTTGGGTTTTCTGGCCACCACCGGTTCGGCAGCGCCGTTCGTCGGCTTGTTCGGCACGGTGTGGGGCATCATGAACAGCTTCCACGGCATTGCCATGTCGAAGAACACCTCGTTAGTAGCCGTCGCGCCGGGTATCGCAGAAGCATTGTTCGCCACCGCCATAGGCCTGTTCGCGGCGATTCCCGCGGTGATCGCGTACAATAAATTCTCCAACGAGCTGGTGCGGTTTTCCAACAAGCTAGAGGATTTCAGCACCGAGTTCGACACCATCCTCTCGCGCCAGTTGGAAGGATAATCCATGTCCATGAACCTTGGAAACGGTTCGAGCAGGCGGCGTAGCGGCAGGCAGGCGTCGTTCTCCGAAATCAACATCACGCCGATGGTGGACGTCATGCTCGTGCTGCTGGTCATTTTCATGGTCACCGCCCCGATGATGACCACCGGCGTGACGGTCGACCTCCCCGATTCCAACGCTTCGCCGGTTGCCGGGCAAGATGAGCCGCTGGCCGTGTCTGTTCAGGCCGATGGGAAAATCTTCCTACAGAAAACACAGATCGCGCTGAAAGACGTGCAGAGTAAACTTAAGGCCATCACCGGCGAAAAGAAAGACACGCGCATTTTCGTGCGCGGCGACAGAAATGTCGATTACGGCAAGATCATGCAGGTGGTCGGCGAGATCAACGCCGCCGGCTTTGCCAAGGTCGCCCTGATCACCGAGGTTAAGGGCGGCGGCGCTGCTGATAAGGGACGGTAAGCAACGTGTACCCTGAGCGGCAAAAAGGGGTCACCTGGTCGGCGGTTTCGCATGCCGCGCTGCTTATGCTGTTCATTTTCGGCCTTCCCTCTTTCTTGAGCTACACCCCGCCTGAAGAACCGGCGGCGATCACCGTCGAAATCCTTCCCATTACCGGCGTTACCAACGTGAAACCGATGGAGAGCACGCCCACCGAAGCCGAGAAGCCGGAAGAAAAACCGCAGGAAAAACCTGAGCCAAAAGAGCCGGAAAAAGCCGAAGACCAGAAAAAGCCCACTCCGCCGGTTAAAACCGCTGAAGAAACCCCGCCTCCCCCGCCCGCCGAAAAGCCGGACGTGAAAACAAAGGAAAAGCCCAAGGATAAAAAAGAGGAAGAAAAGAAAAAAGAAGAAAAGAAGAAACCGAAAGAGGAAGATTTAACCGCCGTACTCAAAGCCGTGCGCGATACGGCAGCGAAGGAAAAAAAGTCGGAAAAAACCGACAATAAAGACAGTGGTTCAAAAAGTAAGAGCATTTCCAATTCATACGATCCTACCTTACCGCTTTCGCTCAGCGAAAAAGACGCCATCCGCAGCCAGATCGCCAAATGCTGGAGCGTACCCGCCGGCGCCAAGGACGCGCATGAGCTGATCGTGATACTCCGTCTCCAGCTGGAGCGCGACGGTTCGGTGATTAAAGTTGAACTAGCCAACGAGAGCAAATCACGCTACAGTCGCGACACGTTTTTCCGCGCCGCAGCCGATAGCGCCATGCGTGCGGTTCGCCAGTGCAGCCCCCTGCAAAACCTGCCTGCGGACAAATTCAACACATGGCGCGACATCGAGCTGACGTTCGATCCGAAAGAAATGTTATTTTGAGGTAATATGAAGAAGCTGACTTTACGTGCCGCCGCCACCGCCTTTTTCCTGATGTTCGCCGTCTTCGGCGCGATTGCTCCCGCGCACGCGGTGTTGCGCATCGACATCACCAAGGGCACCGTCGACCCGATGCCGATCGCACTGCCCGACCTTCCCGGCGGCAGCATAGGCGCCGACATCATCCGCGTCGTGGCAGCCGACCTTGAGCGTTCCGGCCTTTTCCGCCCCATCGACAAACAGGCATTTATTGAACAAATCACAGCGCAAACCTCCATCCCCCGTTTTGCCGACTGGCGCCAGATCAAGGCGGCAGCCCTTGTTACCGGCAGCGTCGTCGATGAAGGCGGCGACAAGGTGCGCGTGTCTTTCCGCCTGTGGGATATTTACGGCGAGGAGCAAGTCGCCGGCAAGGAATACAACACGTTCAAGGGCAACTGGCGCCGCATCGCGCATATCATGGCCGACGAAATCTACAAGCGCCTCACCGGTGAAAACGGTTATTTCGATTCGCGCATCGTCTATGTCTCTGAATCCGGCCCGGACCTGAAGCGCGTCAAGCGCCTCGCCATCATGGATCAGGACGGCGAAAACCACAAATTCCTCACCGATGGGCGCTTCCTCGTGCTCACCCCGCGCTTCTCCCCGAATTCGCAGGAAATTCTCTATATGTCCTATGCGGGCAAGCAACCACGAGTGTTCCTGCGCGATTTGCAGACCGGCCGCGAGGAATCGCTCGGCACGTTTGAGGGCATGTCGTTCGCGCCACGCTTTTCCAACGACGGCAACTCCATTATCATGTCGATCGCCGACGGTGGCAGCACGCAGATTTATAAAATGGATCTGCGCAACCGGCGCCTCGTCAAGCTCACCAGCGGCAGCGGTATCGACACCTCTCCGAGTTTCTCGCCTGACGGTTCGCAGATCACCTTCAACTCCGACCGCGGCGGCTCACAGCAGCTCTACGTCATGAATTCCGATGGCAGCGGCGTGAAGCGCATCAGCTTCGGGCAGGGAAAATATGGCACGCCCGTATGGTCGCCGCGCGGCGATCTCATCGCTTTCACGAAAATGTATCAGGGTAAGTTCTTCATCGGCGTCATGCGTCCCGACGGCAGCGGCGAGCGCGTGCTCACCGAGAGCTGGCTCGATGAAGGCCCGAGCTGGGCACCGAATGGCCGTGTGATTGTTTTCCACCGGCAGTTTGCGGGCAGCAAAGGCCGCTCCGGTAACACGCGCATGTATACGGTGGACGTGACCGGTTACAACCTGCGTGAAGTCGTAAGCCCAATGGATGCGTCCGACCCGGCGTGGTCGCCACTGTTGCCGTTATAACACAATTGTTCGGTTTTATTGAATCGCGCCTTAACTAACTATTGATTTAAAGCGCGTTTTCGCTAACTGATAGGCTCAGATTGCGTGGCGCGTCTGCTTTGGTTTTTTTTAGCATAATTCGCTGAATTTCATTCCAAAATAATGGCCATAGCGAAGCGTCTTTGTCTTTTTTTGAACATGTGTTTTAGGAGTGCGTTTATGAATCTGTTTACTAAATCCCTCGTTGTAATTTCCGCCGTATTGTTGCTGGCTGCGTGCGAAACCGCACCTGGCGGTTCTGGTTCGCAAGGCGGCGCTGGCGCTGCCGGCGCAGGCGGCCCGGTTCGCCCCGGCAGCCAGGAAGACCTCGCCCAGAACGTTGGCGATCGCGTATTCTACGGCTACGACAGCGCGTCTCTCTCCGCTGAAGCGCAGCACACGCTGGAGCGTCAGGCTGCATGGTTGAAGCAATACAACAACATCAGCGTAACGGTTGAAGGCCATTGCGACGAACGCGGCACCCGCGAATACAACCTTGCGCTCGGCGAACGCCGCGCCGCAGCCGCTAAGAAGTACTTGATCGGCCTTGGCATCGCGTCCAACCGCATCTCCACCATCAGCTACGGCAAGGAACGCCCGGCTGTTATCGGTTCGGATGAATCGGCATGGGGTCAGAACCGCCGCGCTGTAACGGTGGTTACCAACCAGTAGTCCTTCACGGGATCGCTTGTTTCTTCGCCCCGCACGGCATTGCCGCTGCGGGGCGAAGTGTTTCTACGTCACGATTATTTTACAAAAGCCGCTGGAAAAAAAACGCCGATCTTGTATGCTCCGCACCTGTCGCAACCCTGATTTTTTAGTGATATGAAACGCACATTTCCTCTCCTCGCCACCCTGCTCATCAGCGCATCCACTCTGACATTCCCCACCTTCTCGCAGGCAATGGATAATACCGCCGCCATGGAACGCATGGAGCGTATCGAGCGCGATTTCATGCTTTTACAGCGTCAGGTTGCGCGCGGCGGCCCCACCACCGTCAATACCGACGACCTTCCGGCAGAAGGTGCCGCCCAGCTTGAAGTACGCCTGAGTTCGATCGAAGAAGAACTTCGCCTGCTCAACGGCAAAGTCGAGGAAAATGAATTTCAGGTAAAAAAACTCGTCGAGACGTTTGAGAAATTCCAGAAAGACACCGAATTCCGCCTGAACGAAATGGCGCCCGGCGCCGCTTCTGCGGATGGCGTGCAGCCCGCCCCCGGCACGAAGCCCGATCCCGCGCAGCAGACACTGCAGAAGCGTGACCCCGCGCATGTCAAAACGATCGAAGAGGGAAAAACCGTCGAAACGCCGACAGCAGCCACCGGCGAATCTGCGCCGAAAGACCTCACCACCGCCGGTGATGGCGTGTTGCGTGTGCCGGAGAAAGAAGACCCCGAAAGTTTCTCCACACCGCGCGATCTCTATAATTATGCGTTTCGCCTGCTGAATGACACGCGCTACGAGGATGCCGCCGCCTCTTTCGCCGCCTTCACCAAAAAATACCCAAAGGATCCGCTGATCGGGAACGCCTACTACTGGCAGGGCGAAAGCTATTATATCCGCCGCGATTTCGTATCGGCCGCCGATAATTTCCGTCAGGGCTTTGAAGTGCTTCCCACCGGCCCGAAAGCGCCGGACAATTTGCTGAAGCTCGCCATGTCGCTTGATGCACTCAAACGCGACAAGGAAGCCTGCGTGGTACTGCAACAGATCATTATTAAATTCAAAAAAAGCACCGCCAGCGTAGCGAACAAGGCCGAACTCGAAAAGAAACGCATTGGCTGCAACTGATAGCCACGCCGCTTTTTCCGCCGTCATGGAAGCGGCGGGGTTCTGGGAAGATGCTCCGGAAATAGCCGTTGCTGTATCTGGGGGTGCGGACAGCATGGCGCTGTTACTTCTTGCCCATCGATGGACAGAAAATCATGGCGGCAAAACCGTTGCGCTCACCGTAGATCATGGACTACGCGGCGAATCCGCGCAGGAAGCACAGCGTGTGGCAAGCTGGTGCGCCGAACGCGGTATCATCCATCATATCTTGGTCTGGCAGCCACCATCCGGTTTACATTCAGGCATTCAGGAAGCCGCACGCGAAGCACGTTATCGGCTTATGACGGCATGGTGCAGGCAGAACACAATCCTGCACCTGTTGACCGCACACCATCGCGATGATCAGGCGGAAACGCTTTTGTTCAGGGTAGCCCGTGGCAGCGGAATCGACGGTTTGGCCTGCATTCCATCTCTCTCTTTTATGCATGGTGTACGCCTGTTGCGCCCACTGCTTGCTTTCGCCAAAACCGCATTAAAAACCTTTCTTTCCAGCACCGGGCAAGCATGGGTGGAAGACCCGTCGAACAGCGACACGCGCTATGCCCGCACCGCCATCCGCAGCTACCTTATCACCGTGCCGGAAGAATTTTCACAGGAGGCAAGCCGACTATGCACTAAATTCGCAAAAATTCGCAACCTCATGGAAAATAACGCAGTCAAACAACTGACTCATGCTATTTCCCTGCACCCTGAAGCCTATGCGTTGCTCTGCGAAAACCGTTTCCGCCAGCTTGCACCCGATCATGGGTTGCGGGCGCTTGCCTCTCTCGTACATACCATATCCGGCACTCAAACCCCGTCCCGCAGCGAACGCATACAACTACTGTATAACGACCTACTTGCCCTGCCCACACGCCGCACCTTCGGCAACTGTGTTTTTGAATATAAGCCGGGCAAACGTCATTTCCTCGTCCGGCGCGAAACCAACGCGATGCAGCCTGCCCTCCCCCTGCGCAATGGGGAAACCTGCCTGTGGGACAACCGGTTCGAGCTGCATTGGTCGTCGCCATCCGCGCAGGAATCGCTTACCGTGGCGCCGCTGGGCGCGCGTGGGCTTGACATCGTGGGCAAAACCCGCCTACCGCGCGCAGCGGCCTCCGAATTACCTGCTTTATGGAACCTTGAAGAACTCGTCTGCGTACCCCATATGAACTATACGAACCCAACCTATGCAGGGCTTGTTTGCCGGGCGCGCTACTTTCCGGCGAAAGCGCTTGCTGGATGGGCGTTTTTTTGTATGAATGTGCACAACCTTAACCGCGCTCAGGAGACATAGTCCACGTGCCCAATTTCGGTAAGAATATCTTCGTCTGGCTGGTCATCGGCATTCTTTTAATCGCCGTTTTCAATGTGTTTCAAGGGGGCATGGACAACAGCGCCTATACGCGCCTGTCGTTCTCCGAACTTCTGGAAAAAGTTGACCAGGGGCAAGTTAATGACGCGGTGGTTGCCAACAATCCGAACAAAAGCATGACCGTGCGCGGCCATTTAAGCGACGGCACCGCCTTCATCGCCCAGACGCCCGACTACCCGGGTCTAGTGGATAAGATGATCGCCAAGAACGTCAAAATCACCGGCACGCCCGATGACAGCCGCACCGAATCGTTCTGGAGCGCGATCATTTCGTGGTTTCCCATTTTATTGCTGGTAGGCGTCTATATTTTCTTCATGCGCCAAATGCAGTCCGGCGGCGGACGCGGCGGCGCACTGGGCTTCGGTAAATCACGTGCGAAACTGCTCACGGAAAAAACCGAGCGCGTCACCTTTGAAGACGTCGCAGGCATCGAAGAGGCAAAAGACGAGCTGGTGGAAATCGTCGATTTCCTCAAAGACCCGCAGAAATACCAGCGCCTTGGCGGAAAAATCCCGCGCGGTTGCCTGCTCGTAGGCCCTCCCGGTACGGGTAAAACGCTGCTCGCGCGCGCCATCGCTGGCGAAGCGAAAGTGCCGTTTTTCACCATCTCCGGTTCGGATTTCGTGGAAATGTTCGTAGGCGTCGGCGCAAGCCGCGTGCGCGACATGTTCGAGCAGGGCAAAAAACATGCGCCGTGTATCATATTCATCGACGAAATCGACGCCGTAGGCCGTCATCGTGGCGCAGGGCTTGGCGGCGGTAACGACGAGCGCGAGCAAACGCTCAACCAATTGCTCGTCGAAATGGATGGTTTTGAAGCCAACGAATCGGTCATCATCGTTGCCGCCACCAACCGTCCCGACGTGCTCGACCCGGCGCTCTTACGCCCCGGCCGTTTCGACCGCCAGATCGTCGTGCCCAACCCCGACATTAACGGCCGTGCGAAAATCCTCGAAGTGCATTTGCGCAAAATTCCTAAAGCGCCGGATGTCGATGCCCGCATCATCGCACGCGGCACACCCGGTTTTTCGGGCGCCGACCTTGCTAATATCGTGAACGAAGCGGCGCTGCTCGCCGCACGCCGTGGCAAAAAAGTCGTGACGATGAAGGAACTGGAAAACGCCAAGGATAAAGTCATGATGGGCGCCGAGCGCAAATCGATGGTGATGAGCGACGAAGAAAAGAAAATGACCGCCTATCACGAAGGCGGCCACGCGCTGGTGGCAACGTACAGCCCGGCCTCCGACCCCATCCACAAAGCCACCATCATCCCGCGCGGGCGTGCGCTGGGTATGGTGATGCGCTTACCCGAAGCCGATAAATTATCCTACTTGCGCGAAAAAATGTATGCCGATCTCGCCGTGTCGATGGGCGGACGCGTGGCGGAAGAAATCATTTTTGGCTACGATAAAGTCTCCAGCGGCGCGTCAAGCGACATCAAATACGCATCGAGCCTCGCGCGCGCGATGGTCACCGAATGGGGCATGAGCGACAAAATCGGCCCGCTATTTTACGGCAACGGCGACCAGCAGGAAGTGTTCCTCGGCTATTCGATGGGGCAACCCTCCCGCCATATTTCCGACGATATGGCTTCGGTGATCGACAGCGAGATCAAACGCATCGTCGAAGACGCGCATAAGACCGCCAAAGACCTGCTTACCAAACATATTGACGAGCTGCACCGCCTCGCCACCGCCCTGCTCGAATACGAAACCCTGACCGGCGAAGAAATCCGTGCCGCCATGAAAGGTGAGGAAATCCGTAGGCCAGAGAGCATCCCCACCGGCACGTCGCCGGTCAAATCCTCCCTGCCATCTTCGCGCAAAAAAGCGGCAGACGGCGATACGACTGCAGCAGCGGAATAAGGGATCGCGCATGAAACTCTTCGGCACGGACGGCATACGCGGCACCGCTAACACCCACCCGATGACAGCGGACATCGCGCTGAAAGTCGGTATGAGCGCAGGCCAGATGTTCCTGCGCGGCGAACACCGCAACCGCGTAGTCATCGCTAAAGACACACGGCTGAGCGGTTATATGATTGAGCCCGCGCTCACCGCCGGATTCATTTCCGTCGGCATGGACGTGGTACTCGTCGGCCCCATGCCAACGCCTGCCGTCGCCATGCTCGTCACTTCGATGCGCGCTGACCTCGGCGTGATGATATCCGCCTCGCATAACCCGTATTACGATAATGGCATCAAGCTGTTCGGACCCGATGGCTATAAACTCTCAGACGCGGTGGAGCAGAAAATCGAAACGCTCATCCATGAAAACCGCTACGAGTCCCTCGCCAAGCCCGATAAATTAGGCCGCGCGAAGCGGCTCGACGACGCGCCGGGACGTTACATCGAATTCGCCAAAAGTACCTTCCCGAAATCGCTCACGCTCGACGGATTGAAAATCGTCATCGATTGCGCGAATGGCGCAGCTTATCAGGTCGCTCCCACCATCCTGCGCGAACTCGGCGCGGAGGTGATCGCCATCGGCATCCAGCCGGACGGGTTCAACATCAACCATGAATGCGGCTCCACCGCGCCGCAACGCCTGTGCGAAACCGTGCTGCGCGAAAAAGCGCATCTGGGCATCGCGCTCGATGGCGACGCCGACCGCGTGCTCATCTGCGACGAGCGCGGCGAGATCGCCGACGGCGACCAGCTCATGGCGATGATCGCTACACACTGCCAGTCCACAGGCACGCTCCGCGGCAAGGGCATCGTCGCCACCGAAATGTCGAACATGGGGCTGGAACGTTTCCTCTCCGGCAAAGGCCTCACCCTCGCGCGCACCAAAGTCGGCGACCGCTACGTAGTCGAACACATGCGCGCGCATGGCTTCAATGTCGGCGGCGAGCAGTCCGGCCACATCATCATGTCCGACCACACCACCACCGGCGACGGCATTATCGCCGCACTGCAGGTGCTGGCGTTTGCCATCGAGGACGGCCGCCCGCTCAGCCAGTGCAGCAAGCTGTTTACGCCGCTTCCGCAATTGCTGCGCAATATACCCTATACGGGTACCTCGCCGCTTACTCACGCCAGCGCGAAAAAAGCCATCGAGTCCGCGCAAGCCACGCTCGGAGGCAAAGGCCGCGTGTTCGTGCGCGAATCCGGCACCGAGAAAAAAGTGCGCGTGATGTTAGAGGGCGAAGACAGCGCTGCCATCTCCAAACTTGCCGACGATATCTGCGACACGATCAAAAAAGCGATATGAGTTTTACAAATAGCGATATAGAGCTATATGAACGCCTCTGGAAGAAATTTCATGGAGGCCAGTTAAATATCCAGGCGCTTATTGATGGCGTACTCAAGGATGGCGGGCATGATATGACCGGCCTCACCCAGCATGAGATAGCGGCACTTATAGAAGGGCGCTTCACTGGCGACTGGAACAAGGTAGCATTTTCTTTCTCAGAACTTCTTTCCTATTATGACGCGCTTGGTCAGAAATTGACTGATACGCAGGCGATTAGCTGGGTATTCTCGGCATTTACGATTGCGGAGGCGATCAAGCATGGAGTTACTGATTGGGAATTGCAATTCAACTCCGTCATCAACGGTTTCTCAAGAATTAAGGGGAAATTCGGAAGGGACGAATTACTTGAAATTTTCCAACGTATATTTTCTCCTGTCCCGCCAGTTTGGACGGCGTAGTTTGTATTATGGCTGATGTCGGCGCCTCACCCTCCTCTTGCAATGCACGCATACTGATCATCGCCGGCTCGGATTCCGGCGGAGGCGCGGGCATCCAGGGCGACATCAAGACCGTGACCATGCTTGGCGGCTACGCCTCCACCGCCATCACCGCACTCACCGCACAAAACACGCAAGGCGTATTCGGCATCCACGACGTGCCCGACGATTTTATCCGCCAGCAAATTACGTTGGTGATGGATGACATAGGCACGGACGCGATCAAGACCGGGATGCTGCACAAGACAAGTGTTATCGACACGATTGCAGATACCCTTCCCCCGTATATGCCTATGCCTTTCGTGCTCGACCCGGTGATGTTCGCAAAGGGCGGCGCAGCTTTATTACAGCCTGAAGCGCTGGATTCACTCAAGCGCCGCCTGATTCCGATAGCCACGTTAATTACGCCGAACATTCCGGAAGCGGAATATCTATCCGACATCGCTATCGATACGAAAGAGGATATGCAACGCGCTGCTGAAAAAATCCTGAATTCAGGCTGCAAAGCCGTGCTGCTCAAAGGCGGCCATATGGAAGGTGAAAACGTATACGACCTGCTAGCCGATCAAAACGGCCAGCAGTTTTTTACCTCTTCACGCTTGCATACATCGCATACGCACGGCACCGGCTGCACGCTGGCATCAGCGATTGCTACCGGGCTTGCACAAAAACTATCCTTGGAAGATGCTGTAATCCGCGCCCGCGCCTTCGTGAGAAAAGCAATCGAATGCGCACCCGGATTCGGCAAAGGCCACGGGCCGCTCGGCCATGCACAGGCGGGTTCAGCCTAGGGCTGAGGATTTTTCGCCACGTATATTCTTCGGAAATTTAGCGTTGCTGTATATGCGCCTGAGACGCGCGCGACTGTTCGAGGCGCTCGACATGGCTAATGGCTGTGGCATCCGGCATATCCGCCGGCTGCGGCACATCCTTATGGTGCTTGAAGTGATCGGCCACTTTGGTAAGCCCCGTACGCACGGAATCGAGCAGCCCGGCTTTCTTAGGCTCCTGCGGCAGCGCGTCCTTAGGCGCAACGCCGGATGACTGCCCTTCAACGATGAACGCAAGCTCAGTGACATTGACGCGGCCGCTATTGAGATCGGCGACCAGCGGATCAAGCTGATCGCTGATCGCATCGGCGATTTGCTTGCGCGTCCTCGACTTCAGCGCGTCGAACGGCTTGCCGTGGCGAATTTTTATGACTTCCTGCAAATCAGGATTGGCGCTGGCGAATACCGACATCACCTGTTCACGTGTAATCGCCTTGCTGTGTTCATGCGCCTTTTCCAGCTTTACGATTTTATCGTGTGTCGCTTCCTTATCGAGTCCGAATAGTTTTTCTGTCGCCCAGCGTAGCGGTTCTTTCACAGCATGGTAAACCAGCGCGCCAATCGCCATTTTTGCGCCCAGCTTCATCCACGGCGCCATAACGAGCGGCTCGAACACCGGCGCGATAAAAATCGACAACGCAGTAAGCGTGGCGAGCGTCGCAGCCGTTGCCAGTACGATGCCGAGATTGCGTTCTTTTTTTGCGCGCGAAAGCGAATCCGCAATCGTCTTGTTGGCTTGGATGCCCCCCGCAGCATCGCCTTTGGCGATACGTTCCAGATCTTTGTTGGTAAGGGCGGCGGCAGGCTTGCCGAGTTTGGCTTCCAGCTCATCCTCATAGAGCCTTTTGACGCTCTCTCTTTTGTGATTATAGTCCATCTGGGCGATCCCGGCGCCGAGCGCAGCGGTAAGCCCCATCACCATCGTTACCCCCAGCGACTGGGGAAGCGCTGCAAAAATACCTCCTGCGGTGGCCGTCCAGAACGTCGCCTGCTCACCGTTGAGCACGAATAGCGCTTCCTTTGCCACGGACGAGCGCATCAGCGCCTTGGCCTCATAGCCAAGCCATTGGGTTTTAGTGTCTACTTTATGCACAGGAGCCATACCCCCATTCTACATAAAAGCGCCTGATTGGTATGTGAAATATTTATGAAGGCGTGTTTTTAACGCGCCATGGCGAGGTATTCCTTCGCCAAATCGACATAATTCTGGGCGGAAATGGGTATAAACGCCCGCTCTTCATCGGTTAAGTCCCTGAAATATTTAGCAGGACTGCCTGCCCACACCTGCCCTTTGGGAATGCGCTTGCCAGGCGTCACTAAAGCACCCGCTGCCACCCATGCCCCGGATTCTACCACCGCCCCATCCATGATGGTCGCCCGCATGCCTACAAAGCAATCATCCTCCAGCGTGCAAGCATGTAGCAGCGCCGAATGGCCTATCGTAACGTTACTGCCAATAATCGTAGGCCCTGTTTTGCGCGTGACATGGATCACCGTGCCGTCCTGAATGTTCGTGCGGTTGCCGATACGCACGATATTCACGTCACCGCGTACCACACAACCGAACCACACACCCGAGTCCACGCCGATCTGCACATCGCCGATGACCGCAGCTCCAGCGGCAACAAATGCCTGCGGCGAAATCGTCGGGCTGATGCCTTTGACGTTATATTCGCCGCGATAAGGAAGAATGGTGGGGGTGGCGTTGCTCATGCTTCCATTATGGAAACATAGCGCTCATTTGCAAGCCGGATGTTTCCGCGAAGCCGCACATGAGGTTCATATTCTGCACCGCCTGCCCGGATGCGCCTTTAGTCAGGTTGTCGATGGCGGACACGAGGATCGCCTGCCCCGCCACGCGGCTTTTGAACACGCCGATCGCACAGTTATTCGTACCGCGCACCATGTGCGTGCTTGGCATCGCACCGCTTGCGAGCACTTGCACGAACGGTTCGTTCGCATACGCGTTATTCAATAATGCACGCAAATCGTCGGCAGTTTTTCCTTTGGCGAGCTGCACATAGATCGTGGATAAAATCCCCCGGTTCATCGGCACGAGGTGCGGCGTGAACGTCACCTGCACTTCCGCGCCTGCCGCCGCCGTCAGCCCCTGCTCGATCTCCGGTGTGTGGCGATGGTTGGCGACGCCGTAGACGCTCATGCCGCCGTCGATTTCCGTGAACAGGTTCGCTTGCTTCGCGCTCCTGCCCGCGCCCGTCACGCCGGATTTCGCGTCGATGATGATGCCGGTTTTTTCAATCGCGCCCGCTTTCAAAAGTGGAACCAGCGGCAATTGCGCCGAGGTCGGGTAGCAGCCGGGATTCGCCACCAGCCGCGCGGTTTTTATCGCGTCGCGCGCGGTTTCGCTGAGGCCGTACACCGCTTCTTTTTGCAACGCCACCGCCTGATGCGGATGGCCGTACCACTGCGCATAGAGTTCGGGATCGGCAAGCCGGAAATCCGCCGAGAGATCGATGATTTTTACCTGTTTCGGCAGCGCGGCGATCACCGTTTGCGTAGTGCCGTGCGGCAGGCAGCAGAACACGACGTCAATAGCGGAAAAATCCACTTCCTGCACCGTAACCAGCTTGGGCAGATTCAGATGCGCCAGATGCGGATAAACTTCGCCGACAGGTTTTCCCGCCTGCGAGTCGCCGGTCAGTGCAGAAATTTTCGCATGCGGATGGGCATGTAGGATGCGGATCAACTCCGCGCCCGTGTAACCGCTGGCTCCGATGATAGCGATGGAAATCATGTTCATACCGTTCCTCATACAAATAAAAAAGGCGCCCCGCAAGGCGCCTTTCTTTTTCCGAAAAGATCGCTTGCGATCAACGCTTCGAGAACTGGAAGCTGCGACGCGCTTTCTTATGACCGTATTTTTTGCGTTCGACCACGCGGCTGTCGCGAGTGAGGAACCCACCTTTGCGCAGCGGCTTGTGGAAGATTGCATCATACTCATCGAGCGCGCGGCTGATGCCGAGACGCACAGCACCGGCTTGACCGGAGAGTCCGCCACCGACGACGGTGCAGTTGATGTCGAAATTGCCGATACGGTCAATCGCCTTGAAGGGCTGATTGATGATCATGCGCAGCACGGGGCGTGCGAAATATACTTCCAGATCGCGGCCATTGACCGTGATTTTGCCGTGGCCGCGCTTAACCCACACGCGGGCGACAGCGCTCTTGCGGCGGCCGGTGCCGTAAGTGGTCAGCTCTTTGCTGGCGCTGGCTTTCTCTTTGCCCGCTTTGGGAGCGGCTTCGGTTTTAACTGCTTTTGCCATGTGTTATCTCTTGTTCTTAGGATTCATTGCGGCGAAATCATATACGACCGGTTTCTGCGCTTCGTGCGGATGCTCGGCACCTGCATACACGCGCAGCTTGGTCAGCTGGTCGCGAGCCAGCGGGCTTTCCTTCGGCATCATGCGCTCGACCGCTTTTTCGATCACGCGGCCGGGGAATTGACCCGAGAGGATGAATTCCGGGGTAGCCGTTTTAATACCGCCGGGGTGACCCGTGTGGCGATAATAGATTTTATTGCGCATTTTCTTGCCGGTGAGCTTCACCTTGTCCGCATTGATGATAACGACATGGTCGCCGGTATCGATGTGCGGGGTGAAAATCGTCTTGTGCTTGCCGCGCAGGATTTTCGCCACGGCGGAAGCAAGCCTGCCGAGGATCACGCCTTCAGCGTCGATCACAAGCCATTTCTTTTCAACTTCCGACGGTTTTGCCGAATAGGTCTGCATAATTCCAACTTGATAAAATAGGTTAGTGGTGCCGTAAAAAGGTGTTGGAATGTATTGCAAGGCTTTTGGCAAGTCAACCCTAAAAAACGGGGAAAAACGAGGCGCTATTGATTCGTGAAGATTTTATAGCGCATGCCGCCGAAAATGGCTTCCACCTTGCCGTTCCTGCCAAGCGGCAGCAGGCATTGGCGGTATTTCACCACCTCGTCGTGAAGATTGTGAAACTCGCCCTCATCGACAATCGGCTTCGGGTTGGCGATAATATCGGTGTAATGCGTGGAAATACTGGCTGCATTAGGGGATATGATCGCATCGGGATCATCTTCCGTAATCCCGCCACGATAGGCCTGCACGATGGCATCGCCTATGTAGGTGAAATTATAGCCGTCCTTCTTCAAGTCATTGATATGTATCAGGAAGCAATTATCCCAAAGATCTTTAATATCATCAGGATCAATATCCTCTTCCACAGGCATATCGCGCCCCTGACGCAGCTTTTCCCAATACGCAAGCAGGCGCAGGGTTATGCGGCGTTCCAATCCTGATGAAATCTCTGCCATGCAGCGTGAGCACCCGGTTTATACGTGATGCCTGATGATAGCGTATTCTAACGCGAAATTCTAGTGATAATAACAATAAATGATTGTATTTTAACTAAATATGATCCATCTCACCCATAACGTCCGGTGATGTAATCCTGCGTCTGTTGGTGGCTGGGGCTGGTGAAAATGCGGCTGGTAGCCCCGGATTCGATGATTTTACCCATATGGAAGAAGCAGGTCTGCTGCGATACGCGTGCGGCCTGTTGCATCGAATGGGTGACGATGACGATGGTATAATTCTCTTTCAGCTCCGAAATCAGCTCCTCGATACGCGCGGTGGCGATGGGGTCGAGCGCCGAGCACGGCTCGTCCATCAGGATGATTTCCGGGTTTACCGCAAGCGTGCGCGCGATGCAAAGCCGCTGCTGCTGGCCGCCCGACAGTCCCGTTCCCGGCTCCTGCAAACGGTCTTTCACTTCATTGAATAATCCGGCCTGTGTCAGGCTGCGCTCCACCAACGCATCAAGCTCGCTTTTGCTTTGCACGATGCGGTGAATGCGCGCGCCATACGCGACATTATCATAGATAGATTTAGGAAACGGATTAGGTTTCTGAAACACCATGCCCACCCACGAGCGCAGTTGCACCACGTCCTGCCCGGGCGCGTTGATGTCCTTGCCGTCGATCCAGATTGCGCCGTCCACGCGGCAGCCGTCTATCGTATCGTTCATGCGGTTTAAGCAGCGCAAAAATGTCGATTTGCCGCATCCCGAAGGGCCGATCAGTGCCGTAACTCCATGCGCAGGGATGGCAATCGCAATATCGTACAGCGCTTGTTTCGCGCCGTAAAAAACATTCAAATTTTTGGTGGTGATTTTCGACATGATCGTAGCGCTACATATCCCATTTTATTTTAGTGGTGTTACCAAACGGCCAATTCCACGTTATAAATAACCATCCCTGACGGGTATTCCCTACAAAATCTTTCACGACCACATACACAGCATCACTACCTTCTACAGTCGCTGGTGTTTCAAGCGGCTTGTTTTTCCACGATATGATTTCATAATCCTGCGATTTAGCCCATTTGCTAATTTCTTTTTCAAACGAACGCTTGCCAAATTTCAGCCCAACAGCAACCACGGTTATAACTACAACCAGCAGAAGCCAGAGGGGAGGTTTTTCAAGATACGTTGACCATTCCATACTACCACCGGACTTCAAAACGCTTGCGCAGGAAAATCGCCAGCGCGTTCATGGCGAGCAGTAGCACAAGCAGCACCAGAATGCCAGCGGCGGTTTTCTCCGCAAACCCTGCCTCAGGGCTGCCCGCCCACAGATATATCTGCACCGGCATCGCGGTGGCGGGCGCAGTGAATCCGCCGGGCACGTCGGCGATGAACGCGACCATGCCGATCATCAGCAGCGGTGCGGTTTCTCCGATGGCGCGCGCCATGCCTAAAATGGTTCCGGTCATGACACCGGGCATGGAAAGCGGCAGCGTATGGTGCCACACCACCTGCACCGGCGATGCACCAAGCGCGCGCGCAGCGTCGCGGATGGAACCGGGCACGGATTTAAGCGCCGCGCGGGTGGCGATGATAATCACCGGCAATATCATCAGCGCAAGCGTGAGGCCGCCCACCAGCGAGGCGGAGCGCGGCATGTGCATCAGGTTGATATAGACCGCAAGCCCCAGCAGCCCGAATACGATGGACGGCACGGCGGCGAGATTGTTGATATTCACCTCGATGATTTCTACCCAGCGTCCCTTGCGCGCGAATTCTTCCAGATAAATCGCTGTCATCACGCCGACGGGAAACACGCAGAGCAGGCAAATGATCAGCGTCAGCGCCGACCCCGTGATCGCACCTAAAAACCCGGCTTTTTCCGGTGAGCGCGAATCGGCGCGGGAGAAAAACGTGCTGTTGAACGCAAGCCGCACCCTGCCCTGCTCTTTCAGTTTCGCAAACCACTGCGCCTGCTTATCGTTAAACCGGCGGTCGCCTTCCTGCATACTTCCTTTATTATAGAGATCCGCCACGCTGGAAGCGGGCAGCCATAACTCCATTTTCACCGGCAACTGTTCTTGCGCCAGCATCATACGCTTGAGCTGCACGCCGCTATTGGTAACCAGCGCGTAAAGCTGCCTGCGATCCTTGCGATCCTTCACTTCGGGGAATTGTGACAGCAACGCGTCATGCACAAGGCGGTTATAGTTCGATGCGGGAAGCAGGCGGAGATTATCGCGCCCCTCTTCCAACGGCAGCGATGCGGTATCGAACGTCACCGGCACCTTAATTTGCGTTTGTAAAAACCCGCTATAGCCGCGCGTGATAAGGCTTCCCAGCAATACGACCAACACCAGCACGGCAAGCATCAGCGCCATCAATCCGTAGAAGCGGAAGCGTTTTTCCGCGCGCATCCGGCGCGTGTGCCAATCAATATTGCGTATGGGCTTATTCATAACGCTCCCGGTATTTTTTCACCACCGAAAGCGCGATGATGTTCAGCAACAGCGTCACGCAGAACAGCGCCAGCGCAAGCGCGAATGCAGCGAGCGTTTTCGGGCTGTCGAATTCCTGATCGCCTACCAGCAGCGACACGATCTGCACCGTCACCGTCGTCACCGATTGCAGCGGGTTGAACGTCAGGTTCGCCGCCATGCCCGCGGCCATCACCACGATCATGGTTTCGCCGATCGCGCGCGACACCGCCAGCAGCACCGCACCCATAATCCCCGGCAGCGCGGCCGGGAGCACCACCTGCCTTATCGCTTCCGAGCGCGTGGAGCCGAGCGCATACGACGCCTCACGCAAGCTGCGCGGCACGGCGGTAATAATATCGTCCGACAGCGACGAGATGAACGGAATGATCATCACCCCCATCACGATCCCCGCCGCCAGCGCGCTTTCCGAGGCGACGCTCAACCCCACTGTGGCGCCGATACCTTGTAAAAACGGCGCTACCGTAATGATCGCGAAATAGCCATAAACCACCGTGGGAATCCCCGCCAAAATTTCCAGCGCCGGCTTGAGCACGTTGCGCGTCGTGCGCGTAGCATATTCGGAAAGGTAAATCGCGGAAAATAACCCCACCGGCACGGCGACGACCATGGCAATCAGCGTAATCAGCAAACTACCCAAAAACAGCGGCACGATGCCGAACGCCCCGCTGCTGCCCGCTTGATCTGCGCGCATCGCCATCTGCGGGCTCCATTGCAGCCCGAACAGGAAGTCAGAGAGCGGAATCATTTTGAAAAAGCGCAGCGCCTCGAACAGCACCGAGCACACGATTGCGACCGTAATCAGGATCGACACCGCCGCCGACGCCAGCAACAGCCCATATACCCCTCTCTCCAGCAATCGCCGGACGGGGACATGGGTGACACGCCTGATAGATGCTGACGTCATGGCGCAAGTTGTAGAAACCTTGGCCGCGGAGTCAAGCGGGAAGTGTAACCTCTTGCTTCCACTTGAAAGGAAATAGGGAAAAGTGAATTACACCGCTTCTTCCTGCTGCGCGATGTCGTCATACACCGGCAGGTAGACGGAAAACGTGCTGCCCTTCCCCACTTCGCTTTCGATCGTCATCACGCCGTGGTGGCGGTTGAGGACGTGCTTGACGATGGCAAGGCCTAAGCCGGTGCCGCCGACTTTGCGTGTGCGGGCGGTGTCCACGCGATAGAAGCGCTCGGTGAGGCGCGGGATATGTTCTTTGGGAATGCCTTCGCCGTGGTCTTCGACGCTAAAGCAAATCGCGCGCGAAAGATGGCGGAAATAATGATCGTCCGGCACCGACGACGTCATGCGCACGGTCAGCGACACTTCCGTATCCGGGTTGGTGTATTTGATCGCGTTTCCGAGCAGGTTGCGCACTACCTGCGCCAGTTCCTCGTCGTCGCCCTTGGTCGGCGGCAGGTTGTCGTTGAGCTTTAAGCGGATGGTGACGTTCTTTTGTTTGCACGCCCATTCAAAATGCTGTTTTTCACTGCGCACAATGCGCAGGAAATCGACCTTCGCCACCGGCACGGTATGCGCATTCATCTCGATCTTCGACAGCGACAGCAAATCGTTCACCAGCTTTGACATGCGCTCGGCCTGCTCGCCCATCACTTTCAAGAATTCGTCGCGCGCCACGGGGTCGTCTTTCGCCGGGCCGCGCAGTGTTTCGATGAAGCCGATGATCGACGCCAGCGGCGTGCGGATTTCATGACTTGCATTGGCAACAAAGTCGGCACGCATGCGCTGGATGCGTTTTTGCTGCGTCACTTCCGTCACCGTGATCACCACTGAAATCCCGCCTTCGGAGGGAATCGGGAAGCGCTCGATGATCGCCTGGAAATCGCGCGGCACGGGTTCTTCGAGATGGAACTCCACCTCCTGCCCCTGCAGATCCTCGATCACGATGGAAATCGCATTCATGAGTTTTTCGTTGGGGATAATATCGCGCAGATGCCGGTGCGCGAGGTTCTGCCCGAAAATATTGCGCGCGGCGCGGTTGGTGCGCACGATCATGCGCTGGTCGTTGGTCATGATAAGAATATCCGGTAGCGTATCCACGAGGATTTCGCGTTCGGTGATGACGGTTTCCATTTCCTGCCGTTTATTTTCCCATGAGCGCTGCAGGCGCGTCAGCGCACCGGATAATTCGCCGACGTTGCTGAGCAGGCTCAGGTCGGGCGCACGCACGCGCTTGTCGAGCGCAAGGTCGTTCACATAATCCTTCAGCGCGGAAATATTGGAGAGAAACGGGATCACGAACACGGCCGACGCGATCATGATGCCCAGATACCCGTAAATGAAATAGCGGAAATCGAGCTGGCCGAGCATCGCAAACAGCGACAGCACCAGCAGCGACGGCGTGGACACCACCATGATGGTTTTAAGCAGCGCGGAAAACGGAATGACGGGCTTGGCTTGCATGGGGCGCATGAACAATTAGAGGGTTAAGAAGCCTACCATATCTTTCACCTCTTTCATAGTGTTACCCGCAATCGCGCGCGCCTGCGCCACCCCGCCTGCGAGCACCTCATCTATATAGTCGGGCGCAGCCAGCAATTCGCGCATAGTTTTGGTAATGGGTGACAAATGCGCCACCGCCACGTCGGTAAGCATCTGCTTGAATGCGGAGAAATTCTTGCCTTCGCATTCGGCGAGAGCTTCCTCACGCGTGATGCCTTTCAGCGCCGCATATATAGTGAGCAGGTTCGACGCTTCCGGGCGCGCCTGCACGTCGTAGTTAATGCCTTCGACCATATCCGATTTCGCCTTGCGGAATTTCAGCGCGATGGCGTCGGCGTCGTCGGTCAAATTGATGCGCGAATAATCCGATTCGTCGGACTTACTCATTTTTTTCGTGCCGTCGCGCAAACTCATCACGCGCGTCGCGCCGCCCAGCATCATCGGCTCCGGCAGCGGAAAGAATTCGCTTCCGTAATAACGGTTGAACGCACCTGCAATGTCACGCGCCAGTTCGATATGCTGTTTCTGGTCGTCGCCCACGGGAACGTGCGTGGCTTTATACACCAGCACGTCGGCCGCCATCAGCACGGGGTAAGAATACAAGCCGAGCGCGGCGTTTTCGCGGTCTTTCCCAGCCTTCTCTTTAAATTGCGTCATGCGGTTGAGCCAACCCAGCGGCGTGTGGCAGGAGAGTATCCATGCCAGTTCCGCATGCGCGGAAACGGAGGCCTGGTTGAAAATGAAACTGCGCTTAGGATCGACGCCGCAGGCGATCATCGCCGCCGTCACTTCGCGCGTGGCGTTGCGCAGCGCGGCAGGCTCCTGCGGCACGGTGATCGCGTGCAGATCCATGATCCCGTAGATACATTCCGCACCCGATTCCTGCAACGTGACCCAGTTGCGGATAGCGCCCAAATAGTTACCAAGGTGCAGATTGCCAGTAGGCTGAACACCGGAGAGTATGCGTTTGGCGGAGGATGGGAGATGGGAAATGGGGGATGACATTGACGACCATGTGAGAAAGGGTGTAGCAAGGTTTAATGTAATTCCGGTTCAATGTTCAAGTTGTTTATGCCCCTAATCCCCAATCCTCAATCCCCCACCTTCCCTTCCACCCGCCTGCGCCGCTCGCGCATGCAGGTCTGGTGCCGCGACCTTGTGGCCGAACACACGCTGGAAGCGGGCAACCTGATCCTTCCCGTATTCATTCAGGAAGGCAAGGACACGCAGACGCCGATTGCTTCTATGCCCGACGTTTCGCGCATTACGCTGGATATACTGGTGAAAACCGCTAAGTCAGCCAGCGATCTTGGCATCAAGGCGATTGCCCTTTTCCCGGTGATCGACGAAAAACTCAAAAGCCCCTACGGTGACGAGGCGCTGTTCCCGGACAATCTCGTTTGCCGCGCGATCAGGGAACTGAAAAACGCCGTGCCGGAAATCGGTGTAATTGCAGACATAGCGCTCGATCCCTACACCTCGCACGGTCAAGATGGCGTCATGGAACAAAACAAAATCCTCAATGACGCCACAGTGGATATACTCTGCAAACAGGCCGTCGTGCTAGCACAGTCGGGTTGCGATATCGTCGCGCCGTCGGACATGATGGATGGGCGCGTGGGTGCGATTCGCGCCGCGCTGGAGCAGGAAGCATTCCATGACACGCTGATATTGGCCTACAGCGCTAAATACGCCTCCGCCTTCTACGCACCCTTCCGCGACGCCGTGGATTCCGCAAAGCATCTCGGGACAGGTGACAAAAAAACCTACCAGATGAACCCCGCCAACAGCGATGAAGCCATGCGCGAGATCGCGCTCGACGTGGCCGAGGGCGCTGACATCGTGATGGTCAAGCCGGGGCTACCCTACCTCGACATCGTGCGGCGCGCCTCGAGCGAATTTCACATTCCCGTCTTTGCCTACCAGGTGAGCGGCGAATACGCGATGATACGGGCGGCCGCGCAAAACGGCTGGGTAGACGGGCATGCGGTCATGCGAGAAAGCCTGCTGGCTTTCCGGCGCGCCGGGGCAACCGCGATTCTGACCTACGCCGCGTTGGATGTGGCGCGAGCGCTACAGACGTGAGTTTATACGCCGCGTTTTGTTAATTTTTATAGCCAATCTTTTTTACCTGTGTTATCCGACAAGCAGTTAGCAACTTTGTCAGAAAAAGATTCCTGCCCCATGAACACATCGTTAAAGCTCCTCGGCCTCGCCGCGTCCGCATTCATTATCGCTCATGTTTCCAGCGCCAGCGCAGAAGAAAAGGCAGATGTAGCCGCGCTGATGCAGGCGCTGCAAAAGCAGGAACAACGCCTGTCGGAAAACGAAAAGGCGCTTGAAGACCAGAAACGCGCGCTCGCGCAGGATCGCATGCAGTTCCAGAAGCTCCTCATGCAGGCCAGCGCACTCACCGGCAAGCCCGTGGCTTCGCTGGTTAAAGACGCGAAATCGCCAGCAAAATCGGATGAAAAAAATAAAGACCGAACCGCTTCCACTGGCACCCCCGGCGAAGTGGGCGTCGAACGCAGGCAGTCACAGGAAAAACCACCTGAAATCGCCACCGTTATCGAAGAAGGCGGTGTTTTGCTGCAGCGTGGCAAGCTCGTTGTCACCCCCGCGATGGAATATACCCACTCCACTGCCACCCGCGTGGCGATCGAAGGATTCAGCATCATCCCGTCGGTCAATATCGGTCTGTTCGACATTTCCAAGGTTAACCGCGATACGCTCACCGGCTCGGTCGGCCTGCGTTACGGCGTGACTAACCGCTTTGAAATCGAAGGAAAGATCCCTTACGTATACCGTCAGGATGCCACCTCCACCCGTCCCATCGGCGTAGCTAACGCCCCGGAAACCCTCACCACGGTTGACGGTGCGGATATGGGCGACGTCGAAGTGGGTGCACACTACCAAATCAACAAGGGCGAAGGCGGCTGGCCGTATTTGATCGCCAATTTCCGCTTCAAGAGCGCCACCGGCACCTCGCCGTTTGAAGTGCCCGTGGTCAACGGAGTGCAGACGGAACTGCCCACCGGCTCGGGTTTCTATGCCTTCCAGCCTAGCATCACCGCTATTTATCCGTCTGACCCTGTCGTGTTCTATTCCAACATAGGCTATCTCTACAGCCTGCCGGAAACCTTCACCACTTACGGCAAGATTGAGCCGGGCGCGGGTATCAGCGCCAGCTCGGGCATGAGTCTTTCGATTAACGAAAAAACATCCTTCAGCGTCGGCTACAGCCATACCACCGTGCTTAAAACCCTCCAAAACGGCAATTCTATCCCCAATTCGCCCGTGCTACAGGTCGGTTCGCTGGACTTCGGCTACTCCTACGTGTTGAATCCCACGACCAACCTTAACTTCACCGTCAGCGCCGGCGTGACCAGTGATGCACCCGACGTGCGGCTGATTTTCCGCGTCCCGATGACGTTCGATCTTCATTAAGCCCTCGCTTTTCAGACGCTGTTAACTGCTCACAGGCACAAAAAGTTGTATTTTTTGCAACCTTCTGGCAACGGCGCCGCAATTCACGTTTTTTGCGCGTGAATTGGTATCGTATCGATACACTTAATCAATTGTTTTATAATTATTTTTTTACCACCTTCTTTTACAAGCAGCGGGCATCAAAATTCTATAAAAAAACACTTGCAATTGATTTATAAAACGTTAAAAAGGTTCCCACGGGTTTTTATGTTAACTAAATGTTAACCACCTATTGATCCGAAACTATACTTTTATAACCTTATTAGGAGTCTACACATGTCCAAACAAGCTCTTCTCGCGGGCGTATCCGCACTTGCTCTGGCTCTCTCCGCTAACGCGGCGTTTGCTCTCAGCAACGGCAACGATAACAACGATAACAACGACGGCAGCAACGTAGGCAGCACGATCGGCAGCAACGTTGACAGCAACAACCCGAACAACAGCCAAGATAACGATAACAAGACTATCGACAGCAACAACACCGATAACAGCCAAGATAACGACAACAAGACTGTCGACAGCAATAACACCGATAACAGCACTGAAACCGAATACAAGACCTTCGGCAACGCTACCAACGGTGACAACGATAGCATCATCGACAACGATTCGACCACCAAGACCGAAGATAGCTATAACAGCAAGGTCGAAACCGAAACCAAGACCTTCGTAAAGAACGACGACGGCAACGTAGCTGGTGATGATGTTACCACCACCAAGACCGAAGATAGCAACAACAGCAAGGTCGAAGACAGCTACAACACCAAGACCTACACCAAGACTGAAACCGAAACCAAAACGGACAACAGCACCGACAACAGCGTTGAAACCGAATACAAGACTTTCGGCAATGCTAACAACGGTGACAACAACAGCGTGATCGATAACGATTCGACCACCAAGACCGAAGATAGCAACAACACCAAAACTGTTGACAGCTACAATCAGGACAACGATACCAAAACCATCGTGAAGAACGATGATGGTAACGTTGCTGGTGATGACATCAACACCACCAAGATCGAAGATAGCTACAACACGAAGAACGAAACCGAAAACAAGACCTTCGTGAAGAACGATGATGGCAATGTTGCTGGTAACGACATCACTACCACCGACAACAGCGACAACTCCAAGACCTACACCAAGACCGACAACAGCGTTGACAACAGTGTTGATTACCACACCAAAGGCAATGCTGCTAACGGCGACAACAACAGCATCATCGATAATGATTCTGATAGCCATGATGATAACAGCGACAACTCGAAAGTTATCACCAAGGACAGCTACAATCAGGACAACGATGTCAAGGAAAGCTACAACCAAGACAACGATACCAAAACCATTACCAAAGATAGCAACAACCAGGATAACGATGTTAAGGAAAGCTACAACCAAGACAACGATATCAAGGAAAGCTACAACCAGGATAACGATGTTAAGGAAAGCTACAACACCACCAACATCGACAAGAGCGTTGGTAAGCTGACCAGCACCGACCTGAACGCTACCGTTACCGGTTCGAAGGTTTCCTTCAACAACGGTGCGGCCCTCACGGTTAACGCTGACAACAAAGTATCTGGCGGCGCGTTCGCTGGTGCAAACGGTATCATGGCTGTTAGCCAGAACACCGGCACCAACGCCAACACCCAGCAGGCTGTTACCGTTTCGACGGGCGACATCACTGTTGGTGGCACCGGTCTCCCCCAGTAATCTGGGTGACACATCGCCCTAACCGGCGATGCGACGGAAACGGGCGGGGTTCTTTCGGGAATCCCGCCCATCCCCGGACAACCAATTATTTTGCCAGGATAGATTTTATCTTCGCAAGGGACTTTATATGACCAAGTTACTTAAAATGATCCTTTCTCTTGTTGTTCTCGCGGTCGCTCTGCCCGCGCAGTCGATGGCGGAAGACATTTTCGAAACGGAGCAGCAGGAAGAAGTCGAGTTTTCTGCCGCTGTGACGGATCTGGAACTGGACGAATATCGCGGGGGGTTCTCTCCCACGGTGATGTCTTCAACCATGTCCGCCGTGCTTGGTGGCAATAGCGCTACCAACACCGTGTCGGGCGCCAACACGATTGGCGACGGCGCGCTCAACAACGTTTCGGGACTTACCAACATTATTCAGAACAGCGGTAATAACGTTATTATCCAAAGTTCTTTCCTAGTGAATGTGAACTTTCAATAGGTCGCCTCACTATGCATAAGGGGACGCCGGTGCTTGCCAGAACCAATGATTTTTCATCGAAATGGCAACTCGGCGTCCTTTTTTTATGCGCGCTCACTTTTGCTCCTCCCGCATCGGCGACCGGCGATTTTATGGTTAATTCCGGCGGCGGCGAATTCAATGTTAAGGTTAAAACCTTTTCCGACCGGCGCTTCACCAAGGTCGTGAAACAGCAATATGATTACAGCTGCGGCTCCGCAGCGGTCGCAACCCTGCTTACGCACCACTACGACTACCCTGTCGATGAGATGACCGTGCTTAACGCGATGTTCGCGCAGGGTGACCAGGAAAAAATCCATCGTGAGGGCTTTTCGCTCCTCGATATGAAGCAATATCTCAACTCCCTCGGCTATAATGCTGAAGGCTATAAGGAATCGCTGGACAAGCTGGCAGGCGTCGGCATCCCGGCCATCGTGCTGATCAACAAGCGCGGGTTCCTGCATTTTGTCGTCGTCAAAGGCGTCGATAAAGAGAAAGTTGCCGTGGGCGACCCCACCACGGGCATCAATATCTACAGCCGCGAGGAATTCTCCTCCATGTGGAATAACATCCTGTTCGTCATCACCGATAAGAAGGGCGCCGGGAAATCTTCGTTCAACACGAAGGCCGCCTGGAAGCCTTTCGGCTCGCCAAACTTCCGTAACATGCTCGATACCGGGCAATTGGGCGGCATCACGCTCAATACGGCTTTTTCACCCAATTACTATTAAACTGGAGACTTTAACTATGTTGCATAACGTTTTTCTTCGCATCCTCGGCCTCGTCGCTCTGTTTGCGCTCGCTCCTACCGCCGCATCCGCATCCGACATCTTCGATAAGGTAAACGGTGACGAACTCGATCACGCCGCCATAGTAAGCGACGAAGAACTCGCCGGCATGCGCGGGGGTTTCCTCGACATTAACGGCGTGCTGATCGATTTCAACTTCCTGTCACGCGTACAGGTCGGCCTCGAAGTACAGAATAACCTCAACATTGGCAGCTCGAATATCGAAGCCCTCCAAATGCAAGGTATCCTGACGCCGCAGATCATCCAGAACGCTGACAATGACACGCTGATCACGATCCAGCAGGCGCTCGACCTTAATATCGTCAACGCAGGCCAGTTGAATTTGCTGTCGCAGACCAACCAGCTCGGCTACCAGCAATCTATTGACGCGCATTAATCCCTGCTCAAGACGACAAGCCGTAATCTGTTGCAATTTTGTGACTTAAGAACCTTGTCGTGCGTGCCCTACCCCCACTTCGGGTAGAAAATTGTTTACTTTACCCGCACGTTGCAATATCACGTGCCGACGAACCTGCCTGTTGAACATGGAGTGTCTGAATGACTCGCAAGAACAAAAATACCCGCCACCTTTCCGTATCCCTGAAAATCACCGGCAGCGTAGGACTGGCAGCCGCATTGATGGCCACCAGCGCCCTCGCGCAGACCGTACCCACCTCCGTAAACCCTGCCAAACTGGAACAGCGCTTTGATCGCAAGGGTCCTGCCCTTCCCGCTTCGCGCCTTGAGACACCCGCGCAGGACAACAGCCAGATCCCCGATAAGATGCAGCAGCAGCTTGCTAAGAAGCGCTTCGTGCTCAAAAACGTTGTGATCGAAGGTTCCACCGTGTATTCGCAGGATTCGCTGAAATCTTCTTATGCCGGCATGCTGGGCAAGGAAATCAGCCTGCTCGATGCGCAGAAGATCGCGAAAGCCATCACCGATAAGTATCGCGGCGACCAGTTCGTACTGTCGCAAGCAATCATCCCGCCGCAGGAAATCAAAGACGGCACACTTAAGATCCGCGTTGTTGAAGGTTATATCAACGATGTGATCATCGAGGGCGAACTGAAAGACGGTTACCGCAATATCGTGCAGAGCTTCGGCGACCAAATCAAGAAGCAGCGCCCGATCCGCACCACTGACATGGAACGCTATCTTCTGCTGATCGACGATCTCCCGGGTGCGACCGCTAAGGGTCTTGTGCGTCCGTCCACCAAGCAGGGTGCGGCCGATCTCGTGATCAACCTTACCCATAAAACCTATGAGGCTTCCTACACGTTTGACAATCGCGGCAGCAAATTCGTAGGCCCCTTCCAGCACACCGCTACGCTGGCAGCCAACTCCCTCTTCGGTATGTACGACCGCACCATCGTGCGCGCCGTCACCACCAGCCCGACGAAAGAGTTGCGCTTCATCGACCTTCAGCATGAAGAACAGATCGGCAACGAAGGCACGCGCGTAACCGTCACCGGTTCGTACAGCCACAGCGAACCCGGCGACAGCCTGAAAGTGCTCGACGTGCGCTCCGACGCTGTATTCTTCCAGGCGAAAGTGCTGCACCCGTTTGAACGCAGCCGTCAGGAAAACCTTGTCGGCCGCGCGATGTTCGACGTGCGCAACACCAGCACCGACGTATTCAGCACCGTTGACCTCAACGAAGATCGCCTGCGCGTGTTCCGCGTCGGCGGCAGCTACGACTTTGCGGATGCGTTGCTTGGCGTGAACCTGTTCGATGCGGAAATCAGTCAGGGTCTCGACATTTTTAATGCCACCGACAAAGGCACAGACCGTTCGCGCTCCGACGGCAGCGCCGACTTCACCAAGATCAATGCGGATATTTCCCGCACGCAAAGTCTGCCCGGCAGCTTCTCGCTGTATGGTTCGACCAGCGCGCAATATTCCTTCGACAAATTGCTGGCGGCTGAACAATTCTCCATCGGTGGCCCGGTTTTCGGCAGCGGTTACGACCCTGCGGAACTTAGCGGCGATCATGGCGTAGCCGGTAAAGTCGAACTTCGCTTCGGTCAGGCACTGACCGATCCGTTGATGGATTCCTATCAGGTATACGGCTTCTACCATATCGGCCGCGTATGGACCCGCGATGCGGGCGCAGGCGGTAACGACAAGCAGAGCCTGGCATCGGCAGGCGCCGGTGTGCGCACCAATTTCTCGGAAAACCTGTCGGGTAACCTTGAGTGGGGCGTCCCCCTGACCAAACCCGCTAATAATCAGGGCGGTCACGCGCATTCCCCGCGCCTGTTTTTCAGCGTAACGGGGCGTTTCTAGAAAATTTAACATTGCATATCAACAGGATATTTTTGTATTGATATTATTAATTTTTAGTTAAAATTGGCTTGACTGTCTGCGTTGATCGTATATAGTTAACCAAATCTTAACGGTTCATGGCCTCCCCCGCGCGCACGTCACTTCGTGCATAAAGGGGAGGCTTTATAGCAAACAAAGCAACGAGCAACGGTGGAGTAAACTATGTCAAAGCCAGTACAACATAAGAAAGCGGCCGCACCTGCACACACGGCAGTAAGCAAGCAGCACAACTTCCTGCATACGTCGACCGTCCTTACCAACAGGGCAGTTACCAGCTTCACCGCACTCATCGCCGCTATGGTCATCCCGAGCGCTGCGATGGCCGCTCCCGTAACCACCATAGCCAACACCACTCCCGGCACCACCAATATCGCCACGGCCGGCACCGCCACTGTAAAGAGCTTCTCCGTAGGCTGCGCGGCGACCGCATGTATCAACCAGAGCACGTCGCGTGTTGTCATCGACTGGAACAGCTTCGACACGACCGGCGCTGAAAACGTCAAATTCTTCCAGCCTGATGGCAGCTCTATCGCCCTGAACCGCATCTCGGGCGACGCTACGAACTTCCTGGGCAGCATGACCGCTAACGGCCGCGTGATCCTCGTGAACAACAAGGGCTTCACCTTCGGCAAAAACTCCAGCGTGAACGCGCAGGGCGGCCTCATCGTCAGCACCCGCGGCATCAGCGACACCGCTGGGTTCATGGGCGGCTCGAACAATTTCACCTTCGATCAGGCAGACGTCATCAATGCCACGATCCACGTAACCGCCGCCTCGCTTGAAGTAGGCACCGGCCGTGAAATCATCCTGCAGGGTCAGCGCGTCGTAATCGACGAAGGCAGCACGCTCAAAGCACAGAGCGGCAAAGTATCCGGCAACGACAAGATCAGCAACATTGCCATCGGCGCTGGCCAGACCTTTCAGGTCAGCATCGCCCCGGGTGGCGACGACCTGATTTCCTATGCCGTTACCAATCCGGTGCTCGGCGGCGATCTTGCAAACGCAATCCAGATCAGCGATGGCTCTACGCTCAACGCCAGCAGCAAGGAAAATACGGTTGCCAGCGGTAACATCATCGTCAGCGCCGACGTAATGAACGCCGTATACGACAACGTGATTCTCCTCAGCGGCGACAAAGGCCAAACCACCCTGAACACGGGCAATGGTTCCGCTGAAGCAGGTGACATCACTATTCTCGCCAAAGCTACGAACACCACGATCGAAGATAGCGCCATCCTCATCAGCGGCCCCGGCGTGGGCGGCAAGGATGCTGGCAAGAGCGGTAAGGTGAGCCTGTACGCAAAAGGCACCTCCGATCATGGCGGTCATATCGAAATCCGCGCTGATGTATTCAATACCAGCTATGAATCACTCGTGAATATTGACCGTCAGGCGACTGTGACCGCCAACGGCGATAACTCCAACTTTGCCCTGTACGATGGCTCAATCAATGTCAGCGCCAAGAGCAACGGCGTATATGACAACGACGCCGTCATCCTCGATGGTGAAAATTTCTTCGACGTCGCCGTTCAGACCGAACTTGGCGGCCGTAAATTCCATGAAGGTGAAGAAGGCAGCACGGTAACGCCTTGCGCGACCGTAAACGGTGTGGGCGATTGCGGCCACCCGGCAGACGCTGCGCCTGACATGGCACCCGATGCTGCGCCTGATGCTGCACCTGACGCCGCTCCCGATGCTGCGCCTGATGCTGCGCCTGATGCCGCTCCCGATGCTGCGCCTGACGCTGCTCCCGATGCTGCACCTGACGCTGCTCCCGATGCTGCACCTGACGCCGCTCCCGATGCTGCGCCTGACGCCGCTCCCGATGCTGCGCCTGATGCCGCTCCCGATGCTGCGCCTGATGCCGCTCCCGATGCTGCGCCTGA